>NZ_JBALCP010000001.1:0-27744 GCF_036919675.1 Nostoc sp.
TCGCCTTAGCCGGAGCCTTCGCCTTAGCCGGAGCCTTCGCCTTAGCCGGAGCCTTCGCCTTAGCCGGAGCCTTCGCCTTAGCCGGAGCCTTCGCCGGAACGTTATTTAGTATCTACATCAGCTGGCGAGCCATGAAAGGAGACGAAAAGCACTCCTTGATTCGTAATATCGCTGTTACCTTTGCTGCAACAGGAGGTACAAGTTTTCGTGGCGCTAATTTAACCAATGCTGATTTTACCCAAGCCACACTCAAAAGTACAGATTTGCGAAACACAATCCTTATCTGTAGCCGTTGGCATCAAACCAAAATGCTTGACCGTGTTCGTCCTGGCTCAACTTATCTGCAAAACTCACAAGTACGTCAACTGCTGGTTACAGGACAGGGACAGGATAAGAATTTTTACCGTGAAAACCTGCGGGGTATCAACTTACAATCAGCAAATTTAGCAGATGCCAGCTTTATTGGCGCTGATCTCAGTGAAGCCAACTTGCAAGATGCCGATTTGTCAAGAGCAAAGCTGAAGCAAACGCAACTAGACGGCACAGATTTAACAGGTGCAACACTCACAGGCGCGTACATCGAAGATTGGGGTATTACAAATACAACTAAATTGCATGGTGCAAGGTGTGAATATGTCTACATGCGCTTACCCACCAAAGAAAACCCTGACCCCCTCCGTAAACCTGATAATAATCAAGAGGTATTTGCAGACGGCGATTTTGCCGAATTTATCCAGCCAATTTTTGATACCCTCGACCTTTACCATAATCAAGGTGTTGACCCCCGCGCTGTTGCGATCGCTTTCAAAAACCTTGCCGAAAAACATCCCGAAGCCGAGTTAGAAATTGTGGCAATGGAGAAACGCGGCGAAGATAAATTCTTGCTCAGAGCCAAAACCGCCGCAGGTAGCGATAAATCTCAACTGAGTGCAGAATATTTTGATGATTATAATCAACTCAAAGCTTTATCGCAGAGTCAGCAATTACTGCTGGTAGAAAGAAGCGATCAGATTCGTGATTTAAAAAATATGATCACAACTGCACTCCAGCAGCCAAATTTTTATACACAAGGAAGTACCATCATGCCTCAAGATAATTCAACCAATATCAGTGCTGGCAGAGATATCAGTGGAGTCATCAACCTGGGTAAGATTACTGGTGATGTTACCAATACAATTGGGCAATTGCCTGAATCGCCGCAAACTGATAAACCGGGAATTAAAGAACTATTGACGCAGTTGCAACAAGCAATTTCACAGTCGGCAGATTTGCCAGAAACAGACAAAGCTGATGCATTAATACAGATACAAGCTTTAGCAGAAGCAGGTAAAAATCCCCAAGAATCCACCAAGCAAAAGACGGCAAAAACGGCAATCACTATGTTGAAAGGGATATTTACAGGCTTACCTGCTGTTGCTTCGCTGGTGGAAGCGGGTAATAAATTATTGCCTGCGATTTCTAAACTATTCGGTTTGGGATAATTTCACGTGATATGATGTCCGCGCAATTAAGCATAATACCCAGAACCCCACCCCGCCAAAGCTACGCTTGAGCTAACCTCCCCGCCTGCGGGGCTACCGTGTATACACAAGTCTGAAATAGCTGATTAACTGAGCTTTTAGCGTCAGTTTTACCCCACCCTAACCCTCCCCTTGTCAAGGGGAGGGAACAAGAAATCTTGTTACCCCCCTTAATAAGGGGGGATTAAGGGGGGTAATTGGACTTGTGTGTACACCGTAGGGCTAAGGGGTGGGGTTGTTTATTATGGGTAATTTGGCGGACATCATATTACGTAGTAAAACCAGGGAGAGATTTTTGATTGAGCTACTTTCGTCATTCTCAGGTAGTTTTGGAATGTAGAGTTTAGTTTTTCCCAAATGTCTTTAACTGAAGAAATCCTTTCCCAATTACCCGGCGATGTTTTAGGAGGATTGCGCCAAGGCGATCGCATCCTTACATCTGTGCGATCAAACACCGCACCTATCCCAACCTTAGTTAAAGAAAGTCAACAGCCTTTAGGCGTTGTAGACTTCGATGTAGTTATCTGCGGTGGCACTTTAGGCATTTTAATTGGTTGCGCCTTAGCGGTGAAGGGACTGCGGGTGGCGTTGATGGAACGGGGAATTTTGCGGGGGAGGGATCAAGAGTGGAATATCTCTCGGAAAGAATTAGATGTGTTTGTGGAATTGAACTTGCTAACTGAAGAGGAATTAGCAAGTGCGATCGCTACTAAATATAACCCAGCCCGAGTTAGTTTTGCTGGTGGTACAGAAGTTTGGGTAGAGGATGTCTTGAATATCGGCGTAGATCCGGTTTATCTACTAGCTACTTTGAAAACCCGATTTCTCGCCGCTGGGGGAAAGTTGTTAGAAAATACACCTTTTACTGAAGCGGTAGTTCATCCAGATGGGGTGATCGTAAATAACCAATTCAAAACTCGGTTATTAATCGACGCGATGGGACATCTTTCACCCATCACCCAACAAGCACGCCAAGGAAAAAAACCAGATGCCCTTTGCTTAGTTGTGGGAAGTTGCGCCCAAGGTTTTCCGGAAAACAACTCAGGCGACTTGTTATTATCATTTACATCTTTGCAAAATCAATGTCAATACTTCTGGGAAGCCTTCCCAGCCAGGGATGGCAGAACCACTTACTTGTTTACCTACATGGATGCACATCCCCAACGCTTGAGTTTAGAAGCTCTATTTGAGGAATATCTGCGTCTTTTACCAGAATATCAGGGAGTGGAATTGAGCGAACTGAAATTTCAACGGGCGCTATTTGGCTTCTTTCCTACCTATCGCCAAAGTCCCCTAAAAACCCCTTGGAGTCGCATTCTACCAGCCGGAGATAGCAGTGGTAGTCAATCTCCCTTGAGTTTTGGTGGTTTTGGGGCAATGGTGCGTCACCTGAAGCGTTTAACTTATGGCATTTACGAAGCGCTGGAAACAGAACAATTATCTGCACAAGCCTTAGTACTGCTGCAACCCTATCAGCCAAGTTTGACTGTTACCTGGTTGTTTCAAAGGGCGATGAGTGTTGGTGTAAATCAGAAAATTGCTCCAGATCAAATTAACCAACTCCTCTCGGTGGTATTTCAGGAAATGCAACAGTTGGGTACACCAGTGCTAAAACCATTTTTACAGGATATAGTGCAGTTTTCAGCATTAACGCAAACACTGTTAAAAACTGGTTTATATCATCCGGGATTAGTTGCCAAGATAATTCCCCAAGTAGGTTTAGGAAGTTTGTTAGATTGGATGTTACATTACAGTAACTTAGGTGTGTACACTGCCTTGTTTTGGTTGAGTCCAATGCTAGAAACATGGATTAAGAATCAACCAAATGAACAACAATATTATTGGCATCGTTTGGTTGATGCCTGGAAGTATGGTTCTGGCGGTGATTATTCAGATGAAACTTAGAATCTTACCTGTGTGAGGAGAATATGATTGAACGGAAATCTTTAGGAATAAAATACTTTGCAGTGTTGATTGGTTTTCTGCGCGATCGCCAAGGATTTCTAGAAGAAGTTCGCCAAGGTACGAGATTACCAAATAAAATCATTTCTCTGCTGGTTTGTAGTTCCTTATTTATCGCTGCTTATGGCGGAATCATTGGTGCATACCATAGTTGGATGCAAGCTTTGTCTTCCGCCATTAAACTCCCAGCCCTTTATTTAATCACACTCCTGATTTGTATCCCGACGTTGTACTTTGCTAATATTATTTTTGGTTCAAAGCGGACTTTTGGACAGCATTTAGCATTAGTTTTAACTGCTGTTTCAATTACGAGCGTTCTTTTATTTAGCTTTGCTCCAATCACACTGTTTTTCTTGATTACCACGAATAATTACCAATTTTTAATTCTGTTAAATGTCTTTATCTTTGCCATAACTGGATTTATTGGTGTTTCGTCTTTATATCAAGCTACAAGTTTAGTTTTAGAACAAGATAATGAAGGTAGCAAGACACGCCAGAAGATTTTACAATTTTGGCTATTTCTTTACGCTTTCGTAGGCAGTCAGTTAGGATGGACTCTCAGACCGTTTTTTGGCACACCTGGTTCTGCCTTTGAACTATTCCGCGAAAGAGAAGGTAATTTTTATTTGAGTGTGATTAAAGCTATTAGCTATCTTTTAGGAATTCGTTAATTAGTCATTAGTAATTTAACAAAATATAGAACAGATAAATTTATGCTGAAAAAGCCAAATCGCGGAATTCAACAATTTGGGGTTTTGGTTAATTTACTCCGCGATCGCCAGTCCTTCTTAGAAGAAATTCGTCAGGGAGTCCGATTACAAAATAAAATCAGTTCTTTATTCGTAACTAGTTCCATTTTCTTTGCCATCTATGGCGCAATTATCGGTGCATCTAACAGTTGGGCACAGGCATTATCTGGTGCTATTAAACTTCCGGCCTTTTATTTATTAACACTGATTATTTGTTTCCCAACTTTATTCTTTTTTAATGTTTTATTTGGTTCCCGGAGTAGTATTCAACAACATTTCGTTGTGTTGCTTACATCTGTATCGGTGATTAGTGTACTTTTATTCAGCTTGGCACCAGTTACACTATTTTTTCTAATTACTACACCCGATTCTTATCAATTTTTTAAACTGTTGAATGTGTTAATTTTTGGGATTACAGGCATCTTTGGCGTTAAATTCCTTTATGAAGGAATGCAATTACTTTCTCAACAAGATGAAGTTGGCAAAAAAACCCGCACCACTATTTTAAGATCCTGGTTATTGCTTTATGCCTTTGTTGGTATGCAGTTAGGATGGTTTCTCAGACCGTTTTTTGGTGCCCCTGACTCTAAATTTGAATTGTTTCGCGCAGTCAAAGGCAACTTCTATCTGGATATTGTAGCGGCGATTTCTGAAATTTTAGGTTTGCGCTAATCTAAGATTTATACCAATACGCTTGGTGTTAGTGATATTTTTGATATTTGGGCGCGAAAACTGGGGGCGGCATTAACAGAGGATATCACGAGTAACTGGGGTAATACTGCATTTACTAAAGAGCATTAGTAAAAAATTTCTCTGATGACTTGTAACACTTTCGCCAACAGTGTTTGGGCGTGAACTTACCCTCTCTAAAGTCAAAAAATTATGGGATTGCATCCGAAATCGGCTTATTTAAAGATGTAGAACAATTTGTCGGCATAGAGAAACAAAATCATGAAGCGAAATTTATTTAGTGTAATTGCTCTTTTAGCAACATCTACTTTAGTTGGGATTAATACCCCTGCTAATGCTACATCTAGCAGTTATCAAAAAAGCTGTAACCACATCTCAGTTTATGGCAACGTTCTCTCAGCTAGTTGTAGCCGAAGCAATGGTTCGTTCAACAAAACTTCAATAGAGTTACGGGGGATTGAAAATATTAACGGCACTTTCCAAGTGACTGACCCTGGTAAAGCTAGCAATTATCAGTTCAGTTGCCAGCATATCCGCATCAGAGGAAACTATTTAAAAGCTGCTTGTAAAAAAAGAGATGGCACACTTAAGTGGACTTCAACAGTCTTGCAAGGAATTGAAAATATTGAAGGTGATCTGAAGTATACTAGCACTCCCTGAGTCGAAGTAAAATCGACCTCCAAAACGGCGATCGCGAAATCAGCGAACTTCTTGGCATTCCCCAGCCCTAAGTATCTCATTTGATGAAAGCAGAGTTGCAACCAGGGCAAACGCACGGTTTTTCTGAAACCCTTACTGGATAAGGATCTTGCTCAAAAAATAGGCTAAATTATAAAACGCCCAAACCCCTGCTATTAAAGGATTCTTATACTTTAGATGCGTTTGCCCTGGAGTTGCAACGGTTCAGTGAGGACAAACTCCTCATTTTCCTCAAGTGGTTCGATACGGAAATCACCTTACATCTTCGCTCTCGTCATGTATCATGCATAAGATCAGCGAAATTCTAAACAATACAGTTGGCGCCAGACCTTTCCTCTCCAGCGCGCTTGCTGGCTGGGAAGGTATTCTGCTCGAAGAGTACCACCTAGCTGCTTGCAACCTTGGGGAGTACGAAACACCCTACTTTCGTCTGACACTACAGTTGAGTGGAGCGCTGCCGATCGAGTTCCGACAGGGCGATCAACTGTATAAGACATGCATGTCTCCCGGCAGTATCTGTTTCACGCCGCGTGGTGTGAGGCATGGAGTGAGTTGGCAGAAGTATCGAGAGGTACTCCATATCACTCTAGCTCCGTCATTGGTTACAGAGGTCTTGTCGGACTACCTTGTTAGGCCACAGGCAAATTTTATCATCCAAAAAGGGATCAAAGACGAACAAGTGTTCCATCTGGGCTTGGCTCTAAGAAGTGAACTTCAAGCTGGAAATCCGTCCGGTCCGCTCTATGCCGATCTGATCAGCCGCGCTCTAATAGCCCACTTGGCAACACGTTATGCAGCGCATACTACAGCAACACAGCTTCACCAGGGTGGACTGACACGCAGAACGCTTCGCCAGATTACCGATTACTTTCAAACTTATCTTGCAGAGCCGATTACACTCCGGCAGTTGGCAGAGCTTGTTCAGTTGAATCCGTACCATCTGGCGAGGGCATTTAATAGGTGCAGGATTCATTGGGCGCACAGTAGCAAGCCTTGCAGTAAAGCAGGATCATCAGGTAATGCTGAGTAACTCTCGTGGTCCTGAGACTTTGGCCAGCACGGTTATGGCGATCGGCTGTAAAGCTGGTACGGTTGAGGAAGCAGCAAAGTTTGGTGACATCGTCGTCGTAGCGATACCCCTGAAGAACTACCAGTCGGTTCCGAGCAAGCCTCTTTCTGGAAAGATTGTCGTCGATTCAAACAATTACTATCCGGAGCGGGACGGACATATTCCTGACCTGGACAGCAAGAAGACCACAACTAGCGAGCTTCTAGCCAAGCATCTCCCGGACTCCAAAGTTGTGAAAGCCTTCAACGCCATTCGGGCCCTGGATCTCGATAAGGATGGGCGACCTTCAGGCTCGCCTGATCGGCGTGCGCTGCCGATCGCAGGTGATGAGGCTGACGCGAAGAAGTTAGTCAGCGATCTTCTCGATCAATTTGGCTTTGATGTTGTTGATGTCGGTGTCCTCTCCGAAGGTTGGCGCTTCGAGCGTGCTAAACCAGCCTATTGCGTCCCCTTCGACAGCACCGGACTGAAACAGGCGTTGGCCTCCGCAGACCCAAACATCGATATGCCTGAAGGCTCATGGCGGCAGTGAACGCCTTACAACGGTCTCTCCGTAAGCGTTCAGGGGGGTAGCAGGGCGATCGGAAAAAATCGCAACCAGAATTTTGATCGGACTTGGAGTCAAACCAGAGTATTTAAACGACTCACATTTAGACTTATCGTCAATACATGAGTAGGGAGCTGTGCGCCCCTACTCATGTATTGCATCTTCTAACTAAGTAATGATCTTTGGAGTTATAAAACTCCCAATACGCTACAACAGAAAAAACCCTCTGCTAAACCTGTGAAAAAACGAGTAACACTTACCTTCCCTAAACGCGCCGTGCAAATGCCAGTCACTTACGTACTGGCCAAAGAGTTCAACGTCGCTGCCAATATTATCCGCGCCCAAGTTGCCCCAAATCAAATTGGCAAACTGGTAGTGGAACTATCGGGAGATATCGATCAATTAGATGCAGCGATCGAGTGGATGCGATCGCGCCATGTTAGTGTTTCTTATACATTAGGCGAAATTGCGATTGATCCTGATGTCTGTGTCCACTGTGGCTTGTGTACTGGAGTCTGTCCTACCGAAGCCCTCACTCTCCACCCAGAGACATACAAGTTGACATTCACGCGATCGCGCTGTATCGTCTGCGAACAGTGTATCCCCAGCTGTCCCGTACAAGCAATCTCCACTAACCTTTAACAATCCAAAATCCAAAATCGTTCGACTGAGCGACTTGCCTTGAGCATCTCGGCTCCGCTCGATGGAACCGAAGCCGAAAGGAGCCGAAGTCCAAAATCCGAAATTGCTTATCCCAGCTTAAACACATCCGCTATTACACCACTATCACCCACCAATCTAGTTTTTGCTGGAGAGTCATAAACTACCAATAGCGAAGGTATGCCAGCTACATCCTCAAACAGTGTCATTCCCTCAGCGTGTTCTTCCCGATTTCCATAGGGAATATCTTGCACCAAATCTGGATTGCTGAAGACATTTTCTCGCGAATTAACACCATTTACCCAACGATAAATTTGCACGGGGCCATCTAAATTCATCGTTGGCCCGGCTAAAATCAACAAATCTTTTCCATCTACACACAAATCCCGAATTCCCAAACCATTCAACCAGAGAAAATGCTTTTTATATAACTCCTTTGCTTCCCCAATTGGCCCCAGTTTCAAGAGTCCAGAACTAGAATCTTCTAACTCTATTTCCAGAACAACAGCCCAACCCCGCAATACAGGACCACGCAAACCCAGAAAAATACGGTTTTGGTAAATGCCTATTCCTTCAATATCAAAGCCGTTATCTTTTCCTGGAATTGCTGCCTTAATAAACAAGCTTAAATGGGGATCATCTGCCAAAGCTGTGATCAGCAAATTACCCTGGTTCGTCACCTCTAGTTTAGCGGCATTCAACTGCACACCTGGATTTTGGGGATGTGGGCAGGATGAGAACAACTTACCGTCTATCATCGGAATCCTTCCTAAAAGATAACGGTTGGGTTCTGATTCAATTTTTGCTAGCCTTTTAAAGTTTTGTGCATCTGTCTTTTCAGATTTAGGTTTTTTACGTTTGTAGCTATGAGAACCAACAAACCATAGATAATAATCCGTGTAAGCAAGTCCTTCTATATCAATTTCTTCCTCTTCTGATGCAGGCAAGCTGATAAATTCTGCTACCCGAAATTGTTGATGCTCTGTAAATTTATCAGTATCAACCAAAGAGAGTTGTTCAATAGTTGAGGTTTCATCTGACCCCAACCATAAATACTTCTGATGTGTTAACAGCACCGCTGATAAGTCTTCTCTATGTTCTTTAAAATTATCTATAAAAGTTAACAATACTTGACTTAAGAAATATGAGTTTGACATTCTAAATCATCTTTATAATTGCGAAAATATTTCTTCTGATATTATGATAATAAATCATTTAATCTATGCAAAATATTATTAAGCAATCATGAATATCAAATTGCAGGGGTGAATCTGCTTTTCAAACCTTTGATAGATATGGCATATTTCTAAAAGAGGATGCAAGTATAGATAGTCATAAGAATAGTTTCCAATTTTAATTGCATAAAACAATATCAAAAGTAGTAGATGCAAACTTTTAACTAATGCTATCATGCAATAACCTGATTAGGTAGTCATTAAGACCAATTATGAAATTAGCCACACAACCCACGGTAAAAACTCTAGGGGACTACGCGTATCAAGCGATTGAAAAACACTTTAAGAAAACCTTGAAGTGGGAAAAATTAGTGAAGAAAGATGAAGATCCAGAAGCGCTGCACCAAATGCGAGTGGGAATGCGTCGCCTACGCACGGCTGTAACTAGGTTTGGGCTAGCGTTAGATGTGTCAAAACCAGTCAGCGATAAAAATATTGGTAAAATAGCCCGTCGTCTTGGTAGTCTGCGAGATTTAGACGTACTCAAAGAAAGTTTGGAAAATAATTACAAACCAAACTTACCCTGCAAAGAGCAGGAATCTCTACAAACAGTTTTCACAGCTTTGGCTAAACAACGTGAAGATGTCCTATCGAGTGTGCAGAAAACGTTAAAGGATGAATCTTACAAGTCTCTAAAAGAGGCATTGGACAAGTGGTTAGAGAAACCCAGTTATCAACCTTTGGCATCTGTTGCTATCCAGCAAGTGCTACCAGATTTACTTTTACCAGAATTGAGTAGCTTTTTACTGCATCCGGGTTGGCTAGTTGGCACTCAATTTGTGGAATCAGAAGTGAAAATCCAGAAAAACTGGAAACCAGAAAAGATAGAAAAACAATTGACAACAGAAGGTGAAATTCTTCATAGTTTGCGAAAAGAAGCTAAACGTATACGCTACCAGATGGAGTTATTTACTGACTTATATGGCGAGTCTTACACAGCTTATCTTACAGAAGTGAAAAGTATCCAAGAAATTTTGGGTACGATGCAAGATAGTGCGGTCTTAACTGACTGGCTTACAGATGTATTCAAGTCAGAAATTAAAACTGAGTTGCCCACCCTTGCTAATTTGTTAACTGAAAATCGTTACCAGTCGTGGCAGCAGTGGCAACCCTTGCAAGAACGCTATCTAAAAGCTGATACCAGGCACAGCTTTCATTTAACAATACTGCACCCGCTTTCAGGAGTAATAAATTAAAAGTTTGTCTTTATTTATTAGGCAAGGATTGGACTAACGAGCAGACAGTTGAATATGAGCCTCTAGCGACAAAACATAAACACTGCTCTGAGGAATCTGGGCAATACGAGTATTTTCGGCACACTGCCTCGTTCCCAGTCTCCGACTGGGAATGCCCATACAGAGGCTCTGGCTCCCGAATTCGCGGCAGAGCCGCTTTGAAGTCCATTTCCAGGTTCTACCTGGAAACGAGATTTACGAGATTTCAAAGCGGTCTGGCGATAAATAAAGACGGGTTGCAGCCCGTCTAAATAGCTTGAAAGTGCAAATACACCTTGTATAGTATTGAAAATAACACAGTTAATTTTCTGATAGTTGCCAATTTGCCAAGTCATAAAAAGAACAGATATTAGAACCGTCCCAAAAGTCCTGGTATTTCCGGCTAAATTATTTACCCATGCATGTTTGAGGATTTCTGGAAATTGCGATGTCTGACACAAACCCGGAGTTTCGGAATCTTTGGGTTTGCGCTGCGCGTCTACATACTCCTGGCACTCATTGAGCAATTTTGAGTCCTCTCTGGTCTGAAAGCAGTAATAATTGCTCTCAAAAAATATTGCTTTGTCTAAATTAGTCATAGTATAAGTTATAGCTTCTGTATACAGTAGCTTCTCTAATATGTTGTCAGGCTGCTTCAACTTTACATGAACTCAACCAGCAGCTAATATCAGGGTTTATAACCATCAAATATGAATGTTTTACTTGTATATCCACGTTTTCCAAAAAGTTTTTGGTCTTTTGAAAAAACACTGGCTTTATTAGACCGTAAAGCAATGCTACCGCCTTTAGGCTTGGTGACTGTAGCCGGAATATTACCTCAAGAATGGGAGTTTAAGCTAGTAGATCGAAATGTTCGTGTCTGTACGGAAGCAGAATGGGCTTGGGCAGATTTGGTTATTCTGTCGGCGATGATTGTGCAAAAAGAGGATTTGCTCTCTCAGATATTAGAAGTAAAACAAAGAGGTAAGCGGGTAGCTGTGGGTGGCCCTTTCCCAACAGCGCTACCGAATGAAATGATATCCGCCGGAGCAGATTACTTGATATTGGACGAAGGGGAAATCACTCTACCCTTATTTGTAGCAGCGATCGCCCGCGGCGATCGCACAGGTATCTTTCGCTCTGATGGTGAAAAACCAGATGTTACCAACACTCCAACTCCTCGCTTTGACTTACTAGAATTTGAAGCCTATGCAGAGATGTCGGTGCAATTTTCGCGTGGATGTCCTTTTCAGTGTGAATTTTGCGACATTATTGTTCTCTATGGTCGCAAACCCCGTACCAAAAACCCAGATCAACTATTAGCAGAACTTGATTATCTCTACAAACTGGGTTGGCGACGCAGTATTTTTATGGTGGATGACAACTTCATCGGTAATAAGCGGAATGTCAAATTATTTTTGAAGTCTCTTCTGCCCTGGATGGTAGAACATAACTATCCCTTTTCCTTTGCTACTGAAGCTTCAGTTGATTTAGCCCAAGATCAAGAACTGATGGATTTGATGGTTGCGTGTAATTTTGGAGCCGTTTTTCTGGGAATTGAAACTCCCGACGCAGAAAGTCTCACTTTCACTCAGAAATACCAGAATACCAGAGACTCACTCAGTGAAGCGGTGCATAAGATTACCCGCTCAGGGCTGCGAGTCATGGCAGGCTTTATCATTGGGTTTGATGGTGAGAAGGTAGGAGCAGGCGCACGAATTGTGAAATTTGTCGAGCAAACAGCAATTCCCACAGCCTTATTTAGTATGCTGCAAGCGCTTCCAGATACAGCCCTCTGGCATAGATTAGAAAAGGAAGGACGACTCCGCAATAAATCTGCCAACATCAATCAAACCACGTTGATGAATTTTGTCCCAACTCGACCGTTAGAAGACATCGCTCGTGAATATGTGCAAGCGTTCTGTGATTTGTATGAGCCAGAGCGGTTTTTGGAGCGTACATACAAACACTTTCGTCTTTTGGGCGAAGCAACCTACCCGAAAAAGGGCAAGGCTGCGAAGAAACCATTCAACTGGAAAGTACTCCGAGCGTTTCTGATTATTTGCTGGCGCCAAGGTGTACGTCGTCAGACACGCTGGCAATTCTGGCGCAACTTGTGGAGCATGTATCAGCATAATCCGGGTGGGGTGAGTAGCTACTTAGCTGTTTGTGCCCAAATTGAGCATTTCTTGGAGTATCGCCAAATTGTCAGGGATGAAATTGAGGCTCAAGTGGCTGAATTTCTGGAAGCAGAAGCTAGGGTAAAACCGGAAGCAGAAGTGATGGAAGTGTTAGGAAGTTTAAAATAATAACTTAGATCACAATAGGCTTGGGTTAAGACAAATTCTTGGGTGGAATGGTACTTAAGCAAAAGTTGCCGCCCAGATCCCCGACTTCTTCAAGAAGTCGGGGATCTAAATCCCTTGCAATGCCAATGCATCGCAATACAATGTTAATGCGTTGGCCACATTGTTAATGCGTCCCCCGACAATGCCAATGCATCCCGATACAGTGTTAATGCGTCGGCCGCATTGTTAATGCGTCCCCTTACAATGCCAATGCGTCGCAATACAATGTTAATGCGTTCGCCTGCATTAAAAACGCTACGCTTTTACGCAAAACTCTACTAAGTGACCATGCCAGCCGATAATTTAGAGATTAATGAAATGATCGCAGCACAATTTGCTCAATTAGTGCTGGATTGTATTGGGCGGGAGTATCCTAACAGTAATCTGTATTGGGCTGATAGCGACGAGGATATAAAACCACCGCGTAAATTGACTCCTGCTTTTTATGGCTGCTTAGATTGGCATTCAGCCGTACATGGTCACTGGTTGCTGGTACGTCTGGCGCGTCACTTTCCTGAAGCTTCTTTCAATGTCGCGTCAAAGCAAGCACTTGAACAGAGCCTAACACCTGAGAAGATTCAAGGAGAAATTGCCCATTTTCAACGGCTACCCTTTTATGAATTTCCTTATGGTGTAGCATGGCTTCTGCAACTGGCTGCGGAACTTCACGAGTGGAATGATGCTCAAGCGAAAGAATGGCAGATTATATTGGAACCGCTGGAAAAGTTGATTGCAGGTAACTTACACCATTGGATTGACGCACTGAAACTCCCAAATCGTACAGGGATGCATAGCCAAACAGCTTTTGCACTTGGTTTGATGCTAGATTGGGCAAGGATTACCGAAAATACCGACTTCACTGAGTTAGTGGAGAACAAAGCACGGCAATTCTATCTTAGCGATCGCAACTACTCGTTACAATTTGAGCCGCTTGGTTACGATTTTCTCTCTCCTGGACTTGCTGAAGCAGACCTCATGCGGCGAGTCCTCTCAACAACAGCTTTCACTGACTGGCTTACCGATTTTCTTCCACAAATACCGATTGAGAATTCAGCAAATTGGTTAGAACCTGCCAGAGTAGATAATCCTAAAGATTATATGCAAGCCCACTTTTACGGTCTTAATCTCAGTCGCGCTTGGATGCTTGATGGTATCATCTCTGGATTGGCAAATAGCGATCGCCGCATAGAAACACTCCGCTCTACTGCCCTTCACCATCGGCACAATGGACTAGCAGATGTTGTCATTGAACATTATGCATCTAGTCACTGGCTAGGAACCTTTGCTGTTTACCTTTTAACGAATCGGGGATTGCAAGGGCAAATTATTTGAAGAGTCTAGACGATCTAACAATGTATCAGACTTTGTAAAAACTCGAACAATTAGCTCAAAGAGATAAGTAGTAAATTAGATGTGGGTTTTCCCAATGCCCCATGCCCCAATCCTTAAAAGATGCCAAGTAAATATCCCTTAGGCGACCGAGGCTGTCAGGATCAGAAAGTAAAGAGTAAAAGGCAATCTATTTTGACTTTTAACTTTCTCCTTTTGTTCAACTTCCACAACGGGAGGTTTTATCTTGACTAAATTGAAAGTTGGTATCAATGGCTTCGGTCGAATCGGGCGACTTGTGCTTCGCGCTGGGATCGATAACCCCAATATCGAGTTTGTAGGTATTAACGATCTAGTACCACCAGATAACCTCGCTTACCTCTTGAAGTACGACTCAACCCACGGTCAATTAAAGCAAAAGGTTGAAGCCAAGGAAGATGGCATCCTCATTGACGGGCATTTTATTCCTTGCGTGTCGGTGAGAAATCCAGCAGAGTTACCTTGGGGACAATTAAGTGCAGATTATGTCGTGGAATCTACGGGACTCTTCACTGACTACCAAGGAGCTGCAAACCACCTGAAGGCAGGTGCAAAGCGAGTGGTAATTTCCGCTCCCACTAAAGATCCAGATCGAGTTCCTACCCTGCTAATGGGTGTCAATCATCACCTATTTGACCCTAGCAAGGATATCATTGTCTCCAATGCTAGCTGCACTACAAACTGTTTAGCTCCCATAGCTAAGGTGATCAATGACAACTTTGGGTTGACTGAAGGGTTGATGACCACAGTCCATGCTATGACTGCCACTCAGCCAACTGTAGACGGCCCCAGCAAAAAGGACTGGCGGGGTGGTCGAGGTGCAAGCCAGAATATTATTCCTTCCTCCACAGGCGCAGCTAAAGCCGTAGCACTGGTTTTACCAGAATTGAAGGGTAAGTTGACTGGTATGGCATTGCGAGTTCCGACTCCCGATGTCTCTGTAGTTGATTTAACTTTCAAAACTGCCAAAGCTACCAGTTATAAGGAAATCTGTGCTGCCATGAAGGAGGCTGCCGCAGGCTCACTATCGGGTATTTTGGGATACACAGATGAGGAAGTAGTTTCCACAGATTTTCAAGGCGATACCCATTCCAGTATCTTTGACGCAGGTGCTGGGATTGAGTTGAACTCCAACTTCTTCAAGGTAATTGCCTGGTATGACAACGAGTGGGGTTACTCGAATCGCGTGATTGACCTGATGTTGTCTATGTCACAAAATGAAAAGCTCGCCCCGACAGCTGCTGCGGTTTGATTAGTTGTTGGATGTGGGGCAATTCAATTTTGGGTTTTGGATTGATGATTTTAGATTAAATTACGCCTGATGTGAATTAGAGATGCCCTATGTTCCATAAGGATTTCTGGGTCTAACCAAAACATAGCTTGAACCAAATCGACGGCAACATCAGGATTTCAACGCCTAATTCACATTAAACGTAAATTTCAATCTAAAATCCAAAATCGTTCGACTGAGCGACTTGCCTTGAGCATCTCGGCTCCGCTCGATGGAACCGAAGCCGAAAGGAGCCGAAGTCTAAAATCTAAAATTCTTAGTCCCCAGTCCCCAGCCTCAAATTTGGGATTTGGGTCAAATGGTAAATACCCCGAAAGTAAAACGTCATTTAGTATCTTTACTTAGCAACCCAGTGATATGAAGCACGTGTGAAGTTGGATGCTTTGGGCGATCGCTCAAAGCATCCAAATTTGCAAGTTACTCCTCAACCCCCAATCCCTATGCGTCGAACCAAAATCATTTGTACTGTTGGGCCGGCTACATCTGCACCTGAAAGGTTGCAAGCCTTAGTAGAAGCTGGAATGAATGTGGCGCGGCTGAATTTTTCCCACGGGGCCTATGAATTCCACGCCAAAACAGCTCACTATCTCAGGCAGATTAGTACTGAGCAGCAAAAGCCGATCGCAATTATGCAAGACCTGTGTGGCCCCAAGATTCGCTTGGGAATTTTACCACCGGAAGGGTTAAATTTAGAAGCTGGTAGTGAAGTTACCTTTGTTTTGCAAGAAAAGGGGGAGACTATTGAGGAACTACCCCTACCATTGCCGACTTTATTTGCAATGATGCGACCAGGCGAACCGATTTTGATTAATGATGGTCGCGTCAAGTTGATTGTTACCGATCGCGATGCCGATCGCATTCGCGCCCAGGTGAAAATTGGCGGGTTAATTTCTACGCACAAAGGAGTAAACCTGCCAGAAACTCCTTTACCTGTCAGTTCGATCACCGAAAAAGACTTGCTGGATCTGCGCTTTGGGATTCAGTTGGGTGTAGACTGGGTAGCGGTGTCCTTTGTGCGATCGCCACAAGACTTAGAACCCGCCAAGCGAATGATTGAAGCCGCTGGCGCTTCCATCCGCTTAATTGCCAAAATCGAAAGAGCAGAGGCAATAGAAAACTTTGACTCCATTCTGAAAGTTGCCGACGCGATTATGATTGCCCGTGGCGATTTAGGGGTGGAAGTGCCAATTCACGAAGTACCCCTAATTCAAAAAGATATTATTCGCCGTTGCAATCGTGCTGGCAAGCCGGTGATTACAGCCACGCAAATGCTAGAGTCGATGATTAGCGCCCCCGACCCCACCCGCGCCGAAGCAACCGATGTTGCCAACTCTATCTTAGATGGTACCGATGCAGTAATGCTTTCTGGTGAAACCGCTGTCGGACAATATCCCATCGCTGCCGTCCAGATGATGCACAATATCGCCGTGCGGACAGAACAGGCTCTAGATGAGGCTAGTAGACATGCCTGGTGTCATGAAGCAGGCAGTCTCAGCGTCACCGAATCTGTGGCAGAATCCGTATGTCGCATCGCTTATGAAACAGGTTCACGGGCAATTCTCTGTAACACTTCCTCAGGGAGTACGGCGAGAATGGTGTCTAAATATCGGCCAACTTCTCCGATTATTGCCCTAACCCCTGACATCACTGCTTATCGCCAGCTAGCGCTTTCTTGGGGTGTGGAAGCTTTGCTCATCCCACCAGTCCACAATGCCGAAGAGATGTTTACCAATGTGGTGAACACAGTTGTAGACATGGGACTAGCGAATAAGGGCGATAAAGTAGTGATTACCTCTGGCGTTCCAATTGGTAAATCGGGAACAACTAGTTTAATCAAAGTGCATTCCATTGGACAGCCAATTTCCGCATAAGGCACTTAGAATAGGGCTGTGGTTGTGGCTCAAGATAGTAAACAAAATTGGGCAATGATTTAGAAAAATTGCCAGAATCAGAATTGAAGGAATAGTAGAGAGTGTCAAGAACTGGGGAATAAGTAAATCCTAAACAAACATCACGGAGCATTTTATGTCTAAGAATTTACTGGAACAATTGCGAAAAGTGACTGTTGTGGTCGCGGATACAGGGGATATCAAGGCAATTGAAAAGTTCAAACCCCAAGACGCTACCACCAATCCTTCTCTAATTACTGCTGCAGCGCAGATGCCGGAATATCAGGAAATTGTCGATCAAACTTTACTCCAGGCGAAAAAAGATGCTGGAGGCAAAGCCACCCAAGCAGAGATAGTTTCTCTAGCTTTTGACCGTTTGGCAGTAGCCTTTGGATTAAAGATTTTGCAAATCATTCCCGGTCGTGTGTCTACGGAAGTGGATGCTCGCTTGTCCTACGATACCGAAGCTACCCTGACTAAGGCACGGGAATTAATTGCCCAGTATAAAGCTGCTGGAATTGGCCGCGATCGCGTGTTAATTAAAATTGCCTCCACCTGGGAAGGCATTCGCGCTGCGGAAATCCTGCAAAAAGAAGGTATTCACTGTAACCTTACCTTGTTATTTGGTCTTCACCAAGCGATCGCCTGTGCAGATGCTGGCGTTACCCTAATTTCTCCCTTCGTCGGCCGGATTCTCGACTGGCACAAAAAAGATACCGGACGCGATAGCTACCCAGCAGCCGAAGATCCAGGAGTTTTGTCAGTCACCAAAATCTACAACTACTACAAGAAATTCGGCTATAAAACCGAAGTTATGGGAGCTAGCTTCCGCAACCTTGGTGAAATTACTGAACTTGCAGGTAGTGATCTGTTGACAATTTCACCGTCACTTTTGGCTGAATTACACGTAACTATTGGAGAACTGCCACGCAAACTTGACCCCGCCAAGGTAGCAAACTTGGAAATTGAAAAGATATCCATTGACAAAGCTACCTATGACAAATTGCACGCTGCTGACCGCATGGCATTTGACAAACTAGACGAGGGCATTAAAGGTTTCACCAAGGCACTAGAAGACCTTGAAAAACTTTTGGCAGACCGACTGGTTCGCCTTGAAGGAGAAGTAGTAGCAACTCATTAGAACGTAACTATAGTCATTATTTAATGGTTAGTGGTTATTAGAATAACCACTAACCATTAACAATTGGCTTAGTTGGATCAGCAGTCATCAATACCGTCGTCGGTTATTTTCGTATCCTCCGAAATGCTCCCGTCGTCGGATATTTTCGTATCCTCCGAAATGCTCCCGTCGTCGGATATTTTCGTATCCTCCGAAATGTTCCCGTCGTCGGATATTTTCGTATCTTCTGAAATGCTCCCGTCGTCGGAACTTTTCGTGTCGTCTTGACCACCGTCCAGCAATTAAAAGCTCTCCGGTTTTATCTCCAACAAGGTTAGCCTCTGGTGCAGCGCTCTGTTCATTGTGAGCATTACTTAAAGAAATATCCTTTGCTTCAGCTAATGAGGGCGGATACACAAAGGCACATAGCAATAGTGCTATTGAGGATAACTTCCTGAAACCTTTCATGTTTTTGCTTCTACTAGACTTTTGGTAATAACTTTATTAAACACCTTAAAGTCAACAAATGATCGCTCATAAACTTTTTTTAAACTTAATCTAGTATAAAATTATGTATTCCAATTTCAGTCTTATGGTAATTGTAAATTAAAACCAACTATGTATATAAATAGTCAGTGTCTAGCAAAAGAGAGCATCTCAATGCAAGCAAATTTACCAAAATTGTTACTCGTCAATTGCGAATGAAGCGGACTCCAACTCTTGGAAATGCTCTGCGAATGGAGAACCCGCAGGGTAGCAGAAATGTTGCAATTTGCTTCATCTGGACTTTGCGATCGCTTTGCTTGACTACATTCTGTACCCTACGGCAAGGTTCCGCTTACGCAATGAAAAATTATATTTTTACACATTTGGGATGCTCCCTAGCAAAATGTAACTTTTCCCAATCGGCAAAGTATTATAAAACATTTAAAAAGGTTGTAGATTGAGTTGAGGTAATAAATTCTACATCAAATATTAAATCGGCAAAGTAATAATAAACTTAGTTCCCTCACCAGGAATTGACAAACAGTCAATTTGTCCATTGTGTTTATCAACAATAATTTGGTAGCTGATAGCTAATCCAAGCCCGGTTCCCTTACCTACGGGTTTAGTTGTGAAAGATTGCTCAAAAATTCGAGTTTGTACCTCAGGAAGCATCCCGGTACCGTTATCTTGAATGCAAATTGTGACAGTTTCTTGCTGATAATTAACTGATGTAGTGATAGTGATAGTGTTCGGGCAAGCAGCAATTTTTTGATCAGAGTGGTTTTGATTGAGGTCATCCAATGCATCAATGGCATTAGCGATGATATTCATGAATACCTGGTTCAGCTGTCCGGGATAGCAACTGATTGGAGGTAACTTACCGTATTGGGTGATAACCTCGATTGCCGGGTGGTTTCCTTTGTTTTGCAATCGGTGTTTCAATAGCATTAAGGTGCTATTAATCCCTTCGTGAATCTGAAACTCCATCTTAGATGAAATATCTGAGCGAGCAAAAGTTCTCAGAGAAAGGCTGATGCCCTTAAGGCGGTCAATTCCCTGGCGCATTGATGCTAGCAATTTTGGAATATCCTCTGCTAGATACTCAAAGTCCATTTGATTGAGAAGTTCTTCAATTTCTGGTTCTGGATGCGGTAGCTTCTTCTGTTGGAGGTTGACCAAGTGAAGAAGATTATTTGTATATTCTGTAATATAGGAGAAATTTCCTTCAATAAAACCAATCGGGTTATTAATTTCATGACCAATGCCTGCAACAAGTTGTCCCAGAGTAGACATTTTCTCGCTTTGGATCAGTTGTAGTTGGGTTTGTTGCAACTGCTGTAGAGATTGGGTTAATTCTGCGGTGCGCTCTTGTACCCTTTGCTCTAGGGTATATGTGAGATGGGAGATTTTCAGGTGTAACTTTAATCGGGCAATGACTTCTTCCTGCTGGAAGGGTTTGGTAACGTAGTCAACTGCGCCAATTTCTAATCCTTTCACCTTGTCTTTAGAATCGGATAGGGCAGTCATAAAAATGACTGGAATATTCTGAGTGATGGGATTGGCTTTCAGCCTGCGGCAAGTTTCAAATCCATCAATACCAGGCATCATCACATCCAGGAGAATCAGATCGGGAAGGGCATATTCTGTTTGTTCGATCGCCGACTCTCCATTCGTTGCCATGAGTGCTTTCCAGCCATATCCCTGAATCATTTCTGATAGCACTTTGAGATTGTTTGGATTATCATCTACCAAAAGGATATGTATTGGCTTTGAGAGAGAATCAGCCATCATTGCCGTGACTCCATTATTACAAATGATTTTATAAATTTACGTATTTGTCCGGTTTGGAAATTAACAGTGAGTTTGTTTAACTCAACTACGAAAGGAGCTAGCTGGCTGTTTTGTGCAATTAACTCTTCTAACATTTTCTCGATCGCCGCGATATCACCCATCATTGCCAAATGGTAAAGTTGTTGCAAAACATCTTGCGATGGCAGAACCCATTCGTTATCGGGTAACTCGCCTTTAGGAGATGATTGCTGAGGTGTAGATTGGGCATAGCTCGAGTCAACTTCTAGCACCGAGCGGAGCGTATTAAATAGCTCGTCAACCTGGAGGGGTTTGGGCAGGAATGCTTTTGCTCCTGCTTCTAAACTCCGCTGCCGATTTTCCTCGAACACACTGGCACTAGAGACGATGATCGGAATAGAACGGGTTTTTGGATCAGATTGCAGGTGAATCATTAGCTCAAAACCATCCATATTGGGCATGGCTAAATCGAGCAGAATCACATCCGGGTTGCATTCTTTTACGATTTGTAGCCCGTGTTTACCGTCGGTTGCTTCCAAGGTTCGACAGCCAATTTCTTGCAGCAGACTCGTCAACATCGAGCAGTGATTGTGATCGTCATCGACAATGAGAACCAGAGGCGCACTACCCGAAGTTCTGGTAATCGAATCCTGGGTTGGGGCGATCGCCTGTTCATGCCAGTCATGGGAAAGTGATAGTGGGACTGTCAAATCTAGCCAAAATATACTTCCTTCACCCAAGCGACTCTGCACTTGAATTTGGCTCTCCATCAATGCTGCAATTCTTTGACTAATGGCCAATCCCAAGCCAGTACCTTCAGATCGCTGCCCTGCTTCACCCACTTGCTCAAAGGCCAAAAAGATTTTCTCTAGTTGGTCTGGTAACATACCAATACCTGTATCTTCAATCTGGAAACGAATCTTGGTGGTTGGGGATTGGGAAGAATCTTGCTCAGTCTCCAGTGCCTCTATTTTGAACGTCACACTACCGATGTCTGTAAATTTGATCGCGTTGCCTAACAAGTTAATCAATACTTGTCGCAGCCGTTGTTCATCCGCTTCAATGGCAAGGGGAAGGCGATCGCTGATTAAGACATTAAAAGTAATCCCTTTCTGTTCGGCTCTGATCCCACAAATCTCGGTAACACCGTGCAAAAAGGTTCGCAGATGGACAGTAGTTGCTACCAATTCTAATTTCCGAGCTTCAATTTTTGAAATATCAAGAATATCATTGATCAACATCAAAAGATGCGTCCCGCATTCAGAGATAATATTGATTCCTTCGCGGTTTTTGTTTGTCATGTTTGGCGATCGCTCTAATACCTGTGCAAAACCAAGGATGCCATTGAGCGGTGTCCGTAGCTCATGGCTCATATTTGCAAGAAACTCGCTTTTTGCTTGGTTAGCGGCATCGGCAGCCTGTTTTGCCTCAACCAGTTCATGAGTTCGCTCTTCAACTTTTGCCTCTAAGGTTTTGGAATAATCTAATAGTTGATCGTTGGCAATTTCTAGTTGGCGATTCGCTTCTTCTAGCTGCTGCTGTTTATAGGCATTCATTGTCGCAATTACACTGCTGATGAACGCTGCTAAGGCTGGTGTAACCGGAATCAGAATGCCATTTAAAAATATCCCGTAAGCACTCCCCAGGCATACCCCACTGATCCCTACAGTTATCCAAAGAATTTGGCCCCCTGGAATCTGTAGCTTTCTAGGCGCACTGGCTAACCACCAACTACTAGTAGAACCGGTCACAGACCACAAAATAATCCAGAGCCACAGAGAAATGCTGGAAACACCGTGGAGGGTTGTTTTTCCTGTTTTAGCTCCTTGTACCAATTGATGGGCAATATTGGCATGGATAACAACACCAGGCGTCGGTTTTTGAGCAGATATCCAAGAGGAACTAAAGGGTGTGCTGAAAAAATCGTTGGTACTAGAGGCGATTGATCCAATAAATACCATGCGATCGCGCATCAGGTCTGCCGGAATTTTCCCTGCTAACACATCGCGCATGGTAACTGTGTGAAATGCTGCATCCGTTCCATGCCAGTTGAGCAGAATTTGATAGCCTCCTAAATCGCCATCGGCATAACCTGCTTCTTGATTTTGCAGTGGCTGGTAGACTTCCTTACCCAATTGGAACTTTTGCCGCTGGGCATCAATGCTTTCTAAGGTAATCCCTTCAACTTCCAGGTACTTGAGCGCTACACTAGTTGCCAGCCCTGCTTTGATCGTGTCTTGTTCTTTGGCATCCACCGCTGTGAGCAGGGCGCGACGGACAGAGCGATCGCCATCCAGTACCAAATCCGCTAATCCTACCTGATCTCTTTTTTTCAATTCTGGTGGCGGATTGACGCGCTCACCGATGATTTTCTCAACTCCAATTAAATTGGGAGTGCTGCGGAAAATTTGCCCGAGTTGCTCATGTCCACTTCCTTCGGGTAAATCTCGATAGAGATCCAGTCCGATGGATCGAGGCTGTTGCGCCCGGATTTTATCGAGTAATCGTGCTAGTGCCCAGTCTGGAATTGGCCATTTACCCACCGATTGAATATCGCGTTCATCGATTGTGACAATCACAATCTCGTTGGCTATCTTCTCTGATGATTGCAAACGAACCCATTCATCACGAAGTTTCCATTCAGGTAAATTAAAAAGCCCCAAGGACTGCCCGACAATAACTGTCAGAGCAACACTAGGACTAATGATCAAGATGCTGCAAGTGCGTTGGATGAAAGTCTGAAATCTGTGCCACATATTTGTGCCATACAGTTCATTGATCTTGGTCAGTGTTGGTGGAGTAATACCCCACCAACACCTGTTGATTATGTTAATTAGCAGATGCTATAGTGCTTTTCGTTAATACAGTTTGACCTTTCTCCAAACCTCTCTCCTAAAAAGAGAGAGGCTTTGAATTTACTCCCCTTCCCTATAAGGGAAGGGGTGGGGGTTAGGTCTGTATTCCGACTCAATTGAGAAGTGCTATATTAGCGGTGCTGTTACAATCTCCTTCAAACTAACTGAGGAAAGAAGTTCTTCCCATTGTTTAGAGAGAGTTGCATTGGTAGGTTGGGCGGTGTGCAGTGCAGCAAGTGTTGCTACACAGTCATACCAAACCCCGTTTTTACCCAAACCAGTCGCCCGCTTCAGCGCATCCTCTTGTTGCATTGTGGTTGCCAGATCAGCACTGGGCTGGATTCGCTCAATCCAACCATCAACGTAAGGCGTACTTGGACTGAGTTGCCCATCCAGTTTGAGTGCTAGGAACCATTGGTAGTTTTTGCCAACGGTTAAAGCGGGTGCATCCGCTGGTAATTTGATTGCAATCACCCCAGTTTTCCCTACAACTGAAATGTTCATCTGATGTTGCATGTTGCCAGCTTCATCCTTGAGACTGAACACAGCTTCTTGGGCATTGGAAGCAGGGAGATACACCAGAATTGTGGGACGTTCAGACACTGTTGTGCCATAGAAGCTTTGGGGCAGAAGTGCGATTAGCGCTGTTGGCCCTTTTGCTTCTACAGTCGATGGATTCAAGTAGTAAGTACCAGTGCGAGAAGCTCCCCCAGTCGCTTGCCTGGGGGCACCCTTCCCAGACGCAGGCGTAAACATATCACCGCGAGAAGCTCCCCCAGTCGCTTGTCTGGGCGCACCCTTGCCAGCGGCAGCGGTAAATATACTACCGCGAGAAGCTCCCCCAGTCGCTTGGCTGGGCGCACCCTTCCCAGAGGCAGGCGTAAATATACTACCGCGAGAAGCTCCCCCAGTCGCTTGGCTAGGAGCGCTATTTTTTGCAGGTGAGGTAAATGTCACAGCACTAGCGCTAGTCCAGGCACTGCTAGCAATTAGAGCGAGAAGGCTCAATGTACTAGCTAAATATCGACGTTTCATAATCTCATACCTCAATTGCTTGAGAAGTGATACAAAATACATTAATTGCGACTGTGGGAAGTAACCTATAGAATATCTCTAATCACGGTAATAATGGGATAAAATCTCCTCAAATATAGACTATTTGTTAATAAAAATATGTAATAAACACATTAATTTTTTATATTTAAATACGTATTATTACTTAATTAAAGCCAGTTTCCAACTAAAACGAAAGCAGACCAAAAAAACGGATCATGGAAATCGGTTTGTTGAATCATGTTTATTTGTGCCTGCCGTAGTGCTTCGGCTTTAGTGATTTTGGGTTGTCGCAGTTGCTCATAGAAGTGAGTCATGAGCATCGCAGCTGCCTTATCTTTAACTGGCCATAGAGTGGCGATGGTTGAGCGGGCCCCAGATTTGACAGCCAAACCTGCTAGCCCAAGGACAGCGCGATCGTCCCCTGCTGCTGTGTCACAGGCACTCAGTACCAGCAACTCGATTGCTTTCGATGGATCACCATCCCGATTTTTCAGGAGTTCGGACAACTCTTTGACGTTGACTTGTCCATTCCAGGTGAGCAAGAAAGTATCTTCGAGGCGGGAGCTAAACTGCCCGTGGGTTGCTAGGTGGACAATACCAGCATTACTGGATTTCACGTGTTGAGCGAGGGCTTGACTTGTGAATTCCTGGTTCAGCAATATAAAGGACGACACCGCTTTTGAGATTTGTTTAACTTCTGATTCCACAGCAGGCAAAGCATTAAAACCAGCACGAGATTCGCTAATACCACCCACGATCGCACTCATTTTGTTTTGCTTTGATCGCGTAGCCATCAGTTGCAATCCTGGTGAGAGTGCGACTGCATACTTCTCGATTAGATATTGTTTACCATCATATAAGGCAGCCATTGGAATGTTACGCAACTGGCCATCCAAAACAAACACTAATGTCTTGGTATCTTTGAATCCTTGATTGATTTGTCCTGGACGAATCAGCCAATCATAAATCTGCTGGGATAATCGATTTCGGTCTTTGGAATCTGAGACAGGATTGAGAGCAACTAAAAAATTGCCCAGAGTCTGCTCAATTTCAGCTTGAGATTTAGATGTGATATAGTAATCGAGCGGTTGCCCGGCTTTGGAAAGAATCACCGCTAAACGATCGGGCAGGATGATTGGATAAATGACGATTGCAGTGGGATCAATCTGATCAATTTGCTGAGTTTTATCTAAACAGGCTTCCCGGAAAAAGTTATCAAGTTCTGCAATTTGGAGTGCCTCAATTAATTCACGGGCTTGCACTAATGCAGCTTGGCTCGGTTGATTATCTAGAAGTAAACCGACTAGTTCTCGATAAACAGGCTCTACACTTTCGCGGAAAGAGAACTGAACATCGGGGTTGATGGCAACCAAATCCCCTCGCAGTGACTTTAAAGCTTTGACGGCTTCAGTATAGGCACTAATTGCTTTGGAGCGATCGCCCTGTTGTGTATCCAACTGTCCCACCTGCCAAGCAGATTGAGCAATGATATCGTTAGCTTGGAGTTGACGGGCAATATCGAGGGATTTCTGAGTTAACTCCTGTGCTTGTGATAACTGCTGTGTCCGACGATAGAGTTTTCCCCACTGATGCAGTGCATAAGCTTCTGCTTGAGCATCTTGGATTTGCTGTGCAGACTTGACTGTGACTGCCATGAGTTGCGCCAAGTCTTTCAAGGGTACGATTTGGTGAGAAGTTGAGTGCCGATTCAGGGTGGCCACAAAATTGATGGCTGCGTAAAGGGAGGTGTGACTGGGGGGCAGTTCCTTAAGTTGTTGTAGTAGTTGAGGTGCCAATGGGGTAGCAAACTCAGGCTTGTCGTAGTCGAGGAAAAGTTTGAAACGAGCTAAACGTGCTTGCAAGCCATCGCTTGGATTGATGGCTACCTGTTCTGCTTGTTCAAAGTAATCTAATGCCGCCTCTGGATCTTGCAAATCAACCGCAGTTGTTCCCAGACTCAGCAGGATAGAACTCAAGTAGGGTTTGGCTTCAATTTTACGAGCGATCGCTAAACTTTGCTCCAACACCTCTTGATTTTTTCCATCACCAATCATTTGTAGGGCTAAACCAAGCGATCGTAACCCACTGATTTTGATTTCCGAATCTGGCATTGTTAAGAGCTTTTGAGTCAGCATTTCCAACTGCACTTTAGAACGGCGATAAAATCCTAAACTTTGTAAAGCTTGTGCCTGGTTGATTTGACTCCCCAAACTGCCCATTTTGTCACCTGCCTGCTCATAATATTTTTGAGCTTGCTGCCAACTTTCGAGGGCAGTTTCGGCTTTGCCATTGTGCAATTGCAAATTTGCCTGGGTATTGAGTGCTTGTGCCCAGAGAATTGCATCAGCAGAGGGTTTAGCAGTTTGCAATAGTTTCAGACTTTGCTCAATAGATTGACTGGCTGCTTCCCATTGGTTAACTTCCTGTTGTGCCAGTGAAAGGTAACTCAAGCTTAGAGCTTCGTTAAGGCGATCGCCTTGGGTATGGTACTGTTGTGCTGCTGTTTGCCAAATTGTCACTGCTTCTGCAAAGCGTCCTGAACGGTAGAGGTTCCGTCCCTGTTCTAGCCAATTGGTAGGCTGGGAAGAAGAAATAACTGTGGTTGTTACTGGTAGAGATGCTTTTACAGGTGTAATGGTAAATGCTAAACACAAACTTAAAATACTGAGGCTGACATATAG
The DNA here is from genome assembly GCF_036919675.1 of Nostoc sp. Lineage (GTDB taxonomy): Bacteria > Cyanobacteriota > Cyanobacteriia > Cyanobacteriales > Nostocaceae > Nostoc. Next base: position 27,249 of record NZ_JBALCP010000001.1, read on the forward strand.
CCAATGAGTTTGTTTAATTCGGAAAGCCATAAGTAATTACTAAGATTCATAACAGCTTTTGAAAAATCAGTCACAGCACAAGTGCTTAAAGAATGAGTAAACTTATATTGCCCAATTTATAACTTGGAACTATTAGACATCTTCAAAAATGAAATATGCCTTATCCATAAACCTTGTAGAGACCTAGCAATGCTAGGTCTCTACATTCTTTTTCACCGAATTTTAGATGTTTAAATTTTGGATAATGCAATTGAAGATTCAAAAGCGTTCGACTGAGCGCTCACGCCGTACCACTTCTCCTTCTCCTGACGGAGAGGCTGCGCCAACAAAGACGCTAGCGCGAACGTGGAAGCAAGCTACGCGTAGCGTTCCGCAGGAAAGTCCAAAATTTAATGCATGTCTCAAGAGTAAACTCAGCGAGTCCCTCACGAAACTCGCTGGTCTTCAAAACCGTGCTTAATGGTTTCCCATTACACGGCTCCTCAATGACTCGGCA
>NZ_JBALCP010000002.1:0-5954 GCF_036919675.1 Nostoc sp.
TGTTCGGTGTGGGCAGGTAAGGAGTCAATTCTGAGTCTGAATAGTAGGGCTTTCACCTACATCTGACCGAGAGTTCAGCCTTTTAGTGACAGTAATCTGCTGTCGGGCTGGATTAGTTATTTACGGACTGGATACCGTGATTCACTAACCAACGAATCGCACCGTGAGTGGTAATTAAAGTTTCATAAGGCTGTATGGGAGTCACAGACGATCGCAGCAATTGCAGATATTCTCCATCTGTACGGCTGAGTTTGTGGGGTGCGATGGTGTTTTGATCCAACTGCTGCAACATCGCTAAATAGATACAACGGCAAGCTTCACGGTAGTTACCCTGACGGTAAAATTCTTGCGATCGCTCCAACAAAAGGCCTATGGATGACTCATTAGAGTGATTTTTTACGCGAAAATCAGTGAGATTGCTACTTCTATTCAGCCAAGAATATACATAAGGACTGAATTCTCGCCATAATCGCCAACTCACCCAAGCTATAAATAAGCCTATTACCAGCCAAAAGAGGAATTTCAACACCTCACCAAGCCTTGGGCTAATCGACCATCCAGTAGGCAATTCGGGCATTGCCTGTTGAAAGCGGTAAAACTGGTATTCACACCATTCTCCCACTTGGTGTTGGAATTGAGAAAGCTGCCAACTCCAGCTAGTTTTTTCAAAAGTATCTGTAGGCATAAGGGGGAGTGGGGAGTGAGGAAAGCAGGGGATGCAGGGGAGGCAGGGGGGCAAGGGGGAGAATAAAAATTACCTCTTTCTCCTCTGCTTCCTGCCCCATGCCCATGACTATTGACTATTGACTATTGACTCTTTTTTTATCACTATCGAGCCGATAACAATAAGTAACGCACCGAATGCAAGAAATCCTAGATCCCAAACTAACTGATTTGGGCCTGGTTTCACATGATGGATACCGAGAATTTGGTGGTCAATTAAACCTTCAACAAAGTCAAATAACCCAGTTCCAATCACTATTGACCCAATAAAGGTTTGTGATGACCAAGGAACATCATCACGCCCTCCTGCACGCCATAGCAACACAAGTCCTACCACGGTGAATACCCAATCCAAGGCATGAAATAACCCATCCCATACCATGTTCAAATCTATATTCGCCGTGTTTGTCAGGGGTCGAATGCTACTGAGCATATGATGCCACTGGAGGAGCTGATGCAGTAAAATTCCATCAAGAAATCCTCCAAGACCCACACCAAGACAAATTCCAGCACTAATTAGCGGTGCGCGTCGGTAGAAGGTTTCACTTTTTGCCTCCATTGTCAACCTCATAGATAGGCTTTCTTACCAAAATACAACATCTTTTGGGAGGAAAATCTTCTATCTTGAGGTAGATACGGTCATTCAACTTAAATCAATCAATTTTCAAATTTAATCTGCATACCCGCTTTCACTGGGTCGAAATCTTGAGGAAAATGGGTGCTGCGATCGTAGTCTGCTTTTTCCAGATTCGCTCCTTTGAGGTCAGCTTGGCACAGATTCGCTGACATCAACAATGTTCCCCTAAGATCACTATCCTTCAGATTAGCTTGACTTAGATCGGCAAAGCTCAGGTCAGTTCCCCTCAAATTAGCGCCACTCAGGTTAGCTTCACTCAAGTCAGCATAACTGAGATCAGATCCTTTCAAGTTAATGCTTTGCAAATTAGCATCACCCAGTTCTGCTTTACTAAAATCTCGTTTTCCGGCTGCATAACTCTCCACAAGAGTAGCGGCACTATTTATCGGCTGTTGAGAATTAACTTCAGGCATATAACAGCCTCACGGGTTATCTCGTTATTACTTTGATATTAAGGATAAAAATCCTCCCACTTCATCCTTCCTAAATGTAATACATGAGTTCCTTCTGCTTGCGGATTGATCTTCGCTCACAAAGGTCTTGGAGTGTATAATTTTCCAAAACGGAGTTAGCAGCCTGACGTGCTTCCTGCCACACTTCCTGAATTAGCTCACCTTCTACCGTGTTGGGAGTCGGCTCACAAGTAGAGACAACAATATCTGACCCTTCCATGCAGCTAAAAGCATCGAACACTGTAATCTTACCAGGTTCTCGTGCCAGAACATAGCCACCCTTGGCTCCGCGGATACTCTTAATTAAACCTCCACGCCTTAATGTTGCTAGGAGTTGTTCCAAATACCGGTTCGGTATGTCTTGCAATACCGCTATCTCTCGAATTTGTAGAGCTTCACCGTTAGGGTAGCAGGTTGCCAACTCTAACAGGGCTAGAAGTGCGTATTCTGATTTGTTAGAGATTACCACAGGCGTAATATTTTAAAGTCATACTTTAAAGATACAAAGTCCTTGAGTTGGTTTCCCTAACCTCCTGGTAAGAAAAACTTTACAATAAACTTATTGTTGACGGGCTAACTCTACTTTAAAGACCTTCAACAATAGAAGCAACTATTTTTTGCTTTTAATTCGATAAATAAAAGTGATTGATTATTGTACGTCTTTTTGAGTTTAAGAGTTTAACAGTTATTAGTTATCAGTTTCATGCAAAATTTTTTATGTCATTGCGAACGAAATGAAATATAGCAAAGCAATCCCAAACCGCAAGCAGATTGCTACCCTGCGGGAACGCCTGCCGTAGGATGCCCGAACGCAAGAGCGTCTCCTTTAGGAGAAGGGCTGTAGGGCGAACATTTCGCCTTGCTTCGGTAATGACAAATGTATATTTAATTTTGCACTACTACTTAACTCCAATCCTCTGCCTCTTTGTTGACTTGTTTAAGGACTTTCAACATAATTTTATTTGGAAGTTCCTAAATCCTTTTGTCTGGCAATGTTGCTTAATTTGACTTTTAAATCTGCCCATTTTACCCCTGCTAGGCTGGGCAAAACAACATGAGCGGCTCCAACTCGTTCAGCGGGGCCGAGTCCTACTGCCCACATACCAGCAGCTAGAGCCGCTTCTACGCCTGCTGCGGCATCTTCTACAACTACAGATTGCTCTGGTTCGAGTCCTAGTTGCTTGGCTGCGTACAGAAACAGGTTGGGTGCTGGCTTGGGTTCCTGTACACTATAACCGTCAGCGATCGCATCTATTTTATCAGCAATGCCCAGTCGCTCGATCACTGTGCGGGCATTTTTACTACCTGAACCAATACCGATCTTAATCCCAGCTTGCCGCAGTTCATCCAAGAAGGCGATCGCACCTGGCAACAAATCCTGGGGCGTCATATTTTGCATCAATTCCACATAATAGCGATTCTTACGCTCCATCATCTCCTCAATTTGTGCTTCCGAATAGGGTCTATCCTTAAGAATCAGCATCAGGGAAGCACGACGGGATACACCCCGCAGCGCTTCGTTAGCCTCGCGATTAAACGGTATACCCTCTTCATCTGCTAACTTCTGCCAACCTAGATAATGAAGTTCTGCAGTATCTGTCAGCACACCATCTAAGTCGAAGATGAATCCTTGGATGTTGAGGTTATCGGTTGCTTCGCTCTGGGATTGGGGATTGGCGACTGGGGGGGATGAGGCAGGGGGAGCAGCAGAATAAGTTTGGTGTTCAGAAGCTTTTGAGCGGAGATTTGGGGGATTTGCAGAAAGGGAAAGTTGGAGAGATTTTAGTTGATTAGTTATATCCTGGGCAACTTCTCCCTTACCGAGATCGAACTCGTGCCATTTCCCGCGCCAGTGCAGTTTAAACTTCAAGCGTGTCCAGCCAGGGGGCAGGTGGGGATTGGCTACGGGGCCATTTTCGGTTAGTTGGATGCCACCGAATCCAAAAATTACAGCTTGCCAAACGCCACCAGCAGTAGCGCCATGAATTCCATCTTTGGTGTTACCTCGGTTATCTTCAAGATCCACCATTAAGGCGTGCATAAACTGTTTGTAAGCTTCCGTTGATTTGCCCAAATCGGAAGCTAAGATGGCGTGAACTGCTGGACCAAGGGACGAACCATAGGTAATGTCGGTGCGGGGTGCGTAGTAGTCCCAGTTTGTCTGCAATGCTTTTTCGTTGTAGGGAAAATCTGCTGATTCCCGCATTAAATAAAGCAGCATCAATACATCCGGCTGCTTGAGTACTTGAAATTTATTGGTTTTCTCAATACCCAAGATGCCTTGCATGGAGCGATCGCGTGGTTCATATTCTGCTAAGTTAATATCTTCCAATTGGAAAAATCCCTCGATCTGCTCAATTAGTTCTGTTGATGGGTCATAGAAAAACAATATTTTGGCGATGATATCTTGCCAGTGCGTTCGTTCTTCTGGGGTGAGTTTTAGTTTCTGTTCTAGTTCGGTAGCTCGTTCGGGGAATTTGTCAACCAACCAATCATAGACTGCGATCGCTTTCTCTAAATGCCATTGCGCCATCCGGTTTGTAAAGGCGTTGTTGTGGACGAATTCATGGTATTCATCCGCTCCGATCACTCCCCGGATTTCATACTTTTCCTGCTCAGGATTGAATTCTACCCGGCTACCCCAGAAAATAGCGGCATCCAAGATCACCTCTGCACCGCACTTTTGCATCCACTGATCATCACCAGTGGCTTGCCAGTAGTTCCAGATGCCGTAGGGGATATCTGCATTGATATGAATTTCGCGATCGCGACACCAAATCCGCACGTCTTCACCATAAAAATCACTTTCGAGTGCCCAACGTGGTGTGACTTCATCTCCGGTATCTGCACTTTCCCAGGCATACATTGCCCCTTTATACCCGTAATGGGCTGCTTTGCGTTGCGCTCCTGGTAAGGTGTGCCAGCGGTAAGTAAGTAAGTTGTGGGCGATCGCTGGTTGGGTAAACAGAAACAGGGGCAGCATAAAAATTTCTGTATCCCAAAAGATATGACCGCGATAACCAAACCCCGAAAGGGTTTTCGCAGGAATACTCACCCGTTCATCATCCCGTGGGCCAGCAATCAGCAGCTGAAACAGATTGTAGCGAACAGCAAAAGTAGCTGTGCTATCCCCTTCAATCATGATGTCACTTTGCTGCCAAACCTCATCCCATGCCTGTAGATTGGCTTTTAGTAATGTTGCATAGTCTGGCAGGTGTGCAAGTTTTTCTTGAGCTGCTGAGACTGGTGTATCAATCTCCCGCGAGGTAAAAACTGTGACAATTTTTTCTACCTTTACGGTCTGTTGCGCTTTCGCCTGGTAGGTCGTACTCAAGGTAGGATAACCAGGTGCAGTACTGACTTGCAAAGATGCTTCAGTGCCTGATATTGTTACCTTAGCTGCCATACCGAGTTCAATTCGGGAGTTGCGGGTGCGGCGTTGCAACCAGATTCCTTGGTCTGTCTTACCCTGATCGAGTCCTTCCCAGTGATTGAAACCCTGATTTTCTGGATAGCCGTTAATGCTAGCTTGAACTTCAATTAACCCATCAAAATCTACTGGCGTTATATTGCAGCGTAGCGCCAACACGTGCGGATCTGCAAGACTAACAAAGCGTTCAAAGTAGATATCTATGGTGTTCCCACTCGGAGAACGCCAACGCAAGGCCCGGATCAGTAGTCCTTGACGGAGGTCAAGTTGGCGATCATAGCTCAATATCTCACCTTGATCCAGACGGAAGCGATCGCCATTCACAATCACTACCAAGGGTAGCCAGTCTGGGCAATTTACCAGTTCAGTGTACACCACTGGCACATCGTCATAGACACCGTTGATGAAAGTAGCTGGCAATGCATGAGGATGCCCTTCCTCAAAACTGCCCCTTGTTCCCAAGTATCCATTGCCGATTGTAAAGACGGTTTCTTTGGATTGCAATTGCTCAGGGTCAAACTGGGTTTCGATTAATATCCAGTCTGTGTAGATAAAATGGCGAGAATGACCTTTTGTTTGCATAAAGTAGGGAGTGGGGATTTTGAGTCTTTAAGGGAGATGAACGGAGTTCCGAGGTGGATGAACGAGTATCAAAGGTGGATGAACGGAGTTCCGAGGTGGATGAACGAGTATCAAAGGTGGATGAACGGAG
>NZ_JBALCP010000003.1:0-2315 GCF_036919675.1 Nostoc sp.
TGGCTCTCCAAAATTTCACTGCTAATTCAAGTCCTAATCACAAAGAAAGCAAACTTTTTATTATATCATAAAAAACTTTTGCAAGAGTTCTAATATAAGTGAGAATTTCCATGTCCCGATGTCCGTGCATCCCAAATCCCCCCGCACTTGGAATGACTCGATCGTCGTTAATGACTCGCAGCGCTCGAAATCCCATCCGATTGGGATCTCTAAAGTCACCAAATGAAAACGTATGGTAGCTATCTAGCCAGCCATTTTGAATATGTCCTCGAAGATTGCGATCGTGAATAGTGTGTACGGCAGTAGTAACCATCTTCTGTATCTCTTTGTATTAGTAGGCTTTGTAAAACTCAGTCAATGACTAGATCGGATGCCTGATCCCAGGCTCCAGTAAAAACAAACTCAGTCAGTGCCTTGCGGGTTCTAGGGGTAAGTTCCTGGGCTTGCAATGCTTCTGGTAAAGTCTGGGGATCGCCTAGATACCCGATTGCGATCATTGCTACAGGTTCGTAGCCGTCTGGAATGCTGAACTGCGATGTCTACGACGGGCTACGCCTACGCGCTTTTTGGGCATCAAACCCTGCCATCTGATGAACGAATAGATCCAGTGCTATTGCTTGAGTTGCAAGATTGCTGGCGGCTGCGCCCACATCATGGAAAGCATGACGGTTTTCTTTGCCGTTGCGATCAAAGTGTAGCTTGGCAACAGATAGCATCAGTACAGGAGCACTCTGCGCCCAAGATTGATTAAATTCGAGGAGACAACTGAGCAGACGAGCATACTCAGAAGGTTGATCTTGGGTTGCAACGATCAAGCTCCACGGCTGCTCGTTGTAGGAGGATGCTGCCCAACGAGCAGCTTCCAGCAGGCTCAACAGTTTATCTCGTTCTACAGTCCGATTTGAAAAAGCACGAGGACTCCAGCGCCCACGAATTAGGTCATGAACTGTGTACTGAGTCTCAGCAAGGTTTTCGAGCATAGGATGACCTCATTTTCAGACAGAATCGTTAAATAAATTCCTGAATCGATACCCCAATTAAATGTCTTATCCCGAAGCTAGGTTAATACTATCAGTATGCTGCTCCGAATCGACCCGCTCATCATTAATTCAGTTCAATGCAGGTGTCTGTAATTCAGTTCAATGCAGGTGTCTGTAATTCAGTTCAATGCAGGTGTCTGTAAGTCCATGATGGAACCAGTGCCCTCATTTACCAAAACTACTAATTTCCCTGTGGCTCGATTAGATTCCATGTAATGATGGGCTTCGACAATCTCATTTAATCTAAAAACACGGTCTATATTAACATGTGTTTGACCAGCTTCTACCCCTGCGATAAATTTTTGCAGATATTCAACCGATAAATCTTCAGAACCACCGGTATAAACTGTCAATCTTACTGTGTGAGGAATATCATCCATTGGTGAAAAGTTGTTTAATGCCCAAGCATTGCCTAAAATTCCGGTCATGCAGATGATACCGCTAGGGGTAACGCATTGCAGTGAATCAAGTACAGTGGTTGTTCCGACCAATTCCAAAACGCGATCGACCCCGTTGGGAAAACGCTGACGGATAGTGGTAGCGATCGCACCATCATCAATTACCACCTGATCGACTCCGTTTGCCCTCAGTGCTTCTGATTTTAAAGGATTTCGAGTGGTGGTAATAACGGTTAGTCCCATCTGTTTAGCAAGGCTGGTTGCAGTCATCCCAACCGACGAGGTACCTCCTCGAATTAATAGGGTCTGCCCTGCCTGAACATTTAAACCGGATACGAGGGAACCGTAAGCCGTCTGGAACATTTCTGGAATGGCTCCTAGCACTGACCAGTCGAGGTTACTCTCGATCAAAAAGATACAGGTTTGCGGAACAAGGGTGTATTCGGCATAGCTGCCATCAAATGCCCGTCCCATACCGCCCATAATCGCAGCCACCTTCTGACCGGGCTGAAATGGGGTGTCAGGAGCAGCTTCGACAATACCGACGCACTCAATTCCCAAAACTCGGGGAAGTTGAACATTGGGAGAGTGTCCCTGATGAGTGAACATCTCAGAACGATTTAGCCCAAACGCTTTGACCTTGATTAGTACCCATCCCGATCGCGGCAAAGGTTTGGCAATCTCTTGAAGCTGAAGGGCAGTTGGGTCGCCAGGGGATGCTAAGATAATTGCTTTCATAATATTAACCAATAATTTCTCGTAGTTTGCTATACCAAAAGTAGTTACAGCAGTTTGATATCAAACCAGCCACAAAGCTCATAAACTGTAATAAATGTAAAGAATAGTATTTAAAGATGGCAGCATATTCAATTGACTT
>NZ_JBALCP010000004.1:0-22563 GCF_036919675.1 Nostoc sp.
GAAAAAATAACCCCAGAGCGAATCTGCTCATTGTCATCTTATAATTTCATTCTTGAAACCCTATTCTATGCAGCTTCATCTTAAATTGGTATTAGTCTTCAAAACGGAACGTGAAAGTTTTCCTTCATTCCGCTCTTCAGTGATTTGGTACTTGTTATGCATACCTTTTAGCTTACGAAATAATACTTCTAATGTTGACCCATCAGCTATCCAAATTCGCTCAAAGCTACCAAGTGCTTGACTTTTCTACTATCTGGTAGTGGTCGTTGAGTGCGTTGTTGCTAATTAAGTTGTAACTTAGATAGTAAATCTTTTAACACTCCCTCAAATGAGTATTTTAATTGACTCTATAAGACTCGCAAGGGACATGACAGTCTTTCTGTTTAGTGCCACAATCCTTTTATGCGATGCTTTTGTCATTAGTTAGTCTAAACTCATGTAAGATAATATTTTGGTATTAAAAGAAGTAAATTGTGTCAGTTAGTAAAGAAGAAAACACCAAAAGTTCACGATATTCCTATGACGTGGATGAAATATTTTATAGTGAATTAATTAAAAGACTTCCAGAGTGGGAGAATGGAGGAAAACCAGTTAATCAGTCAATTGAGTTAGAGTGCAAAGCGTTGCTGTTTCTGGAAGCACGGTTACTGGATGATGGAAAATTTAATGATTGGTTGGGGTTATTTACTAGCAAATGCCTTTATTGGATTCCCAGCACTCCAGGTGGTGGAGACCCGAGAAAAGAAGTATCCATCGCTTTCGATGACCACAGACGCTTGGAAGATAAGGTATTTTGGTTGCAGTGTGGTTTTGCTTATGCTCAAACACCGCGATCGCGTACTAGCCGAATAATTAGTAACATTGAAATATTTTCGTGTGCAAAGGAAGAAGAGGTCAAAATTCGTTCCAACTTTCTCATCCATGAATTTCGCCAAGGGCGGACACAAACCTTTGCTGGCTGGTATGGACACAGGTTGCACCAGCAGCAAGGCAAATGGAAAATAGCTCTCAAGCAGGTGAATTTAATTGATGCGGATCAAGGTCATGAAAACCTTAGTTTCTTGCTTTGATGAAACTTGTCCTAAAAATGGCATTCCACTGTCAGCTGCAAGAGTTTTAGGGGAGACTGCACTCAATAAATCCCAGTGGGGCGTGGAAGTGACGGCTATGGTGAGGAGAGATCGGCTTTTGGCGGCTATTGATCAAGTTTTAAAATAATGAGGAACAAAAAAATGGATAATTGAGACAGAGATTAGCTTAAAGTTAGCAATATTACATCAAGTTATTTGTCAAATTTATTTTGAGAAAAGCTAACCATGCTGCATGGAAACGGCGAAGTCAAGCAAGGCTATGATTGGGATTATCTAATTCAACCAGAACGAGTCCACCGTTGTGTTTATACGGATGCGAGAATTTTCCAAGAGGAAATGATTCGGATTTTCGGGGGAACCTGGGTTTACCTTGCTCATGAAAGCGAAATACCCAACCCCAACGATTTTAAAACATCTAATCTAGGGCATCGTCCAATTATTATCTTACGCGATCGCCAAGATAAAATTCGCGCCTTGTTCAACCGCTGTACCCATAGAGGCGCGACAGTTTGCCGTGAAACTCGTGGTTGTGCGAAAACTTTTACCTGTCCTTATCATGGCTGGACTTATAGCAATACGGGCAAACTCACAGGAGTTCCTTGGGCAAAAGGTTACGCTGCTGACTTCCATCGCCCAGAATTTAACCTGGGACAAGTTCCTTTGGTAGAAAGCTATCGTGGTTTTATCTTTGGGACTTTGAATTGTGAAGCACCAGACTTAATCGCTTATCTCGGACGAGCCAAAGATTTATTGGATCAGTGGATTGACCGTTTTCCTAATGCTCAAATCACCGTGCAAAGTAGCGCACATAAAATGATTTATCAAGGTAACTGGAAGTTTACCTACGATAATGCCGCTGATGGTTATCATGTAGCGTTTTCACATCGTTCTTTACTAGCTGTGGCAAATCGTTTAGAACCCGAAAAAGACATGCAATATTTTGCCCATAATCCTGATGAAGGACCGATGTATGTGCAGTACCTCGGTCATGGGCATATGTTCATTGATCAGCGTCCCAGTTACGAAAAACGACCTGGCGCTTTCTGGCAACAACAACGACCCCAGCCAGGACGGGAAGCTTATGAAGCAAAGCTTCGAGAAAAGTGGGGTGATCAGGCTCCTTATTGGTTAGATTTATCCATTGGTTCGCAGATGAATTTAACTATTTTTCCTAATCTGCTAGTTGTTGGGAATCAAATCGAAGTGATTGAACCGCTAACTATCGATCGCACTCAACTGACAATATATGCCACCACGATATCTGGAGTCCCAGATGAGGTTAATGTTCTGCGGATGAGAACTCAAGAAGATTTCCCCAGTTTTGGGGTTCCTGACGATATGATCAATTTTGCCGAATGTCATCGGGGGCTAAGTATTCCAGAAATCGAGTGGGTGGCGATGAATCGCGGGTTTGGCATCAGCGATCGCCATCATATAGATGAAGATGGTGTAATCACCGGGCCTGTAACAGATGAGTTAGCAATTCGCGGTTATTACCAAGAATGGAAACGCCTAATGAAGGCTGATTTCAAACTAACCGCCCAAGCAGTTGAACATGATTAGGCAATCCAAATGAAAAGACCTGGGTTTATTGAGCGTCATCACCTGTGGACAGAAATCCAAAAAGAAGCATTTGAAAAGATTAAGGCTGTTATTAAAGAACAGGATCTATTGTTGATTCGTACCGCTTGGTCAGACCAGCATGGCATTGTTCGCAGTAAATCGCTCTTACCCCAAGCCTTTTTAAGCGCCCTGGAAAATGGTATGCAAATCAGCACAGGGACATTCCTGTTTGATACTGGTGGTGCAATAGTATTTAACCCTTTCATTCCCGGCGGTAGCTTAGACATGCCTCTGATGACAGGTGCGCCAAATCTTGTGGCTGTTCCTGACCCTCGTACATTCAAAATTGTGCCTTGGGCAAAACGGACTGGCTTTATTCTCTGTAATGAGTACTTTCAGAATGGTCAGCTAATGCCCTTTTCCAGTCGCGGTATTTTGAGCCAATCATTAGTAGAGTTACATCAAAGAGGGTTGGAGCATATTGTCGGCTTAGAAGTTGAGTGGTATCTGGCAAAGTTGGAAGATCCAATGTTAGCGATCGCTAATGTTGGTTATGCTGGAAAACCCGGTGAACCTGCTAAAGTTAGCGCTGTAGAGCATAGCTACCAATACCTTTTAGAATCCCATAATCCAGAGATTCACGATTTGCTACGCGTTTTGGCAGAAAACTTAGTTGAAATGGGATTGCCTTTAAGGAGTGTAGAAAACGAAGGGGGTGCTGGTCAATTTGAATTTACCTTTGACCCGATTCCGGCATTGCAAGCTGCGGATACAATGATGATATTCCGAATGGCCACCAAGCAAATCTGCCGTCAACAAGGTTATATCGCATCATTTATGTGTCGTCCAGGACTGCAAGGTTGTTCTTCCAATGGCTGGCATTTGCACCAATCCCTTGTAGATCAAACAACAGGCGAGAACGCTTTCATGTCTGCAAACTCCGAAACCCTCACGTCAGATTTAGGTAAACACTTCGTTGGTGGTCTTCTCAAACACGCCAATGCTGCTTCTGTGTTCACAACCCCGACAATTAACGGCTACAAAAGATTTAGACCTTATTCCCTAGCCCCTGACCGTGCAGGGTGGGGGCTGGAAAACCGAGGGGCAATGATTAGATTACAAGGCGGTTTTGATGACCCCACTACCCACATTGAAAACCGAGTTGGAGAACCAGCAGCCAATCCCTATCTCTACATGGCATCACAACTGATTTCTGGGTTAGATGGTGTAGATCATAAACTTGACCCTGGCTCTCCAACAGAGGAACCTTACACGACAGAAAATCCAACCTTACCCAAAAGTTTGCCAGAGGCGATTTCATATTTGAGCCAAAGCGAACTTTTTTCTCAAAAAATGGGGCAGCAGTTCATAAACTTCATTATTAAGATGAAACAGAGTGAAATTAATCGCTTTTTGCAGTCCGTCGCTGATCAGCCACCAGAAGAGTATTTAAAGCAGGTGACTAACTGGGAGCAAAGAGAATATTTTGAATTATTTTGAGTTGAGTTTGGTTTAAAGGACTAGTACCGCAAGGCGAAAGTCAAAAGTCAAAAGTCAAAAGTCAAAAGTATTATGGAATAAGCTCTTTAGGGCTTTTCAATGGTCTGCTTATTTACGCCATGCTGTACTAGTCTTTCTCTGCCCCGCGCTTACCCGCCTCGTAGTCAACGCGAATTCAAAACGCCGTCATCTCATTCTTCTGAAGAATCTTTTCCTTAATGCGCCCTCCCTTTGGTTACGCCGAAACCAAAGGGAGGGCGGGGAGTAAACCAAACGTAGATGGGGACATTGGGACGATTGCACCATAACTGTTGAGTGGCGATCGCTTTAATTTACGCAAACAAGCTCTTTTGTCTAAAGTCCAAACATTAGAGGGGTGGACGGAGCGCCAATCTAAGCGCATATCCGACGCTAGCAGAACTCGAAATCATTGAAAATTATGTTTATGGCGTGCAGCCTCCTTTTTTGCAAGATTTGCAAGTTATAGCTCAAAGACAAGCATTAGCGATCGCTGTGTTTGCCTTTGAGTATCGTCCGGCATCGGAAACTGTTCACCGCCAGCACGTTGATATCTGTTTTTCGCGCACAGGTGTAGCGCGAGTTGGAACCGCTCAAGCGCTATATAATGACAAATTACGGGGATTTCTACCTGCTGTTGAAGGAGATTTAAAAGAAACTTTTCGCGTCTTACCAGCACGTTATGCTGCCTATATTGCAGTTCAACGCAGCGGAAATCGAGATACCTTTGGGCCGTTGCGTTTTCAAGATGGAGATGAGACTAAACTATTCTGGGTTCCCGTTCACAAGTTATTCAACGGCACAGAATGCATTCGTGGCTTTGACTTAGAAGTGGCTTTAAATGCTCATCATGTCAATCAAAAACTACGGCGGATTCATTTAGTGTTACAAAACACAGGATGGGATGAACCAGACATTAGTAACCCGCCATTTATTTTTACGGAAGGGATTGCTGAATTCACAACAGCGTCTGACTTTGGCACAGGGCTTTTAGCTCCAGTTGTTCACCCAAATCTGATTGAAGCAGCTACTTATCAAGGAAAGCTGCTTACCTTTAAAGTTCCACCGAATACTGCAACCTTATCTTCTAGCCTAGCAATACCTGCTGATGAAACGACAGGAGCAAGACACGCTCCAGAATATGTTCATGTCCGCCATAAAATATTGCCCAATGGTCAACAAGAAAATCTCAACGACCAGAAAGATGTAGAAGCGGTTGTGAAAGCAGGTAATTACGATGCTCAACATTACCTTGACTTTACAGGCGATGGGTGGATTGAAGCAATATGTCCAGAATTGGCGGTGGCAATTCCTCGCAACATACCTGCCTATTCTTTAGTAACCGCCCCAGATTTTTTCCCCCGCTGCGACCAGCGAGAGCTATTAGAATGGACAGAGCAGTCAGTACCTAGCAGACTTAGACAGAATCTCTGGCGAGTTCCCCCAGAAACTTTATCTGACAATCGCTTTGCTCCCAACCTGCAATTAGAGGATGTTGATTTTCGACCAGAAGATAAAACTGTAACTGCAATTGTCTCGTTACCCCGTCAGGGTTCGGCGCGACAAATGCCGTTGAATAGTTCCCCAACAATCCGACAAGCATATCTAACAGATGCGGCGGCAGGCGTGTTTGCTCCTGGTTGGGATGTGAGTTTTGATCGCACCAACGAAGTGGAACACCTAGCAAGCTACGGCTTAGGTAGTCCTTTTCCAGAGGACTCCAAACTTTGTGCTGCACTTAGTACATTTTGGCCCGCAGTCGCTCCTGATGCAGCCCGGACGTTTCAGCCAAATCCCGTTTGGCCTACTGTTAGCCCGTTAACAGATGCAGAAATTGGTCAAGTTGGCAATTTACCGTGGGATGGAATTCCAGGACCTCGACGCGTCACCAAAAATGGCAAAGAGTTGATAGAATATTCAGATTTTGCCCATGCAGATTATGTAGAGAGTTCTTTGCAGAAGAAATTTTCGCTCTCCTTGACAGCTAAGGTTGATGTGCGTGAATACGAAGCCAGAGTGTTGGCAATGGCGAATGTTTATCAAGTTTTAAGGATCACACCTGAAGCTAGGGGACAATGGAGCGTATTTTCGTTCCAACTAGTCCAACCGACCAATTCCGAATTACAACAGGCACAAACTCAAACACTCACTAGACTTGGTGGAAATATTTATCGGTTTGAGATTTATCGTCATGGAAATTCACTTTTAGACCCAGCAGATTCTCGAAAACACTTGGTTGAAATCGAAGAAACTGTGACTCTGTTTGTTACACCAGTCAATATTTTGTTGAAACGCGGTAATGGAAGTTGGTCTAGAAGACGTGTCTAATTTTGATGTGCTTGTAGTTGGAGGTGGCCCAGCTGGTTGTGCTACCGCTATTAGGTGCGCCCAACTCGGCTTAAAAGTTGTCCTGATTGAGTCAAAGCCATTTCCTCGTACACACCCTGGTGAAACATTACACCCTGGTGTAGAACCACTACTTAAGCAGTTAGGAGTACTTGAGCCAGTATTAGAAGCTGGCTTTTTTCGTCACACTGGAAATTGGGTGCAGTGGTCAGGCGCGAGGGAGTTTGTCCGTTTTGGCGAAGATGATTCGGGAGCATGGCTGGGATTTCAAGCTTGGAGAGCCGATTTTGATGCGATTTTGCTTAATCAAGCCAGAGCCATCGGTGTTAAAGTTGTACAACCTTGCCATGCTTCCCACTTACTAATGGATGGGTGCAGAGTAATTGGTGTTGAGACATCCCTTGGAACTTTTCGGGCAGCTAAAATCATTGATGCTGCCGGAGGTAATCATTGGCTTGCTCAACAATTAGGGTTAGAAATCCAATATCACTCTCCGCGTCTGATTGCCTATTATGGTTATGTAACAGGGGAATGTTCCGCCAGAGATATTGCTCCAGCGATCGTTGCTGATTCCTGCGGTTGGACGTGGACTGCGAAAGTGCGAGCGCAACTTTATCAATGGACGCGTTTATCATTTGGAACACAGAAAATCCCAAAAGACTGGCTGCCCAATGAATTCCTTGGATTGAAAATTTCCCAACGAATGCGGGCATCTGATGTCAGTTGGCGAATTGTTTCACAATTGGCTGGAAGCGGTTACTTTATCGTTGGGGATGCAGCAATGATACTTGATCCGACATCAAGTCATGGTGTTCTCAAAGCAATTATGTCTGGGATTTGGGTTAGCCATTCGATAACGTCGGAATTCGTAGGTAATCTAACTGAGCTACAAGCTATTGAGCAGTACTGTTTATGGATTCATAACTGGTTTCAACACGATGTGAAAAATCTAACTAAGCTTTATGCTAGCCTGCCTAATCCTCCCTTTTGGATTTAATCGAATAGCACAGATTCTAAAGCAGCAAGAAAAATATGCTATTTAAATGGTTGTAGTGATGTTTAAAAACCATTTATACTATTAAAATCACTCTTATCTTTTTTTAGAGTTCTCAATTCAAGCTAAACAATCGCTAGTTAACCCAAAAATTAGTTTTATGTTTTAAAGTAGAAAGTAGTTTGATTGAAAGTGTTTGTTACTACCAATGAAAGTTTTAGGCTTACTCCTGCTAGTCCTATTGGGACTAAGCACGCCTGCTATGGCCGTTGAGTTTAAAGGGCAAAATATTGATGGTAAAAAGCTGCCTGCTAAGGCTTACTATTATGCAACAGGTGGTGTCTACAAAGTTCAGGTAAGCTTTCACAAGAAACGAGCAACAATTTATTTTGCTGACGGGAACCAAACAACCATAAAGTTGAACCAGCAGGTAATCACTGACTCAAACAATATTGAAGGTTTTGGAAAACTAGGGCAATATCCTGTAAATAATATATTCAGTGTTGGGTTGGTATATGGCAATGATTGGTCTGACAGCAGTAATGGTCAATTGCAACAGTCCAATCCGCTAGACGGGTTATGGAAAATTAGTTTGGAGTAAATACCAATGTTGACTAATTTTCTGCCATCACCAGTTAATCAATTAACAGACCCAAAAGCGATCGCTTTCGGACAAAGTATTGAGAGAATTGCCCTTGCTACTTCCCTGAGTCAACACCCAATTCTCACAACTGAAATCAGCTTTCAAGAAGAATTACTCAAAAGTGGCTTGGTTAAACCGGATAGATCACAAGTAAAATGCCCGAATCATCTGGCTCTTGAAGAAGCTCAGAAGATAGCAAAGGCATCAAAGGCTGGGGTATGGAAGTGGTCCAAACAAAAGTTGCCTTGAAACTGTCGCCAGTACATGATGTTAGTTATTTCTCTGCCTGCTTGAATTACTCAAGGGAGCTATTCTTCCCAATCAGGTTGGTAATCAAACAACCATCTAAATTGCAAGTCAGCTAACCAGGTGGGAGTAAGCTTGTAAATCCAGTCGCGGAGGATACATCCCATTGCAGAGGTAGTTTGTCCAAGTTGACCAACCTGGCGAGAAGTAGTAAATACACGAGTAACTCGTTTGCTACGACTTTGCTCAAATTGACGCAACAGTGACACTACTAGGTTGCCGTTAGCAAGATTTGTAAGCAACTTCACAAGTTCAAAAGCATCTTCTATTGCCATACAACCTCCTTGTCCAAGATTTGGTTGGACAGGATGTGCTGCATCTCCGATTAAGGTAACTCGACCACTTCCCCAAGAACTAGCTATTGGTTGGCGATCAAAAATATCATCTCGATAAATGCTTTCGTTTTCTAAAACCTTGAGGATGGAAGGTACAGGTTCAGTATAATCTGAAAAGATTAACTTCAGTGCATTCAAAGAACCTCCAACTGAGTCATCATTCCCACCTTTAACACTGTTGTTAAAAGCATAAAAGGAGAATTGCCCGCCTCCAATATCAAAATACCCAAAGCGATTACCCTGACCCCAAAATTCTATCCAACTATATTTTTTATCCAATGGAATACTTGAGCCTTGGAAAAATCCTCTCCAGCAACACATACCACTGTACTCTGCTTCCTCTAATCGTTCTTGACCATTGAGACTGGCTCGTACTTTTGAGTAAAGACCATCAGCGCCTACTAATATGTCCCCAGTTGTCGTACTACCATCTTGAAAATAAACTTGCACACGATCTCTTATCTCCTCAAATTTCTCAAATGTCATACCAGTCCTGACTACTCCTTCAGGCAAGGCTTCATATAGAATCTGTTGTAATTCTGGGCAAGAAAGACATATTCCCAAGTCTTCTTCACCTACAAATTGCGGGGAGTTTATGTACAATGGTTTTCCTTTTTTATTAAAAAACCCTCCTTGGCAAATTTTGCCTCCTTGTTTGTAAAAACGTTCATAAATTTTCCCTGACCATAAGAGTTTGTAAACACGCATAGCATTTCTTTGAATAAATATCCCTCCTGCACCGGAGAGCATTTCATTCAACTGGCGTTTCTCATATAGCTCAACTTCAATTCCCGCATCTAAATAGGCACGGGCTAAAGTTAAGCCCCCAATCCCACCACCAATTACAATTACTTTCATTTTTGACAGGTTTATTTCCCGAAGATTTGGATCATTTACTCCAAATAACTTGCCATCTTTAGTCATAATTTATTCATATTTAATGTTTAGCTATTATAGTATAAATTTGTACTTTTATTTTCAATTTTTAGATTGTGGGCTGACATGAAACACAAAAATTTGTAGAGTCAAGAATGATTCATTTATTTGACTTGGGTAAGCAAATAGTGAAACAAGTTCTACCTGGCTGCGACTCAAATGAGAGTGTACCGTGATGGCGATTTTCTACAATCCGGCGAACGGTTTCCAAACCGAGTCCTGAACCACGCCCCACTGATTTGGTAGTGAAGAAAGGTTCAAAAATGCGGGTTTTAATTTCAGGTGGAATTCCACTACCAGAATCGATGATGTCAATATGGGCAAAGCGATCGCAATGGTGTGTTGTAATTTTCAGCAGTCCCTTACCATCCATTGCATCTATGGCGTTGTCAATTAAGTTCGTCCATACCTGATTCAGTTCGCTGCCATAAGCAAGGATTTTAGGAAGATGTTGATCGTAATTACGTTGTACTTGGATGCCGCATTTTAGTTGATGAGCAAACAATCGCAATGTATCTTCTAAACCTTGATGCACATTCACTTCTTGCTGAACACCTTGATCTAGGTAAGTATAAGACTTCATCGCTTGCACAAGTTCGGAAATTCTCTCGGCTCCTCGCAAACCATGTTTAATCATTGACATGACTTCAAACGACAGCGATAACCAGTGCAATCCCATTTCTCGCAATTCAGTGTCGTCATTGCGCCAACGTTCCATGAGATGATCCAAGGTTTCTACCTCAATTCCGCCTTCTGCTAAAGGTTCTGCTAATTTCCATGCCTGGTTCACACCATAATCTTCTAACCATTCCAGCAACACGGTTTCGCGATCGCTTAATGTCACCGGATCTAGGCGATTATTCAAAATCGCATCATAGCCCTGATCGCGTACTCTCAACCAGTGTTGAGTATGCGCTTCCTCAACATTGCGTTGCCCATAAACTAAGTTCATTCGTTGTAATTCTAGGATGGCGCCTGGCATTTCCCCTAAAGTCCGAACGAGGGCTGCGGCTGGGTTGTTGAGTTCGTGAGCTAGACCTGCGGCAAGTGTCCCTAAAGCTGCCATTTTTTCCCGCCCACGAATGAAAGACTCTAGCCCCCGGACACGACGTTGCATAATCCGGAAAATCATCCGTTCAAAATCACGATATTCATGCAGCAGTTTGCAAAAGTCTTCTCCTTTTAGTTGATAAAGGCTGCAATTTGTCAATGCCCGCATTGTCACAGGCACAGGTTCATCTGTGAGGACTGGAATTTCACCAAAAAAGGATGGGGCTTCATGTTGCCCGATGGGAATTTCAACTCCTTGACTGCGGCGGGTGAGATTAATTTTCCCTTTGATTAGGATAAATAAGCCGTGTGTAGGATCTCCCTCATGTGCTAACACTTCTCCAGCATGGAGTTCAACCGTTTGAGTGCGATCGCAAACCCACTCCAATTGCTCTTTAGGAAGCTGTTGAAACGGGTCTAGGTTGATCAATTCTTCAATACACAACATTAATTAACCTCCTTAGTTTTTCCCGCTCCAACTAAACATTGCTCAGGTAGCGATGAACGAATTGAATGGCGATCGAACCTTCACCCACACCGGATGCTACCCGCTTAATTGACCCGGATCGCACATCTCCGGCTGCAAAGATGCCAGGAACGCTGGCTTCTAGCAAAAAAGGTGAGCGTTCCAAACGCCAACCTGAAGGAGATTTGCCATTATGCATCAAGTCGGGGCCTGTGATGATAAACCCCTGAGCATCGCGTCGAATAACACCATCGAGCCAATCAGTTTTAGGGCTAGCACCGATGAAGATAAAAAGCGATCGCGCTGGCACAGTTTCAGTTTGTCCAGTCTTGGCATGGGCAATCACAATTTCTTCTAGATGTTCATCTCCCTTCACTTCCATAACGCTGCAACCTGTGCATACTTTGATATTTGCAGTAGCCGCAATTTGGTCAATCAAATATTGGGACATACTTGATGAGAGCGACTCACCCCGCACCAATATGATCACTTTGCTGGCATATTTAGAAAAGTGCATAGCTGCCTGTCCAGCAGAGTTTGCCCCGCCGATCAGATAAACCTCCTCATTGCTACAGGCGATCGCCTCAGTCATTGCAGCACCATAATAAATTCCTGCCCCTGTCAGCTTCTCGGCTCCTGGGACATTT
This sequence comes from Nostoc sp., assembly GCF_036919675.1. Classification (GTDB taxonomy): domain Bacteria; phylum Cyanobacteriota; class Cyanobacteriia; order Cyanobacteriales; family Nostocaceae; genus Nostoc. The sequence continues at coordinate 11,896 of NZ_JBALCP010000004.1, forward strand.
AGCCAACGGTAGGAAACGCCGGTTGCAACTAAAAGTGCATGGCAACTAATCTCGCTGCCATCCGCTAAGTGCAAAACCCGATAAGGATCTTGCAGCCTAACCCCAGTTACGACTTGAGGAGTGAGAATCTCTACCCCAAATCGTCGCGCCTGAGTGACTCCCCGTCTTGCCAAATCACTGCCACTCAAGCCAACAGGAAACCCCAGATAGTTCTCAATGCGTGAACTCGTGCCTGCTTGTCCGCCCGGTGCTTCACGCTCAATTAAGACAGTACTCAATCCTTCAGAAGCGCCATAGACGGCGGCTGCTAGTCCGGCAGGGCCACCACCCACGATCGCCAAGTCATAAAAGGGGCGTTCTGCCTGGGTTTGTAGTCCAATTTTAGCGGCAATCTCTAAATTAGATGGTTGAATTAATCGGGAACCATCGGGAAACAGCACCAAGGGCAATTGCTGTCTGCCATCAGCTTCTGCGTATTCTACTAATTTTACTGCATCTGGTTCTAGTTCAATATCTAACCATTTATAGGGAATCTGGTTACGCGCCAAAAAGTCTTTTACCTGATGGGAAAAAGGCGACCAACGATTACCAATCACGCGAATCCCTTCAAAGGGTGGGCGGAATCCAGCTAGCCAGTCATCTAGCAAATCATCCAAAACCGGATATAGCCGTTCTTCTGGTGGATTCCAGGGCTTGAGTAAGTAATAATCAAGTCTGGCACTATTAATTGACTTAATAGCAGCATCCGTATCTGCATACGCCGTCAGCAAAGCACGTTTCGCATCAGGAAAGATGCCTTTTGCCTGTTCAAGGAACTCCACACCTCCCATTTGGGGCATTCTTTGATCCACCAAAAATAGAGCAACTACTTCATTCCGTAATTTGAGTTGCTGCACCGTGTCCAGAGCGGTGATACCAGAATTTGCCCGCACAATGCGGAAGCGATCGCCATACTGATGCCGCAAGTCTCGTGACACGGCTTGCAACACTTCTGGATCATCATCGACGGTTAAAATTGCAGGTTTCGCCATAACTACTGTTACTTAACGATTACAGTACCAAGCTGTTATCTTCAAAAATCTGTCGTTAAAATATCTACTGTTTAACCAGTTGCTTTAAACGAAGGTATGCCTCTTCTGGTGTCAGCGCTTCTGATTGATTTTCATTAGGTATATAAAATACCCAAGTATCTGGAAAGTAATGCACCACAAAGCTTGGAATCAGACCCAAACTTACTGCTTGCTTTCCAAGTTTCTCAGCTTGTTCCTCTAAACTCAGTTGGTCATGAAATGGTTGTTGAGCCATACTTTTCATCTCCCTGCACTTTTTTTGACCCTGGAAGAACCCTCACGTTCAATACCCGGATTGCCCGAATCACTTTTAAGTAATTCACCATGTTCCAGAATGAGCTTGAAATTATTTTGGTATATTACCAAAATAATTTCAAATATGCTTTTGTAGAAAATCATAAAGCTATTTTGGTCATTCACGTTAATCTGAAATTGGATTGGATAAGGGAGCAAGGCATTTCTTCTCTTGAAGTACTGGGAAATTACCTCTGCTTACTATCAAGTCGGCAATTGGCTGAAAGCCACGATCAGGGGCGATCGCCGTCTGTAACATCTGCAATCCAAGACAAGCCTCTGATAGAAAAGGTTTTTTGCCGCGAAACACCGCTTTTTCGGTCAGAATTCATTCTGACTCCTGACTGCTGACTCCTGTCTCGATAAACTAAATACATGTAACTTCTCAATAAGCACTGGTAAAGCTAATAAAGGTATTTCAGGAAGGCGACGGGATGAATGCCGAATGAAGTGGGGTTGCTTTGAGAGCAAAAATCTGGTTTAACATTGATATAAGCAACCCTCCCGATTACAAAGATATTTCTTCTTCAGAGCGCACACCATTGGTGGAGTGGTTGCTGAATATCATTGCAGAACAACAGAAGATCATAGATAAGCTCTCTTCTTCTCTTCTCTAGTTAGTGTATTCTGAACACCTCAGACCAATTACGGTCTGTCCTACCCGACTTGCGAGAATTCCGCTTCTCGTCTAGCCTACCTGGGGTTCGACTGCCCCAAGACTCACAAATCGTTTTTATTCGTTCCCTCGGAGAGATTGATTGTTCCGTTAGGCGTGGTCAATTCAACTACTGGATTCCCTGGACTCTTACCGTTTTTAAGGTTAAGAACGGCGGGAATTAATTCTCCAGTGAAGTCAGGGATTTTGTGTTACGCCCTGCTTAACAATAAGTTGTTTTTCTAGACCCTATTTCACCGTAGGAACTCCCTGTTAGCGCCACTGTCAACCCGCAACGGCTGTCTGATTGCGCCTTGATCCCAGCTTCACTCTGTAAGAATCGAGCTTACTCGGTGTGGGCAGATAAGGAGTCAATTCTGAGTCTGAATGGCAAGACTTGCACTTGCATCTGACCGAGAGTTCAGCCTTAAATGTCAGTAATCTGCTGACGGGCTGGATTAGTTATTTACGGATTGGATGCCGTGATTCACTAATCAACGAATTGCACTACCTTGTTGCTTGTTGGATATTCTCATTTAGAGTCACAGTTAATTTTCGGTTTTTAGCTAATCCTCCTGAATATTTTAATTGCCGTTTCTCTATTTCTAATAAAAAGGATGTATTGTTACCATATCCTGCATCTACAATCACTATCCCTGGTTGATATTTTCTTTCTATGTTTTGTCTATTAATTTGAGTGCTAGTTCAGGTTTTTTCTCAAATTCTGAGTCTTGTTTCCCTTGGGGTAGAGAACTGGCGTGCTGATATAACTCTATATCTAATGGTATGCTTTTTCTGCCATCAGATAAATGTGTTGTTACCACTCAATACCTTTGCCAAAATAAGAGGATGAAAAGAGAAAACCGATGTAATAGACAATACCTTTGCCAAAATAAGAGCCTAGAAAAATTTTGGCAAAACTGGCAAAATTACCCATATATAAGCGTTTCGCTTAAAAGGTAGTTTTTCATCTCAAACCCTTATGCTGTGGTCAATACGTTAAAAAAAACCTTGTGGTCAACCTTAAAGCAATTTTTATAACTTATTGTTTTTGTCAAGCCTCAAAGAAAAGGGAGTTAATAGTTCAAGCACTATCAACTCATCCTCGTAAATTGGCGAAGGTATTGTACCACTACTATTCCATTCTCTGTTTTGCCAATTTCTTCAATATACTGTCTTCCTACTCCGTCCGTAAAATTACCGCTTTTTCACTTGCCCTAAATCATCAATTATCAGGCTAAATCCTCTACTAATTCTCGTTTGACTACACTTGTTCATCATCTGTAAACGACGCTCGTTCACCTGGTAACTAGACCAAGATGCCTCAGTTAAGAAGTGGTGTAATCGGTGGTAAGTCACCCCTACGGCGTTCTCTGCCATTTGGAATAGATTTTTTCTCTCACTTTCACCCAATAATCCCCCTACATAGTGTCTAAACTCTCTTTTTTGAGCTTTATGAGTAAACAGATCATCAAACCGACTACACCATTTTTCAAAACACGGGGGCATGGCTGCGGGGGTTGTCTCTTTCATCGGGTGTTACTTCGACCTGAAAACTATGCTGGTAAAGCATTATACTCTATTTTTAACTTTTATTTTGTTTAAGTCACACTAACGGGAGGCTCCGCCTCAAGACTAGCGGCAGGGCCGCAATGAAAGAGCATTTCCAGCCTCTGGCTGGAAACGAGGTTTCAAAAGGGTTTGCGCTTAAGTTCATACGCATGGGCACTGCCGTGCCCCTACACCTGGCGATATAATGTTGTACCTTATCTGAATGGGAACCGCTATAGTACAGCCCCTTAATAGGAAGTAGGCACTTAGCCGCATGAATCAACTTTTTGTCAATGCGTAAGTCCTACATTTTTAACCTTTATCTGTTGGGGAAGACAGTAAGAGCAGAAACAGAGAAAGGCTTAACCCAAGCATATTGAGGTATATTTGTTTCTCTATGTCCAATTAATCTCTTTGGAACGAAAAGCTCTATCCCAATCGTTAGCAATCACTTCCATGATATTGATCATACCTTCATAGCCAAAATATGGCTTGTCAACATAAGTTTCTCTGTTAGTGGGGCTAAATACATCAAAAGCAATTTTGATTCCCAATTCCTCTGCCATGTATTTTTCCCATGCCGAGCCAATTACAGCATCAACATCAAACTCTTCTAAGGTCTGTTTTACCTGATAGCCATCTGCCGAAAATATTACGCGGGAAGTAAGACCGAGGCTGTGCAGTTCTCGCTCCAAAATTGAACGAGAATCAGGTATCGCCGAGCGAAATAATAAGACTTCCGGAATCATCTCCAATTCTTCAAAGAGCATTCTGACCAGTCCAATGCCAAGCGTCCCATCCGCAGATACGGCAATTCTACAGTTACGATATCGGGGAATAATCATCAATGCTCGTTTGCGAAGTATATCTACGACCATTTCTTCGCCTTGTTTGATGATTGGCTCCACTTTTTCATCTATCTTGAAATGTGCAGCCAATGCCTTCAACCACCGGGTAGTGTTGTTTACACCTATTGGTAAAGGTATATCATCAAGGATCAAAGGGATGTCATGGGTCTGTTGCATTTTCCGAGCAAACTTATACCCAACATCATGACTGAGAACAATATTGGCTGTTGCTTCACCAGCTTGCTCTAATTCTTCAAAAGAGGTATTATGAGAAAATACCGTCTGCACTTTAATTCTTAAAGACTTTAACGTCTGCGTTACCCAATGCAAATCAGCCCACCAAGTAGGATTCAGATTTGCCTGTGGTGCGATAATATTTACAATCTTTGGCTTTCTACCCCTTCTCTTAGTCTGCCTTTTTTTTACAAAAGGAAGTAAAGCCTCCAAACCCATCTCCAAGCCATCATAAGCATTGCCCCGAAACCCACCAGCCATTAAAGGAACGAGTTTGGCTTTGATATCTGGCTGAAGCTGGTTGCATAATCCCGCAATATCTTCACCAATAATGTCTGCCGCGCAAGTTCCAACGACAAACATCACTTTAGCATCAAAAGATTTATCCGCGTCTTTAATCATACCTTTGAGTTTCTCAGACGCTCCCATTACAATGTCTGACTCAAAAAGACGAGTACAAGCTACTTTCCGTTTGGTGAAATCAACCTCATGAGCATCATACCCAGCTGCAACAGTGGACGCGCAACCCTGTGGAGACTGAATCACAATACTGACATCTTTAATACCAGCAACTGTAGTTGCAATCCCTTCAAGCGCACAGCCAACTACTGGGTCTTTACTATGGTTACAATTGTCAAAAGTTGTTTCAGCAGACATTTATTCCTCCTGTTTCTTTAAAGCTTGACTATCGGAAAAATTTCACTCATTACACCAACTTGAAATACTTTACTAGGTTGGTTTGAGGAACGAAACCCAATATTTCTGAGATTTTGTTGGGTTTCACTACCCTGCGGTCAGCCGCCTCTGACGTCTACGTTCTACCCAACCTTGTATCTTAGAAAAAGTGGTAACTGATAACTGTTTCTGTCTTCCTTGTAGCGACTTTTGCCTCAGTGTTTCCGTGTTTAGCACAGCCTGTAGCGGTTTCCGTCTGGGAGCAATGCTCCAAAGTTAGATCGGACTTCAATTCTCAGTTCCAGAGGTAGATTCTCAATAACAACAGTTATTTAGCTGCGATGCCTGCGGCGGGCTGCGCCTACGCACTTCTAAATAGGTGATTTTAGCACCCAAATTTTAAGTACCTCACAAAATCGCATTGCTCCCTTTCCGTCTTGACATTTTTGGCTTAAGCTTGCCCGCACAAGACATCATCGAATCAGTACGCAGCGGTTCCCAGTTGCTTCAATGCTTCTATAGCAATCCTAAATGAGTCGTGAAAATCTCCGATTCCTCTCTCTGCGGTTAATTTATTTTTACAAATGATCTAGGACTGCTATATCCCCACTTTTTTCGTTAACGATCGCTTGACTTTTAAGACAGTTGCTACAATTATTCTGCGCCTCTGCATGAGACAAATCTATACTTTTATTTAGCAAAGTCACATTTCATTTATTACTCGTTGCAACATTTGCCCCGTCTCTTCTCTGCATATACGGTACAGTCAGGTAGGTCTTGGGCTAGTTTTCCAGTCAGTGATTGAGCAGATGCCAACCCGGAATCTTTAGGGAACACCATTTGCTTGGTTAAAGCACTCCGAGGTCTAAAGCCATATTGCAGTGCTGTTTTAATACACTTTGCTACTTTTAAAGCTCCGCGATAGCCGAATCTGGGACGATTTAAGATAGCATTTAAATCGACTACGGGAATATGGGGGAAACTCAAGGAAGAACCAAAATAAACTACCGATTCTGCATCAAGACCACCAATGAAATCCAGTAATTCATCTTCCGTTTGTTTCATGGACTCGTACTTGCCAAAGGCCAGTGTCCCTTTCGTAATCAGGATTTCCGGGTCTAACCCTGTTTCCAACAGGTAGTCTACACTGGTTTCTCGTGCTTCTGTACTCCAGGGATGGAAGTTATAGATTACTACACGCATCCCAAAATCACGATCCAACATGTGAGCAAGGGATAAGCACTTGATAGCATCATGTCCTTCGATAATCGCTAACTTCCCTTCTATATAACCCTTAGCTGCTTCAAATTCAGTCTTGATTGCGGCATATTCCTTTTCCATTAGGGCAGCCGCTTGTTCTTCCATGCCTAAATATTTTGCCGCCCCTTCGAGCCATTTTTCTGTAGCGGTGATTCCATAGGGAAGGATAGTAGAGTTTAGTGGAGTACCGAATTTGTCTGACATGGCTTTGCCGATGGTATAGCCAAGATCCAAACATAAAGTACAGTTGACTGCCGCACTCGGTGCTTGCTTGAGTTCTTCTAAAGTACAGTCACCAGCGATGACACTGTGAACTCGTGCCCCTATTCCTTCTATCAATCGCACCAGTTCCTTAACATCAGTTTCGACTTCTGTTCTTTCAGGGCCCATCTTTGCGCCCACAATATTGACAGCATCGGCTAGTTGTGCCTTCCGCTCTGGAGTTGGCGGCTCCATAAAGTCTACGATTTGCCGAAATACGATATCAAATCCACTGCGATACTCCCCGGCAAATCCTTCACAATGTATCGTCATGATCTCAGACTGGATTTCGCCACGCGCCTTATTCACTACGTCATCAACACAGTCCCCAATAATACCAGACGCACAACTAGTGGCAACAACGATCGCATCTGGATGGTATTTTTCATTTACTTCTCGAATCGCGCCTGCTAATTCTTTTTCTCCACCAAAAATTACCGCCTTCTCACTCATGTTCGTAGTCACCACGGGTTCATAAGGTGAACCACTATTACGGCTATTGGTCAGCTTGTATGCCCGCTTTACACCATAGGCACAGCCACTTGGTCCATGAGAAATGACGATCGCATTTTTAATGCCACTTAAAATCTTCGTTGCAGTCCAAAATTTACAGGGGCGGGTATGACTACCTTGTAAAGTGGTCTTAATTTTACCCTCTTTTGCCAAGCGATACAGTTCGCTTAAATTTCCGTAAAATACAACATTCTTATCTATACTTGTTGCAGTCATGATCACTCTCCAGTCTTTCTATAGCTTCTGTCTTCAGTACCCTGTGATTTGTAAACCAGGCTACTAAGCCGCCCTCTGATACTAATCAGTTAAACGGGTGCTGCCTGGTTTACAATTAACAGTAGGATTGCTAAGTATCGTAAAAATTCTGATGGAAATACCATCTAATCAGTTGGGGGTGGATGACAGAAATATCACTGTGGATAGATGCCATCCCCCATATACATCAGCTTTCTACCAAACGTTTAAGATCCACTCACGATCGTGCTTGTTCTCCATATCTGCAAACATGGTGTTAGCAATGGTGTCTGCTAACCATTCTGCTCCTTTATAGCCAATAATCGGGTATTTCCACATACCTGCCCGGTCAAAGCTGGGGAAGCCAATCCGAACCATTGGAATTTTGTGATCGATAGAAATATATCGACCTTTGGAATGACCTAGAATCAAGTCGATTTGGAGGGATTTATCTTTAATGCGGCGCTCCAATTCCCAGAGGTCTGCATTCCAGATGACTTCGATATCACAGGCTGCTTGCTTCTCCAACTGGGCAATTCTTGGGTCTTTGGTGCAGGCTCTGTTGTCGTCTCCCAACAACATCAGCACTGGCTCTAACTCACATTCCAAGCAGAACTCTGCTAGGCCAATTACCAGATCGGGATCTCCGTAAATAGCTACCTTCTTGTTGGCGAAGAACATGTGGGCTAGGTCGGCGATCGCATCGATAGCCTTTCCACGTTCTCTGACTAAAGATTCTGGTATTGGTTTGCCAGTCAGTTTCTGGATATTTTGCAGCCAGACGTCAGTGTTTTTGATGCCAATCGGGGTTGGGCCAATAATTGCAGGAACCTTAAACTTCTCTTGTAAGAATTCAGCCGAGCTGCCTCCTTCATATTTGCATAAGGCAATAGTTCCCAACGCATTAGCAGAATCAGCAATTTCTTCAATGGTTGAATTCCCAAAGGCAAAACTTGTCTTATCGGGCATGGTGGGCGCATCGAAGGATTCTGTATCCACTAAGATGTTTGCTGGAACATCCATATCTTTTAAGATGCGCTTGATTTCCGTGACATCTCCAGGGTTAAGCCACCCAGTAATGAGGTTCAACTTGCCAGTTGGTTCGCCTTTTTTTGCCAGGGTAGAAATGATTGCATGTATGCCGACATTATAGCCACTGACCTGGCTACCTTTGTAACTGGGGGTATGCACAGGAACAAGGACAATCTTGCGATCGGGATAGTCTGTCTTTAACTGGCCGTTGAGCTTGTTAATGGTTCCTTCGATATCGTCCCCAATCGTCTCAGTTGAACAAGTCGTAATAATTGGAATAATCCGTAAATCGGGATATCGTGCTACTAAAGTGTGTACGGCTTCCTCAATCCGTGGCTGTCCTCCAAGGACAGCGCTATTTTCATGGAGTGAAGAAGAAGCAATGTCAAAATTTTCCTTCAAATGCTGGGCAAACAGCAGACGAACGAACATACTACACCCCTGTCCTCCATGCACCAGGGGAATACAATCTTTTATTCCGATTGCAGCATACTCAGCCCCAGCAGGCTGACAGGTAAATATAGGATTGATTATTCCCTTGCGTTCTTTTTGTTTTACGACTAAAGACATCCTATTGACTCCTAGATAGTGAGAAACTTGTGATTGTATTTGTTTGATGTTGTTGAAAGAAAGAATGAATTGTCATCCTGTTCTGTAGTAGGTGCGTCAGGGCATATATAAGGGAGTAGAGTGTCTGCATGAAGGTGTTTTCGTACCTCTAGGTCGAAGTAAGCGATGCGTAGCATCGACTACATCAGAAGGATAGAATTGAATTTCTGAAAAGCCTTGAAAACTAAACAAGATGCTACGCAAATACTTTGCTACTCTTGACGAATTGATGAAGGCGATCGCTTCTCCCCAAGGGGAGAAGCGAAAAGCGATCCAACCCTACATCAAGGCTTCTTTACCAGAAGCTACGCCAACGCGAACAGAATGACAAAACTCTATTTCCTACTTTAATTCAGCAACACTGTTCGTTTGGTGAGGCAGTCTGGTCTTGAGGAACTGCTGTTAGCGTCAGCGTTAGCGACGCAGGAGCGTCACCCGGAGGGTTGAACTACCGATCTAATTGCTTTAATAAAGCGAATAATGCAATTCACCATTCTTCGACTTGGTTATTACAATATCGACCAGCATTGCCTTAACAGACTCCAGTACTGCTTTCTTTTGTGAGTTCTCCATCTTACTTAACCATGAAAACCTGATTTCTAGGTCAGCCGAAAGGATCTTCGCATCTGCATAAAAACCTCTGTCGATCAAGGTTTCTAGAACCACCTTTTCTCCAGTCAAGATTTGGGCGGCCATATTGAGAACACCATTGATGTTTTCTTGCCGATCCCATGCACGCGAGTGAAACTGCCACAAACACCGTTCTTGAATTAATTTTGTGACTTCCGCAGCTCGCTGTTGAATGTATAACGCGATTTCGTTAGCTTGCTGTTGAACCTGTGGTGCAACTTCCTTAGCTTGTGGTTGAACCTGTGGTGCAACTTCCTTAACTTGTGGTTGAACCTGTGGTGCAACTTCCTTAGCTTGTGGTTGAACCTGTGGTGCAACTTCCTTAGCTTGCAGTTGAACCTGTGGCGCAGCTTCTTTAGCTTGCGGTTGAACCTGTGGCGCAGTTTCCTTAGCTTGTGGTTGAACCTGTGGCGCAGTTTCCTTAGCTTGTGGTTGAACCTGTGGCGCAGTTTCCTTAGCTTGTGGTTGAACCTGTAGCGCAGTTTCCTTAGCTTGCTTTTGAACCTGTGGCGCAGCTTCCTTAGCTTGCTTTTGAACCTGTGGCGCAGCTTCCTTAACTAGCTGTTTGACCTCTGAAGTGACTTCTTTAACTTGCTGTTTGACCTCTGAGGTGACTTCCTTAACTTGCTGTTGAATTAAAGAAACGACTTCCTCAGATAGGTCTTTGGCAGCTTTACCGTTACCATTACCATTGGTACTTACCGGATTTTGCTCACCACGGATATCAATTTGAGCCAACTTCATCAAAGGCGAATAGATGGCATTGTACATATCACGTGCCATGTTCACAGCACCTTCAAAG
>NZ_JBALCP010000005.1:0-3686 GCF_036919675.1 Nostoc sp.
CACAACTGAGTTCTTTTAGTGTCAGGTCTTCTTCAGCAGTTAGTATGATTCTTAACGCGCTAGGCATCATTTATCACTTAATTTCTGAACTCTATCTATCTTACGTTTTTTTTAGTTGACCTACTTACTTGATTGGTTTCACCTCATGGAAAATCTACACAAGATTGGCGGTTCAAATCAACGTCTCCATCAGGCTACAACCCTTCTCTGGCAAGGCAAAGTTGATGATACTATTGCTATTTTTGCGGACTGTAATCTCAAACAATCCCAAAATTTTTGTGCTTACCTTGAGAAACATCGACATCGGATTGTCAATTACCTGTATTATCAAGCCGAACAGATTTGTTCTATTGGTTCTGGCGCTATTGAGTCTACTGTCAAACAGATTGACCGTCGTACTAAAATTTCTGGCGCACAATGGAAATTTGATAATGTTCCTCAAATTTTAGCTCATCGTTAAAATCTAATGAGCTATCGAGATATGGTGACTTAGGTGGTTTATCAAACCACCTAAGTCACCGCTACGTTTTCCTTTTACCATCACTTACCTCTATTGCTCAACTTAATCCAAAAAAGGTTTGCTCATAGGGAGTAAAAGCATTTTTTACCAAGGGTGATACATTTACTCGCGGTAACATCTACGGAATTTTTACCTTACCATTATTCAACCTTGATTTCATCCTGATTTCATCTTCATTTGAGACACTAGATACAGTGCCAAACTGTCAAGACTACAGATTATCCCAGACAAATTCACTGTATCGTCAAGCAAAAAACCCTTGATTTGTCTCAAAAATGCTCAATTCCATTGTTAAATGGTCGATTGCACAAAGGTGGCTAATCGTTATTGCCTCTATATTAATTAGTTTGTGGGGATTGCGAGTCATAACGCAAATGCCCCTCGACGTATTTCCTGCTTTCGCTCCGCCCCAAGTAGAAATTCAAGTTCAAGCTTCTGGTTTAGCACCAGAAGAAATCGAGTCTTTGATGACTCGCCCAATTGAAAGTGCGATTAATGGCACACCTGGACTGGAATCGCTGCGGTCTTCATCTGCCATTGGGATTTCTGCAATTAAAACTGTCTTTAGGTGGGATACTGATATATACCGTGCGCGTCAGTTGGTAACAGAACGATTACAAGGGGTGAAACTACCACAAGGGGTAGAACAGCCGGAAATATTGCCTGTCAATTCGCCCTTGGGATGGGCTGTTAAATACGCTTTTTCTTCCCAAAGCACTGACATGATGGAGGTGTGGCGAATTGTCAACTGGGATGTGAAAAACCGCCTGCTGGCTGTACCAGGGGTGAGTAATGTATTTCTCTATGGTGGCGATGAGCGGCAGTATCAAGTTTTGGTAGACCCAGATCAGCTCAAAGCCTATAATGTTTCCTTGCCAGAAGTCACCCAAGCAGTGCAGAATGCTAACGTTAATGTGCCGGGAGGATTTTTAATTACCCCTGATCAAGAAACCCTGATTCGGGGGATTGGGCGCATTGAGTCGATTGATCAGCTGAAGCGTTCAGTGATTAAGGCAACTAAAGGCACACCCGTATTATTAGAACAGGTAGCAGAGGTCAAAATTGGCCCAGGATTAAGACGAGGAGATGGACTATTTCAGGGCAAACGAGCAGTAATTTTAACTGTTTCCAAGCAGCCTGCAGCAGATACTCCTACTGTAGTCAAAGCTGTGGAAGCAGCAATGGAAGAGATTAAGCCAGGGCTACCGCAGGATGTTAAGGTTACTAAAACCTTTGACCAAGATTTATTCATCGAAGCTTCAATCAAAAATGTTGAGGAAGCACTGCGTGATGGCATCATTATTGTTTCAGCCATCCTGATTATTTTCCTGATGAACTGGCGCACGGTAATTATTAGTCTTAGCGCCCTACCTCTGTCGTTACTGTTTGGGATGATTATTCTTAGCTGGACTGGACAGGGCATTAATACAATGACCTTGGGTGGACTGGTGGTTGCTATTGGTTCAGTGGTAGATGATGCGATCGTTGATATGGAAAACGTCTACCGCCGATTACGGGAAAACCAAATAGCAGGAAACCCGAAAAATCCTTTACAAGTTGTGTTTGATGGCTCGGTAGAGGTGCGTGTTAGTGTTCTATTCTCGACAGTTATTATTGCAGTGGTCTTTGCACCAATTTTCGTCCTATCTGGAGTAGAAGGGCGCATTTTTACACCGATGGGAATGGCGTATTTGCTCTCGATTCTCGCTTCTACCTTAGTTGCATTGACACTAACTCCAGCACTATGTGCCTTGTTACTAGCAAATCAATCTTTACCGAGTACGGAGACTTGGCTAGAGCGCAAAGTACATCAATTTTATCGTCCAGCGTTGAAGTTCTCGATTCGTTACCCCAAGGTGATTTTGGGAGTTGCGATCGCAGGCTTTATCGCATCTACGATTATCTTACCTGGGTTGGGAAAAGTCTTCTTGCCAGAATTTCAAGACCGTTCTTTGGTCAATTCAATGGTTTTTTTACCCGGTGAATCTCTGAATGCAACTAACCAAGCAGCTTTAGCGGTGATGGATGCCCTCAAAAGCGATCGCCGTTTCGATTTCATTGCCTTGCGATCTGGGTTTGCTCAAGGAGATCCAGAAGTAGCAGGGGTCAACTTTGGAGAATTGGATGTGCAGATTAGTGAAGCCGGAGCGAAAAATCGAGACAAAACTGTTGAGATACTCCGCAAAGAGTTTGAAAAACTTCCCGGTGTGGCGACTAATATTGGTGGATTTATCTCACACCGCATAGATGATATTCTCTCAGGCGTGAGAAGTGCGATCGCAGTTAAAATTTACGGACCCGAACTCGAACAACTCCGCACCCTTGGTCAACAGGTACAATCCGCTGTGAGTGGTATTCCTGGCATTGTGGATCTGCAACTCGAACCCCAAATCCCAGTCAAGCAAATTCAAATTCAGTTTGACCGCGATGCAGCAGCGCGTTATGGGCTAACCGTGGGCGAACTAGCAGAAACAATTGAGACTGGATTGAATGGAAAAGCAGTTTCTCAAGTGTTGGAGAAGCAACAAACGTTTAATCTCGTCGTATGGTTGCAAGAGCGCTATCGTAATAATTTGGACGTGATTGGTAACTTATTAATTGATACACCCAATGGACAGAAAATCCCTTTATCCCAGGTTGCCAAAGTTGATTATGGCACGGGGCCAAGTACTATAAACCGCGAAAATGTTTCCCGGCTGATTGTGGTTTCTGCCAACGTTTCTGGAAAGGATTTGGGTTCTGTAATTAAAGATGTACGCGATCGCGTTAAACAAATTCAACTGCCTGGGGAATCTTACGTCCAATTTGGCGGTCAGTTTCAAGCTCAGGAACAAGCCACGCAGACATTAATGATTGCAGGTGCGATCGCTTTTGCAGTGATTTCTGTACTGATTTACTTTGCTGTCAAGTCAATTCCTGCCACAATCATGATTATGATTAACTTGCCACTGGCATTAATTGGTGGTGTCATCTCTATAGCCTTGAGTGGTGGTATTATTTCCGTTGCTTCGATGGTTGGCTTTATCACTCTATTTGGCGTTGCTACCCGTAACGGATTGCTGTTAGTAGATAACTATAGAACCCATTTGGGATCTATAAAGTAGCTAATCTTCGGAGCATAAGTCTGACAAAACAGAGATGAATTTTAGTGGTCGCATTTTCTAAA
>NZ_JBALCP010000006.1:0-33242 GCF_036919675.1 Nostoc sp.
TCCAGGTGAGGAATGATCTTAATCCGAGTCCGAGGCATCACTGTACACCAATTTTACTTCCATTAAATAATACTATCTATTGCAACTTGGTATAAGAGCTTAAGACAAGCGGCAAAATCCCTTTGTTAAAGGTAGGCAAACTGACGCCACAGTATACTAGTTCCACTCTCACAGATGATTAAGTTAAGGTTGTCTGCGAGAATTTAAGCTGTGTAGAAACCGTAAATTTACGGTCTCTTATAAGTGCGGTAGTTTTGATGAAATTATCTCACCAAAATTTAATCTCATAAATCTTGGCAGCAAATATTAACTAAATCTTAAGATAAAAATTTTGTTACTAAATATACAGTATTTTCTTGGTTTTAATTTTTGAATACAAGAACGGCTTTTTTGTATTCGTCTGAAATGACTATAAACAAGGCTTTCTCAAGGGATTCGTCATAGGGATCAGTAAATCACTAAGCAGTATTTAATTAAAAAATAAATTATGTATCTAAAGTAGGAGGGTAATATCACTTAAAGTTTAGGATAATATACAGAGATATCGAAATTTTTTTCAACCTTGAAATTTTGTTTAAAATAATCAGCCAATATTAAAGTCGTTTGTTAAGTTGGGTCAAACCAAAATTTTTGCTACTTTAACTGGCAGTTTTCTCAAATAAAAAATAGTTACAACCAGGGGTTTTCAAATGCAGACAGTACAAAAGATTTACTGCCCAAATTGCGGTTGCCAAGCAGAACGCTATTATATTTATGATAGTCAAATAACTCGCACACAATGCCCTAGTTGTGACTACTTGATGATTACTTGCACTCGCACTGGCAAAGTCATTGAGGCTTATGCGCCAGGAATTTATGCACATCGCTAGATAATAAAAATTAAAAATTGGAGAATGTTTTCTCTAATTTTTAATAATAAAATTACTTATCAGAAATTTTGAACACTTCATAGCTTATTCTTCTGTTGTCTGAATTGTTGCTGTAGTCTCTGTTCTTGTAATCTAAATTCTTGCTGTTGTCTAATTTGTTGATCTTGTCTGAGTTGTTGCTGTTGTATTCTCAGTTGTTGCTGTTGTGTAAATTCTTGCTGTTGTAGTCTTGTTTCTTCGTGTTGTAGTCTTAATTGTTGCTCGCGGATCAGTTCTTGCTGTTGTCTTGTGAAGTCTTGCTGTTGTATTATCTGTTGTTGTTGTAGTCGTGGTTCTTGAAGGTTTTGCCGTAGCCATGTTTCCTTAAATTGCTGTTGTGTTTGCTGATTTCGCTGCTCTTGTTGTTGTCTCATTCTTTCTTGAAAGGACTCGGTTTGTTGAGGATTCGTCTGAATTATTTGTGCAGATGCAGGAGAATTCATCGATAAAGCTTTTGCAAGCACAATCAATAGTAGCCATACTTTAACCATTAATAAGCGATTCAACATCCAGTTATTTCCTCAATTGTTATAGGTTGGGTTGAGCGATCGCTAAACCCTTAAAATGGCAACATAATTCATAATTACCCTATACATAAATGCAGGGGCTTGAAATAGCTAACTAAAGCTAATGCTTTATTCACCGTTATGGGCTTGCGCGATTCCTTCGGCGTCTCCAGTCCATAACGTTCTCTAAATATCAGTGCATTGAGAATAGCTTCCTAAATCAAGGTTATATCCAGTGCATTATCTTGATTCTGCATAAAAATATCCTTTTTTAGATATTCATCTTAATTAAATTATACATTCAAATTTTTTACATGGTTTGCCGGATTTCCGTAATCCACTTACCTACGGCAGGTAAGTTAAAAAAAGGATTTCAGGCGGTTTTACTCCATAGATAAATAGAGATAATTTCTCAGGTTCAGGACTAGCCCTTTCAAAGTGGGTAAAATTTTTGGATAAGAATTTTTCTGATCTCTGTGTTCTCTGCGTCTGGAGTGGTTCCATAAATTACTTTTTAACCGCAGAGGCACAGAGAACACAGAGAGTAAAGTAGAGATTTTATTGCCAGAACTAAGATTTTATGACTCACCTTGAAAGGGCTAGTCTTAATTCATTCATAAAATTGACTGCAAGAGGTTTAATTCTTACTTGCTCTGAGTTGTCCACAAGCAGCATCGGCTTCTAAACCACGGGAATAACGGACGGTAACAGCAATATTTTGCTGCTTAAGGACGTTGACAAATGCTTGAATACGATCGCGGTTGGGGCGTTTGTAGTCTACTTCTTGAATAGGGTTATAGGGAATCAAATTCACATGACTTTGGAATCCTCGCAGGCGTTTCGCCAGTTGTAATGCATGTTCTGGTAAATCGTTGACACCAGCAAGGAGAACATATTCAAAGGTAACGCGGCGTCCAGTGATTTCTACATATTCTCGACATTCAGCCAGTAAATCTTCTAGAGGATAGGCGCGGGCGCTGGGGATGAGTTTTTCCCGCAGTGCTTGGTTAGGTGCGTGGAGACTAACAGCGAGAGTAATTTGCAAATTGTTTTGCGCGAACTGACGGATGCGATCGCGAATACCAACAGTTGAAACTGTAAGCGATCGCTGTCCGATACCGACATCTTGATTCAAAGATTTCAGGGCTGCTAGGACATTCTCAGTATTCAACAACGGTTCACCCAGTCCCATAAACACTACATTGCTAACTCGTTGCTGAAAATCTTCTTGTACAGTCAACACCTGATCGACAATTTCATGCCTTGCTAGGTTGCGCTTGTAGCCTCCCTTACCAGTAGCGCAAAAATCACACGCCATTGGGCAACCCACCTGAGTAGAAACACAAACTGTCAGCCGAGATTTTGGGCCTTCTCCTCTTTCTCCCAAGGTGGGGATGCCAACAGTTTCAATAATTTGATCGTCTGTTAATCGCAAAAGATATTTGACTGTGCCATCAGGTGCCACAGAGCGGTAATGTAAAATTGAGCGCCCAATCGGGATTTCTGCGACTTCTTTGCGCCATTGCTTGGGGAAGACAGAAATATCAGATAGCGATCGCACCCCCTTGTCATAGATCCATTCATGTAGTTGCTTTCCTCTGTAAGCAGGTTGTCCCTGCTGCTGCACCCAAGTGCTTAACTCTGGAAGAGAAGCACCTAGAAGGGGAGGGATTAATTCTGATTTTTCTGGGTTGTGTAAATCAACCTGAGATACAAGAGGCGTAGCAGACATAAAAAAATCACGAATTGATGTAGGATCTCTATCCTACACCTGCCAGATCAAGTTAATCTTGACCAAAGAAGACAGGGAATTAACCAAAGGTTGTGCCGTTCCAGCCCCACATTGCCCCCTTGGCGTCTGCAAACTCGATGTAAATGCGATTTTTAGGTACACCTAGAGTTTGGTTAATCTGCTGGCAAAAGTCCTGACTCATTGCTGCGGTTTGGTCTGGCTTCATCGTGCCAACACTCTTAATTTCAATGTAACAAACCGGGTCTGTATTTCCTGCAAAGGTCATGGGGATTCCCGGTTCAAAAGCAGTCATTACATAGGATTCTGGTTTTCCCAAATGTTTCGCTAACTTGGCTGATAGATTTAAAAGCATTGACTCAATTTCAGTTTTTTGAGGAGCAGATGCAGAAGTTTGCACTTTAATTAGTGGCATAGTACCGAATTGGAAATTTTGATTTTATTCACATTGTTAAGTTTATCGAAACGCACAAGTACAGAGTATAAAGATTAGGGAGATGGGGAGTCGGAAAGCAGGGGGATGAGGGAGAGTTAGAAGTTGAGGGACTTCCAAATAAAAAAATATCCCAAAACTGACGCAAAAATCCTCTTTATTTCTCCTCTCTGTGTTCTCTGCGTCTGGAGTGGTTCGTTTATTTGGATAATTTATTTCTTGGAAATCCCTGAAGCATTGGTTCAAAGACTCGTTCATCCACCTCAGATACTCGTTCATCCACCTCAGATACTCATTCCCCATGCCCAATATCCAATACTTCGGCTTCTCTACGAGACGCTACGCGAACGCTCAGTACAAGTGCCCAATGCCCTAGCATTTAGTGATGAGACGAGCGAAATAGATGACTATGTTCGGGATGATATAAACGCGATCGCCCTGTTGCTGTCGAGAGGGCTGGACTGATGATATAAAGTGTAGTGCGAATTAGTTTTTCTTTATGAGTGCAGTCTGCCATTTGATTAAGGGGGACAACCCTGATTTTTTCATCGGGCCAGCCGATGCGAAAGCAAATTGCAATGGGGGTTTCGGCTGGGTAATGTTCGAGTAGTTTGGCTTGGGCATTTTCGACGTGACGCGCACTGAGATATAAGCAGAGGCTAGCCTGATGTGCCGCCAGAGAGGCTAATTCTTCGGTGGCGGGGACTTCTGTACGTCCGCTGATGCGTGTCAAAATGATAGTTTGGACTAAACCAGGGACAGTTAGTTCTACTTTAAGTTTGGCAGCAGCGGCTTGAAAGGCGCTGATACCTGGTATAACTTCAAAAGGAATATCTGCCTCTGCTAGGAGGTGCATTTGCTCGTGGATGGCGCTGTAGAGACTAGGATCGCCAGAATGGAGACGGACTAGAGATTTGTGCTGCGATCGCACCCGATCAATCATAATCGGCAAAATCTCTTCTAAAGTCTGATTTGCAGTCCTAATTATCTCCGCATCTTTTCGGCAAAGTTCTAAAATCTCTTCGGGTACTAAAGAATCAGCAAATAAAATCACATCAGCAACAGCTAGTAGTCTCTGCGCCTTCACCGTTAATAAATCCGGATCTCCAGGGCCTGCTCCGACAATGTACACAGATGGTTCTATGGCGTATAGTGTTTTTTTATAGCTTAGGTTTTCTGTATATTCACTTTTAGAAGAACACACGGCAATCCCTCAAAAAACTTTTTTGTTATTTTCTCAGTATCTTTCCGGATTCACCCTCTTTGCCTAGTAGAGAGTAATGGTAGATGCACCCTGGTTAAGCCCTAGAGAATACTCTGGGGCATTTTTTATTTTTTAGGCATTGAGTATTGGGCATTAGTTATTCTTTCTCCCCTACTTCCTCATCTTCCACTCTCCCCATTTCCCTTAGGAGTAGGAACTACATCGGGTAAAGGGCGTTTGAGTAAGTAAAGCCAAGCTAATCCAACTAATCCCAATAAAATTCCTAGACTACTGACGACTTGTGCCATTTTTAACGGCCCCAGCATTAAGCTATCAGTGCGAAAACCTTCGATCCACAAGCGTCCTAAGCTATAGGCTGGCCAGTAAACTAGAAACAGCGTGCCTACTTTCAGGCGTGGCTTACCAGATAAAGACCGGAAAAACAAGGTTATTAATAGCGCAAACACCATTAAATCCCACAGAGATTCGTACAGGAAGGTGGGATGAAAGTAATCGAAACTAGCATACTCTAGAGGACGATGGTCTGGTGGAATATACAACTTCCAAGGTAAATCAGTAGGATCGCCAAAAGCCTCAGAATTAAAGAAATTGCCCCAACGTCCGATCGCCTGCCCTAAAATCAGCGAAGGTGCTACTAAATCTGCCAGTTGCCAGAAAGAAACCTGCTTGATTTTGGCAAAGATTAACGCAGCCAAAACGCCACCAAGAATCGCTCCATGAATGGCAATACCTCCTTCCCAGATCGCAAAGATTTTTCCTGGAGTTGGGGCATATTTTGACCACTCAAAGAAAACGTAATATAGCCGTGCGCCAGGAATTGCCCCAATCAACAACCAAAAAAACAAATCGCCTAGCAACTCCGGATTAACATTACGGCGCTTTGCCAAATCCTGGGAAAGGATGACGCCAATTAACACTGCTGTGGCAATCAATAAGCCATACCAGCGGATAGCTAATAGCCCTAATTTCACCAGAATCGGTCCTGGAGAAGTAAATTGAAACGCCAAAGGCAAGGTGGAAAAATCCAGTGCCATGAAAAATTACCTAGAAAAGTTCGTTAACTACCCGCGCACTTTGCTAAGTACGGAGTTTTTTACGTCTCGAATACTGGAACTACACTTAAATCCTCCACAACATTATGGGGACGTAGGTAAAAATCCAGCATCCATATTTAGGAGTTTATAGCGGTTCTCGTTTGCATGAAATATGTTGTTCAACCTCACCCCCAACCCCTCTCCTTAGCAAACAGAGGGGGTGAGGTTGCGACTATATTGCACCAAAGTGAGAACCGCTATAGTTCCTAACGCCTAGTTGAGCATAACTTGTGCTACTAAAACAATTGAGTTTAGCATTCTTACTCAGAGCGCAAGATGGTAAATTTGAGTAAGTTACACAAAAGAGTTTCGATATAATCACCTAAACAACTTTGACATATCTAAAATTGTGATTGCTATTTATCCTGGTAGCTTCGACCCCATCACCTTGGGACACCTTGACCTCATCCAGCGCGGTAGTCGGCTGTTTGAGCGCGTGATTGTCGCTGTACTGCGGAACCCCAACAAAATGCCACTTTTTAGCGTGCAGCAAAGGCTAGATCAGATCAGTCTTTCTACACAACATCTACCTAATGTAGAAGTAGACAGCTTCGACGGTCTTACCGTCAACTATGCTCAAATGCGACAAGCACAAGTTTTACTTAGGGGTTTACGGGCTGTGTCAGATTTTGAAGTAGAACTGCAAATGGCTCACACTAATAAAACTCTTTCTACCCAAATAGAAACAGTTTTTCTGGCAACCTCAAATGAGTATAGTTTTTTAAGTAGTAGTGTGGTAAAAGAGATTGCAAGGTTTGGTGGCTCTATCGATCATCTCGTTCCCCCACACATTGCCCTGGATATATACCAATGCTACAATCACAACTCTCCAATGTTGAACCCAATCTCAACGGAAGCAATCCCCCCCCTGAAGAGTATCTCAGTGGAGAGGGAAGCATAGATATTCAGCAGGAACTCAACCGCCTAGAGGAAATGGTTCTCTCTAGTCTCAGGATTCCGCTGACAGGACGCACTCTCATAGATGAAGAAAAGTTGCTGGATCAGCTTGATTACATCCGGCTTGCTTTACCATCACTTTTTCAAGAAGCAGCAGCCATCCTTGACCAAAAGGATGAAATTCTGCTAGAAGCGGAAGAGTATGGACAGCAGGTTGTTGAGTCCGCGCAAGCAAAAAGAGCGCAAATTTTAGCTGAAAGCGATATTATTCAACAGGCAGAACAAGAAGCTGAACAACTGCGGCGACAAGTGCAACAAGAGTGTGAGGCAATGATGCAAGAAACACTCGCCGAAATTGACCGCAAACGGTATGCTTGTCAGCAAGAGTTAGAGCAAATGCGACAAACTGCGATCGCTCACGCTCAAGAAATTGAAGATGGTGCTGATGCATATGCCGATGGCATCCTGGAAAATATTGAGCAGGATCTCAAGCAGATGTTACGAGTTATCACCAACGGACGGCAACAATTGCAAATTGATAACCTCACCCAGCGCAATTCACCTCCTGGCAATAAAAAATAGGGGTTCTAGCACAGATGGGGAAAAATTATAGGTTGGGTTTCGCTATTGCTATTGGTGTCAATTTAAGGCAAAACACGAGAGAAAACTCTCGTTTCCAGGTATAACCTGGAAATGTATTAAAAGCGGCTCTGCCGCTAATATTAATAAAGGAGGCAGAGCCTCAAATGGGCATTCCCAGCCTGAGGCTGTGAACGAGAGAATATTAGATTATTACAAGGGTTTCACTTAAGTTGACACCAATGCGCCATTGCTTAAACCAACAATTTTTGTCAAGGAAGACTTTTAAATTTCTATGCTCTAAGCTGAATCTACTTAGTAATAGGTTTAAAATTTTAAATTGTAATTAAGCAGGATTTTTCAAAACTGCTTACTTTAGCTCAAGTTAACTTTGGAGCAAATTCAGCTAGTAGACTGGGAATTATTTATTTGCTTTTAGCAGTAGGTTACTTGATTTTTATGGTATTTTGGCTAGTTAAACGTGGAACAAGACTTACGAGTTGGGCTTTAGCACTTTATATTATACAATCTATAGTTGTGCCAATTTTAATGTTATTGTGCGGATTTATTTTGATTTTTCAAGGTTGGCGATTAGATCCAATTCTTCAATTTGGACAACTTTTATTGTTTTTATTAATTATTTACCTAATTATCAAAGATATTGTAATTAATTCAGTTTACAGAGATAGATAATTTTAGGATTGGGATAATGTTATTACTAATAGTAATCCTGAATCATTTGTAATAAATAAACAAGCTCCCCGACAACTTTTACGAAGTCGGGGAGCTGCGTTTTGCAATTCTCACAAATCAAATATGATTGCTATATAGCGGTTCTCGCTTGGGTGCAGTACAGTTTTGACCTCACTTCCATTCCTCTCTCCTACAAGGAGGAGGCACTGCGTTGGGGAGCCAGCGCGGTCTTCTCCCAAAGGGAGAGGCTAGCGCCTGCCGTAGGATGCCCGAAGGGCTGTAGGGGGTTTCCCCCATGAGCGACTGGCGTCCGGCTCTGCCGACTTGTTCGCGCAGCGTCTCCCCTTGGGAGAAGCACGTGGCGTCAGAGGCTTTGAGTATTACTCCCCAACGCTACAAGGGTTGGGGCTGTTCTTGTTAGGTCTGTATTCCATGCAATTGGGAACCGCTATATTTATGTTTAAAATTCATCAAAAACGCAATTACAACACCTGATTACAAAGTATATGTAAAATCTTCCACCAGCATACCGGGAACTAAACTACCTCCTAGTTGGCGACTTTCGTATGTACCAACTTCCGGAATGAACTCTTGAAAATTGGTCAAATCTACTAAGTTTTCTCCCCAAAATCGGTAGAGACTTTCATCAAAACGTAAGTTTTCAATGGGGGCAATAATTTCTCCGTTTTCTACCCAAAAACAAGCATAACGGGTCATACCTGTAATTCTCCCAGTTTGGCGATCGCTCCAATTCAAGTAATGCAAATTAGATACATATAATCCGGTATCTAAACTCGGAAAAATCTGCTCAAATACCAACTTTCCCGGACTCACTTCAGGCGCTCGTAAAGTCTCTGAAACATTAGCACCGTTGGCAATTTTTTGATATTCCTTAGCAGTTCGAGAATTCACTAGAGTATTTACCAAATATCCTTTTTCTATTACAGGTAACTCCGGTGCTGCGACTTCTCCTAATTCATTAAATCGCGGTACTAATCCCCGCTGAAAGTTTTCTTTCAAACTAAATGCAGTCGAAAGTTGTTTTTCTTGACGCCATAGAGTAGCTAAAGCACTGTTTCCTTGCTGAATATCAGCTTCACTCACAGATCCCCAAGAAAGCATCATTAATAAATCTCCAACAGCAGCAGGTGCAAAATAAGTTTTGTACTGTCCCCGTGGCAATTCTTTAGCTGGGCGAGAAAGCAATTCTAGTTGCTTTTTGGCTTCGCTGATTTTGGCTATATAAGCAGATTTATCCCAATTACTCCCTGCAAATGTTCCCTTAACTGCTTGTCCAGATATAGAGAAGAGAGAATAATCTAAGGTAAAAGAATCAGTAGCAAACCAGTGTTTCTGTCCGTTAGAATCACCATAAGCTTTAATTACAACACCTCCAGCGTATATGCCAGTAAAATCTAATTCAGTAACCAGTTCCAGCACATTGGGTACTACTGCTTCCGCTGCCAATAAATTCCCCAAATGTACTTCCCGGCTGGTATTAGTTCCTGATGGTAAAACTAGATATGGATCGATGGGTAATAAAATAAGTTCGTCACGTAATTCCTGCAAAGCAGCATATGTTAACTGCCAATCTACGTCCCAATTTCCAGTAAAGGGAAACTGTCGAACACTGCTGCGCTGGTCTGCCATCAAAGTCAGTTCGATCCAACCATCAGCAACACAACCAGTTTGTCGCACTTTCGCATGATTGAAACGAGTAAATTGACTTCTTTCACTGCTTAGTCTCACAGTGAATTGTTCATTTTCCGCTTTTTTGTTCAGGAGATTTTCAATCAGTTGATTAAAGCTGACTTCTAACGCAGATAATTCCTCAATTTTCATGGATATTAAATATTAATAGGTAATAGGGATGGGAGAAAATTAGGAGTGATGAGTGATGAGTGATGAGTTATGAATTATAAATTAAAAGTTGAAGAATTTTTTAATTCAAAACTTCTAATTCCTAACTCCTGTACAGACACGATTAATCGCGTCTCTAAATTTGCACTCTTTTAACTTCCTCCACCAAAAACTTCGACATTAGCAAATACACAAACAGGTGAACCATGTCCTACCCAAATGGCCTGATTTGGCTCTCCTTTACCACAATAAGGAGTACCATACATTTCCCAGTTGTCAGCATTTCCAACTTGGATTAAGCTGTGCCAAAACTCTGGTGTTGTGGCGCGATAGTTAGGATTGCGGAGGGTTTTGGTGAGTTTACCGTTTTCAATTAATTTAGCGTACTCGCAACCAAATTGAAATTTGTAGCGGCGATCGTCAATTGACCAAGATCGGTTAGATTCCATGTAAACGCCGTGTTCTATCCCAGCAATAATGTCTTCAAAGCTAGTGTTTAGAGGCTCTAAATTCAAGTTTGCCATGCGATCGATCGCTGGTCGATTCCATGAGGAAGCACGGGCACAGGCAACTCCTGGTACGCCTGCTCTTACTTGACTCTCCAGACTGCCTAAACCCCGTTGGAGTACACCTTCTTTTACCAAATACTCCCGCGTTGCTACAGCACCCGTATCATCAAAGCCATAGCTAGCAAATTCACCAGGCACGGTGGGATCAAAGGTAATATTCATCAGTGGCGAACCATATACTAGGTTGCCAAAATCACTTTTATTAACGAAGCTGCCCCCAGCATAGTTACGTTCATCTCCCAAAATTCGGTCAATTTCTAGGGGATGCCCGACACTTTCATGGATTTGCAGCATCATTTGGTCTGGGGCTAAAACTAAATTGGTACGGGTGGTTGGGCATTCTTCTGCTCTCAATAGTTCTACTGCTTGTTCGCCAATTTGCCGCACTCGATGCCATAAATCTTCTTGTTTTAAAAGCTCTAGTCCACCTTGGTAACAGTTTGATTGCGAGCCGTTGTTGCTGCGCTGCTGTACAACCGCTCCATCTTGGGCAGTGGCTCCGTAATTAGTGCCTATAGATAGTATTTTTTGATAGACTTCTGAGCCATTGCTGCTAATAAACCAAGATTCTCTCTCAGTGGTGCTGGCACTAGCTATGGTTTGCACAATCTTGTCGTCAACTTTTAGGGTTTGGCAAATGCGAACCAGTAAATCGTTGATTTCTCCGGGACTCAGAGCATCCAATGGCTCAAGAAATGGGGATTTATATTCACCAACGACTTTAGGGCGCTCACTTTCATGGAAGGGATGTATCCACCATTCACTGGCTGCTAGTGCCTGTTTATAGGCTGTTTGAGCAGCGGCTTGTAGAGACGGTAATTCCAGGGAGTTAGTAGCTGCATAACCCAGACAGCCATTGACCAAAACTTCCAGCATAGCTCCTACAGTGAAGGATTTGCCGTTTATCTGGGGTAAGGCGTCACGGACTAAACGGGTAGTAGAAGTCTCCTTTACGGCTCTAATACCGATCCAATCAGCGGGAATGTCGAAACTAGCGATCGCTTTTTTAAGTTCAGACCACATAATTTAAGGAATTGGGAATTGGGAATTGGGAATTGGGAACTGGGAATTGAGAATTGGGCATTGGGCACTTGTACTGAGCGACTTGTACCGAGCTTGTCCTGAGCGGACTTGTACTGAGCGCAGTCGAAGTACCCGTTGGCGCAGCCTCTCCAAGAGTTGGGCGAAGTCGAGGTAAGCCGTTGGCGCAGCCTCTCCAAGAGTTGTATTGGGCATTGGGAAGAATTCAATTCCTAGTTCCCAGTTCCCATTACCCTCTAATTCCGATGCCAGCGTGTACCATCACGGCTATCAATTAGCGTAATACCTTCTGCTTGAAGTTGGTCACGAATGCGATCGCTTTCAGCAAAATTTTTGGCTTTACGTGCTTCTTGCCTTTGCTGAATTCGTGCCTCAATTTCCGCATCGCTTAAACCATTACTCGCAGGCGTTTTCACTTCTGGCTTCGCGGTTAAACCAAAAACATCAGCCAAAGTAACAAGTGTTCGCCATACCTGAAGCAATTCATCGTCTGGATTATTTGTTTTCCCTTCATGTATCAGCATATTCCCCTCCTGGCGTAATTCTTTAGCCATTTCAAACAAGCTTCTTAACCCACCAGGGAAATTAAAGTCATTGTTGACAGCGTTGCAAAAGAGTTCAGCGTAGGGATGGAAATTGGAATCTATTTTTGTATTTAATGGCCAACCAAGTTGTTTAGCGTGTCCCTCAAAGAGTTTACCATTGGGATGAAGCATGGGATTACTGACTATATCCAATGACCAACCCAGTTGCTCACCGTATTGGTAGCCAAAGAGTAAACCTTCTTTAAGGGTGTGCCAACCGTTAGTTGCTGCGGCGATCGCTTCATCGCTAAAATCAATTGGTGTGCGATATTGAGCAGTCAGTACAAACAACCGCACTGCCATCGGGTCAACTCCTCGATCTAGCAATTCTCGAATAGTGATAAAGTTGCCCAAAGATTTGGACATTTTTTCACCATCTACTGTCACCATGCCGTTATGCAACCAGTAACGCGCTAGGGGTTTTCCTGTCACAACCTCAGATTGGGCAATTTCATTTTCGTGGTGGGGAAAAATTAAGTCAGTACCACCAGCATGAATATCTATGGTATCACCCAAGCGATCGCGCACCATTGCCGAGCATTCTATATGCCACCCAGGACGACCTGCGCCCCAAGGTGATTCCCAAGCAGGTTCTCCCGGTTTTGCTGCTTTCCATAAAACAAAATCAAAGGGGTCTTTCTTTTTCTGGTATTCTGGATCATCCACGTTGACGCGATCGCTTTTCCCGGCTTGCATATCTTCTAACTTGCGTCCAGAAAGCTTGCCATACTCAGCAAACTGTCGTACTGGATAATACACATCACCGTCAGCAGGGTAAGCAAAACCCTTATTTTCCAACTCATGAATTAACCGCTGAATGCCATTGATTGTGTGGGTAGCACGGGGATACTCATCAGCTTCTTTAATCCCCAACCGCGCCATATCCTCAAAATATGCTTTGATAAAGCGATCGGCTACAGCTTCCATTGATGAATGTTCAACACAGGCTCGATTCAGAATCTTGTCATCAATATCAGTAAAATTTTGGATATATCGGACTTCATAGCCGATAAACTGGAGGTATCGGCGGATTACATCCCAAACAATGCAAGCTCTCGCATGACCCAAATGGCAGTAGTCGTACACTGTCACGCCGCAGTAATACATCTTAACCTTGCCTGGTTCGACTGTTTCAAACGGTTCTTGACGACGGGTGAGGGTATTGTAAAGGGTTAGGGTCATAACAGAGTAATGCTGAAATAAGAAGATACGTAATAATAGGGTAAAGCAGCTGGGATGACAGTCCAGCATCCCTATGCTAGTGTTTTCTGGACTATCTGCGCTACATTACTACTTTTGACTATTTGATAACAGCGCCATGCAATCAGCAGTTACACCCGAATCTTCCGCAATGGATACGCCCAAACAAGGAATGCCAGTAACAATTATTACGGGTTTTCTCGGTAGTGGCAAGACGACTTTACTTAATCATATCCTCAACAACCAACAGGGTTTGAAAACCGCTGTTCTAGTGAATGAATTTGGCGAAATTGGCATCGACAACGAGCTAATTGTTTCCACTGGTGAGAACATGGTGGAGCTAAATAATGGTTGTATCTGCTGCACTATTAATAATGATTTGGTAGATGCAGTTTACAAAGTTTTAGAACGCCAAGAAAATCTAGATTATCTAGTAGTGGAAACAACTGGATTGGCAGATCCGCTACCAGTAGCTTTAACATTTCTTGGTACAGAATTGCGGGATTTAACCCGCTTGGATTCGATTATTACCGTAGTAGACGCGGCGAATTACAGCCTAGATTTATTTAACTCTGAGGCGGCATACAGCCAGATTGCCTATGGCGATGTAATTGTGCTGAACAAGACTGATTTGGTTGATGAAGCCACTTTGAATGAGTTAGAAAGAAAAATTAACGAAGTTAAGGAAGGAGCGAGAATTATCCGCTCCACGCGATCGCAAGTGCCACTTCCTTTAATTCTGAGTGTTGGTCTGTTTGAGTCTGATAAATATTTTGACACAGTGGTGGATGATCACGACCATCACGACCATCACGACCATCACGACCATGATGATCATGACCACTCAACATGCGGTCACGATCATCACGATCATGACCATGACCATCACGATCATCACCATCATTCTGACCATTTAGAAAATGATGGTTTTACTTCCATATCTTTCCAAAGTGACAAGCCTTTTTCTATTAGGAAGTTTCAGTATTTCTTAGATAACCAGCTACCCTCAAATATCTTCCGAGCGAAGGGGATTATGTGGTTTGATGAAAGTCCGAAGCGTCATATTTTCCATCTTTGCGGTAAACGCTTCACCTTAGATGATGATGAATGGCAAGGTAAATTGAAAAACCAGCTAGTGCTGATTGGTCAAAATTTGGATCGTGAGGCTTTAATTACTCAACTCGAAAACTGCATTTGTCTACCTTCAACCTCTCGCGGTAAAGGCTTTGGAAAATAAAAGTTAGGAGTTAGGAGTTAGGAGTGAGGAGTTAAAAGTTAAAATTGCGTACTCGTGTACTCGTTCCCAGGTTCCACCTGGGAATGCATTCTCACTGGCTCCGCCATCTGTTATAATGGCTCGCTTTCTCACTCCCCTGCGTTACCAGCTTCTTCTCTTACCAACTCCTGCACCTCTTCCAGAGATAACCCTGTAACTCTCGCCACTATATTCACAGACATTCCCTCTTTGAGCAAATTCACCGCTACACGCCGCACTTCTTCAGCGCGACCTTCGTTTTTGATAGCTTGATAAGTTACTGATTCCTGCATAAGTTCCCTCCGCAGCAATTGTTGAATTATATCTTTCTCTAATACTAGTCCAGCCAGAATGAAGGCTGAGGCTGCAATATTGTTTTGGAGAGGTTCATCGGTAATTTCTGAAATTTCCTGAGCAAATTGTTGTAACGTAGCAGTGCGGTTATTTGTCTGACTTAACACTGCAAATGGCAATAATCCCGGATGCTCCAAAAATACACTTGTTGGTTGCTCCCAAAGACGAATTACCTCGAACTTATGAAAGGTTTCTTCCAAAGTGAATGTGGTTTGCTCGATAAGTTCTGAATTTGTTTGTTGCAGATAAATCACCACTTGGCGCATTCGCTTATTCTTAAAGCGGCGATAGACTCGCAACCGATAATCAATCATCCGAAAGGGAATATCAGCTTTGGGTTGGGTTTGGAATTCCAAATGCAGCACAACTTCATCAGATTGGAGCAATATCAGCGCATCGGCGCGGATTGGTTCAAGAGAAAGCTCAGAAGGACTTAACTCAGTCAGGGTGATATGATTCTCCTAACAGCCAACTTGCAAAGTCACTGGAGAAGGTTTCAGCGAGGAACTTACAGACGTTATCGAACATTAAAAGATTGTATCAGGTGGTAGGCGCTCGTTCTTTCGAGATTCAACTTGCGCTTTAAGAATGCAACGCCGAATAGCCCGTTGTAAACATCGCTGTAAAATTGAAACATTGATCAACGTTTAGATTAAAATGCGCGTTATCATCCAGCGAGTCAAATCATCTTAAGTTACAGTTAATGATGAAATTGTCGGCAAAATTGGGCGGGGGCTAAATTTACTTGTGGGTATTGCCAATACCGATACTGATACTGAAATCGACTGGATGGTGCGTAAGTGCTTGGAATTGCGGCTGTTTCCTGACCAAGAAGGAGACGACCGTTGGCAAAAATCTGTACAAGAAATTGGCGGCGATTTATTAGTAGTCAGTCAGTTTACCCTTTACGGTGACTGTCACAAAGGTCGCCGTCCTTCTTTTGACCGTTCAGCCGCTCCCCAATCAGCAGAAGTTTTGTATAATCGTTTTGTTACCAAGTTAAGAGCTAGCGGTTTGCAGGTGGAAACAGGTCAATTTGGTGCAATGATGCAAGTTACAATTGAAAACGATGGCCCCGTAACTTTGTTACTTGAAAAATAAGCGGTTTAAGTATATACACTAAAAAGAGGAATAACAGTAGCCTGTAGACCGTGGTGTTCTAATTGATGAGAGAATATTAAATTAACCATCACAAAAGTTTAAATTCACTCATCATGGCGAAAATCCAGTTTTCTAAAGGTCTTGACGAAGAAGTAACTCCAGAGGTGCGCCTGACGCGATCGCGCAGTGGCGAAAGTGGTACAGCGACGTTTATTTTTACGAATCCAAAGATTTTAGATCAAAATAGCACCGAAGACATTACCGGAATGTACTTGATTGACGAAGAAGGGGAGATAATTACCCGTGAAGTTAAGGGTAAGTTTGTTAACGGAAAACCGGAAGCATTAGAAGCAGTTTACGTGATGAAATCTCCCCAAGAATGGGATCGCTTTATGCGCTTCATGGAACGGTATGCTGAAGAAAACGATCTTGGACTCAGCAAAAATGAGGCATAGGGCATAGGGTATCGGGCATCGGGCATCGGTAATTATTGTCATGCCCAATGCGCCATTCCCCATGCCCAATTATCCATGATCAAAAGTTAATGACTGACTTATAATGAATGCCACAACCCCACCCAGACTCGCCTAGAATTACGGTAACTTGTGCTGTGGTTACTGTCAGCGATACACGCACTTTGGAAACGGACAAAAGTGGACAGCTAATTCAGCAGTTACTCCTTGATGCTAACCATGTTGTAGGAGCCTACATAATTATTAAAGATGAACCAACACAAATTCAAGGGCAGATAGAAAGTCTGGCTAAAAGCTCAAATTTGGATGCTGTAATTTTCAATGGTGGTACAGGTATTGCACCAAGAGATATCACCTACGATGCCATTGAGAAATTACTAGAGAAAACCTTACCGGGATTTGGTGAGTTATTTCGTTTTTTAAGTTATCAAGAAATTGGTTCGCGGGCGATCGCTTCTCGCGCTGTTGCTGGTGTTTATCAAGATAAATTAATCTTCTCGCTTCCTGGTTCCAGTAATGCTGTGCACCTGGCGATGGAAAAATTGATTTTGCCCGAACTCATTCACTTGGTAAGTCAGGTTTGTAAGGGGTTGAAATGAGCAGCCTTAGAGAAAGTTACCATGAGAACTCTTGTAAAAATAACAAATCACACATTGAACTCATCCCTTCTATCGTTACATCTTGGGCCTATCTAGAATTATAGTAAAACGGATGAAATTTTAATATTAGATCAGCAATGGAGCCTATTTACTGGAACTGCATAATTGCTCACGGCATCACTGCATTTTCATACTTTGGCATCCCCACAGTAATAGGGGTTTTCTTTGCCAAAACTAAGGCAACTATCCCTTCTAAGTTTTGGCTTGCCTTTTTCTTATCAAGTGGATTTGTACTATTTTGCGGATTTCATCACCTTCTGGCGATCTTTGAGCCACATGTGGCAGTGTCACTGCTGCACTTAGGCGTACTTGATGTAATGGCGTTTGTTTCATTATCTGCCTTACTCTGCCTAATGCCAACCGCCTATCAAATTTTAGAGGTGATCGCCAGATATCAAGAAGATATCCGCTCACTTCAGCGCAGCCAGCAGATACAACGGCTATTCCTCGATCAGGGCCCGTTTGCAGCCTATATCAAAGATGAGCAATCTAGAGTGCTTTACTACAACCAGGAAATACAGTCTAGATTTTCGGTAGATCCACAAGAATGGTTGGGGAAAACGGATAGTGAATACTTGCCAGATCCAGAAGAGGGGCGGCGGGTAATGGAAAACGATCAAGTCGTTTTGAAGACTCTACGCCCGTTGAAGCTGATTGAAGAGATAAAGATACCTGGTAATGATCAGCCGTGCTACTGGCTATCGTTTAAGTTTCCGTTTAGCGATTACCTAACGGGCGCTTGTCGCATCGGTGGGATCAGTATTGATATTACAGAATCCATAGAAGCACAGCGATCGCTCACTGATCTAAATCGGCAGTTAGAAGAAAAAACACTGGAATTAGAAGCAAAAAAACGAGAACTTATATATCTCTCAGATATGGCGGATATGCTTTATTCTTGCGAGTTTGAAGATGAGGTGTATCAAGTGGTCGCTTTAACCTGTTCCAAGCTATTTCCTAATATGAGTGGTTGTATCAATATAATTGCTAATTCAAAAAATTATGTTCAGATAAATAGTACTTGGGGAAGTCAAAGAAGCAGTAAAGAAGTATTTTTACTATCTGATTGTTGGGCATTACGGAGAGGAAAATTAAACCTTTTTTCGCCTTGTAATGCAGGGCTGATGTGCAGCCACTTAATACCACCTGTTAGCGGCGCACATTTATGTGTTCCATTGTTTGGACAAGGCGAAGTAATTGGGATTTTACACATCAATGCCCTTGAAGAAATCAGTCGAGAAGAGCAACAAATTACTGAGATTATTGCTAGAACCTTAGGCATTGCACTGAATAATCTATCGATAAAACAACGTCTAACCTATGATAGTTTGCGGGATGGAATGACCCAACTATTCAATCAAAGCTATATGCAAAATATAACGGAACAGAGGCTAGCGGAAGCTGAACGGTCGGGGCAACCTCTTAGTGTTATTTTCCTTGATATCGATAACTTCAAATCTTACAACTCGCACTATGGGCATATGACTGCCAACATTGTTCTCCAGGAATTAGCAAAGCTGCTGTTAAAATCTATTAGCTCCTTTGACATTGCTTGCAGATGGGGTGGTGAAGAATTTGTAATTGTGATGCCAAATATGATGCTGGAAACGCTCAGGAAGCGAGTAGAACAACTAAGGGTAGATGTCGAACAAATGCAATTGAAGGACGGCGATCAGATCCTCAAAAGCATCACCGCTTCTTTTGGAATAGCTGTATCAGAACCAGGGATTACGGTTAAAGATTTTCTGAATCGGGCAAATCAAGCGATGCTTGAGGCAAAGCGAACTGGAAAGAATCGGATTATGGAGTATGTAAATACCTGTAATTAATAATTCATAACACCACAAACAGTGGAATGGGCAGCCCTTCAGTCGGCATCAAGCGTCAATCAATTTTAGATTTTAGACTTCGGCTTACTTCGACTTCGCTCAGTACAAGTCGCTCAGTCGAACGATTTTAGATTTTAGATTTTAGATTGACCCATCCCTAAAGTCACTTGCTTATCAAAAAATGTTTGGATAATGGAAAAATAGAATTATTCTCGCGTTTAAATTCGCAAGTCTCAAACATGCATTAAATAATGGAACGCAAGAATCTTCTCTACGAGAGGCTCCGCCAACAATTCCATTATTCAAAATTGAAACATCGTAAATTCGGTCAAACTTTCCAGCATAGAAATTAGAAACTCATAAATTTACCGTATAAAAAAACAACTCCCTAAAGATGTAGGAGTTGTCATTTTGTATTCGAGCAGTTTTTCAAACGATTCAGAATGGAGCGATGCCTGCGGCGGGCTGCGCCTACGCCAAGCAGATAGCAGCCAATATAGCAGCGATGACATAAAATACTCCAACCACTTGCAATTCTGACCAGCCAGTCAGTTCTAAATGATGGTGTAGGGGTGCCATTTTGAAAAGGCGCTTGCCTTTGCCATCAGGACCCTTAGTGGCTTTGTAATAACTTACCTGTGCCATCACAGAAAGAGTTTCTACGAAGAAGATACCACTGAGAATGAACAGAGCTACTAAGGTGTTTGTCAATAGCCCTACAGCAGCTAAAGCTCCTCCCAGTGCTAAAGAACCAGTATCTCCCATGAAAACGCGGGCTGGGTTACGATTATGGGCTAAGAAACCTAAACACCCACCACTTAAAGCAGCACAGAAAACCATCAACCCAGGTGCTGTAGGTGCAATCAGGGCACCTAATGCCAAAAGTGCGATCGCTACTGTTCCTGCCGCCAAGCCA
Source organism: Nostoc sp. (assembly GCF_036919675.1). GTDB lineage: Bacteria > Cyanobacteriota > Cyanobacteriia > Cyanobacteriales > Nostocaceae > Nostoc. The sequence continues at coordinate 19,927 of NZ_JBALCP010000006.1, forward strand.
TCAATACCATCTGTTAAATTAGTCGCATTACTTTCTGCAACTAGCACAAAACCTGCTAGAGGCCAAAATAGGAATCCTAAGGGTAGTGTGAAGCTCACCCAAGGCAAAGCAATATTTGTAATATTAGAAGGTTGATTAAACATCAGCCATAGACAAAATACTGCGGCAAAACTCACCTGCAAAGCCAGTTTTAATTGGGGAGATATACCTTTATTTGACTTCCGACGCAGAATTTGCCAGTCGTCAAGCCAGCCAATCAATCCGTAGCTGACTGTCAATGCCGAAACTGCAAGCACGTCTGTAGCAAAGTTAGACAATATGCAGGCAATTATCACACCTATAGGTATAAAAAATATACCGCCCATTGTTGGGGTGCCTGCCTTTTTTAGATGGGCTTGGGGGCCATCTTCGCGAATTATTTGTCCAGTTTTGAGGGCTTGAAGCAGGGGTATTACCCAATAGCCCACAGTACCTGAACCCAGCGCACACAAAAGTAGTGGCAGGGTCAACGACATACTTTGCCAGGGTAGCCGATTGGCCATTGAATCCAAGCAAAATGCTGTTATACCTAGCCCTACGGCTAATAAAGAGGCTAGAGCGATTCCAGAAATATTTAATCCTTGCTCAGGAGATAATTTAGCGTCCACAGAAGTTTCCCTTCACTCCACACTTATAAAACTGAATATCAGGAACTAGGGATACTACCAAGTCCCTAGCCTGAAAAGGCTAATCCTCGGCGATTCCTATATTGTCATCATCATCAAGGTTGTGCCAATTCCATCTTCTACACCCATTAGGGAGTCTATTTCTTCTTCGTCATCTTGAAAATCCGGTTCGTGAACGTCACGCGTTATGATCCGACCATTGGTTTGCAACCAGTTCAACAAAGAGGACTCTTGCTTTAAGGGGATGACATCGGCTCGTTGGTTACGGGGGTCTTCACGTAATGGAGAGTTCAACATATCGAGGAGGACAAGAAAAGGTATACGTAAGTTGACATTTAGAGTCTATCACTTGACACGGATTAATTTAGTTATCTTTTCAACCCTTTAGTTGAGAAATCCGCATTCCGATAGAAATTTTTTATTTAATAGGCATATGGCTTAAGTCAAGCGATTATTAGTAACTTTTATGGCTCTATACATGGGTGATGAATATCTTGTTTATGCTGATGGAAGCTGAGTGATTTTAGAGGTGACAGGCGATGATGGCAAAAGCGGCTCTTATAGATGCGATCGCACTTACTGATCGCGGTTTATTGGCGACCCAAGCACAGAAACAGGCTATCCTAGCTGCGATCGCCAATTTAGAAGACTTTAATCCTACACCCCGTCCGGTGGAAGCTAGTAATTTGCTAGATGGCGATTGGCGATTACTATACACCACTAGCAAGGCTCTTTTAAACTTAGATCGTTTACCTTTTTGCAAACTGGGTCAAATCTATCAGTGTATCCGGGTAGATACTGCGAGTGTTTACAACATAGCTGAGATTTCTGGCTTACCTTATTTGTCAGGATTAGTCAGCGTAGCTGCTAAATTTGAGCCAGTTTCAGATCGGCGTGTCCAAGTGAAATTTGAGCGGTCTATTATCGGCTTACAACGTTTAATAGAATACAATTCTCCGGTAACTTTTATCCAACAAATTGAAGCAGGTAGAAAATTTCCGGCGATTGATTTTGCAATAAAAAGTGATCAACAGCAAGGCTGGTTAGATATCACTTATATAGATAACGATCTGCGGATCGGCAGAGGTAACGAGGGCAGCGTGTTCGTATTGAGTAAAACATAAGTTTGTGCAAAACATACTGTTGCGAACGAAGGTACGCTATAACGTGTACCTTGTCAAGTAGGGTATAATACCATTTGAAATTTGGGATGTGCTAGGAGAGTGGGGAAATCAGGGAGAAAAGGCGACAAGGAGATATATATAACCATGCCCAATCCCCAATACCCAATACAACTCTTGGAGAGGCTGCCCCAACGGCTTCTCTACGAGACGCTCTTGCGTTCGCTCAGTACAAGTGCCTAATTCAGACAAATAACTTAACAAAGACTCTTGCTGCGACCTTCAGGTTGTAGAGTGAAATCAATTAGCCCTCTAGATTGGCGATTGATAACTAAAAGGGAAAATAATCATGGTTCAACGTGGTTCTAAAGTACGTATTCTCCGCCCTGAATCCTACTGGTTTCAGGATCTTGGAACTGTAGCTTCCATTGACCAAAGCGGCATCAAATACCCAGTAATTGTCCGCTTTGACAAGGTAAATTACTCTGGTATCAATACCAACAACTTTGCCCAAGATGAATTAGTGGAGGTTGAAGCTCCAAAGGCTAAACCACCTAAAAAATAAGCAGCAAAGCTACAAGGGGGTTGTTTGATGCGATGATGAAGGGAAATCTGAAGTATGAAGTCTGAAGTGGGAAACTTTCAGTTCATTCATCCTTCATCCTAGCCTACCCTAGTCTCTGAGAAGCCGCCCTGAGGGTATTTACGGTTTCTCTTTGGTAGTACTACGAGCCACTTACAGGTGTGTAAGTTCCTACCCCATCTTTTCTTCCTTGATCTCTCAAGTACATCAAAATTGCCTGCTTAACTCAGCTTGAATGCCTGAACTGCCTGAAGTTGAAACAGTCCGAAGGGGTCTAAATCAATTGACCCTCAACCAAGAAATCACGGGGGGAGATGTGTTGCTCGATCGCACCATCGCCTACCCGTTTTCTGTTGGTGAGTTTGTTGATGGAATTAAAAAGAATGCGATCGCTACTTGGTATCGTCGCGGAAAATATCTCCTCGCCGAACTTGCTCCCTCATCCTCCTCTTCCCCTTCATCAACCGGTTGGCTAGGGGTTCATCTGCGAATGACTGGTCAACTATTATGGCTGCATCGAGATGAACCATTACATAAGCACACGCGGGTGAGATTATTCTTTGGGGAGCAGCAGGAATTGCGTTTTGTTGATCAGCGTACCTTCGGTAAAATTTGGTGGGTTCCGCCTGGTGTTGCTGTAGAAAGCATTATGACTGGTTTGGCAAAACTGGCAGCAGACCCATTTTCGCCCGAATTTACTGTGGAATATCTAGCTCTCAAACTCAAAAACCGCCGCCGTCCGATTAAGACTGCGCTACTCGATCAATCAGTGGTGGCGGGATTAGGTAACATTTATGCCGATGAAGCATTGTTTAAGAGTGGAATTTTACCTGAAACCTTGTGTATAGATTTGCAGCTAAAGCAAATTGAACGTTTACGAACAGCCATAATTCAAGTTTTAGAAACCAGTATTGAAGCTGGTGGTACGACTTTTAGTAATTTCTTAAGTGTTAAGGGTGTCAACGGTAATTATGGTGGTGTTGCCTGGGTTTATAACCGCGCTGGAGAACCCTGTCGAGTTTGTGGCACACCAATTCAACGGATTAGGCTAGCTGGGCGTTCTAGTCACTTTTGCCTACGGTGTCAAACACTACGGGGAGTTAGAAGTTAAGAGTTTGGAGTTAGGAGTTTTTACTTCTAACTCGGAAGTCTCTTAAAATGCAAATGAAACAAGTTACAAATTTGAGAGGGGAACTCATGGCAATTAAAAAAGGAGATATGGTTCGCGCTATCCGCGAGAAACTGGAAAACAGTCTGGAAGCAAAAGCCAGTGATACTCGGTTTCCTTCTTATTTGTTTGAAACCAAGGGCGAAATTGTAGATGTCAAGGGTGATTACGCTCTGATTAAGTTTGGGAAAGTGCCAACACCTAATATTTGGTTACGTGTGGATCAACTCGAAGAGTTTAAATAATTAAACGCCTTGAGACTGAAGTCCTTACAGTTAGCCATATCCTGCCCTGTACTGAAGTACGGCGGCTCAAAGCTACTGTCCACTTAAAGTGGACTGAAGTCTTTGCTTAGAGGATGTTTGTAAAGTTATCAAGTTGTATAAAGATCCCCCTAACCCCCCTTAAAAAGCTACCGTGTTGTATACACAAGTCGAATTACCCCCCTTAATCCCCCCTTATAAAGGGGGGAAATAAGAAATCTTTTTCCCTCCCCTTGACAAGGGGAGGGTTAGGGTGGGGTAAAACTGACGTGAAAAACTAGATGAGTAAGCTATTTCAGACTTGTGTATACACCGTAGCCTTAAAAAGGGGGGAACCGGAAGCAAAGCCCCCAATTAGTCCTGTATAAGAATGTGGCTAACTTCATCTCCAAACAAATGTAGCGGAATCTGTTCCTTTGGCAGCAGTAAATTATCAATCAGTTCTTCTCGCAAACCTTTACTAGTGTAGCTACCTTCTTGAATGCAATCCAACGAAAGATTACTGAGATAAAGGTAGTTATCTAGAGCTTTAGTATCCTCTTCCGAAAATTGCACATCATAACCAATATCTAGCTGTTCAACCATCACATTTTGCAAGTCGTCTGCCCACTTTTGCCATTCTGAGATTGAATTATTATTGGAAGGTTGACGAGATTGTAAAAACTTTAAGGCATCTGCTAAATTAACGTTACTATTTTCTGTGGCGATATTAATTGTTTCCTGTAATTTAGACTCAAGGGTAAAACTCTCATCAACCTCTAAACGTTTTTGAATAAATTTACTAGATTCGTAAATTTTCCAGCTTCTATTAGATGCCTTATCACTAGCAAAATGATGAATAACTGACAAATTGTTCGCAATTAAGTCTTTAAAATTGCTATCTATAATTTTATTACGTTTCTTGTTAAAATCTCTCAGTTTTACAGAAAGACTTTCTGGTAATATCGCGATCTATAAAGTATACATTGAAACGGTAATTAGCGGCAATTAGCGGCAATATTTCAATATTTTAAGTAGTTTTTTAGAGAAAGAAATTAAATATCCTTAGTAATATATTTTACTTAATTTAGCTGGTGTACTGTAACAATCACTTTTTTATAAATAAAAAAAAGGCAATAGCATCAATTACTATTGCCTTTTTTCAAAACTAGTCTGAAAACTTATTACTGCTTGCCTTTTTTCAAAACTAGTCTGAAAATTTATTACTGCTTGCCTTTTTTCAAAACTAGTCTGAGAATTTATTACTGCATCAAGTGTTACTAACGCTTATAATCATCTGCGGGGTCGCCATAGGGGTCTTCGCTGGCTGGGCGGACGTCACCAAACTCGCCTTGGTCTGCGGGGTCACCATAAGGGTCTTCACTAGCTGGGCGAACGTTGCCGTAAGACGAGATATCTGCGGGGTCGCCATAAGGGTCTTGACTGGCTGGAGTAACGTTGCCGTAAGATGCCGCATCTGCGGGGTCGCCGTAAGGGTCTTCGCTGGCTGGACGTACATTGCGATCGCGGAATTCGGCATCTTGGTCAACTTGATCGCTGTTCGACCCTAAAAGCAAATCCTTCGCCTTTCGCAAAAATTCATCTACCATGATCTATCTCCTGATTTTAGTTCGTGTTTCCGACGTGCGCGATCGGCGTTATCCTCCAGGAAACCCGCTTTATGATTTACACACGCTTCGCTATCTAGAGAGCCGGAGCTGCGGATGAAGTGATGCCACTTAGATCGCGACCTGTGGTACTCCCGTTATAGCCTTGGTATTGCCGATACCTTTGTGCCTCAGATTCCGGTACTCGAATTCCTTCTGATGGTGGAGTTACCCAGTGAGGGCGCTTTTCAGCATCGCGGTAGTATACACGCCCATTTTTTGAAAGATAGTACTTACCTTGCGCTCCTTCTTTTGAAGCATTTTTATGCTGGTTGTAAACGTAGTAAAGTGCAGCAGCCCCTGCCAAAAGTGCCACTTTTTGCCCCGTACCCAATCCCTTCTTAGCTTCAGGTTGGTTTGGATTGTTGCGATCGCTCACTGTTCTACCAACACTATCATCAACAGGTGGTGGCACAGAAGCATTTCGGGAACCTCCTCCGCAGCTACTCAGCAAGGGTACTGTTAGCAATGCTGAAAGCAGCACTGCAAATAGACGCGAAACTACTTTACGTTCTTTATATATTGTGTTCATCGGATTTCATCATCACCTGTATTTGCTAAAAGCCTTGCTGTTGCAAAAACAAAGTTGGAATTCCTGTTATTTCCCCTGGAATTGAAAAAACATATACCACTCAATGTACAACTGCACAGCTACAGCATTCAAGTATACATGATCATCGATTTTCTCAAGTATTTCATCCTGCCTTTGGGAGAAACTGCATTCATCCTAAGGAAATATCTTTAGGACTTACGCACAAGAGATCCTCCAACCCCCTTAAAAAGTTGGGTCTTTGGTTCCCTCCTTTTTAAGGGGGGATCGAGGTTTCAGGTTTTCACTGCGTAAGTACTGAATCTTGTTGATTTTTTATTATTCAATTTAGCCCAAACACGGAAATATTCAGCAATTTCTCGGTTATTTTTTCGTAGTAAATAAATTAAAAAGATACAGCCACTTTGATAAAAATTGTAAAAAAATACACTCAATATAACATCAAAAAATACAGTCCAAACTAGAACTCGTCTCCTTTTGGCTTTATGGAATTTGGGAGGAACGCAGCAGGAAGTGAACAAACGTCAACTTCATGACCGAATTGTATCCAAAAAAAATAAGGTATCAGATTATCAGGGCATATTCGAGGAATTACAGACACAGGGAGCGATCGCAATTTCCAAAAAGGGATATTCTCTGACATCTGGCAAGGGTTTAGAAGTATTGGGTGAGGGTTTAAAAAGTTCTGATTTTAAATTTGAAGGGACGATTGTCGGAACTTGGGCGGCGAATGCGTTGGTGAAGTGGATTAGTCAGATTGATGTTGCGGTAAGTGGTGCAGATGTACCAGTTAATGGGAAGAGTGCGATCGCATCTTACGACGAGTTTAAGCCAGTGGCGTTGGAAGTTTACGACAAGTTGAACCAAAATTACAACCTAGATGATCTTGTGCCAATTTATCGTATCAGGAGAGAAATAGGCGATCAGGTCAGTCGTACAGAGTTCAGTGAGTGGCTGTTGAAAATGCAGGAGAAGGATATTTTGCAGCTTCAAGGTGGAAGTTTACCAGACAATGATCCAGTCAAACTTGAAGACTCGGTAACTACTGAAGTCAGTGGACTGCGTTGCTATGCCAAACGTTTAAACTAGTTCACTAATTTTTGCTAATTTTCTGCTAGTCCTCATACACAACTTTTTCCAATAAATCCATGTCTAATGATTTAATTAATGCCATCAACAACCACAACCCATTTAAGGGACGCTTAGTAGTTAAAGATCATAATGTTTGGGGACAAGGTTTTCCCGATGAAGCATCTTTAAATGCTCATGCTTCCAATGCTGTTTATGAGGCAATTGAAGAAGTTCGTAGTGGACAGCAAAAAGTCGTTGGTATTACTATGACAGCAGAAAGGGGGTTAGGAAAAAGCCATGTTATCAGCAGAATTCGTCATCGATTACAGATTGATGGTAGCGCTTTATTCGTTTACATGAGTCAATGTAATAACCTAAACAGGATTAAAGCGGAATTCTTAAACACTCTAGCAAATAGTCTTAAACAAATAGGGAGTAAAAGTGTTAGTCAATGGCAAGAGTTAGCAACAGGTTTAATTAATGAAGCTTTCAACAAAAACTATACATCTCAACAGTTAGTAAATCAATTTCCTGGGGCATTAGCTAAAAATCCCAAAGTAGTTGAAGTTTTGCGAGATAAGGTGCTTAGTATCAAGTCTGATATCCAAAATCCGGATATTCTCACGGCAATTATATGGACACTTTCTCCTGATCCAGCTTATGAATTATTTGCTATTCGGTGGCTGGCTGGTGGTAGCTTGCCATAAACAAAAGCTGATGCGATGGGTTTAGCTAATGTGAGTGAAGATGATCAAGAAGCTGAATCTTTCAATACAGTACGACAAATTCTTGACTTAATTAGCGATTATAAACCAATAGTCGTTTGTTTTGATGAAATGGAAAGTGATCACTGTAATGAAATAGGATATACTGCACGACAAGTTACAGCTATCTTAGCTAAAGACTTATCTGACAAGATTAAACGAGGTGTTTTGCTAACATCCATTTTTCCTGATCATTGGATTCATGAGGTTAAAAAACTATCAAATGCTGATTCAGTTATAGATAGAATTGCTGAACAAGTAATTGATTTAAAATATCTTAATTCGGATGATGTTGTTACTTTAGTTTCTCGATGGCTTGAAGAATTTTATCAAGAGAAAGGCTTAAAAACTCCTCATCCACTTTACCCATTTGATGAAGATAAGCTTAGAGAATTGGGCAAGGAGAAACCGATTGTCAGAAAAGTTTTAAAATGGTGTGCGGAAAATTTTAAACCTTGTATTTCTGGAAAAACCGATCCAGAAGAACATCCAGTAGAACCTGCTTATAAGCAACAAATAGTTGCTTTAGAAACTACTATACAAGATTATATGGAGGATAAAGCAACTCTTACTAAAGCACTCCGATTAGGATTTACTGCCATCAAAGGGGAAGTTTTAGAAAATGTACAAATCGTAGATATTCTTGATGTTAAAGTTAAAGCTGTGGATAGAGGCTACCTTGACTTTAAAATCGTTGGTAAAGAAAACGGTAAAGATGTCAAAATTGTTGTGGCTGTTCTGCAAGAGTCTGGAGGCTTATTCGTGCAAGCTACATTGAAACGATTAATTGAATACAAAAAATTTGATTTCACCCGTGGTTGCCTAGTTCGCTCTAAGCAAATTAATAAAGGTGCTGCTAAAGCACAAGAGTATTTGACTAAACTTTTATCATCAGAGCTAGGTGGTGAATGGGTGTTATTAAAAACTGAAGACATCAAACCACTATTGGCTGTGTATTCTGTCATGAAAGATCGTAAAAATGATGAGTTAAGCGAAGAGCAAATTATAGATTTTATCCGCCAAAAGGGGATAGCAAGTGATAATTATCTCATCCGTGAAATTCTGAGTGATCCATCAGGACAAGTTCCTGAAGATGCTATTGATGAAGAAATTGATAGCAGCAATGTAATTCTAACAAAGGTTGTAGATGCAGTGAGTGTTGGTACAAACGATTTATTTTAGTAATAATGAATACTGCTTTACGTTTACCAGCACCAGAAATTGAGGCATTGTTACATGGAAGAATAGTTGCAGTAATGCCCAATAAATTTATTACTCCGGGGCGAGAATTTGCCCTTTGTCCAGTAGATGGTTCAATTAATGTGTTACCAGTTGAGCAGTACTATCGCTCAAGTTTTTTACCTATTGCCCAAAGTGCATTTACACAGTTAAATGTTCAGGGTGTTTTGATACAACCTCAACAAATGAGTTTACTTTCAGATGAGAAACAGTTAAAACTACCTTTCTTAGCTTATGAAACAGTCTTAATTAAAGCTTGGGGTAGGTGTGAACTGTGCCAAGTTCTGAATAATGCTGAATCATTAACTGCTTTATCACTGCTAACTATTTGGACTACAAAAGGTTTAAAAGAAATACTAAGCCAAAGGCAAAATATTTTTTTGGCATATTTGCGAGTATATCAGTTGCCTAAATCAATTGAAGTCCCGATAAAGTCAAATAGCCAGTTTGTTGCATTACCGCAACCTCTCAATATTTATGAAGCCAAGCCAGTATTAACCGATCGCACCTTCGCCCAACGCAAATACCAATTAGAAAAACTAGAGCCACCGCTACACCCTGAACTTGAAGAATTGCAGAGTGCGATTGCATCCCTAACCATTAGCCAGCCAGCAGCTAAACAATTAGACGACGATATCAAAATATTTCTGGGTTGGAGTAGTGACAAGCTAATTAAGCAACCCGATCCAAATTTAGCTTGGATAAATGATATTGCAAAATTGGGCGATCGCAGCATTGAGCTAGATGAGAAAAAAAGCAACTATCAAGCTGGTACAGATTTTGAAAACATTGCACGTCAAAGTCTGGAGTTTTTAGGCTTCAAAGTTGAAAATGCTTACAAAGGTGGCGCTGGAGGCTTAGATTTATTTTGTTCAAAACCTTACCCTATTGTTTGCGAGTGTAAAGCGGGTAGGCTTATTCCTAGCGGTACAGTTGAGGAATTAATTAAGCTAGGCGGAATGCATTTAGGTGCTGATCAATTTTTGGATTCAGCAAAATTAGTAATTGGGCCAGGTAATCCATCTACGGATCTACTAAAAGCCGCACAAAAATGGAAAGTAAGTATTATTAATGCTATGACTTTACAAAAACTAGTTCAATTCAAAGCAAAATATCCAGGTGCTATTAATTTAATCGAATTACAGCAATATCTAGAACCTGGGCAAATTGACTATAAAATTGATGAATATATCGATAAAGCTGAGAGAGAGATTAAGTTGCGATCGCAGATTATCACAGTAGTCAAAGAACTCTCTGAACAAGATAACCAAAGTTCAAAAGCTACACATCAGAGTTTCACCGTTACAGAAACTCGTGTTTATTATAATGCTACGCATAACCCCAAGCTCAATGATGAAGTCGTTCACGATTTACTGATTGAACTTTCTTCACCTTTAACAGGCTATTTAGGGCGAATAAAAAACAGTGATTGGAAAGGCGATCGCTTTTACTTTCTCCGCGATTTACCTATTAACCAAAAGTGAAGCATCCTAGACGGAAGATATATCTTCTATCTAGGATGCTTCACAATAAAAAATTGTTGATGATACAACAATTATGGACAAAATGTGATATGAGGACTAGAGCTATCAGCTAGCAGAAACGGTCAAACTATCGGGTTTGTGAAGATCACCTTGCAAAACCACACCTCGCTGATTGGCATAGATATGACGCAAAATCTTGTAAATTGCCTCAACTTGATCTGATGCGCCTGCTTTGTTGGCGAGTTCGTCAAGAGAAATGGGAGTTTTTTCTTTTTGTAAGACTGCTACGACTCGTGTTTGCAAGTCGATAATGGTGGCGGCAGCTTTTTTGCCAGCTTCTACACCTGGTTGATGGTAGGCGTTGACGTTGACCAAACTAGCATATAAACCAACAGCACGCTCATACAAAGCAATTAATGCCCCAACAGTTCGGGGGTTAACTTGGGGAATGGTGACTGTAATCGAATCGCGGTGATTTTCATAAAGCGCTTGTCGGGTTCCTTGGAGAAAACCGGAAAGATAATCGCCTGATGTAACTCCTGGATCTATTTCAGTGGATGGGCCCTGACGATCTTCTAATACTTCGATGAAGGTAGCAAAGAAATTCGCCACACCCTCACGTAACTGCTGAACGTAAGCGTGTTGATCTGTTGAGCCTTTGTTGCCATAAACGGCAATGCCTTGATGGACAACATTGCCGTCTAAGTCTTTTTCTTTGCCCAAGGATTCCATCACCAGCTGTTGCAAATAGCGACTGAATAAAAATAAGCTGTCCTTGTAAGGTAGAACAACCATATCTTTTTCGCCCTTTCCATTGCCCGCAAAGTACCAAGACAAAGCAAGCAAGGCTGCTGGGTTATTTTTCACATCTGGGACGCGGGTAGCGTCATCCATTTCTTTTGCGCCATCTAGCATGGCGCGAACATCAATCCCCTGTAATGCCGCTGGTACTAGCCCCACAGCAGACATTTCTGAGGTGCGTCCTCCCACCCAGTCATACATGGGAAATCTGGCCAGCCAACCTTCGTCTTTGGCCAAGTTATCGAGGTTGCTATCAACGCTGGTAATTGCTACCGCATATTGAGCAAATTCCAAATTGTGTCCGGCGTAGGCTTTTTTAACTTCAATCATGCCGTTGCGAGGTTCTGGCGTCCCTCCAGATTTGGAGATCACCAATACCAAAGTGCTGGCGAGGCTATTTCGCACATGATTGAGAACGCTATCGATACCTGCCGGATCGTTGTTATCGATAAAGTGAAGTTTCAGGGGCGGGAAATCAGAAGCGAGGGCTTCAGCGACAAATTGGGGACCGAGAGCGGAACCACCAATTCCAATGGAGATAATATCCGTGAAGCGGCTTGCTCTGGGAGGATGAATAGCACCTGTTTGGACTTTTTCCGCAAAGGCTTCGATTTGTTCTAGGGTTTGGACAATTTCTTGTGTAAGTTCTGGAGCTGGTGCTAAATCAGGATTTCGCAGCCAGTAGTGTCCAACCATGCGCTTCTCGTCAGGATTTGCGATCGCACCCTTCTCGAGTTGAGCCATATCCGCAAACGCCTTGTCAAACTTCGGACGCAATGAATCCACGAAGGCATCATCGAACCGCATTCGACTCACGTCTAAGTACAGTCCCAATCCCTCGTGGAAATATAACCAGTTTTGGTATCGTTGCCAAAGTGCCCTAGCATCCATAGGGAAATCTCAAATAAAGTGTTTTTCAAAACCAGTTTAATGTAAGGTTATAGCGATCCCTGCCTAGCCTTATACAGTTTACAGTTTTAAGTGTTCCCTTGACTCCTATCCTTAAACATCTGGCATGGGCATGACACGCAGAAATTTCACGATTTCACCCCTGATTTCTATACCAATCAGATAATTATCTAGGGTAAAGCGGTGAAAAATGCCTTCACTATCAAGGTGTCGTAGTTCTTTTAGATCACTCAGTTGCCACTTTTGGGCTAACTCAATAAAGACAAAATCATGCACCCGCTCGTAGGCGGCAGGTTCTAAATTCTTCAGGTCTAGTAAAAAAGACCTTGCATAGCGCATTTCCAGACTCACTAGGCGTTACCTTAACCAAAACTTGAGGGACGACACCAAAAGAGGGCTGAGTTGAAAGTGGTGGGTGCTGAGTGAAGAAGCAATACTAAGACTTACACTTGGGCATATGGGTCTAAATCTCTGGCTTTAGCTCTAAATAATAAACAAATTTCTTCCTAACTAATCCCTTAGCTTTAACTATGGGCTACTACTCAGCACTATTAAAAGCGCTACTGAATCAGAAAAACATCAACAGTCGTATCGCTTCTTCATGGGTTAAGATATCCCACGGTTGCTGCGATCGCTTAACTTGTTGTATCGCTTTGAGCATATAAAAGTCACAATGTAAACCTTCGAGAACGTCCCAAATGTCTTGCAAATCCTCATCGGCTAACTGCTCGATTAAGTGATGCATTCTCAGTCGCAGCAAATTCATACGTCAATTATTCCCTACAACCCAAGACCAACAATAAATAGTATTCCCACAAAATTAGCAAAGGTTAACGGCAATGTAGCACTATGCTCAAGCTACGCTAAAATTTATTCGCCTAGTGAAGAGGGCAGAGGAGCAGGGGGCAGGGGGAGCGTCCGCGAACTCAAAAGTTGAGCCTTTGAACCTGAACGTTGAGCCTTTGAACTTGAACGTTCAGCCTTTGAACTTGAACGTTCAGCCTTTGAACTTGAACGTTCAGCCTTTGAACTTGAACGTTCAGCCTTTGAAC
>NZ_JBALCP010000007.1:0-18399 GCF_036919675.1 Nostoc sp.
ATTGACCACTCTTCATCTGTTAAACTGCTTGAATACATAAGTAATAAAAAATACTTTTAATCTCACAATACACCAGATCCCAAATGGGTTCTATATAGTCCACGAAGCTCTGAGGTTCATCAACGGAGTTCAAAGACTCATTCACGAGTATCAAAGACTTGTCGGCGAGTATCAAAGACTCGTCGGCGAGTATCAAAGACTCGTTCACGAGTATCAAAGACTCGTCGGCGAGTATCAAAAACTCGTTCACGAGTATCAAAGCCTCGTCAGCGAGTATTAAAGACTCGTTCACGAGTATCAAAGACTCGTTCACGAGTATCAAAGACTCGTCAGCGAGTATTAAAGACTCGTTCACGAGTATCAAAGACTCGTCAGCAAGTATAAATCAACGACTCATATGTTTTTTAACGATTTTCGTGTAAGTCCTGATAAAATCGGAGAATGTATGAGCATGATTATGCACAACCGTATATTTACTACTTTATTTTTAACTCTATCTCTGGCTACCGCACCCCAGTTTGTAGTTGCTCAAAACAATATTGAACAGCTATTTAAACAAGGCGACGCTGCCGAAACAGTTGGTAATAACTCCCAAGCGGAGACTATTTGGCGTAAAGTTTTGCAACTTGAACCCAATAATGGCAAAGCTTATAACAATTTGGGGAATGCTCTACGGCGACAGGGGAAACTAGAGGAAGCATTAGCATCTCACCAGAAAGCATTACTACTCAATCCTAATGATGCCGAAGCTTACGTTGGTATAGGGAATGTGCTAAATGCTCAAGGGAAATTAGAGGAGGCATTAGCTTCTTACCAGAAAGCTTTGCAACTCAACCCTAACTTGGCTACTGCTTACAACGGTCTGGGCAATGCCCTGAGAAAGCAGAAGAAATTAGATGCAGCAGTTGCAGCATATCAAAAAGCAATTCAACTAGATCCCAAATATGCTTTTGCTTACTACAATCTCGGCCATGTACTGTATGACCAGAAGAAATTAGATGCAGCAGTTGCCGCCTACCAAAAAGCAATTCAACTCAACCCTAATTATGCTATTGCTTACAACGGTCTGGGCAATGCCCTGAGAAAGCAGAAGAAATTAGATGCAGCAGTTGCCGCATATCAAAAAGCAATTCAACTCAACCCCAACTATGCTGATGCTTACTACAATCTCGGCCATGTACTGTATGACCAGAAGAAATTAGATGCCGCAGTTGCCGCCTTCCAAAAAGCAATTCAACTCAACCCCAACTTGGCTATTGCTTACTACCCCAACTCGGCTATTGCTTACAACAATCTCGGCAATACCCTGAAAAAGCAGAAGAAATTAGATGCAGCAGTTGCCGCCTACCAAAAAGCAATTCAACTCAACCCCAACTATGCTCTTGCTTACAACAATCTCGGCAATGCCCTGAGAGAACAGAAGAAATTAAATGCAGCAGTTGCCGCCTACCAAAAAGCAATTCAACTCAACCCCAACTATGCTCTTGCTTACAACAATCTCGGCAATGTCTTGAGTGAGCAGAAAAAATTAGATGCAGCAGTTGCCGCCTACCAAAAAGCAATTCAACTCAACCCCAACTATGCTGCTGCTTACAACAATCTCGGCATTGCCCTCAGAGAACAGAAGAAATTAAATGCAGCAGTTGCCGTCTACCAAAAAGCAATTCGACTCAACCCCAACGATGCTTATGCTTACAACAATCTCGGCAATGCCCTCAGAGAACAGAAGAAATCAGATGCAGCAGTTGCCGCCTACCAAAAAGCAATTCAACTCAACCCCAACTATACTTATGCTTACCACAATCTTGGCATTGCCCTGAGTGAGCAGAAGAAATTAGATGCAGCAGTTGCCGCCTACCAAAAAGCCCTAACATTGCCAGAAGACAATTCTGGAACCCAAGCCAGTGCTCATACTCTCGCTAATACTGGCTTGGGTTTAACGTTCCGACAGCAAGGAAAACTAAAAGAAGCCATTGAACAGTTTAACAACGCAGAAGCAATTGACCGTAATTATGTCTATGCCAGTAACAACAATATAGAAGCAAGACGGTTATTGACGGAGCAAGAGAATCAATTAGGTAGTGTAGAAGACGATCGTCAATGGTTGCCTAAAGATGATCCTACTGTACCCATTAAGCGTTCTGTGGTACGCATCACTGCGAATTTTCCTGTAAGTATTGAACGCCAGGGAACTGAGAGTGGAACTGGTGTAGTAATTAAGCGAGAAAAGAACCGAACATTAATCCTCACTAATCGTCATGTCATTTTTGATGGCTATGAACAGGGTAAAGATATTCAAGTTGAATTTTTCAGTTCACCACCGTCAAACCGAGTGCGAATGCGGCGAGATGCCAAGCTGTTCAAAATGACTTCCACAGACGAACAACTCGATTTAGCTATTTTGGAAGTTATTGGTAAACTGCCAGAAGATATCCAACCCTTACCCATCTCCTCAACTGCCATCACCCCAAAAATGCCCATTCGGATTATCGGTCATTCTGCTCAAAGAGGTGAAGATAAATCTTGGTCTATGGAATCAGGAAACATCAGCTATAACAACCAGCGATTAGAAATATCTCAAGCTGCACTCAAACCCGGTTATTCTGGCAGTCCTGTAATTGACTCACAAAATAAACTTTTAGGCATCGTCTTCGCCGGCGAAAAAGGTAAAGAACGAGATTTCGCTTATCCCATATCTGAGATTCAAAAACAACTGCTTACCTGGAGCATTCGTTAAACAAACTATGAATTATAAAATTATTCTTGCCAGCCTATTAATCCTCAGCCTCAGCCATCTTCCCGCTGCTGCTTCTTGCCCAGAAGGCAATCCCCAATCTACCGATTATATCCACCGCAAACCACCCAACCGCTGTGAAGGTATTAAAGAAGAACCCTTAAGCGGCAATAGCTTGAGCCTAATTTCCATTGCTACCCGCAACCTTGCCAGTTTTGGCAAAACTCTGACGCTACAAATTCCGCAAATAAATGGTGGAAAAAACCCTCAAGTAAGAGTGCAATCATTAGATGATAAATATCACTATCAATTGGATGACTTGTTATTGTCTAAGAATGGTTCAGATTTCAGCTTTAGCTGGGATACTTACGTTCTCAGGCAAGCAAAAATACCAGCAAATAAACTCCGCGCATTGGCATCCTATAGCCTTGATTCCCAACCCGTGTATGTTCCAGTTATTCTGGGGCAAACTTCTGGTAAGTATGAATTTGTCTTTTATTCCCAAGACAGAGTAAGATTTAACACCTTTGAAATTCTCCCTCAAGGTAAAAAAGCAATCTATAGCACTTCCCGCCCTAACCCGAAAAAAGATGAAACTATTTTTACCTGGGATGGACGCAATGCCTCAGCAGGACGCTATGAACTGCACTACGTTGTTTTTATTGACCGAAGAGATGAACCTAGCGATCGCATTGAAAGGCGAATTGTATTTGAACATAACCCAAATTGGTTGAAATAAATTATGGCATCTCGGCAAAAAGCCAAACAAAATTTTCCCAACTTCATCAATATTCACCAATTGTTGAATTTTCTGAAAACAAATTTAACTGCTTTATTTGTAGTCAGTGCTTCAGGGCTAAAGCGCTTACTACGAAGAATTTCAAACCATCAAAATTCATTTTTGGTACTGCTGTTACTTTTATTTTTTACTTTCCTCACCTTTGCCGCTATTGTACCAGGCACTCATATATTTGAAGGTAATATCATTGCTCAAGAAATGAGTTTTGTCTACATCGGAGAAGAATCAAAACTCTTTCTCCAAAATATTCGCGGCATCAATAAACTAGAAAATCAAGGCAGACAAACCCTAACTTTTACAGGAAATTTTCAAAGTGAAACTTGGCCAGAAATTAACAAGTTAGACTCTTTGAAAATTCAACTTAAAGACAGCGAGAGTAGATGGATTATTGCGTCAGCTAATCCTCAAGACACGAGTGAAATCAGCATCGATGAACTACGGCTACAACCAAATACAAAAATAACTGGACTCAGTTATGACTTTTATCGTAATCAACTGGCTTTTTCTCTGCAACCTAACTCTAATTTAAACCAAAAAATTAACCCAAATACGTTAGACCTAGATTTAGGTGAACAACCAATCAAAGTTATAGTAGAAGGTTACGAATTACTAAATTTAAAATTACCAAATCAGCCAGACACCCAAGCACCATTAGAGTTTCTTGTCAATCTAAATAATAAAAAAATTAACTTAGAAATAACCCAAAAAACCAGTATTGATATTACTATAGCCGAAACTCCCGAATATAAATCAAAACAATGGTTTAGAGGAAAGATAAAAACCAAAAATCTGCAATTTATAGATGTAGATAGAACTGGTAAAGATGTCAGAGACGATTTAAAAACTTCTACTATTGTGGAAGGCAAAATCCGCATGGCAGAACAGGAACGAGATATTAAACAAAATCAGTTTCTTATGGGAGAATCCGCTAATACTCCTCTAAACATTCAAGAAATACGTAATCTGCAAATTGTCCCGAAAAAGGGTATAGAAGCCCGCTTTTCTGGGAAAACTAAAGAGATTCAAATCGGTCTAGATCCAGATTTTCCAGTTTCGAGAATACAGGGTAGCTGGTTAGATGGTGTTTTACCTCGTGATGCAATTATTGCGCTGTTCTCTTTTGGGGCTGCTACGGTTGCTAATCTTTTATCTTGGTTATTTAGTAACGCTTCTAAGTCATCGTCAAAATCATAGCCAAACTATGATCGGGATGAATCTCAATAGACCTCTTGCATAAATCAAAAATAAGAACCCCACCCCGCCAAAGACTATGCTTTGTCTCCCCTCCCTAAGAGCGGGGAGGGGTTGTACGGTGTTAGGGACTTTTGCAAGAGGTCTAATTACTATATCCACCACTGTTGCATCTTTTACCAACAGCTTGAGAAATAATTCGGGGTGAAGCGATAGTCCTACAGAGTATCGGTTGTGGAAGTCAATTTTTAAATTTTGAATCAGAGTGTAGCGAAGATTACCTCTCAGAAGTCCCATTCACACAAACTCCTCGTTTTGGAAGACTTACCAAGATAGTTTGCTGCGGCGAAAGACTAATCTCATAAGTCTCGTTCCCAAGTAACACCTGGAACTTCAGGGACTTCTCTTTGTCTACAACTGCTTTCACAGACTTGTTGATCCCCAAAGAGGAATTTCCCCCAGACTCCTGTAGGCTAGGGTAGTAGCTTGCTTTTGCCTCCTCATTCCTAGAGGAAAATCCCAGATCCCCGACATTTCCTTCTTTCTTTGGAACAGGTAATAGCGAGATATCAATCAAAGGTAAGGTAATTTTCAGTGTCGTACCTTGATGAAGTCCCACACTCTCAAGAGTAATGCTGCCTCCCATGAGTTCGATTAAGTTTCGTGAAATTGCTAGTCCTAGCCCAGTACCTTCAAACTGACGTGTGGTTGTGCCATTCACCATTACAAAGGGGCGAAATAGTTTGTGCTGTTGAGTTGGATCAATACCTATACCTGTATCTTTGACTATCACCACCACCTGAGATTTACCAGTACTATATTGAATTTCTGTAGCAATGGTGATGCTTCCTGTGTCAGTGAACTTAGTGGCGTTGCCGATAACATTAATCAGCACCTGCTTCAGTTTTGCTGCGTCTGCCTTAATTGGTATCGGTTTAGGATCTAACTCACATTTCAACTGCAAGCCTTTTTGTTGAACATTAACTGATTGTAAATTAATCACCTCTAACAATATTTGTCGGAGGTCAATAGGTGTGCAGACGACTGAAAGCTTACCTGCTTCGATTTTAGAAATGTCGAGTAAATCATTAATAATACCTAGCAAGTGAATCGTTGTTTCATCGGCACGTTTGAGGAAGTCCATTTCTTCTTCCCGGCTATCACATAAGCCATCTTCAACCAGGCGAATGCAATTAATAATAATATTTAATGGATTTCTCAATTCATGGGAAGTCGTAGCCAAAAACTGGCTTTTAATTTGGTTAGCAGTTTTTGCTTCTTTCCAAGCTATTTCCAGTTCTTCTGCGCCAGCTTTGAGCCGTTCTACCATTTGGTCTAATGCTTGGGCCAGTTGATTGAATTCCCGGATTTGAAAATTGTGCGGAACTGGTTGTGCGGCGTGGTGAGAGTGAATATTGAGAGCGTAGTCTCGCAATTCTTCTACAGGACGTGCCAAGTAAGGAGCTAGATATAGGGATGCTAACAAACTTGCACCAATCAAACCAACTGTCAAAACGATGACGATTAGTTTGATTTCCTCTAAACCGAAAAGCGCATTATCGACGCTAGTAACAGCTAAGACTATCCATTTTTGCTGCTGTTGGGTGAGGGGATTTGCAATAGCCGTATAGCCAGCTACTAATTCTTTCCCCTCTGTGAAAGACAAATTTATCGAATCATTTCGTCCCGCAATTGCATTTTTAATTATGCTCTTGAGTTGGGAAGCATTTGGGTGCTGATTGATATTAGTTCCTACCCAGTCTGTGAGTGGGTGCGCCAAAATTGTCCCATCTTCAGCAATCACTACCATAGCGCCTGTGAGCGATCCCGGCGGATTTCTGGTTTGTTGGTACAATGCAGATTGAATACTCAAGCTGTAAACTAAATTTCTTCGGCTATCGGAAACTGGTGAAGATAACACTAATCGCAGTTGATTTTGTGTGTTTCTTTTTCCAGTTATTCCTGTGTTTGGCGGGAAGATTGCTTTGACATCAATTCCGTCACTAGGCAAAGGTAATCTCAATTCTCCAATTGCTTGATCCCCACAGCTACTAGCAATTATTTTCTGGTTTAGGAGATTCGTTAATTGGATGCACTCAATACTGGCTGGAAGTTGTTGCCTTAACTGCGTGAGAATTTCTTGCTCTTGTATAGGCGAACCCGACGGAATCACCGTTGTTTTACTTACACTCAGCAAATTCGCTTTTAAGATAGCGATCGCATCTCCAATTCTCTCCCCTTTACTGATGGCGCTTTCTGTTAAATTTTGACGTGCAGTTCCCAATATGCTAGAACGTGCCTTATTCAAGGCAACAATCTCGCCTATAAGTAAAACTGGAACGAACAGCAGCAATATTCTCGTTACTAAAATTCGACGAAAGGAAGATTGGCGGGAATTAGTCATCGAGTGTCTCACTTTGCATCTGCAAAACACAACAGCAAAGATATGTAATTAGACTAGCTAGATGAGACATTTTATAAAATTATCAGAATTTTATTTTCAATGTTTAAAAATAACAAATTGCTATAATCCAAAAAGAAACGTGGGATACCAAAACTCATATATGCTAGATGTAAAAGCGCTTTGTCTTGCATATAAGTATAGTGTTTAAATTGTAAAACAGTAGCTTGCAAGCATGGATTTTTTTGAGAATCTACACACGAGCAAAGAAAATATTCAAACTATCAAATCAATCTAATGTTGCAAGATCGTCCTCATACTACAGTTGTTTTAGCAATGAGTGCAGATGGCAAGATAGCGGATTTTAGGCGATCGCCTGCTCGGTTTGGCTCAAGGGTTGATAAAGCACACTTAGAAAAACAAATCGCTGCCTCTGATGCGGTTTTATTCGGTGCTGGTACTCTGGACGCCTACGGAACAACACTTCCTGTATCAAATCCAACTCTAGTGGAACTTCGGGCACAAGCAGGAAAGCCTCCGCAGCCAGTTTATATAGTGACTACACACTCTGCAAACCTCAATCCGGAAATTAAGTTTTTTAAGCAACCAGTTAGACGCTGGTTACTCACGACAACATCAGGAGCACTTTCATGGAAGGGACGCTTACAGACACTTTCCTCAACTCTGGGAACCGGAGTACAGAAGTGCCTTCCAGAATTTGAGCAGATTCTGGTTTTTGAAACACCAGCGCGAGAAATTAACATTCCCGCAGCTTTGAAGCATCTAGCCACTCTACATATAACACGCTTAGTGGTTTTAGGTGGAGGTGAATTAGTCGCTTCTTTGCTGGGATTAGATTTAATCGATGAATTATGGCTGACTATCTGTCCGCTGATTTTAGGTGGTAATACCGCACCCACACCCGTTGAAGGAAAAGGATTTTTATCGGATTTAGCTCCCAAGTTGCAACTTCTAGAAGTTCATACAGTTGAGCAAGAAGTGTTTTTGCACTATCGCCTGCAACGACCAGCAGATTAGATTACGCTAAGTAAAGTTATTGGTCATTGGGCAAACAGGGCATTGGGCATTGGGCGTTAATTATTCCTCCCCTGCTCCTTGCTCCCCCTGCTCCCCCTGCCCCCCTGTGCCCCCTGCCTCTTACTGATCCCTAATCCCTACTCCTCTAAAAAAAGCCAGACAATGGTGAAACAACTTAAGCCTCGCTATTCTGTTGTTTGGACGAACAAAATTGCTGAAGTACCCCAAGATGCCTGGAATGCTTTGGCAATGCCACTCAAAACGCCGTTTTTAGAATGGGAGTGGCTAAACAATATCGAAACCTCCCATAGTGCTACGGCTAAAACTGGTTGGTTGCCAAATCACTTGACATTGTGGCGAGATAGAACGCTGATTGCCGCTGCGCCACTTTATCTCAAAGGACACAGTTCTGGTGAATTTATTTTCGATCACCAATGGGCAGAGTTAGCCGATCGCGTCGGAGTCCAGTATTACCCAAAATTGCTGGGAATGACACCATTTACTCCTGCTGAAGGCTATCGGTTCTTAATTGCCCCAGGAGAAGATGAGGATGAAATCACAGCGATGATGGTGCATGAAATTGACACTTTTTGCTCCAAAAATCGAATTTCTGGGTGTCATTTTCTCTACGTTGATCCCCAATGGCGTCCGATGCTGGAACGGCATGGCTTTACAACATGGCTGCACCACAGCTACGTTTGGGAAAATGCTGGTTTTAAAACTTTTGATGACTACTTGAAAGTGTTTAATGCCAATCAGCGTCGTAATATCAAGCGGGAACGCAAAGCTGTGGAGAAAGCAGGTTTACGATTGCAAGCGTTGACTGGTGATGAAATTCCTCAGTCTTTATTTCCTTTGATGTACCAGTTCTATGCTGACACCTGTGATAAATTTGGCTGGTGGGGTAGCAAGTATCTCACACAGCGGTTTTTTGAGCAGCTAAACACCGATTATCGCCATCGAGTCTTGTTTATTGCTGCATATAGCGAGCAAGATAACTCTCATCCTTTAGGAATGTCCTTTTGTTTGTTTAAAGGTGACAAACTCTATGGACGCTATTGGGGGAGTTTTCAAGAAATAGATTGCTTACATTTCGATGCTTGCTATTATACGCCGATTGAGTGGGCGATCGCTAACGGCATCGAAATTTTTGACCCTGGTGCGGGTGGACGCCACAAAAAACGGCGCGGTTTCCCTGCTATGCCCAATCACAGCCTGCACCGCTTTTACAATAATCGTTTAGGACAAATTTTACGTCCCTATATTAAGGAAGTGAATCAACTCGAACAGCAGGAGATTGAGGCGATTAATGCAGAGTTGCCATTTAGTGAGAAAAATGGTTGAGGAAAAGGAACTATTTTCATAGCAGAGTTTGCCGGATAATTAAGCTTTACTCGGCAAACAGATGCTTGCTTACCTTTTTTCACAATTGTGACATTCATTCAGAGGTGAGTATATAGTTTTTTTTCTAACTATGGCTTCAATAAATTTCTGTACAAGTATTGTTGCGGGCTATTTTAAAATAAAAGTATAATTTATAGCAAAAAATCTAATTTACTTTTAAGTAAAAAGAATCACAAATATATTAAAGATATAAAGAATGCTAAGTAAGATAGGAATTACACTTGATATAGGTGTAAAAATCTTGAAGAAAGAAATTTGCTTTTTAGAGTGCTTATGGATTTGATAGTTGAAGATTTAGCTGCAATTGATGATAAAATTTCCCAACGTCATCTTGACCTTGATCCCGGTGGATATTTCATTATTTACTTGGATCGAGACGCAAGGTTAATTTATGCCAAGCATTTCACAAATGTAATTGATGAGCGTGGTTTAGCTGTCGATCCAGAAACGGGAAAGGTAATTCCTGCACGAGAAAAGGTAGAACGAACTCACACCACGGTTTTTAGCGCGAGGACGGCGAAAGAACTTTGCGTGAAGATTTTTGAAGAAACTCAGCCCCCTCCTGTAACTCAATTAAATCATGCAGCTTATTTGGGTCGAGAATTTGTTCGGGCTGAGGTGGCTTTAGTCACAGAGCAAGAGTATGTTCAAGATTAAAGTTAGGAATGAGGAGTTAAAAGTTAAAAGTGAGGAGTTAAGAGTTAGAAATTCCTAACTCCTAACTCTCCCATTACTCATCAAGATGATGGCTGATTTATCTGATAGATGTAGTAAGTCGCCATTGGGATAACGGTGGCGGCAATTAACAATCCTACTACCCAAGCAGTAGCGTTACCTTGGTCAGTTTCTTCTGCTTTCTTGAAGGTGCCTTCTACCTGTACATTGTCAATTATT
The DNA here is from genome assembly GCF_036919675.1 of Nostoc sp. GTDB lineage: Bacteria > Cyanobacteriota > Cyanobacteriia > Cyanobacteriales > Nostocaceae > Nostoc. The sequence goes on from NZ_JBALCP010000007.1 coordinate 10,462, forward strand.
TTGGGTGGCCCTGGATCGGCTTTCCCAGAGAGGACGGCAACAAGGCGATCGCTTGCATCTAGAAATGCCTGATTGTATTTGTTACCATTGCGTAACGGCACACTTACTGTTTCAGTAGCTACACTCTCGGCAATAGAGTCTGTCAGTAAAGGCTTAACTTGATCCCCAGTAATAATCGCAGTACCATTGGTAACCGTATCAATAACCAATAAGGTTTGATTAGCTTGGACTGATTTTGTGGGAAACCATTTTTTAAACAACTCTTTGGTGAAGCTTTCCGGTGTTTCACCGTAGTCGAGGCGGCGAACAGTAACTATTCTGACTTCCTTATCTGTTTGGTTTGCCAAATCCTTGAAAGCGCTGCTAATCTTACCTTCATTCAGACGGCTAATGACTTCACCTTGATCCAAAACCCAGGTGTCATTCCCTGCTGTAAGGTTGGATATTTGATCCACACCTGTAGCTAAAGCAGGTGTGGCAAACAGCGAAGCTGCTATGATAACCGTCACCAAAGGTAGAATTAGCCAGATGAGGTGTTTTTGACTGCTAAATACTTGTTTAAGAAGCTGTTTCATCATATGAACCCTAAGACAGACTTGCACCAAAAATACTACAGAACCACTGTAAAAATCACCTCATTCCCGGTTTTCTCCAGTATGAAGTTTCTGCTACTGCCAGCAGATATATATTTTAGGGGATTTTTTGATTGCACAAATTTGTTCTGATCGCGGCTGCAAGCATTAACCTGACAAGAAATACTGCCCATTTTGGGAATTAACCCAAATATTTAGGGCGGAATTTGCAAACCATCTAGAGATGATATCGTATAACCAATATTTTTGGCAGCATCAAGGATATTTTTTTATATCTGCAAGTAGCTTTTTTTGCTGTAGCGATCAATGGGCGATATCTGCATTTTTCTAATATTTTAGCTAAATCTATATCAATATAATATATATACATGACCATAATTTTAACTAACGACGACGGCATTGACGCTCCCGGTATAAAAGCGCTGATCAAAGCTGTAAATGGCAAAAATGTTATTATCGCTGCTCCTGCTGATCATCAGTCTGGCTGTGGACATCAAGTTACCACCACTCGTGCCATTAACCTCCAGCGACGTTCTGAGACTGAATATGCGATCGCAGGCACTCCCGCAGATTGTGTGAGAATCGCAATAACACAAATTAACGCAGATGTCAAATTTGTGCTTTCAGGTATCAATGCTGGGGGCAACTTGGGAGTCGATGCCTATATTTCTGGCACAGTGGCTGCTGTGCGGGAAGCCGCAATGCACGGTATTCCTGGAGTTGCCATTTCCCACTATCGCAAAGCCAAGCAGGATTTTGATTGGGATATGGCTGCCAAATTAACAGCTGAAGTTTTAGCGGACTTACTCAAGCGCCCCCTAGAACCGGGAAGCTTCTGGAATGTGAATTTGCCGCATTTGCAACTAGGAGAACCACATCCTGATGTGGTGTTTTGCCAAGCCTGTACCAAACCTTTGCCTGTCAACTATCGAATTGAAGGCGATGATTTTTATTATGTAGGAGAATATGGCAAACGCGATCGCACTCCTGGTAGCGATGTGGATGTATGTTTTTCTGGCAATATCGCAGTAACTCAGTTAAAGGTTTGACATTTAGTTAACAGTAAGATTGAATCCCTTTGATTTGGTGCAGTCACTCATGGGGAGCGACTCTTGTTGCAACTGGCGTGGAAGCCCTCAGACACTTTCTACCAGGCCAAGGCGTAGCAAGTTCCCTGTAGGAGTACGAAGACTCGGTTTAGCTGCCCTATGGGCCGCTTGGGCCGGCAAGGATTTTACTAAGGGGGCTGACTATGCTGAGGTAACTCAGGCGCTCAATCAACTTCTAACTGTAAAGGATACACCTGAGCAAGCTGGCTATACACCTGAGCAGTTCCAGCAGCGACTCGCACAATTGCAGTTTCAGAAAAATGTCATAGAAACAGCTAGAAAGCGGGCACAGTGCCGCAATGAAACTGGAAAGACATTGGCTGTCTATGCCAATAAACCAAAAAAATCTCCAACCCAACTCTACTTTCTAGGCGCAGGAACAATCACGGATGATGATTGGGATTGCGATGGTATTTACTTACCCGCAGGTTCTCAAGTGGTTCTAAGCCCGAACGCTCAACCACAACAACTGACTGAACCAATCGCCGTCAAGTTTGTTGATGGTACACAGTCTATTGCTAGAACCAATCTAGCCACTGGTGTAATTGAATTCAATGTTGAACCTGCCAAAGTATTCAAGGCAGGTGAGAGCAGCTGGTTGCTCCCAACTTTGTCCCAAGCAGATATCGATACGCAAATTCCCACCCCACAACTCATTGACTAATCTCATCTAGATAAGGGACTTTCAGTTAAAAAAACATCCCATCATAGGGGCACAAGGCCAAGCATACGTGTCACCTTAAGGCAAAAGCCAGTCTAGAACAAGCTTTTAGAAGTGCCTCGAAAAGAAGTCTCCGACTGGGAATGCCTAATGAGAGGCTCTGCCTCAAGACTAGCGGCAGAGCCGCAATTGAAGAGCATTTCCAGCCTCTGGCTGGAAACGAGGTTTTAAAAGAGTTTTAGCTTAAGTTGACACCAATGAAGGCCAAGATCCCCTACAAATGTACATAATTTTGGATAATTTATTTTTTGTCAGTCCCTAATCCAAAGTCCCCCTTTTTAAGGGGAGCCACTGCGTTGGGGAGCCAGCACGGTCTTCTCCCAAAGGGAGAGGCTAGCGCCTGCCGTAGGATGCCCGAAGGGCTGTAGGGGGTTTTCCCCATGAGCGATTGGCGTCCGGTGCCGACTTGTACCCCTACGCGGAAGCAAGCTACGCGCAGCGTCTCCCCTTGGGAGAAGCACGTGGCGTGGATGTAGGAGAGTCTAAAAGTATTTGATACATCACTAGTACCGCAAGGCGGAAGTCAAAAGTCAAAAGTCAAAAGTCAAAAGTATTATGGAATGGGCTTTTTAGGGATTTTAAATGGTTGCTCTATTTACGCCGTGGCGTACTAGTAACTTTTAAAACATTCTCTAAAGGAGAATCTTTAACCATTGAACAATCAACTCTTAATTAAGGAAAAATTACAAGCCAAGCTTGAGAAGATTCAAACCAAGAGCGATGGTTCTCCCGTTACCAATTTGAAGCTAGATAAAACTTTAGCCGAAGAAATTGAACAATTGACGACGGAACTGGAGAGCGTCAATCCCAATCTCAATCCTCTTCTCAACGCTACTTATTTGCTGAATGGAGCTTGGCAACTGCAATACTCCACTGCGAGAGAAATCCATTCTTTAGTTTCTCTCCCATTGGGATTAAAGCTGGGTAAAGTTTATCAAGTGATTGATGTTGCAAATAAATTGTTTTTCAATCTAGCTAAAGTTAAACATTCTCTGGGGCTGGTATCAGGATATGTCAAAGTGACAGCTAGCTTTGAGCCAGCCAAAGAAGATTTAGAGCCTTTAGCGAACAAACGCCTCAACGTCTATTTTGACAAACGCTACCTATCGATTGATAAAATTATCGGCATTAATACCCCTCAACTCAACCATTTTAAGGTTGTCCCAGCAAATAATCCTACTAGCAGAACTGCCACACTGGACATTACTTACTTAGATGAAACCTTAAGAGTTGGGCGTGGAGGAGATGGAAGTTTATTCATTCTTAGTAAATCCAATGATTTACCTGACTTCACCTCCTAAATTGAAAATTGATCGTACCGCCGAATGAATATGGCTCTCTCAATAATGCATCTTTTCACCAAGGTAAAACTAGGTTCTGCGATGGTAGAGGTTAAAACATTAAATTTAAAGGTAGGTTATGGTATAGAAGAAGATGTTAATGCCGATCCTCTAAGTCCCAGGCAAGTTTTAATTATTAGGTATGAAGATATTTTCGACTTATCAATTAAACCAGGAGAATTACGAGAAAATATTGTGGTTACAGGGATAGAATTTAATAATTTTATCCCTGGTTCTCTGCTAACCTTTGAAAGTGGTGCGGCAATTCGTCTAACTTTTCACTGCGAACCGTGTAAACGAATAGCCCACTTAGTAGAATCATTAAAAAGCATCCAAGGTAAAAGAGGAATTTTAGGCGTAGTTATTAAATCAGGTAAAATCCAGGTTGGTAGTAATTTTCAGGTTCAAGCTAATAAATTTCCAGCATTATCTGAAAATCCCTATGAACGGTTCCTAAATTTTATCATCAAAATTCCAAGTGGGAAAGTAGTTACATACAAACAGATAATCAAAGGCATGGGAGTAGATAATAGCTATCTAAGAGCTATTCCTACATACCTGAAAAAAACCTCGGCGGCTGATTATCCGGTACATAGAATATTAGACTCTAAAGCTTATTTGATAACTTATGTTAACCAACAAAAAAATAAGTTGGAAACTGAAGGAATTAAGGTTTTATCTGAGGGAGATTTATTGAGCAAATTAAACAAAAACTTTGTAGATGTTAAAGATTATTTATGGGAAGATGAGACTATATATCTAAAATAGACATTAATAATGTAATTTTCATGGATATTTGCAATATTATCCTGTATTGTACAGGGTAAAATCATTCGTTTTATCAAGATAATCCTTGATTTTTGATTTGTTTAGATGTAACTTCCATAAAGTCGATAAAAACTTTTATGAGCTTATGGATTCCCTCGCTACCTCCTGCAATTAAGCCTCCTGTAAGCAATGCATCTAAACAACGGAAAATAACTACTTGTATTGGATTATCTAAATCAATAACTACAAGTGGTTCGATTGAGCGAATACCTATTGCGCTCATTAAAAGACCGAATAAAAGGGATGTCCATAGAGCAATTATTCGTGTATCAGATTTATAAGCTGTTCTTTGACGCTCTTTTTCATTTAAATCATCAATTTGTGGCTGGAAAATTTTTAATGAGTCTTGTTGATTTTGTGTAAAATTTTGGATGATTTGTTCTTCTAAACTCATTCCTTCTGGCGGGAGTCCACTGACTTGATTTGATTCCAAAGAAGGAAACTGTTTCTGTTGGACTTCCATAAGTCTTATCTTCTCAGACATGAGAGCCTTTTCTTGCTGAATACTAATATCTAATTGTTCAACGAATGGGCCTCGCCAAGTAGTTATAAAAACTTCTAAAGAACGCTCTAACAACAAAGAAATAAATAACTGTAATGTAAGTAATTGAATAATATCATTAAGCCCAAATGGTTTTAGAATAAATGGTTTAGATGATAACCAAGTTGATAAAGTTACTACTAGAAAACTAATAATAATTAACAAAATAAATAGAGGAGATTCTGGAGAAAGCTTTTGCAACGTATCTATACTCCTGTTTTGCGCCACAATATTTAACACAGCCTAGAGGTGAGAACTACACCTGCTGAGTTACTTAACAACGTTAATTTGATAGAACAGTAAATAATTTATTACACGACCCTTTTTTCCAGGAGGTGATAGGCTACGCCACTGCCGAAGCGATGTCTTCTCTGCCAGACGCTACGCGTAGCTTTAGGGGTACGACGGGCTATTCGGTGTCGCACCTTGGTGGAACAGGATAATCTGATGGTTCGTGACACCAGAGCCACACTAGTCCAAAAGTATTGCTATACAAGCATTTAATAAGTAAATACCAGGTTTAAATTGAAAAAAATAAGGCGATCGCACTTTCCTCTCAGAGAGCAGCAACTGTAGTACCAACTAAAAACCCCTCCAAGATTGGAGGGGTTAAAGTAATTTTTGGTAATGGGATAGTGAGGGAGACAGCAGCTTTTCCTTTCTGGTGACGCATTTTCTTGTCAAAGCAACGATATGATAGTATAGCATTTCATAAATCCGTTACGAACCTCTGCAATACTGTACTTAGTAAGATAAATCATTAGTGTTACCGAATGATGTCAGTTGCGAATCGACAGCGTTTAGGTAACCTCTATCATTCAAAGCTAGTGCTGGTAACTTTTTAGCATTAACAGCAGCCTTAACCACATCTAATGCAGTGAGGTTTCCTATTTGGTATTGAGATACCAAAGCACTACCACTAGGAATACCCTGTGCTTTCAGGTTACCTTGATAAGCTAGAAATGCAGCATCAAAGGGTTTCAGGTAGCTGACGTTCGGAGAATGAGTGGATAAATTGTTAGAGTTGATAGCGAGAAGTTTGCCACTATTATTAGTAGCTGTTTGAGCGCCACTGATTGCAGGTAATAAAGCAATAGAACCAACAATAAGTACAGAATCTATCAAGATAGAGAATTTCATCGGGTTATCCTTAGTTAAAGTAAAGTGCAATTAGTGTTCTTGAGTAATAGATTATTATTTTTTATCAGTCTTAACTTCCTGCACTCAGGTCACCTGAACGGTTGATTTATTCCTCACCCATTCGGGTGATCTAATTGAGCGCAAGAACTGAAAAATTGAACCCATTCTACAGATCATTCAAAGTTGCTAAGACTCATAATGTGATAAGCAAGAACAGCAGCATCAAAGGGTTTCAGTTAATTAATATTTGGGGAATGGCTGCGTAAAATATTAGATTTGATAGCTGTGTTGATTGATGTGCCACTCTTGCTATGAGTGGCTATTTGAGTCCTAGCGATTCTAAATAGGACATTAGAATCAACAATATGTGCAAAATTGAGCAAGGGAAAGAGTTTTATTATTGATGCTGTGTTGGTTAATAAATCGCGAGTAAGTTTAGGACAAACTTGAACAGATACAGCGCTTTTCAAGTAAATAAAGTACACCCCTCCCCAAAGCGTCGGGGAGGGTGCGCGATAGCGCAGATGGGGGATTTTTGTAACTCACAAACTTGAAATATGCTGTATGTATTTAACTGAGGTAATCTAGGTAATCTAGAAAATTATGCAGCGCTATTAGTCAGTCGTAGGCGTAGCCCAACCCAGGCATCGTATTCCTGCACTAGCTCCTTCAACAGCAAATTTCTTAATTAACTATGCTTGAATGTAATTTTTTATTCGGGTTTACCGAATATATAAATTAGGGTAAACCGTAATTTTATTTCATGTCTAATTTGAGACGGTAATCATCAATCACTTGGTGCTAATAACCGAATATACAGCAGGCTTAACTCTACATAATATGAATATGTAAGCACTAACTGAAGTGCAAAGCTGATTAAATAAAAGCTATTTGATGCGAGGAAGAGTTATGACATTAGTTCGTTGGAATTCTTGGAGAGAAATTGACACTCTACAACGTCAGCTCAATAATTTATTTGAAGACACCAGAGTACCATCTGCATTGTTAGATAGAGGCTTGAGCAAAGTTCCTGCTGCTGAGATACAAGAAACTGAAGATGCTATTCATCTGAAACTAGAACTTCCAGGAATAGAAGCTAAAGACTTGGATGTACAAGTCACAGAAAACGCTGTTTACGTTAGCGGTGAGCGGAAGTCTGAAACTAAAACTGAGGAAAAAAGTATTACTAAAAGTGAGTTTCACTACGGGAAATTCAAACGCGTAATTCCTCTATCTGCTCGGATTCAAAATACTAACGTTACGGCAGATTATAAAGATGGCATCTTGAATCTTACATTGCCTAAAACTGAGCAAGAAAAGAACAAAGTTGTCAAGGTTAATTTGGAACAACCTGCTGCCTTATAGCTTGTGATCTAGATTACTCTACCTCCTTTGATAGATTGAGATAGCTAAAAGCCCGGTTACTGTCGTGACCGGGCTTTTTTGTAACAATTATCTGGAATTAGCGCGTAAGTCCTGTGTGCATGAATTATCTAAAATAACTGGAGGGCGTAGGCGTAGCCCGTCGTAGACATCGGCTTTTTTTAAGGTTTGTAAAGGAATTTTACTAACTATACAGCACTTCCGGCTGTTATGAGGTACAGTAACAGCAATTAGCAAACCAGTTTCTTAAATGTTGAGGATTTATTAAGTCGAGTGCAACTGA
>NZ_JBALCP010000008.1:0-31752 GCF_036919675.1 Nostoc sp.
AATCCGCAAAAAACTAGAGCAGTTTGATTGTTTACGAGATGCCATTGAGCATGTCCTACATTTTGCGTCCTAACCGCCTTGGCGACTGCTATACATAGAAATTATAGCCAAAAGACATTTTCTGATATTCAGAGCGATGTCTAACGACAAGACGCTTGGCATCCAGGAGTGATTTAGTAATCACTCATCTTTTCAATCGCATGAAAGCTGCACCAATCAATAATCCTACAACTTGCCCCCAGAAGACAACACCTGATTGATTTACGCCAACAGGGGGAATATTTAAACTGCCTATACCATAAAATAACTGTTGCACAAACCACCAAAATATATAGAAAAAGGCTGAAATTTCAATGGGAATATACAAGATTATTAGCGGCAAAATTGTGTCAATTTTAGCTTTAGGAAATTTCATGACATATGCTCCTAAAACAGCTGCGATCGCGCCATTTGCCCCAATCAATGGTACTGTCAAACTCGGTTCAGCCAGAATTTGGACTATCCCTGTGATCACCCCAGCAGCCAGATAAAATCCTATATAGCGTCTATGTCCCAGAATATTTTCGACAGTCTTCCCAAAAACCCACAAAAATAACAGATTTCCCAATATTTGACTAAAACTGCCATGTATAAATATTCCCAAAAGTAGTGATAATGTTTGCCAAATTACAATTATCCAAGCAGCAGAGTTGTTGAAAAAGAGTGCATTTGTAATTGCGCTACTAATTTGGGCTGGAATCACCCCCCAACTATTTACAAAATAGCCCAATTCATCACTAAATTCTAGTTTAAGTTCCCATAAAAATATGGCAATATTAATGCCAATCAGCCAGTAATTAATAATCGGTTTACTTCGACAACGAATATTATCACTAATAGGAATCATATTAATTCGTAATGACGCTCAAAGACTCGCTAACGTAATTCGTAATTAAGAAACACCAAACAAGTCATGATCCAAGCGGTTCCCTATCTGCTCCCTACTCCCCACTCCCCACTCCCCACTCCCCACTCCCCACTCCGTCACTTCTGCTTAACCTGTGGCAAGATTGAAATCAGATCGCATCGCACTTAACTAGGCAAACGAGATGCTGGGAAACACACTTGTTGGAAGATACCAAATTATTAGTAACTTGGGAGGAGGGGGTTTTGGTGAAACATTTGTGGCTTATGATACTCAATTACCCGGATCACCTCAATGTGTCGTTAAGAAACTTAAGCTTCAGGCAACTGATCCAGTAACTTTGGAGACAGCTAGGCGTTTATTTGATACAGAAGCACAAGTTCTATATAAATTAGGAACTCACGATCGCATTCCCCAACTTTTAGCTTACTTTGAGGAGAATGCCGAATTCTATCTCGTACAGGAATTGATCGAAGGCCACGACTTGAGTCAAGAATTAATACCAGGTAAAACTTTAACTCAAGACCAAGTAATTTCACTTTTACAAGAAATTTTGACAATCTTAGAATTTGTCCATCAACAGAATGTAATTCACCGTGATGTTAATCCCGGAAATATCCTCAGACGCCACCAGGATGGCAAATTAATCTTAATTGATTTTGGTGCAGTTAAACAAATTACTACCCAGGTGATTAATCCTGAAGGCTCAACTAGAGGTACCGTTGCTATAGGTACGCCTGGATATATTCCTAGTGAACAAGCTCATGGTACGCCAAAATTAAGCAGTGATATTTATGCTGCGGGAATAATTGCTATTCAAGCTTTGACTGGATTATCACCAGAGGAAATAGTAAAAGATGCTGATACTAATGAAATCATCTGGCACAATCAAGCCACGGTAACGCCAGAATTCGCTCAATTCTTAGATAAAATGGTCTGCTATGACTTTCGGCAACGCTATCCTTCGGCAACGGTAGCATTACAAGCGTTGAAAGAGTTAACCCAACCACCTGCTCAGACAATAGCGTTAACTCCTATTTCTGCACCAAATAATATAACCAAACCCCAACCGAAAAAAGGGATATTAGTTAAAATTTTACTAGCAATATTTTTTATTGGGGTCAGTGGAGTAGCATCAATATTTATTTTTAATTACATTAATTCAAATAACGCCATAGAATTATCTAAGCAAGGAAATACATTTTTTGATTTGCAACGCTATCAAGACGCATTAGAAGTATATGAAAAAGCCATTAATATTAGACCAGATTATGCTCAAGGATGGAATGGTCAAGGGAAAACGCTGTATAAATTAAAAAAAGATAAAGAAGCATTAGCTGCATATGATAAAGCAATTCAAATTCAGCCAGATTATTTTGAAGCTTGGAGCGGACGAGGCTTTGTATTGGGAAGTTTACAGCGATATCAAGAAGCGATCGCCTCTTTTGACAAAGCTTTACAATTAAATGATAAAAATTCGGAAGTTTGGAATGCTAAGGGTGAAGCTTTTAGTAACTTAAATCAATATGACCAAGCAATTAAATCTTATGAAAAAGCGATTGAACTCAAACCAGATAATTACGAAGCTTGGTATAAAAAAGGATTAGCCTTACAAAATTCTCAACAATATGAGCAAGCGATCGCAGCCTATGAAAAAGTCGTTGATTTCAAACCAGACTACGAGCAAGCTTGGTATAATTGGGGAAACGCGCTAGTCAAGTTGCGACGCTACAGAGATGCGTTCACAGTTTATGATAAAGCAGTGCAATACCAACCAAATTATTATCAAGCCTGGTTGGCGAGAAGTAATATCCTCATGAATTTACAACGTTATCCAGAAGCAATCGAATCTTTTAATCAAGTAATTAAATACAATCCTGGTAACTATCAAGCATGGTATAATCTGGGCTGGTCGCTGCATCAAACCCAACGCTATGAAGAAGCAATAAAATCTTATAATAAAGCAGCAACACTTAAGAGAAACGATTATCAACTATGGTATAATCTGGGGAATTCACAATACAGTTTGCAGAAATACGCAGATGCGATCGCATCTTATAATAAGGCAGTTCGTTATAAACCAGACCATTCTGAAAGCTGGTATAGCAGAGGTAATGCTCTATTAAATTTGAAACGGTATCAAGATGCGATCGCATCTTACGATCAAGCAATAAAATACAAGCCTAATTACCAACAAGCAATAGACGCCCGCAATCAAGCCCAAATTCAACTGCAAGGCGAGAAACCAAAACCTATAATCGTACCAATTATTCCAGTTCCTAATCCTACAAATTCACCGCAAACGCTGCCCTAGTACATTAACAATTCCTAATTACGAATTGTTAAGTACACTTTTGATAGCTAATAATTGGAATTTTAGTTGATTCTCAAGAATATTTTGAGATCAAAACTTATAATTTGTGGCATTACTATAAATTTATTGTTTATTTTACCAAAAGCTGTGAGCATCGGTAATTTCTTGGGCAATCTAAAGATAACCTCGAATTTTTTATTACCGAACTATGTGATTAAGGAGCTAACCCTTGATACAACAAAACTCCAGCCTATCATTATCTGACAAAGGAAATCATCCCTCACGAAATTTACTGATTCGATTTATTCTTGGCGGCACTACCCTTGTAGTCAGTATTTCTGCTTATTTCAGCTATCAAGCTGCTAGAAATATGATGCTCAAAGATTTGAGACAGAGCGCTTTTGTAGAGGTACAGAGAGGGGTTGCTAAAATTGATCAGTGGTTATACCTTCGCCAAGTGGAGGTAGAAACCCTAGCTAATACTTCAACTGTCCGCTCCTTAAATTGGTCTGCGGCAGACCCCTATTTAAAGGCAGAAGTTAAGCGGATCAATGAATTTTTCCTTTTCCAAATAGCTAATCCAGATGGTTCATATTCCAATACACAAGTTGGTCGATCAAATAAAAATATTCAGGATCGAGACTACTTTCAAAAAGCAATTTCAGGAAAGAGCAACATTTCTGACCCCTTCATTAGCCGTTCTACAGGAATTCCTTTAATTGCGATCTCCACCCCGATCTGGTCAAATTCTGCTAGCAGTAGTTCACCGATTGGGGCCTTCCAGGGCAATGTGAGAGTCGATCACATTGCAGAGGTTGTCAACTCCCTGCACTATGACACCAATAGCTATGCTTTTGCCCTCAATTCCCAAGGACAAGCGATCGTCCATCCTAACTCGGTGTTAATGTCAACCGTAGAAAAACCTGCACCCAGCCTGCTGAAAATGGGCGATCGCAATTTAAATGCGATCGCCCAGCGGATGGTAAACAAACAACAGGGAATTGAGTTGATGGAAATTGACGGCACTAAAAAGTATGTAGCTTATCTGCCGTTGCAAGCCGCTAATTGGTCTGTGGCTTTGGTGATTCCCCGCCAAAATATCGAATCTCGATTGCAATTCCTCGATTTGATTGCCTTAATTGTCGGTGGACTGACACTCACTATGATTACTGTCTTGTGGCAGGTGCAAGCATTTGAACAAGCTGAACTGAAAAAGTCTAAAGCTGCATCTGATACAGCCAACCATGCTAAAAGCGAATTTTTAGCCAACATGAGTCATGAACTGCGAACGCCCTTGAATGGCATTCTTGGTTGTGCCCAAATTTTGCTGCGTTCCCCAGCTTTACCTAATCAAGAGCAATATCACGTCAATATTATTGAACAATGCGGCTCTCATCTGCTGACTTTAATTAATGACATTTTGGATCTCTCCAAAATTGAAGCGAAAAAGCTAGAACTGTATCCCCATGATGTGCATTTCCCATCTTTTCTCCAAGGACTTGTCGAAATATGCCAGATTCGGACAAAAGAAAAGGGCATTTTGTTTGTCTATGAACCCGCGATCAACTTGCCTACAGGGGTTCATGTTGATATCAAAAGATTACGTCAGGTGCTATTGAATCTGCTGGGAAATGCCATCAAATTTACAGATGAAGGTCAGGTTACTTTCAATATTGAAGTAATCGATCAACCTCCCAATGATGGGCAGACAGTAAAACATCGCCTTCGCTGTACTGTAGAAGACACGGGAATTGGCATAAGTCCCATAGAATTGAGCAAAATTTTCTTGCCATTTGAACAAGTAGGTGAGAAAAAGCGCCAAGCCGAAGGCACAGGGCTGGGTTTAGCTATCACTCAGCAGTTAGTACAGATGATGGGTAGCGATATCCATGTTAAGAGTCAGATCGGTCAGGGGAGTAGCTTCTGGTTTGAATTGGAGATTCCCGAAGCGACTGACTGGGTACAATCTGCGATCGCTGCATCAGAGAAACAAATCATTGGCTTTGAGGGTAGCCCCTACACCATCCTGATGGTTGACGATCGCTGGGAGAATCGCACAGTGATTACAAACTTACTGCAACCACTGGGTTTTAATGTAGTTGAAGCCAGCAACGGTAAAGATGGTTTAGAAAAAGCGATCGCCCTCAAGCCAGACTTAATCATCACAGATTTACTGATGCCAGAAATGGATGGGTTTGAATTAATTAAACACTTGCGTCACACTCCAGAAATTCAGGATGTCTTGATTATCGTCTCTTCCGCTAGTGTTTTTGAAGCCGACCAACATCGCAGCTTGCAAGCTGGAGGTAACGCCTTTCTCAGCAAACCTATACAGGTAAATGAATTATTGCATCAATTAGAACGCTACTTAAATTTGGTATGGATTTACAAGCAATCTCAGCCTGATGGAGAAAAAGCCAAAGAAGCAACGACAGCAAATAGCCAATCTGCTCAATTAACCCCTCCTTCCCCCAAAGTGTTGCAGGAACTAGTCACCTTAGCCAGTAAAGGTAACTTCAATGCCATTCTCAAGTGGACTGATCAACTTGAGGAAATAGACACAACCTTCGCGCCATTTGCTAACGAACTACGACAGCTAGCAAGGCAATTTGATGAAGATTTAATCCTCAGTTTCTTGAGTCAATATGCAGTGGAAACAGTATGAAAACGACTATTGGAGACCAAAATAATTCTATCAATTACGCTCCTTCTAGGGGAGTTGTTTTAGTCGTTGATGATAACCCTGCCAATTTACAAGTTTTATCCAGCTTTCTGGATCAGTCTAGCTTTGAAGTTTGGGCAGCACGCAGCGGTGAAAAAGCCCTTCAGCGATTAGAAAATGATGATTTACCTGATTTAATCTTGCTGGATGTGATGATGCCGGGTATAGATGGTTTTGAAACCTGTAAACAGCTAAAAAGTAATCCTCGTGTCCAAGATATTCCAGTCATTTTTATGACAGCCCTCTCAGAAACTGCTGATAAAGTCAAAGGTTTGCAATTGGGAGCCGTAGACTACATTACCAAACCTTTTCAGCATGAAGAAGTCTTGGTGCGGATCGAAAATCACCTAAAGCTGAGAAATTTAACGAAAACCTTGAGCGCTAAAAATGCCGAATTACAACAAACTCAAACTCAACTAATTCAAGCAGAAAAGGTAGCAGCTTTAGGTCAACTGACAGCAGGAATTGCTCATGAAGTTAATAATCCTATCAATTTTATAGCTGGCAACTTAAATTTTGTTGAACAGTATGTACATGAGGTAGTTAATTTACTGTATCTCTATCAAAAATATCTACCCGAACCACCAGATGAAATTCAAACTGCAATTCAAAAAAGCGATCTTAACTTTTTGTTAAATGATTTATCTAAAATTATTCAATCCATGCAAGTTGGTACAGATCGCGTTACAGAAATTGTGTCATATTTGAACAACTTCTCGCGACACAGAGAAGATGGGAAGAAACTAGCTAACTTGCATGAAGGATTGGAAAGTACATTACTGATTCTCGGACATCGGTTTAAACAAAATGCTCATCACCCAGCCATCCAACTAATCAAAGAATATGGAAGTTTACCACTTATTGAGTGTTTTGCTGGCGAAATTAATCAGGTTTTTATGAATTTATTTTGTAATGCAATCGATGCAATTGAAGAAATATATAAAAATAAATATCTGGGTACAGATTATCAATATCATGGTGTGATTAAAATTAAAACTGAGGTAATTGGAGAGCAAGTTATTTTAAGAATTGCCGACAATGGCTCAGGTATAAACAAAGCAGAAAAAACAAAAATATTCGATGCCTTTTATACAACAAAACCTGTCGGTAAAGGAACAGGGCTTGGTCTATCTATTGCTTACCAAATTGTGGTTAATAATCATCACGGCAAGCTCACATACCATTCCCAACCAGGTGAAGGCATAGAGTTTATCCTTGAACTACCCATCCGATAAATTAGAATTTGCAAACTAAATAAAAAAAATATCACTTCTTTATGTACTAGAACACCAATTCAGTAATCCTGAAAGAACCTCTCCCCCAATCCCTCTTTGAAGCGGGGAGCGGTTGGGGGGTTTCTCTCGTTCCCAGTCTCTGACTGGGAATGCCTAATGGGAGGCTCCGCCTCAAGACTTGCGGCAGCAGCCCAATCAGGTGCATTTCCAGCCTCTGGCTGGAAACGAGGTTTTAAAAGAGTTTTAACTGAAGTTGACACTAATGAATACATTGTGCCCGTACTCGCATTTTAAAATTGCTGTATGTCACAACTCCATTCATCTAAAAATTGCTGTAACTACCGAATATTCACTTCTTGCAGGTAATTTACCCCCTGAAGATATTCAATCTTAGTAGCTAAGTTTTTAGAGGCAAATGAATTTGTTCTTTTTGCAAAAGCTACCTTTTGAGAGTCAGCCAGCAGGCGTTGCTTTTGAGTATACTCATTCAGTTTGACTTGAGCTTGAGCATAAACTAGAGTATCGTTGGGAATATTTTGGAGAAATTTTAGCGCCAGATCAAAATCACCAATAGATGCTTTTTTGTAAGCGTTCTGCAAAAAGTACGCTGCTCTAATCTGCCGCTTTTTATTGTACTCAGCCAGCTTTTCTTGAACTAAACCACCTGCACGACTTTCTTGAGGAATTTGACGCAGATATTGTAATGCAGTAGAAAAATCTTTTATCTGGGCACTTTCGTAAGCTTTTGCTAATAAATCTTGCGTCTGTACTTCAATGTTGACGGATGCTTGCTGAACTAATTTATCTGTTTTAGATTGCCAATATAAAATATTTGGAATTTTAGCAACAGCATGAATAACATCTGACCATCTGCTTTCATGAAAAGCTGTTTGAGCTATTTGGTATTGCTGTGCAGCTACTTGCCATTGTTGTTGCCATTCTTCAACTGTGGCTTGGGCTTCTGGATAAACATTGCTGTGGGAAGGAATTGATTTAACAAGTGCGATCGCCTCTTGCAAATCTCCTGCTTGATATTCTTTTGTGGCTTGAGATAAAGTTTCTGTTTCTGAGTATGCAGGTGCATTATTAATTAAAGAATATACACCAAATCCCATCACTAAAGAATTAGCCGCCAGTCCGACTTTCATTCCTGTTAATAACGGGGATAATTTCCCAGATGTAAGATTTTGAGAATTATTATCTTCAATCGCTACCTCTAGGGGAAATTGATCATCTACTTCTAATATTTCTGGTGGCTGATCCCATGTTATTTGTTTGAGTACCCGCAGTACCTCACCCGCAGACTGGAAGCGGTTTTGAGAATCGTAGCGGATCATTTGGCTGAGAACAGCGGCTAGATAATCGTTAACTGGCGTGTTTTGAGAACGCCAAAAAATTTCATTAGTATAAGGATCAGCCTTTAATTGTAGTGGTTCTAGCCCTGTTAAAGCCTGGATGGCAATCATACCCAAAGCATAAATATCACTGTTGGGCTGTGTTTGACCAATAAATTGCTCTGGCGGTATGTATCCCAATGAGGTGACGGGAATCCGATAAATGGGCAATTCTGCACCTATACCAAAATCGATAGACTGAATTGAGCCAAAGTCAATCAAAACTAACTTGCGTAGGGTTTCGCCCTTGCCGTAGGCATCGCTAGTACGTCTAATCAAGTTTTCCGGTTTAATGTCACAATGGATCACGCCTTGGGAGTGAACAAATTCCAGAATACCTAAGACATCTATCAGGAATTCTACAACTTCCCTTTCACTCCACAGACAACCCCACTGTTGCTCGATGGGCAATTCCGCAGTCAGCGCATGTCCTTCAATCCACTCTTGCACTAAATAAAATCGCTCGTTTTCTTCAAAGCAGGCGATGAATTCAGGAATTTGGTGATGGCTTCCCAGAAGCTTGAGGGTTTGGGTTTCAGTTAGAAACAGTAACCTCAGCATCTCCAAGTAGCCAGATTCGGAACTGCTAACTTTAATCTGTTTAACAACGCATCTGGGATTCTGTGGATAATCTACATCTACAGCTATGTATGTTTGTCCAAACACCCCTGCACTTAGGCTTTGGACAATTTGGTAACGCCCTTGTAGTAATTTACCGATTATGTGGCTGGTCATGACCTGGTTACTCAGTAAGTCCCTTTATTTAGTTTTTCTGACATTACCTCCTGTTTCCGGAATACTTTAGAAATAAATAACCAGAGTTTTGATACATTAAATACAAGTTTAATTTTTTAAGTATTTTTGCTTAAAAAAATAGTATTTTAATTTACTAAACTTTACTCAACTTATTAATTTTTAATATGACGAGATTGTTTATATGATTAATAAAAAATTTCAAATTTCAAAGCTATTTTTTGTCTCTTTGTAAGGGATTAGACGTAATTTAAGAGCAAAAAAGAAAGAAGCCATAAAAATTGTGTAAAGTTTACATGAGGCTTATGTATTTCTACTTATGTTGGGATTTTTTATATAAATATGCTAAAAATACCATTATTTGATTTAATACATAATTTTCAGTGCCAATAGAACCCTAGTTCAATACCGAATTTTTCACTACACTTAGTTACTCTTATTGTGGAGCAACCGTGTCCTTTGAAAAGCAGTGATTATATAGGAAAAAGTTTTGTAGATTTTACCTAAACAGTTCAAATTTAGAGGAGTATCCAATGAAAAAGTGTTACAAATTGGCAATTAGAGTTGAGTTTGACCAGATGATACTTAAACCTAGTATGGTGATTTCTGGCTTGACTTGTCCGAATCCGGCGAGTGTAGAGCAGGTAGCAGAAATGACTATTCAATGCCTACTCAATAATGTACCTGTTACTGTTGCCGGAATTGCTTTCCTTTCCGGTGGACAGAGTAACGAACGCTCAACGGAACATCTGAATGTGATGAATGCTAAATTTGCTTCCCAGTGTCCTTGGTCTGTTACCTTTTCCTATGCCCGCGCTATTCAGCAACCAGCTTTAGATTACTGGCGGGGTAATGATGACAAGACATCTGAGGCACAAAAATTACTCTATCATCGAGCGAAGTTAAACGGAGCAGCCAGCCTTGGTCAGTACAATGCAGAGATGGAAAAAGCACCAACTTTGGTCTGATGGTTTAATTCATGAGTTTTTAGGAAGTTTCCTCGACATCAACACAAAATTGTAGCGGTATTTGGGAAATAGTCTTTATCTATCCAGTACCGCTATTTTATTTACACTATCAGTTGCTTGGTATATGCCGCCAAAGGTTTTAGTGGCATGGCTGCAAGAATTTTGGGAACCACTGGTGACACAAATTGAAGCAAATTCCCTTCCCACTCAACAGAATACACATTTACTAATGTTTCTGGTAGATAATAGCGGCAGTGTTTGTGAATCAAATGTTCTGTTGGCAAAGCAATTCGATGAACCGGAGTATCCCCGCATCCCTCTGCACTTACCACCCGTTAGTCCCTTTGGGTTAGATGTTTTGGATGATTGGATTGACATGGTAACGGCGATGGAGAGTATGCGAATACCTACTGGGTTAACAGGCAAAATATTGTTAGAGAAGACAGAAAACGGTGTCCCAGAATTTGTTTATGAAGAAATTTGCTGCCACTGTGGTCATAGTTGGGAAGGAGAGTTAGCGAAATGGTTGATTTAGCAAGTGTACTCACCGCCAATGGTAAGCAATATTATGCTGGCAAGCCAATTTCACCCCAGGAGTGCCAACAGTATGGGCTTTCTCCTTACTTGCCATCATCCGAACTCATTAAAGCTGTTAATCTCGCTATTTTTCTGGAAAAACGTCCCCTATTGCTCAAAGGTGAACCGGGATGCGGTAAAATCACCTTAGCGCAGGCGATCGCTCACGAGTTGGGTTTACCCTACGAAGCCTGGTATATTAAGTCTACAACCAGAGCTAGGGATGGACTCTACACTTACGATGCTGTTGGTCGTTTACATGATGCTCAACTTGCTCGCATGGGGGAAGCTAGCAATTTCAAAGTCGAGAATTTAGACAATTACATCAAACTGGGGCCTTTGGGACGTGCGTTTAAAAAGGAACAACGCACTGTAGTGCTGATTGATGAAATTGATAAAGCTGACATTGACTTCCCCAATGATTTGTTGCGAGAGTTAGATGAACAGAGGTTTACGATTGAAGAAAAGGGGGAAGAAGTCAAAGCAAATTACCCGCCTATTGTCATCGTTACCAGCAACGATGAAAAGGATTTACCTGATGCTTTCCTGCGGCGGTGTTTGTTTTACTATATTCAGTTTCCTTATCCACAGTTAGCTAATATTATCAAGTCACACTTTTTGGAATCTTCCTCTGATTTGGTGGAAGCTGCGGTGAAGCGTTTTAGCGAACTGCGGCAGAAAATGGAGAAGGGTAAAGCTGGTAAAAAAGTTAGCACCAGTGAGTTGTTGGATTGGTTTGCGGTGTTGCGGCAATTTCCTGAAGATGAGGTATTAAAGCAGTTAGAGGGAGAAATACCTTTTCCAGAAGTTCTGTTCAAGAAATGGGAAGACCATCTGCGGTATTTGAAGTATGAAACTTGAAGAACTACCACTGCTGGATATTTTTAACAGCTTGCGTCAACGTCATGGTTTATCGTTGGGGGTTGAAGAATATCTAGTGGTTGTACGTAGTTTAGAAGCAGGTTTTGGAATTAGCGATCAACAGGAATTAGAGCAGCTTTGTTGTATGTTATGGGCAAAGTCTGAGGAGGAAAATCGTCTAATTCGACGTTTGTTTAGGGAAATGTGGTCGCCAAAGCCAGAGCGAGAAGACAAAAGCACAAAACCTGATACTTCTAATTCACCTATAAATGAGCAGTCATTACTTGACGACCAATCGTCTGATTTAGAGACGCCTGGTATCATCCCAGAACCAGTGCAAGCAGTCCAAGCTGTGCGGAGTAGTCGCGGGGATAAGGAGATGAAACGCCCCCGTTATATGTTTTTAACAGAATATTTTCCTGTTACCAAAAGACAAATGAAGCAATGCTGGCGTTATCTGCGTCGTCCGGTGCGCCAAGGAGTAGCCACAGAATTAGATATTGAAGCACCGGTGGCAAAAATTGGGCGTGAGGGGATTTTATTACAACCTGTACTGATGCCTCCGCGTACAAATCGCACTGATTTGGTGTTACTAATTGACCAGGAAGGCTCGATGGTGCCGTTTCACGATTTATCGCGCCAGTTGGTGGAAACGGCAGAACGGGGAGGACGGCTGAGAACGACTAATGTATTTTATTTTCATGACTACCCGGATGAATACTTGTATCGTCATCCGGCGATGCTTGATGCCAAAGCTGTTTCTGAAGTGTTAGAGGAAATTGGCGAACGAGCGGCGGTATTAATTATTAGCGATGCTGGCGCAGCATGGGGGAATTTTGACCAAGAACGGGTTGATAATACTAAGGCGTGGATTGAGCAGTTACAGCAGTTGGTGCGTTATTATGCTTGGATCAATCCGATGCCGAGTGAATGCTGGCGACAAACAACTGCTGGGGAAATTGCCCGTTTTGTGCCGATGTTTGAAATGAGTCCGCAGGGGATGAATGCGGCAATTAGTGTGTTGCGGGGTCGATATATTGTAGTAAAAGAGTTGGATGAATCTTTATGCTTTTAGAGTTAAGACAATTGAGGATTCAACCGGGACAGCAACTGTTACTTGAGGACGTTAGCTGGCAGCAATTTGAAAATATTTTGGCGGAATTAGGAGAACATCGCGCTGCTAGAATTTCCTATAGTCATGGTTTTTTAGAAATTATGGTTCCCTTACCTGAACATGAAAAAGCCAAAGAAATTATTGGCGATATAGTCAAAATTTTACTGAATAAATTAAGTATCAATTATGATGCTTTAGGTTCAACCACCCTAAAAAACGAAAAAATGAGTCAGGGAGTAGAACCGGATACTTGTTTTTACATTCAAAATCAAGCGGCAGTTATTGGTAAAAATCGCATAAATTTAAGTGTAGACCCACCCCCAGACTTAGCCATAGAAATTGATTTAACTTCTCGCACGCAATTGGATAATTACCAAATTTTGGGAGTACCAGAACTTTGGCGATATGGAAAACAAGGCTTACAAATTAACGTCTTGCAAGATGGAAAATATGTAGAGTCAAATTTTAGTCCTACTTTTCCAGATATTCCAATAATTGAGCTAGTAAATCAATATGTCCAGCAAAGTCAAGTTGTTGGTAGCAGCCAAGCAATTCAAGCTTTTAGAAATTGGCTGCGGGATAATATTTAATTGTGCCTTTTATTTGGAATGAGTTATTTGCAATGGCAGTCAGTTGAGGTTATTTGATGCCTACCACAAACAAGGAGCGGGAAATACGAATCGCCCAAAGAAGGGTTGAAGGGTTTGCCCAGCAGTTTGGGGAAGCACACCGCAACTTGGCTCGTCACGCGGCGTTTCCTTTGGTACTTACACCCGATTTACTCTACCAAATTTGGGCAAACTTTGTCCCTGAAGCCCCTTGGACTGCGGTAGCTCATGTGTTGCTGTCACGGTTGTGTCGGCAAGTGGGTTATGAAATGTATGAAATGGATATTGCTGACCGGAATTTGTT
Organism: Nostoc sp.; assembly: GCF_036919675.1. GTDB lineage: Bacteria > Cyanobacteriota > Cyanobacteriia > Cyanobacteriales > Nostocaceae > Nostoc. Next base: position 13,754 of record NZ_JBALCP010000008.1, read on the forward strand.
GTTGCGGGAATTGAAGGAGGAATCGGGGCAGGAAAGATTTGACGATCTGGGGGAGTTTTTGCTGGATTATGTAGCGCAGCGATTGATGGATGATGACGCAGATACGCAGGATTTAGCACAAGCTCATGAGTGGACAGCGTTGGCGTATACTAAGCCGGATGAGGCAGCGCGAGAGTTAGCGCAGAGATTGAGTGAGAGAGTCCAGCAGGAAGATATGGGGGAGGTTTTGAGGTTGGCTTCGTTAGTGGAGAATTTGGCGGAGCCTTTGGTGAAAGCAGGCTTTGAGCCTTTGTTGGCTTACAGTCATGGAATGGGGTATTTTGCACGCGGGGATTTGGAAAGCGCAACAACGTATTTAGAAGGCTTACTAACAGAAAATCGCCGATTAAAAATTGCAGGACTTAATCTATTGGTTCATAGAAAAATAGCTAGTTATATGGCAATAAGTAGCAAGTTAATGCAAAAATTATTACCTTTGCTTAGACCCCCGATGGAGAATGAAAGTCAGCGTGGGGGGTATTTAATCAGGGCATTGGGGACAGATAATCCAGTGCTGTACCGCATAGTTTTGAATACACCCACAAATGATTTTATTCCCAGTTTAGTGAATGAGTTAGTTGCCTTCGGGGACATCTCTCCTGGTAAACCTGCACTTTGTGCGTTATTAGAAGTTATTCGTGAAAATGTCGGTGTAGACAAACAGCTAGAAATTGATAATTTGCAGCAAAAGATTATAGAAGAACTGACAAAAAAAGAAAAGTCAAGTTCAGTTGAAACTGACAAACATAGCAGAACCAAGCAAATGAGCTTCATTACTGAACTGCGAACCCGTTTGATTAGTGACAAACAAGTTTATGACTTATCCCGAAACGAAGAGTTTGCAGAGTTTAACTTTATAGGTTTGAAGGAAACTCCCCTATCAGTAGATTTAGTTGCTTTTACCAAAGCTGATGGCTTCACCGAAAAGCAGATTGTGGATCTACGTGATAAGTTTTTCAACATTACGCAAATTGTATCTTATGATTTTGGTTTAAAACCTGGCCCAAGAATGCCAAATGGTCTTTTGGGTTTGGTGTTTGAAGATGAATGTCCTCGTTATTTAATAGAGTTTATTAAAAAGCAGACAAAAATCTCTCACTGGCAAAGAAGCGCTGTCCTTGTTTCTTGGGTAATTGATGTTAAATATAAGCAAATCTATACCCATAACAATCCAGTTTCATTATTTCCCCCTGTAGTGATTATGGAAGATTCGGTATTTCCCGGATTAGAATATTTAAAATCTTTTATATATACCTATCGTTCTCCATCTATTCATTTAGATAACGATACAAAAGCAAGTATTCAGAATTTTGGTAGATTAGAATCAAGATTAGAAGAAATCTATAAAATTATCAAAACTATACCAGAACAGCAGTCTAAATATAACTTTCCCAACGCCAAAAGAGTGCAAATTTTTGAGCAAGTTGATACTTACATTGAGAATAACAATACTATAGCGGTTTTCAGTTGAGTGAGAGACAATCAAATGTACTATAGAAATAAAAGAAGTAAAATTTGTCACCAATGAAAGCATATTCATTAGATTTGCGGCGGAAAATTACAGAAACTTATGAACGCGAATCTATATCTCAACGTAAGTTGGCAGAGCGGTTCAGAGTTGCCCCAAGTTTTATATATAAACTGCTCAAACAATACAGAGAGAAGGGGACGCTAGAAGCTAAGAGTCATGGAGGTGGTCAAAGTCTGAAACTGAGTCCAGAGAACATAATAGTTCTGGGAGAACTCGTAGAACACAAGAATGATGCCACTTTAGAGGAGTTGAGAGAACAACTGTATGGACAGACTCAGGTTCTCTTGAGTAACTCCACTATTAGTCGTGTATTGACTCGTTTGGGATTGACCCGCAAAAAAAAACATTTCAAGCTAGCGAAAGACAAACAGAACGAGTGCAAAACTTACGCAGAGAATACCGTCAAGAAATGACCATGTTATCTGTGGAGGATTTGGTCTTCGTAGATGAAGCGGGAGTAAACTTAGGTATGACTCGCCAATTCGGACGTTGTAATTGCTGTATCAGCTAAATCTTGTTTTTCTTCATCGTTAGGATTTTGCGATGCTTCTGCTAAGGCTTTTACTTGTTTTAGCACTTTCTCTTTATTTTTTGGTGTTAAATTTTCTTCAGCTTCGATAGCTGTTTGTAATTGTATTAATAATTCTTTAATTCCCAGTTTTTCTGGTTCGGGTGATGCAGGTAATTCATTGACAGTATTTGTCACTGGAGTTTAGACTAGTTCGCGGTGCGAAACTAAATTTTCAAAAAATGAGAATATGGATTTAAGCTATTTCCAGCAACCTCAGCCAAGGTTTATATGCTTCATAGAATAAGCTTTCTGAGTTTTGCACTCCTGACTAGTCTAAACTCCAGAATTTAAACGCGAGAATAATTCTTTAATCCAAAATCTAAAATTAAACTGTGAGCAACTGACGAGAGCGTTGGGGTCAATCTAAAATCTAAAATCTAAAATCCTCTCATTGTGTGACACCCTCACACCCTTGTGTTTCTTAGGAATCAATAGCTTGATCATAGCCAGAAACACGATAAGCGCAGCGGCGATCGCCACTTAAAATATGTTCGACTCGTTCAATGTTAACTGTAGAACCGAGTAACCTTGTGAAGACTTGTAATTCTGAACTGCACAATTGAGGACACTTTTGAGCAGCAGTACAAATTGAACAGTGATTTTCCACTAGCAGAAATTCATCCGCTGACTCCTCAATCACCTCTGCCATATACCCTTCCTGAGTCCGGAAGCAAGCAAGCACAGCCACTCGTTCCTGCCATAAAAGACTATCTGACATTTTGGCTGAATAATTTTGAATTTGAGTTTGGGTGCGCTGTGCAATTAACGCCTCTAACCCATCCATCCCAAATACTTGAGTTACCCCCTCAATTAGATTCACCACCAAGTCAGTGTGATGATTAGGGAAAAAATTCATGGCTTTATCTGTCAAATACCACAGCTTTAGCGGACGACCTACAGCTTGACGTTCTTCTGTATAAGTCACTAATTGCTCATCTTGCAGAGTTTGTAAATGTTGACGAATTGCCATTGGTGATACTTGCAACTGTTGAGCTAAATCAGCTGCCGACTGTTGTCCTTTGATTTTAAGTAAATAAAGGATTTGATTTTTAACTTTTACCCGCTCAACTGTAGCAGATTCATCCATGCTAACTGGATAGACCTTTATTGACTGTCTACCTAGATTAACGCAATTTTAAAATATTTTAAGTGTTTGGCAAGTGATATTGTGCTGTCCACCCCAACAATAGACCTAGCCATGCCAATGCCGTTGAGAAAATAATAAACTTTAACCTGCCCCAATGTCTCACTGTTAATACCATCATGACAGTAGAATTGATTGCAGTTATTAACCCAATGGCAATTGGTTGTGAAACTGGTAAGTTGGATTTTACTTCATGGATGAGTATAGTTATGGCACTGCTCATCAACCCTGAAGTCAAGGCTATCAGCAGATTCTGTTGAAAATTATTTTCAGTAGTGTAATAGATGTTTGAGTTATCAAAATTTGCTAAATGCCAATGGTAAAAGAGAATTCCTAAACCCCATAATCCAAAATTAATTCTCAAGGTCCCCAAGGCAAATCCGACAATTGCATAGATTAAAACTGTGATGCAGCTAATAAAAATAACTCTATCAATTTTGGCTACTCGATAATTTTGATAAGTGTAATGAAATTTACGCATATAGCGATCGTATTTGATTTGTGAAAATTTAAAGCTACAGATCCCCGACTTCTCAAAGAAGTCGGGGATCTTTTTTAGCGTTCCCGCTCTTTAGCATCTGGCGTGAGACTACAGGGGGGTCTAATAAAGCGCACCTTTATTGAGAATTGGGATTACTTGATTAATTAGAGACTGGTTGATATGGCTAAACGGTTGTTCACCTCGTTCCAGTTAACTGTATTCCACCACTGTTTGAGATACTCTGGACGACGATTTTGATAGGTAAGGTAATAAGCGTGTTCCCAAACATCGTTGCACATAATAGGATTAGGATAATGACCTTCAGACCAAGGACAATCTTGATTAGGTCTACTCGTCACCTCCAATTTACCCCCAGCAGTCCGAACCAACCAGACAAAACCACTGCCAAACTGTTTGGCACCAGCATCATTAAACTGGGTTTTGAAGTTTTCAAAGTTACCAAAAGTTTCGTTGATGGTTTCTGCAATGGCTCCTGTGGGTTCACCTCCGGCATTGGGAGCCATCAGAGTCCAAAATACTGAGTGATTAAAATGGCCTCCTCCATTATTGAGAACTGCATTACGAACCGCTTCTGGCAAAGTGTTCAATTCACGAATCAATTCCTCTAGGTTTTTACTCTGTAAATCTGGATACGATGCCAACGCAGTATTCAAGTTGTTAACATACCCACCATGATGAAAATCATGATGAATCTCCATTGTTCGTGCATCAATGTAGGGTTCTAAGGCATCCGTAGGATATGGCAGAGGTTCCAAATTGTATGGCATAAACTCTTTTTTCTCTCAATGATAGGTTTTGATAGATTATTCTATCAAAAGCAAAAAAGCTTACCTCATAAGCTTTTGGGCGATTTTTTAGATGCGTACTGCTGCAAAGAAGCAAGCAACGCTTTGCGTTGCCGCAGGCTAGTATACTGTGGCATAAGTTTGCCTAGCTGAAGGTATGCCTTTGTGTTCTGGCACTGGGCAGTACCCATACGTGTTAACTTAAGGTAAAAACTTAGTCTGATAAGAAGAGTGAAAATTTTTCGATGTACCACCTAGATTTAGATCCCCCCTAACCCCCCTTTTTAAGGGGGAACTGGAATCGAGTGCCCCCAATTTATCGGGGGTTGGGGGATCTAAAACGAGGATAAATAGAGTGTTTAAGCTTAAGTTGACACCAATGGGCAATGCCGTGCCCCTACGGGTGTACCTCACGTAAACGAGAAACCCTATAGTATATTTACCAAAAAGAAATATTGCCCTCCTATGCTCAGAATATCCTAACCCTTAGCTTCCGTATCTTCCTCAACCACCTCAGATTTGTCTGTTAACGGCTTCACTACTCGCGCGATCGCTTCTTGAATAAAAGCCTTGATAAATTCATCTCTGCGATTAATCTGAAACTGTCGCTGCACAACTTCTGTCATTCCACCATCACCCCAATCTTGATCGTGACGAAAATATTCAATAAAACTTTTACCAGCAATTCGCGTTAAATAAGCTGCTGTCACGCCTTGAATCGCCCTACCAATAATAAAGGTGGCAACATTGAGCTGCAAAGCTGTAGATAATAATTGAATTGCTCCCTTGACAATGCCCAAACTGGCGATCGTTTTCGCTAAAGAAAGGGCTAACTCTCGTCCCCGTTCCATATTCAATTCACAGCCGTAGACTCTGCCAATTTCCACAACCATTTGAGCATTAACAGCAGCTGTCGCCAGCAAATCTACCACTGGTATCGGCGTGACTGATACTACACCAGCCCCAATCCACTGAAACCGTTCTACGATTTTGTCAGCTTGACGGCGACGCTGGCCATCAATGAGTTTTCGCGCCTCGTCTCCCAATCGCAGAGATTGCAAAAGAATGTTATCTGCTACCAAATCTTCACCCTCAGCCCGTAAAACAGCAGCCGTGCGCCGCAATAAGGGAACAATATCCGGTTCCGGCTGAAAGGTTTCGCCAGTTTCTAGTTGTGCAGGTTGGGGATTAGCAGCGATCGCCACCACATCATTAGTTGCAATAAATCCCAGTACCCGTTGACGCAACCTAGCGAGGATAGCTTCTTTATCTTCATCTGTATAGAGATCAGTTTTGTTAAGTACCAGGAGCGATCGCTTACCAATCTCTGCCAACCCCCGCAGCGGCTCATATTCTGAGCGCCGTAAGTCATTATCTACCACAAACAACAGTAAATCTGCTTCTGTTGCCAGTTCTCGCGCCATTTGTTCCCGTTCCGTTCCCGCCACCCCTGCTTCTAAAATCCCTGGTGTATCTGTAATTAAAATCTTGCGTTCTAATCCCTTCAACCGTAGACAATAAGTTTCTCCAACCTGGGTTGTACCCATAGGTGCATCCACCTGACCAACCATGCGTCCCATAATCGCATTAACTAGAGAAGTTTTACCAGCACTTCCCGTACCAAATACTACTACTTGAATTTCACCCCGGGCTAAGTTGGCTTCAATTTCTCGCGATCGACTTAATAAAGCCTGGCGGGCTACCTCATCTTGAATTTGTGCTACCTGTTGTCGCACAGCTTGGAGAGTTGTAGAAGCAGCATCAGATTTAGCAGCGGGAATTTGCGCCGCAGTCACTCGCTTCGGGTTGCGGCGCGATCGCTTTTCCCCAGATCGAATCACCAATACATAATAAACAAAAGCAGCAACCAACGCTCCTATGAGGAGAATCAGCAGCAACAGCAGCAAATTACCTAGCAACGGCGAATAGGACAATTGCCAATAGAGGCGCGATAGGGAATCAATTAGCCATAGGGCTAGCCCCAAAATGACGATCAGACCAACAATCAGCGTTACTATGCGTGACAGAGGCATGGTTGGGAAAGATTAGTGGGTATTCAGTAGGCAGATGCTTCTAATCTTAATAGTTTCAGTATTTTTTACCAGAGTGCTAGGAAGGAGCTTTTGATCAACGAGGCTGAAGTTTGAGCTTCTGAGTCCATCATAAATTATAAAACTGAGTAGGAGCGATCGCCTCCAGCAATAACCAAAAAAGCGATCGCATTGTCATACCAATGAATCTGAATCAAATATTTCCTGAAATTGGATGAGTGGGTATTCAGTAAGGCAGATACTTCTAATCTTTATAGTTTCAGTATTTTTGACCAGGGTAGAAAAATGCAACTTTTGATAAACTAAGAGCGCATTTTGGATCAAATTTGCTTCCACTCTCTACATATTTGCATCCCCATGTTCTATCACCTACGGCTAGATTCGTTGTTTTTGATGAAAAACCGCCTCCTAAAAAAATTCAACAGCGAGTTACACCATGACTGCGACACTTGAATTAAGATACTTTAACTCGGTTCAACAAAGATTTCATCGGCTTAGTATTCAACAAAAAATTTTTTATGGGTACGGTGTGGCTTTGGGAATTGCAGTTTTGGGAACAACAGTGGGGTTGGTAATAGGCGATCGCTACTTCCAACAAGCCAGACAACATCATCTATTGATAGATGAAGAAGGAAGCTTGTTAAGTAGTTTGCAAGGCGAACTGTTGCAAATACAGATCCGACAGCAAGAAATAGTGCCTTTTTTACAGCAGCCGCAAGCGTTGCAAAGGGGAATTTCTGATTTTAAAAGCGATCTAGCGGAAGTGGAAACGTTGCTTTCTCAAACGCAGGAATTTAGTCAAACTAATTCGCAAGGAGATTTACAAGCTCTGCTCACAAAGCATAACAGCACGATAGTCGGATATATTGAACAACTCAGATCACTGATTCCGCAAATTTTGCCATTAAGTTCACAGCCTGAGGGAGCTATAAAAGCACAGCAATTAATCTCGAAATTCAGTCAAAGTCAGGATGCTCTTAAGTTTTATCAATTTGCCCATGAATTAACCAACTTTGCTAAAACAGTTCAAGAACGCCAAGAGGGAGCTGATGTAGCCAAAAATAAGGCTGCACTCATGCAAGTTCAGATTCTTATTGCTAGTATGCTGCTGTCAGTGCCGATCGCTGCCATCCTAGCTTTCTACACAAGTAAAATCATTGCCCATCCCATTAACACGGTGACGAATATTGCCCAACGAGTTACCCAAGAAGCTAATTTTGATTTGCAAGCACCTGTGACCACAGAAGATGAAGTTGGGGCGTTAACTAGCTCCCTTAACCAGCTAATTCAACAGGTGAAGCATCTTTTAGAAGAACAACAAGCCGAGGCGCAAGTTCGACTAATTCAAAGTGAGAAAATGTCTAGTTTAGGACGGATGCTGGCTGGTGTCGCCCACGAGATTAATAATCCGATAAATTTCATTTCTGGCAACCTCATACACGCGAAAACCTATACTAACGACCTATTATCGCTACTACAAACATATATTGCGGAAGTTCCTCATCCTTCCACTGCTTTGCAAACTTTAACAGAAGAAATTGATTTGGAGTTTCTTTTAATAGATTTACCAAAACTCTTCAACTCAATGGAAGTTGGTGCTGATCGCACGCGAGAAATTGTCCGAAGTTTGAAAGATTTCTCTCGTTTGGATGACGAGGAAATGCAGTTAGTAGAATTACACGCTTGTATAGATAGTACACTTTTGATTCTGAACAATCGCCTGAAAAATGGAATTAGCCTTGTTCGCAGCTATGGAGAGATTCCACTGATTCCAGGCTACACAGGTTTACTTTATCAGGTATTTATGAATGTTCTTAGCAATGCCATCAATGCTTTAGAAGAAAAATCAGCTAAGAATCCGGAATTTCTCCCTGAAATCACCATTGTTACAGAATGCTGGCAGAATGATTTAGTGATAGTGCGAATTGCAGACAACGGCTCTGGTATTTCACCAGAAAATCAGAAAAAGATATTTGAAACATTTTTCACAACCAAACCACGAGGCATTGGTACTGGTTTGGGGCTAGCGATCGCATATCAGATTGTAGTAGAAAAACATCAGGGTAAAATTACTTGCCTATCTGAGTTAAATCGAGGTACAGAGTTTGCGATCGCTCTGCCCACACTTCGACCCTTCTCTACGAGAGGCTGCGCCAACGACAAAGCTCAGGGCAACGCAGGCTCAGTGACCGCCGCAGGTCTCGCTGTCCCGATTTCTCACCCTTGAGCTAGTAGCTTTTGAAATTTTATTCGTTCATTATGATCTGGCGGGTTCTAATCTTTTAGTAGACTTACGAAAGTCCGCTGACACCAAACACTTCAAGCCAGTTTTGGCAAACTTTTTCAGAACAAAGAGAGAAACAAACTTATGGGACTTTTCGATCAAATTCTTGGTGCCGTCACTAATCCCAATCAACAGGGCAGCTTAGGGCAACTGGGAGGTATTATTAACACTGTACAACAGTTGAGCGATCGCACTGGTACAGACCCGTCTACCATCCAATCAGTTTTGTCTATTGTGGGTGGTCAAGTACGTTCTGCTTTACAAGATAAGCAAGCCACAGATGGTAATGAAGCCACACAAACTCTAGTGAATCAATATGCTGGTACTTCAGCTAACCCCGAAGCCGTCGATTCGCTGTTTTCTCCTCAGATACAACAGCAGGTTGCTGAGGTTGCTGCCCAGCGCACTGGATTGGATGCTGGTATAGTTCAACAATTGCTACCTTTAGCAGTACCTTTGGTGTTAAAATTTTTGCAATCAGGTGCCAATGCTCAGAATCCCCAAGCTGGCGGCAATCCTGTGCTGAATTCTTTCTTGGATGCTGACGGTGATGGTGATGTGGATATCGCTGATGCCATCCAAATGGCTAGTCGGTACATGAGACAATAACACTTTGTAACTCCCCACTTGCTTAGACATCGGCAATTAGGGCTTGCTAGATATTTAGCTAAGACATAGCCTAAGAAGAAGGGAAATTTGCAAATATAAATCAGACAGTCTATGTCTAAGTTTTTTGACTGTATTACTGACGAACTGCAAGACTTTATTGCTGCTCAACACCTTTTCTTTGTTGGCTCTGCACCTTTGAGTCCTACGGGTCATGTCAACCTGTCTCCTAAAGGTTTAGGCTGCTTTTGCATCCTCTCTCCCAACCGAGTAGGTTACGTAGACCTTACAGGCAGTGGTAACGAAACATCAGCCCATTTGCAAGAAAATGGGCGGATAACCTTCATGTTTTGCGCCTTTGAGGAACCTGCGTGTATCCTGCGTCTTTACGGTCAAGGAAAGACGATTTTACCAAGTTCTCCAGACTGGGACTCCCTGTATTCTCTGTTTTTGCCGATGCCTGGAACTCGTCAAATTATCGTCGCTGATATTGAACAAGTACAGACTTCCTGTGGTTTTGGCGTACCACTCTATGAATATCAAGGTCAGCGCCAGACTTTAGTAAACTGGGCTAGTAAAAAAGGTGAAGAGGGAGTTCGAGAATTTCAACAGAAGAGAAATCTCGTCAGCATTGACGGTTTAGAGACACCACTAAGTAAATTACCGTGAATTTGACAAAAGCGGACTTTGGGGCATGAGTCATGGATTATTCAATTCGTCCACTCACACAGGAAGATGAGCCTTTTCTCTGGCAAATGCTTTATGAAGCAGCGCATATGGTAGAAGAAGGTAATTTGACAGTGCCGGATGTGTTAAGACCCTTTTGGATTGGTGTCACCACCAATTATTGCTTGGAACAAGTTTCCTAGTAAAGATAAAAACGCCGAAACTAAGACTACCAGCATTAAACTAGCAAGGGCAGCAAAGGGAGAGATGATGAATAAGAGTAAGAGCGCAAGCATCAAAATCGTTAGTAATGTCTTATTCATCTTTTTTCACCTTTAATAGTTGCTATTCTCAAGCTAACCAACTAAGTCATGCACTTGACCACAGTCAAAAGAAGGAATTAGTCTTAGTTCTCTGGTTAGATTTTGCAACCAAATGGAGTGCCAAAGTTTAATTTATAAATCAAGAATCTGTCACCTGCCCTCTGTTAGATTTAACCTGTCCGCGCTTAGTTTTGTAGTCAAGGCGCTTTCTTTGAGAACTGCGAGTTGGTTTCGTGGGTTTGCGTTTTATCGTCACTACAACAGCGCTTTGAATAAGTTCTTGAAGTCGTCTCAACGCTGACTCCCGATTGTTCTCTTGGCTTCTGTGTTCCTGCGCTTTGATTACGACAACTCCTTCCTGGGTGATGCGTCGATCATTCAGCTTTAAAAGCTGTTGTTTATAATAATCCGGTAATGATGAAGCTGCAATATCGAAGCGCAAGTGAATCGCAGTGGAAACCTTATTCACATTTTGGCCTCCCGCTCCTTGCGAACGAATCGCACTAATTTCAATCTCACTCTGTGGGATAATAACTTTGTTGGAAATTTGTAGCATTACTCACAAGACAAAAGACGAACTTGTTAATTTGAGATAAAAATCCTTTACTCGGTTTGTTCGGCAAAATCTATTACTACGTCTTGGTCTTCATTGTTATTCAAATTCACCTCTAAAGTCTGTCCTTGTATTGTCACTTTATCACCCGGTACTAGTCGCCGTCCTCGTCGGGTTTCCAACATACCGTTTACTTGGACATCGCCACCTTGAATCATCAGCTTGGCTTGCCCTCCAGTTGGCACTATACCCATCAACTTTAAAAATTGATTTAACTTAATTGTGTTGTCTCTGATTTTCTTCATAGTAAATAAAACTACATCACCTTAATTGTATCGTGGCGTTATCAAGCCAAAGCGTGAATTTGTTGCACCAGATAATCAGCTATAGCAATCCTATTTGATTTGAAAACATTTACAGGCTCAGACCTCCGACTTCTTCAAGAAGTCGGGGGTCTTTTTGTTCGTAACTGATTTAGGATTGCTATAATAACAATTCTCTAAGAGACTACACAAAATCAGGCTTGGTTAAACTTGGGGCAAAATCCCCTTGTTCTATGCAATCTCACAGTAATCGGTATAAGTACAGCATTTCATTAATTCGTAGCGAATTAAATTTGGCAATACCCTGCAATGCGAATGCGTCGCCTGACAATGCCAATGCATCACCTGACAATGCAAATGTATCGCTTTACAATCCCAATGCGTCGCCTTACAATGCCAATGTATCGCTTTACAATCCCAATGCGTCGCTTTACAATCCCAATGCGTTGCCCTGCATTTAAAACGCTACGCTTTTACACAAAACTTTATTAAAGAATGTGGATTTATAGCAGTTTTCATTGACATTGAACCACATATGTTGTGGGGGCACAGCATTGCTCATAGGTGTCAACTTAAGCGCAAACCTTTTAAAACCTCGTTAAGAACCTCTGGCTGGAAATGCTCCTCATTGGGCTGCCGCAAGTCTTGAGGCAGCAGCCCTCCCATTAAGCATTCCCAGTCAGAGACTCTTAACGAGACAGACTCTTAACGAGACACGACTATATTCTCTCTTCTACCCAAGGGATGCAAGAGCAGGTGTCAGTGTGCGATTCGTTGGTTAGGGAATCACGGTATCCAGTCCGTAAATAACTAACCCAGCCTGACAGCAGATTACTGTCACTAAAAGGCTGAACTCTCGGTTTGATGCAGGTGCAAGCCCTGCCATTCAGACTCAGAATTGACTCCTTATCTGCCCCCACCGAGTAAGCTCGATTCTTACAGAGTGAAGCGGGGAACAGGGTGCAATCAGACAGCCGTTACGGGTTGACACTGGCGCTAATAGGGAGTTCCTACGATGAAACAGAGCCTAGAAAAGTGACCTACCTGCAAGCAGGGCGTAACACAGAACCCCTGACTTCACTGGAGAATTAATTCCCGCCGCATTTACTGACCATAACGGCAAGAGTCTAGGGAATCCAGTGGTTAAAGTGGCTACATCTAACGGGACTATCAATCTCTCCGAGGGAACGAATAAAAACTAACTGTGGGTCTTAAGGCAGTCGAACCTTAGGTAGCCCAGACGAGCGGAGGAATCCCCACAGTTAGGGTAGGACAGACCGTAATTGGTCTGAGGTGTTCAGAAAAATACAAACCAGAGAAGAGAATGATTAGACACAGTGTCAAAACTAGTGAATCTTGGAAAAGGCTACCGTGGAAGAAATTCCGCAAGACTCTCTTTCGCCTTCAAAAGCGCGTATTTAAAGCTGTTCAAGTTGGAGACAAGAGGAAAGCTAGGTTACTCCAAAAGCTTATTCTAAAATCTACCTCGGCTCGATTTCTTGCAATAAGACAAGTATCACAGCTACTAGCGAATATCGCACTCAACGGGATTGAGAGTATCCATAGGTACCACGACGGTCACAAACGAGGTAAGAAAATCACAGACAACACCCCAAAAGGGAGCATTGTCGAGCCATCAATCCGTTATGCGGATGACATGGTTATCATACTCCGTCCCGAAGATGACGCGATTGAGATACTTGAAAGAATCAGCGAGTTCCTCCGTAAACGCGGAATGAATGTAAGCCAAAAGAAAACCAAAGTTACCGCCGCGACAGATGGGTTTGATTTCCTCGGCTGGCACTTTAAAGTCCAGAAAAACGGAAAGTTCAAAAGTGTTCCCTCAGTGGATAACTTCAAAGCTTTTCGCAAGAAAGTAAAACACATCGTCAACAACTCGAATTATGGTGCTAAGGAAAAAGCTGAAAAGCTTTCCCCAATAGTCAGAGGCTGGAGAAACTACCATAAGTTTTGCAAGATGGATGGGGCGAGGAATTCCTTATACCACATCGAAACAAGAGCTTACAAGGTATTCAATAAGGAAACCAAGCAAGACCACTACTCTAGTAAAACGTTGCTAGACAAGGCATTCCCAGCAGTTCCTCACTCCGAGAACAAACACGTCATGGTTCAAGGAATAAAATCCCCCTATGACGGTGAAGTAGCCTACTGGAGCGAACGTAACAGTAAGCTCTATGACGGCAAAACCTCTAAAGCTCTGAAAAAGCAAAGCCATAAATGTGCTTCCTGCGGACTGAAATTCGTAGATGATGAAAGGATACACCTACATCATATTGACGGAAATCATGAAAACTGGAAGAGTAAAAACCTTGAAGCGCTGCACGAAAGCTGCCACGACTACAAGCACTCAGGCAAAAAGAACCAATCCTGCGAAGACCAGGCAAACTTGGGAGAATATGCCACGCGGAAAATAGTGAAAGGTCATAAACACATTAGCAAAAGCGCAAGCTAAGAACATCGGAAGCTGGATGCGGTGAAAGTCGCACGTCCAGATTTAACTGAGAGGTGCCCCGGATAATACCGGGCATCGACTCAACCCAATGCACGTGATGTTTCGACCGATTCTCTCGGTTAGTTACAAGCTACTTCCCCTTGTGGCTGGGGCAGTTGACTATCTATAATGTTGATCGACAAAACTGCCAGATATAGGTGAACAAACTAGTCTGGAAGGTTCTTTTAGTGTGTTCAGGGGACTGGATCTATGATTAAGCTCGGTTTATTAGTACAGTCCCAGAATAACTCTTTGGGTATAGGAAAAGTTACTGAAATATCTGATGCCAATGCGATTGTTGAGTATTTCTGCTCCATAGGGCAACGTCTCCAAAAAACTTTACCTTTAAATTCGCTCTCTGAAGTCAGGCTTGAACCCCAGGCTCGATGCTATATTAAGTCCCAAAGCCAGGATAAATGGATAGTTGGCAGAGTTTTCATCTGGGATGAAGATACAGAAATGTATCAAATTGATTTACCAGATAAGAAAACTGCGATCGCATCTGTTGAAGACATTTACGTTCGTTGCAATTTACCCAACACAGACCCTATCGAAACTCTGGCGATGAAGGGTCACGAAACGCCTTACTTCCACGACAAAAGATTGGCTTTCGTTAAATCCTTGATTCAGCAACGCGCTGTCAGTCGCGGGATGACGGGACTGATTTCGGCAAATATTAATCTTTATCCTCACCAAGTTGAAGTAGTCAGGCGGGTACTGGAAGACCCAATTCAACGCTACTTGCTAGCAGACGAGGTGGGACTCGGAAAAACCATCGAAGCGGGTGCAATTCTGCGTCAATTCCTCCTCGATGAGCCGAAAAAAGGTGCGGTGGTATTAGTTCCGCAATATTTGCTCAAACAATGGCGCCTGGAGTTAGAAAACAAGTTTTACATCTCCCATTTTGGCAAACGGGTAGCGGTGCTAGCGGTTGAAGATATTCATAAAATCAACCTGAAAGCGAGGATAGGCTGCTTAATTTTAGATGAAGCCCATCATATCGCAGCAATGGCAACCTCTAAGGATGCAACAGTGCGCCAGCGTTTTGAGACTTGCAAAGAACTTGCTCATAAAAGCGATCGCTTACTTTTATTATCTGCCACTCCTGTTCTTAACCATGAGCAGGATTTTCTGGCTATGTTGCACTTGCTCGACCCGACAACCTATAAACTTGGCGATTTAGTAGGTTTTCGTGCCAAAGTTGAAAGTCGTCAGCAAATTGGTAAACTTCTGCTTTCTTTTAATGAAGATGCCGACCCTGTTGTTCTCAAAAGCAACTTGCAGCAACTGCGAAATCTCTTTGCTGAGGATAAGTATTTATTGAAGTTGGCGGATAATTTAGAAAACTTACAAGCAAATTCTCCTGAGCAAGACCAAATAGTCCAAGCGATTCGCACTCACGTCAGCGATACCTATCGACTACACCGCCGAATGCTTCGCAACCGTCGCGCTGCGGTGGAAGATGTGATATTTGACCGCAATTTTACGCCGAAAGAAGAGTATGATTTAGACGAGCGATCGCCTGATATCCACGAACTGCTCAATCAATGGCGTAGTGTTGCTTCTGGTGAAAAGCAATATCAGCGAATTTTTCTGTTGTTAT
Source organism: Nostoc sp. (assembly GCF_036919675.1). Taxonomy (GTDB): domain Bacteria; phylum Cyanobacteriota; class Cyanobacteriia; order Cyanobacteriales; family Nostocaceae; genus Nostoc. The sequence continues at coordinate 29,247 of NZ_JBALCP010000008.1, forward strand.
TTCTAGCTTCTGGTACTTGGTTAAAGATTTTAGAGCAGGTAATTACCGCCCGGTTAACTGGTAAACCTGATTCTAAACTCATCCAGGAGTTTAAAGAAGATGATATTCGCCTATTAACTACAACCCCCAAATTCTCAGGGGAAGAAGAGATTCTGCAATCCTTTCTAAAAATTATTCGTCAACCTCAAGAGGACGGAGAACGGACGGAAAATTTGAAAACAGTGCTGTTGAATCAGCTAGGTACGTACTTCAAAATTCCTGCAAATGTTCGGAAGAATCAAAAAGAATTCGTCACGAGGATACAGCAGAGAATCAAGAGGCCAATTACCGGGGATATTCTGCCCAAATTTATTGTATTTACCAGTTTTGTGCAAACTTGTGGCGAAATTGTCCGGTATTTGTCTGATACCTTTGGTGCAGAGACAGTAGCTAAACATCAATTTGGAGAATCACCAGACAAAGTTGAGGAAGGCTTAAGTAAGTTCAAGAATAACCTAAACTGCTTTATTTTAGTATGCGATCGCTCTGGAGAAGAAGGACGTAACCTCCAGTTTGCCGATTGGTTAATTCATTTTGACCTTCCTTGGTCGCCTAATCAATTAGAGCAAAGAATTGGCAGACTTGACCGGATTGGCAGCAAAATTGGAGTCCAATCCTGTGCCTTGATTGGCCCCTATTTGCCAGATAGCCCTCACAATGCTTGGTATCAAGTATTGAAAGATGGGTTTGGTATTTTCCAACAATCAATTGCCAGCTTACAGTTTTATGTGGATGAGAAACTTACAGAATTAGAAACAACTTTGTTTCAATCAAGTGCGGCTGGATTGTTAGAGATGATTTCGCCAATTCAAGAGCAAATTCAAGCTGAAATAGCAAAAATTAGTGAACAGAATGCTCTAAATGAAATTGACGCTAACGATGAAATTGCCACCCAGTATTTTCAAGATTTAGATAATTACGATGCTTGCCATCTAGAAATTAAACGAGCAATTGAAGGCTGGATTTGTGATGCATTGGGATTCAGGGCACTTAATAACCCAGATTCATCAGAGATCCGACGTTATCAACCGACAACGCGGACATTGGTTCCCATAAATGAGTTAAAAAACCGTTTTGCTGATAGTTATCTAGACCAATTTGGTACTTATAATCGCAGGGTAGCAAATCAGAATTCTGGTATTAAACTCTTTCGGATTGGGGAAGGATTTGTCGAAGCCCTCTTAAACTATATAAACTGGGATGACCGAGGTGAAGCCTTTGCAATGTGGCGCACTGATGCATCTTGGGATCCTAAAGAAGGGAAGGAGTGGTTTGGTTTCCAATGCAATTATGTAGTTGAGGCAAATTTAAGAATCGCCAAACAAGTTTTACTAGATTACAAACTAGATAATTCTCAATTCAAAAACTTGCAGCGACGTGTCGATGCTCTATTTCCGCCAATTATAGAAACTATCTATATTGATGGTCGCAAGGAGCCAATACGTGTTGTTGAGGATAGAGCAATCTTAAGTATCCTGCAACGTCCATATAAAGATAAAAACAATAATCAAGGACGAGATTACAATCTGGCAAAAGAGCGCTTAGGAATTATTGACGATTTTGTTGACCCTAGTAAATGGCAAAATTTTTGCTATCAAGTGCGGAACACTTCTTCGGAATTACTCTCCAATCGTCCCGATTTTATTGACTTGTGCCAAAGTTGTGCTAATGTTGCCGAAAAGAAATTAGGCAATAGAGTAGAACAATTACGCCTACGCCTGAACCAACAAAGTTGGGATAATGCATTAGCTGAAGAATTGAAGATAGAAACTGCTTTAAATGCAGCCATTCTAGAGGGAATTCGCCAGCCTCAGATTCGGCTTGATTCTGTGGGTTTCATTATTGTATCGGGGCGATCGCTTGTGCAATTTGAGTGATATTATATTATCTACGGTTAAATAGCCTTAGTAACTGTACTAACCCCACCCCCTTAAATAGGGTGGGGTTTTTTAGGACTTCCAAATAAAAGTTAATAAGTAACTCAACCAAATTAAATATCAGACCTCTCTCTTGTTAGGAGAGAGGCTTTGACTCCCCCTTCCCGTTGCGGGAAGGGGGCTGGGGGGTTAGGTCTGTTTTATATTTTTTAAGGTTGTTTCACTTATCATAAGAGATTAACCGGATTCCTAATGAACCGTGGTTTATTAAGGAAGAAATGCTAATCTGAACTGTATTGGACTTTAAGCTCATCGCTAAAATTTGCCAAGTCCCATAATGTCAATAAGCAAGACAAGCAGTATCAAACAATTCTTTTACCGAGAATGAGAATTTCCTCTGCCCTTGGCAATGTGTCAGCGATCGTGAGGGTTTACAATAAAATTGTACTAGTACAGCTTGGCGGAAATAAACCAAGTATTAGATAGCCAACACTTTACCCTTGTATGTCCACTTAAAAGGTTTAGCCATTGTTTTATTAAAATAGTCGATAAATTCGAGAATTCGAGTTTTGAGGTCATCCTGGCTCTTG
>NZ_JBALCP010000009.1:0-31000 GCF_036919675.1 Nostoc sp.
TTTGCTCTTAAAGCAACCCCACTTCATTCCCGATTCATCCCGTCGCCTTCCTGAAACACATTTATTAGCTTTTCCAGCGCTTATTGAGAAGTTACTTAACAACTACCGTTGTAGCCGCAACTAAATGTTGTGCAAAAGTAGCATATCCATTCGGACAACGATTTTTGATAATTGCTAAATCAATCTCAAAAGCAAGTTTCCATCGAATTTGTAGAGGGCGTTGATTGCTACTATTTTCAGAGAGATATGTTGATTGTGCGATCGCATTTTCTAAAATACCTTTTCCACCATTTAATTCTTCTAAATTTTCCAGAGGTTCAAGCTCTACACCTAAAATGCTTGATACAGTTTGAGTGTCTGCCAACAACCACATTTCAAAATTTTTAATCGCTAAACCTCCTGCACTGCGCTCGCTAATTTTTTGCTCATTAACATCCAGGTGATTATCACGGATTTTATTTAAAGCCCGTTCCAAGTCAATTTGCCTTTGCTGAAGCTTATCATCTGCATCAACCACAATTAGGATCATATTAACTTCTTCAGGTTTCCACGCGATAATCACCTGTGCTAAATATTTTGGCTCTAAAATTGAGTGTCCTACACGCCGTTTAAAGACTGGACTCTCGCTGATGGATGGATGTCTTTGTACAAAATCACAATCAGGCAATCCCAAATTATTAATTTCTCGTCTAATTATGGTATGAAGTGCCCCTTCTCTATCTCTTTCAATAACTTTTCCACCATCTTCTGGTTTAATATAGGGAATACTTGCTCCAAGTTCTGCTTCTCCCTCAGCAATTAGCCCAATACGAATCGCCCGATTCATACCGGATTACCTCCAAACACATTCGTAAACCATAGTTCACCTAATTCTCCATCATAAGCTTCTAGGGCTTTTTGGAAGCGTTCCGAATCAATGGGTAAGGCATGAATTTGAGTTTTACCTTCGGTGTCTAACTCAACAGCACGCACTTGCTGAGGTTCGACATAATTTAGCAATACGGGAGAATGAGTTGTGATTAATACTTGAACAGGTTTACCTGTAATCCCCTCTGTAGAAATTATTTGCAATAATTCCATCATTTTGTGTAACAACCAAGGATGAACTCCGTTTTCTATCTCTTCAAAACAAATAATACTGGGGGTATTTTCTTGATATAGTGCGGTTAGAAATGCCAAAATTCTAAGTGTACCATCAGATATATCCGAAGCAGGGATATGATGTTCAGAATATCTGTCGATTAATTCCAGTAAAAAAGTTCTATCTTCTCTACGCAGTAAAGAAATTCTCTGTATATTAGGAACAAGCCGTATTAAACGTTCCTCTAATTCATCAAAACTTTTACGATTACTCAGCAAAATATCAGCTAGAGCATCAACAATTCCCTGTCCTGTTTTATCCATTCCACCAGTTGATGGAATATTATTAGAGAGACTAATTGGGGCAAAATCATAAATACTAACTTTTCTGATTGCCTTGGCTAGAGGAGAATCTAAATAATTATTAGAAACTAAAAAGTTTCTTAGTTCCTGTGTATACGGATTTGTTCCAGTACGAATCTCGCCAGAATCTTCTTGATTATTAATAGTCACTATTCGCGGTGGATAATCAATATGAATTGATATAGTTGAACTGGATTTCTGACTTTTTAGATTTGGAAGATAACTAACCTCCAAGAAAAGATAATCTTGTTTTCCCTGCCAAAATTTTGATTCTATTTTCTGCTGGTTTGGATTTACGGCTATTAAAGATTGAGCAAAAAAAGGTATTACTTCATAATGATTTGTATTCGCTATTAATCTTTCCAAAAAATTAGACAATACAAATAAAGCTTCACAAACATTCGACTTTCCAGAACCATTAGATCCAATAAATACAGTTAATGGTTTTAAATCAACTTCGAGATCAAAGAGGCTCTTGTAGTGCTGAACTCTCAGTTTAGATAACATTCTACCTCAGTTTTATATCTGCCTATGTTCCCAATATCATTCTATATTTTCGCGTTTATAAATTCGCTTTAACTACTATTAAAATTTATTTTCCTATATCTACGGGCACAACAAAATTATAAATTTATACAAAATTTCCTCTGAATATCTCTAAACTTGCTCAAAAATAATCAAAGTAACACTACCCCTACGAGTGCCATTATGCCTTACAGAATGGATCGCCGCGCTTACGCCGAAACATACGGCCCGACAGTAGGCGATCGCATCCGACTTGCAGATACAGAATTATTTATTGAAGTTGAACAAGATTTCACCACCTACGGCGATGAAGTAAAATTCGGCGGCGGTAAAGTTATCCGAGACGGGATGGGACAATCCCCCATTTCTAACGCCGATGGTGCTGTAGATTTAGTAATTACCAATGCTTTAATTCTCGATTGGTGGGGTATTGTCAAAGCGGATATTGGCATTAAAGATGGCAAGATTTTCAAAATTGGTAAAGCCGGAAATCCTTATATTCAAGACAATGTAGATATTATTATCGGCCCCGGAACTGAAGCCTTAGCAGGGGAAGGAATGATTCTCACTGCTGGCGGTATTGATGCCCATATTCATTTTATTTGTCCCCAACAGATTGAAGTTGCGATCGCTTCTGGGATTACCACGATGATTGGTGGTGGTACTGGGCCAGCTACGGGTACAAATGCCACTACCTGCACCCCCGGACCTTGGAACATTTACCGAATGCTGCAAGCTGCTGATGCTTTTCCCGTAAACTTAGGATTTTTGGGTAAAGGTAATGCCAGTCAACCCCAAGGACTTGTAGAACAAGTAGCCGCCGGCGCAATGGGGTTAAAACTTCATGAAGACTGGGGAACCACACCCGCAGCAATTGATACTTGCCTCAGTGTTGCCGATGAATATGATGTACAAGTAGCGATTCATACTGATACGCTGAACGAAGCCGGATTTGTGGAAGATACGATCGCTGCTTTTAATAACCGTACCATCCACACCTACCATACCGAAGGCGCGGGCGGTGGACACGCACCAGATATCATCAAAGTTTGCAGCCAAGCCAATGTCCTCCCATCTTCCACCAATCCCACACGTCCTTACACCGTCAACACCTTAGATGAACACCTAGATATGTTGATGGTATGCCATCACCTTGACCCAGCGATCGCTGAAGATGTGGCTTTTGCCGAGTCCCGCATCCGCCGAGAAACCATTGCTGCTGAAGACATTTTGCACGACTTAGGTGCATTTAGCATGATTTCTTCCGATTCACAGGCAATGGGAAGGGTAGGCGAAGTGATAATTCGCACCTGGCAGACATCTCACAAAATGAAAGTGCAACGAGGAAGTCTTAATCCACAGGGAACGGAGCAAAAAGCAGACAATTTTCGGGCAAAAAGGTATGTTGCTAAGTACACTATTAACCCAGCAATCGCTCACGGAATTGCTCAATATGTGGGTTCAGTAGAAGAGGGAAAACTAGCAGATTTATGTTTGTGGCATCCCGCATTTTTTGGCGTGAAGCCAGAGATAGTGATTAAAGGCGGAATGATTGCATGGTCGCAAATGGGCGATGCTAATGCCAGTATTCCCACACCGCAACCAGTGTATATGCGACCGATGTTTGGTAGTTTTGCAGGGGCGCGTCATGCCACATCATTAACTTTTGTTTCTCAAGCAGCTTTAGAGAAAGAAATTCCCAGCCAGCTAGGTTTACAAAAGGCAGCAGTTGCAGTTTCTGGAACACGCCAATTGAGTAAGCGGGATATGAAGCTGAATGATGCACTACCCCACATTGAAGTTGATCCAGAAACCTATGAAGTCAGGGCAGATGGTGAGTTGCTGATTTGTGAACCTGCGACAGTTTTACCAATGGCGCAGAGGTACTTTTTGTTTTAATTCATGACCGAGCAATTTACTGATTACGATAGTCCTTGGAAAGAAGTCATTGAGCTATATTTTTCCCGCTTTCTGGAATTCTTTTTCACCCAAGCTTATGCCGAAATCGACTGGACGCGACCCTATGAATTTCTGGACACAGAACTGCAACAGCTAGAACCGGATGCAGAAATTAGGCGGCGTTTGGTTGATAAAGTCGCAAAAGTTTGGCTACTGGATGGCGAAGAAGCTTGGGTATTGGTTCATGTGGAAGTCCAAGGGCAATATGACAGCCAATTTGCCGAACGGATGTACACATATAATTACCGTTTGTTTGACCGCTATAAAAAGCGAGTCATTAGTTTAGCAGTTTTAGCAATAATTACAGTTCTAGAAACACAATTTGGAGAAGTGCCAAGCTCTATTGTCGAAGTTATCAATGGAATAGAAAAACCATCTGTACTCAAAATGCTTCATAAAAGTGCGATGGTCGCGAAGCGAACCGCCTTCTCTACGAGACGCTTTGCGAACGGCATTGTAATTCCTTCCACAGCAGAATTTCAGCAAGTTTTAGATAGAATCGCCTACTTTGTGGTAAAAGTGCGATCGCAATTCTTTCCACAGCAGAACTTCAGCAAGTTTTGAATAAGATTACCTCAGAGGAATAAATGCGATCGCTCTGATGCATGAATATAACAGACTGATGTATTAGCATTGCAAGTCGATGCAATAACATTGCAGGAGCTTATATTTATTGAAGTTGACTATTTTTAAATTCCCTTATCGGTAACATTAAATTATTTTCAATTTCCTGCCTCACCTCACGACTGACATAACAATCACTATTGAGGCAATCTAGCAATAAATTATTAGCTTCATAATAATATGATAACAATTGATGTTGATAATCACTTAATTCCAATTTGTAACAAATTTTTCTATATTTAATTGCTAAATTTCTTAATTTTATTTCGCATTCAGGAGGCAGATTATCTCTGCCATCTTCCCAATTGGTTTGACTTTCTAATTGAATAATTTCTTCTTGTAAATCTTGAAGTGCTTTTCGTAATTCAGGTTGAATATAAATATTTAATTCCAAAATCCAAGTTAATGCTTCGTGGCGATTTGAGTTAGAAATTTCAATTATATCGGTAAGGCAACTATCCAAGAAAAGCTCTTCTTCAAGTTCCATGCTACTAAGATTGAAACCAAGAGCAGAGGCAAGATTGTAGTTTAAGGAATCGAGTACATAATCAGAACCAAAGAAAAGAAGATGTTCAAAGTAAAAAGACCTAATTGTTGATAAACTCAACCTAGATTTTATGGATAAGGATTTTTCATAGATTTTCACCAAAAAAGCCTGTAAATACTCATCATTAGAGATAATTACATCAATTTTATCCTTCATCAATAGTACTAAATCATCAGCTTTCCTCATCATGCTTACAGTAAGTAAAAATACCTCTTGCCAGCGTCTCTCTGTGATATCTTTTACCAAACTATTCCAGGCAGAGTTAGCAACAATTTCCCTAGCAGAAAAATACTCTTGAAACGTTAGGTGAGAAAAGGAATAAATGCCCTTTGCTCGTTCAACTACTAGACCATTCTGAGCTTCAATAGACTTCAAAATTGCTTCACTATCTAATTCTAATTCTTTGGCTTCAATATGAGCATCGCGCAAGTTGTAAATGAAGTCAGCAATATAAGTCTCAACAGTTTTTTGCTTAAAAAAGTAGTCCTTCTGCTGTGAATATCGCTTTTCGAGATACTCTCGCAAGCGGGTTTCTTTCACAGGCCCACTGCCATTGATACTGAATTTCTTGTAAATCCCCGTTAGACAACTGCTGAGATTGCTATCAGAGATGTTAAGTGCTTGTGTAACTTGGACTCGACTCTTGCCACTACTGAAAATTTCCAGAAAGACTGCCTTTTCTCTGTTTGATAATTCGCTGTATTGCTCTAGTTGCGTTAAGAAGTCTTGTGGTAACGACATATACCTACTATAAAATCGCCTTAGAGTTAAGTTTAGCTGGCGTTTGCAGAGATTTGCGGCTAGTCAAGATATGTCAAGACAAATCAATTTAAGTCACTATAAGTCAAATAAATAACCACAAAAGAAAATTGCGACATTGAACTCAGTCAACCAACTGAGGCGATCGCAATGCTAGAAGCACTAATCCCCCTAGTTATCAATAAATCTGTTGAAGTTATCCTAAAGCTACTACTGGAAAAAATCTGGGCATGGCTGCTGAGGGATAAAAGCTTCCAACGCCTCAACCACTTTCTGAAAATGCAGATTCTTGTACTCTATCTGGATTGGATTTTGCTCAAAACATCTCTAAAATCTCTGCCAAAGCCAGCAAAAGAGAACGATTTAGATACGGGTGGCTAGTTTCGGTGAAGGAGGCAACGGTTTCCTCATGCTCTCATTTTGAAAACAAATTGTGCAGAATGCTAAACACGGGCTATCCTACATACGGGAAAGCTCACTCTACCATAAGAAGTATGTTCCCCTAAGAAACTCAGAAGGAACTTTTACTCTAGAGCGATCGCCTATGCAATTCTATCTCCACTTCCCTACTTGATCCGCTAGATTAAATGCTACCTATGTATTACTACCATCTACTGTATCTTGATATAAAGTTTTACCAGCAATAATTCAATTAGTGAGTTATTATTTGGCAAAAAACACAGCCCATCTGAACTTAGCAGGAAATTCCACAGTCCCTAAATACCAAATTACTAGTAAATAATTCTTGCGTGGAAGGTCAATTAAAGAAATTGAGAGACAAATTGATATAAGTAAAGCTCATCTGACAAAAATTTACTTTTACCCCATACTTTGCATTTATATGACTTCACAATCTTCTCGCTCTGACAAAATTCTGGTTGTTGATGACTCTCCTGATAACGTGTTTTTGATCAAAACTATTTTGGAGGAAGAAGGTTACACGATTAGCACCGCAGAAAATGGGATTTCGGCCTTGGCAGAATTAAAAGCTTCTCCTTGTGACTTGGTTCTGCTGGATCTGATGATGCCAGGTATGGACGGCTACGAAGTCACCAAGCACATTCGTGGAGAGATGAAATTGCCACAATACATCCCCATATTGCTGATCACTGCCCACGATGCGCCCAACGTCGCCCACGGTTTAGACTTGGGTGCTGATGATTTTATCCGCAAACCTGTAACAGTAGATGAATTGCTGGCACGAGTGCGATCGCTCCTGCGCTTGAAGCATAGTATGGATGAACGTGATGAAATTGCCCGCCAGCGAGAAGATTTTGTCTCCCGCCTCACCCACGACTTACGCACTCCCTTAGTCGCGGCCGATCGCATGTTGATGCTATTTCAGCAAGGAGCGTTGGGAGCATTATCATCACAAATGCAGGAAGTAATTGCCATCATGGCCCGTAGCAATATCAACCTGCTTTCTATGGTCAATACCTTATTGGAAGTTTATCGTTTTGAAGCAGGTCGTAAAACTTTGGCATTTCAACCGGTTAACTTGGTGCAGTTGCTAGAGGAGGTAAGTGGAGAATTGTCACCTCTAGCTCAAGACAAAGCACTATCTATTAATCTAGACTTTACTGAGGAGTCAAGCACAAACAGAGTGATAGGCGATCGCTTAGAATTACATCGTCTATTCACAAATCTTATCGGAAATGCGATCAAATTTACCGACTCTGGGTCTGTGACTATTCGTCTTACTTCTCAACGCCAGTTAGACAAAAGTAGCCAATCTCAATTTTCGGGAAAATCCAATTCCGTTGAATATATTAGTATTGAGATAGCGGATACTGGCCCAGGTATTCCCCCTGAAGAACAAGCCACCATATTTGAACGATTTCGCCAAGGCAGCCACAAGACTTCTGGTAGTGGCTTAGGACTATACCTTGCTCGGAGAATTGTTGAGGCACATCAAGGCATCATTCTGCTTAATTCGGAGTTAGCGAAAGGTAGTGTATTTATTGTCCTTCTCCCCACAAAAGCATGAGAAAATTAGCAATTATAAATTATGAATTATGAATTATGAATTATCGAATTTTTACCCCAATAATTCATAATTTATAACTCTCCTATTCTATACCAATAATTTAAATTAATTATTCCAATTATAAATTAAATACTAAAATCTGATGAATAAAATATGCTGATTTAGCAGCGCTAGCATTAAACAAATACTCTTTGCAAGGACAAAACAATGATTACCACTGAATTATCTAACGTTGGCAATATTATCCAGAATCAGCGAGAGTTTTTTCAAACTGGCAAAACTAAAGATATCACTTTTCGCATTGAACAACTTAAAAATCTCAAGCAAGCAATTATTGAGCATGAACAGTCAATAGTCGAGGCATTACAAGCGGATTTACATAAACCAGAAGTGGAGAGTTACCTTACAGAAATCGGCGTAATTAAGGAAATTGATTACGCTATAAAACATCTTCAAAACTGGAGTAAGCCCAAAAAAGCAGCGGTTTCCTGGGATTTTTTTTCCTACTCAGCCCGAATTTATCCAGAACCGTTAGGGGTTGTTTTAATTATCGGCCCTTGGAACTATCCATTTAACTTAATTATCTCGCCGTTAATCGGTGCGATCGCAGCCGGGAATTGTGCAATTATCAAACCTTCAGAAATCGCTTCTCATACCTCCCATATCATCACTGAAATTTTTGCCAAACATTTTGATCCAGCTTATATTGCAGTAGTTGAAGGAGGCGTTGAAGCAAGTCAAAAACTTCTGGCAGAAAAGTTTGACCATATCTTTTTTACTGGTGGCACAGCCATCGGCAAAATCATCATGGCAGCAGCGGCCAAATATCTCACACCAGTTACTTTAGAATTGGGTGGTAAAAGTCCTTGTATTGTAGATACTGACATTAATCTTGAACACACTGTCAGACGAATTACTTGGGGCAAATTTATTAATGCTGGACAAACTTGTATCGCCCCTGACTATCTTTTAGTTGATAAAAAAATCAAAAAAGATTTAATAGATGGGATGGAAAAATGCCTAAAAGAATTTTATGGCGATAATCCTGTAACCAGTCCTGATTACGCTAGAATTATCAGTCAAAAACACTTTGATAGATTGGTTAACTTTCTCAAAGATGGGGAAGTTATCATCGGTGGAGAAAATCAACCTTCAGAGCGTTATATCGCTCCCACAGTAATTGATAATGTCTCTTTGGAAGATTCTGTAATGCAGGAAGAAATTTTTGGTCCCATTTTACCAATCATTGAATATACTGATATTGCCGAAGCGATCGCCTTGATTAACTCTAGACCTAAACCCTTGGCGTTATACTTATTTTCTCAAAACAAAAACCTACAAAAGCGAGTTTTGCAGGAAACTTCATCTGGTGGAGTCTGTATCAATGACACAATAATGCAGGTTGGTGTCTCGTCTTTACCATTTGGTGGGGTGGGAGATAGCGGTATTGGCAACTATCACGGCAAAGCTAGTTTTGACACCTTTTCCCATGACAAAAGTGTGTTGCAAAACTCATTCTGGCTAGATTTAAAATGGCGATATGCTCCCTATGAGGGCAAATTGCCGCTAATCAAGAAACTTCTGGGTTAAAAGTTATGAGTTATTTGAATTTTGGATTGAAGGAAAAATCTAAAATCTAAAATCCAAAATTGAATAACTCCTAACTCTTAAAACCCAAAAGCATTGCTGTAACGCTCCTCAGCCCAAGGTTCACCACGGCGATGGTAGCCATTGCGCTCCCAAAAACCAAGTTCTTCACCAGCTAAAAACTCTAAACCATTAATCCATTTAGCACTTTTCCAAGCGTAGAGGTGGGGCACAACTAGCCGCATTGGGCCACCGTGTTCAGATGGAAGGTCTTCACCAAAGACTTTAAAGGCAAAGAAGTTTTCTTCGCGCATAAAATCTTCTACAGAGATATTGGTAGTGTAGCCGCCGTAGCAGTGTTCCATAATGTGGGCTACTTTCGGGTCTAGCTCAATCAGACCCATGAAATCTGTCATTTTTATGCCAGTCCATTTGACATCGAGTTTAGACCAGCGCGTTACACAGTGGAAGTCTGCTGTAAATTCGTGTTGAGGTAGCGCCATAAAATCTGACCAACTAAAAGTAGCAGATTTTGCTAAACCCCAAACTCGAAACTCCCATTCCTCAGTACTGACTTGGGGAGTTGCACCGTAAGTTAATACGGGGAAACCTTTAGCCAAGTGTTGACCAGGAGGGACGCGTTCCTCCTCTTCCTTCCCTGGTTTGTGAAAAAATTTTCCTAGCATAGTTGGAGAAAAATAAGTTTTCTCAAGGTATTTACAAGCTTTTTTGCTGAGTTGCCAACAGCACCAGATGTTTTACTCTTTATATGATTACTTGATCATTATTCATGAATGATCGGTAATGGGTAATGGATGTTCCCAATTACTCACTACCAACTTTTCTCGATTTAATCAGCTTGTGTAGAGGATCTATGATCCATAATGCAATCAGAAAAGCTAAGAAAAAGCGTTTATCCAATGGTAAGAAGCTTAATTGGTATTTAATTGCCAATCAAATTTATCGGTGCTGTTCATGCTTTTCCTGACTGGGGAATTATGATTCTTCTTCCTCTTCTTCAGCAGTTGGATACACAAATGTAGAACGTCCAGTCAAGATCGACTTGCCCAGAGATAGAGCTTTCTGAGCTTCGACGACGGCTTTGTGCCTCCAGGTAGCTCGACGTTTATCTCGTTTTGATTTAGAAGTTTTCTTCTTAGGAACAGCCATGTCAGCAGATATCGCGATTCTTGACAACCTTCTTATTCTAGGCCATCCACTGTCGCCAAGGACAACAGGTAAGTTGAATTGAGAGGTTGAGACTGAAGTTAGGACACAAAGACACTGGGACAGAGGGAATTCTAAGATTGACCTCTTTGCGTCTTTGTGTCTAGCTCAACCCGTCATTTTTGGGTTGACACACCGCTAGCTGCTGGAACTGGATTAGAGCTATTTTCAAAGAAAAGTAGCGATCGCGCAGTTTTGAAGTAAGTGGCCCAATTTTGAGCATCGGGGCGCGATCGCCATTGGGGACGACTGACTTCTAATGTCAGAACTGGTGCGATCGCGCCATAATTTTGTACGGACACAATGATTGAAACATCTGTCACCAAGATATCTTGGTCGAAACTTCGTTGAGCAGCTGCCCTAGCGGCTGCTTCTGCTCTGGTGAGAACGGTTTCATAGTTTTCTTCCGGCAGGCGGTCAATAGCTAGATCAACTCTAGCGGTGTAAGCTCGCACAACCTGAGGTGCGAGCGCTTCCGTCAAAAACCACGCAGGAGCGGTAGATATGAGCAAAATTATTAAAGGAACTATCCGGATTCTTCTGGCAATCTGGCTAATAACTGAAAAGGGAGTGATCGATGATGGTAGGTGAGCAGAAATCTTGCTCATGACCTTCTATCTCCTTAGTGATGATCTGTTATTGAAATTAGGTGAGAGTATTTTCAGGTCTATTGACGTAATAAAAATTACATTCTAACTTAAGATTCGATCAGAATCACCTAGACATAAAACATCGGTTAGCTTTGTTTTTTTGGCAAAGCCGACCGCAATTTTAAGACCAGCAAACAATAACTGACAAAGAGCGGGATGGCAAATTACTGGGCGATCGCGATTGGCATCAATCAATATCAGTTATTTCAACCTTTAAGTTGTGCCCAAGCAGATGCTGAGGCACTAGAGGATTTTTTGGTGACAGAGGGAGGTTTTGTCCCCAAACACTGTCTAGTCATGACAGATACTTCGCCGCCCATTGAGGATAGGTCAACTTACCCAACAAAGGAGAATATTTTACTGCTGCTTGAGGATTTGGCAGCGACAAGTTGGCAACCAGAAGATTATCTGTGGTTATTTTTTAGCGGTTATGGGGTCAACTACAAGGGCAAAGATTACTTAATGCCAGCGGAAGGCAACCCCGAACTCGTGCAAGAGACTGGCATAGAATTGCGATCGCTAATGCAAAGTCTCCAACTTGCTGAGATGAATGTATTGTTACTGCTCGATATCAACCGCGCTTTTGGCACCCAAGCGGATGCTCCCGTTGGCGAAGAAACAATAGAACTAGCCCAAGAACTACAACTCGCTACAATTCTTTCTTGCCAACCAGAGCAATTTTCCCATGAAAGTAGCGAACTAGGTCACGGATTCTTTACAGCAGCTTTATTAGAAGCTTTGCGTTCTGGTAATGGCAGCAACTTGGCAGATTTAGAAAGCTACCTGAGTCTGCTGATGCCAAAATTATGTCAACATCACTGGCGTCCTGTCCAAAACCCTGCCACGATCATTCCATCAAGACCACAGGTAATCTTGCCACAATTGGCAATGGAAAGCGACTTTGAAGCAAATCCGGTGATTTATCCGGAAGAATCCTTTGCTGTTGCCCTTGCGGCTCCTCCCCTCGACGATTACCCTAAAACTTCAGCAGAGCGGGGCAGATGGGGAGAAGCTACTGTGAACTCCTCCCAACAGGTGAAGGCTCACAAGATCGAGAAGTCTAAGAGTCAACCAGTCCAGGAGTCAGCTACTAGCTTAGTTTCCCAGCCAATGCCGGAAACTTCTTTAGGAGTGAATACAAGGGGAAGATTTATCCCCAATTCCTCCAAAGGTTACGTCTCTCGATTGCCATCGAATCAGCCAAGTATCCCTTTTTGGAAACAGTTTATCTTGTGGGGCGGAGGCAGCCTACTGGTAGCAGGTTTAATGGCCGTAGTTTTTCTCCGTAATCAAGAAACTTTTAGAATTAAGCAAATATCAAACACATCACCTAATGCTACTGCTAGTGATCGCCAGGTTATCCAGAATTTACCAAACGATCGCACTCCACCAGTTAGACTCAAAAACCAATCTAGCGCCCAAATAACTTCTAGTTCCGAGTCGAAAAAGCGAAATCAAGCAGTATTAGACTTGGCGAAAATGTCGCTCAGACAAACTCAGGCTAGCGATTTGAGCTTGGCGATAGCTACAGCCCGGAAAATTCAACCCGGTGAACCACTGTACGAGCAAGCTCAGGAGAATATTAAGATTTGGAGCCGGATGATTTTAGATTTAGCAGAGGGTCGTGCTAAACAAAGACAGTATGCTAGCGCTATTGCTGCCGCACGATTAATCACCAAAGATGAAGCCCTCTATGCCAAGGCACAAGCAGTAATCAACCTGTGGCGGCTAGAGGGGAAGCAGTATGTGACTAACAAAACTCTTTTAGATGCAGCTAATGCCTTAATTAAGTCCGAACAGGCATCTACCTACAATCGGGCGATCGAAGTTGCTAAGAAAGTACCATCAGATCAACCAGGCTTCGATACTGCCCAAAAATCGATCAATAAATGGAGTGAGAAAATTTTAGACCTGGCCAAGCGTCGCGCCGCCGAAGGAGATAGCAATGCCGCAATTGCGACCGCTGCTTTAGTACCAGAGGAGACAGCCACTTACGAAGATGCTCAGGATGCCATCCAAAAATGGCAAAAAAAATAGTAGAAAAATAGTTAGGAGTTAAAAGTTAGAAGTTAGGAGTTATAAGTTTTAATTCCTCACTCCTCACTCCTGACTCGTAACTTTTCCCCCAGCATTCAGCAGTACTGCGACACATCTTCGCCGCATTCGTCCGCTAGATAGCACATTGCTCGGAAACGTAAACCAACCACTTCTTCATATAAGGGGTTGAGCTTGCACATGGGCGGAATGTGAAACAGGGTTTTCCCAAATAATTTCACATCTCGCTCAAATGGACACTGAGATGGAATCAGTTTGCACAAGCGGTGAGCTAGTTGGCGATCGCGGACTTGAATGCTATCTACACGCTGCCGTAGGGGTTGGAGAATATTCCAGTAAGATTTGGAAACAGAACGGTTTAGCTGGGTTACTTTATGGTCACTAGTCTCTGCTTGATTGATTGATACCCAGCTTACCAGAAAAATCTTTTTTGTGGTATTATCATATACCTTCATGGTTAATCCCCTGTGTTATTGAGGCTATTCATCTTTTTGATGAATATATACAACGTGGCAACGAACTTTACCGGAAAAATCGCGTTCTGACTGCGATATAATGTAATACCTAATTAGCCACTTAAGTCAGAACCTAATTTATTACTACGTCAAGTTAATCGCAATTTTCTGGGGATCGGTAGTGTAATCTGACGATCTTGTTCATAACTTGATACAGTTTAAATTTTAGTAAAGACATCCGTCATTGGATAGGTTTTAGTGTAACATTTACAGAACTTAATATAAGGTCTTTCTGCAAGTATTTTTGCTAAGTATAAATATTGGTAATACCCTAATAGGCGTCTTTCCTCTGCGTATTCCCACTTCCCCACGTAAGTGCATCCTGTTCATTGCTGGCTGAATGCTGTAGAAGTAAAGAGAAGTCTGTAGACGCGGCTGCGGCTTAAAGCCAGGTGGGTTGGCTTTCTCAGTAGATGCAGATCTGCTAGTCATGAAACATCGGTCGTGGCAAAGTCTCGGTAAAGAAAGTGATTCTTCTCCAATTTGCAATCTATAGCGTCTTAGGGCTAACTTATCTGGGATTAGCATTAGGCTACATTCCTGGTTTACGCATGAACCGCGCCACCATCGCTTTGGTCGGTTCTGCCTTTTTAATTGCTTTAGGTGTTTTAAATTTACAGGAGGCATGGCAGGCCATTGATGCCAATACCATCGTATTTCTCTTGAGCATGATGGTAGTTAATGCCAACCTATCCTTTGCAGGGTTTTTTAGACGATCAATCTCAGTGATATTGAGTATCACTCGCAGTCCTCTAGGTTTGTTGATTGCTTTAACTTTTAGTAGTGGTATTCTCTCCGCCTTTTTTCTCAATGACACTTTGGCGTTGATTTTTACACCCTTAACCTTGAGCCTGACTTTAGCTTTGGGCTTAAATCCGATTCCTTATTTACTAGCGATCGCAGGTGCAACTAATATAGGCTCGGTAGCAACTTTGAGCGGTAATCCTCAAAATATCCTGATTGGCTCCTTTTCAGGCATTTCCTATCTAGATTTTCTGCGTGTATTGGCCCCAGTTGCCCTAATAGGCTTGGTAATTCAGGTAGGATTACTGTGGCTACTTTACCCAGATGTACGCTCAGTCAAACCTTGCCAACCATCACCTACTAGCAAGCAACGCATTTTTAAACCCTTATTTAATAAAACATTAGTCATCACAATTGGGCTGCTAATTGCATTTACTGTGGGTTTACCGTTAGGGGAGTCTGCTTTAGTCGCTGCTAGCTTGTTGCTAATTACTCGGCGCATTAAACCCCAGCGCATTTTGCAAAAGGTGGATTGGAATCTGCTGGTGATGTTTTCTGGATTGTTTATCCTGACGCGAGTCACGCAAAAGTTGAATTTGCTCCAGCCATTTACCCATGCGGTTAACTCTGCTGCGAGTTTTTTGGGTGTAACTGTTGTTTTATCTAACTTAATTTCTAATGTTCCGGCTGTACTTCTGCTGCATCCTCTGGTTCCTCCAGGCGACACGAAGTATTGGCTATTGTTGGCAGCCGGATCAACTTTGGCTGGTAATTTGACTTTGTTTGGTTCAGTCGCCAACTTGATAGTTGTAGAAGCTGCTGCGGATTTAGGTTACAAGCTAACTTTTTGGGAACACCTGCGTTTTGGAGCGCCACTAACGTTATGTACTTTAGTTCTACTATACCTCTGGGTTCATTGAGGATATGTAGCAACAACCCTAAGCTGAAAATACTTGCTGGGCTGTCAGGGTTAGTCCTGCGAATGTTTGAGAAATAATCAGCTGGTTTCCAGTAAACACAGTTTGCTTGTAACTACCATTGTCTAGCAAACAGACTGTTACCTTATTTTTTAAGGGGTCAACAATCCAATACTCGACCACACCAATAGCTGCATACTCAGAGGTTTTTTGGTTATAGTCTCGGTCAACAGATTCAGGACTTACCACCTCAACTAATAGGGGTGGAGCAGTTTTGAGGATAGCCGAAGTACTCTCAATACTTTGTGCCTGTTGGTTGGTAATCACACAAATATCAGGTCGCCTGGGTTGTTTATTGGTCAACACCTCTGTCAATACTGTTCGGTTAAGGCAAGAGACGCGATGAATCCAAGGCAAGAGATAGCGATTTATTTCGTCTTTGTGATGATTTATCGCATCTTTAACGATCTAGAATTTCTATCAAAAAACCTTAACCGAACCGTATTGACACCTCTGTACCATTAGGACGCGGTTGCAAAGGCAATCGCATTTTTTGAATTTCTAAAAAGAAGTGAACTAGCAGTAATGTGATAATTGCCTCATGCTTACCAGTACCAGGAGGCATTTCTAGCAGCACCCCATCCTCAAGTTCATAGCGCTTGTCTGTGCCATCCTCAAAATTGATGTACTCGTCAAGAGTACTAATTTTTATTGGTGTTTTAGTCATAGCGATCGCCTCCAATAACTATAACTATAAGCAAATACAAACTGCTGGGGCATCTATACCCATGATCAGAAACTGTATTTCACGCCAAAACGCAAAGACGCTAGAAAAACTCTATGTCTCTGCGCCTATGCGTGAGATTATCTTAAATTCCCTACGATGCTACTTGAGCAGCAGTCCGAGTCCGCCGTCTTCTGCCATCGGCAACTTTCACAGGCGGCTCATCAGGGATTTGCATCAACAAAGTCACAGATGGCTGACATTGCAATTCCCGACGGATAGAACGTTGCAATTCTCGCTCTAAAGTACCTTGCAATCCACCCCAATCTATATCTGCTGCTTCACCTTCCCCAGCAGCAAATTCTGACCAACGCACAGTGAGGATTTCTTCAATCCGTTGTTTTACCCAGGTTTGTAGCAGCGATCGCTCTACACTTGTTACTACACCCCGGAGGTGAACTTCTGGTTTTGCCAATAGTTTCCCATTCCAATCAATGGCAGCTGCGATCGTGATAATGCCTTCTGAAGCCATACGTTGCCGTTCTTGTAAAACTTTGGCACTTACCATACCCGAACTAGTAGTATCCACCAGTTCTATACCAGATGGCACTTTACTAGCGACGCGAATGGCATCTTCAGTCAGTTCGACAACATCACCATTCTGGATAATGATCATGTTTTCGGCGGGAATGCCCATACTTTGAGCCGTTTCTGCGTGCTTCACCAGCATTCGATGTTCGCCGTGAAATGGCACAAAGAATTTGGGTCGAGTTAAGGCAATCATCAGCTTTTGCTCTTCCTGACAGCCGTGACCGGAGACGTGAATCCCTTTGTCCCGACCATACACTACTTTCGCACCCTGAATCATCAATTTATCAATGGTGTTGACTACAGCGATCGTATTTCCGGGAATTGGGTTAGCAGAGAATACTACCGTATCTCCTTGGCGGATTTTTATGTGAGGATGTTCTTTGTTAGCAATGCGGGTCATTGCTGCCATCAATTCACCCTGAGAACCTGTAGTTAAAATTAGTACTCTCTCATCAGGTAGATTGCGGACTGCGTGCAATGGTTGCAGCAGATTATCGTCACACTTGATGTAACCTAGATTACGGGCATGAGCAATCAAGTTAAGCATGGAACGCCCCACAATCGTGACTACACGGTTTTGCTTCTTTGCAATATCCAAAATCATGTTGATGCGATGCACGCTGGAAGCAAAGGTAGTGACAAATAATCGTCCAGTGGCTTGACTAAATACTCTCTCCAGATTGGGATAGACGGAACGTTCAGAAGGTGTAAATCCTGGTATCTCGGCGTTAGTGGAATCACTTAGCAAGCAAAGAACGCCTTTTTCACCATGTTCTGCTAGCCTCTGTAAATCAAACTTTTCACCATCTACTGGAGTATGGTCAATTTTAAAATCCCCTGTGTGAATAACTACACCGAGAGGAGTATGAATGGCAACAGTGAAACTATCAGCGATGGAGTGGGTGTTACGGATATATTCCACTAAAAAGTTTTTGCCAATCCGCACCACATCACGTGGTAGAACTGTTCTGATTTCTGTGCGATCGCGCACTCCTGCTTCTTCTAATTTACCCTCTAGCATTGCCATTGCTAGTCTGGGCCCATAAATCACGGGAATATCAAATTGCTTGAGATGAAAAGCAATCCCGCCAATATGGTCTTCATGACCATGAGTAACGATCATCCCTTTAATTTTGTGGCGATTTTCCCGCAGATAGGTCGTATCTGGCAAAACAATATTTACTCCATGCATCGCCTCAGTAGGAAAAGCCAATCCGGCATCTAACAGAATAATCTCATCGTCATACTCAAAAAGACAGGTATTTTTCCCAATTTCATGCAAACCGCCCAAAGGAATAATTTTCAAGGCGGAATTATCAGCTTCGTTTTTAGCCATTTTCTCCTTAGATTGTTACTTGTGGTTAATTAAGTTGATAGTTAACGAACTTGTATTTAAGACAACACATCTGTCTCTTAAGTTAGTCCCAAAGCAATCAACTTTTAATTGAAATCTTCAATTTTTTATTCAATAAAATGGATTTAAATTGCAACTTATGAACAATTATGGTCATTGTTTATATGTATCTTTAGAAAGCAGCAGATTATCAGCGCTTAACCAGATGGTGGCTAGATTAAACTAAGTTCTTTCAGAACCGCTTCTAACTTTTGACTTACTTCTAAGTCAGCTTCACATAGCGGTGGACGAGTTGAACCAACCTCCCAACCTTGAAGTTTCAGTGCTTTTTTCACTGGAATGGGATTTGAAGTGAGAAATAGAGCTTTAAACAACGGGAAGAGTTGGAGATGAATTTCGCTGGCTACCTCTATTTTTCCCGCACTAAAAGCTTGGATCATCTGCTGTAGTTGGTTTCCTACCAGATGAGAAGCCACACTCACCACACCCTTTGCCCCGATCGCTAACAAGGGCAAAGTCATGTAATCATCACCAGAGTAGATGTGGAATTCTTTTGGTGTCAAGCGACGAATTTCGCTTGCCTGATCTATGCTACCAGTGGATTCTTTAATCCCGACAATATTGTTAACCTTAGCTAACCGGGCAACTGTTTCTGGCTGAAGGTTTTGTCCGGTACGACCTGGGACATTGTATAACAACAATGGTAGGTCGGGACAGGCTTGTGCTATTGCCTGAAAGTGCGCTTCCAATCCCGCTTGTGGCGGTTTGTTGTAATAAGGAACAACTTGTAAGGAACCATGTACTCCTATTTTAGACGCTTTTTGGGTGGCAGCGATCGCTTCTTTGGTGGAATTTGAACCACAACCTGCGATCACTTTGGCTTTTCCTGCCACGGACTGCAACACCTCGACAAACAACTGGTATTCCTCATCCCAACTTAGAGTAGGGGATTCTCCTGTTGTGCCGCACATTACCAATGTATCTGTACCGTTATTAGCTAGATGTGCTGCCAGTTCTGCCGCTACATCATAATTTACACTACCATCTGCTTTAAACGGCGTAATCATAGCGGTTAAAACATTGCCAAAATCTCCCACCCTGTTTTCACTCCTGATTACCCATGTTTTTGTATCTTGGTGGTTTTCTATTGTAATAACTTACCTGCATATTGCTTTCAACAGTGATTCGCACATTTGCTCTTTGTCATTAATTTTTATTTTTACTAATAACTAGCTTGAAACGTAAGCCTTAGCAGGTTTTAGTAGATTTTTTTCTACCAACAATTCGGCGATTTGTACTGCATTCAATGCTGCGCCTTTGCGGATTTGGTCGCCACACAACCATAATTCCAAGCCACACGGATGAGAAATATCCTGACGAATTCTTCCCACTAAAACTTCATCTCGACCAGTTGCTTCAATTGGCATCGGAAAATGATTAGTTTCCCAATCTTCTACTAATTTCACTCCAGGGGAGCAATTTAAAATTTCTCTGGCTTCCTCTGCACTAAAGGGAGTCTCAAATTCTAAATTAATGGCTTCTGAATGGGCGCGGAGTACGGGAACCCGTATACAGGTTGCAGTGATTCTGATTTGCTGCGTACCAAATATTTTTCGGGTTTCGTTGACCATTTTCATCTCTTCCTCACAGTAACCCAAATCGTTTAATGGTGAGTTATGGGGGAATAAATTAAATGCCAGTGGGTAAGGCAATACCTCAGCAACTGGCGGCTGTCCTTGTAGTATAGCGCTTGTTTGGGTTTTGACTTCTGCCATTGCTCGAGCACCAGCACCACTAGCAGATTGGTAGGTTGAGGCTACGATGCGTTGCACTGGTTTAACTTTATGCAATGGCCATACTGCCAAAGTCATTAAAATTGTTGTGCAGTTGGGGTTGGCAATAATGCCTTGGTGATTAGCTGCTGCTAGTGGATTCACCTCTGGTACTACTAAGGGAACTTCCGGGTTCATCCGAAAGGCACTGGAGTTATCAATTACCACTGCGCCCTTTTCGACAGCAACTGCTGCCCAAGTTTTGGATGTGGAACCACCTGCACTAGCCAGTACTATATCCACATTTTCAAAGGCGCGATCGCTAACTTGCTCTACTGGTATATTTTCCCCTTTAAACCGCAGCGATCGCCCAACACTCCGCTCTGATGCCAATAACTTCAAGTCAGCAATCGGAAAATTACGGCTTTCTAATAATTCCAGCAACTCTGTGCCAACAGCACCAGTTGCTCCCAAAATAGCTAAACGATAGGATTTAGACAAACTCACTTCCTCCTTTAAGAGGTTTATTTGCAATTTCTTGGAACAATTGAAAATTTACTTAAATTATTTAAATGGCGATCGCAATTAATCTTAAAATACATTTTGAATACATTTAGATTTTTCTCTAATTTAGTCGGTCTCTATAGATCTAATACATTTATTTTCTTGGCTATTTAATAAGTTAAGTGATGTTGCATTTTACAATAATGGCTATCCAATTTTTACATTTATTTAAACTATATATTATTATACAACAAACTGCCATTTAGTAGAAAAATGGAGATATCTGCACTTAGACGTTTAATAGGCATCTCACCAGTAATGCTAACAAATGTCTTGGTTGCAAAGTTGCTTACCAAGAGGATGAATATACTAAGATCGAAGTGCATAAAATCAGCACAGCATAAAACTGAGCTATGCAGCTAGGTAACAGATACCCTCTCGGACTACAACTTAATAATAGCTAGACTCAATACTATAACTTTAACTTGGGAGTACTAACCACTCGCTCAGAACCAGGATATCACAGCATTAGTCTGCTAAATAATTAATTCCTAAGTTCAGAGTGGCTGGAGACTAGGGACTGGGGACTGGAGAAGAGTTTTCCAATGCCCAATGCCGCGATTAACTAATTGTTATGAAGGTAAAATGTCAAGTCCTTGGTCATTGGCAGTAAACTGGATCTTTGCCCCAGGACAAATATCCATCCTTGGATGTCATAAAGCCTTGTGGCAACATCCCACTGCCCCTAAAAGACATCAAGCCATAAACGCAAACAATTATTTTATTGCGTCTTGTGTGTACTCCGAGTTTAAAATATCAGCAAACTAGAGACGAAGCATGAAAGTTACCCAGGAAAGACTCCCCGCCAGCCAAATTGGTCTGGAAATAGAGATTACGCCGGAAATTACCAAGCAAACTTACGAACAGGTGATTAAAAACTTAGCGAGTACTGCCAATATTCCTGGGTTTCGTAAAGGCAAAGTGCCTCGACCGATATTGCTACAACGGTTGGGTACAAATCGAATCAAGGTAGCAGCGCTGGAAGAACTAATTCAAGATGGCATTGAGCAAGCAGTCAAACAAGAAGCTATCCCAGCAATAGGTCAGCCACAATTGCGCTCCTCTTTTGAGGATTTGATTAAGAATTATGAACCTGGAAAACCTCTGACGATTTCGGCTGCTGTCGATGTAGAACCAGAAGTGAATCTAGTGCAGTACACTGATTTGCTTTTCCAAGCTGAAGAAGTCAAGTACGATCCAGAACGAGTGGACAGTAGCCTCGACAAGGAACGTCAAGAATTGGCGACATTGATTCCTGTGGAAGGACGTGCAGCCCAAATCGGCGATATTGCCGTAGTCGATTTTAAAGGTGTATTCTCCAAAGCCGAGGGCGAAGACGAAACAGCCGAACCAGAAGTGATTCCTGGAGCCGAAGCGACTGATTTTCAAGTTGAGTTGCAGGAAGATAAGTTCATTCCAGGCTTTATTTCTGGAATAGTGGGGATGAATCCTGAAGAAACTAAAGAAATTGCAGCGCAGTTCCCAGATCCATATGCTAATGAAGATTTAGCTGGAAAAGCGGCAACTTTCACAGTAACGCTCAAAGAACTGAAGGAAAAAGAGCTACCAGAATTAAATGACGACTTAGCCCAGGAAATCAGTGATTTTGAAACCTTAGAGGAGTTACGTGCTTCCTTAGTAGAGCAATATCAAAAAGAGGCGGACGACAAAACAGAAACAAATAAGCAGGAAGCCTTGTTAACGGAACTGCTCAAGCACGTAGAAGTTGACTTACCAGCAACCTTGATTGAGCAAGAAGTGGATGCAATGCTAACGCAAACAGCAATCCGCCTGTCTCAGCAGGGATTAGATGTGAAGAAGTTGTTTACTCAAGATATTATTGTTCAGTTGCGGGAGCGATCGCGCACTGAGGCAATTGAACGCATCAAACGCTCCTTGTCCTTACGAGAAATCGGTAAACGCGAATCTATCGAGGTAACACCAGAAGAAATTGCATCCAGAGTCACAGAACTTTTGGAACAGTACCCGGAGGAACAAGAGGTTGATGAAGATAAACTGCGCTCAATCGTGCAAAACGAACTATTAACCGAAAAAATCATCGATTGGCTCTTAGAACACTCCTCAGTTGAACTTGTACCCGAAGGCTCCTTGAGTCCCACAGAGGAAACGGAAGCCGCAGAATTAGATGCTGATGCTGATGCACCTCAGACACAGGAAGAAAGCAGCGATTCCACAGAAGTCACAGAAGGATAATAAAAAATTCCACAGCCATGAATTCACCAGTTCTAAGTTAAAGTACTGGTGAAATGGGTAAGGTAAGGGAGATGAGGGAGCAGCAGGAGATGAAGGACCACTGCCTCTTGGCTCCTCAAAACTCAGTGATCAAGTCAGAAGAATTAAAGAATTAATGAATTTTCGGCAAATAGTGACACATGTTATCGCCTGAGCTTGATACTGTGTTACACGAGAAGAAATTATATGAGGCATAATGGTTAACACGTAGCTGATAAAAATTCCATTCGTCGAAAAGGCAGCACATGCTGCGGAAACATTTGTCCTAAATTATCGTCAAATTTGATTGTATGCTTGGATCGCAATCGGGAAATTACCCTATCAGCAACTTAAGTCGAATAAACATTAACTCCCAGTTGAGCAGCCCTAGCAACATCGTGCCGATGGTGGTAGAACAATCTGGGATGGGAGAAAGGGCTTTCGACATCTACTCCCGCCTGCTGCGAGAGCGGATTATCTTTTTGGGAACGCCAATAGACGATGCTGTTGCCAACTCGATTGTGGCTCAGTTATTATTCCTAGACGCCGAAGACTCAGAAAAGGATATCCAACTCTATGTTAATTCTCCTGGTGGCTCGGTCTACGCAGGGATGGCAATCTATGATACAATACAGCAAATTCGCCCTGATGTTGTTACCATCTGTTTTGGATTAGCTGCGA
Organism: Nostoc sp.; assembly: GCF_036919675.1. Lineage (GTDB taxonomy): Bacteria > Cyanobacteriota > Cyanobacteriia > Cyanobacteriales > Nostocaceae > Nostoc. The sequence goes on from NZ_JBALCP010000009.1 coordinate 23,458, forward strand.
GCATGGGGGCGTTTTTATTGACAGCAGGAGCTGCTGGGAAGCGAATGTCTCTGCCCGACTCCCGGATTATGATTCACCAACCACTTGGTGGCGCTCAAGGTCAAGCCATTGACATTGAAATTCAAGCCAGAGAAATTCTTTACGTTAAGGCTAAGTTGAATCAGTTAATGGCTCACCATACTGGTCAACCCTTAGAAAGACTTGAAGCAGATACAGAGCGCGACTTTTTTATGTCGGCAGAAGAAGCGAAGAACTACGGTTTGATTGATCAGGTCATTTCCAGGCAAAATCTTCCCGTAGCAGGGGAAAACGTCACCATTCTGAAATAAGAGGCTGGTATGTCTAAGTACGACTCCCATTTGAAGTGTTCATTTTGTGGCAAGTCTCAAGAGCAGGTGCGTAAATTAATCGCGGGGCCGGGAGTCTACATCTGCGATGAATGCGTTGACTTGTGTAATGAAATACTAGACGAGGAGTTACTCGATACAAATGGTGCGGCAGCACAACCAGCACCAAGAGCAGAACCACCTCAAAAACGGCGTACCCGATCTTCTAGTATTTCGTTTAATCAAATACCCAAGCCAAGAGAGATTAAAAAGTATCTAGACGAACACGTCATTGGTCAAGACGAAGCGAAGAAAGTGCTGTCAGTAGCCGTTTACAATCACTACAAGCGACTGGCGGTTATTCAGTCTAAAGCTAGTGGTAAACCTGGGGCGGATGATGCTGTAGAACTGCAAAAATCCAACATTTTGTTAATCGGGCCGACTGGTTGCGGCAAAACTCTCTTAGCGCAAACCCTAGCGAAAATCCTGGATGTACCGTTTGCCGTCGCCGATGCTACGACGCTGACGGAAGCGGGGTATGTAGGAGAAGATGTGGAAAATATCTTGCTGCGACTGTTGCAGGTGGCAGATTTGGATATAGAAGAAGCGCAGCGGGGAATTATCTACATTGATGAAATTGATAAAATTGCTCGCAAGAGCGAGAACCCGTCAATTACCCGCGATGTTTCTGGCGAAGGCGTACAGCAAGCCTTGCTGAAAATGTTAGAGGGAACGATCGCCAATGTACCACCCCAAGGAGGGCGCAAGCATCCCTATCAAGACTGCATCCAGATTGATACAAGTAATATTTTGTTCGTCTGTGGTGGTGCCTTCGTAGGTTTAGAAAAGGTTGTAGATCAAAGAGTTGGCAAAAAAGCAATCGGCTTTGTGCAACCGGGAGAAGGCCAATCTAAGGAAAAACGGGCAGCAGATACTCTTCGCAATCTAGCACCGGATGATTTAGTAAAATTTGGCATGATTCCAGAATTTATTGGGCGCGTGCCAATGGTAGCAGTAGTAGATCCGCTAGATGAAGAAGCGCTGATGGCGATTCTCACCCAACCACGCAGCGCCTTAGTCAAGCAGTACCAAAAGCTGCTGAAGATGGATAATGTCCAGTTAGATTTTAAACCAGATGCTTTGCGAGCGATCGCTCAAGAAGCTTACCGCCGTAAAACTGGTGCAAGAGCGCTGCGAGGCATTGTCGAAGAACTGATGCTGGATGTAATGTACGAATTACCGTCGCGTAAGGATGTAACTCGCTGCACAGTAACACGGGAGATGGTTGAGAAGCGATCAACTGCCGAACTCATAATACATCCATCTTCACTACCGAAGCCAGAATCAGCGTAAATCAATGCTGTTAGGTGATAAGCTATGGTTTAGCCCGTAAAGTTAGGAGTCAAGAGTGGAGAATGAGTAATTAACTCAAAACTCCGAATTCAAAATTAAAAACTCCTAACTCCTGTAGAGACGCGATTAATCGCGTCTCTACTCCTAACTCCTAACTCTCAAAAATGCCTTATATTAATATTCGTGGCGTTGAGCATTACTACGAATGGCTGAAAAAACCATCTGGTTGTTTGGTAAAACCAGTAATGATTTTCATGCACGGTTGGGCTGGTTCGGCTAGGTATTGGCAAAATACCGCTGATGTTTTATCAGAGCAATTTGATTGTTTACTCTACGATTTGCGGGGATTTGGCCGTTCTCGTGGGAAGCCAACTATAGTCCAAGCAAGTGAAGCTGTTGCCGAGTCTGAGTCCCCTCAGGAAGAATCAGAGGCAATCAGAGAATTAACTTATGAATTAGAGGAATACGCTGATGATTTGGCAGCTTTGTTAGATGGGTTGCATCTTCAGCGTGTCTATATCAATGCTCATTCAATGGGCGCTTCTGTTGCCACTTTATTTTTTAACCGCTATCCCCAAAGAGTGGAACGAGGAATTTTAACCTGTAGCGGCATTTTTGAATACGACGAAAAATCTTTTAGTGCCTTTCATAAATTCGGTGGCTATGTGGTGAAATTCCGTCCCAAGTGGTTAAGCAAAATTCCATTTGTTGACCGGATGTTTATGGCGAGATTTTTATATAGTTCGATACCACATTCTGAGCGTCAAGCTTTTTTACAAGATTTTCTCGAAGCAGATTACGATGCAGCTTTAGGGACAATTTTTACTTCCGTTAGTAAGGCTCAATCTGAAGTGATGCCGCTTGAGTTTGCCAAGCTGACAGTGCCGACTCTGCTCGTGGCGGGAGAGTATGACAAAATTATTCCGGCCGAGATGGGGCGTAAAGCAGCTGCACTGAATGACAAAGTGGAATTTGTGATGATTCCCAACACAGCGCATTTCCCAATGTTGGAAGATGCACCAACTTACTTGCAACGGGTGCAAGAGTTTTTGCAAATTAATACCCCACAACCACAAGTCAGATAACTGATGGCGGTTTTTTAGACAGTTAAGTGTACCTGTGTGATACCTTGACGCATTTCATATTGTCGCTTTAACCAAGACTTTTGAATTGTTTTACGGAGCAAGGGAGCAAGTTGAATCAACAGCGAACGCAGCAGTGCATTTTTTCGCAGTTGTTCGCCTTGTGTAGCTTCCTCTAACTGGAGTTGCTGGGCGCGGATAATTTCTGGCTCACGTTCCGCTTGGATGTGCGATAGTGCCATGTCAATCTCTTGGTGTCCAGTTTCTTTGTGCAACAATGGCACAAGATGATTAGCAGCGACAATCACATCACGCAATGCTAAATTAATTCCTTGAGCACGCACAGGAGACATTGGGTGTGCAGCATCACCTAGAAGCAATACCCCTGGTGCGTGCCATTGGGGACAATAACCAACCACAACAGAAAGCCGAATGGGGGATTCGATGGTGTCTGCATGATTACGGAAATGCTCTGCTAGCCATGAGGGTGATAGTGAGGCAAAAATCTCTGCCCAGTTGGCTTGCTTGGAGTCAGTGTTTTCGGTTGCGGACATCACCCAAGCCAGATGCAGTTTTCCTGACTCTGCTCCGTGAAAGATGCTAAATGCGCGATCGCCATTTAAAATAGTACGAAACACATTATTGGCTGCAAACTCAGGGCTGGCGGCAAGCTTAAACCAGAGAATATCAACATTTTTGGGCTGGCGTACCAATTCCAATCCTATACGTTGTCGCACAAGAGAATTTCGACCATCTGCCCCAATCACTAGGTCAGCAGCAAATTCTTTGCCATCGGTCAGTACTACACCTGCGACACGTTGATTACTCCACTTTAAATCCTTCACAGGAACACCCTGGATAAATTTAAACCCATCATTGGTTTGAGCTTCCGAAATCAGTGCTTTGAGCAGTGGTGGTTGTGAAACCAGCGTACAGGGTCGGGTTGCTCCCATTGGTTCATCAACTCGAAACAACTGCTTATCCCCCAGAATGAATTCCCATGCGTCGAGTTGTCGATGGGGAATATGCTCCAACAACGCCGATAAACCCATTTGCTCTAGTGCATCTAAGCCACTAGGCATTAATCCTTCGCCGCGAAAAACACGATGAAAGTCTTTTGCTGCTTCAATTAACGTTACAGCAATACCACGTTTTACAAGGAGCAGGGCAAGTGTTACACCTGTTGGACCTGCGCCCACAATCACAATCTGCACCATCTCATCCCTCGTGTATTAGTTGCTCTCAAAGATGTTAGTCGAATTATCTTGAGATTAACCTAAACCCAGTTCTCGTTTTAGCAAGTTAATCGAGTTTGTCCCGATATAATTTTCAACCTTAATCAGCTTCGGTGGACGAATAATATCTTCATCAAATGCTTGCACGGCTGCTTGCACTGCCGCAAAACTGGCTTGATCACTTATTATTACCTCAGCCCGCTTAACCATTGCCTGAAGTTTATAAGCATCTTTTGGTTGCGAAGTCATCACCAGTAGTTCATCCCCACGTAGACCGTGCAGGATAACTTCTGCTGCTCGTGCAATCCCGGAACTGAGGCTAACTATGCCTACACAGTTTTGTTTTGGCAGGGTTTTCAATAAGTTGAGTTCTTTGGTGTAGTCGTAGATATCCAAAGGAATCACCCGTGCAGCTTTTGGAGCAGCGATCGCTTCCACATTACTGATAAAATAACGACTTGTGACTACTGTCGCAGAGGTAGTTTTATCTAACGCAGCTGTTAATTCTTCCATTGCTACCAACTGGACTGGTATTTTCAAGGCTCGCTCTAATTCATACACCATCAACTCACCAGCACCCATGTCATAAGATGGAACTGCAACCAGTACCCGCGCACTACAACGTAAGCGCCAGTCAATTTCTGCTAAAAATAGCTCTCTGGCTTGATTGAGTGAACATCCTTGAGAGAGCAGATCGTCAAGTGCTTGCTGGACAACTTGATATGCATCAGGATTTTGTTTGAGAATTGGTGATTGCAGCCTGCTACCGCCCTCATGACCTTGGGCACGAACATAAATGCCCGAACCAGCCATACTTTCAACAAATCCGTCTTCCTCCAGTTGACGGTAAACTTTGCTAATGGTATTACGGTGTAATCCAGTTTGCATTGCTAGCGCCCGTGTGCTTGGCAATTTGTAAGCAGGGGGATATTGCCGGGAAGCGATCGCAAACCGGATTTGATTAAACAGCTGGGTTGATGCGGGAATTTCGCTGTCTGGCTGAATACGGAATTGAATCATCACCAAACCTCCTGAATACTAAGTGCTGAGTGCTGTTAGCGGATAGCTATGGTTTAGCCCATGCTGAGTGCTGAATGTTGCTTTCCTATTCAGGAATCAGCTCTTTTAACTCAGCACTTTTTTAGTGGCCAGTTGCATTTGCTACATGTCAAATATTTTATTTACATATAAAGTTTTTCTAGGAGAAATTTCTAATGCGCTCATTATTGGTAATTGATAATTTAATTACAAAAAACCTAGTCATACTGGCATAGTTATATCAAATAAACACACGGCTAATCACATAGCACTGGTAAAAATTATTATGACAGAGCAAGCAATAATTACCACAACGGTTAATCTTTTGCAAGATAATATTCAAGTGGCTGCTTATCTGGCAGAGCCAAAAGAATCTGGATTTTACCCAGGAGTCGTGGTATTGCAGGAGATTTTTGGTGTCAACGTTCACATTCGGGATGTTACGGAACGGATTGCGAAACTTGGGTATGTAGCGATCGCACCTGCACTTTTCCAACGGACTGCTCCTGGCTTGGAAATCGGATACACACCCGAAGATATTGAAACGGGCAGAGGCTACGCCATGCAAACTCAAGCATCAGAGTTATTGAGCGATATTCAACTAGCAATTGACTATCTCAAAAGCCTGCCCCAAGTGAAAAAAGATGGCTTTGGCTGTATTGGCTTTTGCTTTGGGGGTCATGTCGCATATCTTGCAGCCACTTTACCAGATATTAAAGCTACGGCTTCCTTCTACGGTGCTGGAATTACCACCCGCACACCAGGGGGTGGCGCTCCCACTGTTACCCGCACCAAAGAAATTCCGGGTACTCTCTATGCCTTCTTTGGCACAGGAGATACTAGCATCCCACCCGAACAAGTAGATGAGATTGAAGCAGAGTTAGAAAAATATAAAATTCCTCATCGTCTGTTTCGCTACGATGGAGCTGATCACGGATTTTTCTGTGACCTTCGTGCCAGTTATAATCCTAAAGCTGCTGCTGATGCTTGGGAGCAAGTGAAACAACTCTTTAGTCAACTGAACTGAAGTCTATACAGCCAAGTTCGTTTTTTGTCATTTGTCATTGGTCATTAGTAAGAACCAAAGATAAATAGAGAAGTCTGAGCGCTGGATAAAAGCGATGGCTCCGCCAACGCTAAGGACAAACAGAACTTTGAGGACAAATGACAATCTAAACTCCAGTGGAACCATATCAAATAACAATTAATCTTCAAAAGTCATGAATTCCGAATCGAAACTTTCTCAAACAGCCAATTCGTCGTTTACGATGGACGATTTTGCCAAAGCACTAGAAAAACACGACTACCAGTTTCAAAAAGGACAGGTTGTACATGGCAAAGTGTTCCAACTTGACCATGATGGAGCTTATGTCGATATTGGTGGCAAGTCGTCAGCTTTTCTGCCGCGCGATGAGGCTTCTTTGAGAGCAGTGACCGATTTATCGGAGGTGCTGCCATTGCAAGAGGAAATGCAGTTTTTGATTATCCGAGATCAGGATGCAGAAGGTCAAGTCACCCTTTCTCGAAAGCAGTTGGAAATTCAGCACATCTGGGAACGACTGGCCGAAATGCAGGAAAATGCCCAGACTGTGCAAGTACGGGTTATGGGTGTAAATAAAGGTGGTGTCACCGTCGATATTCTCTCCTTGCGGGGATTTATTCCGCGATCGCACCTGGCCGAGCGTGATAATTTAGAAGCACTCAAAGGTCAAAATCTGACTGTGGGTTTTTTGGAAATTAATCGTAACACTAACAAACTCATCCTTTCCCAGCGATTAGCAACTCGTTCTAGCAACTTCAGCTTGTTAGAACTAGGTCAACTGGTAGAAGGCAAAGTTACGGGTATCAAACCTTTTGGTGTATTTGTCGATTTAAATGGTATGGGAGCCTTGCTTCATATCAAGCAGGTAAGCCAAAAATTCATCGAATCTTTAGACAAGGTATTTCAAGTTGGTCAGCCAATTAAAGCTGTAATTATTGACTTGGATGAGGGTAAAGGGCGAGTTGCTCTTTCTACCAGAGTTTTGGAAAACTTCCCTGGCGAAGTCTTAGAGAATATGGATGAGGTGATGGCTTCGGCTGAGGCGCGTGCTAATAGGGCTAATAACAAAGCTTCTGAATAGTTTTGAAATGGGCTGCTTGCATAAAGCGTTTAAATCCCCATCTGCAACAATTTTGAATTTTATTAGCGCAGCGTTAGCGAGTCTGCAAGCGTCATTTTGAATTGTTAATACTCCCCTTGTACCTACAAAGATATGGGGGGATTTTAAATTTGGAAAACTTTTAATTACGAATTGTTTATGACTCGCTCACCACGAAATTTTCAACCTGGATTTTGCTACCACATCACCACTCGTTGTAATAACCGCGAATTTCGCCTCACTCGCCTGGAGTGTCGGGAGGTATTTCTCTACGCCATTACAGCACTTCCGGCTGTTATGAGGTACAGTAACAGCAATTAGCAAACCAGTTTCTTAAATGTTGAGGATTTATTAAGTCGAGTGCAACT
>NZ_JBALCP010000010.1:0-8323 GCF_036919675.1 Nostoc sp.
AACTATTTTTTCTCGAAGTTCGACAGAATATGACTTCATTTAAAAGTATTTATATTTTAATCTAGTGTACCTCATAACAGACGGAAGTGCTGTATTTCCCAGCCAAAACTATTTGTTACTAGTGGTTAGCTTGGTATTTTCTACAACATGAGTGGTCAGAAAGCGACGAATATGGTCTGCGATCGCGTCCCCATCTTCTTCCAAAGCAAAATGTCCGGTATCGAGTAGATGGAACTCAACATCTTTCAAATCACGCTGGTAGGGATAAGCACCGTCAGCAGGAAAGATGTAGTCGTTCTTGCCCCAAACAATCAGGGTAGGGGGTTGATACTGGCGAAAATACTCCTGCCATTGGGGATAGAGTGGTGGATTCGTACCGTAGCTATACAGCAGTGCCAGTTGAATTTCACCGTTGCCGGGGCGATCGAGGAAATGTTGATCGATAGTCCAGGTATCGGGGCTGATCGCTTCTAGATTGCGAACACCGTTGGTATATTGCCACTTCGTTGCTTCCAAGGTGACAAGATATGTGAGCTTTTCAGCATTCTCAGGCGATCGCTCTTGCCAGTATGCCTTAATTGGTTCCCAGAATTCGCGCAGACCTTCCTCGTAAGCATTGCCATTTTGAACAATCAGAGATTGCACGCGCTCTGGATATTTAGCGGCAATTCGATAGCCAATAGGTGCACCATAATCCATCACATAGAGGCTGTACTTTTTGAGATCGATCGCAGCAATGAATTTCTCCACAATCTCAGCCAAGCGATCAAACGTGTAGTCAAACTCATTTACTATAGGCATCGAACTGTTGCCGTAGCCAGGGTAGTCAGGAGCAACGAGATGGAATTTATCAGCAAGGGCAGGTATGAGATTGCGGAACATATGAGAGGAAGTTGGGAAGCCGTGCAATAGCAGAATCGTCGGATGATCACGAGAACCAGCTTCACGGTAGAAGATGTCTAAACCATCAATCGAAACTGTGCGATTTGTAGTCATGGGATTACTCCTTGTAAGTGTATAAAAGTGACATGATGGCGTTTTACAACAGGTTGATCTATCTCACATCCTGACGATGGATCTGCTCCTGAAAGTAATCCCGCTAGCTTTCAGGTAACGCTTTTAGTTGAGCGGCACGATGCAGTAACTCTGGATTGTTTTGCTTACGAACATAAAGCTGAGTGATATCAGCAACTGTAATATTGTTAGTATCTCGACTAATCAACTCTAAAGTGTCTCCGACTCCAACTTCGCCCTTTTGCAAAACCCGAAAGTAAAATCCGGTGCGACAACTGGTGAGAAATCGTTTCACCATATCCGATCGCCCAAAGCGAATCCCTAGTTTGTAGCAGGGTAAACGCGGTTGAGTTACCATTAGTTCCACACTGCCGATTTTAAAGCGATCGCCAATGTTCAATTCTTCTTCTCTCAATCCTGTGACTGTGAAATTTTCACCAAAGATTCCTGGCGTTAAATCTGTGTCAGGCAATTCGCTTCGCCAGTAATCATAATGTTCAAATGGATAAACATAAACGGCTTTGTCAACTCCGCCATGAACGGTGAGATCCGCTTGTCGATCGCCATCTAAATTGAGTTCGCGCACCATCACTCTCGAATTAACTGGCTCTTTGAAAATTCCAGTGCGGACGGCTTTTCCTTTCCAGGGCACTTCACGCGGCAGGCCAACATTAACAGAGATAAGCTTCATCTTTAACTGCTTTTGGACTTCAAATCTGTGCCATACCACCATCGACAAACAACTCAATGCCGTTCACAAAGCTGCTGTCGGCTGAAGCGAGAAAGACAACGGCTTTGGCAATCTCATCGGGTTTGCCGACTCGTCCCAGTGGGATGGTGCTGGCTTGGCTGTCCACGAATTCTTGCAACTGCTGGTCATTCAGTCCCAAATGATCGTAACCAGGAGTCGGAACCACACCAGGGCTAATGGCATTCACTCGGATCTTGCGTTCTCTGAGGTCGAGTATCCAATTCCGAGCAAATGATCTCACGGCGGCTTTGGTGGCGCTGTAAACACTGAAAGCTGGCGTACCTTTTATAGAAGTAATCGAAGCATTCAGGATAATAGAAGCGCCATCTGGCAACAGTGGCAGTGCCTTTTGTACGGTGAACAGCAAACCTTTAACGTTTATGTTGAATGTTTTGTCAAAGTGTTCCTCAGTGATTGCTCCAAGTGGGGCAATTTGTCCACCGCCAGCATTAGCGAAGATGATATCGAGGTGTCCTTGCTCTTGCTTAATAGTGACAAACAGACGATCAAGGTCTGCCAAATTAGAAACATCGCTCTGCACAGCCGTAACATTTTTACCAATGGCTTCTACAGCAGCATCCAGTTCGACTTGGCGACGACCCGTGATGTAGACATAGGCACCTTCAGCAACAAACTGTTTAGCTGTGGCAAGACCGATACCACTGTTGCCACCCGTGACAAGGGCGATTTTTCCTTCTAGTTTTTTCATTATGTTAATATAATGGGGATTTTGGATTTGTGTGAACCATTGAAATGTTATCGGTTCTGTTGCATCACAGCTTTGAGAACAGCAGATTTAACCCTTCAGTCATTATTGGATGAGTTAAAACGCCATCGCGCAAAACGGTATAAAGCATCTGAGCTTGCATTCCCATCTGCACCGTCGAAATCATTTCACCCCCTGCATGACACAACAGTGAACACCCAAGAATTCGACCCGTCCCAGTATCTGCGATCGCCTTCAACAGTCCATTGGTTTGACCCGAATGGCACGCTTGTAAAGCCCAAAGACTTATTGTATCCTCGTTCCCAGCCTGGAGGCTGGGAACCAGTTGGGGCAAGGGCTGTATCTTAACAAGCGTGCCATTCCTTACATCTCCTTTGATTGACCTGCTTAATGACGCTGCTTGAGACCTGCAACGAGATCGGTCACTTGACGTTGAGCCTCTGCGCTCAGTGAGTCAAAGTCGTCTAAGAAGAATTGACGTTCTAGCGTTAACTTCCGGGTATTGAATAACCCTTCGATCTGCCAACCTTCGCTCCGCTTTAATTAAATCTGCTGCTTTTTCGCCAATCATGATGGTGGGTACATTCGTATTTCCCGTGGTGATCGTGGGCATGATGGACGAAAGGCTGGCAGGCTTACGACCGGCAATTCGTTCATCAACAGCGTGAAGCTCACTGTTACTGCCAGGTCAAGCGAGCAGGCGCAACGATTCATTCCAGAGCCGATCGGCATTGTCTGGGTTCAGGGCGTAGGGGGCAACTCCGCTCATATAGCCGTTCCCGTTGGTGACGAGAGTGGCTTCATTGCAGTCCTCGAAATAGCGTCCGCCAACGCCCTTTAGTAGCGGAGAGGTTGCCAACAGAACGGAAGTTGCCGCACCCTGCGCTATTGTCTTCTGCCGCTCAGGTGGGGTTCTAAGACCGCCCGTATGACGCTGGAGGTTGGTTGCGATCGCCCCGGGCATCAGGGCATTAGCGGTAATGCCATCCTTGAACCAGCGCGCAGTAGCACCCACAGCAAAGAGGATGCTTGCGGTCTTGGACTGTCCATACGCCAACCACGGATCATAAGGACGGAACATGAAGTGAATATCATCGAACACAATGGGCGACATCAGGTGCCCGCTAGAACTAACCAACACGATACGGGCGGCACCCTCTGCAGCGAGAGCGTCGTGTAGTCCGAGCGCTAGGGCAAAGTGTCCGAGATAGTTAGTGGCAAATTGCATCTCCCAGTCTTCGGGTGTGCGCTGTTCGGGCAGTGCCATTACCCCTGCATTATTAACGAGGATGTGCAGCGGCTCACGCCAGGCAGCAATGAACTTGGCAATTGAGTTGCGATCGCTTAAATCAAGCGGAGCAACATGAATATTCCGGTTCCCAATAGTAGCCATAATGTCAGCCGCGACTTGCGCTCCAGCATCGGTATTACGCACAGCTAGTGTGACAATCGCTCCAGTTTGAGCCAGTGCCCGCGCCGTTTCTACGCCGATGCCCGACGCGGCTCCCGTAACGATCGCCCGCTTGCCGGAAAGATCAATTCTTTTTACGACCTCGGCGGCGGTGGAATGTCGTCCGAATGGTGTTGTAATCAGTGCCATTGTGTATTCCTTTACAGAGGTCGAGTGTTCTGTTTGCCTAACATCGACCGATAAACGCTCAACAGGTATGATAATCTGAGATTGAGCAAAGACGATCACCCGTTTCTAAATAGATGAATACGCCGGATTTTGGACGTTAGATTTGCTGAGAACCGTTCGTGCTGTGCGACCTGCTTTAATTAAATCCGCTGCCTTCTCACCAATCATGATGGTCGGTGCGTTCGTATTTCCCGTGGTGATTGTTGGCATGATGGAGGCATCAACAACTCGCAATCCTTCAACCCCATGTACCCGCAACTCAGGATCGACCACTGCCATTGGGTCAATGCCCATTTTGCAAGTGCCAACGGGATGCCACACTGTGCTGCAATTGTTGCGGATATAAGCAACGAGTGCTTCATCACTCTGAACTTCAGCACCCGGAGCAATTTCTGCACCACGAAACTCATCAAAGAAGTTGCTATGAAACAATTGCCGCATTAATTTAATTCCCTCAACCAGCTTCTTCACATCGGTTTCATTTTGCAGATAGTTCATCCGCAACATCGGTGTGTCTTTAGGATCAGGCGTTCGCAAACCGACACTGCCAATATTTTGCAGATGGGTCAAAGCGACTGCACCCGTAAATCCAAATGCCGCTGGAGCATAGCTAGGGGGTAAGAGCTGAATGGAACCGAATAGAAACTGTAAATCGGGTGCAACCGCTGAATTCCACTTGCTATGCAAAAATAATCCAGCTTCCCCGATACTACTGGTGCTGGCAAAGTGTAAATCTTGAGTTGCCTGGTATACCACAGGAGAGAAAATGTGGTCTTGCAGGTTTTGACCAACACCTGGCAGCTCGACGACAACAGAAATCCCTAATGTTTGTAAGTGTGCAGCATCCCCAATACCGGATAGCATTAGCAGCTTGGGCGAATCGAACGCGCCCGCACTTAAAATCACTTCCCGCTCAACCCTGACTTGGTGCAGCATTCCCTCGTGCAGATATTCCACCCCAACGGTGCGGGTTCCCTCAAACAACAATCGAGTGACCAATGCCCCAGTCGTTATGGTCAAATTGCGACGCTGGAGAATGGGCACAAGGAACGCAGCAGCAGCACTGTGCCGTTTACCCTCCTTGATAGTTTGCTGATAGAGTCCGGCTCCTTCCTGCTGCGTACCGTTGAAATCAGGATTGTAGTCAAATCCCATTGCCACAGATGCCTTTATAAATCGTTGAGAAATTGCAGTAGGCGCAATGAGATCGGTAACGCTCAACTCCCCATCAACTCCGTGGTAGGCGGAGGCACCGCGTTGCTGATGTTCAGATTTCTTGAAATAAGGCAAGACATCCTGGTAACTCCAACCGGGATTTCCCAACTCCTGCCAATGATCATAATCGTGATGATTGCCTCGGACATACATCATGAAATTAATCGAACTGCTGCCTCCCAAGACTTTGCCACGGGAACAAAAGATTTTGCGATTATTCAAGAAGGGTTCTGGTTCAGAGAAATAGCTCCAGTCCACCTCTGAGCCTAGTAGATTGATGCACTCCGCTGGGATGAAAATCTCTGGTTTCGTATCTCGGTTACCCGCTTCGAGTAGTAACACAGTTGTGTCACTGTCTTCGGTTAGACGATTGGCAACCACACAGCCTGCCGAACCTGCACCGATTACAATGTAGTCATAATTAGTCATAAAGTTCTGTTTTTCTGTTATCTGCAATGGATAAATGGAGTCACGAATGAATTCATTTAAAGAGCGATTGCTGAGATACTGTTAGTTATTTGATTTACAACACCCGATTTGCTGAATTTAACTGCGTACCAATGGTGTATCCACCAAATGTTCTGCCAGAAACCAAACTTGCGTCTGATTGGTTCGCAGGACTTAGCTCACTAACAAATCGTTAAATTGGGATTACTTTACAGCAGTGCTTGCTGCTTCAATCACTTTGGTAACCTCTTTTGGATGAGAGATAAAAGGAACATGACTGGAGTTAACTTCGGTTGTCTTAGCACCAATCCGTTTAGCCATAAATCGTTGAAGTTCAGGGTTAATGGCTCGATCGCTTTGAGTCACGAGAAACCAGGAAGGAATCGTTTTCCAGGCGATTTCATTCACTGATTGCTCAAATGCTGCGCTAGCGATCGGCTTTTGGGTTGCTGCCATCACTCGCGCCTCAGCCTTCGATACGTCCTGGGCAAAAAATTCGTGAAACTTTTCGCGATCGACATAGAGAAAGTTTGCAGCATCAGATACGATCGCTGTGCTAATCGGAGCTGCTGCATACTTTTTATTCAAATCACTCGTCTTTTCACCGACATCTGGTGCGAAGGCATTAACATAAACCAGAGCTTTCACCTGTGGATTGCCAGCCGCCGCACCCGTGATCACATTTCCACCATAGGAATGTCCGACCACAACAACGGGACCTTTCTGATCGTCAATCACCCGCTTTGTCGTTGCCACATCATCAGCAAGAGAGGTGAGCGGAATCTGCACAGCAGTCACTCTATAGCCATCCTGCTCCAACAATGGAATGACGTGTTGCCATGATGTCCCGTCAGCAAAAGCCCCATGAATGAGAACGATCGCAGGTTTAGAGTTGGACGCTTGAGGTAATTCCCTGGAGGTGGCTGATGTTGGATGCATTGATATTCCAACGACAACACTTAATGCAAATAACCACAGCAACAATTTTTGAACTTTTTTCCATGTAAAAACCATCATTGCGATCGCCTCTGTATTCTTGCTAAATTGCTCAAATCTCTGGTTCTTGTTGTCTATATAGAAGTTATGAAATACTCCCCGCTGAAATACTTGTTGGGATAAGCATCAAAAACCTTAATCATTTGCAGCAACAACGGCTGCCATTATCTGCTCAACAGTCCAGCGATCGAGATAGCGAATTCCATTAATAAACAAAGCGGGTGCAGCCTCCACTCCACTTCGCAGTCCACCTTCGATGTCTACATTGATCTGATTGACATACGCTCCCTTGGATAAATCCTGCAAAAATTGAGAAATATCAAGTCCTGAACGATTGGCATACTCTACTAGATAGCCATTTCCCAACTCCTGTTGATGGATAAACAGCATCTCATGCATTTGCCAAAACTGCCCTTGAGCCGCTGCGGCTTCCGCGGCTTCCGCTGCCCGTTGAGCATGTGGATGAATCTGTACCTGAGGAAAATGACGGAAGATAAAACCTAAATTGTTTTCTCCAAACGAAACCCTCAATTGCTGTTGAGCAACTTTAATCAATCGATAGACGTTGGCACTTTGAAAACATTCATAATCTCCATACATAACAAATACTACAGCAGCATTCAGTACACCTTGGATATGATCCTGAGTTGAAGGCGGAACGAATAGAGAACGATTATCACGGTCGTAAGTCATCTTTCGGTTTATATTAAGCAAACTTAAGCCTTACAACCCAAGTGCACCAACGTTGCTATGGATTTAATATAAACAATTGACCATCTCTTGTCGTCCACTCTGGGTTGGCATTTTTGTCCAATCGAGTGATGGATGAACCTGTCCATCTCGCAGTGGAAGGTTGTCTCTAACTTTAGTTGGAGTCTAAAGGCAATCTAAAGGGAAAAGGTAAAGGTTCACTCCCCTTCCCTTTTCCCCAAGGCAAACACATCCTAATTGAAAGTGATGGCGAATAATGCCTTATAGAATGAGTCAGTTCAATTATTTTCTGGATGAATATATAGACTGTTGAGGGAAAAAGCAGATATTGAAATTATCCAAATTCAATAATGTAGGACTTACGCATTGACAAAAAATGTCATCCATGTGTACTATGCGGCACAAGTATTGGTGAGGTTTTCCAGAATGTACTCACGCACAACTAAAGTGAATAGGTTCCTTTGCAATTCATACCAATTAGAAATTATGTTTTGAGAGCGCATGAACTCCAAGCGAACAAATGCTTGAAGTGAACAAAATATGTGTGTTCTAATAGCACAGCTATCTCTCACCAGGAATCGACAAATACCACATACTTGTTTTATCGCTCTGTGAAAACTTTCAATTCCCCAATGGATATCATGAATTGTGATATAGCGGTATGCATTTGAATGAGATACGAATCGATGTACTATAAGGTTTCTGTACTGAAATTAATAGTTACTTAAAAAACTTGAGGCTGGTTCTAAGTATTCAGTAAGACAGTAGCAGCAATGAGTGAACCAGTTATGAATATTTTGGAGAGAGATTTTTTGAAAAGCCG
>NZ_JBALCP010000011.1:0-13582 GCF_036919675.1 Nostoc sp.
CGTATTCAGTAACAGTGGGAGACTTCAACGGCGACGGCAAGCTCGACTTAGCTACCGCTAACCGCTCCAGCAACAACGTCTCAGTGCTGCTAGGCAACGGCACAGGCGGCTTTGCCACCGCCACCAACTTCACCGTCAATGGTCCCCAGTCAGTAACAATGGGAGACTTCAACGGCGACGGCAAGCTCGACTTAGCTACCGCTAACCACTACTACAACAACGTCTCAGTGCTGCTAGGCGATGGCACTGGCGGCTTTGCCACTGCCACCAACTTCACCGTTAATGGTCATCCTGTGTCAGTAACAGTGGGAGACTTCAATGGCGACGGCAAGCTGGACTTAGCTACCGCTAACCACGCCAGCAACAACGTCTCAGTGCTGCTAGGCGACGGCACAGGCGGCTTTGCCACTGCCACCAACTTCACCGTCGGCAGTAATCCCCGATCAGTAACAGTGGGAGACTTCAACGGTGACAGCAAGCTCGACTTGGCTGCCGCTAACGCCAGCAGCAATACCGTCTCAGTGCTGCTAAATGTTAACCTTGCCCCAGTCACCACCGCCACCAACACCGCCCTCGCCTACACCGAAAACGACCCCGCCACAATCATCGACGCTGGCATCAGCGTCAGCGATGCCGACTCCCCCAACCTCAGCAGCGCCACCGTCAGCATTACTAACGGTTTAGCTAGTGCAGAAGATATTCTCGCTTTCACTAACCAAAATGGCATTACTGGCAGTTATACCAATGGTGTCTTAACCTTAACTGGCAGTGCCACCGTCACCCAATATCAAACTGCACTACAATCTGTTACCTATCAAAACAGCAGCGAGAACCCCAGCACCACCGCCCGCACCATCAGCTTTGTCGTCAATGATGGCAGCTTAAATAGCAACCCTGCTACCCGCGACATTGATCTCACCGCCGTTAATGATGCACCCACAGATTTGGCGTTGGATAAGACTGATGTCAACGATAAAGCAGCAGCCAACACCGTCATTGGCACATTCAGCAGCACCGATCCAGATCAAAACGATAATTTCGCATACAGCTTAGTTTCGGGAATTGACGATGTTGATAATAATGCCTTCACTATTGATGGCAATACCCTCAAAATCAACAATTCTCCCGACTTTAAAACTAAGCCTAGTTACGAAATCCGCGTCCGTACCACTGATGATGGTAATCTCACCTTTGAGAAGGGGTTGACTATTAATGTTAATAATGGTGACGAAATACCCAACCGTCTGACTAACCCGGATGATGATGTCTTCAACATTCAAGGTGAGGATGTCACAACCAAACTGGAAATCAAACTCACTGGACACAATTCTCAGCTGGTGAATGAACTGGGTTTATTTACTGTTGATGATGATAAAGGTACGATTAACGGTATTGCTCCTGGTGCTGAAGGTTATGCTAAAGCTGCTTTAGAACGTTCAAAGGTAATTTTATCTGCGATCGCTAATACCCCTAATGGGTTTGATACTAATAATCTCAGCAGGCTGCTGGAATTGAATTCTGGTCAGAATTTTAGATTCTTATTAGTCCAAGACGGTACGCTTGATGCTGTACGCAACAATCCTAACTCTATCGGAAAATTACTGTTTTCTAGTGTCTCAACCCAAAAAATTATAGATTTAGGTAATGATGGTTTCTCTCTAGCTTGGAAGGATACTTCTGGTAAAAGTGCCACAGATTTTAATGATTTGGTGGTGAAAATTAACCAAACAAATCAAGCTTTACCTTTGGGTACAAATCTCCAAGGTCAATTCCAAGGGGAAGTAATTGATTTGCGAGATGTCAAACAATCAGTCAAAGCTGAATTTAGCGTTTACAGAGAGGCGTCTTACAACGATTACGTCGGCTTTTATCAGGTAACTGATGAAAATGGTGGGATTGATACCAATGGCGACGGCAAGGCTGATATTCTCACGGGACAGGCTGGTTATACTCAGGCTGCTGTGCGTGGTCGGGTTGCTGGTATTGATTTGACTGCGAGTAATCAAGCTACTGCTACTTCCACTGCTACTTTCCAACCTGGTGCGATTTTTGTTCCCTTTATTATTGTTAATGGTAGACCTGATGCACTTTTAGATAATAATTCTAATAATGATCCGACGGTTTATTTCCCCTTCTTGGGTGCTAATTCTGATCAGTCGGATCACATTCGTCTGTTAGCAAGTAACACCTTTGGCTTTGAGGATTTGCCTGGTGGTGGCGACAAGGATTTCAATGACGTGATTATCAAAGCTAATTTGACAACTACAATTTAGTCATCTTGAGAGAAGACCGCAGTGGCTCTCTTAAAAAAGCGGAGATCAATAAGTGCCTAAAAGTGCCTAAAATCACAACCAACTACTTTTAAAATCTCCTCTGAGGAATTACTTAGTATATTGACAAGAAAGCAGGGAAGCAGAGGGGCAAAGGAAAAAAATATTTTCGGTACAAGCCTTGCCCCTTGCAAACTATCTCCTAGACTGAATTACCTTGATTAACTCATAAAAAGGTTGCCAATTATCTTCCTGAGCAATTGATTCCCAAATAGATTCAATCACAGGTCTTAATAATACCGTTTGCGGATTATTAACTGTTAGAGTTTCGGCAATTACATCGATGTGATCGCACTCCAAATCATTCAAAATTTGATGATACAGTATGCACCAATCATCAAAAATTCCTGACGCACCCGGTACTGGTACAATATCTGAACTGTTCATCACAAAACCTGGTTCATCTCGCCATTTAGATGAAAAAGTACGAGCCATCTCATAAAAGAATTGGTGATAACCAACTTGGCTCTCTTTCAAGAATTCAATCGTTAGATTCAAGAGTTCGTCAGCTTCTGGATGTAGCAAATCCTCAAAACCCAACTTTTTCAACATCAAAGAAGTGTATTCGGCTTCATAATATTCACCAAACCTGACTAATGCAGCTTCCATTTCACCTTTATCAATAATCGCCTTTAAAGGTTCTTGGAGCATTTGTAGATTCAGTTGGCAAATACTTGGTTGATTACCGTAACAGTAGCGTCCAGAATAGTCAAAATATGCAGCTATAAAGTAGGGATTATAACTAGGGATAAACGCATAAGGTCCATAATCAAAACTTTCTCCGCTAATTGACATATTGTCAGTATTCAGGACTGCATGACAAAAGCCAGCAGCCATCCACTGCGCTGCTAATTCTGCAACTCGTTTCACTAATTCGGCGTAAAACAAGGCATATTTATCTTGTTCAGCACTTAAGTGTGGATAATACTGCTCAATTACGTGGTCTAACAGCTTCTTAGTTAAATCTGGACGCTGGAAATAGTGCAGTCGCTCAAAAGTGCCAAACCGAATATGAGAACTGCTCATTCTGACCATCACAGCTGAACGGGTAGGCGAAGGTTCATCGCCCCGCCAGAGTGGTAAACCTGTTTCAATCATGCTCAGACAGCGCGAGGTACGTACACCCAAGTAGTGCAGTGCTTCCGCAGCCAGAACTTCCCGCACTCCACCTTTGAGCGTGAGCATACCGTCGCCACCACGGGAGTAAGGCGTTCTCCCAGAACCTTTAGTGCCAAAATCGTACAATTCGCCATCATTGGCGCGTACTTGCCCGTAGAGAAAGCCTCTACCATCACCCAACTGTCCGTTATATTCACCAAATTGATAGCCGTGGTAACGCAGTGCCAACAAGGGTTTACGCCCCTGAAATTTCCCAAAGGCTGTGATAAAATCTTCGTCTTTGACTAGTTGGGGGTCTAAACCTAAACGGGGCAGTAGTGCATCGTTACGCCAACGCAGGAGGTGTTGTGGAAATTCCGCTGCTGCAACCTCATCATAGTAGTCATCGCCTAGAGATTCCAAGGCGCTTTCGTAGTTGAGGGTGAGAAAAGGATTGCTAGAATTCTTGTAGTTTGGAGTTTCAGCCAGAGTCATTACGAGCAAAGCTTAATTCATTCTTCCCTTAATACTACCTCTGGCTTCAAACATCAGCATAGACGCAAAAAGCGACCCATATCTAAAATATGGCAGCGCCACCATCAAAATCTGGAGCGCATAATGGATAAAGTTTTACAATTCAAAAAAAAGTTGACTCAATTAGCTATTTTAGACGCTACATTTGAGGTTTTTGGCTCACAATCACACCAATATCAATTTAAACCTCGCTTGATTAATAAAGATATTCAAGTGTTTGAATCCAGATACAATATTACGCTACCAGGTGAATATCGAAACTTTCTCTTAGAAGTTGGTAATGGTGGTGCGGGGCCAGGATACGGCTTATCTGGACTGTCGGGAATTGAATATGAAGATGTCATCCCAGAAAAACTATACCACGAGAACTACGAAATTCTCTCTAAACCATTTCCTTTTACAGAAGCATGGAATGATTTGGATATGATTGTCAAGAATAATACAGGTTTTATTACCAACAATGATGCCTACTTCGATGATAAATTCATCCAGGGCACTCTTCCCATTACAAATTATGGTTGTGGAATTTATGGGATGTTAGTCATTACCGGGGAGCAGTCAGGAAAAATCTGGATAGATGACCGGACTAATGATAATGGAATATATGCTGCTTCTTTGAGTTTTTGTCATGCTTTCCATAACGCTGACCCTGATGATTTTCATCCAAATAGCGATGAAGATAAGCCTTTGAGTTTTTCTGATTGGTATGAAGACTGGCTCAACCGAAGTTTGCAGCAAATCCGCCAGTCTTCCGAAACTTAACCTTAATTAAATAAAACTGATTTTTTACTTTTTAATTGGTTGTGGTGTTGATGGAGTAACTCCTACTGAGTTTGATGTTGGTTGTGATGGCTGTGAAGATAGAATTTGTTTTACTTGCAGGTTATAAGTTTGCAAAATTGATTGAACCTGTTTCTGTTGATCTTGATTCAAATCTAAAGATTTTAACACTATTCTGATTCTCTGACGGGATTGCAGTGCTGCTTTAAATTTAGTAGTTTGGGACGGGTTTAATAGAGCCTTAATATCCTTATCTCTTTGCTGGCGAGCCACTTTGATTTGCAGGCGCTGTTGGTCTGTGAGTTTCATTGTCTGGTGTGGTGCAGCACTACTCTGAGTTTTTGAAGCTGGTGTAGGTGGTGTAGTGACAGAACTTGGAGGTGTTGCTGCCAACACAACTGCATGTAAGATTGTAGCAAAGGCGAAGATAGTAGAAAAGACAGATAAGCGCTTTATAGAATTAATGGACATTTTGAAAAACTCCTCAATCATTTAATAAAATTGGACACATCGGCTAAAACGAACCTTGGTAATTGAGCCGGAGAGTGAACAAGCATTACTATTGCATTTGCTTGTGGAGTTGTTGTGTATTTATTATGGATTTACGATGAATTTATAAATATTGCTAACTGATGTCTCGAATTTGTTAATTAGCTGTGTATAAATAAACATAATACCCAGATATCCAATTTATCTGATAAGTTGGGGATCTATCTCCTAATGTTTTATCTTTCAGTAAGTTGAGCTACTTAAAACAGACTAAATAACAAAAATTATAAGGATGTCGGTTAGTAAAATTCAATCGCTAAGGAGAAGACCGCGCTAACTCACTAGAAACTTTAATTTATTTACACCTAGTACAGCACAGCGTAAATAAGCAGACCATTAAAAAGCCCTAAAGAGCTTATTCCATAATACTTTTGACTTTTGACTTTTGACTTTTGCCTTGCGGTACTAACTACTTATTTTCTTAGAAAAATAGCTGGTTAAAATTTAGGTGTTTGCCAGTTAGGATTTGTCAGACTCGTGAGAATATGATCTTCCCATTGCCCATTAATTAACAAATAGTCTCTAGCATATCCTTCAATGACAAAGCCTAGTCTTTTAAGTACATTGCCACTGCGCCGATTGTGAGGCATATAATTAGCCATGACTCGGTGAAAATTTAACTCTTGAAATAGATATTGAGTTGCGGCTTTTAGTCCTTCTGTCATGTATCCTTTACCTTGTTTACTTTCAGCAAGGCTATATCCCACATAGCAAAAATGAGCGGCTCCTCGGACAAAATTACTAAAATTGATAGTTCCAATAATTACAGTCGGATTTTTTTTGGTAAAAATAAATAGCTTTAACGATTGACCATTAAGAAATTCCAGAAAACTATTCTCTATCTGATATTGCCAATATTCTTCAGTGAAAAAACCATCAGCCCAAAGAGGGTAGAATGGAGTCAGATAAGTTTTATTATGAATAAAGTATTTGAGAATTAGGGGTATATCTTCATGGATAGCCGCTCGTAAGAACAGGCGATCGCTTGTAATTAATGGCAGTTCTGATATCATAAACTACTTAATCGACGGGATCTCTTTCCAGAACATTCACTAGATTTTGTAAATTCTCTCATACCTGCGGTTTAGCAGCAGTGAGATTAGCTGTATTATTATGTTCCAATTTGGATAATCAGTGGTGTAGGCATAGGTCTTTTGCCAAAAACGCCATCCTTTTGCTTTACTTGCAGGTGAGTATTTTTGCTGGTAATCTGTCATTCAACCAAAATCTTGATAAGCTGATGTCTAATATCTAGAGCGGAAGGATTGAGAGCCAATGGGTAATAAAGCGCAGTGCGTGGCATAACTTCAAGAAAATCGCTTTGCCCAAACGCGGTACCGCAGGAAATTCAACCAAAAGACAGCTCTTGATTAACCCAGTCTACAAGAAGGATAGTGATGTGGTGGGAATACGCTACGATTGGCAGGAATTAGAGATTCGGGCGATATACAACGCGCCATTGCTAGAGCTTATTTATCAAGCTGCTAGCGTGCATCGCCAATATCATGACCCAACAAAAATACAAGTTTGTAAGCTCATATCGATTAAAACGGGAGGTTGTCCAGAAGATTGTAGTTACTGTGCCCAATCTTCCCGCTATAAAACAGAGGTAAAGGCGCAAGCACTCCTAGAAAAGGAAACGGTAGTTAGCATTGCTCAAAAAGCTAAAGAAACTGGTGTTAGTCGCATCTGCATGGGTGCTGCTTGGCGCGAAGTCCGGGATAACTCCCAATTTGAGGAAGTCCTGGAAATGGTCAAGGATGTAACCGCAATGGGTTTAGAAGTGTGCTGCACGCTGGGTATGTTGACAGCAAATCAGGCTAGGAAATTGGCAGAAGCCGGACTTTACGCCTACAACCATAATTTAGATACCTCGCAGGAATATTACAGCACAATTATTACCACAAGGACATATAGCGATCGCTTGAACACAATTGAGAATGTCCGTCAGACAAATGTTACTGTATGTTCCGGCGGTATCCTTGGTTTGGGCGAAACTGTTGATGACCGGGTTGGGATGTTACAAACTTTGGCAAACTTACATCCGCATCCAGAGTCAGTGCCAATTAATATTCTTTCACAAGTACCAGGCACACCCTTAGAAAATCAGCCTGATGTTCCCATTTGGGATATTGTGCGGATGATTGCCACAGCCAGGATTTTAATGCCAGCTTCCGATGTGCGTCTTAGTGCTGGTAGGGCTAGACTTTCTGAAGTAGAACAAGCTTTCTGCTTTATGGCAGGAGCCAATTCTATCTTTTCCAGTGACGACAACAAGATGTTGACAGTGACTACTCCCTGTCCAGATTACGATACTGACCGAGAAATGCTGAATTTACTTGGTTTAGGAATGCGTCCGCCTTCTCAAAGGCAGGAGAAAATGGCAAGTCCAGCTGTTGTGGGATAAAAATCTTTTTGTGGGATGGGCGTCTCGCCCGTCCTTAGTAAACTGAGGGCAGGCAAGACTTCGGCGTGAGCGCTCAGTCGAACGCTGCCCGCCCCACAAGAGTCTTGGTTAAATTATCTTGGCAGTCCGCAGACCGAAGAACAGAGCAAGAGCCAAACCAAAGAACAAAGCTAAAAAGCCGATGTAAGCTGCAATTGCAAACATTTATTTTTCTCCACAATACTTCCTAAATCTATTGAATCATTAGTTGTTGGGCATCGGGTATTGGGCAATTCAATTTTGGATTTTGGATTGATGATTTTAGATTAAATTTCAATTCTTTAATCCAAAATCGTTCGACTGAGCGTAGCCGAAGTCTAAAATCTAAAATTCTTACATCCCCACTCCCCAGATTGCGATAGAATACAGCCCACTGGCGCTTGTTTGGGGTGGGTAATGACTTCTGTAATTAATGTAAATTTACCAGAGCAGTCTTATGAGATTGTGATACCTGCGGTAAGCTCCGCTAACGCACCTTCGAGTTTAGATCAACTGGGTCAACAGATGGCTAGTCTCAAGCTAGGCAAGAAGGTATTGCTAGTTTCTAACCCGACGATTTTAAAACATTTTGGGGAAAGAGCGATCGCATCCCTGACATCTGCTGGATTTGAAGTTGCTAGCTGCACCTTACCACCTGGTGAACGCTACAAAACCCTCAATTCCATCCAAAAACTCTACGATATCGCCTTGGAAAACCGCCTAGAACGTTCTTCTACGATGGTGGCTTTGGGCGGAGGTGTAATTGGCGATATGACTGGCTTTGCCGCCGCAACTTGGCTGCGCGGCATTAATGTTGTCCAAGTGCCTACCACTCTCTTAGCGATGGTGGATTCGGCAATTGGTGGCAAAACTGGCGTGAATCATCCCCACGGAAAAAACTTGATTGGGGCATTCCATCAACCGCGTCTAGTATTAATTGAGCCAAATGTGTTAAAAACTCTTCCTATGCGCGAGTTTCGGGCAGGAATGGCAGAAGTTATTAAGTACGCCGTAATTTGGGATGCTGAATTGTTTGCCCAATTGGAAGCAAGTAAACGCCTCGACCAACTCCGCTATGTAAAACCTGAGCTAATAAATTTCATATTAACGCACTCTTGTCAAGCTAAAGCTGATGTTGTTGGCAAAGATGAAAAAGAAGGCGGATTACGGGCGATTCTCAACTATGGACATACCATCGGTCATGCAGTGGAAAGCTTGACTGGTTATCGGCTGGTGAATCACGGTGAAGCAGTGGCTATTGGCATGGTAGCAGCCGGTCAAATTGCTGTGGATTTGGGACTGTGGCAAAAGGAAGACACGGAACGTCAAAATGCTTTAATTCAAAAAACTGGTTTACCAACTCAGTTACCATCTGGGGTGAATATTGAAGAAATTATTCAGGTGTTGCAGTTAGATAAAAAAGTCAAAGCAGGGAAAGTGCGGTTTGTTTTACCAACGGAGATTGGTGTAGTGACAGTTACCGATGAGGTGCCATCGGATATCATTCGGCAAGTGTTGCAGGCAATGTAAAAAGTAAAAAGTAAATCCCCCAGATAACTTGAGGCGGCATAACGTCCGCATTAACTGGGGCGCGTGCTTTTGGCGTGTCCGCCCTCGAACACATATAGGACTTACGCAAAAAACCTTTCAAACTCTTATTCCTCCGTGTCGCGCCAGTTGCTTCTCCCTACAGCCCTTCGGGCATCCTACGGCAGGCGCTAGCCTCTCCCATTTGGCAGAAGGGGAGAGGCTGCGCGTAGCTTGCTTCCCCGGAGGGGTACAAGTCGGGGAACCGCAATGGCGCACTGGCTTCTCTGCGTCGCGCCAGTTGCTTCAAGTCGGGGAACCCGCCCAACGCACTGGCTTCTCTGTGGTTCGATTTTCCATTACCTGTGCGTAAGCTTTGGCATAGTTAGGCAGGTTAATTGATTGGATCATTGATCACGACGGTATGCGGTATGCGATTTTTCTTATCAATGGCGCTACCGCCTCCATCAGCTCGACGTTTATGTCGCTTATTGGGATTGGGCAAAAGTCGAAGTGACAGATCGTCCCGAACATCTTGCCGTCTTCATCCAGCAGTGGCACGCCGCAGTAGGATTGCACCTCTTGCCACTTCGGGTGGCCGCGAACCCGGTCATCTTGGAGCGAGTCAGGTGTCGTGAACGTGCCGCGGCTGCTACGGACAAAAACGCAATATGAGGCCATCACCGGAATGTCCGGCGTTAACTTTTGCGTCGGATTCTCCCGGTCGAAAAAGCAAACGTTATGTAGTGTTTCTTCATCGAACCGATACAGCGCTGTGAAGCGATGCTCGGTCAGTCCGTTCAAGAAGATGACAGCCGCGCGGATATCTTGGCGGCCGAGAATGGTCTTCAGTTCGCGCAAGGAATCTGCAAGGTTAACCATACACGTCACGCCTAACTATTTATTGGTTATTGGATTGACTTTTTACATATAGCACCCGAATAGAGTGAACTATATTGCGAGGAGAGCAAGGTATCTCCCTCCTGGGTTTAAATACATTGCAAGATGTCTATCATAGTATACCGATAGAGGTAAATTCATCAAAAGTGCGTCGTTGCACCCCAACCAGACGTTTTAACTCTCAATTCGATAACTTTTTTGTTTGCTGGTATCGTATAGGTAGATTGATTCAAGCTACAAAGCCCTCTATAGCAATCCTAAATCATTTGTGAAAATTACATATCTCTTTCTT
This sequence comes from Nostoc sp., assembly GCF_036919675.1. Lineage (GTDB taxonomy): Bacteria > Cyanobacteriota > Cyanobacteriia > Cyanobacteriales > Nostocaceae > Nostoc. The sequence goes on from NZ_JBALCP010000011.1 coordinate 10,436, forward strand.
CTTTCTTCTCTTTGCGTCCTTCTCTAACGAGACCCTTCTCTACGAGAGGCTGCGCCAACGGCAAGCTCAGGGCATCGCGCAGCGCGTTGACGGAAGCCTCTCGTAGAGATGGCGGTTCGTTTCCTTATCTATATTTTTCAGGACTCATTGAAGACTGCTATAACCTATTTACAGCAGCTTTTATTTATTTAAACCACACGATAAAGGCGCTTTTTTTTGCCTCTGTTGCTCTCAACGCCCATCGAAATTTCAATCGGCGGCTTTTGTTACTCAAACTTCTATCTGCGTGAGATTTTCATATTTTTAGTCATCAACGCCCTACTCTTGAAACTGCTGTTTTTTCTGCGGTTGCTGTTGGTTATTTGTTGGTTGCAGTTTTTGAAATAAAGCTGGTGGTGTTGCCTTGCGAAATGCACCGCAGTAGTGCATAGTCATAACTGCTTTAAAAGCCCAATGGTCTGCTGGCACATCACTAAAGGGATTTGGTAAAGTTTCTGCTTGATTTTGGACACAAGCATTCAAAACTTGATTCGATTTTGCTGAAGTGTCGATAGTAGGTTCTTGAGATTTAACAGGAGTAACAAAGCTAGTAGTAGTTAGCACTACGACTGTTACCAGAAGTTTGCAGTTCATAATTTGAGTTTTCTAGGGATGAAAGCCTACCCTATCTTAGTTCCCAGGCTGCTACCCAGGAACTAGAATAACCTTGCTAACATTAAGCGTTAGCAAACATTGTAAGCATTACTAATAGAACAACTAATGCACTGATCCAAAGGGCTAACGATCCCCAACTAACTGAATCTTTTTGTACTCTTTGCCAGAAATTGGCGACTAAATTATTCCGAATTGCCATTTTATAACCTCCAATTTTTATGAAACTTGTACTGACTCAATGCATTAAGCCTGCATTGAGTAAAAAAAAAGTTCATCTTTGGGGGTATCAGCCTTGATTTGCTGATTCCCAGAGATTAACCAACAGAGATTTAAATTAATCCATGCAGCGATGTCTCCGACGGGCTACACCTACGCCAATGCATATGTCTCAACGCATTACTAATCTAAAAAACAAACAAAAGTTTACAAAAAAATATTTGTTGATGCTTAACTTGATTGTCCCATACGTAAGTGTTTACACTCGAAAATTTGGTGATTTTGAGAGAATTCTTAATGTTGTGTTAACCACGGATAAAAGTTAGTGTTTTTCAAATCACAAACTACGTAAATAGTGACTCTGTTTCACTTTCACTCGTGATTTATCTAGACTTGAAAATAGACACAATTAACAGTGAGATTGGTAGGTAAATAATGGTGCAACAAATAAGACATAATGAACCGCAATATATCTGTATGATTCCAGTTGAGAGAATTACAGCTAACCAAGACGAAGAAATCATCACCTTTGGTGTATCTGCCGACGAGGCAAAAAAACAAGGTGAGGAATTATTAGCATCTACCTATGGTTGTAATAAATCGCAAGTTTTGGAATTGATGCAGCAAGCACGAATTGAACCAATAGCTCAGTGGTGTGCCCCTAAAGAGCGCTAAAACTAGTTATGACGGTGTTGGCAACAGCAAGTATAAGCAACCAAAATGGTATGCAAATATTCGGCTAACCTGCATGAAGGAGAATCAATCTATGACCGACGCCAAGCAAACTTCCCCGCGCCGCCGTCGCTCTTGGGCAGAGCCATATAAAATCAAGGTGGTTGAGCCATTAAAAATCACTACTCGCGCTGAACGCGAACAGGCGATCGCCCAAGCCGGTTACAATACTTTTCTGTTACGTTCTGAAGATGTCTACATTGATTTGCTGACTGATAGCGGCACCTCAGCCATGAGCGATTACCAGTGGGCGGGGATGATGCTGGGTGATGAAGCTTACGCCGGCAGCAAAAATTTCTACAATTTAGAAGCAACCATCCAGAAGTATTACGGCTATCGCCATATTGTGCCCACTCACCAAGGGCGTGGTGCAGAAAACATCCTTTCTCAAATACTAATTAAACCAGGTGACTACATACCTGGCAATATGTATTTCACCACAACCAGGCTGCATCAGGAGTTAGCAGGCGGTACCTTTGTAGATGTGATTATTGACGAAGCCCACGATGCCCAATCACTGCATCCATTTAAGGGCAATGTAGACTTGCAAAAGCTCACAGACCTAATCGAGCGAGTCGGGGCAGAACGTATTCCCTATATCAGCGTCGCCGGAACTGTGAATATGGCTGGCGGACAGCCGATTTCAATGGCTAACCTGCGGGCGGTATATCAGTTAGCCCAAACCTACGGTATCCGCATTATTCTTGATGCCACCCGCGCTGTGGAAAACGCTTACTTTATCCAGCAGAGAGAGGAGGATTATTCCAACCAGGCGATCGCAACCATCTTACATGAATTTTGCTCTTATACCGACGGTTGCACCATGAGTGGCAAGAAAGATGCACTAGTTAACATCGGTGGTTGGCTGGCTCTGAATGACTATAACCTTTACGAAGAAGCACGTAATCTGATAGTAATCTATGAAGGTCTACATACTTACGGTGGTATGGCTGGGCGGGATATGGAAGCTATGGCACGGGGTATAGAAGAGTCAGTTAAAGATGATCATATTCGTGCCCGTGTCGGGCAAGTTGAGTATCTTGGACAAAAGCTTTTAGATTGGGATATTCCAATTGTTGTACCCATTGGTGGTCATGCCATTTATTTAGATGCCAAACGCTTTTTACCACAAATCCCCCAAGACCAATTTCCGGCACAACGTCTAGCAGCAGAACTGTATCTAGAGGCAGGCATTCGAGCAATGGAACGGGGGATCGTTTCCGCAGGGCGCAGCAAAGAAACAGGCGATAATTATTATCCAGAGTTAGAACTAGTACGTTTGACTATTCCACGCCGCGTTTACACCCAAGCTCACATGGATCTGACTGCTGAGGCAGTTGAAGAAGTTTATTATAATCGCGATCGCCTACGCGGACTCAAAATGATTTACGAGCCAAAGTATCTCCGCTTCTTTCAAGCAAGATTTGAATTGCAGTAAAGGGGGCATTAGGTATAGAACCCATTTGGGATCTGGTGTACCGGGAGATTAAAAGTATTTTTTATTACTTATGTACTCAAGCAGTTTAACAGATGAAGAGTGGTCAA
>NZ_JBALCP010000012.1:0-3232 GCF_036919675.1 Nostoc sp.
ATAACCCCCTAACTGTTAAGGGAGAAGTCGGATTTTCTTGGCTCTGTTCAATATAACGGAATGTAACAATACTATCTTTGGCAACTTGGTATAATGCTGTATCCAGATGCCATTTAACCCGATATAGTCCAAACAGCTTCTCTTGACTGTACCGTGCTGGGTACTCTAGCTTCCTTCCCTCCATCGTCACCTTGAGCAATGCTGACTGCTCCGGTGTAGGTGTTCCGATAGCCTCTAGCGTTGCTTCTAGCGCTTGTACTTGAGAGAATATAGGAGACTTCAATCCTTTATTCTCTGACACTTGCTTGCAGGCTACAACAGAGAAGGTCAGGAGTGCGTTAATGTAGGATGCCTTATCAGCAGGATTCCCTATTGCTTGGATGCCGTACTGTATCAGACATAAATCGCGTAATGCTCTCAAGCTTTTAACTTCTAATTCTGTGCGTGTAAACATAAAATAGAGTTACCTCTTGTAAAAGTGGAAATCGGTGGGCAACAAGTTTCTCAGGCTAAGATGCCCACTGTTTTAACATTTTCCACTGATATACATGTGAAAAATATCTCTATTTATATTTCTACATAATGTCTAAAAATAAAGGTAATCCAGATAACTTAAAGCCATTTACCACCGACAGAGAGCGACCACTAACTGAATATCTACATTTACGTGTCACCAAGGAAATGAAGGAAGAAGTGAAAGCTAAAGACGATCCTCCTGAGTTTTGCCGTCAAGCTATCCAAGAGAAGCTAGATAGAGAGAAGTAGCGAAAAGTTGCTAAAGTAATAGTCCAAGAACTTTAGGGATATAAAATATATAGCTAGTACAGCGCGGCGGAAATAAACAACCCATTCCAAATCAACGAAACGCTTACGCTGTATTCATTTTGACTTTTGACTTTTGACTTTTGACTTTTGACTTCCGCCTTCCGCCTTGCGGTACTAGTTGCCTTCCCCTGCCCCCTTCCCTTTATCATGTAATGCCCCTTGCTTATCCACGCCGTCAGCGCCAACTCGAAAGTTTAGTCCAAAAATTAGGTTTGTCGCTAGAAGCACCTATAAAGTGGGAACTGCTGGATTTAGCGCTAACTCATCCCACTGTTTCTGATTCGGCAAATTATGAACAGCTAGAGTTTGTTGGCGATGCAGTGGTGCGGCTGGTGTCGGCTGTTGTGTTATGGGAAAATTATCCCGATTGTCCGGTAGGGGATTTTGCGGCAATTCGTTCGGTGTTGGTGAGCGATCGCATCCTCGCCCAATTGGCAAGAGTTTATGGTTTGGAGTTATACTTACTAGTTGCTGGTAGTGCTACTGCTGATAAAGTTGGTCTAGAGTCACGACTGGCAGATGCTTTTGAAGCAGTTTTGGGTGCGCTTTACTTAAGTACTCAAAATCTGGAACTGATCCGCTCTTGGCTAGATCCCCACTTCCAACAACTAACGACAGAAATTCGCCTCGACCCTGCCAGACTTAATTACAAAGCTGCTCTTCAAGAATGGACTCAGGCACAATTTAAAGTTTTACCAGAGTATCGGGTTGTGGAAGTCAGTCAACCGTACCGCAATCAAGAACGTTTTATGGCTGAAGTGTGGCTGCACGGAAATAAGCTAGGAGTTGGTAAGGGACGCTCGATCAAAACTGCTGAACAAGCCGCAGCTAAGGTAGCTTTTTTAGCAATTCCTAATCCGGAAATACCCTGAGTTTAAAAAACGGTTGATTAGCTGATAATCAGTTGATTGTCATTTGTCCCTCGTCCTTTCAATACAAATGACAAATAACTAATGACAAACCAAATTAAAATTGCTGTTATCGGAGTTGGGCGTTGGGGAGTGCATCTGCTGCGGAATTTCTTAGCAGATCCCCAAGTAAATGTAGTTGCTGTAGTAGACCCCCATCCAGAACGATTAGCGGCGGTAAAGCAGCAGTTTAATTTAGATACAAATGTAATATTAACAACCGAGTGGCAGGATATCAAGAAAGTGCCAGGGTTGACAGGGGTGGCGATCGCAACTCCAGCTACCACTCACTATGCTTTAATTAAAGACGCTCTCCAACAGGGATACCATGTTTTAGCTGAAAAACCCCTAACTCTTGACCCCGCAGAATGTCAGGAACTTTGCCAGTTAGCAGAGCAGCATCATTTAATACTCATGGTTGACCACACTTATTTATTTCACCCAGCAGTTGAGCGAGGAAAAACTGTAGTACAAGCGGGTAAATTAGGTGATTTACGCTATGGCTACGCGACGCGCACCCATTTAGGGCCTGTCCGGCAAGATGTTGATGCGCTGTGGGACTTAGCTATTCACGATATTGCTATCTTTAACGCTTGGCTGGGTCAGTTACCCGTAAAAGTACAGGCAACGGGTACGGTGTGGCTACAGGGAACAGGGCAGCCGGGGAGCAGGGAAGCAGAGGGGAAGAAAGATACAAATTCTCCTCTGCCTCAAGGTTTAGCTGATTTAGTATGGGTAACACTGACATACCCAGATGGCTTTCAAGCTTATATTCATCTGTGCTGGCTGAACACCGATAAGCAGCGACGGCTGGGGATTGTAGGTAGTCTTGGTAGTTTGATTTTTGATGAAATGTCGCGATCGTCACCTCTAACGCTGCTACATGGGGAGTTTGAACAGCAGGGCAATCAATTTATTCCGGTAAATCAAAGGCAGGTAGTGCTGGAATTAGAGCCAGGTGAACCATTGGGGCGAGTTTGCTCCGGCTTTGTTGTCTCTATCCTCAACAATATTCCCTCAGAGGTTTCGTCTGGCTGGGTAGGCACACAGTTAGTAGAAATTCTTGCTGCACTAACAGTATCTCTTGAGCAAGGCGGCAAACCTGTTTTTCTTAATAAGCGTTCTCAACTGTAATTTTCGGTTACAGCTATTTTCAGGTAAATAGACCACGCGGTAGGGGCACAGCATTGCTCATTGGTGTCAACTTAAGCTCAAAGCGTTGTCCCACATATCTTTTACCCCACCCTAACCCTCCCCTTATAAAGGGGAGGGAAGCAGATTTCTTATTTCCCCCCTTTCTAAGGGGGGATTAAGGGGGGTAAATCCGACTTGTGTGTACACCGTAACCTTTTAGAAGAGACGTTTGGAGAGAGGTCAAAACTGTACTGCACCCAAGCGAGAACCGCTATAGAACCCATTTGGGATCTATAAAGTAGCTAATCTTCGGAGCATAAGTCTGACAAAACAGAGATGAATTTTAGTGGTCGCATTTTCTAAAG
>NZ_JBALCP010000013.1:0-21260 GCF_036919675.1 Nostoc sp.
ATCAGTTGCACTCGACTTAATAAATCCTCAACATTTAAGAAACTGGTTTGCTAATTGCTGTTACTGTACCTCATAACAGCCGGAAGTGCTGTAAGTGCAAAATCATAGTCATTCCAGTTGATATCAGGTGTCCGCCAGGGGATGTTAAGTACAGTGAAACCTCTTTGTTTTAATTCGATAATAAGTAGCTCGTCCTCAGCAAATAGCCCTTTCTCTGCTGGATGGTTTGATTCGATAAACTTAGCACCCATTTTTGGACTCTCTTTATCTTATATTTAATTGTAACCACTTACTTAGTAGAGGCGATCGCACGTCATCACGAAATTGATGATGTTTACAAGCCTGAGTTAGTAGCCCAGTGGATTGCTTATTGCCTCAAAATTGGTGAGGAAATGGCAATCTCTGAGAAGAAGCTAGACTTCACTGATCAAATTTGGCTAGCTGTTAAATGGAGACTACATGAGCAGCCGTGGTTTAAACCCTACAAATATGTCTTGGTGGACGAATGCCAAGATTTAAACCCCTTGCAATTAGAACTACTTTTAATGCTTGCAGGACTTACCGGCCGAATTCTAGCAGTAGGCGACCCACGTCAAGCAATTATGGGCTTCGCGGGGGCAGATAATCAAAGCTACAACAACATTGTTAGGCTGACCAGAGCAACAGAATTACCTTTATCAATTTGCTATCGTTGTCCGCGATCGCACGTTGCTTTGGTTAAGAGTATCTTTCCCTACATCCCAATTGAAGCAGCGCCAGACGCTATTGAGGGAATTATTCATCGAATAGAGAGTAAAGATATTGAAAAATTAGTTAAACACGGCGATATCATCATCGCTCGTAAAACTGCACCACTTGTTAGTTTATGTATTAGGCTGATTAGCCAGGGTATCAAAGCAACAGTCAAGGGTCGAGATGTTGGGGAATTTCTCAAAAAAGAACTTGACCAAATAGCGAAGTTACCAGGATACAGTTTTAGATTTTTCAATGATGCTATTGAGCAATATAGACAAATTAAATTGCAAAAGTATTTAAATCTAGATAATGAGGATGAACTTAAACAAAGATTGACAGATAGATTAGAGGCGATCGCAACTATTTACCAATCTCAACCACAGGCTACAAGTATTGAAAGCCTTAAGTATTATATTGATGAATTGTTCAGCGATGAAAACTCACCTGTCACGTTATCGACTATTCATAAATTCAAGGGAGGTGAAGGAGAAAGGATTTTCATTCAAAAAGCTGGAGATATGCCTATGACCTGGAGAAATCAGCAAGATTGGCAGTTAGAGCAGGAAGAGAATTTGCTTTATGTAGCGCTTACTCGCAGTAAGTCTGAGTTATTTATAGTAGGTGAGCCAGCTTTGTACAAACCACCAGCCGCAGATAAACAAGTCTCTATTAATGCTGCATCGCTTTGGCCTAGTTTAGATGATGATGTGGAATTTTAGGTAACTGTGTTGCGTAGCTTGCTGTCGTAGCGATCGCACACTTCACCGGGAGCAACGCGATTTTCTGAAGTTTGGGAAAAACAAGCGACAATGCTATACCGAACATCCTTGCGATCGCACTCAACACAGCTTTCAGTAAAATGTATAAAATGTTCAAGCACTGCTGGGATTAAGGAAAGAATCGAAAATCGAGTTACAAAAATTGTCCCAACTGCCGGCTAACCATTGACATCGCAGATGTAACATAATTTCTGCATTATGTTGAAGCTAAAATTTACTGTTCCCCTTCATGCGTAAGTTAACAGCTTGACGGATTAAACTTTCAACTGCACCGCTACCCAGGGGTAGCTGATGCGCTGCGACTATTGATAGTTTAATAGTCGCCTGCGGTAAGCTTTGAGAATGTAATTACGCTCTCGTACCAAAATCTTACAACGCTCTCCAGTTGCTGTGAAAATAAATTCATCAATGTTTCTCATTAAATTGAGAGCTTGACCTTTTTTTAAAGTTTTTCGAGCTTTTTTAAACCAAGATTGACGCTCATCATCTGTAGTAAAAGCCGCATCCGCAAAGTCTTGTAAATGAGAAGCAGCGTGATAAAAGTCTAGTAGCTTATAAGTGTCAGGGGGGCATTTTATTTTCTCTAATAAAGGCGGAATATGTTTCCAAATCCATTCAGCACCGTCAGCAACCAACAAGACCTCTTTAGCTTGACTTATTCCCAAATTTACGAGATACATTTCTAGTATCTTGAGAAACTCTTCATAACCTAAATATGTCCCATCATTGGTAATAGGAATTGATGATGCCCTAATTTTTTTACCATGCTCATCCACGGTATAAATTGACTGTGAAAGTAAGACGGATTATTAAGCTAGAAGTTGATGTTCCTGGATTGGGCGATCGCATTAAACAGGCCAGGGAAGCTAGAGGGCGACCAGTAACACAGATGGCCAAAGAAGTTGGAATATCCCGTAACTACTGGTATCAGTTAGAAGCGGAAGCTGTTTTGGGTGGTGTCGCAGAAGAGACTCTTCGGAAAATTGAAGAGGTTTTGGGTGTAGATTTAGGGGTACAGTTTGATGATTGACCCTCAGACTATCAATTCTCTTGCTCTCCCGTCTGTCTTACTAGAGAAGCAATGGCTACGGCAGACTAGGTTTACGCAGTTACCAGTTCCATTCAAAATTTACATTGCAATTGATTCAGAGCAAATAGTATCGAAGTAGAGGAGGTGGAATCATGACTAAGCCATCCTCTAAGCATAAAAAAGCCACCTTTGTTTCAACCAGTGACAGCACACCATCAGATGACCTTGTTCAAGAAGAAAACCCAGCCTCAGCAACAATTACAGTTACTGCTGTTGAAGTCCCTGAGCTAACAGAGGCAGAAGAACGCGATCGCCTCAACCTCGAACGCAAAGTAGAGAGGGCATTTTTTGAGGCTGGCAAGGCTTTAATGGAACTCCGCGATCGCAGGCTTTACCGTTCTACGCATAAAACTTTCGAGGACTATTGCCGCGATCGCTTTGGTTTTAGCCGCAGACAGCCTTACCATTTAATGGAAGCTGCGGTTATTTTTGATAATTTGGTGGAAAAATGTGAACGGAACGTTCACATTTTCCCGACGAATGAGTGGCAAGTTAGACCGTTGACCAAGCTAGACCCTGATAATCAGCCTGAAGCATGGCAACAAGCTTTAGAGTCTGCCAATGGGAAAGTACCATCTCATCGCATCGTAAAAGATGTTGTGCAACGGATAATGGAACGCACCCAAGTACCCAACACCTACCAGTTAGGTGAAGTATGCCAAATTCTTGTTAAAGATAACCCTGATTGGCGAGGAAAAGGCGGGTGCTGGGGCATCGTTAATCAAGTGGGGGAATTCAGTTGTACAGTGGCAATGTGGGATGGAGAGTACACTGTCAGGATTGACCACTTGAAGCCGCTCAACTATTTGCCTGCCGAGTGTAAGCAGATGCAGTTAATCAGCGATCGCATTACACGAGTGTATTCCGATTCACTGGAGGAGACAGTCAAAAGTCTGTTGCATTCGTTGGGGAAGCTGAATCGACCTTATCTTACTGGTGTGGAAGAGAAATTGTTGAATGTTTTGGAGATTGAAAGTAGACTTTAGCTACCAAATTATTATTTCATCAAACTCTTTATAGATAGGAGGAAGGGGTAAGTAATCGTTCTAACAAGGAGAATTGCTGTATAGTTTGAGGTATGCCAGATTATCCTCTCAAGAGTTGCTCTATGATTGCTCTACCTGGTATTGCCATTGAAAACAAAATATATGAAAGTTCTAATTCTCTAGTGTATCGGGGTATTAGAGACGATGGAGTAGCGCTCATCGTAAAAATGCTAAAGCTTGATTATCCCTCACCTGCTGAACTAACCCGCTACAGACAGGAATATAAAATTACTCGCTCTTTGAATTTAGAAGGAGTAGTTAAGGCATACAGCCAGCAGGACTATCAACGGACTCTGGTGATTATCTTAGAAGATTTTGGGGGAGAGTCCCTAGAGCAATGGATGCACAAGCGCCCAGATATATTCTGCCCCATGCCTTTATCCACTTTTCTAGGTCTTGCGATCGCCCTGAGCGATATTCTAGGCAAAATCCATGCAGCTAATATCATTCATAAAGATATTAACCCTGGAAACATAGTCCTCAATCTGGATACTGGCGTTGTAAAAATTATTGACTTTGGGATTGCCACCCAATTTTACCGCACGAATCCGACTTTTAAAAGTCTTCATGTGTTAGAAGGAACCCTCGCCTACCTATCTCCAGAGCAAACAGGACGCATGAATCGTTTGCTCGATTACCGCACGGATTTTTACTCCCTTGGTGTGACGTTCTACGAACTGCTAACCGGACATCTGCCGTTTGAAACAACGGACATCCTTGAGCTAGTCCATTGTCATATTGCTAAACAGCCTGTTAGTCCTCACGAACTAAATGCAGCGATTCCCAGAGCAGTTTCAGATATCGTTTTGAAATTGATGGCGAAAAACGCAGAGGATCGTTATCAGAGTGCTTGGGGTATCAAAGCAGATTTAGAAACAGGTTTATGCCAGTTCGCAGAAACAGGTCAAATTGACGGTATTCAACTGGGTCTTCAAGACGTTTGCGATCAGTTTCAAATTCCCCAAAAATTGTATGGACGCGAAGCCGAGATTGAAGCATTATTAGCAGCGTTTGACAGAGTAGCAGAAACGGGGAATGAACAATTAAGAGTGAAGAATCAAGAAAATTCTCAATTCAAAGTCGAGATGATGTTGGTATCGGGCTACGCTGGGGTCGGCAAATCAGCATTAGTGCAGGAACTCTACAAGCCCATCACTGCAAAACGCGGCTATTTTGTTTCTGGTAAGTTTGATCAATTTAGGCGCAATATTCCCTACAGCGCGATCGCCTATGCTCTACAAAAATTGGTGCAGCAATTGCTCAGTGAACCAAATGACAAAGTGCAACAGTGGCGATCGCAACTGTTAACAGCTTTGGGAAACAACGCACAAATCATCATTGATATCATCCCAGAAGTTGAATTAATTATTGGCAAGCAGTCGCCTGTACCAGAAGTGGGAGCAACTGAAGCTCAAAATCGCTTTCATCGAATTTTTGGGCAGTTTGTGCGGGTGTTTTGTTCAGAGTCACATCCCCTGGTTATCTTCTTAGATGATTTGCAGTGGATAGACTCAGCAACGCTGAAGTTAATTGAGTTGATGCTCCTCGATGAGCAAACCCAATCACTATTTTTTATTGGAGCCTATCGAGATAATGAAGTAAACCCAACGCATCCATTAGCATTGATGCTAGAGAGACTACGAAAAAAAGGGGCAGTGCTTCAGGAGATGATACTGACACCATTAACGCTTGAACCGTTGAGTCAGTTGATTGTCGAGACACTACATCGAAATGCAGATATTGTTCATCCCTTGGCTGAGTTAGTATTGCATAAAACTGAGGGTAATCCCTTTTTTGTCAACGAATTTTTGAGAATGCTGTATAGCGAAAATTTATTGACTTTTGACCCCCGAAGTCAAGAGGGGTGGCAGTGGAATATTGCTCAGATTCAAGCCCAAGATATCACCGATAATGTTGTGGAGTTGATGCTTCACAAGTTAAAGAAACTACCCGAAGTCACACAGCAAATTCTCCGTTTATCCGCTTGTATTGGGGCTGAATTTAATTTAGATACTTTATCGATTGTTTGTGAGAAAACTGCAAAAGGGGTTTTCTTAGAATTAGTGGCAGCTATACAAGATGGATTAATTCAACCTCTCTCTGAATTAGATCAGGATTTGTTAGTTCAAGAATATAAGTTTTTGCACGATCGCGTCCAACAAGCTGCTTATGCTTTAATCGATGAGTCGCAAAAACAAGTTGTTCATTTACAAATTGGTCGCAATTTACTAGAAAAAACTTTGCCAGAGCGACTAATAGATAGGCTGTTTGAAGTTGTCGATCATTTGAATCATGGAATTGAGCTTGTCACAGATCAACCAGAAAGAAATGAAATTGCTCGATTAAATTTAATCGCAGGTCAGAAAGCAAAAGCTGCGATCGCTTATAGTGTAGCAAAAAAATATTTAGCGACAGGACGAGCATGGCTAGCAGTTTCAAGCTGGCAAACAAACTATGATTTTACTTTAGAAATACATTCGCAAACTACAGAAGTTTCATTCCTATGTGGCGATTTTGCAGATGTAGAATCCTGGATGGCGATCGTTTTACAATCAGCTAAAACGGTTCTTGACAGCGTAAAAGTTTACGAAGTCAAAATTCAGACATATATCGCGCAGGAGCAGCTATTGGAAGCGATCAACACTGGATTGCAAGTTTTACTGCAACTGGGGATCAGTTTTCCCAAAACGCACAGCCAGTCCGATATTCAGCTTGAACTAGACACAATTACATCACTTCTTAAGGAAAAGCGGAACGAGGATTTGGTTCATTCGCCGAAAATAGCTGAACCGGGCAAGTTGGCGGCGATGCGAATCTTATCAAGTATCATGATTGCTGCCCATCTTGCTGCCCCGGATATGCTGCCATTGTTTGCATCAAAACAGGTCAGTTTGTCAATCCAATATAGCAATGCGTTGGTGTCTCCCTTTACGTATGCCTTGTATGGATTCATTCTTTGTAGGACGGTGGGAGACATAGAGTCTGGCTATGAGTTTGGGCAGTTAGCCTTAAAGCAATTGTCACGACCTGATACCCAAGCACTCAAAGCCAAAACATTGTTGAGCGTGAATATTTTCATAATTCACTGGAAAAAGCATTTTAGAGAAACATTGCAACCATTACTAGAAGGCTATCAAAGTGGATTGGAAACAGGAGACTCAGAGTTTGCTGCCTACTGTGCTGAAGTTTACTGCTTGCAATGTGTCTTTGTAGGTAAGGAACTCGTGGAGCTTGAACGCGAGATAAGAATGTACAGCCAAGTAATCCGTCAACTTAAACAGCAAGCAGCACTGACTTGGACTCAGATGCATCATCAGGTTGTCTTAAATTTGATGGAACGCTCGGTCAATCCTATCTGTCTAGTTGGCGAAGCCTACAATGAGGAGAATAGACTGCGACAAAATGAAAAAGAAAATAATGGCACCTCAATCTTTTTCGTACATTTCTACCAACTTTTCCTATGCTATTTATTTTATGAGCATTTCCAGGCAGTCGAAAACTCAATCATAGCGGCAGGGTATGTGAGCTACGTAGCATCGTCACCTCCTGTTCCTCTGTACTATTTCTATAGCTCTCTGGCAAAACTCGCAACCTATCTTGAAAGCGACACTCAAGGGCAGTCAGAAATTCTTAAAGAAGTTGCAGTTAACCAGGAGACAATGCAGTTATGGGCACATTATGCGCCCATGAATCATTTGCATAAATACCGCCTAGTCGAGGCAGAGAAAGCACGAGTTTTGGGTCAGTTGCTTGAAGCAGAAGAGTTCTACGAGCAAGCTATTGAAGGATCTAAAGAAAATGAATATGTACAAGAAGAAGCATTAGCCTATGAATTAGCAGCAAAATTCTACCTATCCCGTGGGAGGGAAAAGATTGCCCGAACCTATATGAAAGAAGCTCACTACTGCTATGAACGTTGGGGAGCAACGGCGAAGGTCAAGGATTTAGAAACTCGGTATCCGCAGCTATTTCCTCCATCATCGAACATGGCTCATACGCCAATACCAAAAACTTCTGTCACCACTTCCAATAACTCAGATATCGTTTTCGATTTAGCGGCAGTGATGAAAGCATCCCTTGCTATTTCTAGTGAAATTGAACTAGAGCAGTTGCTTAGTTCTTTAATGAAGATATTAATCGAGAATGCTGGCGCACAAACCGGATTTTTACTTTTGGAAAACTCAGGACAATGGCTAATTGAAGCTTCTGGTGAACTAAATGATGTGGCTGGTAAGAATATTTATTCTACACAAGTACTGCAATCTATCTCAACGGCAAATTACCTGCCTGAATCGATTATTAATTATGTAATTCGGACTCATGAACCTGTGATCTTAAATGATGCAACTCGTGAGGGTAATTTTATTAATGAGCTATACATTCAACATAACCGAACTCAATCACTTCTGTGTTTACCACTGCTGAATCAAGGCAAGCTCGTGGGGGTATTGTATCTAGAAAATCGATTAGCGGCTAGGGCATTTACACCAGAGCGATCGCAAGTTTTACATCTGTTATCTACCCAAGCAGCGATCGCCATTGAAAATGCCAGACTCTACTCCAAACTACGGGAGAGCGAAAGTCAGATGGCTCAATTCCTGGAAGCAGTTCCCATAGGAATTGGAGTCGTGGATACACTGGGTCGCCCTTGCTACGCCAATCAACAGGCAATTCAACTATTAGGCAAAGGGATTATTCCTGGTACGACACCAGAGCAACTTGCAGAAATTTATCAACTTTATCTAGCAGGAACAGAGCAACCATATCCCATTGAGAACTTGCCAGTGATGCGGGCGTTGAAAGGCGATCGCACGAGAATTGACGATTTAGAAATTCGCCAAAACAATGCAACCATTCCCGTGGAAGGGTGGGGAACTCCAGTATTTGATGAACAGGGCAATGTGATTTATGCAATCTCAGCTTTTCAAGACATCACCGAACGCAAACAAGCAGAGCAATTGCTAGCAAATTATAATCGTACCTTAGAACAACAGGTAGCAGAACGAACAGCAGCTTTACAGAAAAGCGAAGCAGAACTGCGCGAACGAGAACAGGAATTAAGATTGATTACCAACGCTCTCCCCGCTTGTATTTGTTATATAGATAGAGATCGGCGCTATCGATTTGCTAACCAAACTTATGAGGAATGGTTTAGGCGTAGTCGAGATGAAATTGTGGGTAAGCAGGTTCGTGAAGTCATGAGCGAGGCAAGTTATCAAATTATTGAACCGTACATGAATCGAGCGCTAGCAGGGGAGATGATAACCTATGAGGCAGAAGTCTCTTTTCCGTTGGGCAAAAAGTATATTGTTGTCACCTCCATCCCCGATTTCGATCTCAATGCTCAGGTGAGAGGATATTATGGTCTGATTACAGATATTAGCGAACAGCGAAACGCTGCAATGCTTGAACGCAAACGCGCCGAAGAAGCATCAATTTTAGAAGAACGCAACCGTATGGCGCGAGAGATACATGATACACTAGCGCAAGCTTTTACTAGTATCATCGTTCACTTAGATGCCGCCTCACAGAGAATCACGCTCGATCCAGATGCTGCCCAGTCACACCTAAAAACGGGGCGTATCTTGGCACGTTCAGGGCTGGCAGATGCCCGTCGCTCAGTACAAGCACTCCGACCGCAAATATTAGAAGAAGAAGGCGATTTGCATAGCGCACTCAATCGCCTCGCGGCTCAGATGTTTTCTCATACCTCAGTGCAGGTTGGCTGCGAAGTGATTGGTGAACTATATACTTTGCCGAAAGAGGTGGAAATGAATCTGCTTCGCATCGGACAAGAAGCGTTAACCAATGCTTTTAAGTATGCAAATGCCAGCGAAATCCGCCTTGAGTTGCGCTATGAGCCATCGCAGTTCATCTTGCAAATAAAAGACAATGGGCAAGGTTTTGAAAGCAGTAGTTTGTCGGTCGGTCGGGGCTTTGGGTTACTGGGAATCACCGAACGCGCTGAACGGATTAGGGCAGGATTGACGATTTACAGCCAGCTTGGACAAGGGACAGAAATCGTAGTGAGGTTACAAATGCTATGACGCACCCGCACGTCTCATTCTCTACACCAGGCTCCTATATTATCCGCGTCTTGATTAGCGACGATCATCCGTTTATGCGAGAAGGTCTAGCAGCCGTAATTGACTATAAACCTGATATGACCGTTGTTGGGCTTGCCTGCAACGGGCGCGAAGCAGTAGAATTGTTCCGCCAACATCAACCCGATGTAACGCTGATGGATTTGCGGATGCCTGAGCTAAGTGGGGTTGAAGCGATCGCTACCATTTGCGCTGAGTTTGCCGACGCTCGGATCGTTGTCCTGACAACCTACGACGGGGATGAAGACATCTATCGGGGACTGCGATCGGGTGCAAAGGGCTATGTCTTAAAGGATGCAGAACCGGATGAACTACTGACAGCGATTCGGGTAGTTCACAACGGTCAAAAGTACATCCCCCCTGCTGTGGGCGCAAAATTGGCAGAGCGGATAGGTAGCCCAGAACTGAGCGAGCGGGAATTGGAGGTGCTACGTTTGATGGCAAGGGGCAAGAGTAACTTAGAGATAAGCACTGCTTTGTCAATTGCTGAGGGAACAGTCAAATTCCATGTCAAAAATATTCTGAGTAAGTTGGGAGTGGGCGATCGTACTCAAGCAATGATTATTGCTCTCAAGCGTGGCATTATTACACTTTAAAATATTTAGCCCTAAAGTTATCACCTGCTCTTGAGGATAGGTTGTTTCTAGTCCTAAGAGTTAGGCGATCGCCATTGTTAGGGGTAGTGCAAAGACTCCTCGCAGAGGATGCGACAAATGGGGATAAATTCACATATTTTGAGAATAAAGAAACAACATTCAATTTATTACTCTTATTTTAAGCGTTTTCATCGCAACGATACTATCTATAGACCGCATGAAAAAACGATGAGCCAGACAAGCGATGGTGACGGGCTGCTCATACCAATTTCAGAACACGATAACATTCAAGGAACAATAAATGCACAAATCGTTTTAATTGAATACGGTGACTATCAATGTCTTTCCTGTGGTGAGGTTCATAAAATGATTCAAGAGATTCAGCAACAGATCCAATTATGCTTTGTATTCCGTCATTTCCCGCGCATACACATTCATTTTCAAGCACAAAAGGCAGCAGAAGCGGCAGAAGCCGCCGCCGTGCAAAATAAGTTTTGGCAAATGCACAATCTCTTATTTGAGAATCAATATGCTCTTAACAATGGACATCTTCTAGAGTATGCCAATGAGATACAGCTTGATATCAATCGATTCCTTCAGGACATGACAGGTCATGTTCATGCCGAGCGGGTTTCTCAGAACATTCAAGGCGGTATACAAAGCGGTGTCAGTAATACGCCAGCTTTATTTATTAACGGAGTTCGCTATAGGGACGCTTGGGATACAGAGAGATTACTCGCAGCGATTCTCGACTAGAGGCTACGCCAACACGTAGCTTATACCAATTCTGTATCCTTTAGCACGGCTGAACTTAAACGTGCTACTGCTCAGGTTTATTGGTGAAATGCCGATCGCTATTTCAAGGAGAGAAACTCATATTCTCACAACTAGCGATTCTCAAATATTTTACAGGTTTCAACAGGAGTTCACAAATGAAGATTTTTGTTGCAGGCGCAACGGGAGCGATCGGTCGTCCCTTAATCGCACAACTGTTAGCGCAAGGACATGAAGTAGTTGCGTTGACACGTTCTCTAGAAAAAGCACAAACTTTAGCTGAACAAGGGGTGGAATTGGCGCTCGCAGATGTATTTGATGCAGATGCGGTCAAAGCGGCTCTAGTTCGCGCTCAACCGGAAGTGGTAATCGAACAACTCACCGCACTACCCAAAACCTACAGTGGTGAGTCAATGAGTGCAGCAGCAGCACTAAACACTCGTATTCGTAGAGAAGGGGGTGCTAATGTACTGACAGCAGCGCAAGCAGCAGGCGTGCGTCGTTATCTGAGACAGTCGATCGCATTCTGGGCGATTCCTGGTGCAGGCTTGGGAGACGAAGAAACGCCACTAGCTTTTGATGCCTCACCTGCGGTAGCAGCAGATGCTCAGATAGTCACTGAGATCGAGCGTCACTTACTTGAAACGCCCAACCTAGAAGGAATTGCTCTGCGTTATAGCTTCCTTTACGGGCCCGGTACCTGGTTTGCCCCCGATGGCGATGTTGCCCAACAAGTGCTACACCAACAGTTCCCAATCGTTGGGAGTGGGGAGGGTGTATGGTCGTGGGTTCATATTGAAGATGCAGCGATCGCTACAGTTGCAGCAGCAGAGCGAGGCAATCCTGGCATTTACCTGATTACAGACGATCAACCCTTAGCGGTGCGCCAGTGGCTTTCTGCTTATGCCCAATGGCTCAATGCTCCACCACCAATGCAAGTATCGGTTGAGGATGCTCTGCGAATTAGTGGTGCGGATGCTGTTTATTATGGTACTCAGATGCGAGGCGCATCAAATGCTAAGGCAAAACGCGAATTAAATTTTCAGCCTCGACCCTTGGAATGGATGGTTAACAGCACCGTGGCTCATGCCAGTTAAAAATTTAGAGGAGAAGAGAGATGAAAATTGCTCAATATGGAACAGCGATCGTCGTCATCCATGCGATCGTACATGGACTGCATGGTTTAGCACATGTGGAAATCCCAGTTCCCCTCTCAATACTTCAGAGTTTATTTGTGGGTATTGTGATTTATGCGATTCCCATCATTGCAGTCGTTTTACTTTGGACACAGTTTTACCGCATTGGTAGCTGGCTCTTGCTCTTTTCAATGGCAGCATCAATCCTTTTTGGAATCTACAATCATTTGATCGTGATTAGTTCGGATCATGTGTCTCAAGTTTCCTTTGCAGGTTGGGGATTGCTATTCCAAATCACAGCCATTCTGACATTAATTGTGGATGGATTCGGCTCTTGGATTGGCATCTGGGCATTGAAAACGATTCAGGAACCAGAAAAGGTTATATAAATTGTTTCGATCGTTTTAACCCCAGTTGAGCATTGACATTTATTTCTCATAGAGGTTGATAAAATATGTTTGATCTTGACCAAACTATTAAAGACCGACACTCAACACGCAAATTCTTATCTCAACCAGTGCCACGGGCTTTGCTCGATGAAGCCCTCACTCTAGCGCAGCTCGCGCCGTCGAATTCAAACATCCAGCCGTGGCAATTGGTGTTTGCCCAAGGCGATCGCCGCGATCGCTTGCAAGAAGCTTTGCTAAACCAAGCCAAGCAGCAGCTTAATGTCTCTCCACTGCCTTCCGCCTTCCAGCATTACCGCCAGGAACTGGGAGCGCAAGTCTACGGGGCGATGGGGATTACTCGTGACGATAAAGCGAACAGACAGTCGGCCGTTCTGCGTAATTACGAATTTTTTGGCGCACCAATGGTTGCTATTGTCTGTATGCACCAAGATTTGGGCGTTGCCGATGCTTTAAGTGTGGGGATGTATTTACAAACCCTGGTGTTAAGCTTAACAGCTCGTAGCATTGGCACTTGCGTAGAGGTTTCGCTGGCGGATTATCCCGAAATCATCCGCAACGAGTTGAACATTCCACCGGAATTATTAATCATTTGTGGTTTAGCCGTTGGCTATTCCGATCCTGATTTTCCTGCTAATCATCTGCATATAAGCCGTGAGTCCATTGAGAAAAACGTCTCGTTTCAGGGCGATTGACAAAAGGCTGGATTTTTTCTACTAGACGCTAAACACAAGTCCAAAAGAGTATCTGCGTTCCTACTGCCGTTAATGGTTTAAAAATTCTTTGATTTGTTTGATTCAGGAGATTTTATGTTTAGCAAGATTCTAGCTGCAATAGATCGTTCCCCAAATGGTAATGCTGTTTTTGATGAAGCGCTTACTCTAGCAAAAGCAACCAAAGGAAGCCTGATGCTGTTGCATATCTTATCTAGTGAAGAAAAAGATAGCCCTCAAACACCTACACTGCTTACTCTTGAATACCACCCATTGAATGGAGAACTTCTAGAGGATTATTGGAAGCAGTGGCAAACTTACGAAGAAGAGGGTTTCAAGTTATTGCGATCGTATACAGAGTCAGCAACTAATGCAGGGGTGAGTACTGAATTCACCCAAAATTCTGGCAATCCCAGCCGGAATATCTGTGAACTTGCTCAAACTTGGGGCGCTGATTTAATTGTAATAGGTCGTCGAGGACATTCTGGTTTGAATGAGTTGATTTTAGGCAGTGTGAGTAATTATGTGTTTCACCATGCTCCTTGTTCCGTGCATGTTGTTTATGCTCCAGTTCCTCTTAAATCTAAAGTACCCGTAGTCAATAAAGCTCAAGTAGTTCATTAAGAATGAACTGTGAATATCTTTGTTGCTAGTAATGCAAAAGTTAGATTCATAAACTTCAAGCTTTTGCCTTAGTTGTTGCCGTGGAATCGAAATTGTTCTCAAGTAAACATTAATTTAGGAAATTTTGACATGGATAATGTAATAGCCCCGACCAATTCACCTGTTGTAAGACCACCCGAAGTTACATTGGTTCCTAATAACTCACTATTGACTGAGACACCAGAAGAAGGACAACAATTGGCAGTCAAAATGTCACGGTTAATTATTAAATTGACTCAGCCGGATGAAGAAAAACGCAATCAACTGCGAGATGTTTATGGCAATGATGCCATGATGCTGATTGCAGTTGGACAGACGGTTGCAACAGAGTTCGCTACGATCGCAGCTGCTAATAACTACTGGCGTAAGTAATATCTCGAAAGCTTTCTTTATTGAGATTTCACGGGCGATAGACAAGCGGTTGTGGTTTCTAGAAGCGCATCTGCAAACCTCATTTCAGAACAAAGATCATTCAGACCGAAGCGAGGAGTGATTGATGAAGAATAACTTATTTACACGTCGAAGATTATTGAATGTAGGAATTTTCATAGGTTTAGGTTTTACTACTACCCCACTGATTGCACTTGCAAAACCTCAGAAGCATTCACATAAAACGAAGGAGACTAAAATGGCTGCTAATAATATCGTGCTGGTGCATGGAGCGTTTGCTGACAGTTCAAGTTGGAGCAAGGTGATCCCACTACTGCAAGACAAAGGCTTTCGCGTTACGGCAGTGCAGATTCCGCTCACCTCCCTTGCAAACGACGTTGCTGTAGTAGAGCAGGTTCTTGCAGTTCAGACAGATCCGACAATTCTCGTCGGTCATTCTTATGGAGGTGCAGTGATTACAGTTGCTGGAACCAATGCACCAAATGTTATTGGATTGGTGTACATTGCAGCTTATGCACCCGATACTGGAGAAAGCCTCGATGACTTAAATGGGCGTTTCTCCACCCCATCTGGTTCTTCTCATGTCCGTCCTGTTTATAATAATCAGTTCCTTCAAGTTGATCCTGATATTTTTCAAGAGGCATTTGCTCAGGATGTTGACGCTGTTCAAGCACGTGTGATGGCAGCTGTACAGAAGCCGATCGCAATCAAGAATTTTGACGAGAAAGTGACCAAACCAGCCTGGAAGTCCAAGCCCTCGTGGTATCAAGTATCTGATAATGATCGCATGATTTCACCAGAACTAGAGCGTTTTATGGCGAAGCGTATCGGGGCAACGGTCATTTCATTACCATCAAGCCATGCCTCAATGGTTTCACATTCTGCGGAAGTAGCAAATCTGATTATTGAAGCAGCAAAGGTAGAAGCCTCAAGTAAAGTTCATTAACCTTAATTATTTATACGATGGTTAAGCGATCGCTAACCCTTATGGGTATTGGGTTGACGCATTAAACCAAACCTACATCTATCGGATCTCGGAATCGGTAAATCAGGAAAGTGTTCTGATTTTAGAGGAATTCACCATGAAAGTTTTGATTCAAGCGATCGTCAGTTTTTTTGTATTTATTGTCGATTTCGTCTACGGAAATCGTTCTTACCCTCGGTTTTATGTCTTGGAAACGATCGCTCGCGTTCCTTATTTCTCTTATCTCTCGGTGCTGCATCTTTACGAGACGCTGGGTTACTGGCGCAAAGCTGACTTGTTGAAAGTTCATTTCGCCGAAACCTGGAACGAATTACATCATCTGTTAATTATGGAATCAATGGGTGGCGATCGCTACTGGATTGATCGCTTCGTCGCTCAACATATTGCAGTGGCGTACTACTGGGTGGTTGTCCTAATCTATATGCTGTTTCCCAAGTATGCCTACTACCTAATGGAACTGATTGAAAATCATGCCTACCATACCTATGACGACTACTTGAAAGCCCATGAAGCAGAACTGAAAGCTCAAAGAGCGCCCAAAGTCGCAATTAACTACTACCGCGATGGCGATCTTTATATGTTTGAAGAAACCCAGTTTACATCAGATCATAAATTTCGCCGCCCGAAAGTGGATAATCTCTACGATGTATTCGTGAATATTCGGGATGACGAATGCGAACACGTCAAAACAATGGAAGCACTCCAGCTACCAGAAGCGCGACAAACTTTCAAAAGTCCTCATACGGTTTTTGAATTGGTGGCGACTAGCGTCGATCAACAGGATTGATTCTATAAAGTTCTTATTTGATTTTTGAACAACTAAACCACAGGGAGAACTATGAAAACACTACTGAAAAGATCCACGCTATTTCTTGCTATAACGACCTGTGTTTGGACTAATTACTCTTTAAGAGCTTCTGCTGATTCTGCTGCTGGCTTAATCCTCAGTATGAAATGTCAGGGTGGATACAATATCAATGTTTGGAAAAGGTATTCTTCGGGTGAACTTCTCTACCGTTCTACAAGTTCGCATGGTGCTTTGAGTTTAAACAAAGGAACTAGCAAAGCGACAGAAGGCGTTCGAGTGTATAAGTTTCAAAGTGGTAATTATAAATACTGAGTATGGGACGGTACATTAGATAGCCAGCAGTCTAGAACTTTAGAGGTCTATCAAGACATATCATCTCCTAATGCGGCAGGATTGTACAAAACGTTGATGGGGAAGTAAGCGCTACTTCCTTGGGTGACTCAAACCCATATTCCCCCCTTCATTCCACAGCAGTTCTTGATTGGGTCTTTTCCGTCTGCTCCCTGCCCCCTGCCTCTTCATTGAAACCCCGATCAAGCTAGCTCTGACTTTTTCTGTTTTAACTATGAGCTAGCTCAAAGAAATTATTGAGAAAAATTGTCAGAGTAAAGGTAGTTCAAGGCTATGAGGATAGCAATATGACTCTAACAAAAGTAAACACAACTGCATCCCTTGTGGAAACTCTTGCTAACCTCTACCTAAAAGGCAAGCCAGCCGAAATTTCTGACGAAACCATCACCCAACTCTGTGACTGGTTGATGGGTGAGTTCCACCAATTGCCCTTAAATCTGCAATTTTCAGATTATATGCGTTACAACAACGCCCAAGAAATGTTTGCAGATATTGAGCTTCAGCAGCTTTGAGTATCCGCCGATAGTTATGATTCTAGCGTGTATCCCAATCCGATCTATGGGTTTATTTTTCAGGGAATGCACGATTATGACCATTACTTGACGAATAGCAACTTCAGCCTGGAAGGGGAAATCGCGGCTTACAATTTCACAGCCAAACGTGCACCTTCTTTAGACATCCAAAAAATTCTCTATTCCGAAATTGTGCTGCGATCTGCTGCCTATCTTTATCTAGGATATGCAGCTACTCCTAAGATTGTTTTTCCATGAGTAATGACAGAGGTAAATAATCATGCACGAC
Organism: Nostoc sp.; assembly: GCF_036919675.1. Classification (GTDB taxonomy): domain Bacteria; phylum Cyanobacteriota; class Cyanobacteriia; order Cyanobacteriales; family Nostocaceae; genus Nostoc. The sequence goes on from NZ_JBALCP010000013.1 coordinate 17,379, forward strand.
TGTCCTTATTGCTCTTACCCATTACTACGGCACATTCAGTACCATAAAATTCGCTGGTTTTGTCCCCACTGTTAGACAACGATACCTGTCTTTTCTGAAATAAAATCCACCATCACAGCACTATAGGAGACTCATCGTGATGACCCAAAAATCGTTTACAACTCAGCTTCAAGAGCAAGTTAATTATACCAAACCTGGAGCCAGCCGAAAGTCTTTGGTTCAAGATGAGCAAGTGCAATTCTCACTAGTTTGTCTAACGGCGAACACTGAAATACCAGAACATGTAGCTTCACGGAATATCTCGGTGACTGTAATCGAAGGGCGTGGAGTGCTGACCCTAGAGGGACGTGAGATTACTTTACAACCGGGAGTTTTCGTTTATATACCCGCAAACATCCCTCATGTACTTCGTGCATTAGAAAATCTCGCTTTTCTGCACACATAAAGTTGAAAGAATCATTGTCTTTAATAAAAGTTTTAGTTGCAGTTATTGAAGTAGTTTAATTACAAGCAAGGATATCATGGCTCAATACGATTATGTGGTAATTGGTGCTGGTTCAGCAGGCTGTGTTGTTGCCAATCGTTTGACAGAAAATAGCGAAACAACCGTGTTGTTGCTCGAAGCAGGGAATCCAGTAAATAAACCTGAGATTCAAGTTCCTGTAGCCTGGCCAAGCTTGCTAGGAACTGAAGTTGATTGGGCTTACTGGACTGAACCAGAACCACACCTGAATGGGCGGAAAATCTTATGTTCGCGTGGCAAAGTCGTCGGCGGCTCCCGTTCAATCAATGCCATGATTTACATTCGAGGCAATCGCCACAATTTCGACCATTGGCAAAAGCTCGGCAATCCAGGCTGGAGCTATGAGGAAGTATTGCCCTACTTCAAAAAATCAGAAAACCAGCAGCGAGGCACATCCGAATTTCACGGTGTTGATGGAGCTTTGAGCGTTACCGATCCGATCGCCCCTACTGTCATCTCAGAGCGATTTATCGAAGCCGCAGCGCAAATAGGCTACGATCGCAATCCCGATTTCAATGGCACACAACAAGAAGGTGTGGGACTGTATCAATTAACTATTAAAGATGGGAAGCGACACAGCGCAGCCGCCGCATTTCTAGTACCAATTCTTGATCGTCCTAATTTAACGGTTCAAACTGGTGCATTAGTGACTCGAATTTTGTTTAAGGGAACTTCCACAATTGGGGTAGAGTATCTGCACCAAGGAAGGCTGCAACAAGTTTATGTTAATCAGGAAGTGATTTTGTGGGCGGGTGTATTCGATTCTCCCAAACTGCTGATGCTCTCTGGAATTGGGAATGCAGAGCATCTGCTCCCGCTCAACATTCCTGTGGTTGCTGATTTACCTGGTGTAGGTGAGAACTTGCACGATCACCCATTGGTTGCTGTTGGTTACAAGTCTACCCAAACGCTACCTGCGATCGCATCAACCAGTAATCTAGTAGAAGCTGGATTATTCCTGCATAGTGGCAAAAGCAAGGAGCTTGCACCTGACTTACAGTTTCTCTTCAGCCCGGTTCTATGGGGTAGTTCGGACTCCGCCCCTGATGTTTCAGGTTCCACATTGATTTGTTGTCTGATCAATCCTCAAAGTCGTGGCACTGTGACGTTGCAATCAGCAAACCCTACTGACTCACCTACCATTCGAGTGAACTACCTCCAACAGGAAGCTGATTTACAAGTGCTGGTAGAAGGTATTAAAGTCGCCCGTCAGATCGCTCATTCTGGTGACTTTGGTGAAGTATTGGGAGAGGAAGTGGCTCCTGGTTCAGACATAATCAGTGATGAGACGTTAGCGCAGCCCAGCGCAGGTATTGCTGCTTACATTCGACAAACAGCTACTACTTATTGGCATCCTGTGGGGACATGTAAAATGGGCAACGATTCACTAGCGGTGGTTGATGCTCAACTTCGAGTTCACGGAATTGAAGGATTGCGCGTTGTCGATGCCTCCGTAATGCCAACCATTTTATCTGGAAATACGAATGCAGCTAGCATCATGATTGGTGAAAAGGCCGCCGACTTAATTAAAGCCTAAAGGGCAAGAAATTCAAATTCCCTTAGACTGCACAACTTTCTAACGATGTGGATATTATATTGCTGATAAAGCAAGGATACACAGGATAAGCATCTGTTACGTAGAAATAAGAGTACCAACACTTGATCATTATTCACTAGGAGTAAAAATGAAATCTAAGTTTTTGAATTCAATAATTATTCTGGGGAGTACCATTATTAGCAGGGTTAGCGCGTCTCAAACCCTATTGACAAGAGGACTTGCCTGATTGGCAAAGTTGGGTTGAAAGTGGCACTATCCGAGCTAGGGTAAGATTTAATCCATCTAGGTGCAAGGTTGAATGGCACTAAGAAAAGCTCTAAGGTATGCAGAATAGGGGTTACAGCTTTTAATGTCAGAGAGCGCAGTAATTAATGGCAAAACTATTAAAGTGAAACAAATGCGCTTCACTGCCCTAAGAGCGCGATTACTATCTTCCCAAAGCCTCAGCCAATCGCCTTTATAGGGAGAGAGCTTTGACTTGTCGCCGAAAACCAGTATCATCTGAAATTTGATGCGAAGAATTATTATTGGGGTTATGGGTCGGGGAGAAAATGCGAGAGCAAATGATTTACGAAATGCTTATATACTAGGTCAAGAAATTGCCAAACAAGGATGGATTTTACTCACTGGTGGTAGAAATGTAGGGGTAATGGACGCAGTAAGTAAAGGTGCAAAATCTGCTGATGGTTTAACTATTGGTATTCTTCCGGGTGAGAATCAGGATGGTATTTCCTCTTGGATAGATATTGCTATTTTCACAGACATGGGTAATTCTAGAAACAATATTAATGTTCTGACCAGTAATCTGGTAATTGCTTGCGGTATGGGTGCAGGAACTGCTTCAGAAATTGCTCTAGCTTTGAAAGCAAATAAGCAAGTAATTTTGTTGAATAATGATGAAGAAAGCAAACTTTTCTTTAAAAAACTGTCGCCAGAAAATGTTTATATTGTGGAGAATGTGAATCAGGCGATCGCTACTGCCAAAACAATTTTATACTAATTGAGAATTAGTGAATCAGTAAAGTCTTCTCAAATTGGGAGGCTCTCGAACAAGATGGGTTTGAATCCCCTCCTCATATGTTGCATTAGCTTCCCGAAATTTAAATTATATTCAGGATCAGACTGCTCAAAGAGAGTGTATGTATAAAAAAGAGAACTACATTCCCAGATGATTAACCAAATTACCGCTTTAGAATCCTGTTGGCATATTTCTCCTGAGTGGGGTTAGACCATACCTCCAGTAGCAGTAAGAATGTTAGAAAGAGTTTTGTTGCCAATCTCAGACCTTTCAGGCTACTGCTGTGGTGTTTTGTGGGAAAAACAGGAATGGATTTATGCAATTGTTTGCCAGAATGAAACTTTCTACTTAGCTGAACAAGAATTTCATAGAACAAATCTACTAGAAAAGTCCACTGTTTCTACCCCAGCTTTTAAATTGGGGGACATAGCTGAGGTTAATTTCGGTGAACAGCCGACACGCCGTGTTATTCAAGGAATTTTTAGCCTCAAAAATAATTGGCTTTATGGGGTAGAGTGGCGCTCTCCAATTTTAGAAGAAGTGTCTGCCCAAAGCAGAACAATATGGCTTGCTGATGTTGATTTAGTCAATGTTAGTGTATGACGATTATCAGTTGCGACAAAAGAGCAGCACCAAGTTAACTAACAATTATGCCAAAACTATTGCATCCTTGTGCCAATACATCCTCGTTATATAGCAACCGCCAGCGTGGTTAGGACGCTAAGTGCAAGACATACTCCATCGCATCACGTAGACAATCAAACTGGTCAAGTTGCTTGCGAA
>NZ_JBALCP010000014.1:0-5398 GCF_036919675.1 Nostoc sp.
ATCAGTTGCACTCGACTTAATAAATCCTCAACATTTAAGAAACTGGTTTGCTAATTGCTGTTACTGTACCTCATAACAGCCGGAAGTGCTGTAATTCCCTCACCTTATTAACTGCGCGGCGGAATTAAAAAATTGGTGACACAACCCCTTCGTGACTAAAACTGTTGTCAACAAGTTAGCGAAAGCAACCATGAACATAATCAAAATTTCGTAAGATACTGCGTCCAGAGGTTTTACACCAGCTAATAACTGTCCGGTGGTAATTCCTGGTATTGCGACCATACCTATGAGGATCATTTGATTGAGAGTGGGAATCAATCCGGCTCTGATCGCGTCTTTGCGATACTGGCTAACTGCTTGCTCTGGAGTTGCGCCTAAGCTCAAATGGGTTTCTATTTCGAGATGGCTGGAGTTAATGGTGGTGACAAGGCGATCACCTGCGATCGCAGCTGCATTAGTAGCATTACCTAAGACTATCCCTGCTAGGGGAATTATATACTGTGGTTCATACCATCTTTCTGGTTGAATGATCAAGAAGTTGGTGTAAACCACTGTCAGGGCGGTACTAATTAAAATTGCACCCCACACTAAAGGCAACACATAAGGAATTTTTTGGCTGATGCGATTTCGTGCGACAATCGCCGTAATTGTCAGCATTATTGCTAATAGCGCCAAAACTGCCCAAGCATTGTCTAAAGCCAAAATGAAATCTAAAATGTATCCCAATACAAGTAGTTGTAAGATGGTTCTCCCAGTAGCAAGGGCTAAGTTAAACTCTAATCCTAATTTTTCCCAGGCAGATAAACCAATGGCGATCGCCATCAATCCCACAGCAATAGCTAAATCCACGAAATCCAGCTTGATCAGATCCTGCATGGGTTCTCTATCTCCTGGTATTTTGTTATCAAAGCAGCCCACACGCCTGGAACTTTGATCCGATGTGTTGGATCTTGGTTGATATATATCACTTTCATCAATTCAAAATTCAAAAAGGTACGACCAAAACATGGCAAACACCTAGTATATCTACTATCTGTAAATTAAATGTGCGGTAGTTTACCGCCCCACAATTTAAGTAAAAACCCTAATCGATGCGTATCTTGGGCGATAGTCTTTTAGTAGCTCCTCTTTGATTAATAATTCAATCAGCAAAAATTGACTGTCGAAGTGCATCCTTTGTATCTCCCGATAAAATGAGAACTCATGATCCAAAGTGTAAATCCCATCCCTGCCTTTGATATTAAGCAGCAATACACCACCATCGAAGCAGAAGTAAGTGCAGCTGTATTAGAGGTTCTGGCTTCTGGCCGCTATATTGGCGGCCCCTTAGTCGAAGGCTTTGAGCAACAGTTTGCTGCTTATAATACTGTTACTGAATGTGTGGCTTGTAATTCTGGTACTGATGCGCTCTACTTAGCATTACGAGTCTTGGAAATTGGTGCAGGCGATGAAGTGATTACAACGCCTTTCACCTTTATTGCTACATCTGAAGTGATTAGTGCCGTGGGTGCAAAGCCTGTTTTCGTTGATATTGACGCTACTACGTTTAATTTGGATGTGGAGCAAGTGGCGGCGGCGATTACACCCAAAACCAAAGCGATTATCCCGGTTCACCTATTTGGACAACCTGTGGATATGACATCATTGATGGCGATCGCTCAGTCTCACAATTTATCAATAATTGAAGATTGCGCTCAGTCTACAGGGGCGATTTGGGCTGATCAAAAAGTAGGAAGCATTGGACATATTGGTTGCTTTAGTTTCTACCCTACCAAAAATCTTGGTGGTTGCGGCGATGGCGGGGCAATAACGACTAATGACCCAGCGATCGCTACTAAACTGCGAATACTACGGGATCATGGTAGTAAAGTTCGATATTTACACGAAGAAATAGGTGTAAATAGCCGCTTGGATGCTCTCCAAGCAGCCATCTTGCAGATTAAGCTGCGTTATTTAGATATTTGGAATGATCGCCGCCGAGATATCGCCAATTATTACTACCAGTTCCTTAGCCAAGTTCCGGGGATTGTCCCGCCCCAAGAATTACCTGAGGGTATTGGGGTATGGAATCAATACACTGTTCGCATATCAGGTGAAGGGCGAAATGGTTCTAGCGCCAAATATCGAGATTGGGTGCGTAGTCAATTGCAAGAGCAGGGCGTGAGTTCAATGATTTACTATCCCCACCCTTTACATTTGCAGCCAGTTTATCAAAGTCTAGACTATCAAATTGGGGACTTAGCAATAGCAGAGCAAGCTTGCCATGAAGTCATATCCTTGCCTATGTTCCCAGAACTGACAGAACAGCAGCAAGACCAGGTGATTTATGCTTTGAAAGAAGTTATGAGTTAGGAGTACAGACGCGATTAATCGCGTCTGTACAAGAGTTTGGAGTTTTGAATGAATAAGTTTCTTCAACTCATAACTCATCACTCCTAATTCATAACTTCTAACTCATTTCATTACTGCATTTGCAGTCGCTAAGGCTTCCACTAAGCCACGCACAGCAGCAATCATGGCTACTTCGCTATTGAGTTGGTTGATGGCGGAACCAACACCAACACCAGCGGCACCAGCAGCGATCGCTAATGGTGCGGTAACGTTAGAAATGCCTGAAGCACACAATACTGGCACTGACACCACACGGGAAATCTCAAAAGCTGCTGCCAAGGTGGGAGCAGCTTTTTCAATTAATCCTAAAGTTCCAGGATGAGTTGGGTTACTGCTAGTACCGCCTTCGGTTTGGATAATGTCCGCTCCAGCTTTCACCAGTTCTTCTGCTAACTGTACCTGTTGATCTAGTTCCAAAATGTGGGGAACGGTGACAGATAGGGTGATTTCCGGGAAAAGAGCGCGGGTTTGCTTAGTCAGCGCTAGCACTTCTGGAGCCTCAAAGCGGCGTCCTTGAGCATAGAAGGAATCGAAATTCCCAATTTCAATTAAATCAGCACCAGCTGCCACAGCTTGCACAAATTTCTCTGGTTCTACTGCGGATACACAAATTGGTGATTTTGTCAAACTTTTAGCTAATTGGACTAAGGCTGGATCGGCGGCAATATCGACAAAAGTAGCACCGCCAAATTCAGCAGCTTTGACAGTCGCAGCGACGCTAGCGGCGTCGAAGTTATTTAAGCCGCTGATCACTTTCAGAACGCGGCGGCTATTAAATGCACGTTGGAGTGGAGAATGCATCGTCATGGTTGGGCTTTTGAAGCTATGAAAATTAGGTATATTCTACCGTCCCTCAGTTGATCGAGAGCCTAAATTACTATGGCAGTTGCCAAATCTTGATAGTTTTATCCTTACCGCCACTAACCAAAGTTTTGCCATCCGCACTGAAAGCGATCGCATAAACTTCGGCTGAATGTCCATTAAAGGTGTGTATTAACTCTCCCGTGTTCAGTTGCCAGACTTTTACAGTCTTGTCATCACTACCACTAGCAATATATTCCCCATTTGGGCTGAAGGCGATCGCATTTACATCAGCTAAATGCCCCATAAGAGTGCGTATTTCCGTGCCCGTGTCCAGTTTCCACACTTTGATGGTTTTGTCATCGCTAGCACTAGCTAACATCTGACCATCTTGGCTAATTACAACGTCATTCACATCGCCTAAATGCTCTGTAAGAGTACGTATTTCCTTACCAGTATTCAAATTCCAGACTTTGATGGTTTTGTCCTTACTGCCACTGACGATAGTCTTACCATCCGGGCTGATGGCAACGGATAAAACTGCCCTGGAATGCCCAGTAAGAGTACGTATTTTTTTACCAGTATTCAAATTCCAGACTTTGATGGTTTTGTCATAACTACCACTGACAATAGTCTGACCATCTGGACTGATAGCAACAGAATTAACGTAGCCTGTATGACCAGTTAACGTATATATTTCTTTCCCAGTATTTAAATTCCAGACTTTGATAGTTTTATCCTTGCTGCCACTGACAACAGTCTTACCATCTGGGCTGATGGCAACAGCATAAACCCAGTCGGAATGCCCGATAAGAGTACGAATTTCATCTCCACTTTCGATGTTCCAAATTTTGACAGTTTTGTCATCGCTGCCACTGGCAAGGTTATGACTTAAAGAGTTAGAGTTCAGAGCCAGGGAATTAACTTCGCCTAAATACCCAGTTAGAGTTCGGATAGACGCCAAGCTTCGTAAATACATATATCCCCCTAACCCCAATAGCACAACAGCAGCCCCCACCAGCAGTTTATTTTTCCACTGGATTTTCGGCGGTGCGACAGTGGCGAGTAAAGCAGATGGGGGTCTATACTCACCCATTGATAGCGGCTGTAACCTTGAATCCAAATCTAGGAGGACTGATCGCCCCATGAATTTCCCAGTCATCCCCAAACCTGTCACTCCAAAGGCTTCCTATGTTCTGCTAGATCGTGAAAAAATAGGAATAAGCAGTAAAATCGAATATTAGTGCTTATTTTTCAAAACACTCCATTGCTGTTTGAACTTTATCAACTTGTCTGGGTGCTTGCATTTCGTGAAAAAGTGCAATCGCTTGCACAAAACTTCCCCTACTCTGAACAATTTCACCCATTTTTTTATGAGTCAATGCCAATTGATAATAAGCTTCAGCTAAGTCTGATTTAGCACCTATTTTATCAAGAATTTCTATTGCTTCTGAATGATGAAAAATTGCTCTAGGAAATTCTCCTTGTTCTCGAAAAAGTTCAGCCAGACAACTGATAGCTTTAGCTTTAATCTGGGTAAAATTGTTTTGTTCAGAATTAAATATAGCTCGTTGGCACAACTCAAAGGATTTTTTTAAATTACCTAAATTTTTATAAGTTAAGCAGAGAGTTACTAAACTATGCCCTATTCCCCATAAAGTCACTCTAGTTGATAATGACATGGCAGAAAAGGCATTTTCAGCAAGGTTAAATGCATCTTCTCTGCTACCAGAGCGTGATTTTATCAAAGCTAGACAGCATTGAGCATATGCCATGTAATCATCAAGGTTGCTATTTTGTTCAGCAAGGCTACAAACAGAATTAAAACAATCTTCGGCTGCTTCTATTTCCCATAATTCAAGTTTGCAAAGCCCTGTATTGAACAAAATAGATATTTTTGTTTTGACATCTAATTCGCCTAATACTTTTCCTGATTTCTCATAGCATTCTATCGCTTCTCTAATACACCCGATAATTCGATATGTATACCCAAGTATATTGTAAAGTTTAATTAATCTTTCTGGCGATTTTATATCGTCTATTATCCGTTTAATGACAGAGAAATTTTTCTGGAGCAGTCCCAGTTGGTAAAACGAGCAACCCAAAGGCAACCCTATAGAACCCATTTGGGATCTATAAAGTAGCTAATCTTCGGAGCATAAGTCTGACAAAACAGAGATGAATTTTAGTGGTCGCATTTTCTAAA
>NZ_JBALCP010000015.1:0-4925 GCF_036919675.1 Nostoc sp.
TAGTAGGGCTTTCACCTACATCTGACCGAGAGTTCAGCCTTTTAGTGACAGTAACCTGCTGTCGGGCTGGATTAGTTATTTACGGACTGGATACCGTGATTCACTAACCAACGAATCGCACCGTGAGTGTTAATGATTAGGGATTGGGTACTGAGAAAGAGTTTTTCTAATCTCCAATGCCCCATGCCCGAATGGTATTAAGAAAAGCTCAAAAGCTTGTGTCACCTCGTTAAGAGTCTTAAGACTGGGAATGTATTCCGGTGGGCTGCTGCCTCTGGTCAAGAAGGAGGAGGCGGAGCCTCCCAGGCTGGGAACCAGTTTATGCCCCATGACGCCAGTCGCTCATGGGGGAAACCCCCAAGACCGCGCTGGCTCCCCAATGCCCAATATCCAAAAGGAAACTTTATGACTGCAACTCTAACTCGGACTTGGAATGTAGAGTTTGAAAAAGAAACTCTAGAGAAATTGATTAGTAAGCACGCTCCTCACGTTCCCCTGACTCATGAACATGGCAGTCGTCCCCCAGAAACAGAAGAAGAAAAGGCAGGTTTCTATCAGTACTGGGCTGCAACAGGTGGTCACGACTTGTCTATTGTGCAGGCTGCTAGTAAGGCAATTTTGTTGATTCCTGACCCTGATTTGCATTTAATTTTGAGCAGACAAATTGGGGATGATGGTGCCCATGCGATCGCCTTTCGTGAACGGATTATTGATCTGACTGGACGTGATCCCATCGACGATATCCGCAAGGAAGCTGAACGCCACTGGGAGTTTTTAGAAGATGTACCCTATCGCAATTGGCTAGGATTCGTTGCCTAGGAACTGCACTATGAGCACTACATCCTACCCCAAGTTTGGTTCAATAAACTGACATCGACAATTGGCGATCAGGAATTAGCCCAGAAGAGTAAAGAGCATTTCAATGACGATGAGGCGGTTCATCGGATCACGATCGCTAATTGGTGGCGTAAAAAGTTTGAGCAAGCCTCGCCTAGTGAAAAATCGGAAATCGCCGCACAGTTATTAGAACTCGACGAAGAAATTCAGCAACGTCGCGCTCCTTATATTAAACAGCGCTGGCAAGATGCTGAAAATTTCAATCGTGCTAATACCAAAGGCATCGAGCCAGTATACGATGCTTGGCGCAAAGAGGTAATTTCTTACCTAGTTGATATCCCCAACCCTCAACTCACTTCTGTAAGTCAATAAGTAAGTCGAAGGAACAATTAAGAGGGATTCAAACCTCTCTTAGAGCAATTTGCAGTTGAGTCCAACACAGACATAACAAGAACAGCCCCTTCCCTTGTAGGGAAGGGGAGTAAGACTTAAAGCCTCTCTCTTTTTAGTACAGAAGTCAAAGTGTATTGCATACAAACTATAAGCGCTATATGTCAATACAGTTCAGTAGCGAAGGAGGAGCTATGTTAAATCGACTTGTGAATCAGTTTTTAGCTTGGATAAATCAGAGGAGGTTGTTAAAGCTTTTTCAGCAACCTGGTATTCGCTCGTTGGTGCTACTATTTGTAATTGGTTTGGGCTTGAGCATTGCGATCGCATCTTGCACCCCGAATAATGCGGCTAATTCTGTAACTGCACCGAAACAGGAACCGCAGAGGAGTCAGCTAACAGTGCTGAAAATGGGGCATCAAAAAGGGATGGCACTTTTGAATATTGTCAAAGCTCAAGGAACGTTGGAGAAACGCTTAAAATCTCAGGGTATTTCTGTTACCTGGAATGAATTTTCCTCTACTGCACCTTTGTTGGAAGGGATGGGTGTAGGTGCGATCGTTTTTGGCGGTGGTGGTGGTACCGGAAGTGTATTTGCTCAAGCTGGTGACAAACAATTTGTGCGGGTGGCTGCGGGAACAGGTAGCACAAGGGGTTCAGCTATTTTAGTTCAGGAAAATTCACCTATTAAAACGCTTGCTGATCTCAAAGGTAAAAAAGTTGCTTTTGCCAAAGGTTCTGGTCAGCACTACATCATAGTACCTGCCTTAGAGAAGGTGGGTTTGAAATTTAGTGATATTAAACCTTTATACCTAACGCCAGCGGAAGCTTTGCCCGCATTTGACCGTGGTGATATCGATGCTTGGTTAATCTGGGACCCCTACACCGCTGAAGCTGAACGAAAACTTCGGACTCGTTTGTTAGCAGACAATAGCACAATATTTGATGATAATGGGGCGCTAGAAAGCCCAAGCTTTTATTATGCTGCTCCCGATTTTGTGCGCTTGGTGGCGGCGGCTTAGGTAACTTGGCAATTCAATACGGCTACCAACGATTCGATGTTGGTGTGATGATTTCCACCATTGTGGTTCTGATTGCCCTAGTGCAGATAGTACAGTTTCTAGGCGATTTGCTGGCGCAACGGATGCGAAAACGATAAATCGCCATTTTGCCAGGATTCGTAAACTCTTGAATCTTCTCTTTTGTCTTTGCGTCTTTTGCAGTTCGTTTAAGTTTAATCAAGAATATTGCTAATGAATATACAACATCCAAAAATTAACCGCCGATTTTTCCTCACAGGTCTAAGCTCATTATACCGCCTCCATACTCTTTGCTAGCTGTAGCCAACAACAAGCTCAAGTAACTTCTAATACAGCCTAAGCAACTGCACAAAAAGAAGTCATTCAAGTCGGGGTGACGGGAATCATATCTGAAGATATTTTGAAGTTCGTAAATACTAAACTAGCACCTCAGGAAGGATTAGAAGTAAAAGTTGTGACTTTTAATGACTGAATACAACCGAATACAGCTTTAAGAGACAAAGTAATCGATGCCAATTTTTTTCAACATCGACCTTTCATGAATAATGCTGTCAAGGAACTCAAAATTAATTTAGTCCCATTAAATCTAGTTTCCTTAAGCACACTCGGTCTTTTCTCAAAAAGCCTTAAATCTGTGAATCAGGTTCCCCAGAATGCCACTGTCACAATTGCCAATGATGTGATTAATAATGACCGAGGACTGAGGTTACTGGCAAGTAATGGCTTAATAAAACTTAAGGAAAATACCAAAGAATTTGTAACTCAAAGAGACATAGCGGAGAATCCCAAAAACTTGCGAATCAAGGAAGTAGAAGGAGTCCAAGTAGTTCGAGCTATTAATGACGTAGACTTCATTGTTTCCTCGGCTCAAATTGTTGCTCTAGCAGGAATAACACCGCAATCGATGGGACAGGAGACAGCTAAAGATACAAAGTATGCTTTGGCATTAGTTACATTACAGGGTCGAGAAAATGAATCCAAAATTCAGAAGCTAAACAAGCTGCTTAACGATCCACAAGTTAGAGATTTTATTAACAAGCAGTATCAGGGGCGAATAGTACCTGTATTTTAAAGACAGTGAAAGGATGAAGGATGAAAATTTTGTTACTTCATCTTTCCTAAATTACGAGTTACTAAACTTAAATTGTCACATTAGTTGGAGAATAAAGCCATGTATTTCGGAAAAATTGAAAATGAATTATGTTGTGGAGAAATTTGGTCAATTTGGCAAACAACTAAATTACCAGATCATCTACAGTTATTAGTAGATCAAGAACTAGGAAAAGACGATATCTGGGAATTGCAGAGCCAAAAGCCTGAAGATCAGCCTATTCATCCAAGTCCTGATGAGGACTCTAGTCATTCAACAAGTATTTAACAAGAAAAGCAGTTCTTGCTGAGGGCAGGAGGCAGGAGGATGCCCTCAGCAAGAACTGCTGCGATGCCTACGGCGGTAAACTACCCTAAAGAGCTTGCGGTTTAAGTCCCCTACCAAAATCTTCTCTGCGAGACGCTGCGCGAATGATTTGGTGGCTTGAAATTTAGATAGGGCTTCAACACCATCTAAATTTCTACCTTCTGCCTGCTGCCTCCTTCACGCTACTATTCCATACCTTGGTGCATCTTAATGAGTTCTAAAGAGCACGCTGCTACCACTGATAGCAATTCGCTGACGCAGCGAAGTACCGTTTTAACTTTAGCGATCGCTTGTGGTTTAGCAGTGGCTAATGTCTACTATAATCAGCCGCTACTGGCTGATATGGGACGTAGCTTGAATATCTCTGTCCAGCAGGTGGGATTTATTCCCACTCTTACTCAAACTGGCTATGCAGTGGGGCTACTGTTGTTAGTTCCTTTGGGCGACATGATGGAACGCCGCTGGTTAATTGTCACTATGCTAGTTTTGCTGGCCTGTGCCTTGGTGGTGGAAGCTACAGTTCCCAATCTCGTCTGGTTATCTGTGTCGAGTTTCGTAGTTGGTTTTTGTAGCATAGTGGCACATCTAGTTATTCCACTCGTCGCCCATCTGACACACCCCTCAGAGCGAGGTAAAGTCATTGGAACGCTACTCAGTGGGATGATCCTCAGCGTCCTCCTTGCCCGTTCAGTCAGTGGGATAATTGGGGAATATCTCGGTTGGCGAGCCGTATATGGCATCTCGGCAGGTATGATGCTTGTCTTAGCTTTGGTCATCCAAGGGCGGATACCTCAGAGTAAGCCTTCGTCTACACTGTCGTACCAGCAACTGATGCAGAGTCTGGTGCAACTCGTTCGTGAGCAGCCTGTATTACGTGAAGCGGCACTGAACGTTGCATTAGTATTTGCAGCCTTTAATGCTATGTGGGTAACTCTAGTTTTTCTGCTGGAATCTCCCGCGTATAATTACGACAGTCGAGTTGCAGGTCTATTTGGCTTAGTTGGCTTAATTGGCGTTTTTACCACCCCCATTGTTGGACGGGTAGCAGACAAGCGCGGTCCCAGAATGCTAGTTGGAATAGCTGTTGTTCTATCTCTATCAGCTTTTGTCATCCTTTGGATAGCTGGTGGAACTCATTTAATCGGTCTTATAGAACCCATTTGGGATCTGGTGTACCGGGAGATTAAAAGTATTTTTTATTACTTATGTACTCAAGCAGTTTAACAGATGAAGAGTGGTCA
>NZ_JBALCP010000016.1:0-60473 GCF_036919675.1 Nostoc sp.
AATGACAGTAATCTGCTGTCGGGCTGGGTTAGTTATTTACGGACTGATTACCGTGATTCACTAACCAACGAATCGCACGCCCATATGAAAGATGCATCCCTGACATCAGATAGTGACAGCGATGGCTGGTTTGATTTGGAACTTTCAGGAAATCCCCAAAAACTGACAAATAGCCTATCTTACTTGCAAGGATTGGGAGTGAATTTGCTGCAACTAGCCATCGCCAACAACATTCAACTCAACCAGCACTCTCTACCTTTCCCAAATCCAGCTAGCAAACTGAGTCCCAAAGACTCTGCATGGCTGACAAATCAATGGCAAGAACAATTCCAGCAATGGATTTCTACAGGTCAAACCAATCGATTGCGCTTGCAACTGTGCGTCTTAAAATCTTATTATGAGGAACCTGTAATTTCCGAGTTAGTTTCTCGTTATGGACTAACAGTCAATATCACCAGTGCTAGACTTCAACCCGATACGCAAGATGACGGCTGGTTTGACTTGGATTTGTGGGGGAGAACAAAGCAACTCTACTCTAGTCTGAGTTATTTGGAAAACCTGGGGCTACCAATTTGGCTGGATTTGTCTAGCGTTTATAGCGATCGCTAACTGAATAATTAAAATTATCGCAATCCTCAGATCCATGAATTGTTAGATAAGTTGAGGATCTGGTTGTTCAGAAACCATTTATAAAGTAAATCAAAAGTTAGGGTGTGTTAAGACTTTAGGGATTGACAAAAAATAAATTATCCAAAATTATTTGTACATTTGTAGGGGCACAAGGCCTTGCGCCCCTAAGATGGGATGTTTTTTTAACTTTGAGATGCTCCCTGGCTCCCCTACAGTAATTTGATTTTTACTTTATAAATGACCTCTGACGAATGATTACTGAATTAATTCATGGAAAACAAAAAACCTAGTATCAATATTTTTTGTAACCATCAAATTTATTAGTAGGGTAATTATGAATTATGCTGACGGCGATGGCTGGTTTTGCTGAAATAATCTAAATTTCGTAGTACCAAATTTCTTCTTCTCGCAGCACAATTCGATGTAGGGAAAGGCGATCAATCAAGCCTTCTTGCTCAAACTGCCCAAGAACACGAGTGATGGTTACACGAGTTGAACCGAGCATTTCCGCCAGGTCTTCATGAGTCAGACGCATATCTATTAAACGTCCCTTCTCAACTTCCGAACCAAACTTTTTGGATAACCATGCCAACAGCTTGATGAGCATATTATCCACTTTTTTATGGCTACGAATAACCATCAATTCTTGAGCTTGTTGGATATGAGCAAGTAGAGTTTCTGTTAGTTGAGTCCATTCCTCTAAACGTAAGACCGTCGCCTCCACTTTAGTTAAGCATTCCATCTGATAAGGTTCTAATTTTGACAAAGCCTTACCAACGATATCTCCAGGCCCCCACAATCCCAGAGCGACAGTTGTACCATCTTCCAGATAGGTAAAAGTCCTGACAAAACCCGTTTCAATCTTCCAAAGTCCGTTTTGATGCTCTGGTAGGAATGACCGACGGGCAAAAACTTGCTTAGTATTATTACTGATTAAGTTAGCAAAGCTTGTGTACAAAGACACCATATATAAAACTATTTTCCGATAAATTAACCGTAGTATTATATATTTATATCAGGTTCTAAGAGTTTATGAGTATTTTAAAGAGGGGAGTGGGGAGATGAGGGGCAGAGGGGCTGAGGGAGAAAGAATAACTAAATAATGCCCCATGCCCCATGCCCAATGCCCAATGCCCAATGCCCAATGCTTTAAATTAAATTCCCGCACCATCAAGAAAATCTTCAATTATCCCATCAGAATTTTTGCTCTTAGGGTTGTCAATTTGTTGGTCGCCAAGCTCAGTTGGGGACAAACTTGATTGATCTTCTAGCTGCTCGAACTCTTTCTCTAAAGCCTTGACGCGTTCAAATAGAGCGCGGATTACTTCAGCTTCTACGTCACGGACTTTATCATGATCCAGAACATTGGTAGGTAAGTTGTTCTGACGAGTCACACGCCCTGGAATCCCAACTACAGTAGTGTTACTAGGCACATCTCTCAGCACCACAGAACCGGCTCCAATCCGGACGCGATCGCCAATTTGAATATTTCCTAAAACCTTCGCACCCGTTCCCACAACTACATGAGAACCTAAAGTTGGATGGCGTTTGCCGCTTTCTTTCCCCGTCCCGCCGAGGGTGACGCCTTGATAAATTAGGGCATAGTCGCCCACGATCGCTGTCTCACCAATCACTACTCCCATTCCGTGGTCAATAAACACTCCCTGACCAATTAATGCCCCAGGATGGATTTCAATTCCGGTTAAAAACCGACTAATATGAGAGATAAACCGAGGTATGAAGGGAATTCCCATTTTATGCAGCCAGTGTGCCAATCGATGAAACACTAGGGCATGAAGTCCAGGGTAACAGAACAATACTTCTAGCCAGTTACGGGCTGCTGGATCACGCTCAAAAATGGTTCGCAAATCAGTTAGTAGCATACTCAGTTGAGATTTTCGTTGGTAAGTGAGGCTCTGAAAACAGAAACTCAGGATAATTCCCACAAAAAGATTAAGTCAATCATGGGAATTGTGTAAGATAATAATCTACGGTAAGTCGATAGAGTAAAGTGTTTTTGTGGGTAGTAAGTGGGATGCTATCACATTCCACACTTTCAGAAAAATTAATTTCGCATAAACTGCGATAAGTCCCTCAATTCACCGTAGTATATTGAGTACAGTCTTGAATAGCCAAAACTACGCTCTCTTGGATCTGTCTTCCAAAGTGGAATACGCGCTGCTGGCACTCTTAGAACTGGCAAGCCACCACGGAAAAAAACTTCCTTTGACCATGAGCGAGATCACTGCCAAGCAACCCATACCTGAACGCTATTTGGAACAAATTTTGACCAACCTCCGGCGTGCTGGTGTGGTGCAGAGTCAACGCGGCTCTAAAGGAGGTTTCGTTTTAGTTCGTGAACCCTGGCAGATCACAATACTTGAAATTGTCACTTTGGTCGAAGGCGAGCGGAAAGAGAAAGATACCTCTGATTCTTCCACTCTGGAAAAGACTCTGGTATATGAAGTTTGGGAGCAAGCCAACGCTGCCTCAATTGAAGTTTTGGGGCGCTATACACTCCAAGACTTGTGCCAGGAAAGAGAAACTCGCGCCCAGCAAAGTCCAATGTATTATATTTAGACACGACGGAGTACTCACATGCGGATAGCCAAAGATATCACAGAGTTAATCGGACGGACTCCTTTAGTTCAATTAAACAAGATTCCCCAAGCTTCGGGAGCGGTTGCTCAGATTGTGGTGAAGCTAGAAAGCATGAATCCAGCATCTTCTGTGAAAGACCGGATTGGCGCGAGTATGGTGGAAGCGGCAGAGGAAGCAGGCTTAATTCACCCCGGAAAAACCATTTTAGTGGAGCCGACTTCTGGGAATACAGGAATTGCGCTGGCGATGGTGGCGGCCGCTAAGGGGTACCATCTCATTCTAACGATGCCTGACACAATGAGCCAGGAAAGACGATCCATGCTCAAAGCTTATGGCGCTCAAGTAGAGTTAACGTCAGGGGTAGAAGGGATGCGAGGGGCGATTGGTCGTGCAGAGCAGATTTTAGCTCAAACACCCAATGCTTATATGTTGCAGCAGTTCCGCAACCCCGCTAACACGAAAGTTCACGCCCAAACCACAGCAGAAGAAATTTGGGATGATACCGATGGACAGGTAGATATTCTTGTGGCAGGAGTGGGTACTGGTGGAACGATTACGGGAGTTGCAGAAGTTATAAAAAGGCGGAAGCCGAGTTTTAAAGCGATCGCAGTTGAGCCAAGCAACAGCCCAGTATTAGCAGGTGGAAAATCGGGGCCTCACAAAATTCAGGGGATCGGCGCGGGATTTGTCCCAGCAATTTACCGTTCAGAACTGGTAGATGAAGTGATTCAGGTAGCGGATGAGGAGGCGATCGCTTACAGCCGTCGCCTAGCAAAAGAAGAAGGATTGCTATCTGGCATTTCTACTGGCGCTGCTTTATACGCGGCTATTCAAGTGGCACAGCGACCAGAAAATGCTGGTCGCCTAATCGTCATGATCCAGCCTAGCTTCGGCGAACGCTACCTCAGTACCTCACTGTTCAAAGACCCAGAGGAGAATGAGTGGTTGAGTAAAGTTTGATTCCATATACCAATTTGAAATTTTAGATTTTAGGGACTGTTCAGTGTCTGCCTGTTTAGTGCCTATAGAATCCGTGAATGCTGTACCTTACAAACTCAAGATATCTACACACCCAAAGGAAACGTAAGACCACAGTTTGTCATCAGAAAATCAAACACCAAGGGGGAAACTTCTCAAATGGGCTTAATTATCTACTAGAATTTTCGCCAATTTCATCGGTACTTTCATTATTTTTCACCAAAATCATCAAACAAAAACAGCTAGCAGCTAGCTTTATTAAGCTCAAAGCTTCACTTTTTAATACAATAAAAGCGCCTAATCCTATAAGAACAAAAGGCACAAGATTATTAACGTAGCGAGTCAATACATCAGCTATGACTCTGTTGTTAGTTAATTTGTATGCGGCGTAGCACCAAACTGCTAACAATAGAAAAAATAATCCGATAATTACCACAAAACTCTCTAAGTTACTACTAGCAAATAAAGGCACATAGACACTAATATTATCGCTACCATTGGCAATTGTAACGGCTGCCACACTATAAGCTTGGGGAGAAAAAAAACTTGTAATTGTTGATGCTTCAGTTTCTTCTGTTACAGCTACAAATTCTTTTGATGAATCTTCTTCCCGATTCACTAAGCTACTGATACCTATGGACATTGGTAGTAAACCAAGTAATCCAATCCAGCTTTTTGATAAAACTAATCCACCAAATAAACCAGGAAGACTAAGGATCAACAGAAGCGTAAAACCTAGAAATTGACCAGCAACTATATGCCGGGGGCGAAAGTTAGCATTTATTTGAGAAAAAAACAACAATAGAATGACAATATCATCAATGTTAGTGGCAATGAATGCAATTGCCCCTGTAGTAATTGCAGTAACTAACTCGTTCATATTTTAAGAGAAACATAGACATGCTTTTACATCTTGGGGAGCATTCTACCCTACGGTCAGCTACTTTCTCTGACGCGATTCGTTCAAAAACTAATTTTCACTAATCATTAAGCAAGGCATCAAAAGCCGAAATTACATTACTTTACTCACAATTGAATTGTGGTAATTCTCGTTTCAGTTCAAATTGCTATAAGAGAAAGAGCTATTTGCAAAGATAAAATTCTCAAAGCCAGTTGTCGAAAGGGTAATCAGGTTTCCATTATTGTTAAAGGTAATGTTGGCAGGGTTTAGACTATTGCCAGAAATAACACCAGATACACTAACTTCAGAACGTTTGAAAGCGCTCACATCAAGGGTGTCAAAACCATTCCCGCCATCAACAATTGCAGACCCGAACCCTTTGAAGTAGTCATCCCCAGTCCCTAGTTCAAAGCGGATACCACCACCAATAGTGACTTTCTGTTGAACTTTATCGATATTACTGGTAGCGGTAACTTTGTCATTCCCATCGCCAGTCCTAATGATTCCTTGCCCATAAATACCATAGGCAGTACCACCAATTGTGGTTGTTGCTTGTCCAGTGAGGATGTCATGGCCATTACCAGTATCAATGATGCCGTCATTGAAGATGCCATAAGCTAGGGTGTTCGCTTCCAAGCTGTTTGCAGAACCCGTAATCCTGTCGTTGTTCTCACCAGTAGTGATAATAGCTTTTTTAACGTTCTGGATGCCGATGCCAGTACCACCTGTGCTGCTTTTTCTCCCCGTTTTATTGTTGCTGCCGGCAGTACCAGTGCCGATGAGCGTATCTTCGCCTTTGCCAGTATTGAGTTTATCACTGTTACTAATGCCGATTCCAGCACCGCCGTCGCCACTTTCACCTCTGATTATGCTGGGGGGGATGGAAGCAGTAGCGCCAATGATAGAACCTTCGCCACCAGTACCACCAGTGCCAGTCCCAGTGATAGTGTCATTTCCGTCCCCTACATCAAAACTGCTACTGTTGCTGATGCCGGTTCCAGTACCGCCTTTACCGCCTTTACCAGTAATGCCTCCCCCACTGGCGCCACTACCACCATTACCAGTGCCAGTGATAATGTCATTTCCCTCCGCTGCATCAAAACTACCACTGTTGCTGATGCCGGTTCCAGTACCGCCAGCAGTGCCTCCCCCAAAGATGCTGCCAATTATTACACCTTTGCTGTTTTTGGAAAAGTTGGCACCAATACCAGTGCCAGTGATAGTGTCACTTCCGCTCCCCGCATTGAGACTACCACTGTTGTTGATGCCGATGCCAGTACCAGCTTTGCTAAATTTGCTAAACGTGGCAGTACCAGTAGCTTTACCAGTAATACTGTCGTTTCCTGAAAATGTACTAATCACGCCTGGATTTAAAATATTAATACCAATCGCCACAGATGCATTTGACTCTTCTGCGACTAAAGTATCGATATCAGAAGTACCAATGAAATTAGGTGGAACTGTAAGTCTAGGCATTGACAAAATCCTCTCTATGAGAATAATTACTTTGTCATTTTAAAACTTAGTTGTGCCAGAAGGTTAAAATGATTCGTAATTGATAAAGACGTTAGCGAGTCTGCAAGCGTCATTACGAATTAGTAATTAGTTAATTTGGTATGGTGATAAATTGTAGGTTCTAAAAATCCAGCATGAGTAAGCTAGGGACAACCTTCAGTGAAGGGATAATTGCTTTCATAGCCACTAACATAGATGACATTATTATCTTGTTAATATTTTTTTCACAGGTAGATGTTAATTTTCGACGACGGCATATCTTACTCGGTCAATATCTGGGTTTTACAGCCATTATTATCGCTAGCTTACCAGGATTTTTTGGTGGATTGGTTGTACAGCGAGAATGGATAGGATTGCTAGGACTGCTACCAATAGCAATTGGGATTCAACAATTAATATATAGAAAAGAAGAAACTATAACAGTTCAGACAGTCAGCAGTGATTTTAGGGAGTCCACAGCTACCAACCCGGTATTATCTTTTGTTTTGAGTGTTTTGCATCCCCAAACCTATAAAGTGGCAGCAGTAACTGTTGCTAATGGTGGTGACAATATTAGTATATATATCCCTCTATTCGCTGGTCATGATCTTGCCAGCTTGGGAGTAATTCTAAGTATATTTTTTGTCATGGTAGGGGTTTGGTGTGCGATCGCCTATTTTTTAAGCCGTCAACCTACCATTGCTTATATTTTAAGTCGCTACGGTAAAGCTGTTGTACCTTTTGTATTAATAGGCTTGGGTCTATTCATTATCTATGAACGAGGTACATTCACCCTACTACCTTGGTTGAGAAGTTAATCAATGTTGGATGTTGAATGTTGGATTTAGAACCCCAATCTAAAATCTAAAATTTGTCATACCTGATGAACTAATTTCCAACTCACCATCATCAAGATGGCATAAATGATAAACCGTAGTGGGCGTTGTGGAGCTACCTGGCAGATTTTAGCGCCTAATAACACTCCTGGAACAGAGCCTAGCCATATAGGCACTACCAAACTCCAATCAACTGTTCCCAGGCTGAGGTGAGCGAGGGCTGTAAACAGCAGTAAAATTGCTGCGTGTGAAATATCCGTACCCACTAACTTCCGTGCATCAAGGCGGAAAAACCCAATCAGCACTAGGGCAAACATTGAACCTGAGGAGACGCTAGTTAGACCAACCAAACAGCCTAAAATTGCTCCTAAACTGATTGTCATGATCCGACCCAAATTAGTTTCTAAGTCTAACTTTGGGAGTTCAGGTAAATTAAATGTCGGGAAAAAAGTCAATAACAACAATTGCACTAGTGCTAATACTGTGACTAGCAAAATCATCCCGCCAAGCAAACGGAACAAGATGTTATCTAGGTTATACTCACCTGTACGTTTAATAAAGTGCAAAATCCCCACCCCGAACAGTGAGCCTGGAACACTCCCAAATGCCAGCCATTTGACAACTTCTATGTCAAGGGTTTTCTGTTCCCAATGTTTGACGCTACCAACAATCTTCATCAATGTGGCAGCCACAACATCAGAACTCACAGCGATGGAAGGCGGAACCTGAAAAACAAAAATTAACATTGGGGTGATGAGAGAGGCTCCGCCAATTCCCGTCAAACCAACGATGATGCCAACAAAAAAGCTTAAGAACGGTAGTAATAAATAGTGCATACTCTTGTGAGGTTTCAACAATCAGTTATCAGTTATCAGAGTCCTGTTGAGCCTCCCACTTCTATAAAGTGAGCAGCGTAGGTTAGGGTTTAAATCCCCAAACGAAGCCTTGATAATTGTTCACTGACTTAACTACGAGCAGCTAGAACTGAAAGTCAGCTAAAGCTTCACTGCTAGAGAGCAGCAACTGCGCCAAACTATAGCCCAGTGGTAGATAGAGCTAGTCATGGCAAGTTATTGTGTTTCTCAAAGGATGAGTGACACAAAGGTTATACAGCTAAAAGTTAGGGCAGAGAGAGGATTCCTGGACAACTTAAAACCTGTCTGAAAGTTTTTGGAAGCATGACAACTGGCACTTAGCCGAAACAGACTTTGATAACTGCTTAGGGGTCAGTTGTTCTGCTAAACTCAACTTCTAACTGTTTTTTCTGTGGTTTTACATGTAAAAGCCCGTAAGGCGATGCACTTACCGTATTTTACTTGTAAGCATGAGCAAACGTCCAGCGTATTCACGTTGTATATCGCTAGATTCTCTGGATAATACACAGCAGCCGATAAAACTTCTGAGGACTGATTGTAAAAAAAAATACCTACAATTTAATAACGATAGGGATAAGACGACTTATATGATGTCCGACTGATTAATTGTTATTGCATACTCCAAAGGATAACGCGTTCGCCTTGCTCTCCAGGAGAAGGGTAAGAACACGGTAGCGTCTTGTAGAGTTGCAATCTCCGAACCACAAGTGTATTGGAACTTTACGAGACGCACTCACGTTTGTTGCACTCGCAATGACATAGTTATATTTATTCGATTCACAGGTTAATGGATATGCGATCGCTAGATTCACTCATGATGAATTGAACTGGACAGTCTACCGTGTTGAGAGGAAAGACCACGATAAACACGAAGGACGTAATGTATATACTAATAGCGTAAAAAAAAAGCTTGTTCATCTAGGAAGTACAACCCAAATGGGATTAAACTAACAGATTCTCTTAGGTGAAATAAGGATTCGTAATTACATTGCTGGGATTATCGCTCTTTTATGTCTCTGGTGAGAAAAAAATAAGATGATAACTTTAAATCTTATTCAAAACCTGGGTTTGAACACTTGTTTAAGAATCATAATCAAAAATGGTTAAAGTGCAGCTTTTTTAGATAAATATAATACTACATTATATCTCTGGTTCTCGCAGCCATCGGGCAATCATGCCTGCCAAAACTCCACTGAAGAACCAACCAAGCTGTACCTAGAGCTTCTGCCAAACATCGTTTTGCTAATGAGTAACGATTCATGATAAATGCTATAACTAGCTAGTAATTTGCTATTTCTACCAAGACTATTGTCAAGCGAAGGTAGCGCAGCATTTTGGTCACCCTGCCGCAGCTATTAAGCAGCCGTACTATTAGCAATGTTAAAAGAAATACTGCTGCGGTCAGCGAAGCTAGTCCTGCAAAAGTTGGTTTTTTTTGCACTTTTTAGGTGGCTGACTCAATAACATTTCTCTGCACTGCTCAGATGCATAAGTTGGTGAGTTCTGATGGATTTTGATTTGTGAACAGCGAGATAGAATAGCACGAATACTTGATGAAATTCCGGCAATAATTTCTCGCCCAACACTTCAATCTGCTCAGAACCAGGATACATGGTTTATTGAGTATTACCAATAGGAGAATTAAGTTTAAGTTTAATATTCGTACCTTTTTTGAGAGCAACTTCTCCACCAGGGCTAGATAAAACAAAAGCAGCCGCAGCTGTACCACCTGCTAGTCCACCATGCTTGAATTTAGCTTGATTACCAAGAAAATGTCCGGCAACTGTACCGCCTAAAACAATGCCTGCATTTTGAATGAATTTACCTTTGGTTTTTGTTTCTAAGAGAGTGTTTGTTAAAGTAGCATCAATGGGATAAGATGCCCCATTTTTTAGTGAAATATCATCAAAAACCAAATGTAAACTCGCTTTTTTACCTTTGGCAGCTTTGACTACATCTTCCAGATGTCCTTGAATTTGACCATCTTTAAGAACTTGATCTCCTCCTTTCAAAGAATTCTTAATTTTTAATATAAAGTTGTCATTATTTTGATTTTTCCCTGTAGATATATTTTCTTGAAGAACAGTATCAAAACTTGTTCCTGTTGGTACGGATATTTGATTGTTAGACTGACTAGATTTACTATCAGTTATTGCAGTTTTGTTATTAGTAGGAGTGCTGTTGGTCTGGCTACTAGTTTTATTACAGGCGACTGTGCTACTCAAGAGAATAGCACTCAATAATAGTGGAAAAATTTTTTTCATGGCGACGGTATTGATGAAATGAATAATAACAAGACAATATTTTCAGAAAAACGAAAACTACATCAGCTAAAACTTTGTAATCAAAATCTGCTTACTTTCCAGATTATACTCCTAAAATTCATTATTACAAAAAGTTTATGAATATGAAATTGGAGATAATCCAAACTTTACCTAAAAGCTAAAAAAAAACTCAAAATTTTGATGATTTATTCAATATTGAAAGATATATAATAAAGAGGAAAGTTTCTGATCACCATTGCAAATAACAGTGGAGATCAAATCATAAATAATTAATTGGTTGACTTCACTGAAGAATGGTCAATAAAGAAACTTCAAAAATAAGCAAACAAGTAGAGGAGGGATAGGCTATGTCATACGTAGATCGAACTGGAGATAATATCGTTAGTGAACCAGTTGTTACTAATCAATTAGTCGATTATCATGACCGTGTTCGTTGGGGCCCGATAATATCTGGACTATTAATTGCTGTAGCAACTCAGTTAGTTTTGAGCGCTTTGTTTGGTGCAATCGGTGCAGGTTCTGTAGCAGAATCAGGTAGACCTAGAACAATTGCATCTGACGTTGCTGGTCATGTGGGAATTTGGTCAATTATTGGTTTATTGATTTCTCTATTGACTGGGGGCTGGTTAACAGCCCGTGCTTGTGGTCCAATGAACCGCAACACAGCTCTTCTCAACGGCGCAATTCTTTGGGCGACAACTTTGGCTTTAAGCTCTTGGCTTTTAGCAAGTGGTGTATCAGGTGCTTTTGGGATTGCGGCTTCAAATGCTGGACAAGTTATTAACCAGGTGCAACAGTCAGGTGGTCTGAATATACCGCAAAACGCACCGAATGTATCTGCTCAAGAAACTCGTGATATTGCATCAAATGTCCGTCAAGGATTGTGGTCGTTTGTATTCGGTTCCTTATTAGGCTTAGTCGCCTCCATGATTGGAGCTGCTGCTGGAGCTCGTAGCCCCCGCGTACAGAGAAGCGAAGTGTACAGAAGTGAAAGAGTAAGCTAACTGCCTAAGAATTGAGTAGCCAATCGTCAGTAGTCAGAAAAATATTTGCTGCTATCTAATTGGTACATGACTATCGTCGAGACTTGTGATCATTCCTTTCTATTCATATAGCAATCAGGAATCAAACGCGCAGAAGATATTAAGAGAAAAATCTTGATTTTACAAACATTCCAACCTTAATTCCTGATCGCGGATCATTTAAGACTGCTATAGTTTCTGAAAGTTTTCATTGCTGAGTAACGGGAGAATATAGTTAAGCCTCTCAAAAGAGAGGCTTAACTATGAACTTGTACAACTTTTAACCAAATAAGCTAAAACCTGATACAGCCAAAGCACCGGCTATTGCTGAAGCCGTCAAAGAAACAAAAGCTGTGTTAAATAACCACCAAGCAGCACCTGCAACAGTTTTTTTGGTTTCAACAGCTTGCTTTTGTGCCTGCTCTTTAATTGCATTCAGGCGTTTTTGAGTTTCTTTCTGGATGCGTTCGGCTCGATGCAGTACGCTATCCCGTGTAGCTTCAATTCTGTCGATAATCTTGTTAGCTTGCGCTTCAGAAATATCCTCACGCGAACTGAGCACAGCAACTAGAGTATCACGGTCAAATTGACCAAGGCGATCGCGCAAAGCCTCAAATCCAGATTGCGGGTCATCAAACAATTGAGAAAAATCTTGCTGGATGCCTTCATAATTAAGTTCAGGACGATCGAGTGAGTTGAGAGAGTTGCGAATATTCCCAAAAACACCATCAAGCACTGATTGCACTTTTTGCTGAATCTGCTGATATTGTTCCACAATCGAGTTACGCACAGATTCGATTTGATCCACAATCCGGTTAGCCTCTTCTTCTGAAATATCCTCACGTTGGGACAGCAAAGCCACGATTGTAGAACGGTCGAATTTGGAAACACGCTCACCTAAAGAAGACACACCGGCACTAGGAGAAGACAACAATAATTGCAAATCACGTTTGATACTATCGGGGTTGAGTTCTTCTTTATTGGTATTACGCAGATAGTTTTCCAGATTAGCTTCAAACTCCTGCGCTTTTTGAGTAGCACGGTTTGCCAAGCGTTGCGGTGCTTTGACAATGTTATTAATGGCTTGTTGTGTTGAGTCGATGGTGCGGTTTACTTGCTCCTCACTCAAGTCTCCCCGTTGCGTCAGCAGCTTGACTAAAGTTTCACGATCTACTTGTGAAAGCCTCTCTCTGAGTGCATCAGCACCTTCTTTAGGATCAGCGAGTAATTTTTGCAAATCTTGTTGAATACCTTCTGGGTTGAGTTCTTCCAGATCGGTATTGCGGAGATATTCACTAATCGCACTTGTGGTTTTCTCGTACTGCTGTTTCGCTGTCTCGGCTGCTTTTTGCGGAGCTTGCAAAACGCTATCTCTGACTGTGAGCAACTGGTCAATGGTTTGGTTTACCTGCTCCTCGCTCAAATCTTGCCGCTGACTTAGCAATTTAACCAAAGTATCGCGGTCAAATTCTGATAATCTTCCTTTTAAAGCGGAAAGTCCTGCTTGTGGATCTTCTAACAAAGTGCCAAAATCGCGCTTGATACCTTCAGGATTGAGTTCTTCTTTGTTGGTATTTCGCAGATATTCTTCTACACTTTGCCGCACTTCATCAGCTTTAGCTTTAGCTTGCTCTTGCAGTTCTTTTGCTCGCCCTAAGACATTATCGCGTGTCCGCTCAAATTGACCAACAATATTATTAGCTTCCTCTTCTGATATATCTTCGCGGTTAGCCAGGAGCTTAACTAAAGTATCGCGGTCAATTTCCGAAAATCTCTGAGTTAAATCTTCAATGCCCGCTTCTGGGTCTTCCAGCAACTTTGTCAAATCCCGCTCAATACCTTCAGGGTTGAGTTCGTCCTTCCCAGTTGAACGCAGGTAATCTTCTAGACGGGTGCGAAGATTTTGCGATTTTTCTGTTGTATCTGCCTGCTTAACAGTTTCTAAAACTTCCGTGCGAATGCTTTCCATCTGCTCGGAAATTTCTTGAACTCTGGCTTCGCTGATGTCTTCCCGTTGCTTGAGTAAGTTGGTGAAATATTCTAAGTTTAATTCCTCCAATTGCCGTCTTACAGTTCCTGGGTTAGCATTCAGATCATAGATGACTTCTTTAAATTCATCTTGAATTGTAATCCGGTTAAAGTGCCAAGGAAAAGAATTCAAGATGTATTCTTCTATATCTGCCTTGACAGTGTTATTCGGAAGTTCAGGCAATTTTTGACCTACAGAACTACCAAGTTTATTAACTTGCTGGGTTGCTTGGTCTTTAAATTGTTGCAACTGCTGTGTAATTTTCTCAACATCAACTTGCTGAACTTTTCCAGACAATTGTTGTAGCTGTTTGGTAATTTTTTCTACATCTATTTGTGAAAAGTCTACCCCCTTCAACACTCCTGGTAAAGCCGCACCTAAGCCCACTTTAATAGCTTGCTTAATTATTCCATTACCTAGCTGACCATTGACACCAACAACTGCCGTTAATTGCTGAAGTTTCTCACCTAATTGCTCAGGTTGCAGTTCTTCGGGAGTGGCTTGTTGGAGTAAATTAATTATTTGGTCGGTGGGATTTTGCCCTTGAGTAACTTGGTTCCAAGCACCTTGCAATTGGTCTGCAATTCCATTGACATCTGATTTGGATAAATCTGTCCGAGAGCTAATTAAATCGACAAAAGTCTGGCGATTAACATTTTTTAGTAAATCACTATCAGCAATCGATTGTAAGTCTCCCTCTTTAAGCAGTTGATCAAATTGAGAGCGAATTTGTTTGGTATCAAGTTGCGGTAACTTTACAGTAGCTAAAGAACTTTGTAATGTATTTTTGATACTATCTGGGTTAAAACCAGATGTGAGTTCCCGACGGACGGCGGCGGTAATTTCTTCAGCAGTAGAAACCATTTGATTTTTAGCAGCATTAGCACCCAAAGCTGTAGTTGCTACACCTGTAATTCCTTGCAAACCGCTAGTAACAGTGTTAACGACAGAACCAATTAAGGAGCCGACTGCACTGGAACCTACCCAAACGATCAGTGAGAAATAGGCAGACCAGATAACTACACCAATAATTGCTCCTAAAAGCGCACTTTCAATTAAGCTGAGTTTTACCGCTAAGAAGCTAGCGCTGAATAATGCAATAGTTACGGTAACAAGTGCCCACAGACCGGCAGCTGTTTCAACTTTGCGAATTGTACCACCCAAGCTTTCAGATTCATCAGAACTTGAGCTACCGCCTAGAGCTGAAATTCCTACAGCTATTGAGAAGTTTGTTAATAGTAATTGAAAGGCAAATGCCATCAATACACCAGCAAGTAATGCTACCAAAAATTTCGGGCCAGAAAAAACAAGTGATGCTGCTTCTGGTGTTAGAACTTCACTTCCTACCGGAATTTGTGCTATTCCTTGGAAATTCTCCAATTTCAATGCAGTAATCACACTATGAAACATCAGATTTTTCTCACTTAAAGCTTTGTTTACAATCTTTGCTAACAAGCTCTTGTATTCCTAAATAAAAGTCACTTAAATTAGTGTTGAGTTTCTCTCACAACTAGAATACAAAGAGCTTGAGCAAGACAATTCCCCAAAGCAATCATGACTTTTTGGAGATTGTCATTAATCTTTTGAGCATCCATCTGTGGATATATTTACCTAAGACGATCGCTTATTTCCGACCACCAAACCATTTAGCTGCGATCGCTCCTAAAGCTGCTCCGACAACTGGATTACTGAGAAACTTAATCAGCGCTGGTTGTTCAGCCATCACTTCTCGGAAGATATCAGGATGATTGTGATAAGTGAAAGATGCCAGTTTGCTCAGGTCATCTGCATTTATGTGCTTAGGATTATGGGAAGAAAGTCCCAAGTCTTTCTCTAGATGGCGCTCATCTAGACCTCTTTGCTTTAAGTGCTTGAAAAATGACCCGGCGACATCATCCCGCTCGTTAGGTTTAATCTGAGCGATCGCCTTCTGCAATTCTGGCTCCATCTGAGTAGGAGGAATGCTGTCATGGTTGAAAGACCGACCAAATAATTGACGACGTTCTTCGTGGGATGAGCGTTGAGCAAAATCATCAAAATTTTGGTATTCCTTGCTTGGGTCAGATGAAACATCATCTAAAGATTCTGTATTCCCATGCGCTAAGTCATTCAGAATTTCGCGTTTATATTTGTCGCTGCTGCTCATTTTAATTTTCTCCTTTTTTCGTTCAAATCAACGTAAATCAGCTTTTTTACTTCGGAAAATTGAGTTAATTATTTATACTCAATTTGAGATGATTGCACATCATACAGACCTGTCAAAATCAGTTTTTTGTCTGGTGCATACATCAAAACTGTTAAGTCTTGATTAGGGAAGTTTTTGTGGAAACCTTGGAGTAAGGATTTTGCTAATGGTCGCACTTCCGTCGGACGAACTTGAGGCGTAATCACGACACCTAACTTGTTGTTATCACGGACATAAGCATCTTGGACAATTCCCTTTGCTGTACCGATAACCCAGTTACCAAAATCTTGACCTTGGACGCTGTTACCACGCTCTAACAAGGCATAGTCACCACTACGACTGATTCCGGGTGGTAATTGAGTTGGTTGTTTAGCTTGAACCGTACCACTACAAGCGGCAGTTGTTGTTAGTACTAAAGCCAAGACTAAAGCCATTAAAATTTTGCGAAACTGTTGAATCATATTCACACTTGTCTCCTAAAAAAATAAGTTGGAAGTTCTCCAATCCCAGGCTATAGCAATCTTATTTGAGTTATGAAAATTATCAAACGGTCTTCTCTACGTGTAGCTTGCTTCCCCGTAGGAGTACACAGAGCATCTCGTTAGAGAAGAGAACAGGAGAAACAGAAAAGTTCATAAATCATTTAGAGCTGCTATAGAGGTTTGAGTAATTGCTTGAATAAGCTCTAGCCTAAGATGTAACATACATGGCATGAATTTTAAGTAGATGTTCAAGCACTTTTGTAATTTGCATCTATCCAACATTGTGGCAAGCTCTCACCAGAAGGAAAATTTAATTTGCCTTTCTCAAAAGATTCTGGGTCTTGTTCTTCTTCTCCCACCTGATATTGGCCTTTAACAGTAGTTTCTTTCGGGCTAAACAGTGCCTCAATGTCGAGGATTTCTACTAAATTGCCGCTCTCTTTTTCTTGTAGTAACATAGCAAAACTTAAGTTTGAGGTTTGAGGTTTAACTTACTCATGCATTCTTTTTAATAGTGTCAGCCCAACAGCATAAGCTGTACCACTCAAGAGTAGAGCAAGCGTCAGAAAGAACGTGCCGACAAGTTCAGCCAACGCAGACTTGACGCTTTCTGGTTTGCAGAAGTCTCTCCTGTGGCTAAATCGGTTGATTAAATCTAATTGGGGATCTTTACAAATCTTGTGAACGCATACAGAAAGCAAATACATTTGCTCGATCACAAAAATGCCGAAAACCCTTGAAGAGATTCCAGACTCAGCCTGGAATCTATCTGTTGTCTGACAAGCGATGAAGGCTAAAAGCAGTCTTCTTAAATACGGTCTTTGGGCAGCTTACCAGTTTTTTCCTCAATAGTACGACCCTCAGCATCAACGTCTAACTCTTCACGTCGAATCGTCTCTTGAACTTCAACAGTTTCTTTGTCTACAACTTTTTGGACTCTGATTTCTTCGCGCACAAAAGCTTCTTTCTGAACATCAGCAACTTCTTCATAGAGTTCAATCCGTGCTACCTCGCCCTCACCGAAGTTAGCTGTTTCAGCAGACACAACTTTGCCTGCATCTTGAGGAGTAACTCGCTCAATTACGACTCGCTCTCTTTCCACTGGAACAGAAACTCTTACAGTTTCTGTTTCAACGTGCTTGCCAATTGTCACTTCTCCAGTTTTGCGGCGCTGTTTGTTGGCAACCAGCCTTTCTTCGTAGAGTTTGAAGGTTTGGTCATCATGAGCATTGACATCATATAGATCCGCGTCGTTTGCATATGTGTAGTTGTTGCGATCATAAGTGGGAGCAGTACGACCATCTGCTGAACTTCCTACAGACGGTGTACGATATCCTCCACGCACCCGTTCTTCATAGTCGTAATCAAGCGGTGTGTGTTCTTGATATTCAGGCAACTTTTCCGCTTGCTCTTTTGTGAGACCAACGGCATATACACGGTTTGCTCTAGAGTCAATGCGCGATTTCCCTACTGGTAGTAATACTTTCTTACCAAAAATCCAAAGGCCTAAGTCAACAATTAAATAGCGGAACGCTCCTTGTTCGTCTACTACAGCATCACTTACCGTGCCAATCTTCTCATCAGTTCCCTGAACATACACACCCATTCCTTTGATGTCGTTACCTTGAATAGCATCCCGGTAGTCTGTATCAAATTCACTTATTTTTTGGAGGGGCATTATTCTATTCCTTAAAAACGTGCTGTTTCTTTTTTATAATTTAGCACATTCAATTTAGATAAATCCTTTTGACCAAAATTAAGTTAAATCATGTTGAGCTTTCATAAAAAGTAGTAATCCCATCTAGTTTTACTCCCATTAGAAAGAAGTCTTATTTCAATATATTGACTTTTGTGACTCTGATGATTAAATCAATTATAACCAAACTTTTCCTAAAAGCAGTCTGGTAGCACTTTTCAGCCGGAGATTTAACCTCGCATGAAAATAAGCCACATAAAAAAGTGGAGGTTTAAACCTTGCTCACGACGGTCGTACTAGGAAACTCTAAAAGGTAGTATTCATGAACTAGGACACCTCTATTGTTAATATTTTTGTGACTAGGGTCTAGCATTTTTGTGACTAGTTTCTAGTCGCAAATGTCAGGTTACAACTCACCTAAATTCATATACATTCAGAACTTTCAGCTAGGTAAATTTCTTAAAACCTTACATTTAAATCAAATATCCTGATATTTTTTTAGCGCTTACTGTTTGAGTTTAAACCCTGATCTACCTATAGAGAAAAAAACTTCCTCCAAGAGATTGATGATAAACTAATATGAAAATGCCTTAATATTATTAAAGCCCTAATAGATTAAGCGATCGCTTCAATTGAGATGATTACTTAGTAATAATTAAAGGTAGCTGTACTGAGAATAAGCGTGCGGAAGCGATTCTCAAACAGTGAGGAATTAAGGATTTCATTATTGATGATGCCTCCGCAGGTGACAACTGAGGAGTTCGTCAAACAGTGAGTTTTGATAACAACAGTGAAGACCCTGCTGTTTCATTGTTTATTGCCGCCATGAAACTGTTCAACTCACGGTGTAGAGTCAAAAGTTCATAGCTAAGGAAATGAAAGGCGTAAAAAATGTAGTTGTTAAAGCAACCATTGCCAAAATTGATAGCAACAAAGCCTAAACTTTAAAACTGTTCTCATTGTAGAAAATTAGGAGAGAATTATGGAAAATGAATTACAGCAACAGCAATACGTCGATGCTGCCTCCCAAAACCGGATAGAAGCACTTAAAGGTTCAGAGTCTGGAAACTTGCCAATGTTACCCCCTGCCTCGGAACCTGAAGAACAATGGCAAAGAATTGGTAGACAGATTTCTACATTTTTGGCACAACTTCCTGAGTCTATAGGTAGTTTCTACCAAGAATACAAACTACCAATTATCAGCTTTGCTTTGCTTGTAATAACGGTTACGACACTGAGAATATTTTTAGCAGTACTGAACGCAATCAATGGTATTCCATTAGTTTCTCCAATTCTACAGTTCATTGGACTGGGTTACACAATTTGGTTTACTTTTCGCTATTTGCTCAAAGATTCCAGTCGGCAAGAATTAGCAGAAGAAATTCGTTTGCTTAAAAAACAAATTCTAGGCAAACAAGAATCCCAGACTTAGAGCTAACTACAGTATAGTAGCGAAGGAAAAACTTTGTTTTTCGTCATATATAGCAATTTTAAATTATTCGTGAAAAGTTAGATACCCGACTTCTAAAAGAAGTCGGGTATCTGAACACCGGGAATTTTCACAAATCAGATAGGACTGCCAGATATATGTATATTGAAATACTTATGAGCAAGTAAAAAGCCGAGTTTTACTTGCTCATTGTACAGATATATAGGGGTGTGCGTTAAACTAAGTTGCGCCATGATTAGGACGAGCGCTAATTAAAATGGCTTAGGGAAATCAAAATAATCAAATGCCCATATTTTTGTAGAATTTATTTATTTTTAAAGAATAAACTGAGCGATCGCATATGGCGAAAGATAGATATATACGTCAAATTAATAAAGATGTAAACAACCTTATCTGATTTTCACAGCAAGCTTGGCGATAAAAAAATAAGAAATAAGAGGAAAAAAATGCCTAGACTCGTAGGACAGCGCTCTAATACTGGAGCAAACATCACCGTTCTCATCATCCTTGTCGCCATTTTTGGGGTATTTATGGAATACTTTGGCGTTATTGACATCGTTCCCGGTTTTGGCAGAGAGGGACGATATTTTCAGCTAAAAATTCAGCCAACCAACGAACAAGTCACTAAATAACTCAATCAATAATAACTGCAAGGGATAGATAAATGCGTAAAGGTAGTGATGTGATCGATAAAGTAGTCGTCACCTCTGACAAGGGTCAGAAAATTCAGCGAATTCTAGATTTAATTTTTGATCACAAACGCAATCAACTTTTGGGTTTCCTGGTTGAAGAGAAGGGACTGTTTCGGGATGCAAAAGTTATTCCTCTACAAGAGGTGCTAGCGATCGGGTCAGATGCGATCATAGTTAAATCGAAAGAATCTGTTGTTAAGGCACATCGTGTGATTGCAATTAAAGAGATTCTGCACCAGAATATCGTACTAAGAGGAACGAGAATTCTGACCACTGAGGGACTTTATCTTGGTGGACTGGTGGATTTGTTCTTTGATGAGCATAGTGGATTGGTGGAAGGATACGAAGTTTCTGGCGGTGTATTTGCCGATGCTTACTCGGGGCGATCGTTCGTTCCTGCTCCGGAAGCACTGACAATTGGTGACGATGTTGCCTTTGTGCCTCCAGAAACTGCTCAGATGATGGAAGAACAGGTCGGTGGTATCCGGGGAGCCGTCCAAGCAACTGAAGACAGGTTGCAAGAATCGGCTCAAACGGCTAACCGCAGGCTACAGTCAGCCAGCCAGAATGCAGGTGAGCAACTACAAAGCTCAGTAGAGAATGTGAACCGCAGGCTACAGTCAGCCAGCCAGAATGCAGGTGAGCAACTGCAAAGCTCAGTAGAGAACGTGAACCGCCGGCTACAGTCAGCAAGCCAGAATGCAAGTGAGCAACTACAAGCCGCAACTGATGCTACTAGCAGCAAACTGCAAGACCTGAATCGAGATGCAGCTGCCTCCCTGACAAACAATTTGGTTGACCCTGCCGAGCAAAAAGTATATGTGATTGGTAAGCATGTTGAGCGAGATGTGCTAACTCCAGACGGTAGTGTACTCCTACTACAGGGGCAGTCAGTCACGCTAGTCGATGCAAAAGCGGCCGAGCGCTTAGGTATCCTCAATGAACTCTATCGAGCCACAGGTGGCAGTCTGACTGCCAATATCAGCCGCAATTTGCAAGCAGCAACAGAATCTACTAGCAATCGAATTGCGAGCGCAACGATGAGCAGTGCTGCTAACTTACGTCACTCCGTTAATGCGCTGACAGCCCAGGCGATCCAGCAGGTAAGAGGGCGCAGAGTCCTGCAAACGGTGCGTGCTGACGATGGCTTAATTATTGCGGCATCTGGGCAGATTGTAACTGAATCCGTCCTTGTTCGTGCCCAGACTTACGGCAAACAAGCAGAATTACTCAACGCTGCTGGTCTGGCTCTGGCAACCGCAGTTCGTTCTACTACAAATGACACATGGTTAGAAACCAAAGTTCAACTGCGCCAGGGGGCAAGTGTCGCCCAAGAGAACCTCAACACTTTCTGGCAAGCCTTGAAACAAAAGGCAGAAATGCTACAAAGACGCAGCACACGGGCAATGAGGAAGCAACGAATTGAACTTGCACTGGGTCGTCCTGTTACCCGCGTCATTCTTGATCCAGAAGACAACGTGATTCTGAATGTGGGTGAATTGATTACGCATTGCGCTGTGCGTCAGGCTGAAGAAGGTGGAGTCCTGAATATCTTACTGAGTTCGGTCTATATTAAAGAGCCAGAAATCTCTGGTCAAGAGCTACGTGCCCAAGAACATGGAATGGCGGCCCTATCGTATCACGATAATGGGCGATCGCAACTTGAAGCCAAATCAATCACAGTCAACTAATGCCCGACTTTAATGCCTTTGGGCATTTTTTTCGTGTCTTGTGCTTCATCCGGTTCAATTGCTGCTGCGGTTGTCGCGTTTATTTGCGGTAACAAGCATCATTTAGAGTGCGCTTTTTGTCAAACATGGGCAATTTTCGGGAATACTTTGTCGTTGCCCAAGACAATAACTTTACTACATCGGACTTCTGCTTCCTCTGCCTCTTTTTTTGACGAAGGTATTGATCGTGAATCGTTACTCATTAGCAAAACGATGTTTGGCGGAAGCTCTAGGTACAGCTTGGTTGGTTCTGATGGGCGTGGGTACTGCGGTGATCTCTGGTGCAGTACCTTGGGTTGGAGTTACTGGAGTGGCGATCGCTTTTGGCTTAAGTTTGTTGACTGCTGCTTATACCTTCGGTTCGATTAGCGGCTGTCACATCAACCCCGCAGTCACAATTGGTTTTTGGGTAGCCAAGAAGTTTTCTTCCAAAGACGTTTTACCCTATATAGGGAGTCAGATTCTCGGCGGAATTTGGGGGAGTACTATCCTGTTTTTGATTTGCATAGGGAAGCCTGAGTTTACAACAGCTAACTTTGGTTCTAATGGGGTGGGAATTCACTCCCCTGGTAACTATAGCTGGTGGGCTTGTGCATTAGCCGAATTCATTGTTACCTGTGGTTTTGTGCTACTGATCTTGAGCGTTACATCTTCTCGCGCTCTCAAGCTGTCTGCACCCATCCCTATCGGTTTGGGGCTGACCTTAGCGCATCTGATCCTCATTCCTGTGACAAATGCCAGCGTCAATCCCGTGCGATCGCTAGCCACAGCTATCTTTACTCGCGATTGGGCATTGGCTGACCTTTGGATTTTCATCGTGTTCCCAATTTTCGGTGGAGTTTTGGCGGGTATGGTTGCCCGATGGTTGCAAAAACCGGACATCTAAGCTACTTACTAGTAAATAAATTTCCAGCCTACCCTTCGGTATTTATTTAACTTTCATTTATTGTTTTTTTCTTTTCAATCTCTATAATGCGCTTGGGACAAGAGCAATGCGATTTTATTAATTGAAATCAATACCTGTTAAGGTGTAATTCTAGTGTGTTGAGCAACTTAGGCAAGTCCTTCTGAGAAACCTTACGTGTACCCGTCTCGACTGCATCAACCCAGGAAACACTTTTTCCCATCGCTGTAGCAAAAAATGCCCTAGACCAGCCTTTTGCTTTTCTAGCTTCTCTGATCACATTACCTGATAGAGGCTGGATATTGTTTGCACTTAGCTGATTTGAGTCCATAGTCAAGCGTTCCTGTACTTCTACTGGTAGATGAAAACGCCATTTAGAATTCAGTATTTCACTCCAGTAACCTATAGGTCTTTTAGTGCTTTTGCTGCTTGCTAACCAAGCTGGGCCTGTTTCAAGTTCTGCTTGCCATCCGGCTTCTTTCACAACTTTCAAGTCAGTTTCAAAGTCATCAGCCATTTGCCGTCTGAGCTGTCTGTCTTGCTCTGCTGTTGACACTTTGTCTGCACTGTAAGCAATCTCCATCAAAGTCTTGCCCATTACACAATCCTGGAATTCCGGCTGGATTTGGAAGGTTAGCCAAACTAATATTCTAGCCGCGCCAGCATTTTGCTTCCCAATGCTAAATAGTTTCTGTACGGTTTTCTTGGTAATAATTCCAGCGTGGTAGTGATATTTAGATTTATTGAGGAAGTATTTTGTCCATACTCCAGCTTGACCTATCACCTTTAAACCCACTAGCTTGCTATTGCCAGCTTTATCTGTTTCAAAATCTCGTATTATGCTAACGTCCCAAATCTTTAAATCAGCAACAGTAAAAGCTCCTACTTTCCCCTGTTTAGGCCATGCGATACAGGCTAGTACCTGAGCGGGTTGTCGTAACAAGTGGTACAAAATACTCAATTTTTCATGCTTGCATAAGTCCCTGCGTTTAACAAGCCCTGTGTATTCAAGTAGTTGCCTGTCATCTATAATAAAATTGCCTGACCAAGGTTTATCTAAGCTGGCTACTAAAGCACAGTAAATTAGGTGAATTGCACACGCCCTTGGGTCAAATTGATCTATAACAACTAGAGCAGCCTCTTCGGCCAGAGTTTCTGGTTGTGAGGTTTCGGGATTATCTGTTACATAGTAAAAGATTTTTCCTTTTCCACTTTCAACTTCTTTTTCATAGCTGAAAGTACTACTTACTTCAGTTTTCCATGATAAATTCATTTTTTGAGATAAGACTTCAGCAACTCCATGCAAAACTAACGACAACGCAGCAAGACTAGTCTGATCAGGAAATAAGGAAGCTTTTTTGAATTGTCGGGGTTTAGTTGGATACTGGTTATTTAATAGTACCTTTTGCTCATCTTTCTTAGAGGATGTCTGAAAAGTAATTTGCTTTTCTAATTGAGCAGTCTGGTCTTCTACAATTTCTTCACCTTCGGCAACATTAGTTTCGCTTGGATTTTGATTACGGTAAATGGTAATTCCTATTACCTGCTGAATTAGATGCAAAATTT
The DNA here is from genome assembly GCF_036919675.1 of Nostoc sp. Classification (GTDB taxonomy): domain Bacteria; phylum Cyanobacteriota; class Cyanobacteriia; order Cyanobacteriales; family Nostocaceae; genus Nostoc. Next base: position 24,357 of record NZ_JBALCP010000016.1, read on the forward strand.
TTTTATGTAACGTTTTTGCTAACTGTTTCATTTCTCTAAAAATTCACTGCTCACGTATGTAAAAATGGTAGACAATAACTGTGAAAACTGTTGGAATATAACTATTAAAGAAGTTTTTACCCGGAAGAATTTATTCTTGGCAAGTTCCTAAAGTCGATCCAATAATCTAAAATGCCTAGCCTGAATGGTGTGGTCGCCGCTATTCGCGTAGCGTCTCGTTGGTGCTGCATCTGCAAGAGTTGAGAAGACAGGCAGTCGCTTATGGGGAGCCACTGCGGTGGACGGGTTAAGAGGCATAAAGGAGGCAGTGCGCCCTTGCGGTTTCCCGACTTGTCCCTTGCGCGTCTCCCCTTCTTCCTTTGGGAGAGGCTAACGCCTGCCGTAGGATGCCCGTTCGCCGCAAGGCGTCCCGTTAGGGAAGGGCTATAGGGAGAAGCAACTGGCGTCAAGTGGCGTGCAAACCCCCTGTTCTTGCGCTGCCTCACCGAATCAGGGAGGAGAGTTTGGAGTGGGGACTGAAGTTCCTAAATACAGGGATTAAAGTCCTCACTACAAGCACAAGTCTATTCTCACCTAATACGGCAAAGTGCGTAGGCGTAGCCCGCCGCAGGCATCGCTCAATCATAAACCTTGCAGTATAGAAACATTAGACTGCAACGTTTTCACCAATAACCTTAGAGAATATTTTATAAATATTTAAAGCTGACATCGAGTGTCAGCAACTCTTGCTTTGGGCGCAGTAGTTAAAATAAAAATCCCTGCCACAGTGGACAAGGATAGTAATTTTTAGCTAAAGCTTGTCTGCTAACTAACAAAATCTTTATGGGCAGCGACAAGCATCTGAGCCTGCCTTAAAACGTTTCCGAATAAATAAATAGGAATCTGCCAAGCAGCAACTGTAACTTCTTTGACTATATCTTGTACACTAATTGCTATTAATTCATGCTCTGGTGGCTCTCCTTCAACTGTACCAGACCAAGTAAAAGCTAATAAGAAATCATCGTCTCCAGGCAAGGAGCCAATCAAACATTCTTCTGGTGTGGGCTGGCAAATAATTCCATGATCATTTGCAAGTTCTACTAGTCTTTGAAAGTTGGTTAGGTTCTTCATCTGTCTTTTGGATGTAATTTAATCTCAGCTTGAGAAGAAATCATATTCTTACCTCCATAACTCAAGTTAGTTGCTCTATCCCATAAATTACGAATTATTAATTATTTGGTCAGAGTTAGGAGTTATTGGAGTCGGATCAGGCTTAAGTTCAAAATCTTACCGCGATCGCCTGGTTCTATCAGCAACAATTGCTACTGTTTTAAAAAAACCTAGACTACCTACTTTTTCAGTTGACCGTATTTACATACACCTCCCTTCGTTACCATTTCAATATTGATGCCTTAATCTCACCCAGGCTGACGGAGTGCGATGATTTTAGATTAAATTTCAATTCTTTAATCCAAAATCGTTCGACTGAGCGACTTGCCTTGAGCGTACCCCTACGGGGAAGCAAGCTACGCGCAGCGTCTCTAAGAGTTGCCGAAAGGAGCCGAAGTCTAAAATCTAAAATTCTTACTCCGCTGCCCCTTTTGGTCACAATATGGCAAGATATAAAATTGTAGCTAACCGCCTACGTAGAGGTTTAACGTGGATACCATTGCAATTCCTGCTCTAAATCGGCCAGTGGATGCCACGGTAGAAATTCCCGGTTCTAAAAGTCTTACCAATCGCGCACTGCTCGTTGCTGCTTTGGCACAAGGTGACTCCATTTTAGAAAATGCCTTATTTAGTGAAGACAGCGAGTATTTTGCCAAATGCTTAGAGCAATTGGGCATTCCCATTACTTTGAATCCTCATCAGGCACACATCCAAGTGGCGGGAAGAGGAGGCGACATTCCAGCTAAACAAGCAGATTTATTTGTGGGTTTGGCTGGCACAGCAGCACGGTTTATCTCGGCGTTGGTGGCACTGGGTAACGGCGAATATCGCCTAGATGGCGTTCCCCGGATGCGAGAACGACCAATGGGTGACATGCTGACTGTGTTGCAAACAGGTGGAGCAACCGTTAACTTTGAGGGAAACTCCGGGTTTATGCCCTATACCGTCTATAGTCGGCAATTCGCTGGTGGAAATTTTCGCTTGAAAGCGAACCAAACAAGTCAGCAACTTTCGGCATTGCTGATGATTGCGCCTTATGCTCAACAAGATACTAGCATTGAGGTTGAGGGGACACTAGTTTCTCAATCTTACATCAAAATGACCTGTCGTTTAATGGCAGATTTTGGCGTAGAGGTGATTCAAATCAGCGATAATCAATTTCAGATTAAAGCAGGTCAACGTTACCAAGCTCGACATTACACAGTAGAACCTGATGCGTCAAATGCTTCTTACTTTTTTGCCGCCGCCGCCGTCACGGGTGGACGGGTGCGCGTCAAACATTTGACCAAACAATCGTGTCAGGGTGATATTCTGTGGCTAAATGTTTTAGAACAGATGGGTTGCCAAATTAAGGACTCCGATGATTACACCGAAGTAACGGGGCCGAAGCGATTGCAAGGCATCGACATTGATATGAATGATATATCAGATTTAGTGCAAACATTAGGAGCGATCGCCCCCTTTGCCAGTTCACCTGTTACCATCCGCAATGTGGAACATATTCGATATAAGGAAACCGATCGAATACGAGCTGTGGTTACAGAGTTACGTCGGCTAGGAGTTGAGGTTGAAGAATTTGCAGATAGACTGAAAATTGAGCCTGGCCCGATTACCCCAGCGGCGATTGAAACCTATCACGATCATCGAATGGCGATGGCTTTTGCTGTCACTGGGTTGAAGGTTCCAGGAATTGTAATTAAAGATCCTGGGTGTACAGCGAAAACCTTTCCAGATTACTTTACCCGATTCTTCCAAATGCTAGAACAATAAGAGATTGACCAGTATTCTCGTAGGGTGTGTTATGCCGTAGGCTAACGCACCAACTCTTTTTACCTTTCGGATCAGCGCTACCAACCTTCAAGGATAGGGCTGAAACTCTATGTCTAACAATCACTTCAAAATTTTTAACTTAAATATCTTATACCGATTACCTGTGAGGTTAAATAGAACAATTTGCTGAAGCCCCAAGCCTGGACAAGCCTGATTTTATTCGGTTTCACAAATAATTGGTATTAGTTATTAATTAAGTCTTTGATTGGAAAATTTAAATTCGGTTTTATTTTACCTCTAATTAAAGTTTGCTTAAACTCCTGATTCTAAAATAGGGTGACTCCAAATAATTGGAGACTTATTGATTTTTCTGAAAAAGGGAAAAAGTATTGATTTTCATCACTGTTCTAATCAGTGATGAATACCCATTTGGAAATAAGTAAGTTAGAAACAAACTATTTCTATACCTTGCAGTGTGCAACAGAAGTTTATGGTGAGGAATACTGAGATGAAATTGGTTCCACGATTAGTGCTTGCTGCTACTTTGACTTTAGGTTTTGCTACTGTAAATGCAAAATATGCATCGGCTGCAATTATTAATTACGCTTTCACAGTTGATAGTCCCGTAACTAAGGGAAATGGCTTTTTTAGCTTTGATGACTCAACTTTCAGTAATGAAAATAATCCCGTAGCCACCATTAAGTCGCTCTCGTTCCAATTTGACGGTGACTCTACTGTTTATACTGAAAAAGATGACACCAAATATCCAGAATTTCCCCTGGTATTTCCAACTACGTTATTAACCGGACAAACATCTTTAGGATTAGACTATCTGTTCAACGATAAATCTAATCCTTCCAGTTCTATAAGTTACGAAATCATTGGTGATGATTTTACAATTTTCTCTAGAACCTCCCCAGATGCTGAACCGATATTAGGTAGAGTTTCGTATACACAAATACCTGAACCTACGCCCTTAATTGGTACTCTCTTTGCTTGTAGTCTGGGCTGGATGATGAAGAAAAAAGTAACATCAATGAAAAAGGTTAGATTTTAACCTTGGTTAAGTTGATATTAACGCTTTCTTTGCCAAGGATTAATCTCTTCCTAATATGCTTTGATGTGGCAAAACAACATCTAAGACATTGATGCCAGAAGAAAAAATTGGGAATTAAAACCTGATTTTGGTAAGGGAGTTAGTTACGAAGTTTGCCTAAGACCACCCTACCTTCTTCGTGTTAGCTGTTGCTGCGTTTTAACTTACCTGTTAGTCAGGAGTAGAGAATGGTAGATTACCGGAATTTTGAGCAGTTCCTACACAGTCGAATCAAACGACGCAATTTAATTATCGGGGCAGGAGCATTGTCTGGTTTGGCGATCGCTAACCAATTTTCTGATCAAAGAGCGATGTCTGCCGACAAGCCGCTAGGCGTCTACGCTAGAAGCAGATTTTCTAATTATCCTTTCACTTTGGGTGTAGCGTCGGGTGATCCTTATCCTAGCAGCGTAGTGATCTGGACTCGTCTAGCTCCCGAACCCTTAAACGGAGGTGGAATGCCATCTGCTAATGTGCCAATTCGCTGGGAAGTAGCTACCGATCCCGACATGAGGCGCATTGTCTCCAGAGGTACGGTACTGGCAACTCCACAACTAGCTCACTCAGTTCGAGTTGTGGTAGAGGGACTGCAATCTGATACTTGGTACTGGTATCGGTTTATTGTCGGCCAAGAGGCTAGCCCGATTGGTCGGACTCGTACAGCTCCTCTAGCAGGTGGCTACTTAGATAAATTAAACTTTGCCCTTGTCTCCTGTCAGCACTATGAGCAGGGGTACTATACTGCTTACAAATATATTGCCCAGGACGACCTCAACTTGGTAGTGCATGTTGGCGACTACATCTATGAAGGAGGAATCTCAAAGAATCGCCCCAGACAGCATAACAGTGCAGAAATTGTGACTTTGGAAGATTACCGCAACCGTCACGCCCTCTATAAAACCGATTCCAATCTGCAAGCAGCTCATGCAGCGTTTCCCTGGATTGTTACCTGGGATGACCATGAGGTGGAAAACAACTACGCCAACGACATCTCAGAAATTGATACTGAACCAGATCAGAATCGGGCAATCTTCCTCCAACGGCGGGCTGCTGCCTATCAGGCTTACTACGAACATATGCCACTGCGCCCCTTCTCGCGTCCTGTTGGCCCCGATATGCAACTTTTCCGTCGGCTCTCCTTTGGTAACTTAGCTACCTTCCATGTCCTAGATACCCGCCAATATCGCACCGATCAGCCATGTGGTGATGGTACTAAAGAACGTTGCCCAGAAAATTTAGATCCGAATGCAACGATTACTGGCAAGCGTCAGGAAAATTGGCTATATGGTGGTCTAAATAGCTCGCAGGCTAAGTGGAACGTTTTGGCCCAGCAAGTTGTAGTTGCTCAGATAGACATGAAACCAGGGGAAGGCGGAACCTACAGTATGGATAAGTGGGATGGTTATGTGGCTTCCCGCGATCGCCTCATGCGTTTCTTAGAAAAGCGCAAACCATCTAATCCAATCGTCTTATCAGGCGATATCCATTCCAACTGGGCAATGAATTTAAAGGCTGACTTTAATAATCCAGAATCTGCTACAGTCGGCAGTGAATTCGTCTGTACTTCAATAACCTCCGGTGGAGATGGGGCAGACAGCAGCCCAGCAGTTGAAGCTTACTTACCCGATAACCCACACATTAAGTTCTTCAACGGTCAACGGGGATATGTTCGCTGTGCGCTGACTCCCACAACCTGCAAGACAGACTATCTAGTTTTATCAAACGTCACAACTCCATTTGGCACGATTAGTAAGCGGGCTTCATTTCTGGTTGAAGATGGTCGTCCCGGAATACAACAAGTCTAATCGTTTAATTCCCAGGTATTGAAACCAGATAATCACAGATGGATACGGATAAATCATTAGTGTTTATCTGTATCCATCTGTGTTTTCATTTTCAGAAAATTGACTTTTGCAAGTCGATACTTTCTAGCGTCAACCCAATCGACAAGATTAGCGATCGCACTTACAGCCGCCATATTTTTCTCAGGCTTTGCAAAGAATCTTCTTGTCGCTGCTCAATAACTGCTGGAGTCCATTCAGATTGTTGTAAAACTTGGGTTGTCAGAACAAAAGGAGAAATACCTTTTTTGCCAACAAAATACTTTTCTTTCTTTTTATCAAAATCGTAGTTTTGCGCCTCGGCATTCTTGTTTCGAGAGAGTAACGCCAAGTTACCTATGCGATGTACATACTGGATGCGTTCTTCTTCATTCGGAAACCACTGAAGCCACGTACTGCCTAAACTTGGGTTCTGAGGAAGTACGTGTTCAACTGTAATAACTGAATAGTCGTACCTCGCTTCCCCTTGAGAAAGCGTAGAGTCAAGGCGCAGAAGAACATATTGCCTAATTCGCTTGATAAGATATAAATCTCCATCAAGCGTTTTAATGATTCGATTGATTTCTTGAGGAGTTAGCTGTAAGGGTGACTCAAGTGCATATAGATCGACATTTCCTTCAATAGCGGTAATAAGTTTTGCATACCGTCCGATCCGGTCGTTAATGTCTGCCCGCAAAATGAATAAGCCTGCTGCTAATCGCTCAATATAAGTAAAAAACTGGTTTAATTTACCAGGATTATGGCTATTTCTAGAAAAATAGAGAATTGCTGGGGGAATCCAATCAAAGTTGTCTATTTGATTCAACCATCGAAGCAAAGAATTAATCGTTTCTGCATCTTTATCACTTCGGTAATTTGCCGTATTGATAATTTCTAAAGCATCAGAATAAGGCTTTAATACTTCCTCAATAAATTTCTGTGGCTCTATCTTAGGCAATATATCTTCGCGAAATTCCTTGAGAGTTGTCTTACGCGGTTTAGCCTTACGATCAATCATGCGGATATGGGCAAATAGTTCTTGAAACCTCTCTCTACCTAAATCTTCTTCTTCAGATTCCCAGATTTTTGTGTATTTCTCCTGTTGAGATTGAGGAATTGCTCCAAGAACCTCTGATTTCAGGAAATCACTGAGCGAGAGGTCTAGACCACGCGCATTTAGAATAGAAAATATACGATAAGCAGAGTCAAGATCAGGCGTAGAAACAACTACTAAGAAACAGCACGTCATTAAATATTGACTAAAACGAATTCGCTGTTGTTCAGAAATTTGACCTAATTGCTCAAGAAAATAACTTGCATTGGCTTTAATATTTTTTTGACTATCTGTTAACTGGAAAGTATCAAGTTTAAGAAGTTTATCTAACCCGTTTTCGCATTGTACATACTCACGAAAGAAATCTTCATCTCTTTCTCGTAACTTGAGGCGATAACAATCGTCTGTTCCTTCAAACTCATCACCTTCTTGATAAATATATTTTGTAAGTCTTGATGCATTCTTTTCAATGAATAAACTTCGTAAAACAGATAAAAGAATTGTGAGAGTCGTCAGACGTTGCTGACCATCCACTACATCTGCTTTAGGAGCATCTTCACTTTTAATCAGAACTATACTTCCTAAAAAATAAGGGTTGGCATCAGCTATAGCTTCTGAACCATCCCCTAAAAAAGACAACAAATCAGTTAACAACTCACTTGCTTGGTCTTTTGTCCATGCATAAGGACGCTGATAAGCCGGTATGGAAAATGCAAAGTCGTTACTAAAAACCTTTAATAGTGCTTTCTGTGTGGCGTGAATGGCTACTGGCATAAAATTTCAAGTACTCCCTGAGTATAATCTGATGCAAATTTCCCTAATCAAACGCAGTTTAACTCACTAATTACTGCGATCGCCAGACTGATATCAGGAGTAGTGTTATCGCTATTTGACGACAAGGGAATGCCACAAAATGGCTTTTTGCGATCGCATGATGTTTTTAACCTCAACCTGCAAGCAGAACTGTTAGTACTCACCGCCTGTAAAACCGGACTGGGAGAAGATATGTCGAGCAGATTTTTCTTCAGCTTTTCTTTATTCACTCAATGTTGCATTTTCTTAAACATCTGTTACATTACTTTACAGACAGTTACAACTGCTACAACACTTGAACTTTGGAGTTTTACTCATGTCAGGTTTTAAGAATCCTGCACCTATTGTTTCAGAAGATCCTAATGCTGTGCGTTTTGGCTTCACTCCTCAGAGTGAAAATTGGAACGGTCGTCTTGCAATGATTGGTTTTCTATCTGCGATTTTGATTGAAGCTTTTTCTGGTCAAGGCTTACTCCATTTCTGGGGCATCCTCTAAATTGATGTAGGCTTTTCGCCTTTACCTGATACTCATCTCATGTCTAGTGAATTACTTGTGATTCCTACGTAACCTCTCTCCTAGCCCCTGCCTTAGTAGGCGAGGGGAGCCTGTAGCTAAAGCTACAGGCGGGGTGAGGTTCTCTTATTATGGGCAATTCAACGGAGATATCAGATTGAAAATCTCTTTCCCTGTCACCTATTTTCAAGCTAAATATCAGATTTTTCCGGTTGAACCAAAATATAAGTGAATAATTACTTTACATTGAATATGTATAGCTAAAACTCATGGAACTACCCCAACGCGTATCAGTCCGCTACAAAGACGCGTCCTTCAATACAAATGAAATCCGCTTGAGAACCTTCCGGCTTGGTTTACAAATATGGGAAGAACAAACCAAACCTAGAAAAACAGAGCTTTATCAGTTTATATCGTCCTGCTTGAAACAAGTTGACCGCCAAGATCGTTTTATGTTTTCTCTACTGTTCATAGAATTGACAGACCTCATACGCAATTCTTCACTGGAGAGAGCAACGAAAGAAGTTCTGATTAAAACAGCTTTTAGGGAGTTTGGTTATGCGATAACAGATTTTGAAGACGCTGCCAAATAAAGTTGGTCATGGGGGGTGCTGGTATTGCGTAGGCATAGCCAAACCCAGGCATTACCCTGAAGTCAGCTAACCTAATCGAGTAAGATATCTATAGTAAGCAGCTTTCCAATCAGATAAGTTTTTTTGCTGAATGCGCGGATGGGTAGGTGTTGGGGAAGGGGTGACTACAAAAATGGCTGAATTGCCCTATATGCAAGCACTTAAGAGCGATGCCTGCGGCGGGCTACGCCTACGCATTTCTAAACCATCCGCGCACCTTATGGGGACTAGTTTTCAGCCATTTGCCTTTAGCCAAATCACAACTCCTGGTGTTAGGATTTGTCCATTCGCGCAACCGAACCTTGAAAATCAAACATGGCAAGGCTTTCAGAAACCAGCGATTACAATTACCTAAAATCCCTATTAGGGATTGAAACGGAACGAAGCGATATCAGACTTAATACCAGACTTATTACAATTACCTAAAATCCCTATTAGGGATTGAAACTGGTGAATCCCAGTAATTCGGCCGCTTCCGTTATTACAATTACCTAAAATGCTATTAGGGATTGAAACTGTTCATCACTAGCATCGGGTAGGGCGGCGATCGCAAATTGCAATTACCTAAAATCCCTATTAGGGATTGAAACGACCAATACTCTATCCTACGATCGCTTGGGATGGTTTTGAATAATCACCTCTAATATAGGAATCCGACTTGAGTTTTACTAGGCATACTGAGGGTATAACCTATCTCAGGTCAGGTTTTGACCGTTATCCGATTTCAAAAATCAAATATAAATCCTAGTAGTAGTGACAAAAGTAACTATTTAAACATGACTTTTATCACAGGCGTGTGTCTGATTATTCCGATTACATTGAGAATGTACAAATCAAGTAATGCAAGGCACATTAAAGGATATATGAACTGCTTTAAATCTATTCTACTTGGAGGCTTATTAGCAGCTGCTTCAATTGCTGCTTTTTCTCAAAATGCTAATGCTGCTGAATTTAAATTTGAGCATGATCATTTTAATCGTAATACTGTAGCTTTTAATAACAGTAAAGTTCAATACAGACGTCAAGTCCGTGAACAACACGCTCGTGAATTGCGTGAACGTCAAGCTCGTGAACAACGCGCTCATGAATGGCGTGAACGTCAAGCTCATGAACGACATGTTCGTGAATTGCGTGAACGTCAAGCTCGCTTTTATCATTAAGAAAAGAAATTCTCGCTCATATTATCTTAGGAGAGTAGCAATACTCTCCTTTTTTTTTGGTATAAATCTGCTTAAATCAATGCCATTATTATCCTTGAAATAAATCTATTAAATATCTTCGGAGATTGGGTTACTACCAGATTAAATCCTTGAAAAGCTAAATTAAAACTTCAATAGTGGTTATTTATTTGATGGTAAATGTTACATCTAATGCTGTTGAAAATGTAAAGATTATTTGCATTTAATCTGATTTGAAAATTGGCTTTTAATACAGTTCGCTACAATTACTATAGTTTTTATTTTTTAATTTTTGAAGAGGTCTAACATTGAATATGGTAATGCGTCTTCCCATAGTTGCTGTCACCTTCATGGTTGCCAGCATTAGTATAGGTACACTTTTGGGCGTTGCAGCTCCCGCTTCAGCTCAGGAGATAATCACTTGTTCAAGCCAGAATAATCACAGGAATACTTGTTCAATACCTACTAGAGGTAGAGTGAGGCTTGTTAGGCAATTGTCTGACACCAGTTGTAGAGGAAATTGGGGCTATAGGGGTAATCGTATTTGGGTGAGAAATGGTTGCCGAGCTGAGTTCTCAGTTGGCGATCGCAGAAACGGCAGAAACGGCAGATATGACAGAAACGGCAGATATGACAGATAGGAAATTTGGTATTTGGGGTGATCGTACCGAAACTGTCTAATTAGATGCGATTGCCTGTAATTCTTGTACAGCAATGGTTTCAGCAAGGTATATCTGGAGTGATATCAGACTAATTCCTACTTTCAATCAGCAACACCAAAATTCTAGCTAAAGTTACAATCTCCGGCTCCCCTCCCCTGCTAGTAGGGGAGGGGTTGCTTTTGAGAGGTCACGCAGGAATCACAAGTAATTTACTGGACATCATATCACCAGCGATCGCTAATAAAGAGATGCCAACACCTTATCTGCTGCTGCCCGGAATGCAGTTGCTGCACCAGCACTCATATCGCGTGGCGCACAGATGCGATTTCTCACATAGGCGAGTGTGATCGCTCCAACCGCAGACACAATCGGATCGGCATTGTCTTTGCCGCCCACGCGCCCCCACGGTAATGCTGCACCATTCGCATTGATGAGATAGTCAGCCAGCAATCTGAGGTGAAAATCAACCGCTTCTTTAACGGCTGTTGTGTCGTCATTGACCGCTAATGCTTGCACCCCGGAGTTTTTCAGGATGTCTCCTAAAGCAACTTCTCGGTTATCAGTCAACCTCTCAGCCGCTTCTGCCCGAAATTGGATTTCTTGGCTAACTGCTGGGTCAGGGGCTAAGGGATTGCCGATTGGTGTCACGCCCCATCTGCGACGCAAGAGTAAATTGTTGGTCGTATCATCCGATTTGACGCGGTGATAGGCGGGACGCTGTTTGAGTGCTTCAAACCAAGCGTTGATGCGAGGATACCGGGGATTTCCCTTGAGTTGATATCCCCGATAAACGGGTAAATTAGCTGCCAATCGGTCTAAATGGGGGCTATAAGTAATATCTACGACGCTAAAGGTTGACAAAAAGTAGGGGCCAGGATACTTTCCGAGAAGTTGCTCCAGTTCGTCTAATTTTGCTTCAAAAGCTGCCTTTAAACTTGCTAATTCATGAGGATCTTCAGGGGCTTGTCTGAGGAATTTGTAGGCGATTTGTACACCATTGGTTTCAGCATCCTCAAGCCACTGCCTAGCAACGGCGTTTTCCTGTGGGTCTTCAGGAAGCAAGGTAGGCCCAAATCGTTCTTCTAATGCTAACAGAATGTCTTTGGACTCATAGACTAACTTTCCCTCAATTTTGGCAGCCGGGACAAGGGTTGTCGGAACTAGGTCGGTATACCATTTAGGTTTGTTAGTCAAGTCGATAAACTCTGTCGCAAAGGGAATTTCTTTTTCTTCGAGAGCAAACCAAACCCGTTCGCAAAATGGACACCAAGAGTTAGTATCCCGGTAGAGCAGTACTGGTGGTTCTGTCTCTGGAGGCAGTTTATGAAGACTGCTAGGGATGGGAGCGGTAGAAGGGGACTGTCCTGGTCTACGCACCCGTCGAGCAGGGGTATTTTTTTGAGCAATTTCTAACAGTTGTTCCCAATTAGATACTGTGTCTTGAATTGACATATTTCACCTGAGTTTAAGTTAACTTTTGTAGGTTAGGCATTATCCCAACGATATAAGATAGAAAGATTTTAACCATTACAAGGATGTATAATTTAGAGGCTCCGATTGTCAGTAAAACCCTTGAGTGACTATTTGCATTGATTAATCGCATTAGTGAAGCTTCCATCCCATAAAGGTTTCACGTTAACTTTCGTTGGGATGACGCCTGCACGATAAAATGTGTCGGCTACATCTTGCCGGGAAGCGATCGCTTGTGGGTAAATCGGCAGCACTTGTGATCGCCGCTGTTTTAACCCCTCTTTGGCCTCTTTGAGGACAAGGGTTTCATCAACTCCGATTGCTTTTGCATAATTCTTTGACCACGCGTCTATATGCGATGCTTGCCAATCTTGCGATTTTTGGATGCGGCAGAGGAAGTCTGCGATCGCACTCGGCGCTGCGACAATCGTAAAATTGCCTGAGAGAATATTTTTCGCTGATTTGAGTACTTTGGCTCCGTCTTTCTGGGCTTGCTGGATTGCGTAACCGTAGGTAGCCCAGGCATCTAAATCACCTCTGGTGAAGGCAGAGAGTCCGTCTGGAATAGTTAGCGCCACGGCATTAACATCTTTGAGCGTCAATCCTTCTTGTGCCAACATCTTAATCAGGAAGTAATGATCTGTAGTCGCTTTGACATAGCCGATTTTCTTACCTTTGAGGTCAGCAAACTTTTTATAGATAGCAGCCCTCAAGCTAGAGACTGGTATGTTTATAGCTTTTAAACTGAGAAAAACCTGAATTATCAAACTCTAATTATTAACTCCGGTAAATCTGTAAATTTGCCGGAGTTAATAGTGATTATCACATGAAAATAGTTTGAAAGCAAGATTTAAACTGCGTCCACCTTGAAAACTGTAGTTCTTTCGGTATGAAAAGAAAAAACCCTTATCCCCCAGCCCCTTCTCCCAAATTTGGGAGAAGGGGAGCCGGAAATAAGCCATGCAGCATTGATGCCTAAGCAAATAGCTAAAATGGCTGAAACGATCGCGATCGCCAAGCCGAGAAAATCGACAAATGGGGCTTGTGGTAATGTTAAAGTGGCTGCCCCACTTACAGGGTATTATTGAGATAAATTTTATACAGTTGTATTAGCAATTCCATTCAAAATCTAGGGTTTTCGGTAGTGAAAGTTCTGTAACAGTTCGCTTATATCATTTGGCTACATGAGATAATTTCCTCTTAATTATTCGACATAGAGAAAATTAGCTCAATATTCCTATGCAGCAAGTATCAAGCGATATTGTGGAGTTACCAATTCATATCAGTGCTAAAACAGTTGCTCGACGTTTAAGTGTCACAGTTATGTGCCTCACCTTAGCAGGGATTCTAAGTGGCTATTTCTGGCTCTCGAAGTTTCCCCTCCCAGCTTCCAAATGGTTTTACGAACTATTTAGCCTAGATGGAGAATTTAATATTCCTGCCTGGTATTCTTCATTCACTCTATTATTTTGTTCGGGATTACTTAAAGTAATTACCGCTATGAAGACGAAAGACCGCTATTTTGTTTACTGGAAAACTCTATCTTTGATATTTTTATATTTGAGTTTGGATGAAGCATTTAGTTTTCACGAGATTTTGATCATTCCGTCAGTGCGAGAATCGCTTCATCTCAATCCTGTATTTTTTGAAACCTGGGTTATCCCTGGTATTGTTTTAGTGGGAGTTTTTGCATTTAAATATCTAAAATTTTTGCTCCATCTCCCTTACAAGACTCGGTATTTATTTCTGATTGCCGCAATTGTTTATGTGGGTGGAGGCTTAGGTATGGAAATGGTGGGTGGAGTTTTGAGAATAGATTTTGGGCGACGTACCATAATAGCGTTAACTGGCATAATTGTTGAAGAGTCTTTGGAAATGGTCGGAATTGTGATTTTTATTTATGCGCTACTAGCTTACCTTAGTAGCTTGAGAGAAAGCATTCAACTGAAAATCTATGTATCTGAAAAGTAATATCAAGTCCAGATAATCATATGATGTCCGGCAAATTAACCAATCATGGCTACTTAGCTTCTAGCAAAGTCCAGAAGTAGCCATCTGGCGCAACAAAAGAGAAACTCATCTAGCCAAACTGATTACTAATGATGTCTGTAACTTTTTGTGCAGTACTTGCTTTGATACGATCGCAAAAGAATTGTCAGCCAACTGTAGGATTTTCTTTTACTGTATCAATATTCTCTTTGATATCAACATAAATAGGAGATACTGTCGTTATGGGGTAAAGCTGTGGTTGCTTATGATTGCCTGTTTGCTTTCTGATATCAGTAGATTCAGCAAGTAAAAAGGCATATTGCTTACTCAAAAGGCTTGATTGCTTTCTAATTTCGGTAGATTCAGCAAGTAAAAATGCATACTGCTTACCCAAAAGGCTTGATTGCTTTCTGATTTCGGTAGATTCAGCAAGCAAAAAGGCATATTGGCTTCTCAATTTACCTGTTTAGTGTTTAAAGATAAAAATTGGATTGCTCAATAGTCATTAATCATGGGGTATTGAGCACTTGTACTGAGCGACTTGTGCCGAGCGGAGCCGAGGTAAGCCGTTGGCGCAGCCTCTCGTAGAGAAGTATTAGTTATTCTCCCCTGCTCCTCTGCCCCCTGCCCCTCTGGCACTAGTTAATTACCTTCTAGCAAAGTCCAGAAGTAGCCATCTGGTGCAACAAAGGAGAAACTCGTCTCGCCAAACTCATTACTAATGATGTCTGTAACTTTTTGTACAGTACTTGCTTTAATGCGATCATAATACTCTTGTATTCCCTTAACTCGATAGGTATATAAAGACATACCCAAGCTACCTGGTTGGGCTGCCTCAAAGCACGATTCTAAATTAATATCTTCTGGGAATCGAATGATGTAAAGCCTACCACTGCGTGCAGCCATCAGGTCAGACTTAGAAGAACGGGGATCATCAAAGGTAGTGACAATAAACTTTTCACCAGGGTTAAGGTCAAAAATTTCTCGACCTGCTGGCGAAGATTCATAACTAGTTTCGACACCATCACGCACACGCAGCAAACCCAAAACTTCTTCATAAAACTTTAGGGTTTCTTTGCTGTCATCCTGAACGATGATTCCCATATGGGTAAACTGACTAGCCTTGAGAGCAGCATTATGGTTAACTTGTCCGTAATCTGGCAGTGTATAGCCAAACCGTTGAAATAAAACCTGTCGAGCTAAGGGTTGCAGTAGCAGCATTTCTCGCACACCAACTGCTGGCTCAATAAAAGGACGGCTTTTCCTCTCTTTGTTGTAGATGACTTCCCAATAAGGGTTAGTGTGCCTAATAGACAAACCTGCGGCTTTTGCATCCTCTATATGATTTAAGATAGTTAAAACATCCGCCGTTAAACTTGTTGCCCAGCGATTTCCTTTAATTTTCATCGACGCTGTTCCCAAACCTTGATGCGTGGGGTTTTGCCAAACCATCAGCCGAATCAAACCATGATCTGAATTTTGATGGCAGAGGCGGATTGAGCGTAAAGATGAATTCACCCCATATAATTGATTGGCTACATCTGCGGTTAATTCACCCACTTGACCAATGCGATAGCCAAATTGCTCCCAATACTGAATTGCAGAAATTGGCTCTGGGATGCCGATACAGACTTCATAGATCCCTTCAATTGCAGTTTGTTGTTCTTGAGTCATAATCAGTGCTGAGTTAGGAGTTATTAGTTTTCCTCGTACCCATGCTCTGCATAGGAACGAGAGAAAAGCAAGGATTCGAGTATTCAAAACGACTTTTTACAGCAGTTTTTATTTAAGTAAGTCGCCTCATTGCGTCTCTGCCACTAGTTAAGAGGCTCCAGCTCTCATTAGGTATTCCCAGTCAGAGACTCTTGACGAGACAATTTCTAAAAGCTGATTCTAGACTGGCTTTTATCTTAAGTTGACACGTATGAGCATTGCTGTGCCTATAGGGCGTGGTCTATTTACCTGAAAATAGCTGTAAAAATTTATAAAATTTATGTAAAGCTTAAGTATTATTAAGCTACCAAGTTCTCTAAAGTAAGCTATAAGTTTAAATTATCTATTTGACAAAGCATTTCTGTAATATAAAAGTGTTTTTTTTACCAAAAAATTTGATATTGAAATCTAACTTAACGACAATACCACCTTAAGCTGAAAAGTATCGCAAAATTTACCAAAAAATCAGTAGTTTTGAAAAAATATTTGATTAAAGGTTACAAGCAGATTTCAATGTATTATAAATTGCATTTATTTAAGATTTTGAAGATTTGGTAAAGAAGTTTACATAACCTTTCGCTCATGATAATTAAATAATTACAGCTGGGTTAAAAAAAATTTGGAGAAAAAAACAAAATATTTGACCTAATTACTTACCGTTTGGGTAATCCATTCAGGCATTTTCAGGAAATAAATTGTCTAATTTTGTAAAGTAGGTGTCTCGTTCGCCCGTAACCAAAGCCGGGTTTTTCGACCCAGCCCACAATAAATAGTTAGATATTTTTTTATTTGGAAATCCGTAACCAAATCAATAATTAATGTTTTGTAAATAGGATTACCCAAATAGCAAGTAATCTACATTGAACTGATGAATAGTTCTTTGATTGAGGCTGAACTTACGTATTCGTGAGAAATTCAGGAGAAATAACATGGCATTTATTTTCGGCACTACAAGTCCTGACAATCTCTTTGGGACTTCGGGAAATGACACGATAGTTGGTTGGGCTATTGGTGGTAATGCCAATAGTACCTCCGGTAACGACACCTTGAATGGTGCAGATGGTAACGATTCCCTCGCTGGTGGGACAGGAAACGACAGTCTAATCGGTGGAAATGGCAATGACACACTTGATGGAGGCACAGGAAACGATACTTTAATCGGTAGTGCAGGAAACGACACCTTCAAAGGCAGTCTGGGTAACGACAGCATTAATGGTGGAGATGGCTTTGATACCGCAGACTACAGTCAACTAGGTCAAACTATTACCTTGTTAGGTGTTGGAACCATTCAAAAAGCTGGTGGATTAGGGCAAGACCAACTCTTTAAAGTAGAAAAGGTTATTGCTAATGCTAATGTTGCCAACAACACCATAGATGCATCTCAATCTTTGCCTGGGGTATTTATCACCGTTAACCTGCAAACCCAAAGTTTGGCTGCCAATAACGTTCCTGGTTTGGGAAGATTGCCATTTACTGTAGTCAACTTTGATAATGTCATCGGCACAAATGCAAATGACATCATTGTTGGCGACAATCAAAATAACCGATTATCCAGTAATAATGGCAATGACACACTTGATGGCGGCACAGGTACTGACACCTTGAATGGGGGAGCAGGCAACGACACTTACATTGTTGACACTGCTACTGACATCATTACTGAGGCTGCTAATTCAGGCACAGATATCGTCCGGTCTTCTGTCACCTACACACTAGGCGCCAATATAGAGAATCTGAGGCTGACGGAAAGTAGCGACATCAGCGGGACAGGTAACAGTCTTAACAACCTCCTTTTTGGTAATACTTCTAACAACACTTTGAATGGTGGAGGAGGCGATGACACTCTAGATGGTAATAATGGCAATGATATCCTCAATGGTGGTGACGGCAATGATAGTCTACAGGGCGGGCCAGGCAATGACATACTCAATGGAGGGTCTGGAAACGACATCCTCATCGGTGTTTTCCCTGGTAGTCCGCTTCCACCTGGATTAGGGGAAACTGATAACTTGACTGGCGGGCCTGGGGCAGACAGATTTATCTTGGGGGATGCTGTAAATGCTTTCTACGACGATAACAATACTGCGAATCCTGGTTTTGGGGACTTGGCTACTATTACTGACTTCGACCCTAGCCAAGATCGAATTGAACTCAATGGACTTCCACAGGACTACCGTCTGCAAGTTGTTGGAAGCAACACACGAATATTCTTAGACAAACCGGGAGCAGAGCAAGATGAAATCATAGGTATTGTGCAGGGGGTAGTGGGTCTCACACTTAGTAGTAACAACTTCACTTTTTTATGAGCGGGAAAATGCTGGAGAAGGTACAAACAACACACTCGGCAACGCTGAAGCGTTGGGTTCCTTATCATCATGCTCAGACGTTAATCTTTCAGCCCAGTTAGTAACACTTCAACCGGGGGGCAATAACGATTTCGACTTTTTTACATTTTCTTTAGCAAATCCGGGAACTGTCACTATCAGTACGGTGACATCCGGAGATACAGTTCTCGGTCTGTTTAACAGTGCTGGAACTTTATTACAAAGTAACGATGATAATGGCGTTCCTCGTGACTTGGAGTCATTAATCACCGCTTCACTGAGTGCAGGTACGTACTCCATTTCAGTGAGTAAATTTGCTTTCTTGCCTGAAAATGGCGGAACTTTCTCTGGTAGAACCTCTAACCCAGATTTTACTTATACGCTAGGAGTCAGTTTGGCATAAGAACGTTGTCAACTTAAGAAAGTCCTGACATCAGAAGGCAGATTCAAGGATACTTTTCCTCTTGGTAAGGGGGAACACGTTGCCGTGTTCCCCTTTACCCAACAAGAGATTATTTAGCAAGTCAATACTTCTCGGTTAAAGGGAAAAGGGTAACGGGAAAGGGAGAAGAAAAAACCTTTAACCCTTACCCTTTAACCTTTTCCCAAAACCCGATTCCGAGTTAAAAGTGCTTAACCGAGAAGTATTGTTTAGCAAGTCAGTACCCATTGCTCATTTCATCCGGTAATTTCTAAAGCTTTTTCCCTGATTAACAAGATTTAGCCACAAAATCATCTGACTATTTTATGAAGAAAATAATGAATAGCACTAAATCATTCAACCAAGTTAGACGTAGATTTGCTGATAATTTGGTTCTCAAAGGGTGCTTTTTAGTTGCCAAAACACTGTTATTTACAATAGTGATGTTAAATAATGGCACTAGTGTAGTAAATGCTGCACCTCAAGCCTTGCGTTCTGATATTAAGATTCGCAAGATTATGTCTACGTTATCGACGATCTCTCCTTCTGTTCGGATTGCAAAAGATCCACGAAACAATACCCTCTATTACTTAAAAAGAAATGGTGAGATTTATCAAGTTAATTTAGCCTTATCTACTAGTACACTTGTGTACAACTCTAGTAATCATAAGGTAGGTGAAACTCAAGGTATGGCTATTGGTCCTGACGGGACAATTTATTTAGTTGGCAATGCAGACCTTGTGAATGACCAGACCAAAGCAATTATTGTTAAAGGCGTAATTAACTCAGGTACAGGAGTTCGCATCTGGTCTGTTTTGGCTACGAGTGCAGGCTATCCCAAAAGCAAAACAGCCTATGACCATCGCTTCAACGGCGTGGTTGTTAGCCCAGATGGTAAGTTTATCTATGTGAATAGCGGTTCTCGTACCGATCATGGTGAGGTTCAGTCTGCTGGTGGTCTATATCCCAATACTCGCGAAGTAGGATTAACCGCCTGTATACTCCGCCTTCCTAGTAATGGCCAAAATCTCTTTCTTGCAAACAATCGAGCAACCTTAAAGACATCTGGCTATATTTTTGCAGAAGGAACACGCAATACTTTCGATATGGCCTTTGCGTCTAATGGAGATTTGTTTGGCACCGAAAATGGTCCCGATCGCGACATGTCAGAAGAATTAAATTGGCTACGTCTAGGTCATCATTACGGCTTTCCCTGGCGTATAGGCGGGACAGACAATCCCCAACAATTCCCGAATTATAATCCTCTCAAAGACCTTTTGCTAAATCCTAAATTTGGCGCAGTTACAAAAGGCTACTATTATAACGATCCAAGCTTTCCGGCTCGGCCTAACATCACCCTGACTGAACCAATTCGTAATTTGGGACCGGACGCAGACAGTTTCCGCGATCCTATAGATGGCAAAGTCAAAGACGCTAATGTTCTTGGGCAAACTTTTAGCACTTTTACAGCACACCGTTCTCCTTTGGGGTTAATTTTTGAAACACAAGGAGCAATGAGTCCGGAATTCAACAGAAATGGATTCGTATTGGGTTGGACACCAGGCGACCCCACTGGCGAAACACTAGCAGGCCCTTTTAAAGATCCCAGCCAAGATCTGTTGGATTTGAAATTGATTAAAGTAGGAACTACCAACTATCAACTTCAAGCCAAGCGCATTGTCCAAGGCTTTAGCAATCCCATTGATACTGAGATTATCGGCAATAAGATTTATGTTCTGGAATACGGTGGGATTCAAGGAATTTGGGAAATCTCTATGCCCACTAAGAGTGTTCCAAAAAATAAATGATCCAAAATCCGTCATTGCGTAGGCGGAGCCTTCCCGTAGGGTACGAAACGTAGTGTAGCAAAGCAATCTCAAAGTCTTTGCGATTGCTTCATTACGCTTTGCTCCATTCGCAATGACAATTGGGCATTTTTTTATTTGGAGTACTCTAAGTAAATCTCAATTTAGTTTATATTGTTCAAAGTTTTGGTTGATATAGCCAGAATGCGTAGGCGTAGACCGTCGTAGACATCGCATCCCAAATGTGCAAAATGCCCCTCAGACTGGAAATCGCTGGCTCACAATAGAAAATCCTATTCCTGTTAGAGAGCATTCGCCTTTGGAGGAAAACTTTTCGATTTACTGAAATTATGCAGAAATTGGAGCTCAGATGTAGTTAGATCGCGCCATTGACCCAATTGTAGGTCATCTAATTGTAGGTGGCCTATGCTGATCCTGACCAGTCGCAAAGTCGGAAACCCTACAGCCGCAGTCATGCGCCGTACTTGGCGGTTTTTTCCCTCTGTCAAAGTCATTTCCAGCCAAGCTGTCGGTACATTTTTGCGAAATCTAATCGCCGGGGTGCGTTCAGGTAGCTCTGGCTCTTCTGGTAAGAGCCTAACTTCTGCCGATTGAGTGCGGTAATCTTGAATTTCCACACCTGTTTGCAACCTTTTTATTGCATCTGCATCTGGAATTCGCTCTACTTGTACCCAGTAAGTACGTTTATGACCAAAACGCGGATGGGCGAGGCGATGTTGCAATTGCCCATCGTTCGTTAACAGCAGTAACCCTTCACTATCCCAGTCTAAGCGTCCTACAGGATATACATCAGGTACATCAATATAATCTTTCAGGGTGCTATGTGTGGGAGCATCTTTTGTAAACTGGCTGAGAACGCCATAGGGTTTGTAAAAAATAATATATCGGTAATGATTTGTCATTGGGCATTGGGCATTGGGCATTGGGCATTGGGCATTGGGCAGTAAGAAAAGCTTAAAGGCTTGTGTCACCTCGTTAAGAGTCTCTGGATTCCATTTATCTGGCATCTCTTGATAATTCATAATTCATAATTTGTAAGCCGTATTTTTTGATGTAAACGACAAAAAACGATATCGTCAGAAATTGTGGGTTGAAATTTGCTTAAGATACGCACCCAATACTTCGACGCCGCTCAGTACAAGTGCCCTATGACTAACTACTTTCGCTCCAATGTTAATGCAATGGCTAGCTACATTCCCGGTGAGCAGCCCCAACGCGGTACACAGATCATTAAACTCAACAGTAACGAGAACCCCTATCCTCCTTCTCCTGCGGCACTAGCTGTGCTAAAAAATATCGATGGCGAGTGGCTGCGCCGGTATCCAGAACCTTTCGGTGGGGAGTTCGGGCAAGCTGCAAGCAAAGTTTTAGGAGTTCCTAGTGATTGGATCATTGTCGGAAATGGCAGTGACGAATTGTTGAGTGTGATAATTCGAGCCTGTGCAGAACCTGGCAAGAAAGTAGTTTATCCGATGCCAACTTATGTCCTATATCGCACATTAACAGAAATGCAAGCTGCGGAAATTATTGAGATTCCCTACAGCGAGGACTACAATTTACCTTTAAAAGAACTGGTTGCTGTCGATGGTTCTGTGACATTCATTGCGTCGCCTAATAGTCCATCGGGGCATGTAGTGGCAACAAATGATCTACGAAAATTAGCCAGCCAGTTATCTGGCGTTTTAGTGATTGACGAAGCATATGTAGATTTTACCGAAGAGAATGCATTGGCTTTAGTAAAGGAATACGAAAACGTCATCGTAATTCGCACACTTTCTAAAGGGTACTCATTGGCGGGATTGCGGCTGGGCTTTGGGGTGGCGAATCCCAAACTGTTGCAGGGGTTGTTTAAGGTGAAGGATAGCTATAACATTGATGCGATCGCTTGTGCAATTGGCTCTGCTGCCATCACCGATCAAGCTTATAAAAATGCTTGTGTCGCAAAGATTAAAACATCAAGGAATCAGCTAGCAACAGACTTAAAACAGTTAGGTTTTCATATTTGGGATTCTCAAGCTAACTTTTTGCTGGTAAAGCCAAGAGAAGAAAATGCAGAATATCTCTATCAAAAACTGAAGGACCGGGGAATTTTAATCCGCTACTTCAAGCAGCCTGGACTAGATGATAAATTACGTATTACTGTTGGCACCGATGAACAAAATCAGGCTTTAGTGGAGGCGTTACTTTATTTGTTAGAGACTGGGAATAAAGGAGATGGGGAGGAGAGAATCTAAAATCCAATACCATTCAGTTAAAGCCAAAAACCAAAACCAGTGTAGGTTGGGTTGAGGGACGAAACCCAACATTTTCGGGACTATATAAGGAACAAATCGCAAAGGGCGCATTCGCGTAGCGTCTCGTAGAGAAGGACACAAAGAAAGAAAAAAAGAAAGAAAGAAAATTTGGCGCAGCCTCACAAAGAAATTGTATGAGAACAAGAGGATCTAAAACCGCGGCTACGCCTTGAATTTTGACTTCTCTGCTTCTGATAAGTTGCTTGTTGCAAGAAGTTTTTCATTAATTCATAGCGAATTAAATTTGGTAATACCCTGCAATGCCAATGCATCGGCTTGCATTGTTAACGCGTCGGCCGCATTGTTAATTCATCGGCTTACATTTTTAATTTGTTGGCTTGCATTGTTAATGCATCGGCTTGCATTGTTAATGTATCCCGATACAATGCCAATGCATTCCAAACAAATGTTAATGTGTTCCCCTACATTCAAAACGCTACGCTTCTACGCAAAACTGTATTAAGCCCAGTTGCTTACTACAACAATCTTGAACTTACTTTCACCAGACAAATCGTAGTCTAAAGAGCCGTAGTGTTGCAAAGCCCAGTCTTGCAAATCTTGAATTGCACGGGCAAAGATATCATCCGGGATGTGCCAGGTATTGCCATAAACCTTGTTTCTATAATATTCAAGCAATTTACCTACAGTCAGTTCAGATTGCCATTTGGCTGCAACCACTGTTTCCAAATTTGCTCCTTGTTCGCGCAACTCACCTAAAACCTCTTCTTGTGTTGCACCATAGCCAGGTAAAGGGTAATCATAGCTAGCAATAATATCTTGCCAACGTTGCTGAAAATCGAACCTACCCTGATTTACATCTTCATTAACTTTGCTGAAATTCATATTACCGTGAGTGTAGAGGTAAATTCCTCCTGGCTTGAGGACGCGACGAATTTCTGCTAATGCTTGCTTCCAAGCTGAAACCAAGTGAAACACATGAACTGTCAACGCCACATCGAAAGAGTTGTCAGCAAATGGTAGAGAAGTTGCATCTCCCTTGATTGCTGTAAGTTTGTGAGACACACCCTCTAGCTTTTGGTGCAACTCAGCTAGCATTTTTTCAGAGATATCGACACCAGTG
Organism: Nostoc sp.; assembly: GCF_036919675.1. Lineage (GTDB taxonomy): Bacteria > Cyanobacteriota > Cyanobacteriia > Cyanobacteriales > Nostocaceae > Nostoc. Next base: position 48,163 of record NZ_JBALCP010000016.1, read on the forward strand.
TAAGAATAGCCTCTTTTTGCTATCACGCAGATTTATGTGGCAATAATCCGAGGATATTTGAGCCAAAATTACTTTATCGGATCTATTCGTCTATGCCATTTTGGAGGCCAACTAAAACTTCACGCAGCATAAAACAATAATGATTCTTCGTCCTTCACTAGAAACTGGATGAATTGCATATCTATTTTTTGGTCATAGGTTGAGATGCGATAGATATTTAGGGCAATTTCGGTAATGCTAGTCATACTTTTGAAATTCCCACTGGCAATAATGAAACATGGGCTGAAACCACTTTCCATCCTTCGGGAAATCTATACCAAGTCTGGCTTTGTCGCCCGAAACGTTCTACACCATTAATATTGCGGCGAAACTCTAAAGTTACTGTTGCTGCATCTTTGCCAAAGGTTACAACCTTGAGATTTGAGATTTCTCGCTCTATTTTCGGGCTTGGACGAGAGGCGCGAAAGTTACGAATTTCGTCGCTGCCATAGAGGTTTTCTGTGATCCCAAACCGCACCACTTCTGACGCATCCCAAAACAAGCTATCCATCACCTCCAAATTGTTATTACAAAGGGCTTCTTCATACTTGAGGTACAAATCAGTTACTTCAGTTACAGTAGTAGGATCATTTACGGTAGTCATATCGCTTCGCTCTAATTCGTAATTGTTAATTCGTAACACGTAATTGCACCCTGAGCATAAGGGACTTCCAAGAAATAAATTATCCAAATAAACGTAGACACGCAGCGGCTTGCCGCAGGCTACCACAGAGACACAGAGAAGCCAGTGCGCCCTTGCGGTTCCCCGACTTGTACCCCTGCGGGGAAGCAAGCTACGCGCAGCGTCTCCCTTAGGAGAAGCAACTGGCGCGACACAGAGAGAGGAGAAATGAGAGGGTTTTTGCGTCAGCTTTGGGACATTTTTTTATTTGGAAGTCCCTAAATCGATACGCTTGGGTTAAGGCTAAAAATCTGTTATCAAAGTCAATTTTTTTAATGTAGACGCAAAGCGGCTTCCCGCAGGGCCAAGCATTACTGAAACGCTAACCAGGGAGGAGTACAAGGCGATGCCTACGGCGGGCTGCGCCAACGCATTACCAAGATTTTCCTTACTGACTGTTTCTGGTAGAAATGCCTGTCGGGTGGGAATATCGAAGGCGTTGATTATCCCTTGCAGCACACCAAGAAGTGCAATCTGCCAGACGTTAATAGTACCATTCAATGCCAGCCAAGTCAGAGCCAAAGACTGAAGCATCCCCAGAATCTAGGCGATAGTCAGGATGCGATGGCGGTTGGTGCGATCGGCGATAATTCCACCTAGAGGAATCAAAACAAGAGTTGGAAAGGTGATAAAGCTTCCACCACCCGCTACAGCGTTTAACCCGCCTGCAATGAAAGCGGTACTAAACAGAAGTAAACTATGGAAAAGTGTTAAAGATGGCGGCATTATTTACGAATTATAAGTCTGGGAATATCACTTGGAGAATGAGCAATCAAGTCAGCACCATGAGCTTTCAATTCCTCCTCAGTTCCATAGCCATAGGTAACGCCAATTGAAGCAATGTGATGGTGCTTGGCTCCAATGATGTCATGTGAGCGATCGCCTACCATCACCACAGTGGAGGCTAAAAGCTTTTCTGTTAATAAAATATGGTGAATTAAGTCGCCTTTAACGCTTCGACTTCCGTCAAGTTCACTACCATAAACACCATCAAAAAGCAACGGCAAGCCAAAATATTCAATAATCCGCATAGCATAAATGTATGGCTTGGAAGTCGCAACAAAAGTTTTATAACCAGCAAAACGAATGGCTTTTAGGATTTCTGGAATCTGGGGATAAAGGGAGTTTTCAAATAATCCAATGGTGGCAAAGCGACGACGATATAGTGAAATAGCCTGTTCAATTACTGTGCCATCTAAGGTCTTCAGTAACTGCGAAAAGCTGTCTTTCAGTGGTGGACTAATACACCAATGCAATTCGTCAGCATCTGGTACTTTGTAACCGAGTTCAGATAAAGCATACTGAATGCAGCGAGTGATACCAAGCTTGGGATCTGTTAATGTCCCATCTAAATCAAAAAGGACAGCGGAGGAAGGCATATCTTATATAAATTCGTAATTAACAAAGTCAAATTTGTTCTGGATTTACAGGAGAGCATCTGTAGCTTGATTTTGGATAATTGATATTACATAAAATATTCTAAAAGCTCCAATCCCCGCTCTCCAGTCCCCAGCTTGATCACAATTTAATTCCTATTTTTGAGCGATTTAACAAAACCTTCGGCACTAAGTAACGCAATCCCCAATGTGACAATACCAATCCCCACGCTCTGAATCACGTTTAAAGTTTCGCTAATCGTTACCCATGCAATTAGTGCCGTCAATGCTGGACTGCTAGAGCCAATTATGGAGGCGGTAGATGCGCCAACCATCCGAATCCCCACATTGTTTAGAGTGTGTCCAATAAAGCTGACCAGACCCGAAAATATGCTGCCAATCCATAGGGGTGTCCAGTCAAGTTGGGTGCTTTTAGCTGGCCAGAACAGTAAGCTAGCACCGGAGAGCAGTAGAGTGCAGGCAAAACTGATCCAGGTAAAGGGAACTGGATGGAATTTTTCTAAACATTTTTGAGCAATGATGCAATAAAAGGCGTAAACGATCCCAGCACTAACACTAGCGAAAATGCCGATCGCAATGGTATGACTGCTGTAGGTGGCAGAAGATTGGGGAATGGTGAGAGCGCTTCCCACTAGAATAATACCGATCACTAGCCAACGGAACAATGTGGGGCGATCGCCAAAAAACCTCCAGGACAGCAGCGCTGTAAATACGGGATAGGTGAAGAACAGGGTCAAGGCAATGCCTGTGGGAATCAAGCCAATAGCAATGTAGAGTGAGGCAATATACACAAACATCAGTACCCCACAGCCAAGAGCTTGGATTAGAATATCCCTGCGTTCATGTAGTGCGCCGGAGGCATCGCGATTGAATAAGTCTTTTAATTCTTTAAGAGCAGATGGATATAGCTTGAATGATAGAGATGCCATGAGGGGAACTACAAGCAGCATTCGCATGAACATCAGCAAGAATGAATTCTGCAAATCCGGTTTAACGTATCCACCGAGTAAAAATAAACCGAGTACGAGATGTTCTGAGAACAAAACTCGGACAGTAACGTTGTGAAACGTTAAAACAAAGGAGGATAGTAGAACCGTTAGGATGCCCAACACTATAAAAAGTTTCCCTAGAGACGACCTGATTGTATTGTTAAAACCTAACAAATCAGATAAAGTTTGAGGAAATCAGAGCCGTCGCTTCAAAAACACTGCCAATTGTTCAATCAGAACTTCTATCCCATATAGCGAAACCATCTGCGAGGAAAACCATGTCAAATTTGCCTCGTTCAGCCCTCTGTGCCAGCAAAGGGGAGTGGGGAGCAGGGAGAGAAGGCAGGGGAGTGGAGTTGAAAGACTCATTCACGGAGTTCAAAGACTCGTTTACGAGTATCAAAGACTCATTCACGGAGTTCAAAGACTCGTTTACGAGTATCAAAGACTCATTCACGGAGTTCAAAGACTCATTCACGGAGTTCAAAGACTCGTTTACGAGTATCAAAGACTCATTCACGGAGTTCAAAGACTCGTTCACGAGTATTAAACACTCATCCGCGAGTATTAAAAACTCATCCGCGAGTATCAAAGACTCGTCAGCGAGTATTAAACACTCGTTCACGAGTATCAAAGACTCATCCCCTATTCTCCATGCCCAATGCCCAATACAACTCTTGGAGAGGCTGCGCCAACCAACGGCTTACCTCGACTTCGCTACTTCGACGCCGGCTTCATCGAGCGAAGCCGAGATGCTCAAGTATTACGCAGTCACAGCCTCACGTCGGTTGTACTGAGAAGCGTCTCCCTTGATAGCTTCACTTTGTTTACCATCGATGCCAACTGGAAGGTCACCAACAATTGTGACTCGTTGAACGTGGCGAGGCTGGTCGTCATAATCTGCGATCGCATAATGTTGAGTGGCTCGGTTGTCCCAAAAGGCTACGTCACCAACTTGCCAACGCCAACGGACTGTGTTCTCAGGACGAGTGATGTAGGCTTGTAACAGTCGGAGAATGTCATCTGATTCAGTTGTTGATAAGCCACGGAACTGACGCACAAATCCGCCGATGAATAGCCCCCGCTCCCCAGATTCGGGATGGATGCGTACAACTGGATGCAGAGTCTCGTATACAGTCGAGGTGAAGACAGCCCGGTAAGCCTTGGCATCTTCAGGTAGGTCGAATGCAGTTGCATAGTCGTATTTGTTGCTGTGTACTGCCCAGAGTTGGTCGGCGAGATTACGCAGATGGGTAGGTAAATCTTGGTAGGCAGTTACAGAGTTTGCCCAGATTGTGTCGCCACCAGTCGGGGGAATGTCAAGCGCTCGTAAGATAGAGCCGAGAGGAGGACGGTCTACGAATGTCACATCGGTATGTCAGCTATTGGCGCGGGAAGTGGTACGACCATAATTCAGGTCTAAGACTTCTGGATTTTCTGGCAGCGCTGGTACAGTGGGGTGGGCTGTAGTGACTTCACCGAAACGACGAGCGAAGGCGACCTGTCCAGCAGCATCGAGTTGTTGCTGACCACGGAAAAAGATCACTTTGTGTTTGACTAGAGTCTTGCGAATATCGCTGATGATGTCATCGCTGAGGTTAGAACTCAGATTAACACCGATGATTTCAGCACCGATACGTCCTGCAACTGGTTTGATGTCAAAGTATTGAGAACCCATGTTTTTTATCTCCAAGAAGTTTATGTTTGAGACTAGTCTTTTTAAGGTGGGTGAAAATTTGGATCAAAAAACTCCTCTTTAACCTCTTAACTCTGTGTCGCGCCAGTTGCTTCTCCTAAGGGAGACGCTGCGCGTAGCTTGCTTCCCTGCAGGGGTACAAGTCGGGGAACCGCAAGGGCGCACTGGCTTCTCTGTGCCTCTGTGGTTAAATAAAAGATTTTTTAACCGCAGAGACGCGGAGGGCGCAGAGAGAAAAAAGAGATTTTATAAGTCACCTTGCAAAGACTAATATTTTTATTTAGGTAGTCAGCAGTCATTCAATTTTGGATTTTAGATTTTTCTTTCAATCCAAAATCCAAAATTCAAAATCTAAAATTGAATGATTCCTTTGAACTGCTAAACACCAGGGGTAGATCCGCCATCAACGATAATCTCTGTTCCTGTAATCGATGCAGCAAGATCAGACACCAAAAATAACGCCAGCGCAGCAATTTCTTCTGGCTGGGCGATTCTTTTCAAAGGAATACTTTGGATATTTTGTGCCTTCACTTGTTCGACGGTGATCCCTTGCGCTTGGGCATTCTGCTGGGCTAAAGTCTCGGCACGCTCAGTAGCTGTAGCACCGGGCGATATGGCATTAATACGAATCTTGTACTCGGCTAATTCTTTAGAAATGCCCTTTGTGAAGTTGAGCAGAGCTGCATTACTTGTGCCACCAGCTAGGAAGTTAGGACGAGGTGTCCGTCCTGCACCACCAACTATATTGACAATCCGGCCATCACCCCGACTTTTTTGATGGGGGACGACGGCTCTAACTAGGCGGATGTAGCCCAATAATTTTAAGTTCCAAGCATCCAAAAATAAATCATCAGTCGATTCCAGGAAAGACCCAGCACGGGCTGACCCAGCATTATTAATCAAGATATCAATCTGACCAAACTGGGCCAATGTTGTTGCAACAACTTTCTCAACATCCTCTGCTTTAGTCAGGTCGGCACTGATAGCAATTACTTTCGCCCCTAGTGTGGGTAGAGACTGGATGTCAGCTACTGCATTTTCTAGTCTTTCTTGATTGCGGGCTGCGTAGGCGTAGCCCGTCGTAGACATCGCTACATTCACACCCTCACTATAGAGTGCTTTGGCGGTGGCTAAACCAATTCCGGCACTTCCTCCGGTGACGATCGCTGTTTTACCTGATAGTTTTAGTTCTAAACTCATACACAGTTACGCTCAAAAATGTAATTTACTTGCGAACCCAATAATATTGCCGATTGAGAGCCTGTATTGTGGATATCCAAGATGACTTGGCTTTCCCCTGATGTACAACCCAGAAGTATTTTGATTTCTGTATCCCGTTTTTCCAAGTCAACACTACAGATGACGGCGGTGACTTTTTTACCAGACAAACTACCTATCCAGACATCAATATCAGCTCCATCTCCAGAGCGAGTATTTTCCAAGTATCCATAGTTCAGTGGATAAACTAAGGATGGATAATGTGGATGTGATGTCCCTTTTGGGCGATCTATCTTGAGATTACTAGCGGCTACAAGCTGATCTAGTTTGAACCAGAAGTCAGCATAATTCGTAATACTCAATTGGAAATGTGCAACACAGCTTTGCCAGGAAAACGCCTGTCGAGTAGTTGTTGCGCTACATCAGCTATTTGTGTCCAAGAAGCTTCTAAATCAATGTGAGGACGCAACTGACCTGCTTCTACTAGACTCAAAAGCCGTTTTAGACCGACTGCGGCTGATTCAAATCTCAGTTCATCGAACAGACGTAAACCATACAGGCTTACACTACCAGTCCCAAAGAATTGGGCAGCGTTAAATGTCACTTCTGCTCCCCCAGACACTCCATACAACACAGTTTTTCCATCCTGTGCCAGTAAGCTAAGGGCTACTCCCAAAGTCTTACCACCCACTGACTCTATAATTAGATGATAGGGACCATACTCGCTTGCGGGTGAGAGGTCTTCGCTAATCACCACCGATTGTGCCCCTGCTTCCTTGACCAGAGTCTCATAGCCAGCTTGCCGAATGTGTGCCACGACGTGCGCCCCTGACAGCCGCGCCAATTGGATAGCAAAGTAACCAACACCTCCTGATGCACCTGTAACCAGAACTGGGCGACCTAACAGCGAACCGCCTTTAAGCACAGCATGATAAGCGGTTAAACCTGCTACAGGCAGTGTGGCAGCTTGAGCAAAGGATACCGATGGTGGCAGTTCTGCTAAGGCGTTGGTGGCAACAGACACGAGTTCTGCCCAAGCACCGGCATGGCGAAAGCCAACTACACGCGCCCCTTGGGGAGGCCCTGAACCATCCGCAGCGGGGGTTTCCACTACACCTGCCAAGTCCCAACCAGGCTGCCAACCAGCCTCAGCAGAAGTTGAACGTTTCACCTCTCCCCGATTCAGGGAAATTGCTGCTACCCGCACTAAAGCTTCATCTGGAGCAGGCTTTGGTGCAGTCACTTCACTCAGTGCCAAACGCCCCGGCACATTGGGATCAACAATCACAGCACGTATTTTGCTCATAAGGTTGCCCTGGCTTAGAGATTAATTTCTAGTTCGTTGGTTCGCAATGTACTGCTTGCAATAGATAAGCTCGATAGATTAACTATTTCTTCTTAACTGCAAATCCTGTAACTAGGTTAACAAAATTTTATAAACTACGGTAACTCAATAAATTTATAGTATTTTATAGAATGTAAAAAGAAATCTATCACAGACAGCCAAAAGAATCAAGCACCTTGCAAAAAGATTTGTTTCATGAATGCTTGTATCTATTGGTGTGTTGTAAGCTAGTCGCTGTCAAGCTCCTACCTAACTACGAGAAGTCGCCCTTTAGGCGTCTATGGATTCTGGTGTGAAGTATGAGAGAATTTAAAATTAATAAATTTTATCTGTTTTATCCGATAAAGCTCAAGCGTTATTTATGGATAAATATTTTAGCCATCGCTGTATTATTAGCTATCATTATGCTAGTAAAATCCGTTATTAAATATCCTATTTTCAACATCTACAATTAGCGCTCTGGCAGGATAATTTTTTGACGGTAATACTAATTTTAAGCAGTTGAAAAAATCCGCTAATTTGGGTTTGGGAATAGTAAACTCTCTTGATGGAGAAATGATTAGATTTGATGGCAAGTTTTACCAGGTAAAAGCTGATGGAGTTGCCACAATTCCAAAATGCTAAAGTAGAAGTTGATCATCTATCAAAAGTTGAGATAAATTTGGCCGTTTTGGGCAAATTTGACCAAGCTGATTTGGGAGATGGCAAACCTACTAAAATCAACAGAGTTGAACGGTAACTAAATATTTTTGGATTAAAGCTATGTCACTACCAGAAACTATTGCAAAAGAAAAGGATACCCGTCCCCCAGTGGCGATTGGTCATGTGAGATTATATGTGAGTAATGTACCGGAGGCTAGCGATTTTTTTATCAAGATAGGGCTGCGGCTAATCACCCAATCAGAACAATTAGCTGTTTTAGAATTACGAGGAGGAACGCACTTAGTTTTGAGAACAACTTCAGAGGCGATCGCTCCTGGAATGAATGCGCCTTTTGATCTGATGGTAGATGATGTTTCCGTCACCAGAGATACTTTTAGGAAGTGGGGACTGACTGTTTCTGAGATCGAACCAGGCAGAATCCACAGTTCATTTACCTTGACCGGGCCAGACGGCTATTTATTGACGTTGACTTCTTCACATACAGGTGATAGAAAAGTTTAACAAAAAAGAAGAAAGGTGTCATCTGTCAGAATTGAGAATGAATTGGAGTCAGACTTAGATGTAGGTGCTTAATCAGTAGCGATAGCACCTTAGCGACGCAACCCAATTACCCGCTCTAAGTCTGCTCCTGTAAAAGTTGCTCCGGTCACATTAGCATTGTAGGACTTACGCAAAAAACCTCTCAAACTCTCATTCCCCCGTGTTGCGCCAGTTGCTTCTCCTAAGGGAGACGCTGCGCGAACAAGTCGGGGAACCGCAAGGGCGCACTGGCTTCTCTGTGTCTCTGTAGTAGCCTGCGGCAAGCCCCTTTGCGTCTACGTTCTTTCATGACCCGTGCGTAAGTCCTGCATTGGTCAAATTTGCATCTTCTAGTTCAGCTTTTGTAAAAAAGGCTTTTACGTTAAGTTGACACCAATGGGCAATGCCGTGTCCTACCTTGTATCTGTGTTCATCTGTGGTTAATTATTTTTTCTGCACTTTACCCATGCGGGAACGGCTATAAGTTTGAAATACCAATGCATTAGTACCTTCCTAAAAGGTCATAGCTCTCAGAGGGTTTTACATTTTTAACACCAGGTTTGCACAACATGACCCTTGAGTTGTTGTCCTAACCAAGGTGTATTTTGTGAAAGTGTATAAAGACTTTTCCGTTCGACTTTCCAGGTTTGCTGGGGATCAAATAAAGTAAGTTCCGCTGGTTGATGAGGTACGATCGCACTGACTTTTTGCCCCAAGCACTCAGCTGGACTGCTACTCAATGCCCGCCATAATTCTAAAGCTGTAAATTCCTCAGTTTCAACGAGATACTGCCACAGCAAAGATAATGCTAACTCGAAACCAATTGCCCCTGGAGGTGCTTCGGCAAAGGCTTGGACTTTTTCTTCGTAGCTGTAGGGTGTATGGTCAATAGCGATCGCATCTATCACACCCGCACGCACCCCTGCACGCAACGCCGCAACATCACTGGGATTACCTAAAGGCGGGTCTAAATGCAAGCTGGTGTTATAACTCTTAACTGCTTTTGTATCAAGTAAAAGGTGCATCCAGGTGGTGCTGGCGGTGATGGGTAAACCAGCAGCCTTGGCTGAGGCGATTAATTCCACGCTGCGAGATGTAGAGACACGCATTATATGGACTGGTGTACCGATGGCTGCAACTAATTCTAACAAAGCTGCGATCGCAGTAGTTTCAGCGCTGGCGGGTATTGGGGGTAAACCGAAACGGAGAGCATCTGGCCCTTCTCTGATTACACCATTTGCTGCTAATTGGCGATCGCTAGGCCAAAATGCTACTCGTTTACCCAACGGCTGGACATACTCTAACACTCCCCGCAGTAGCGCCAAATTTTCTAAGGGCTTACCATCGCTAAAACCAACAACTCCAGCAGACGCTAAATCTGCCAATTCCGTCATTTGCTTCCCAGCAATATTTAGGGTGATAGCACCCCAGATATGAAGCAAGGGGAGAGGAGAAACAGGGGTAGCAGGGGGAGCCAAATTAATTTTCTCCTTCTCCCTGATCTTTCCATGTCTCTTTTGCTGCAACTGTGCCACAAGCGCAGGGTTATCAATGACTGGGGATGTATCGGGTAAAATGCTAACTCTGGTAAAGCCACCAGCCGCAGCAGCTTGTAAAAGAGACAACAGGGTTTCCCGTTCTTCAAACCCTGGTTCACCAGAGTGGCTGTACAAATCCACTAACCCAGGCCCGAGAACTAATCCCTGACAATCTCTAATTTGAGTATCAGAATTGATTTCAGAAATATGCGAAGCCACTGCTTGGATATAACCATCAGCAATCAACACATCAAAGAGTTCGTCGATTTCAGAAACTGGGTCGATTACCCGTACTTGTTGCAGCAGTTCAGTCATAAAAGTTTTTAGTTATGAGTTATATAGCGGTTCTCGTTTATATGCAATACACTCTAACCTCACTTCCATTCCTCTCCCCTTTTAGGCTACGGTGTACACACAAGTCGGAAAATCTCATCCACATTGGCTTGAATCTGGTGGGGTGCGTTATGGACATTAGTCCTAACACACCGAATATCTGGGATGGTGCCCTACCCTCAGCAATAACACACCCTATAAAACTAGGATTTTAAGGCTTTCAATCTTACTCCCCAACGCTACAAGGGTTGAGGCTGTTCTTATTAGGTCTGTATTGGACTTAACCCAGAAGCGCTATAAGTTATTTGTTCCTCAGTAATTGCTTCTAACTTTATTCCTCACTCCTGTACAGACGCGATTAATCGCGTCTCTCCTAACTCTTCACTCACCACTTTTTTACAATGCCCCAGCTGCTGTTTTATCTAGTACTCCTCCACCCAAGTGAGTAGTGATGTTCATCGCTTGCAGTACTGGTAAACCATCTATTCCACAAGGGTAGTCGATAACACTGACTGCGCCATTACCCTGGCGAAAATTCCAGAAATTTTCCAGCGATAAACCCAGAATGTGACAAAGCAAGGTTTTGTTAGTAGCGTCATGAGCTACTACTAATACAGTTTTGAGTTGATTAGTTAATGCTGCTTGCACAATTGATTCCCAAGCTGCAACACTGCGTTCCCACACCTCTTGCAAATTTTCCCCTTCAGGCATTTGCACTTGGGCCGGCACTAACCGCCAGCGTTGCAACTCTCCCGGAAACTCTTGCTCTATCTCTGCTTCTAATTTTCCTTCCCAGAGTCCGTGGCTGATTTCTCTTAAATCATCTTGCAATTCTAACTTTAGATTAGGATGGTGTTTTAAAATAATCTCTGCTGTTTCTTTAGGGCGCAGCATTGAGCTACTTACAGCAAAATCAATCGCTACCTCTTGGAGAAATGCGCCTGCTTTTTGCGACTGTTGTCTACCGTTGTCGTTGAGGGGGACATCAATTTGTCCTTGAAACCTGGTTTGGCGATTCCAGTCGGTTTCGCCGTGACGCACCAATAACAACCTTACTCCTTGATGATCCGGTCGCAATGAGGGTAGACTTTCCCCAGTATGTTGCGTCTGATTTAGGGATTCTAGCTGGACTGGTTCTCCCAATCCCCCAGAAAAATTTAGTACGGTGATGCCACAGTTAGATTGCTGTATTGAATGGTAGCGACTTGCAGGGATGGATAGCGCTGTGCTAATCAGGGCGCGATTAATGCCGTTATGCCCCACTATGAGAATAGTTTCGCCTTGATGGTGGGACGACAAAATTTCTTGCCAAAACTGCCGTGCTTGTTCGTATAAAGCAAGAACAGGAAAATGTTCTCTTGTTCCTTGTGCATCATTCAGCAGCATCCGCAATTCGTCGGGGCGTTGATGCCAAGTGCGGTAGTCTTCGGCAAACTTTTGCTTGACTTCGGCTGTCAGCAGTGCTTCCCATAAAGGCAAGTCGATTTCCAGCAGTAAATCAGAAACTTGGAGTACAGCAGACTGTTGACGATGAGTAGCTAACTCACTATGAATAATATCTGCTGTGTGTTTCGCTCGTTGCAGCGGACTACTGTAAATCGCATTAAATAAAATATTACTGAGGGCTTTGCCAACTTTACTGGCATCGTTACGACCTTTTTCGGTTAATGTTGACGCATCAGTGCGCCCCTGAATACGCCGTTCGGTGTTATAACCGCTTTGACCGTGGCGCACAATGATGACACGAGTCATCTCAAAGCCCTCCTCTATCTAGACGATTAATTCTACTGCAAAATGATAGTGTCTAGCCAACGTCGAAATTCATAGCGTAGTTTTTGTACTCTTTCTGTAGTTTGCTCAGTCGATACTAAAGTTTTTTTTCCGATTTAATT
>NZ_JBALCP010000017.1:0-1456 GCF_036919675.1 Nostoc sp.
TCTTACCCTAGCCTGGATAGTGCCACTTTGTTTCTAACTTGATTGCTGATCAGGTAAGTCCGCTTGTCAATAGGGTTTGAGACGCGCTAACCCTGGTCGCATTGCTTAAAGTCGATTGCAAATCAATTTTAAAAATAGAGTTTTCATAAAATGGTTCAGACTTTAGAGGAAAAAATACTTTCGACTTATTAGTTAGTAAATGGCTGTAAAAAGCAATATGTTACGATGTTCGGTCTTTTGATTTGTCTGACACATAAGCTAACAAATCACCGGGCTGGCAATTAAGAGCTTTGCAGTATTTTTCTAGCATGTCTCTGTCTAGTCTCTCTGGCATCACCCGAATATTTTTGTGCTTGCTGACGGTTACAGGATGCAACCCTGTCATCTGGGCAAGCTTTTTATAGTCGATTTCTCTATCAGCCATTAATACAGCCAAGCGCCACTTGATCGGCATTGATTCTTCTATTGGTATCACCATATCTAACTTACACCTCCTTGTGTTTGCCCCAATGCTTACTGTGACAGTGGCACAAATCTAGTCAGCTTTCAAATGTGGTTATCTGGTGTTTGCCTAGTCTCAGTAGGTATTACTAGGCTTTGCATATTTTAATCTGGCTCGAACTTCAATAAATCGCCTGGATTACAGTTGAGTGCTTTACAAAGTTGATTAAGTGTTTCCCTATCCAGTCTCTTGGGCATATCACGGTATGCCTTTAGCTTTGAAATTGTGTTTGGATGAAGTCCTGTAATTTCTGCCAGTTCTCCAGTTTTAATATCACGTTCAAGCATGAGATAGGCCAAGTTCCACTTAATCGTCATTGGGAATAATGCGCTGCACTGCATCTTTAAAATTACCCTTTAACGGATGGAATCTAAACCTAGATTAGCTTCTACTAACCGATATGTCAATATTCTAATCGCAATGGTTGACAACTAATCGAAACGGTTAGATAATAAAAATAGAGAAAGCGCCCGACTACCAATCTGAAGCGCTTCTCTATTGTCCATTAAGACTTTATCAATTATGACTCACGTTATTTACACAGCACAACAGCTGCAACTGAAATCTATTGCCCGACTCAAGCAAATCTACAGCGAAATCGCCTGCACAGTCGAAGTAAGCGACAAACGCTGCAAGGATTCTTGGATTACTGCGATCGCGGATTATCAAGCCAGCAAGATTCAGAAACTCACCCCTGCTGCCCCCGACAACCAAGCCCTCGCCCAAGCCGAACTCGACAACTACATCGTTGACCAAGCCCAAGCCGTAGCTCCTGAACCCCTCACAATAGTCGAAATCTCCTTTTCCCATCACGAATATTACGCTGGTAATCAACTGATAGCTAGCATTAGCCATGACGATACAGCATTCACGGCTGTTATGAGGTACAATAACAGCAACTAGCAAACCAGTTTCTTAAATGTTGAGGATTGATTAAATCGAGTGCAACTGAGA
>NZ_JBALCP010000018.1:0-1382 GCF_036919675.1 Nostoc sp.
CAGGGTTAGCGCGTCTCAAACCCTATTGACAGGTGGATTCTAGGAGAGTGTTGAGTTTGGGAGAGCCGCCGCCAAGACAGAAACCATATACTGATCATTCATCGCGGCTCGCCGTGATTTTTGGCGAATACTGCGATGAAAAGATGTTTCTCGTTCTAAGGCATTGAGAGCAATCCGACGTAGTAAAGCAAAATTCTGTGGGCTGTGCAGAGAACGAATCCGACATTCATCCTCACCGAAAGTGACATCCAATGTCCAATGAACAGAATTTTCTATTCCCCAATGCTGTCGAATTGCACTACCAATTTTGTTAGCATCGCTGGTGAGACTAGTTATGTAAAATTGCACCTCCTGGGTAGTCTGATTCCAATGCTGAATCGAACGTACTACCATAACTACTGTTGTCAGACCAGCCCACAAATCTTGTTCATGAAGTGCAGAAAGTTGTGACACTGGTACGGTGTAAACCTGACGATTTTCGATGCGGTGATGTCCTTTTTCTATCCGTTGACTCATACTCACATCAACACCTTTAAATCCAAAGGACTGGGCTATTTCAAACCAATTCTTTACTTGCTGGTGCAGTGTAGGATGATTATCTTTTAAGCTCAAAATGTAATCAGAATCAGCCGCGATAATTTTCTGGGCAATCGATTTCTGTGTACCCATTGCATCAATTGTGATGATACAGCCAGATATATCTAGCATTTCTAATAGTGCTGGAATCGCGGTGATTTCATTGGATTTGTCACTCACCTTTGTTTGTCCCAAGACTAAACGGTGTTCACTTGACCAAGCACTGACAGTGTGTAATGCTTTTAACCTTGATTCTCGGTCATAGGAGCCTCTATGAGTTTTGCCATCTATGGCTACTACTTCTACTCCCAATTTCTCAATCAATGATTGAACCCACTGCCGAAAACATTGCTCAAATTCTTTGGGGTTAATTTTCTCAAATACTCTCCTAAAAGTATCGGGGCTGGGTATCCCGAATGGTAGTTCCAAAAACGTTTTCAACCACTCCTGTTTATTGAGTCCATACTCCTCAATATCTTCCCAACCTTCTGCACCTGCTATTACTGCCAAAATCGCTATGGTGATGATTTCGGTGAGTAAATGATATCTCGTCCTTTCTACTCTGGGGTCTTTTATTTCTGTGAAGTATTCCTGAAATTTATTGGTAATCTCAAAGCTATCTATGAAGGATGTAAAAGATGCTTTGGCTTTACTTTTCTTGTTCTCAAATCCTGCTGGCATTACTCGAACCTTGGGGCTAGATGGATTAAATCTTACCCTAGCCTGGATAGTGCCACTTTGTTTCTAACTTGATTGCTGATCAGGTAAGTCCGCTTGTCAATAGGGTTTGAGACGCGCTAACCCTG
>NZ_JBALCP010000019.1:0-43772 GCF_036919675.1 Nostoc sp.
GGAAGGAGAAGCAGCCGTCGGCTGTTTCTCCTTCCCCCACCTCACAATGATTATCATTCTTATATTTGGTGATTTTTTTGCTTGGAAGTCCCTAACGAGATGTCGTTGTTGTCACTTATGCTTACAGATGTAGGTGAATTGCCTGTCTGTAAATAGTCAGGGCTAATCGCGGCGACTTTCAAGTATGGGCGACTGCTATATGCAGCTTGGACTTTTTCTACCAGCACATCTAACGATAGCGGTTTACCTTGTGGCGTAACTTGCGTCAACCTTTGACCGAGGACAAGATGATAAACTTCTGCATCAAACATCCACAATGTGCCAGTCACACCAATTACCACAATAATTAGTCCCAAAACTAGACCAAGATAACGGTGGAGATAAAATACAAAGTTGCGGAGCCTTTTAGGAGTGATAGTCTGGTTTTGGGAAAGTTTGGTAGATGTCATAACAGATTACTGAAGGACTTTAAATTGGCTGTCAAAATATACTTATTAACTTAAGTGAGGAACGGGTTAAAGACATTCAAAAACAGCAAGTAATAGCGTCCTGACTAGTTAAAACCGCACCGAAATTGATCCCAGCACAGTGAATGGGTCACCAGATTGGATAAAACCATCTGTCTCGAAATACCGCTTGTTAAACAGGTTCTTAAAGTTCAGTCCAAACTGCCAGTTATCTTGTTTGTAGAAAATTGCCGCATCAGCATGAACGTAAGAGGCAACTGTCAGTGTATTAGGTAAAGTAACTTCTCTATCTCCGACATAAAACACTCCTGCACCAAAGCCTAACCCTTTTAAGTTTCCCTTTGGAATTTCGTAACTCATCCATAAACTCGCCCCTTGACTAGGCGCATTTATTAATTTGTCACCAACTGGTAAGTCATTGTCTTCGCTGACAAATGTATCGTTAAAAAACAAAGAAGCAATAATATTCAAGTTTTGTAACGGTTCTCCGGCTAAACTGAATTCAACCCCTCGACTCTTAACTTCACCGATACCAATTGAATAGTTACTATCTTGTGGATCTGTTGTCGGAATGTTTGTCTTTGTAATTTCATAGGCAGCTAAAGTAGCTGATAATTTGTTGTCCAAAAGTTCGGTTTTGATACCAGCTTCATATTGAGTGCCACGAGTGGGTTCAATAATTTCTCCAGTTCTGGTACGAGAGTCATTAGGAACAAAAGACCTGCTATAACTAGCGTAGAGTGATACAGGTTCAATAGGTTGGTAGACAATGCCAATGCGTGGGGAGAAGGCATTACTATCAACTTAATTAGTAGCATTGATGACACTCGGCTCCTCAATATTGATATTATTAAACTCTTGAAAAATGTCTCTTTGTTTATCGAAATCATATCTACCCCCAACTAGCAACTTTAAATTAGGGAGTAACGTGACTTGATCTTGGAGATAGAGGGCAATGGTATTCCGTTCTCTCTTTTGTGATGATAAATAGTTCAACTCTCTAGGAATAGTCGCGCCATAAACTGGCTCAAAGATATCAATAGAATAATCAGCATAGTTATCATCATAATTAAAGTTACCACTAGATTTAGTCCATTCAAGTCCAAACAGTAGTTGATGCTTCACAGTGCCTGTATTAAACTTCCAGATCAAATCATTTTGCAGGGAGTATAGTTGATTGTCATCTGTGCCTGTTTCGTAGAATCTTGGTGCTAATGAACCGTCTAAATCTCCAAAATCTAGCCGAAATGACGAGCGTTTGGAGTTGGTGAACTGAGTAAAAAAGCCGCTGCGAATTTCTAAATTGTCATTAAAGCGATGGGAAATTGTAAAATTAATATTATGAGTGTCACTCTGTTCGCGATCGCCTGGTTCTCCCAAAAAACGGTTACGTGGTAATTGAAAAACTAGCGGGTTTGGTGGAAAACCATTATAAGGCGTTCCATCCTGCCTGATATACTCATAGCCAAAATTCAATGTGCTAGAGTCCCCAATTTTGTAGCTTAGGGTTGGCGCGATTGAAAAGTTTTCCCGATTCACAAAATCAACAAAGCTACCAGAATTTTCATAGCCAATATTGAGGCGATACAACAATCGTTTATCTGTTGTCAGCGGCCCAGAAAAATCGAGTGTGGGGTTGTAGAAGCTGTCGCTGCCAACAATAAATTCGCCTGCGTAGTAAGGTGTTTCTAGCGGTTGTTTTGTCACATAGTTCACCACTCCTCCCGGTTCAAGGTTGCCATATAGCACTGAAGCAGGGCCTTTCAAGACCTCACCTCAACTCGCTCAATATTATTGGACACCGCTGATGCGTTTGCTGGAGTTGTGGATGAACCAGGAAAAGTAAACCCATTTCTCAGAGTGTTTTCTGTAGTAAATCCCCGAATGACGTAATCAGGTGCCAAACTCCGACGATTACCACTAGTCACTACACCCGGTACGTTGCGGAGAGCGTCAGAAAGGCGAGTGATTTTTTGATCCTCAATCACTCGGCGGGGAATCACCTGAATCGATTGGGGAATGTCACGTAATGGGGTATCAGTTTTAGTTGCTGTTGATGCATCCGGTACGCTATATCCTGTGTCTTGCTCACCTGTCACCACCAGTTCAATTGGTTGATCGCCTTCAGCTGATGGTTGACTTGGTTTGGTGTTAGTTTGAGGTGGTTGTTGCGGTGTTGGTTGCGTTTGTGACTGCACAGAAGTCGCAACAGGCGCTACACTAAAAATCAAACCCTCGTCTGGACTGTCAAACAACTCGACTGTTGGTACAAGAGCCTCACCCGTCACTGTCACCCGGATAGTATTTGTATCCAAGTTAGTAACTGTTATCTCAGCAATTCCTGCAAGCGATTTTTCAGAGCGGAATGTGAACGCCTTACCGTTAGGTAAACGCAGTTGGGCGTTAGGAATGTCAGTAATAAAGCTATTATCAACACTACGATTTATGATTTGCAACTGTTGAGCTTTGGATGTTTGTAAAAACACCTCTATACCCTTTTCGGTGGGATTGGCTTTGACTCCCGTAACTTGCACAACTTCTGTTGAGGGCGCTGTTTGGGGTGCTGGCGATTGCACTAGCATAATAGCCCTGGTGAGTTGGTGATCGCTTTCTTGCAGTCGTTTTACTGGTTGGGGTAATTCTTTCCCATATGCTGGAATTGCCAATCCAATCCATCCTGCTATTGCGATCGCTAGCAGTTGCCACAGTTGCTTCGTATTCAAGTTTTCACCTCACACATGGTTTCACAATTCCCACAAACAATTATCAAGAAAAATCCTCATTACTGAGAATAGAAGATTTAGACAATTGAAGTGGCTCTTAGCGGAACCGCCATGACTCTAAGCGGGACGATTCAAATCTCCTGTTTTTGTGTTTCCTTGAAAAACTCACTCGGATTTATGCCAAACCGTTTGCGAAACGCTGCTGCAAAATGGCTGCGATTCGCATAGCCCACCGCGTAGGCAACTTCTGCTACAGTCATTTGCCCTTCTTCCATAAATTTCCTGGCTTGTTCCATCCGATGACTATGCAAATAGCCGAACACCGTTGTATCAAACTCTCGTCGAAAGCCCTCTTTGAGTTTGCGAGTGTTGAGTCCCACTTCTTGAGAAAGTTCTAACAGAGATGGCGGATGTTCTAAGTTGTGGATGAGGATTTCCTTGGCGTAGTGCAGGCGATCACGCTCTTGTGATTTTGATGATGATCTTTGTCTTGGCTGTGGTTCGCTCTGGATGTACTGATCCAAACGTAGCGCCATCAGTTCCAGCACCTTACCTTCTAGATACAACTGCCGTGTTAACCCTTCATAGGGACTAATTCAGGATTTGGTAAATGATTGTACACATTGCAGGTGTGTTAACACCCATTTGGAAACAATCTATATTATCTGAATGTTCAAGAAACTGCCTCAGCTTCGGATCGACCAGTTCTAAACAATGGGCGATCGCATTCACAAATGCCTCAACTGTAATATGAATATCAAATTTCAGAATTCGTTGTCCTGCTTG
Source organism: Nostoc sp. (assembly GCF_036919675.1). Classification (GTDB taxonomy): domain Bacteria; phylum Cyanobacteriota; class Cyanobacteriia; order Cyanobacteriales; family Nostocaceae; genus Nostoc. The sequence goes on from NZ_JBALCP010000019.1 coordinate 3,977, forward strand.
CCAGTCAACTAACCCACTGATTCCGGGTTCAAATCCAAGACACAGAAAATTTTGTCCTGCAAGTGTCTGCTCAGTGTGATTATCACCCAAAATCATAAAACTGAACTCCAAATCAAATCCAGGTTTTCCAGGAGCAGTTTCTACAACTAAGTTTTCTTGCAGGGTATATTGATCAATCACGAGATAAATTCCAGAGCAAAGCAAGATTATCTGTCGCTTTCCCTGGCTACGCTTGTGCGGATCATCAACAGGGCTTGGGGTGCGATCGCATTACAGTCAACGTAGAGGATCTGTTTACCAACATTGCTGATCACCTCAGCTACTTGCTTTGCTGCTTCAATCGCCGCTGCTGGGACTAGAACTGACAAAATTAGATCAGATTCAATTACCAGTTGCGTCAGGGAACCCACATCTTGGATGTTGGCTGCGGCTGCTAATTGCCGAGTTCGTTCACTGCGATTGTCTAGAGCAGCAATAGTTTTCAATCCATGTTGATTGAGAACAGCTGCGATCGCCTGTCCCATATCACCCGGACTTAAAATACCAATAGTTTGGATAGGCATGGAAAGTTTTATATTTAATTTGTGGCTGACAAGTTAATTCAGGTAATTGAGTCGTCAACAAAATACAATAGATTGATATAGATACCGTGTTTAAATCAAACCACGGATAAGCCTAACAAGCAAGCTATCTGCTGAGAGCTACAGCAGGAGTCTGGAATAAAACAGTCTTCATATCTGGCTTTGAAGTCTAGGTTCTGTACCTCACGCTTGTTGCAAACTGCTTTATATCTAGTACAGCACACGGCGTAAATCCAGCTACTATCTCAATTAACAAGACTTGGGGCTTAAGCCTGAATGGCACTAAGAAAAGCCGAAACGCTTGTGGTTTAAGGCGGTCTGTAATTGTTTGCGTAATTATTGCCGGGGTTTAGTCATGAAAGGGTAAGCTTTGGGGCGGCGTTTTTGAACTCGTGCTTCTGAACTTTGTCTGGGCACAATGACTTTTGGCAAAGATTGGGGCTGAGGAGCCTCTAAAGACAGATGTAAAGTTGTCAGATTTTTGAGACGTTTGTGACGGAGCGCTTGTTGCTTTTTGATCTGATTGAACACGGTCTCTCGCACGACTTGTTAAGCTAATAATCATTCAAATTGCATATCCGTGTCTCCCCTTCTTTGCGTCAGAGCGTCTTTCTAAGGCTAAGGATTATGCAGCTTAAAAGCGAATTAGCTTACAGACCCAGCCAATCAAGAATGTCTTCTTATGCAGCCAGGGCCCACAACCACACAATCTTGGTAATCGACTATCACAAAGACAAGCACCAGCGTAAGGACATCCCCTATGGCAGACCAAGTGAAAGAATTAACGTTACAAACTCCAGTGAGAGTAATTGAGACTTGTCCCGGCTCTCGGTCGGAACCAGCACTGCCCGGTTTTGAGCATCGCTTTGCAACGGTTGATGGCGACAGGCTGCACTACCTCATCGGAGGAAAAACGGGCAAAGATGTAGTGATCCTTGTGGCTGGCTTCCCGGAGAGCTGGTACGCTTGGCGGAAAGTCATGCCGCTCCTCGCCACAGAATACGAGGTCGTCGCTGTAGACCTTCCTGGGCAAGGCGACTCTGACCGTCCTGAAAACGGATATGATACTGAGGCACTCGCTGCCAAGCTTCATAGTTTGCTTCAGCAGATTGGAGTTGAGCGTTATTTCCTTGCTGCTCACGATGTCGGCGCATGGGTCGCCTTCCCCTATGCCGCTCTTTACGGCAAAGAGGTGCGGCGGTTGGCTCTCCTCGATGCTGGTATTCCCGGTGTGACGCTGCCGGACGCTTTGCCGACTGCGCCGGATCGAGCGTGGCGTACTTGGCATTTCGCATTTCACGCGATCCCGGATCTGCCGGAAGTACTGATTGCCGGACGGGAGCGCGAATATCTGAATTGGTTCCTGCGCCGAAAAGTTGCCGATCCATCGATCTTTTCAGATGCAGATATGGAAGAGTATCTACGCGCTTTAGTAGCACCAGGCGGTTTGCGTGCTGGTCTGGCCTACTATCGAGCAGCCGCATTGTCTGCGAAACAAAACCAAGTCCTTATCGCCAAAGGGAAGCTTAAAATGCCAATATTGGCTCTGAGTGCTGATCAAGGATCGATCCCTGATATGTCCTCTTTGCTAAAAAACTTTGCCGATGATGTACACGGTGGTATGGTCGCTCATTGCGGACACTTTCTACCGGAGGAGCAACCAGTCGCAGTAGCGCAGGAGCTGGCTACGTTTTTTTCAAAGTAGCTCTCGAAACGTCAGCAGTAGTCAAGTAAATGCTGGCATGTGTTTTATTTTGTTCACACGTTTGAGAATTATTAAAATCGGGAGCAATTGCAATGGAGAAGAAAGTCGCCATCATCACGGGAGCATCCGGAGGTATTGGACGCGCTGTTGCCACCCGGCTTGCACACGATTGATTTGAAGTTGTTGTACACTATTCTGGCAATGCCAAGAAAGCAAAAGATACTGTCACCGAAATTGAGTCTACCGATGGACATGCGATCGCAGTGCAGGCAAATGTGGCGGATGTGGGGGATGTCGAACGTCTCTGGATTTATTCTTCAAAGGGAAGACCGAAGCGCAAATCGACTACATAACCAAACTTGCCCCCCTGGAACGCATCGGTCAGGTGGAAGATATCGCCAGTGTGGTGTCATTCCTGGCTAGTCCTGATGGGGGTTGGGTCAATGCCCAGGTGCTGCGGGCAAATGGCACCGCCATATAATCCGTTCAGTTGCAACCACATCTTGATCGCGCCGCCAAGATGGTTCAATCTTACCTTGACAGTCACTTGTACTGAGCACAAAGTCTGAGGGCCGCTCTTTGGCGATCAGAACTTTGTAAGAATGACCAAGAAGGGCTTTCGGCGATTCATCCCATACCTAGAAGGAATGGGCTTTCTCGCCGTCTTCCGGTAAATTCTTGGTGGTTGTCCGAATTCAATCAACGACTGTGCGAATTCAATCAACGACTGTGCGAATTCAATCAACGACTGTGCGAATTCAGTAAACGACTGTCCGAATTCAATCAACGACTGTCCGAATTCAAGAGTTAAAGAAGAAAAGGTTGAAACCCTATAATACCGATCGCCGCAACTCTGGAAAAACCCTAGACACCTTACTCAACACATAATCACCATAAGTTCCGCGAAAATCATGAACGTTAGCTTTATCCCAGCGATCGCCTGGATCATTATTCGCTACTATTTTATCTAATTGAATCGGCTTCACTTCCACATCGAAATTGGGATCGAAAAAGAAGGGGAACGAAAGACGATGATTTTGGGACTGGTTCTGTACACGATGAGGTGTAGAACGATACAAACCTCCTGTCATTTTGTCTAGCATATCGCCGATGTTGCAGACAAAGGAACCAGGAACGGGAGGCGCAGCAACCCAACTTGACTTGGATTTAACCTCTAATCCGCCTGAGTCGTCCTGCTTGAGAATGGTCAGAACGCCATAATCAGTATGTTCGCCAACGCCCCATATCGGTTCACCATCTGACGGTGATAAATGAGGAGGATAGTTGAAGATCCGAAACAGCACTAGGGGATCACAAGTGTAACGGTCAGCAAAGTAGGATTCTTCCAATCCCAAACTCAGGGCTATGCCAATCATCAGAATGTGTCCCAAGTTTGTCATCGCCTCCATATATTCAAGCACTGTTTTGCCAAATTGGGGGATGTTGGCGGGGAAAAGGTTGGAACCATGCATAGGAGTACCAGCTTGCACTAGTGGGTGTTCCTCTCCTAGTTCAGCGCCAAAGTAAATACCTTCTTTCAAGTCGGGTTTACCGGATGTCAGTTCGCCACCAACGGGGAAATAACCTCGCCATGCAATACCTGCCAAAGCCATGCGGATTTTAAGTTTAGTTTCCAAATCCTGGGCGAAAAACTGGCGGCTGAGTTCTTCGAGTCGCTGCTGCAAACTTTCGTCCACGCCATGCCCGATAATATAGAAAAATCCCGATTCTTGACACGCTTGTTTGATTTGAGATGCGACGGAATAGCGTAGACGCAAAGCGGCTTCTCGCCAGAGATCGCCTTTTCCAGAAATCAAGGCGCTGATATCAATAATCGGGACGGATGAAAACCCTTTATCCATAACTTGCAAGTTTTTCATGTTCACGTTGGCAATATATATTCTTGGCTCCAGACTATTTGTCTTTTCACATCAGTAATCTTCAACGGTGAGTAGTGAAGTGGAGTGTTGAGTTGGAGTCCTATTCGCTACTTTTCAGGCGGACAAAGTTGCTGCCCTCTTTGGGGAAGTTGCCGACACATTTGCTGGAATCCTTGAGGATTAAATTGCCACCAGGCAAATAATCCCAGACTTGTACCCCCCACAAGCAAAGCCAACACCCCCCCCAGCATTACCAAGCGTTTACCCCGATTAGGTTTTGTAATTAACGTTGGTGGAATTTCTGGGGTTATAAGTGGTTCTTCTGGAAGATCCAAATCTAGATCCAAATCTAGATCCAAATCTAGATCCAAATCTAGATCCAAATCTAGATCCAAATCTAGATCCAAATCTAGCAGCGATCGCGAACTTTCTGTAAAGGAAATTGGTTCTTGTAGTTCTTCTTGTATTTCTGCTTCTATAATCTCTTCTGGCAACGCCGGAGTCACAGGTACTAAGTATTCTGGAGAGACACGGCAATAAGTGAGAACAACCGACGTATTATCACGCCCATTTTTTTCATTTGCCAAGTTAATCCAGTTGCGAACAGCATCTTCAACTGTCAGTTGACCAGTTAACACGGGTTTTGCATAATCCTGCCAAGATTGTTCCACGCAGTTATTATCACTTAAACCATCAGAACACAGTAGCAAGATGCCATCTTCTTCCACAATGAATCGCTGAACCTTGAGACGTAAAGATTCTGCATCTCTTGCCCCCAATGCTTGAGTTAGGGCACTAGCATCTGGTCTAAGAAGTGCCTTTCGATACAAGCTTTTAGCAAAGCGGACTTCCCGCGTTGTGACATCATCATCTACTGTGAGTAGCTGACAATAATTGCGAGTAATCCAATAGGCACGGCTATCGCCAACATTAGCTAAGTAAAGTTCATGGGTATTATTTGATTGCCACCCGGTACTCGTCTGCACTCGTTGTGGAACTTGCAACGCCATTACTATGGTTGTAGCCATGCGTTCTCTGCCTTGGCGTTTTTGTTCGTTATTGCGGGCACAAATCACATTATTTATCACCCGTAAGCTTGCTTCTAATTGTTCCTGCAACAACTCTGGTGGTACAAGTACGGTTTGTTCTGTTACCTCCGTTAGTAAAGCGCGAATTTGCAACTTTACAGACTGCACTGCCAACTTACTGGCAACCTCGCCGCCTTCGTGTCCGCCAATGCCATCGCAAACAATCGACAAATGGGGCAATAACGGTTGATCTAAGTCACTCAAAGTATTGGGGTAGCAAGCGTCTTCATTTTGCGCCATCAATGGGCCAATATCTGTAGAGCCTGCCACCTTCAAGACTAATGGCAATTCTGCCGCCGATGCTAGTAGTAAATTATTGAGTTGAATATTAATAGCCTCTAACTCAACCTCAGTTTCACACATCTGCTGGACTATGTTCTGTAAACCTTTGGCTACTGATGCCTTTGCAGACGCTACCCAAAACTGCCAACACTGCCCCAGATTCTGTAAACTCAGCTTCTGATCTGCTGGTGTTTGGTAGAGTTCCAACAGCCGCACACACCAACCTTGGACTCTCAAGTTGTCTACTACCAGTAAACTGCCGCTAAGTCCCAATTCTGATAAAGGTGTCCAAAGTTGGAGAATTTGCCACAGCCAATAAACTTGTCGTACTGCCGTTGCTTGCTCCCATGCCTCAAGAATAGTTGGATAGATATTTCCTATCTCATTTATCGGCACATTTTCCAATAAGAGGATATCACTTGTATCTTCCTCAAGGTAACTAGCAAACCCATAAGCCTGAGGCAGGTGTAACCGCTCTTGATATAATCGTAGATAAGGAATTACTTCCTTTGGCAATTCTTCAGGTGCATCTGGCGAAAGTCCCGGTTGAGTATCCAGCCAAATCTGAGGACTAATTACCTCATACCTATCTGCTACCTTTGTGCCTGGTGGAATTTGAGCAGACAATGAGCCAGTAGCCCAAAGATAGCGGTGAACCAAGGGAGTTTGGCAACTGGCACAAACACTATCTCCCATAGGATTAATCGGGCTATTACAGGCTGGGTTTATACAATAAATTATCAGTTGAGTAGAAATCATAAAGGTATAAATTTAAAAAACCAATCAACTCATGAATTTCGATTACATTTAGCTGGCAATGACTTGAAGGCTAGAATAGACTGGATTCGTGTACTGCTAGCTACACCTTGTTACTGAAATTAATCAAAATTATTGGTAAAAAGACCAAGTTTTGCTTTCTGTAAATAACTTACGTCTGGGTGTATCTAATCGTATAAATGCATTTACGTCAATGTAGAGTTTAGGATGGCGCTATGCCAAGTTTTACCTTAATCTGGCTTCTGGCAGGAGCAGTTCTGTGTTTAATGGAATTGTTCTTACCATCGGCGTTTGTCGCCTTCATGATGGGAATTAGCGCTTTTGTGGTGGCGCTGCTGTCTGGAGTGGGTTTGGGAAGTGTATGGTTGCAAGTTATAGTTTGGCTGTTGCTTTCCACCACACTGGTTTTGCTTTCCCGGCGGTTTTTGCAACCGCGACAACGCAAATCTAAAATTCGGGATGCAGTTATAGCTGAAACCTTAACAGAAATTCCGCCTGGGAAAACAGGGCGGGTGCTGTATGAGGGAAATTCTTGGCAAGCACGATGTGACGATGACAAATTCACCGTACCACCCCATCAAAGAGTTTATGTGGTCAGGAGAGAAGGTACTACCTTGATTGTGATACCAGAAAATTTGTTGAATTCTTAGGCATTGGGCACTTGTACTGAGCGAACGCAAGAGCGTCTCTAAGAGTTGCCGTTGGCGCAGCCTCTCCAAGAGTTGTATTAGGTTATTCCCCTTATCTCCCCATCTCCCACTCCCCTTTTCTTTGACATTTAATACTTAAAAATCAGGAGATTCACAATGGAACAGTTTTTTTTGCTAGTCTTTTTAGCCCTTGGTGGTTCTGCCGTAGCAGGGTCTGTGAAAGTTGTCAATCAGGGCAATGAAGCTTTGGTGGAAAGATTGGGTAGTTATAACAAAAAACTGGAACCAGGACTAAACTTTGTCATTCCTTTTGTAGATAGAATTGTTTACCAAGGAACTATCCGCGAAAAGGTCTTAGATATTCCTCCCCAACAGTGCATCACCCGTGACAACGTTGGTATTGAGGTGGATGCAGTGTTTTACTGGCGCATCGTGGATATGGAAAAAGCCTGGTATAAGGTAGAAAATCTCCAGTCGGCAATGGTAAACATGGTGCTAACTCAAATTCGCGCCGAAATGGGGCAATTGGAGTTGGATCAAACCTTTACTGCTCGTTCCCACATCAGTGAACTTTTGTTACGGGATTTGGACGTTGCTACCGATCCTTGGGGTGTGAAAGTGACACGGGTAGAACTGCGAGATATTATTCCGTCTCAAGCAGTACGAGAATCGATGGAATTGCAAATGTCGGCAGAACGACGCAAACGGGCAGCAATTTTAACTTCTGAGGGGGAACGCGAATCTGCCGTTAATAGTGCCAGAGGTAAAGCTGAGGCGCAAATATTGGATGCCGAAGCTCGTCAAAAATCGACAATTCTGCAAGCAGAAGCTGAACAAAAGGCGATCGTTCTGAAAGCTCAAGCTGAACGTCAGCAGCAGGTTCTAAAAGCGCAGGCGATCGCAGAGTCGGCAGAAATTATTGCCCAAAAAATCCACACTAACCCCAATGCGAATAAAGCGGTGGAAGTTCTGTTTGCCTTGGGCTATCTGGATATGGGCGCGACAATTGGTAGAAGTGATAGCAGCAAGGTTTTGTTTATAGATCCGCGCACAATCCCTGCTGCTTTTGAGGGTATGCGTTCCGTTATCTCAGATGGTCAGGTTAACTCTAACCCATTGTTTACTCAGCAAATCCCAGGAGTGAACAACCGCCCTAGTTAACCCTCTTCTATTACTCTTACCAAATAAAAAATAGTGGAGTCTATGCGATTGTGGAATAAATTTGGCTGGCAACCAAATCGACAATGTAGTGACTCGTGCTACAAAGCGGTCTATTATGACCAAGGTTGGGACGGTCTACTACTATTTCTAAGATACAAGGTTGGGTTTCGTTCCTCAACCCAACCTTGTATCTTAAAAAGATCGGGATAAATTTTAGGCGATACCTTACGGTAAGCTCGCGCTAACGCACTTCTGGTAATTGTGGAGTCCTCACTACTGCAATGGCCAGTCCGCTGCCGACCTCCGAGTTGCTGTCCGTGCCGACAACAACACGTCGTCAACCAGCCGCGCCATGCGAACTGCATGAGTAAAGTCGGGAGCGGTCGAGGTTCCCAGAGCGATGTCATCGCGAAGGACTGCGTATAATCCCGCGACGTTGGCGGCTGTGTCCGGCATCAATCCGGTCTCGCCGTCGTCCACATGCTGAGGCTCGCCGTTAAGCCAAAGGCGCAGCCGTCCCGACTGGAAACCCCTTGGCGCACCGCCGTCCAGCGCGAGGACGCCCTCTTCCCCAACTACTTCCAGGCGAAACGGCGCCTCAGGGGGGCGACCCCCAGCCACTTCGATCGACAGCGCCCCACCATCGGCGAGGCGCGCCTGCACCAGAAGGTGGTCGGGGCTTGATCGTGCCTGCCGCGCCGCCTCGTCGCCAGTCTGGATTTCGGGGTACTGAATTGTGGTCAACGCAGCCACGTCGTCTAGTGGGCCCAGCACCGTGATGGCGAGATCAAGTGCATGACCGCCGTGGATAGTCACGAGGGTGGCGCCGTTCTCAGCGTTCTCCAGATAGGAATCCGCCGTCGCCACTCTCGGCCCGAAAGCTACGGTGCCAGAGTAGACCCGCGCGCTGAGTAAACGCCCGATCGCACCGGACGCGACCAGATCGCGTGCGCGATGCGCGGCGGGGTTCATCCGCGTCTGAAGACCGATCGCCGTGTGGACTCCTGCGGTGTGGGCGGCTGCCGCAATTTCCTCGGTCTCGGTGATGTTGCGGCCTAGCGGCCACTCGCAGTAGATGTGCTTGCCCGCCGCCAGAGCGCCTAACACCAGATCGCGATGGTTGGGCACGTTGACGCAAACCGCCACGAGGTCAACGTCAGGATCTCGGATCAGGTCTGCTGCGTTGCCATAGGCTGATTTGGCACCGAAGGCTTTGGCGGCCGCGTCGGCTGTCTCCTGGCTGTGGGTGGCGACAGCCGCGAGATGCAATCCTGCAAGCTTTTGAACTGCGGGGACGTGCGACTCCTTCGCCCAGCCGCGATTAGCGCTAGCACCGATGATTCCGATACGTAAAGGTTTTGTCATAGTGCTATCCTCTTGGTGCTTATTGCCGAGCAAGCCTCAACTTAGCGCAGCTGAGTTGGTAACAGCATGGCTTTATGCTGAAGCATTCCCTCACGAAATTGATGCTGTTATTCACGAACAAGAACAAGCTGATGCAATTTTAGATGCTTCTTAAAATATCTTATCGTTGTGCGATCGCCTTATATTTAATCTGACCTATTTGATAAAATTATAATGGCTAGTCAGGGGAATGCGATGTCTACGACGGGCTACGCCTACGCACTAATTGTCGCATTCTTCTAGTGATGGAATAATCAAGTTTTAATAAGTTGTAAATTATGACATTATCTATTCAGCCAACTACACAATTAAGTATAGAAGAGTTCTTAAAACTACCAAAGACCAAACCAGCAAGCGAGTATTTAAACGGGCAAATATCCCAAAAACCTATGCCACAGGGAAAACATAGCACTTTACAAATTGAATTAGCTTCTGCCATAAATCAAGTTGCAAAACCACAAAAATTAGCTTATGCCTTTACTGAACTACGCTGCACGTTTAACGGACTTTCGATAGTACCAGATATTGCTGTGTTTGAATGGCAAAGAATTCCCCTTGATGCAAAAGGTAGTATTGCGAATAAATTTGAGATTCCCCCAGATTGGATAATTGAAATTCTCTCACCAGAACAATCACCAAACCGAGTTATCCGCAAAATTACATTTTCTATTCAAAATGGAGCAAAGCTAGGTTGGTTACTCGATTCTGATGATGAGTCAATCATGATTTTTGAACCCAATAAATTACCAGAATTAAAAGAAAAGCAAGATATTTTACCCGTTTTGAGTGTTTTGGAAAATTGGCAATTAACAGTTGCAGATGTATTTAGTTGGTTGAGTTTTGTTTAAAAAAAGTTCAACTAACTGATACCTATTTATGAAAATGCACATAATTAGCCTGCTTAAGCAGGCTTTGTTCTGGTAGCCCCGGATTTTAGTCTGTGGGAAAATCAAGTGCAACATCACATAGAATTGGTATAACTATTGACCAATTGCAGTAGATTGATTTACCTGGCATTGACTGCACAACCCAAAAAACTCTAGGGTGTGGTAAAAAACTTTAAACTTATGGCTGGATTCTAACTGGTCTTCTAGGTCATGAACGGGGCATTGATTAATCGGAATTGAGACACCGCATTGCAAGCAAGTAAGGTGGTGTTTGTCCTGCTGCGCTAGGCTGTAGAGGGCTTCACCGTTAGCTAAATTCCGCACTTGTACCATGCCTTCAAGTTTTAAGGCTTCTAGGGAGCGGTAAACTGTTGCTAAACCCATACTCTGATTTGTGTTACGTAGTTCTACGTAAATATCCTGGGCAGAAATGCCTTTTTTGATGGTTTTCAGTAGGTTGAAAATACGCTCTTGACTGCGGGTGCGTATGGCTCTCATAGACAATTATTTAAATATGCCACTGTAGTTGAAGCTGTTAGATGGGCTAATTGATCAATTAACTTTAACCGCTTCGTAATCTTATTTTCACTCAGTTGGAACAGAAAGTTATAGTATAGCGATCGCAGCATTCAGCAAAAGCCCGTGCAAACCAAGTATCTAGCCAAAATTTTTGTGACGCTTCGTCCTTCAGTATTAGACCCCGCTGGTGTGGCTGTACAATCCGGTCTTAAGCAACTGGGATACGAGAACGTTGACCAGGTGCGGATTGGCAAGTACATTGAACTCACCATCACCTCGACTGATGAGAAGAAAGCCCGTCAAGACCTTGATCGCATTTGTGACCAAATGCTATCAAATCCCGTAATTGAAAATTACCGCTTTGATTTGATTGAGGTCGAAACACAGACTGGGGTATTTTAGGGATTGGGCATGGGGGAGCCACTGCGCTCTTGGGGTCTCCCCAAGTGGAGCAAGTGGCGTCATTGGGCATGAGGCATTGGTCAAGAATCAATAGTTCTTCTTCCCCTGCCTCCCCTGCCTCCCCTGCCTCCCTTGCTGCCCCTACTCCCCACTCTCTTGACTAATCATGAAATTTGGTGTTGTTGTTTTTCCAGGTTCTAATTGCGATCGCGATGTTGCTTATGTAACCAGAGATTTGCTCTTACAACCGACTCGCATGGTTTGGCATCAAGAAACGGACATTGCTGATTTAGATGTCGTGATCATCCCTGGTGGCTTTAGTTATGGAGATTATTTGCGCTGCGGTGCGATCGCCCGGTTTTCACCTGTGATGCAGCAGGTTGTGGAACACGCCCGAAAAGGTAAGTTTGTCCTCGGTATTTGCAATGGTTTTCAGGTATTAACTGAAGCTGGACTTTTGCCAGGGGTGTTGACTAGAAATCGGGATTTGCATTTTATCTGCGATCGCGTTCCCTTGAAAGTTGAGCGGACTAATCTCTCATGGACGCAGGCTTATACCAATAGTGAAGTTATCACTTTGCCCATTGCCCACGGAGAGGGGCGATTCTACGCTGATAAAGCCACTCTCGCAGAAATTGAAGATCACGGGCAAGTTGTGTTTCGCTATGAAGGGGAGAATCCTAACGGTTCACTGAACAACATTGCCGGGATTTGCGATCGTCAGGGCAATGTGTTGGGAATAATGCCGCACCCTGAAAGGGCATCAGACGCGATGCTAGGGGGTAGCGATGGGTTGAGGTTGTTTCAGGGCTTGCTGGAGAAAATAACAGCATTAGCGTAGAGCAAATATCGGGCGAGTATGTTGGGCCACAGAGCGATCGTTGTCTGAAAGATAGATGAAGATTCTTCTCCAGACGGCGATCGCTCGAATGAATAACTAGCAACTTGGGTTAATATCGCATCTGGTTAATCCAAAATCTGTCTTGGAGAGCCGCCGCTCTGACTTTACGCAAAATCTCAAATTGGCTCACCATCCCCAAGTACCAGAAGCGCCTTTGAATGGCCCAACAATATCACTGGTAACCCAACCGCCGTAGAAGTTACCTGGTTGTGGTTGCACCTCTTCGGCATTCACGTAGCATTTATCCATTATATGAGCGTAAAAAGCTACATAGTGCTTCATAGTTTCAAACGCTGGTGTAGGGTTAGGGTAGAACCAGGCAGCATTATGGACTTCTTTTTCACCAACCCGAATTGTGTAGTAACCAGCACTTCCCTTCCACTCGCAAAAGCTAGACTGCGGTGCCAGCTGCAAATATTCCATTTTGATATCCGCAGGGGGAATGTAGTAAGAAGGAGGATGACTAGTTTCTAAAACACGTTTGGCGTTGTGGGTATCTGCAATTATTACTCCGTTAAAGATTATTTGGATATGTTTACTTGTGTCCTCCAGACGAGGAGGACGAGGGTAATCCCAAACTGATTCTTGTCCGGGAGCGGGTTCGATGCGTTGAGAATTAACCATCGTAAAATTTTGATGTAATTGGTATAACTCTTGTTTTAACGCTAGAAAGTGGTTATACACAAACCTTGCACAATTAACGTACCTCTTTAAGAGTATCAATTTGCTTGGTAAACAACTCAGTGAATAAACTCAGCACAGTCCGGTTTTCACGGACTTTTATATTGGCACTGATGGACATACCTGATTGCAAGGTGACGTTTTTACCCTTAATTACTAAGGATTGTTTATCCAATGAGAGCTTTGCCGGAAATCTATAAAACTGATGTGTTTGGTCTGGCGGTAATGCGTCTGACCCTATCCCAATCACTTCCCCTTTGATATCACCAAACTCGCTGTAAGGAAAGGAGTCAATTCTGACATCTACCTTCATGCCTTTTCGCACAAAACCAATATCTTTGTTAGTGATGAAAACTTCAGCTATATAGTTTTCATTTGGGACAATTTGCAGCAGTTTTGTAGTCGGAGTCGCTACAAATCCAGGGTTTTTTGCTTGTAAATCGAAAACTGTTCCGGCTACAGGCGCACGGAGTTCTTCATATTTAACATTTAACTGTGCTTGAGAGATTTTACTATTGACATCTGCCAAATGCTGCTCATTATCCAGTACAACTTTCATGAATTGGCTATCGATTTCGGCAATGTGCTGTTTGTTCTCAGCTATCTTATCCAAAATGCTTTTATCAGAAAGAGCCACTGTATTGCTTAACTCTTGTCGTCCTTTTTCTATATCAAACTGGAGGCGTTTGTGTTCCTCACCTAGTTGTGCTACTTCTGCCGTGCGGTTTTGTACTTCTTGTTGCTGGTTGAGATACTGAAGTTGAGAAATGCCACCTTCTTCTGCTAATATCTTCAGCTTATCTAAAACGTGCTGTTGAATAGCTAAACTTGCTTTACTATCTTCCAGCTTAAATTGATTTTGACTAAGTTGTTTTTTGGTTTTTTCTACTTCTAATTCCGCCGCCGCAGACCGAGAATCTAATTCTCTTTTGGCAACTCGTAGACGTTGCTGTTCATCAATACCCAGCGCAGAATCTTGACCAGAATTTTTTAATTGAGTCCGTAATAATTCATTTTCTCCTACTAAAGCTGCCCGACTTTTCAGCAAAAAAGCAGTTTCTTGTGGCAAATTACCGCGCAAATATAACAGTTCAGACCCCGTGGCGGTACTTGCACCCAACAATCGGCGATAAATCTGGTTTTCTTTAATTAATGCAAGGCGAATTTTATAAAAAGAATTTAATTCAGCAACAGAAGCGATGGAATCAAAAGTCAGCAGTGGATCTCCTGGCTTTACCTCTTGTCCATCTTTTACATAAACCGTTTTCACCACTCCACTAACAGGAGCCTGAACATCTTTGACTGTTCCTTGCGGTTTTAATTGCCCTGTTGCTGGTACTACTTGCTCAATTTTTGCAAAATAAGCCCAAGCAATTGCAAAACAGGCTAGTCCCATTAGGGTGACCATGATTGTCCGCGACCAAATTGGAGATTGGCGCAAGACAACTGATTGCTCAAATTCCCGACTATTTGAGTTAATTAATGGCTCTTGAGCAGCTTTCTGTTGTTTTGTAAGTACCCGTGAATCTTGCTTTGCTCCGTTTTTATGATTACCGTTTTTATGATTGCCGTTGAGGTGATTCCCATTTAATTGAGTCATAACGATTTTGGATTTTGGACTTGTCGTGAGCGTTCAGTCGAACGATTTTGGATTTTTTGTAGGGTGGGCACTATTTATCGATACCGAAAACCAGAATTTTGATATTTGTGACAGTGCCTAATCTACGCTGATTGCTACATCTATGGAATGTTGGTCAAACTGAAAATCCTTTGATGCCATGCCCCCAGCCATGACTAATTACAAATTCACATCTTGTTGCTGATATAGGTAATAATAATGACCTTTAGTTGCCATTAATTCGTGATGGCTGCCTTGTTCTATAACCCTGCTATTATCCATCACGACGATCATATCTGCATTACTCACAGTATTCAGTCGGTGGGTAATAAAAAATACTGTATCACCCTTGAATGCTTTGGCTAAATTGAGACATATTTGCCGTTCTGTGGGATAATCTAATGCGCTAGTTGCTTCATCTAAAACTAATAATTTTGGTCGTTGTAAAACAGAGCGGGCGATCGCAATTCTTTGTCGTTGTCCACCTGAAAGTGCAGAACCCCGTTCTCCCACCCGCGTGTTGTAACCGTTGGGCAAGTTCATCACAAATTCGTGGGCGCACGCAACTTGAGCCGCTTCGATAATTTCTTCGGTTGTCGCATCGGGATTCGTCAGAGCAATATTTTCCTGAACGCTGCCGTCAAACAATAATGTTTCTTGGGGAACTACGCCAATTTGCCGTCGCAGTGAATAAAGTTCCACTTTGGCAATATCATAACCATCAATCAAAATTCTGCCGGACTCGGTTTCGTAAAGTCTGAGCAGTAACTTCATCATCGTACTTTTACCAGAGCCACTTTGTCCGACAATGCCGACAAATTTCCCTGGCGCAAATTCGAGGTTGACATTAGAAAGTTGTAAAGGGCCACTTGTGCCAAAGCGGAAGGAAACATTTTCGTATTTCACTGCCCCCTTAATCGTAGGCAAGGGTATATTGTAGCGGTCTGTTTCTCCTTCTTGTGGTGTATCGACAATATCGCTTAAACGTTCTAAAGATAATGCAGTTTCTTGGAAGCTTTGCCAGAGTTGAGCCAAGCGTAATATTGGGCTGGTGACGTAACCCGATATAATCCTAAAGGCAATTAATTCGCCTAAAGTTAATTGTTGTTGCAGTACTAGATAAGCTCCTACCCACAAAACTAGTAAGCTGCTGAGTTTGTTGAGAAAGTTGCTGGTGGAGTTAGCAAGGGTGGAAGTCACAACGGTTTTAAAACCAGCGGCGACAAACCGAGCGTAACGCTCTTGCCAGGAAAAGCGCGATCGCAATTCGATATTTTGTGCTTTTACTGTTTGAATGCCTGACATCACCTCTACTAAATAAGATTGAGTTTCGGCGTTGCGTTCGGCTTTGGCACGTAACTGTCTGCTAATGCTGGGAGAAGCGATTAAGATCACAATGATAAACACTGGAATCGTGCTTAAGCCTACCAAGGTAAGTTGCCAACTGTAAATCAGCATCACACCGATATAGACCACCGAAAACAGAGCATCTAACCCCACTGTTAAAGCAGTACCAGTCAAGAATTGACGGATATTTTCTAATTCGTTGATCCGAGTGGAAAGTTCACCCACCGGTCGGCGTTCAAAGTAGCGCAGCGGTAGACGTAGTAAGTGGTCGATGATTTCCGACCCTAAACCCATATCGATCCGATTAGTGGTATCGACAAATAAGTAGGTTCGTAAGGTAGTCAACACTGCTTCAAATAGCCCGACTACTAATAGCAAAACACCTAAGATATGTAGAGTCCCAATACTATTTTGAGTGATAACTTTGTCGATAATTAACTGGACAACCAGCGGATTTGCCAAGGCTGCCAACTGCACGAAAAAGGAAGCGACAAAGACCTCTATAAGGACTCGACGGTAGCGTGACAAATAGGGCAGAAACCACCGTAAACTAAAGCGCTCTTGGGGTGTTTCTTTGGTAGCACTGAGCAGTAATACCCTGACTTGGGGCGGAAAGTTGGTTGGATCAACATCTAATTGTTCAACCAATTGAGCGGGTTTGCAGCGGACAATTCCTTGGGATGGGACACCCACAACCATAGTATTTGCATCCGCTGCATATAAAACGGCAAAACTATCATCATAGCGAATCAATGCCGGTGTAGGGATGCGCGTCACTGAAGCGATTGGTAGCTCTATTAACTGCGCCTTCAGTCCGATTAACTCTGCTAGGTAAGCAGTAACTTGAAACGATATAATACCCTGACGTTTGACTTGCTCAGTTAAGATGCGGCGAACCACTTCTCGACGAAACGGCATTTCTAAATGCTTCGCGATCATTTGGAAGCAGGCGAAGGCTGTATTTAATTCTCCCTTACCACTAAAAAACGGGTATTTAAGTTTTGACGAACTATTACTATTTGAGGTATCGGGGGCTGTCTGTGGAACTATTTCGTCCGATGCGTAGGGAATATCCAGTTCGTCTTGGCTATCTGATTTGGTGTCACTTACCGCAAGTACTATCTGATGACTATCTTCCAACATCAAATCTGACGGATGTATACCAAGCAACCGGGCGGGGTTTTGACCTATGACCTGGATCTTGTCTCTGTCATCGGATGATTCTAGGCGATCGCCAGGTGAGAAATTCGTTACTGTACCACCACCACTCACAAACCAGACGCTTTCGTTATCCAGTTGGTTGAATGAAGTTTTCCCTGAAGGGAGGTAATGAATTTTCGCATGTGGTAAGGCGTTTTCTGCCAGTTCTTTGAGATTTAAAGTCGCGATCGCTTGCTTTTGCCAATAGGAACTGAGAATATCGAAAACTTCCATCAAATAACTGCGGTTCTTGCGGGCTTCGGCAAAAGCTGGGTATAAAGCGATAAAACTAAAATATGCCGATGCATTCAAGGTTAAACATACTACTTCGGTGGAGGCGATCGCTGTCTCACAGGCGATATCGCGCAACAAACCAATTTCGCCGATAATTTCCCCAGGTTGGAGTAATTTTAGCGTGATTGGCATTTGCGTCTGGGGGTCATATCCCAACAGGCGCACTTGTCCTTCATAAATTATGGTGATGCGTTCTGGGAGACTTTCTTTTCCGATGATTTTCTGACCTATCCGATAGCGCCAGGCTTGCAGCTGTTCTGATAGATTAGCGATCGCCTCATCTGGTAATTGGTCAAACCCTTCTAGGGTGGTGATAAATTCGGGAAAAGCGTTCTTAATATAAGTCATATAAGACAAGTCGAAGGTAAAAGTGAGGAATAAAGTCGAAAATATTAGGGACTATTTCTTTTACTAACAGTGGCAGTGTTTGGTTTTATGCCAGCAGCAGCAATACTTCTGTGGCATTCAGTGTGCTTAAATATGTAGAAGCACAGAAGGCAGGTTCGTCTAATTGCAGACCTGCATTCAGATCACATTACAACTGTTATCCGTTATTCAAAACAAAAGTTTAAATAGATCGAGGAAAACTTCTCACTTCCTTCACAGTACATAATTTATACTATCTTAAAATTAAGATTTAGCATTGCAAGTATGCAACATGGATACTGATCATCAAACCAAAACACAGAAACACGGTTGTTAAACACTAGTGTTGCATATTTTAATTTATGATAATCAACATGAAATTATCACAGATGCTTTCCTAAGTAAATACCCTAATTAAAGATTATGTAAGAAAAAAACTTTAAATTTCTGAATTATTTTTACAAATTCTTAAATATAGAGATTCACAGTATCACTGATGGCGAAGGACAGTGAGCTTTCCTTGGTAAACAGCGCCATGCCCAATTATAAAAGAATCCTTCATCACTTTTTTGCTAGCTTAATTTAATAAAAATTAACTCCAGAAGTAAAGGCAAAGATTTTTGTCACCGTAGAGGAATTAACTATTAAATTTATGAAGGAAAGCTAATAACTGCCTTCAGTAAATTTACTAGTTTAATGAATATCAAATCTATTTCATTGTTATGCATAAACATAGCCCCACCCCGCAAGGGGGATGAGGATGTTCAAACTTGCTAAGTAATTACCCAATTTTAATATTACACAACATTGACACTCAAATTTACCTGCACAATCACATTGTTGTAATCTTTATCACCACCATTTGGTAAATCCTCAAAACCAAAGGGATTATTTTCCAACAGTCGAATGTGCTCTACCTGATCTGAGTTAGCACCCAAAAATGCAAAGTAAACCTTCGGATGATTATTGGCATTACTATCAAGAAGTGCATCGGGTTTACCATATATATTATTA
Source organism: Nostoc sp. (assembly GCF_036919675.1). Lineage (GTDB taxonomy): Bacteria > Cyanobacteriota > Cyanobacteriia > Cyanobacteriales > Nostocaceae > Nostoc. Next base: position 22,734 of record NZ_JBALCP010000019.1, read on the forward strand.
TTTCCTCTGAGTTATAGCAAAACTTCAGTAAATACACTAGGTAAGATCCAGTTTAGGATTTATGCAAAGGCTTGATTAGCGATCGCATTTACATATGTATCAAGGTATCAGTGGAAATTATAGCGGTTCTCATTTCGGTGCAATACATTCTGAACCTCACCCTGGATTTGAGGCATGCAAACACTCCCCTCTCCTAACTCACGGAGAGGGTTGGGGATGAGGTTTAAAAATGTAGTACTTGATGCAAACGAGAACCACTATATTACTCGCGAATAAAACAACCCCATCCCGCAAACGAGATGAGATTGCAAAGCTTTAACTACAGCATAATTCAGGATTCAGAAGTGAGAAGCAAAACGTTATAATCTTTGTGCTGAATTACATTTCCTATAAGTCTAGAAAGATTTAGGTTTTTGCAATAGTTTGATCTATGCAAGCTTTGATTTTTTCGGACACAGATTGTATATGGGGTTCTTTAAAAATGGAATTATGAATCCCAGAAATATCATAGATATCTACTCCCCCTAATGCCAATTCACTCCAACCCATTTTGGGATCAGTCTCCTGTTGGGCAACTACAAGACCATCTTCTGTTCGGAATATGGTTGCTCGACCTGAGTAAACTTGTAGAACATATTTTCTTAGCGCTTGTATGGTGGCCTCTTGTACCATAAATTTCCGGTAGGAGTAAGCTAAGGGGCGTCCAAAGGTCAGGTGAAACTGAAAGACAAACCGCCAGATCATCTCTTTGATCTGATACTTAAGCCGCTCTTTATTTCTTTCTACCTGCTTAATAACATAGTTAGATGCAATTGCTAAAAGACTCTTCCAATGGCGAGAAGCTGGCTTTTGCAATGGCACAGATTCGCTTTTTCTAGAACCGTAGGTATCAAATAAAACTAGCAAAGCTACTTTTTTACCTTGCATAACCAATTGCCGAGCTATCTCATAAGCAATTATACCCCCAGAGGAGTATCCACCGATAAAATAAGGCTCATGGGGCTGAATGGTCTGGATTTGTTGAATGTAGTGCGCTGCCATGTCTTCAATCCGGGTATAAGGAAGCTGTTTTCCATCTAACCCTTGTGGCTGTAATCCATAAAATGGTTGATCTGATCCTAAATGCAATGCCAATTCACGGAAACGTAGAACTTCTCCACCCAAACCATGTACACAGAAAAAAGGAGGCTTAGAACCGTTGGGTTGAATAGCTACCAAAGATGACCAAGGAATTGATGTTTCAGACTTTACATCAGCTGTTGGCGTCGCTGCAACCACAGGTTTTGAGCATCTTTCTTGCTCAACAATATTAGCTAATTGCTCAATAGTTGGGGCTTGTAAGAGGATAGATAGAGGTAGATTTTTACCCGCTATCTTTTCAATATAAAAAAACAGACGGACTGCCAGCAGTGAGTGTCCACCCAAATCAAAAAAATTATCTGTTATTCCAATCGGATGAATTCCTAAAATATTTTCCCAGATTTCTGTTAATTGAAGTTGTAATGGATTTTCTGCTGTGGCAAATGTTTTTTCTATTTTAGAATTAGTTGGATTAAGCGCAGATAAGGCTTTGCGATCAACTTGGCCATTAGCATTCAATGGCAGAGAATCTACTATGACAAAGGCAGAAGGCAACAAATGCTCAGGCAGCTTTGGCTGGAGAAAACTCAGCAGTTGCTCACTCCCTAAAGTCTCTCCTTGTTTGGGAACAAGATAAGCATTTAGTTGCTTATCTCCAGGAACATCTTCTTTGGTAATCACCACAGTTTTTTGCACGCCTGGATATTGACCCAAAATTGTTTCAATTTCAGCCAACTCAATCCGAAAACCACGAATTTTTACCTGATTGTCTAGGCGGCCCAGAAACTCAATATTGCCGTCACTTAAGTAGCGTCCTAAGTCGCCACTTCTGTAAAGGTATGCCCCAGATTCGCTGCTAAAGGGGTTAGGGATAAATTTCTCAGATGTTAAGTCTGGACGGTTAAAGTAGCCTTGTGTAACACCGATACCGCTGATGTAGATTTCGCCAGTAACGCCAATTGGCAAGGGTTGCGATCGCCGATCGAGAATGTAAATTTGGGTATTGGCGATCGCTTTTCCTATAGGAATTTCTGAGCGAGTGTTACTGGCTTCAGTGGCAGTTTCCGGATCGTAAACTGTGGCGGTTAAAGTTGTTTCTAGTGATCCATAGGCATTAAGCCAGCGTACTTGCTTGCCAACTTTTTCTATCCAAGTTAAATAACCATTACGTGAAACTTTTTCACCACCAACCATGACTAAGCGCAAGATGGCTGGCAAGGTTTGTAAAGACACAGATGGCTCTTTAACTAACTCATACCAAAAGCAAGTAGGTATATTAACAACGCTAATCTTTTGTTGAGCAATGAATGGGAAAAACTGCGCCGCCGAGTTTTGTAGCTCTTGAGACTGGAGAATTGTGGTAGCACCAGTAATCCAACTAGGGAACAGTGATTCAATGAAAGTATCAGTTGTGATCCTAGATATGAGTAGTAGGCGATCGCTCTGGGTCAACTCCCAAGTTTCGCAAATTGCCAAGCTGTGGGTGACAAGATTACTGTGGGTAATGCCTATACCGTTGGGTTTTCCATTGTAACCGGACACATACATCACACAGGCGAGAGTCTGCTCTGTGGTATAATACTCCGTATTTTCAGTAGGGTGTAGGGCGATAACTTCCCAATCACTATCCAAACAGATAACTTGTGCCTGATGCTCAGAGAGCTTCTCAACTAATGAGCTTTGGGTTAACACTAAGGATATTTGGGCATCTTCTAAAATGAAAGCCAGACCATCTTGCCCAGATGTCGGAGCTATGGATACGTAAGTTCCCCCAACTTTCAAAATACCCAATAGCCCCACAATCATCTCTAGGGAAGGCTCTGCATAAAGACCGACGAGTACCCCTGATCCTACCCCTAGAGTTTGCAAATAGTGGGCTAGTTGATTTGCCCGCTGGTTGAGTTCCTGATAGGTTAATTGCTGATTTTCAAAACTTACTGCAATATTATTTGGAGTTTGCTTGACTTGATTTTCAAACCACTGATGGATACAAGTATTCTGGGGATAATTAGCCTGATTGCCGTTCCACTTAACTAACAATTGATGTTGTTCACCTGCTGTCAACAAGGGTAATTCAGCAATTGGCTGATCGGGATTAGCGACAATACCTTCGAGTAATGTTTTGAAGTGTCCCAACATCCGCTCTATGGTACTGGCATCAAACATCTCGGCATTGTAATCAAATACCATACCCAGACCATTATCCTGTTCCCGCAAGACTAATGTCAGATCGTATTTGGTTTTACCATGATAGATGTAGCCAAATAGAGAAGTGATAGTCAAATCAGGTAGTTCTACTGATGCCATACCACGACCATTCGACCAAGGAGGATTGAGGGAGAACTTTACCTGAAATAAAGGCGAACTGTTCCGACTTTGTTGTTCTGGTCTAAGTTCTTCAATTAGTCTCTCAAAGGGTAGGTCTTGATGGGTATAAGCTTGTAAGCAATCCTTACGCACTCGGTCTAACAATTCTCGGAAAGTTGGGTTCCCTACAAACTTACTCCGCAGTACAAGAGTATTAGAAAAAAATCCAATCAACCCCTCGGTTTCTACTTGTCCCCGACTTGCACTTGCAAAGCTAATGAGTAGGTCTTCTTGTCCAGAATAACGGTAGAGCAATAGCTCAAACACTGTCAGTAGAGTCATGAACAGGGTAACTCCCCACTTTTGACTCAGCTCTGTCAGGGCATGATTCAGCGCCTTTGATAGCAGCAGGGCAGCGCGATCGCCTCGATAGGTTTGCACACCATAAGGACGGGGATGATCGTAAGGTAACTCAATAATAGGTAAATTACCTTCTAGCTTTTGTTTCCAGTAGTTTACCTGTGACTCTAAAACCTCTCCTTGGAGCCATTGATATTGCCAATTGGTAAAATCAGCATACTGCACAGCTAAGGGAGGTAAAGGAGAAGCCTTCCCCGCCGACAATGCTTTATAGATGGTAGTGAGGTCTTGATAGAACAGATCGGACGAAGCTCCATCACAAATTATGCAGTGCATATTCCAGATCAGCAGATGCTCTTGCTCGCTTAACTCCAGCAGTAACACCCGCAAAATCGGCCCCTTGCCTAGATCAAAGGGTTGATGAGCTTCTTTAGTTGCCAGTAAGTGAGCTTCCGCCTCCCGTTGTTCATCTGGTACTTGCTGCAAGTCAATTATTGGCAGCGTCAAGGAAACATCGGTGGCGATGACTTGAGTGGACTTTCCATTCACTGCTGGAAAAGTTGTCCGCAGGATTTCATGGCGGCGGACGACTTCTTTCAAACTTTCTTCTAAGACAGCAACATTGAGATTCCCCGTAAAACGCACCACGACGGGCATATTATTTGAGGAACTATCAGGTTCAAACTGATGGAGGAACCATAACCGTTGCTGACCAAAGGAAAGCGGCAAGTTGCCATTCCGTTCACAAGCGACAATTGGGGGAATCTGTGAACTGGCGGCTGTAGTAATTTGTCGCAGAAAGTTGATGATTTCGGCTTTTTGAGTTTTTAACTCGGTCAGCAATTCCGGCGTGAGACTGTCTTTTGCCGCCCGATAGCGTAGGCTTTCGCCCTCTAGCCAAAGTTTGACATCGCGCTGACGTAGCTCAGATAGTAGTTCATCTAATGTTTTCATAGCTCACCTTCCTCGTAATCATCAGCTGTTTCACTCTCAGCCGCCTGAATACCTTGGGTTGCCCAACGCAGAGTCTCCACTCGTTCAGCCAAATCTGCTACCGTTGGTAATTCAAATAAATTGGACATCAGGATTTCTACTTGCAAGGCTTGGCGGACTCGAGAAACCACTTGAATTCCTACTAGAGAATATCCACCCAATTCAAAAAAGTTGTCGTAAATCCCAACCCGCTTGACATTAAGAACCTGCATCCAGATATCTGCAATCTGCTGCTCAATGGGAGTGCGAGGCGCTACATAATTTGCCTCCAGTTCCGGGCGGGAAGCATCTGCCTCTGGCAATGCTTTGCGATCAACTTTGCCATTGGGGGTTAACGGCATAGCTTCTAGTGCCATAAAGATCGTTGGCACCATAAAATCAGGAAGCTGTTGTTTCAAGAATCGACGCAACTGCGAAATCACTTGCAAGCTATCTTGACCAGTTTCCGCAACAATATAACCTACTAAATGATTCTCATTAGAAGTGTCTTCTCGAACAATTACAACGCCTTCTTTTACTTCTGGATGTTGCAGGAGTGCAGTTTCAATTTCACCCAATTCTATGCGGAAACCACGCAATTTTATTTGATAGTCGATCCGACCCAAGTATTCAATATGTCCATCTGGTAAATAACGAGCCAGGTCTCCAGTTTTGTATAAGCGTGATTTAGGGTTTGGGCTGAAGGGATTAGAAATAAATTTCTCAGCAGTCAGATCGGGACGATTAAGATATCCCCTTGCTAGTCCTTCGCCACCAATATACAACTCACCTGATATACCAATGGGAACGGGTTGTAAATGGGAGTCTAAAATGTAGAGCTGCGTATTAGCAAGAGGGCAACCAATGCTCATTGCTTTATTTCCCGTTGTCACCTTGTAGCCTGTTGACCAAATCGTTGTTTCTGTAGGCCCGTAAAGGTTCCACAGACAAGCTCCCTTAGGTAATAATTGATTTGCAAGCTCTCTAGGTAAGGCTTCGCCTGTGGAAATCATCTTGAGTTGAGGACTACCTTGCCATCCGGCTGCCAGTAATAGCCGCCAAGTAACTGGTGTCGGTTGCATAAAGGTTGCCCCGGAGGTGGTTAGCGCTTTTAGCAGTTGGGTGCCATCAGCCGCAACTTCACGGCTTACCAACACCAACTTCGCACCTACAGACAGTGGTAAAAAAATTTCTGAAACGGCAATATCAAAGGATAGGCTAGTAACAGAGAGGAGAGTATCCTCAGCAGTTAAACCGGGTTCTTTAGCGACGGCATTCAGGAGATTAACAGCACCCCGATGTTGAATTTGAACGCCTTTCGGTTGACCTGTCGAGCCAGATGTATAGATGACGTAGGCTAAGTTATTGGAAGTGATGTTATGTGTTGGGTTATCCAACCCATAATCTATAGACTGCCAATTGGTATCAAGGCAAATAATCTCTGCTTGATGGTTAGGTAGCCCCGCCTTTAGCTTCTCCTGCGTTAGTAGCACTGACACCTGAGCATCTTGCAACATGAAAGCTAAACGTTCTTGAGGATAAGCATAATCTAACGGGACATAGGCTCCTCCGGCTTTGAGAATGCCTAAAACTCCTACAACCATTTCCAAGCTGCGCTCGACACACAGACCAACCAGAACTTCTGAACCGACTCCTAAGCTTTGGAGATAATGGGCTAGCTGATTGGCTCGCAGATTCAGTTCGCGGTAGCTAATAAGTTCCTCTTCAAAAACTACAGCGATCGCGTCTGGAGTTTTCTCCACTTGAGTTTCAAACAGCTGGTGAATGCAGATATCTTGGGGATAAGCTATTTGAGTATTATTCCATGTTGCTAATAACTGTTGCTCAACTGCTGGCAAAATTGGCAATTTAGCAATACTTTGATTAGGGTTAGCAACTATGCCCAATAACAAAGTTTCAAACTCTGCCATCCGGCGGCGGATAGTGTCAGCGTCAAATAAATTAGTGTTGTACTGACATTCCAGGATCAGTTCACCATGCAATTCTGTAGCATTGATAAACAGTTCAAAATTCTCGAATGTGCGGGGATTGGAGAAAAATTCTACCTCCAAGTCCATAAAGGGAAGTTGATCGCTGTCTAGCGCTTGATCGACATTAAATATAATTGGTACTAAGGGAATGCGGCTAGAATCCCGTGGTAATACTAATTTTTTGACCAGGCTGCCAAAGGTAAATTGTTGATGGTCATAGGCATCTAACACAGCCGATCGCCGTGTTTGCAAGTAGTCGCTGAAAGATTTTTCGCCATTAATCTGGCTACGTAATGGTAGTAAGTTTACACAGTGGCCTACGAGATTATATTGCCCCAAAGCAGCTTGTCCGGCGGCTGGAATACCTACAACCAAGTCGTTTTGTCCTGTCATCCGGTGTAGCCAGACCTCAAATCCTCCCAGGATAGTAGTCATAAAGCTACAACCGAGTTTTGTCCCTAGTTGTTTAAGGTTGGCAACTAGTTCGGAGTTTAAATGCCAATCTTCGCGGGCGGCGTTAAAGGTTCTGAGTGGTGGACGGGGGCGATCGCTAGGGAAATCCACTACAGGTACAGAGTCAGCGAATTGTTTCAACCAGTATTTTTCTGTAGCGATCGCTTCTGGACTATCCGCCTCTTCTTCCTGCAAAGTCGCATATTCACTTAAGTGGTCTGGTTCTTCTAATTCAGGAACAATACCCTGTTGCAAGCCAGAATAGAGTTTACCCAAATCTGGCATCAGCACTGCCCAAGACCAACCATCACAAATAATATGATGGGCTGTCAAAATAGCTAGATGTTCTTGCAGCTGCAATTTGACAATTTTTGCCCGAAATAAAGGGCCATGTTCCAAATCAAAAGGTTGCTCTACCTCTTGTCGCAAGATACTAGCTAATTTTTCCTGTTGCTCCTGTAGTTCCAGGCTAGAAAGATCAATAATAGGGATTTCAATTTGCCGAGAAGCAACAATGCAGAGTATATTGCCATTTGTGCTAAAAGTTGTCCGTAGTGCTTCATGACGTTGTACTAACTCTTCCACCCCAGACTGGAAAACCTTGACATCAAGTTCGCCTCTTAGTCGCAGAGATTGGGACTCGTTATAAGCACAATTGGCAGCATCCCCCATTTTCACAGAAGCCCAAATTTCTTTTTGTGATTCTGTAGCAGGGGCGGTTAAAAGTAATTCTCCATTTGCAAATGGATCAAAATCAACCGCAGTTAATCTGGATTGGTAATCTACAGGTAATAAGCTCATAAAACTCTATTATTTTCTCAGTTTATTCAATTTGGTTAAATTTAAATTTTTTTTGACAAACTACTGGCGTTCAATTCATTGTTTAGCGAAGATTGTAGATTTTAAATAATTACGCATAGGAACTTCTACAAATTTATATGTCAATGATGCAGCCAATAGGATCATCATAAGAAATACTCCTAAAGATGTCAAGGCTTCATATTCTGTGAAGTTTTTGCCAAAAACATGGTGAAATTTATAAATCCAGAATGTTTTTAACAGTTCTTGAACAAACCAATGAACCATATAAATCGAATAAGATATAGTACCGAGATATAGCATTAACCGAGAATTTAAAATTTTTGATATCACACCATTGTTGTTGACAGATACAGCTAAAATCAGTAGAGAAAAAGCTGGTAAAATTAGCCAATCATGAAGGCTACGCAAATGATGCCAGTAGTAATTCATAATTATAATTATCCAAGTGATAGCTATAATTGCCAGTAAATTAAGATTAAAATACTTTTTATAATTATCTCTCCGATAGATTTTGTAAGTTATAATACCAAGTACGCACTCTAGACCGCATCTCGCTATCGAAGGTATACCAATAATACTATCTAAATTACCACGGGTAAAGATGATTAATAGTAATATACTAAAGAGACTATAAATATAAATAATTAAATCATTTTTTTCGCTATTCTTTAATAATAAAAATAATAAAAATGGGAATATACAGTAAATAACAAACTCTACGCTAATTGACCAAGCTGGTTCATTCCAATAAGTATTACACCAAAATAAATTTGGGCAATTTAGGTCGAATGCTTGGAGAAGAAAAATATTCGCAAAAAGGGCAGTTAAGTTAAATTTACCAGTAAATGTAGAATTATTGGTTAATAATGTTTTGATGATTTCTAATCCAACAAATAGAGATAAAATAAATATATGTAGAGGATAAATTCTGGCAAAACGCGAGAATAAATATGAGCGATAGTTAGATAAAGTCACTCTTAAGAAAAAATTTCCAATATAAACGTGGGTCATGATAAAACCACTTAAAATAAAGAAAAAATCAACCCACAAATATCCATTCCGAAAAAAATCGCTATATGCGGATAAAGTTGAGCCAGTTTTAGGTAAGGCGTAGTAAGAAAAATGGTGTACAACAACAATAAAGGCTGCAATACCGCGCAGAGAAGTGAGTGAATTGATGTGTTTATACATTGATACTTTTGCGTTTAATAATGTTAAAAGTGCAAGAAATATATATTTTTAGGATGATTTTGGGAGTTTTCTAAGATAGAAATATCACCTATTAATCGGTGTTTTAGGAAAGTAAATATGACACTGATGAAAGTCATGGAAAAGTACTTTCAATCCTGCACCTAGATGGTAAGTTTTGCACCTACATTGTCATTAATTTTCAGGGTTCACAACCCGGTAACTAATCCTTCATAATCATGCTGGGTTTAATTTATAGCCAAGAAATCGCACTCATATTATAAAATCGCATTGCTTCCCAATCTCTGTTGGTGGGTCAAGTAAGCATTGCACTGAGATGGCTGTAAAAACTGCAAGTTCCCTTGGAAAGGCTTGATTTTTCGTTGTTGATGGGGTCTTTTCTACCAATGATGTAGTAAATTATCAAATCTATACATAACAAGGCTTTTCAGACCATCTTGCCAGAAATTACAAGGATCTCGGCACAATGCCATCTTACTCAATTAGGATCTAGGGATGCTAAGAGTCTTCCGAGATTATCTAGATAGCAAGAAATATTAGATTCAAGAATAGTGAGTCTACTCTGGCGATTTTTGGAAGAACTTAACGAATTAACCAGATCGCGAGTCAAATCTTGACTAAATTTATCCCAGTTCGAGTTAGTTAGGCAATTCATCGTGACTGCAATTGAGGGGGTCAGCATCCGTGTTGTATGCCACCATCCACTTGGCACAAAAATAGTTTCCCCTGGCTTGACAATTACTTTAAGAGGAGTTGCCTTTGCAAACAGTGGAAACTGCTCCAAGTCTGACTGATGGATATCTGGAATCAAGGATCTATTTGATGACATATCAACTGGATAGAGATATTCAGTTTGAACGGGCGAGTAAAGGGTAAACTCTTTTTCCCCATACACCTGCATGATAAAAGCATGTAAGTGCCAATAATCAAAGTGTAAGATTGGGAACTTTGTCCCTTGACCTGCAATTAGAAGCTCCAAGAAAGCATTTCGCTGTTTTACTGGATCGGCTGCTGGCATGTAAAGCATCGGACTCAAGAGCCGATTATACTGAGAGTAAAGTAATGTAGGTTCAATATCTGCAAGTAGTTCAGGGAATAGTCCGGAAATATCAGTATCTTTGAGATATGAACAAGGTTTCTCTTCAGTTGAAGCAAGAACTAAATCAATAAAATTTCGCAGTTGATAGCGTTGAGCATCAACAGTTACTTCTTTTGAGCCATAGTTTTTTTTAAAGTATTCAGGAGTCCATGTTGACAATGCTTTCCAATCTTGGATTGCATCAGTGATGACAACAGGATGCAATGGGTTTAGATAGCTACTGACAAACTCTTTATAGGATAAGTTAGCCACTTGTTCAACGATCATCTTTTCTGGTTGAGCTATTAAGCTTCCATTAGAATTTGCGTTAGCAGGATTGGATTGGCTTAAGAAATTTAGAATCTCTTCTTTATGATCTCTCATTTTAGCGAGTAAATCAGGAGTCAGTGTTTCTTTAGGAGCTTTATAGCGTAAGTGATCGCCTTCAATCCATAACTTTACATCTAACTGTTGAAGCTCTGATACAAACTTATCAACCATTTTCATATGTTTATCGGCTAATGACTTGATCGAATTCTGGTTATTTGTAGATGGTTTAGTTAGTGACATATTGAAAAACCTAATTTTAATCTGGTATATGCTTTGTTTTCAACAATTACGACAGATGATTATCGTTTTAGTGACCTCACGGCCTCTTGGAAAAGTTTTGCTGGGGCAGTAATTCTTTTTATACCGGAGTGAAGCACTTCATCATGATTTTCTGGCTTTCGTTTAGAGAACATTTCGACAGCAAGAATTTTGGTTCTATCTCGTAATGCAGACTGGCCTGGAGGAGTTGGCAGCATACCTAGTTTTCGGAGATAGTAATTAACCTGATAAATTCTGGCGTGTAAATCGCACGTCTTCAAACAAAAGTTAATACTCAGCGAAACAGAGTAATTATCTCTATTTTTAACCCAGTGTGGGGCTAGTACTGGATGGTGAACTCCTTTTCCTGGAACTAAGTGGTTCACACTTGCCTTGTTCTGGTTCTCCTCTCGGTAATTCGCTGATGAGATATGTCCTAAATAGAAATTCTCAATCTCTTCCTCTGTCAAGACAGAGCGATCATTTTGATCGAACAGATGGACATCCTTGTCACCATGTATTTGAAATAAGAAATTACAATCATGGTCAATATGGTAGGGGGTGATTGAGTGAGGAGAAGAAACAATAATGGTAGCTATTGACCAGGTAATCTCTCGATGTAAAGGAACAGTTGTAAGGTCTTCAAGTTCAATCAAGATTTTATCTAGTAAAGCTTTATAGTCTGGGTCAATATGGGCACTCTTAAACATTATAAAAGAATTTGATTCTTGAATATTTAAGATTGCTTCTACAATTTGTTTTTTCCTTGGTAATTGCTCCCATTTCATTCCAGGAAAATTACCGTTTTTACAACAAAAAATTTGTCCTTTAGGAAAGAGATTATTTGCCAGATCAACTAGACGAGGAATCTCAAATAAAGGATGCCCTACGAGATTATGGGAGAACATAAATGGAGAATGGTTAAACTTCTCTTGAAAGCCTGGCGTATCTACCTCAATAATACGTTCAGGAAACGTCAAACTGGGCTGCAAAATTATCGGATATGAACTCATAAAATACCTTCAAATTACTATTATTTCTACTTGTCTACTTAGCTCAAAAACCTATTTCAGGAAACACTTGCGACTTGTAAATATTTCCCAGGTCGCTCGGTATCGGGGATATACCAAGCGGGGTTCCCTTGCGGATCTCGTCCTAATCTGGCATCAGTTTGTGGAGGACGATTGCGTTCTACTCCATTGTGGCGATCGCAATTTGTTACTTCTATGGGCGGTGCAGACAAGAAGCCAGCAGACTGCATTTCGGTAATACTTTCTTTAAAGGCTGCCATTACGAAAGCCAGATCGGCTTCGGAATGGGCTGTCGTCAAGAAGCAAGGACGATGATCCCAAGTATGTACTCCCTTATCCCGCAGCAAGTAAAACAGCAAATCTCCGTAGGGAAATTCTGGTGCAGACTTCACCATGAACAGGGAGCCGAAATTATAGGCTGTAAACGGAGCCTGAACTTGCTGGAAATAGCCCATAAGTTCCGCTACAAACTTATCGGTTCTTGCATTAAGATTTTGCTGCAAGCTAGGGCCACAATGGAGCAAATGCTGAAGCACTGCTTTGGCTGCTGCTAGTGCTAAAGGATGGCGGACGAAGGTACCAGCAAAGTAAGTAACGCCTACCTCTGGAACTGAGTCATCCCCAAACTGCCAAAACCCACCATCTAAAGCATCCATATATTGCGATTTGCCAGCAATGACTCCAATTGGTAGTCCACCGCCCACAATCTTGCCGTAGGTTGCTATATCAGCTTTGATACCAAAATGCGCCTGAGCGCCACCTGGATGAATTCTAAATCCGGTAACAATTTCATCAAAAATCAGGGCAATACCAGCTTGCTCAGTGAAATCACGCAGTTGCTGGAGGAATTCCTTGGGCTGGTATTCAGGGCGACGGCTTTGCACAGATTCAACCATTACTGCTGCTAACTCATCAGCCCGATTTTTGAGGATTTCTAGAGACTCAGGCGAATCATAGTCTAGTACCAAGATGTTCTCTACCATTTCTGGTGGGATACCGGGAGCAGCAGGAATTGACCGGAGTTTCTTTGTCCCCCGAACAATTACTTCATCCAAAATGCCGTGATAAGCTCCAGAAAAGATGGCGATTAAGTTACGCCCTGTGATTGTGCGTGCCATCCGCATCGCTCCCAGAACCGCTTCCGAACCTGTGTTACAAAAGGCTGCTCGGTCAAAGTTGGTCAACTCACACATCAGCCGCGCCACTTCTCCAACTAAGGGAGTCTGGGGGCCAATTTCCATACCGAGTTTCAGTTGTGCTTCAATTGCTTCGGTAATGAAAGGTGGCGACCAACCAAACAAATTCAAGCCAAAGCCATTGCTTAAATCAACATATTCATTACCATCAACGTCCCAAAGTTTAGAACCCGATGAACGAGACGCTACGATGGGGTAAACCATCTCTTTCATAGTCGGGTTAAACCCAGAAACAGTTCTTGGGTCTGCCAGATAAGGGCGATGGGATTGAGTATATTCTTTGGATTTTTTAGTCCGTTGTGTATATCTTTGGATAATTTTGTCTAGATGAGTTCGTTGGTGCGCTGTCAGAGTTTTAGTCTGGGTCTTTTCAATTCGAGCTGCCGCACCAAATGCCTTTTTAGCACCATTCGTCTCAGTGTCTACCGATGGAAGTGATTCTTTGCTCGTTTGAGTAGCTGGGATAGATACAGCGTTTTGTAGCTTGACACCATTATTTTGAGGTGTCGCCCCGGATACAACTGGGATTGTTACAGGTTGACTGTTGTTAGCCAATAGCGCTAATTGCTGAGTCATAATTTGCAGCTGCTGATTAATCACATTTTCGAGGAAACTGGATGCAGCAGGTTGGGCAGAAATCTGAGGTGCAGATCCATTTGGATGAACTTCATGGACTATCAAAGTGGGTGATGTGTTTGCAGGTGCTGGTAATTGTACTTCTGGAGTGGGTTCTGCAACGGTTTCTATTAATCCTAATGCGGATAGAGTTTCGGCAGACAAGGCTGGATTGATAAAGTCAGCCAGTGTTCCTAAATTGGGATAAATTTCTAATAACTGCCTAAGTGTTACCTTGACTTTAAATTTTTTCTTTAACGCTAGCGCCACTTGAGTCAGGGATAAAGAATCTAATCCCATTTCTAAAAATGTTGTCGAGTCGTCAACACTAGCGATTTCCAATCCTGAGGTTTCTTCGATAATTTCTTTTAGCAGAGGAATGAGCTTTTGCTGAGGGTATGTTTTCATAGTTTGGGTCTTTTCTAATAGGCGATTTGGAAGTTTAGGAGTTGATGCACAATTGGGATGAGGTGGAGGATCAATCCAGAAGTGTTGGCGTTCAAAGGGATAGGTAGGCAGAGAAATTCGTTGTCGTGTTTCCCTTTGATAGAAGTTGCTCCAGTCAATAGATACTCCTGCTAACCACAGTTGTCCTACTGCCTTAAGTAATGCCGTCCATTCGGCTTCGTTCTGGGCGTTATCACCCAGAGAAGCGTAGGCTTTGCCCGCCGTAGGCATCGCTATCTGTTGTTTAATATTTTTTGCTTGTTGGCGGGCTAGAGTCGTAGTTGTGATTCGCGGCCCCACCTCTAACAGTATGCGTTCTGGCTGCTGCCATAGGGTTTGTACGCCCTCCGCAAATCGCACAGTCTGGCGTAGATGTGTAGCCCAATACATCGGATCAGTTGCTTGCTGGGCTGTAATCCAGTCGGCGGTGACTGTGGAAACAAAGGGAATTTGGGGAGGTGATAATTTAACCTTCCCAACTACCTCAGCAAAGGGGGCAATGATGCTATCCATCATTGGAGAGTGAAAAGCGTGGGAAGTGTGTAAATGGCGACAGACAACTTCTTCGCTTTCAAGTTGTTTTTGCAGAGCCGCGATCGCCTCTGTTGGCCCAGAAACGACACACAGGGAAGGGCCGTTAATTGCTGCGATCGCTAGTTCTGTGCTCAATCGTGGCTCTACTTCTTTGGCTGGTAGGCGCACTGAGAGCATAGCCCCTTCTGGTAACTCCCACATTAAACGACCGCGATTTGCAACCAACATCAGCGCATCTTCTAAGGTAAATACACCCGCAATACAGGCGGCGACAAATTCGCCAATACTGTGACCAATCATGGCTTGGGGCTTGACTCCCCAACTTTGCCACAGTTGCGCTAAAGCGTATTCAATGATGAATAATGCTGGTTGGGTAAAACAGGTTTGCCGCAGGAAGATAGCCGCAGTTTCGCAATCGCTCGGTGCAGGATAGATGATTTCTCGTAAATCCCTGCCCAACAAGGGTTTAAGGATTTGGGCACATTCATCTACTATCTCCTGAAACACAGGTTCGCGGTTGTAGAGATTCAGTCCCATGTTCACATATTGCGATCCTTGTCCGGGGAACATGAAGACAACGGCTGGATTGCGGATTTCTGGATGACGGGTATTTACTTGATTTGGATCTAAAGATTGTAGGGCTGCGATCGCATCTGTTATATCGTGACAAACTACACTGCGTCGATAGTTTAAGGCTTTGCGCCCTCGCTGTAGGGTATAAGCTACATCGGCTAAGTTAATTTCAGCATTGTGTTGTAAATGTTGCTGCAAATTTGCTGTTGCAACCTCCAAAGCTTTACTAGTTTTTGCCGAAAGCAACAATAGCTGCTGTGGGCGAGAAGATCCCGAATTTTGGATTTGTGGCGCTTCTTCTAGCACAATATGAGCATTAGTCCCGCCGACACCAAAAGAACTCACACCGGCTCGTCGCAAAGTTTCACCCTCTGACCATTCAGCTAGCTTGGTATTGACATAGAAAGGGCTGTTGGCAAAGTCAATCTTGGGGTTTGGAGCCTCAAAATTTAAGCTAGGTGGAATCTTTTTATAATGCAGGGCAAGAGCGGTTTTAATTAACCCTGCTACCCCAGCCGCAGCAACTAAATGTCCGACATTGCCTTTAACAGAGCCAATCGCACAAAATTGTTTCGCGTTTGTATGCAGACGAAATGCTTGCGTCAGCGCTTCAATTTCAATAGGGTCGCCTAAAGGTGTAGCTGTACCGTGAGCTTCAATATAAGAGATGGTTTCCGGGTGAAAGTTGGCATCAGCTTGCGCCATTGCAATCGCCTCTGCTTGTCCGTCTACACTGGGAGCCGTAAAGCTCACCTTATGAGCGCCGTCATTATTGATACCAGAACCCCGAATTACGGCATAGATGCGATCGCCTTCATTAAGGGCATCTTCTAAACGCTTGAGGACAACCAATCCTGCGCCATTGTTGAACATTGTGCCCTGAGCGCTGGCATCAAAGGGACGACAATGTCCATCCTCAGACAGCATACTGCCTTCTTGAGCTACATAACCGCTGTTTTGGGGTGTAGTCATAGATACACCACCAGCTAAAGCCATATCGCACTGATAGCTGTTTAAGGCTTGACAAGCCTGAATAATTGCTACTAAAGAAGTAGAGCAAGCCGTATTAACGCTGACAGCGGGGCCCTTGAGGTTGAGCTTGTAAGCAGCACGAGTGGTCAAAAAGTCTTTTTCATTTGCTAACATCGTCTGGAACTCGCCAATGCGATCAACAATTTCCATACGACCAGAAATATGGTTAGCAAAATAAGTATTTTGACCACAACCAGCGTACAAACCAATCAAACCATCAAAAGACTCTGATTCATAACCAGCATTTTCTAGAGCTTCATGAACCAACTCTAGGAAAACTCTAGCCTGTGGGTCCATAACCACAGCTTCCAGTGGATTGATGCCAAAGAAGGCAGCATCAAAGGTTTCTCCCCCAAGAATGATTCCTCTAGCTTTCACGTAACTAGGATCTTTGCAAAGGTTCGGGTCAATACTAGGATCTAGCTCCTCATCCTTAAAAAAAGTCGTTGACTCTAATCCCTGACACAGATTGTGCCACAACTCATCGACATTCTTGGCGCCAGGAAATCTTCCTACCATGCCAATAATGGCAACACCATCAATAGGATCTTGGTTGTCGGATGCTTGCATATTTACCATTGCTTAAACACCTTGTTGATGATTACGGCGACGAGTCCGAGCTGCTTGTTGGCGTTGGGCACGATTTTGCAGCTTGTCATGAGACGGTTGGCTGTTCTGGTTTGAATGCAAATAGTTTGCTAAAGAGCCAATCGTTGAATACTGAAATAGCTTCACAGTAGGTAGCTCAATACCAAGCTCCTGTTGCACGCGTACAGTAACTTGCAGAATTGAGATTGAAGTTCCTCCTAAATCAAAGAAATTATCATCAATTCCAACGCGATCGATTTTGAGCAGTTCAGACAAAATACCTGCAAGCAAATGCTCTAAATCGGTTTGGGGAGCAATGTAGGCTTGTTCCAGTTGCGGACGTTCTCTACTGGGTGCTGGCAATTTATGTCTATCTACTTTGCCATTTGCAGTTAAAGGCAATGATTCTAAGATCACAAACGCTGATGGCACCATGTAATTAGGTAGTCGCTGTTGTAAAAAACTACGTAATTTATTATGTGTATAACTACTGTTGTAGTGAGCAACAATATAAGCTGTCAACTGCTTTTCACCTGTTTTATCCTGACGGGCTAAAACGATAATTTCCCGAACGTCAGGATGTTGTGCAATCTCCCGCTCAATTTCCCCTAGTTCAATTCGGAAACCGCGAATTTTTACTTGATTGTCAATTCGACCTAAGAACTCTATTTTGCCATCTGGAAGATAACGAGCTAAATCTCCAGTATTGTAAAGGCGCGTTGCTAAATTCCTATCAAAAAAGTGAGAAATAAATTTTTCGGCAGTCAAGTCGGGACGGTTCAAATAGCCTCTGGCTAATCCATCACCACCAATGTACAATTCGCCAGTTTCTCCAATTGATACTGGTTGGAGGTTGTGATCTAATATATAAACTTGGGTATTAGCAATTGGACGACCAATAGGAATAGAGACACCTGGATCCAGTGGTGCTGTTATAGTATGGCAGCAGGTAAAAGTTGTATTCTCAGTTGGCCCATAACCATTAATTAGCTGACAATTCTCTACTGTTTGGAGAAACTTCTGTACATGGGGAACAGATAAAACATCACCACCCGCTAAAAGTTGATGCAAGGATTTTAAAGCATCAATTTTTTCATCTACTATGAGATGGAATAAGCCGGCTGTCAGCCAAAGAGTAGTAACTTGATATTGTTGAATAATCTGCCCTAATTCTTCTAAAGATGGTATATTAGGAGGGCAAATTACTAGTCGCCCACCGTTAAGTAAGCAACCCCAAATTTCAAAAGTTGAAGCGTCGAAGGAAATAGGAGCAAGTTGGAGAATTATTTCTTCAGCCGTTAGTTGAACATAATTAGTTTCTTTAACTAACCTAACTACACCACGATGGATAATGCTAACACCTTTGGGTGTACCTGTAGAACCTGAGGTATACATGACATAAGCCAAGTTGTCAGCAGTAATGCTAGTGCTTAGGTTCTCATTTTTATTTTGGGCGATACCTTCTGGTGCGTCCGCTACGCGTAGCTTGCTTTCCCATAGGGGTAGGGTGGGCTTTGCCAACGCATTCCAATCTGCATCTAGGCAAATTACAAATGCTGTATGAGTAGGTAATTTGGCAACTAGTTCTTTTTGAGTTAATAGTACTGATACCTGAGTATCTGACAGCATGAAAGCTAAACGTTCTTGGGGATACCCTGGTTCTAACGGCACATAAGCCCCACCTGCTTTGAGGATAGCTAAAAGTGCTACAACCATTTCTAAAGAGCGCTCTATGCAGATTCCTACAAGAGTTTCTGTTCCTACCCCTACTGTTTGGAGATAGTGTGCTAGTTGATTAGCACGACTATTCAAATCTCTATAGGTGAGATGCTGATTATTAAAGATTAGTGCTACAGCATTAGGTGTTTTCTCTACTTGTGCTTCAAACAATTGATGAATACACGCTTGCTGAGGATAATCAGTTTGAGCGTGATTCGACTCGATTAGCAGGTCTTTGTCAAAGTATTTCAAGATAGGTAATATTAAATTATCTCGTTCTAAGTTATTTCCTGGCAATGAGGCTTGATACTCATTTCCCAACAATTCATTTTCATTTTGAGCTAATGAATTAGTTATTGATTTCATAGTTAGTTTACGCAAAAAATATATCTTTTTGCAAAACGTGTGTTTTTTAATTAGTCCTACATTTTTAACTCAATAAATTTTTGGGTTAGGGATATAATTAAAATTCTAAAATCTCCAAAAGAAGAATGAGTAATTCTTGATAAATATTAAAGTTTGTTCCAAAATTAACATGAAAGATACTTTTGTATATTAACGATATAGATTTTGGGATAAACCAGTGAACCATGTAAAATAGGGTATGAGCTTGTTCCGGATAAATGAGTAACGAAAAATTTAGTGTATTTAAGATGATATTGTTATTTTCCTAAATTAAATATGAGGTAACCAACATAATGATGTATGACAATTAATATAGCTGCAACACCAGGCAAGGATGTTAAAGCTTTTGTATGTTTAATCCTTAGTATCTTTACTTAGTGTTTATAGTGACGTTGTTAGCTTTAAAATTATATTTAAAGACTAATTTCACAACAAATTATGCTGCAATCTTACAATGTTTGCATGAAAGGGTACTGACTCCAAGATTTAGTTCTCTCATTCTGACCTATTTCCTCAAAATCATAGTTATTTTCAATACATCTTCATTGAAAATTAAAACTTTAGAGATGGTTTGCAATGGGAGTATTAAGAGTTTTAGAGAATTTTTGTGTAAGTAGTGAAGTTTTTTAGCGCTAATCCAAGCGTATTGGTCGATAAGTAAGTAATCGCATCTCTTCGGAGGTAGGTTGGACTGTATGACCAGCGAAATGATTGTAGGGTGGGCATTGCAATGTCCACCCTACAATCACGAACTATTTGCTGTAGTCCACGCAATTGAAAACCGTTGTTTCAACTAGATAGTTAAGCTGCTACGCTGCACTAGGCGAATAGACTAAGGTACGATGCTAGCAGAGAAAACGAAGTCATTTGCAGTCAGGCTAGTTGAGGTAATTCCCAGCAATGAAACCAACTCTGTATTTCCGGTTTTCACTAGAGTCGTACTACCCTGTTGCAATAAGGTTAAAGCACTAAACTGAGTGACGTCAACACCGCCAAGCCCGATTTTATCAATCCCGACTGTAAAGTCAGTAATAATGTTCTTGCTAGTTGGCAAACTGGCGTTAGCAATCCAAAACTGGTCAGCACCAGTACCACCACTGAGGCGATCGCCACCCCCTTGACCAGCAAATAGCACATCATCACCATCACCACCAAACAGGGAGTCATTGACACCGGAGAAGAGTTTGTCATCACCATCACCACCGTAGAGACGGTTATTGCTACCTTGACTTTTGAGGGTATCATTGCCTGAGCCACCGAATAATGATTGACGAGAACCTTCAACTACTGTGAGAGTATCAGCACCTGCGCCTCCGAACAAATTATTACTACCACTGGCTTCAACTACGGTAACTTGGTCATCACCATTGCCACCATCGACACTCGTGTTGCTAACAGCACCATTTTGACCAACAAAGATATTATCATCACCATCCCCTGTGGACACTGAAGAGTCACTGCCAACCAGCACCGTATCTTCACCCCTTCCAGTCTGGATTGTGTTACCCTTATTACCTTCTACAAAGTCTGCTCCGTCACCTGTGAATAAAGTTTGATTTGGCTTGAGGGTAACATCCTCACTAGTGGTAGAACCAAATTGAATATCTAGTGTTGTTAGTCCAACAGTGCGACCAGCAAACCCTGCTGCTGTAAAGTACTGAGTATTACCTACACTTTGAGAATCCAGAATAGTTGCTTGACCATTAGTAGTTTTTTCCGAAGTTAAGACTTCTTTTGTGGAGGGAACTGCATCCGGGCCTCCCACCAGTGCTTCTGTTATGGCACGACCTTTCAAATCGCCATTACTAGGAATTTTTAATCCCAGAATATTAGCAAGTGTAGGCGTTACATCAGCATTACTGACGGGTGCATAGTCTACATAGCCTTGTTTAAAGTCAGGGCCAATAGCCTCCATGTTATTGAAGGTGTCACCTCGACCAAAGCGGAACTGCATCCGGGCCTCCCACCAGTGCTTCTGTTATGGCACGACCTTTCAAATCGCCATTACTAGGAATTTTTAATCCCAGAATATTAGCAAG
>NZ_JBALCP010000020.1:0-89414 GCF_036919675.1 Nostoc sp.
CACCTATATTCAGATGGAAACCACAGATAATACTGTGGATGAACTATCGCCTACAGAAACTTCTTTAGATATCAATTTTGGGGAAACTTCAGATTCAGCATTACCCCCAGCACAGCCAGGTGATTTGTTCGGCTCTTTCGATGAAAATCCGCAACTGCTGTTTGAAGATGGAGCTACAGATGACTCCACCTATATTCAGATGGAAACCACAGATAATACTGTGGATGAACTATCGCCTACAGAAACTTCTTTAGATATCAATTTTGGGGAAACTTCAGATTTAGTCCAGACAAGCCCAGAAGTTTTAGGTACTGAGCCGAACAATAATTTAAAAACTGCCTTTGAGTTCACAGAAAATACAGATTTTGAGGATACTGAGCTTAGTTTTGTAAATGATTTATTGTTGCCAGAAACTGCTCTATCAGAAGCAAAAAACCAGGAAAAATTAGAAGAAAAAGCGGCAACAATTGACTCACAAGCTGTTAATAATTTCACCCAAACGGTTATTCAGGAAGATGTAGAAACTGATTTATGGGATCAAGGAGAGATATCTGAAGCTGCGCCAGTGTTAGAGGAAGAAAATGCTATTGTTACCTCAACTGAAGAATTAGTAACAACAGAAACCATTGAAGTAGTTGCTCTAGAAGATGAATTTGCATACTTGGAAGCATTACTACAAGAGGAAGTAGCACTTAACCCCAAAGCTACCTCAATACCAGAAGTAGATTTTGCAGCCCTGGAAGAGTTGCTAGGTACAGATAACGATAGCAATGTCTACGACGGGCTACCCCAACGCCAGCCCTTCGATACTCAGCCAGTCTTGGCTAAAAATCCCATTCCATCACCAGCCATAAAAGATGAATTTGGTGATTTGGAGAAGTTGCTGGCAGAAGCAGATCAAACAATATCCCATTCACCATTACTAAAATCTAACACCAGCAAAACTCCCCGCCCCTCTACTCGTCGGGCTACGAGATTTGAAGAAACGATGAAGGTTCCAGTTAAGCAACTGGACGATATGAGTAATTTAGTTGGGGAGTTGGTGGTAAATCGCAATACCTTAGAGCAGGATCATGAACGGCTGCGGCAGTCATTAGATAACTTGCTGATTCAGGTACAACAACTCTCGGATGTGGGCGCAAGGATGCAAGAGTTGTACGAGCGATCGCTTTTGGAAGCTTCTCTGTTAGCTGGACGCAAAAAGAAAGATTCCGGCTTTCAAGCGCCTGATTCCAATGCTGATAGGGGTTTTAGCGAGTTAGAGATGGATCGTTTTACTCCCTTCCATACACTCTCACAGCAGATGATTGAGCGGATTGTGCGAGTGCGTGAGTCGGCAAGTGACATTGATTTTGTCACCGAAGAAACTGAGCGAGTAGCAAGGCAGTTCCGCCAAGTAACCACCCAGCTACAAGAGGGGCTAACAAGAGCGCGAATGGTGCATTTTGCCCAAACTATCGATCGCTGGCGGCGAGGAGTGCGCGACAACGCCATTAAGTGTGGCAAACAAGTTGAGTTGGTGATCGAAGGTGGCGATACCTTAATTGACAAGATGATTTTGGATCATCTGACCGATCCGTTAACTCATATGCTGAATAATGCGATCGCTCACGGTATTGAAACGCCAGAAGAACGACAAGCTGCTGGTAAACCACCCGTGGGAATCATTACTATCCGTGCCTTCCACCAAGGCAACCAAACGATCATTTCCGTAGGCGATGATGGCGCAGGTATCGATTCAGTAAGGGTTAAGGCTAAGGCGGTAAAGATTGGCATGATTACGGAAGCGCAGGCAAAAGCCATGTCTCGTCTGGAAGTCTACGATCTGCTGTTCCAGTCTGGTTTTACGATCAAAGACCAAGCAGATGAAATTTCTGGTCGTGGTGTGGGTATGGATGTAGTGCGTTCCGAGATTAGCGAAATTCGGGGGACAGTGAACACCGATTCTGTGCTCGGTAAGGGAACCATCTTCACCATTCGTCTGCCACTGACTCTGAGTATTTGTAAAGCTCTCTGCTGCGTCTCTGATCGAGCTAGAATCGCTTTCCCAATGGACGGTGTTGAAGATACGCTGGATATACCAGTCAAAAATATCCAGCACGATGGCAATGGGCAATCGTTTATTTATTGGCGCGATACAGTACTGCCATTCCGACCTCTAAAGGAACTTTTAACCTTCAATCGCCAGATCAGTCGCGGCAATGTCTATGGCGGCACCAGAGATGATGATATGGTTTCTGTGGTTGTGGTGCGATCGGCAAATACCCTAATTGCTCTACAGATTGACCTGGTGTTGAGCGAACAAGAAATTGTAATTAAGCAATTTGAAGGGCCAGCGCCTAAACCCATTGGTGTAGCTGGTGCTACAGTCCTTGGTGATGGCCGTATTATGCCTATTGCTGACGTGCTGGAAATAATTGACATTTTCCAAGGACGGATTTCTACACAAATTGGTGGCAATTCTTGGCAACAGAAAGCTACTCCCCCAGACACCTCTCCTGCGAAAATTGATCCAACAGTGCTGATAGTCGATGACTCAATTACAGTCCGAGAATTGCTATCCCTGACATTTAACAAAGCAGGTTATCGCGTAGAACAGGCGCGTGATGGCCAGGAAGCTTGGGATAAACTCCGCTCTGGTCTGCCTTGCGATATTGTATTTTGCGACATCGAAATGCCCCGCTGTGATGGTCTGGAGTTACTCTCTCGCATCCAGAAAGACTCTAACCTCAACCACCTACCGATCGCTATGCTCACCTCACGGGGTGCAGACAAGCACAGACAAATTGCAGCTCAACTCGGTGCTAGTGGCTACTTTACCAAGCCCTATCTCGAAGAAGCTCTCCTCGAAGCTGCGGCGCGGATGTTGAAAGGGGAAAAACTTGTTAGCACTACAAGTAATGTTTCGTGACACTAATATTAAACGGTGAGTGAACAGCATTGTTGGAAAAATACAAGAAAAATAGCTTGTCTGTTGACTACGAATTTTAGATAAAAGATTTTAGATAAAAGATTTTTTGGTTCATGCCCCGCCCCGCACAACTCTTGGAGACGCTAACGCGAACGTCCCGCAACGCTTTCGTGGGCGGAACAAATCCAAAATTCTCAATTTAAAATTCGGCTTGCCCCATACCCTTGTGGTCGGGGTCAATCCCTTCGGGTGACGCTCCTACGGACGCTCGTTCCTCTCTACGAGACGCTGCGCGAACGCTACCGCTTCGCTAACGCTACCGCTGCGCTAACAGCAGTCACTCATGGGGGAAACCCCCAGACGCTCGCGGACTCGCTCTAAGCGTTCGCGTAGCGTCTCTAAGAGTTGCCATGCCGCAGGCTTTACGCTGCGCTAACGCCAAGGGAGAAGACCGCGCTGCTTCACCAAAATCCAAAATCCAAAATCCAAAATTGATTGACTTGGTTTTTGCTTGTTTGAGTAATGCGATCGCTCTTTGTGTCCAGTAATCGGTAGTGAGAAAATTCTCAGGATAACGATCAACTAAAATATGTTTATTGTCTTCGTAGAGAATATGGGGTGTCTGGGGATGTTCCAATCCATTTAATACCAATTCTCTGTGAAACTGCACATTATTTTGACCCCTCCCAACCTCCCCTTGGCAAGGGGAGGTGCCGTAGGCGGTGGGGTTCTTTCTATGCGTCTTCATAAAAAATTGGTATAAGAAGCCAAATGAATGTTCAAACCCCCGTTGTAATACCATTTCACTTTAATAATGATACAAATACGTTGGTAGGGGCATTGCCATGCCCCGATGAGAAATCTATCTGTATCAGGGTTTTCGTGAATTGGTATAACGGCCAGGAATTAAATGAAGCGGTGGCGGTGCGATCGCAAGTCTGAGTCAAATGCCACTTACCTGTCAGCAGGGTAGAATAGCCATTGCTACCTAAAATCTCTGTGCTTTGGTTGGTACAACTTTTTGAGGATAATCCCAAAATAGCTGAAAATATTGCCTAAATGGCAACATTGCTCTGCTGAGTTTAGGTATTGTCAGTGTTAAGTTGATCCATTGTGGATTTTACACTTAGACTTGTCTATTAATTACATGAGGTAAACTCTGTATAAAAGACTATACTTAATCTAGTTTTAGTACTGGATCTAAAATTTGCACTGTCATCTGCTCAACTTTATATATACGGGAGGAACGAATTTGGTATACCTAATCATTTATCTATATAAAATCTCCGTTAGAAAAAGAACAGATCAAACATCTAAAAAAGAGACTATAACGATGTAAAACTACGTTTTAGCCTCTACTAAGAGTGAATTTGGCTGTCCGTCGCTTCTAAAAACGAAATATGTAGCATTTCCGTACTTGACTAGTACGAGATTTAAGTTACCCTAAAAGCGGATCTCTTCTTGTAAGAATCTACCCTGGCAGAAATGTATAAAGATATAGTTAAATTTAGCAATTCTGTCCGATATTTTGAATTTGCAAACTGAATAGTTTGATACGGCGCTCAAAATCCCGATCTACTACCCTAAACAAGGTAGTCAATTAACGACTCAATATCATTTGTCTGGTAATTGTAATGAATAGTCTACAATACCAGTGGATGAGAAAATCTAAAGAAAATATAAAAGAGACTCAACTTACTGTGGTGTCTGGAGGACAAAAGTGTTTCTGAGACTAGCACATCAACATCGACAATTCGTCCAAGACTTGGTAATGAACCTGCAAGCTTTGGCGACTGTACTAGAGCGGCGTGGGTATCTTGCATCCTGCTATACCTGTGGCGACCAAATGAATAGTGCATCGTTTATGGTTGGCTTGGGTGATAACCATCTAATTCGGTTTTTAGTGTCTGATTACGGGATTACTTGGACGGAAATGCGGGATGACCGCGAATTAATGAAGTTAGAAGGTGCGGAGGCAATTAGCCAATTAGATGAACTGGCTAATCTTGTCAAGCAATCTATGCAAACTGATACAGGCTCTAAAACTCTTGCCAAGAAGTATTAAGGTTTCAAAGGTCGATCGCAAATTAGAAATTGATTATCGGTAATTGGTAATGGTGGCTTAGTTGGCGATCGCTCTTACCTATTCTCCATTACCATTAAGTGATTGGCTCGTGGCTGGCCCATCGCATATTTTTTTGTATCTGCCAAAACCTCACGAGCCGGATTTTGAGCCTTTAGCTGGAAGGTGTTAAAACACACCAAAGTCAGAGGTTGGGTAGTTGGGCGCTCCTCTTTGCCCAAAATATCATCAAAACCTGATCGCAGTTTTTGTTAGGGCTATGTAAAAGATTCAGTAATGGAATATAGCAGCTATTGAAATCGCAGGTGTTGCGCGTTACTAAGATCATCTGGTGAATCTAGGCAGTAGCAACTATCATTATATTTGCTTGACTGTGTATTTTCCCGAATTATGAATTTTTATTTCTATTGTCCATTACCAATCAAAATAAAAGGTGCCCAATAGTACGGATGGCTAAAGTCATTAACTGCTGCTGCGGGTACATTATGACTTATTGCCTTCCAGTCTCCGGTAATTAATGATACTTGAGCTTTTCGTAAAGCTTCAGTTTTAGTCAATTTCTCAGTAGATAGTATACCATAAAAAGCACTCATGAGTGCTTGTGTACCACCATCATCCACTGACCATAGCGAGGCGATCGCGGCTCTGGCGCCGGTTTGTTGCATCTGATAGCCAAAGCCCAAAATTTCCTCACCGTTACCCAACTTGCCTCCCAAGCCGGTTTCACAGGCGCTCAACACTACCAAATCTACATGGGGTAGTGACCAAGTGGCGACATTTCTAAAGTTAACGCGATCGCCATTCCCGAATAAAATAAACGAATCTTCTGGTTTACCCACCACAAAGGCTGCATGAGTCGCTAAATGGACAATTGTATAATCATCCATTTGGGGTACAGCAGTTTTGGGGCTAAAGGCATTGTCTAAAAGCTCCGTAGTATCAGGAACCGTAGCGGCTAAGTTTTCCACTTCCCGCGTTGCAAAGGGCAAACCAGCAAAAGCAACCTGTCGATTCCCAACTTTAATTTGATAATTACCTTTAGTAAAAGCACCGACTAAAACCCGC
Organism: Nostoc sp.; assembly: GCF_036919675.1. Classification (GTDB taxonomy): domain Bacteria; phylum Cyanobacteriota; class Cyanobacteriia; order Cyanobacteriales; family Nostocaceae; genus Nostoc. The sequence goes on from NZ_JBALCP010000020.1 coordinate 6,060, forward strand.
AAAGTAGATTGTTGTGGGGTATTTAAGTTAGTCAGGCTGGCAGATGTAATGTGATTAACATTGAAACGCTGCACTAGCCATTGTTTGCCATCATATAAAGCAGTTAAAGGAATATAGCGTAACTGGTCATCTGGAGCGTAAATCAGAGTTTGTGTACCTGATAGCTTCAGGTCTTTTTCTATCGGTTTAATTAGCCAGTCATACAATTGGCGTGCAGGTGCTTTGATATTTCGACTGGGATCGATTAAAGCTTGGCGGAAAGCACCAATTGTCTGATGAAGGGTTTCGCGTTTTACAGCAACGGTGCGATGAATTGGTGGAGAATCAGGAGTTACTAGTACCAATTCCAAGCTATCTTTTAAAATCAGTGGGTAGAGGAGTGCAGATTTTTGAGGTAATCGCGCCAAATTATCCCGAAGTTCGTTGAGACTCTGCAAATCCAAATTTTGCTGCCTAGCTGTCCGGCTAATTTGCTCTACCTGTGCTTTCACTGAAGGACTATTGATAAATTCGTTAAATCCATCCAGGAGTTGCTGTTGATTTAAGACTAATTGCTCAATCCGTTGTTTCTGTTCGAGCGATCGCTCTTTGGGGGAAATTTTCCGCAGTGTTGTCAGTTCTTTACCTAGCACAACAGCATTATCCAAGGTTTGCTCTAACTTTTGTTTAATTGGTTTTTCTGTTGCCGCTATATTAATACCTTTGACAGTACGTTGATTACCTGGCACATTCTGGAGATATTCCTCTAGTTCTTCAACTTTGAGTAAATCTATTGTCCTTTGTGCTTCAGGAACACGTTCCTGTTTGAGTAATCGTTCACCCAAAATGCGATATGTCTGGCTAACAGTTATGCTATAAGCATCTGGTTGTAGCGCACTCAGTGCTGATGGATTCAAGCGAGCTTTTTCACGATTAATCAAGCAATGCTTATAGAAAAAAATTGCTAACTCTGGTTTATTTTGGATATCGAATAAGTAACCTATGTTACTGTATGTTTTGCCAAGTCGAACGAGATCCCCAAGTTCTTTGTTAATTAATAGGGCTTGCTGATAGGATTGAAGTGCTTCGGGATACTTTCTTTGACTTTGGTAGATTCTGCCGATGTTATTGAGTGTTACGGCTTCCCAAGAGCGTTCTCCAAGTTCTCTGCTGATGGCTAATGCTTTTTGTAATCTCTGCAACGCTTCTTTCGATTGCTCTTGCCGAGATTCTTTGATAGCCTCTTCGTTGAGCCTTTCAATTTCTGAGAGCTGATTATTCTTGGGTAAAGCTTGAGCTTTTTCTGCGAAATCATACCTCAACTTTGCATTTGTGCTTACCTGGTTATTTTCTGGGTAAGCCATCCCAAAACCTAGTAAACTAAGTAGAGTCAAAGTAACAAGACTAACATACCGGAGATTAGGCTGCATAACAAAACACTCCCTATACTCGGAAGTGTAAATATTAAATCAAGAAGTCCGGCAACGCAATTAATTTTTATGCTATTCAATGATTTGAAAATTTATAGGTGCTTAGGAAATTAAAAATGTCAGAAGAAAAACCCAGCCAACCAAAACTACCACCAACCAGCGCCCTTGACAATCCATCAAGTCATGAATTTGGGAATTGGTTTGAATATCCTGTCAGAGTGCAACCCCACCACACTGACTATGCCGGTCTTGTCTGGCACGGTTCCTATATAGCTTGGATGGAAGAAGCGCGGATTGAATGCTTGCGATCTATAGGGATTGAATTTGTTGATTTAGTCGCTATAGGGTGCGATTTACTAGTTGTAGAACTATCGGTGCGCTATCATCGTTCAATTCAATTGGGTATGGCAGTGGTGGTAAAAACGCGCATGGCTGAGGTAACTGGCGTCCGAATCAATTGGGATTATGCCATTGTCTCAACTGATGGACAACAATTGTACGTCACTGCCAAAGTGACTTTAGTAGCTTTAGATCGCGAAAGAGGCAAGATTATGCGTCAGTTGCCGCCGAGTTTTAAGGATGCGTTGGCTAAGATTTCAGCATTAAATAATAATTGACCAAGAAAGGTTGTAAACACCACAGAAACTTTGACGGCAGTTGCATCAAAGTTAAAAATTTTGTCATTTCATATTTTATACTTCACCTTTCATTAGCAAAAGTGAAGTACCTATTTTTACTTGCCACTTTGGATCTGCGACAGATTTTGAGCAAACTGCGTTACATAATGCCAAATATCTTGTGGAGTAATGCCAAAACCAATATTTAATAAAATAAGGATTGCCGCAATAGTCAATGCATTGCTCACGGTTGCTTTCAGCAGCTTCCACAATATTATGAAGACTATCCAAGCTACAATCAGCGTAGCAATCATATATTAATTCCTTAATAATTGCCCTTATCTGAGAGTGTGTTTTTTCAGAAAGGGTAAGTTTTTGTTTTGGTAACAATCATTGGTATAAAAGATGCTAAACCCAATTTTTAATGTCCACTATGATGGGGTTTTTTGTGATAATTAACCTGGGGATATCTTACCTAAAAATGAGATAATTATTGATGTAAAATGTCGCTTTTTTTGCAAAGTTTCTGTAAAGATTTATAATTTAGTTTGGAGATAAATTATAGACATACATAAAACTGATAGCTGATCCGGAAGCCACCGACTATCTTCAATTTATTAACTTTTTGTAGTTTGGTGACTATGTTTCTGCCATAAGATTAAATGATTTCCATATTAATTGGATTAGAGGCTAGGGATTAAAAATTGGGGGCTAGTACCGCAAGGCGGAAGTCAAAAGTCAAAAGAATTGTATTCCGGGCTTTTGCACCATTTGAAATGGTATGTTTATTTACGCCGTGCTGTACTAGGCATCAATTTCTGATCCCCAGTCCAATCTGAACTAAAGGTTTTTATCGCAGAGAAATTATCCGCGAGTCAGTTTCTAACTTTTCAGTTGCAGTTAAAACTTCTTGTCTTGCCCATTTATCTGCTGCCAAAATATCATCTAAAGAGGGATTAGCACGGTTATCATTTTGATGGCGATCGCACACCGATTCGATACACCGGGGAATATCTAAAAACCGAATTTTTTCTGATAAAAATAAAGCCACAGCTTGCTCATTTGCGGCATTTAACACAGCTGGCATCGAACCACCAGCCTTACCCACAGCATAAGCTAACTGCATACAAGGATACTTCTGGTGATCTGGTTCACTGAAGGTTAAATTTCCAGCTTTGACCAAATCTAGTGGTTCCCAGTTGGTATAGATGCGATTGGGCCAAGATAGAGCATACAGTAAGGGTAAGCGCATATCTGGCCAACCGAGTTGGGCTAAAACTGAAGTATCTTGCAGTTCAATCAGCGAGTGAATAATGCTCTGGGGATGAATGACAATTTCGATGTTGTCATAATCCAACCCAAACAGAAAGTGAGCCTCAATTACTTCCAGTCCTTTATTCATCAAAGTAGCAGAGTCTACTGTGATTTTTCGCCCCATCGACCAATTAGGATGTTTGATGGCGTCAGCAACGGTTACATCTGCTAACTTTTCTACATCCCATTCTCGGAAAGCCCCACCAGATGCAGTGAGCAAAATTTTCCGTAAGCCTGCCTTTGGCACACCTTGGAGGCATTGAAAGATTGCGGAATGTTCGGAATCGGCTGGGAGTAATTTTACACCGTGTTTTTCAACTAGGGGTAGAACCACAGGGGCCCCAGCAATCAGGGTTTCTTTGTTTGCTAAGGCAATATCTTTACCAGCTTCAATAGCTGCGATCGTGGGTAGCAAACCAGCACAACCAACGATACCAGTGACAACGGTTTGGGCATCGCCGTAGCGAGCGACTTCTATCACTCCGGCATCACCTGCCAGTAAAATCGGTTGGGGATCGAGGTCAATGAGAGCTTCTTTGAGTGCTGGTAATTTATCTTCTGAGCAAATTGCTGCTATTTTCGGTCGAAACTGCCGAATTTGAGCAGCCAACATCTCTACATTGTTCCCAGCTGCCAATCCCACAATCCGAAACTGATCTGGGTACTGAGTGACAATATCTAAAGTCTGAGTACCAATAGAACCAGTGGAACCAACGAGAGTAATCGCTTTCACAATTGCTTAAGGATTTACAAACAACTCTCACTATAAATTGCTTGGGACTCTTTAATAACAGCAATCACTATAATCGATACACTGATGCAAAGGAGAGACGCAAAGAGGGGGAGACGTAAAGACGCAAAGAAAGAAAATATCCCCCTGTCCTCTATCCTCCTCCAAAGTGGCGATTATTATTTCTATTATCAATGTTTTGAGTATTTAAACTGATTGACAAAAGGCACTTTATGTTAGTCTCTTACGGATACTGGTAGACTGTCCGCTCGCCAAACAATCGCGGCTGGCTCAACGTCAACCTTGAGCAATTATCTAAGTGTTCTTGAAATTACGTTTGGTTAGCGGATATTTTACCCAAACCACTCTTTTTTGTCCAAAGTTCAATAGTCGGGAACATTTATTATTTTTTCTCTACGACCAAAATTCAAAATTTATTTGCAAGTTAAGATTGACTCAATATCATTTCATCAATCATATCTAATATATCCGGGTCTATAGTCATATCAAACTTCCTGGCAAATAATTTTTCTGATTCTCTAATTTTATCAAAATCATTTTTTTCTAAAATTTTTGGGTGAAGGGCATTAATGTTAGACCAGTCTAGATATGTCAAGCGAGTGTTAATAATTTTATCCTTAAAAGGCGAATTTACAATTAGGATCTGATAAAACAATTCATCTGGACAATAAGTGTAATTAAAACGATTAACAAACTTAGGGTTTTGCTTAACAAAATCATTTATCCATTTTATGGATTCTCCTGTTAAGCACCAAAATGCTGAACCTCCATAAAGAGCAAAGCCTTCAGGAAATTTATATCTTTTCGGTAAAAGCAAAATCAACAATGAATATAAAAAAGAGTTAATGCGAGATTTAAACTCACGCTTTTCTGGGATAAAAAAATCCTTATCTTTCCAACGTATATACCAAGATTCTAATCTTGTTAAACCTCCACGATACCATTTATTACAAGGTAGTGGGAAATACTCTAAAAATTCTCTACCTTTATTTTCTTGGAGAAACTTCTTAATCTGTTCATTTGACTTGATCAAATAGTCTTGACCCGATAAGTATATAACATAATCGAAGTAAATACCTGTTCCAATTATTGATTTTATTCCTTCAAGACTAGCTCTGACAATATCAAAACTTCCCCATGCTAAATGATATCTCTTTATGAAAGAGACATTTGGAAAATCCTTGAGTTGAGTCAGCACGTGATGATAAATTTTAGAATCCGCTTTTTTATCTATATGTATAAAAAATGAAACATCATCTGTGTTTAGTTTATAAATAAGACGTACTAATTGTTCCGGATATTTATGCGCCAAAATTACATATGCTATTTTCATAAAAACTGCCTTATTAGATAAATCAAACTTCTTTGTCTACAAGCTGTTTTTGTGTCACCTCTAATTTAGCCAGCCAGGTTCAAAGCATTGCCTGTTCAATTACTCGCCGATTATTTAATTCCACAAACTCAAAGCCTTGGCTAAACTGTCGTCGGTAGATATTTTCCGAGATTTGACTGTAGCGACTTAGATTTGTAAAGTTCACTTTTCCCAACATAATCCTAACCATAGTAACTAAAGTTACTAAGTATTTATGATCAGGTTTGCTAAATTACCCATTTGGGCGAGTATCGTTTCTACCGTATTCATAGCTGATTTAGCAGTATGCTTTTTTGAACTATTTGCAGCCTACAACAATAAGTGGCTTTTTTATCCATTGGGGCGAAAACTGTCCGGAGTATTGTTAAATTAAGCGAAAAGGCTGATGGAGGCGTCACAATTGTTTTGCAGATTGGTAGTAAAATTGAATTTAGGAAAAAATTATGTTGATGGTGTATGCTCTAACCTTTGCTCTAAATACAGTATGAAAGGATAAAGAAATGCAGAATATGTAAAATTTCAGGAATGATTTAGGGAACTTTTAGAAGTCGTGAGTTTAAAAACAATTTTTAATTGGGGCAAAAAACAGCCTACTAACTGGGAAGAGTTAGTTTCGACTTCAGATGATACTTCTTCGTTTCTTGTAGCTAAGGTTGAAACTCCCTTTACAGTTGATAATGATGCATGGTTATTCAAAAGTATATTTCGTGTGTCTACCTGGGAAACATATAAATATTTATTACTTAAGAAATTAGGTTTAGGCACGCTAGCATCCCAATTTTCCAAGAAGATAAAAGAAAGGGAATATAATTCGTGATTGGAGCTTACAAATTCAAGTGGAAGGCCATAAAATTGCAAAAACTTTGGTAAAGATTTAAATATTCCTTACCATCTAAAAACGGTATACTACTAGAAAGTAACTTTTCACTCTCACCCCATTGAGTGGAATAAAATTCAGCCAGAACGTTTGTTGATGCAGGAGTTAATATACTTTAACCAAGCTAATAAATATAAATAACTCGCTAAAAACGCACTTAATCTTTATCAATGGGTTCTCAGTAACTTTGATAATATTCTTGTTATCATAGGTTTAACTTTAAGTATATCTGCAATATTTTTATTGTCATATATTGTTTATAAAAGTAGACGAAAAATTACTCAGAACAGATTAATATACTTAGCCACTATATCAGTTTTATTTATGCCATATATCCTGCTCAAAATGCACGACAGATATATCTATCCTGCTGATGTATTTTCTCTAATCTTTGCCTTTTACTTTTCCCGATATTTTTGGGTGGCTATCGTTGTGCAAATGTCCTCATTTTTTGGCTATTGTAGGTACTCCTATATATCCACTTATTTTCTATATCTTTAGGTTTTAGACTCTGGTTTGTTGTGTGAAATTGTGACATTATTTATCCAAAAATCAAAGCTGACTTTTGCTAAAATCTCAATTAAAAGTTAATTTATCTATCTGCAAAGATGAATACAATGAAAAAGTTTTTGGCTAATGACTTATTTTTTATCATAGCAATATGGTTGTCTAGTAGACTTCTAATAGTTATCGCTATGTTACTGATTGCCCCATTGTTTCCAACTTCATCAGATGGTGTTGCTGCCACGTTTAGTTGGGATGTTTTCTCTGCTTGGGATAGTGTTTGGTATGAGAAGATTGTGACTTCTGGTTACGATTTCTCCAGTAACGTGAAGGAAATGCACACAGTTGCGTTTTTCCCTTTATTTCCATTGTTAAGCCGGATAATTATGTTCATCGGCTTGCCTTTGAAAGTGGCAGGTATATTAGTTAACAATGCGGCTTTTTTAGCTGCCTTGATCATCCTTTATTTTTGGGTACAGGAGCTTTACAGCACAAGCACAGCACGATGGGCAACAGCTACTTTAGCATGGTGTCCCTATTCCCTTTATGGAACCGTAATTTACACTGAAGGTCTGTTTTTGTTGTGTACCACATCTGCCTTACGAGCTTTTGATAAAAAGCAATATATTTGGGCAGCATTCTGGGGTGCATTATCTACAGCGACGCGACTACCTGGAGTTGCTCTTATCCCCGCTTTTCTGTTTGTTTCTTGGAAAGAACGTAGAGGTATAAAAGCCTATATTGCTAGTTTAAGTGTTGGTTTGGGTATATCTTTGTACAGTCTTTATTGTCAAATTCAATTTGGTGACGCTTTGGCTTTTATCCATGCACAAAAAGCATGGCGTGGTGATGCAACAGGATTTGCTTGGCAGGGTTGGTGGCAGATGCTGATGCAAATTACGATAGGTTTCACTAATTGGAAATCTGGCTATATTAAAGACCCTTTGTATCTGTTATTTTCTCTAATAATTATTGTTAGTGGCTGTTTTTTATGGCGCTTTCGTGTACATCTGGGGATGATTAAATTCCGCTATGGATTATATTTTTTATGGCTATCGTTGTGGGTATTAACAAAAGATGAATTAGTTAAAATTGCACTAGTTTTTGGTGGGATATATTTACTATGGTTATTACGGGCTAAAATTCCCCTTGTTACTGTTGTCTATGGGTTTTCTTCCTTCGCTTTAATTTTAAACACTGGGATTACAGCCTCATCTGAACGCTACGCTTACGGGATTATATCGCTGTCAATGGCATTTGGGTTATTACTTTCCCATTATCCTCGTTGGGGATACCCAATTATGTACTTTTTTGGAATACTAATGTTCACATTTTCTATTCGATTTGCCCACGATCTTTGGGTAGCTTAGGTTGATTAATATCATTCATTGATCGTTTACCGATAAATAAGATACCTGACTTCGTAAAAGTTGTCGGGTATCTTAGGTAATCTGCTATCTAATATTCGTTAATATAATTAGTTTTTTGTAACCAGTGTAAATCCGTTAGCTGCTCCTATAATTTTACTACCAGTTAAATTGATTTGCTGTAAAACCGCATTGTCTAACAGTAAATAAGATTTATTAGATAACATTTGTTGTAAAAGTGGCACAGTTGTAGCAGTTACCTTGCAATCGCTGTAAAAGTCCAAACTAGGACGCCCATAAGCAAAAGAGGTGTAAATTTGTGTTCCTGGTGAAACATTTGCCCGAATTAAGTCTGCTACTGGTTTAACTGGAAAAGCTTCCTTTAATTCCCAAATCCATGATTGTGAACTCATCAATAGGGTTAAAACTAAATACATCCCTGTAAATAACACTGCAATAAAGTTGCGATCGCGCTGTTTAACTAGCCAGGCTGCGGTGGCCATACTTATTGCCAAAACAATACTCATGACTATTAAAATAGGCTCTTTATTTGCAATAATAAAGTAGACACAACCTCCTAAACCAGCAAAAGCAATAATAGCCAGAAATATTGTCCAACTTCGCACTCTAAAATGACCGGACTGCCAAATTTCGCTAAGTTTAGCACCAATTGCCAAAGCTAAAAATGGATATACAGGCATAATATACCACGGGAGTTTAGTTCTCATTAAAGAGATGGTTCCTAAATAAACAATTGTGCCAATAATAATTAGGCAACCCCAGGTAGTATGACGTTTTTTCCAAGCTAGATAAAAACCTCCCGGTAAAAATAATAACCAAGGAAAACTATACTTAATTAACTCAATTAAATAGTACCAGGGAGGGCCACTATGACCTTCAACAGATTGTGTAAGGCGATCAAAAGTTTGTGCTTGAAAATTCACTTGGAAGAAATTTCCGCCATAATGTTGCCATTGAGCAGCAAACCAAGCGATCGCTGGTGCATTTCCTAAAAATATTCCTACTAATAAATAGGGACTTGTTAACAAAGCAAACTGCCGATCTGCAATCAGGAATAAACAAGCGATCGCCCCTAGCAGCAAAACTATCATCCCTTTAGTTAGAGTAATTAACCCTAGACAAAATCCCACGCCTAAAGCATACCGACGATTCTGACGTGCTTTTAGCAAACAAAACAACAACAGCAAGAAAAAGGTAATAGTTGTACCATCTAGCATTGCTAGCCGTCCGTGACGCAGCACAGGCAACATCGTCAGGTAAACTAAAGCGGCAAACAGAGCTGGTAAACTTTGGTTAAAAAGCAAACATCCCACCAAGTAAAGCAAAGGCACTCCCAAGGCAGTTAACACTGCACCCGGCAGACGTGTTGTCCACTCATTCACGCCTCCAATCGAGTAAGTCCAAGCAATTAGCAAGTGCATCAGGGGTGGCTTATTATAATAAGGTTCACCTCCCAAGGTGGGGTAAAGCCAATGCATTGAACCAAGTGGGGCACGCCAAATTTCACGCGCAACCTGTGCCACAGTACCTTCATCCCAATCTCGTAAAGGGGAGTTTCCCAAAAATATCAGCCATAGAACTAGAGATATTACCAGTAAGCTAAATAACCATTCTTTTTCTCGGAATAGACGCATATTTAAAATCGGGATAATCATATCAACCACTGTAAGGCGGTATTGTACCCCAGATTCTGCAATGGGAGTTTGGTTAATTTTGTTTTAAAATCGGCGTTTATCCGGTGCGATCGCTCAGAATGCCAGCGTTAATCATGCGGTGATATTCGTCAATCGTCCACTTAGCAACTATTGCTACAAGGATTTGACGATTAATTACGCTTATGATTAAGGGTTAAGTTAGAAGGTAAATGCTATGAGTAACCACATTAAGAGTCTATGGTAACAGCACAACCTATCACTATTGATTTGTTTGCTGGGGCTGGCGGCTTTGGTCTAGGTTTCGAGATGGCAGGTTTCTCTGTTCCTCTATCCGTTGAGATTGATGCCTGGGCTTGCGATACGCTGCGCCATAACCGCCCTGATATGACAGTTATTCAACAGGATATCCGTGATTTAAACACTGGAAGTAGCGTTAAGGATATCTGTCACTTCAAGCCGGATATTGTTATTGGTGGGCCTCCATGTCAAGGTTTTAGTATTGCCGGCCCAGCACAAAAAGATCCTAAAGACCCTAGAAATAGTCTATTCATTAACTTTGCTGAGTGGATATGTTTTCTCGAACCTAAAGCTTTTGTAATGGAAAATGTTAAAGGTTTACTTTCGCGCCAAAATCTTGAAGGCAAAAAAGTAATAGATATAATTAAAGAAACTTTTGAGCATCTAGGATATTTTGTAGAAGTATGGTCATTAAATGCTGCTGAATATGGTGTACCACAAATTAGAGAGCGTATTTTTATTGTTGGAAATAAAACAGGAAAAAAATTAGGTATTCCTCCAAAAACACATTCGTTAGATTTTTTGCATATCAATACTCCTAAATTATCAATATTTGCCTGCATGGGTTTACTTCCTGCCATAAGTTTATGGGATGCTATATCAGATTTACCACCACTGAATGCACGTGAGGGTGAAGAGGAACAACCTTACATTTTAGAACCTCTCAATAACTATCAAAATTGGATCAGGAATGGCAGTCAAACACTTTCCAATCATGTTGCAATGGATCATTCCCAGAGGCTTGTAGAACGCTTCAAACATATTAAATGGGGTGAATCAAGTTCAGACGCACCAAAAGAACATGGGGCTAGACGGCGTAGTGGAAATGGTGAGTTATCTGAGATAAGTTATGACCAGAATAACCGACGTTTAAATCCATATAAACCATCACATACAATAGCCGCTTCGTTTTACGCCAATTTTCTTCATCCTTTCCAGCATCGCAATTTGACAGCCCGTGAAGGGGCACGTGTCCAATCTTTTCCTGATACTTATCGTTTTCTAGGGAAGAAGACTGTTGTATCTCACAAGTTATTACATCGGGAAGAGAGATTTGATGAGAAGTTTCTTTGCCAGTACAATCAGGTAGGTAATGCTGTACCACCTATTCTTGCTAAAGCGATCGCACTTCATCTTCAAGATAAATTAGAGCTATGCCAAAAAGCGATAGGAACCCTTTAGTTCACGGCTCTAATCTTGAACAAAAGGAGAATCACCGCACAAAATACAGAGATGTTGAGAGTAAAAAATATCTCAGTGAGATTAGAACTGAGTATGATAAGTGGCGTTTAGCTAATTTCCAATTAGTTGGCCCTACATCAACACCTACTGATCAAGATGATGCAATTATTGCTAGTAGGGTAGAGCTTCTATCAAAATATAAGGACTTTTTAGACCAGCAGCACTATGCTGAGAAGTTTGATTCTAGATCCAACCTTCACTCTAGTGTGCTGGAGGAATTTCTCTACTATCTGTTTAAAGATTTAGTCAGAGACTTTGGAGAAAATGCTCTCATCGGCAAATCACATACGTTCAAAGATATTTTCTTTGTGCCGCCAAAATACTCTGAGATGCTGAAGCGACCGTATGCACGTATTGAAAAGAAAGATCATGACTTTGTAATTGGAGCCACTATTCAAGCATCATTTGAAGCAGCAACCCCACCGGAGAAAGATGAAAACCCTGGTGAAATACTCTCGCTTCTTAAAGAGGAACCGGAAAACTACTCTGAAGTTACAGTTACAGGAAACACTGAAACGCACATTTTCGATATTCCAGTTGTTGCAATTGAATGTAAGACATATCTCGATAAAACTATGCTCGAAGGTTCATCACGAGCAGCAGAGGACTTAAAGGCAAGAAATCCAAATAGTTTATATGTTGTACTTATGGAGTGGATCAAGTTGACCAGTGATGTCAATCTTCGCAAGTACAAGGTTGACCAGATTTACGTACTACGTCAGCAAAAAAACACTGACCGAGAATTTAGGTATGAAGAAAAATATCTTAAAAATTCAATTAACCCAGTTGTAGTTCAACATCTATTCCATAAAGTGCGGAAGCATTTGAAAATGGACTGGACTGGCGGAATTGAACACGGCATAGAGTGTGGATGGTTAATTGACGAGTAGCTACTGACCTTAGTCGGCGCTTGTGACATTTGTGTAAGTCATGCTTGTTAATGCTTACCTCATCAATCTAAGATTTTGACTGGATGTAGGTTGGGTTGAGGAACGAAACCCAACCTACGACTCTCAAGTTCAACTTAATGTCAAATGACCCCCTTCTTTACGGATTTTTTCTAAGCCTTCAGGATCATTCACCTCAACTATTCCATCAACTAAATATTCCCACTTTGGGCTTTTAGGATCTAGTCCCACACCTTGCCAATATTGCTCAATGTACTCTTGCTTAGAGTAATGATGGTATAGATCAAACCATGAAGTATCAACTTTTGACACACAAGTTGCACTTGGAATTGTTACTTTTAGTATCAAAGTATTTGTGCCAAGCATTGATCGGATATGTGCTTGTCCAGTATATGTATTTTCCGCAACCCAAATACAAGCTAATCTACTTACAGCATTTGGTGCAATATTCCGACGTGTTTCCTCAAAAGCTAATTCTGTATCACCCATTGCAACTATTTTATCCATTTCTTCTTTTTGAAGCCATTTGGTGTCAATATTACCAATCCCAATGTGACCACCCGAACGAATAATAGCAGCAGCCGATACATACCAGGAGGTGCGAGGTGATAGCACACCCATTGGTGTACCACTTTGTTTCAAAGCTTCTATAGAAAGGTCTTTTACACAACGGTGAGATTCCGCAAGACCAGGGTCACAAAGTGCAGCAAAATCTGGAGAATATAAGCGACCACATAATGCAAGATTCCAACATGGATACCAATTATTAAGATTAATGCCGTGAATGAAATCACCAGGATAAGGTTTGATTTCTATCATGCTCAAAGATTCCTAAATTAAGTTTATGTATTGAAATCAATTTTCTGCCAAAAAAAACGGTAGAGCAATAAATACTCTACCGTTTTCTAATTTTTTATTTGAGACTTAAATCCCAAATCCTAAATCTTACTCAACACCTTGGGGTAACAATTCCCGACGCTGTTGAGAACTAACTTGCACAACGCCATTCTCATCCACATCAACAAGGGCTGTATCGCCATCCTTAATGCGACCAGACAGAATTTCTTCTGCTAGGCTATCTTCTAACAGGCGCATAATTGCCCGACGTAATGGCCTTGCGCCGTAGCTGGGACTGTAACCTTCAGTGATCAACCGATCCTTGAAGCGGTCTGTGACTTCTAAGGTGATACCCTTTTCAGTCAGACGACCAAATACTTCCTTGAGCATAATTTCGGCGATTTGGGTCACTTCCGGCTTGCTCAACTGACGGAAGACGATAATTTCATCGAGTCGGTTGAGGAACTCTGGACGGAAGTACTGCTTGAGTTCTTCATTCACCAAAGAGCGAATCCGGTTGTAAGTTGACTCGCTGGCATCTTCGGAGAATTCAAAGCCGATACCGCTACCGCCTTTTTCAATTACCTTAGAACCAATATTGGAAGTTAAAATCAGCAAGGTGTTCTTGAAGTCCACCGTGCGACCTTTGGCATCGGTTAACCGACCGTCTTCCAAAATTTGCAGCAGCATATTGAATACATCGGGGTGGGCTTTTTCGATTTCGTCGAACAGCACCACGGTGTAAGGACGCCGCCGCACGGCTTCGGTCAGCTGACCACCTTCGTTATAACCAACATAACCAGGAGGCGAACCAATCAGCTTGCTGACGGTGTGACGCTCCATGTATTCCGACATATCCAAGCGGATCATCGCTTCTTCTGAACCGAAGAAGTAAGCAGCCAAAGACTTCGCCAACTCGGTTTTACCTACACCAGTAGGCCCAGAGAAGACAAAGCTAGCTATGGGTCGATTAGGATTTTTCAAACCGACACGAGCGCGACGAATAGCTCGTGAAACTGCCCTCACAGCTTCATCCTGACCAATTAAACGCTGATGCAAGGTGTCTTCCATGTGCAACAGCTTTTCAGATTCAGATTCGGTGAGTTTGTTCACCGGTACCCCAGTCCAGGAAGCGACAATGTGGGCAATGTCTTCTTCTGTAACTACAGGTTCTTCACCTTCATTGCCAGTTGCATTGGTCTTGCTTTGAGCGATCGCCCGGATTTCGGCTTTGATTTCCATCTCCCGATCGCGCAATTCCCCAGCTTTGTCAAAGTCTTGAGAGCGCACCGCGTCATCTTTTTCTTTTAATATCTGACGCAGTTCTTTGTCTAGCTCCTTGGCTGCGGGTGGCAGTTGGGAGTTAATCAAGCGCACTCTAGAACCAGCTTCATCAACTAAGTCGATGGCTTTATCTGGGAGGAAGCGATCGCTAATGTAACGGTCTGATAACTTCGCCGCCGCTACCAATGCTTCGTCGGAGATTTTCAGTTTGTGGTGTTGCTCGTAGCGTTCGCGCAGACCATACAAAATTTCAATTGTTTCATCAACTGTGGGTTCGCCAACCATCACTGGTTGGAAACGCCGCTCTAGTGCTGCATCTCGCTCGATGTGCTTTCGGTATTCATCTAGGGTTGTAGCTCCGATGCACTGCAACTCACCTCTTGCCAAAGCTGGCTTGAGGATATTTGCTGCGTCAATAGCACCTTCTGCCGCACCTGCACCAATTAAGGTGTGTACCTCATCAATCACGAGAATGACATTACCCGCAGAGCGGATTTCATCCATGATTTTTTTCAAGCGTTCTTCAAATTCACCCCGATACTTGGTGCCTGCTACGAGCAAACCAATATCCAGCGTGACGACGCGTTTATCTTCTAGGATGTCAGGGATATCTTTAGTGGCAATGCGTGAAGCTAAACCTTCAGCGATCGCAGTTTTACCAACCCCTGGTTCTCCAATCAGCACTGGGTTATTTTTAGTCCGGCGACCCAATATTTGAATCACCCGCTCAATTTCCTTAGCGCGTCCCACCACCGGATCGAGCTTATTGTCTATTGCCATCTGGGTCAGGTTTGAGCCAAATTCATCCAGAGTCGGGGTTTTTGTGCGCCCGGATGAACCGCCTGGTGAAACTTCGGCTGTTTCTCCCAACATGCGGATGACTTGGGTTCTTACCTTAGATAGATCCACACCGAGGTTTTCTAGCACCCTGGCTGCGACACCTTCCCCTTCGCGGATTAGGCCCAACAGCAGATGCTCGGTGCCAATGTAGTTATGCCCCAGTTGGCGTGCTTCTTCCAAGGAGAGTTCTAGAACTCGCTTTGCCCGTGGCGTAAACGGAATTTCCACGGCAACAAAGCCTGATCCCCGTCCTATAATTTTTTCAACTTCAATTCGGGCATCTTTAAGATTGACGCCCATTGATTTCAGCACCTTGGCAGCCACTCCAGTGCCTTCGCCAATCAGACCCAAGAGGATCTGCTCAGTTCCGACAAAGTTGTGACCTAAACGGCGGGCCTCTTCTTGGGCCAGCATGATTACCTTAATGGCTTTTTCTGTGAAGCGCTCAAACATGGCTTTATCCCATCATCTGCGGTCGTGCCGGTATGCTGATTTTAGCACAGGCAAAGCTTTTGGATGCCTGTATAACAGATTATAGACATCCTGAAGCTATGACTTGGGTTGATGGGATGATTGTTAACTATTGACTACTTTTCTGTAGCTAGTGTACTGAGGAGCTTTAGTTCACCAGCGTTTTTGGGATTTATTACAAATAGCTGACTACTTACAGTAAGAGTTTCTTTACTCAATTCCAAATTTTTATTCATAACACATTTATCTTTAAATGTCAATGAATAAAAATCTTACATAGTTTTTAATTATGTATTTTCTTTTTAATATAAAATATTTAAATAAAAAAAGGTGGAGCAAAGTTGCATTTTTTTGCTGAAGCTGATCACAAGCCTCGATAATTTAAAATTAATAATCCCTAACTACGGAGAGCAGCGTAAATAATTAAAGATTTGTAGGTAAGGATTCAGCCCTCGAAGTAGGGGTTTAGCCTCTATTTACGATACCCTACGCGAACACTACGAGCTAATTTCCATATTTTTTACATTAATTAACATAGTTTGATTTATTCTCGCCTACCTCTATTACTTAAAAAGCAAGTGCCAAGAGGATTTGTCCAAGCGATCGCTAACTAGGGTATACCAATTGTCCAAAGTCTTTTGAAATTGGGGGTGTTGCAGGTCTGACATCCAAAGGATTAGCGCGTCCTCACCGTTATCTTGGTAGTAACGTCGCCGTCGCCCAGCTGTTTTGAAGCCAAATTTTTGATATAAAGATATTGCCGCCAAGTTGGAAGCTCGGACTTCGAGGGTAGCTCGCTCCAAACCGCGATCGCAAGCTGTCTTAATGAGTGAATATAGTAAAGCTGCACCCAAACCTTGACGGTGATATTGGGGATGAACTGCCAAAATTGTAATGTGGGCTTCCTCTAAAATTGACCAAAAGCAACCGATTCCTAGCAAACTTATGGTAGAGAACTGGGAAAACAAACCAAGTAAATCGCTGTTGGGACTATCTAATTCTCGTTTGTAGCCCTCCAGAGTCCAAAGTCCGCCAAAACAGGCTTGATCGAGTTCTAGTATTGCACTGAGATTTTCTAGTGTCAGTAATTTAATTTCTAAGTCTGATGAGATCACATTTATTGAATAAGATTACAAACCCTTTGTAAACTGGGAATCGGGAGACGAACTCAAAGCCCGTAATTTGAACAAGGACAACTTTTATATTTATGGTATCGACTCACCCTACTGGGGTTCAACATTCTGGAAGTCAATATTTACCTCAAAAATACGACACCAACGCAAATCCATCGCCTAATCAAGAACTTTTACCCTTGACTGCCAGAGTTCATAATCATGACTCCCTAGAAATTGGTGGATGTGATGTCACAACCCTAGTTGAGCAGTTTGGTTCACCTTTATATATTTTAGATGAAGAAACCCTGCGTTCGGCTTGTCAGCAATACCGAGATGCTTTCAAGCAATACTACAAGGGCGAATCTCAAGTATTGTATGCCTCAAAAGCTTGGAGTTGTTTAGCAGTTTGTGCGATCGCAGCTTCTGTTGGGCTAGGAATCGATGTAGTTTCTGGGGGCGAACTTTACACCGCCCTGCAAGCGGGTGTTAGTCCCGATAAAATCTACCTTCACGGAAATAATAAATCTCGTGAAGAACTAATTTTAGCGATCGAGTCTGGTGTCACCATTGTGGCGGATAACTGGCACGAGTTGCGTACCCTTGTGGAAATAGCCCAACCTGCTCAACCAATCCGGCTCATGCTCCGGCTAACTCCCGGTATCGAGTGTCACACTCATGAGTATATTCGCACGGGACACTTAGATAGCAAATTTGGCTTTGATCCCAACGATTTAGATGAGGTGTTTACTTTTGTTAGTCAACAACCTGCCCTTGAGTGCGTAGGGGTACACGCTCATATTGGTTCCCAAATTTTTGAGCGTCAACCGCATCAAGATTTGGCCGCTGTCATGGTGCAGTGGCTGCGAGATGCTGCAAAGTATGGTTTAAATATTACAGAGTTAAATGTTGGTGGCGGTTTAGGGATTAAGTATACAGAATCAGACGATCCCCCCAGCATTGAAGAGTGGGTGAAGGCAATTTGTGAAGTAATCCAAGAAGCTTGTGCAGCCGAAAATCTGCCTTTGCCGAAATTACTTAGTGAACCAGGGCGATCGCTAATTGCCACAGCTTGCGTCACTGCCTATACTATTGGTTCATCCAAAGTTATCCCAGAAATTCGTACCTACGTAGCGATCGATGGGGGAATGTCCGATAATCCCCGCCCAATTACTTACCAATCAGTTTATCGGGCAGTAGTTGCTAATAAAATGTCTTCTCCTTTAACCCAAACAGTCACAATTGCTGGGAAACATTGTGAATCAGGAGATATTCTGATTAAAAATGCACTACTCCCAAAAACTGAACCAGGAGATATTCTCGTAGTTATGGGAACTGGTGCGTACAATTACAGTATGGCATCTAACTACAATCGCTTGCCCCGACCGGCAGCAGTTGTAGTGACAAATGGCGAAGCAAATTTAATTTTGCAACGTGAAACTTATCAAGACTTAATTCGACAAGATCGCCTACCAGAAAGACTAAAAAGTCAAGGGTTAGGAGTTAAAAGTTAGGAGTTAGGAGTTATACCGATTATCTATAAGGGTGCTCCATAACTTGGGGATTTTGCCCCAAGTGTGACCAAGCTTGATTTTGTCCAGTTTCACAAAGAATTGGTATTAGGAGTTAGGAGTTGTCAATTAAAGGTTTTTTCATAACTCATAACTCATAACTCTTCACTCCCAACTCATAACCGTAATTAGAGGCAAAAGTTTAATCCAGATGTCATGAGAGATTGGTGGAAGCAATGGCTGACAAACCTAGGATGGTCACAGTCCTTGCTACTTGGGACTCTGGATATTGTGTTAGTGCTGGCGCTGACATACATGATACTAATTATTATTAGTGAGCGCCGGACACTGTGGATGGTGCGGGGATTCATTATCTTAATGCTAGCCTCAGCACTAAGTGGCAGATTAGGACTACCTCTGCTAAGTTTTGTACTGGAAAAGTTGGTGATTGGTTGTGCTGTAGCAATGGCAGTTGCTTTACAGTCAGAGTTTCGACGGTTTTTGGAACAATTGGGGCGTGGCGAATTCCGCCAGTTGTTTCAACCCGATCGGCTGGCAATCCCTAAATCTGATAGTGTAATTGATGAAATTGTTGAGGCTGTTAAAGAATTGTCAAAAAACCGCATTGGAGCTTTACTAATTTTGGAAACCACAGGGCAAATTGATGAGCGAGATTTTTCTGTGCCAGGAGTAAAGCTAAATGCGGAGGTTTCTAAAGAACTGATCCAAACAATTTTTCAGCCAAAAACTTTGTTACACGATGGAGCAACATTGATTCGTGGCTCACGGCTCGTGTCATCGGGTATAATTTTACCACTTTCGGGACGCACAGCCTCGCGCCAGTTGGGAACACGCCACCGAGCGGCAATGGGAATTACTGAGCGGGTCGAAAATTGCATTTGTGTCGTTGTATCTGAAGAAACGGGTTCCATTTCCTTAGCGGAACGAGGAACCCTAAATAGACCGCTGACGATTAAAAAACTGAAAGAGTCATTAGAAGAAGCTCTTTTGTCTCCAACTGTGGATAGGGAAGCTGTTGCTCCTGGTGTGTTGAGTTTTGTTCGTCAGATAGGTGGGAAGACACTAGCACTGGTTTCACGTTTACTCAGATTACCATCGACCGCTTCTCGAGATAAAAAATGACAGCACAACAAACTAAATTGCAAGATTTGCCTACTGACTTAAAACGAGAACTATTGCCGCAGCACGTTGCGGTGATTATGGATGGCAATGGTCGATGGGCTAAACGTCAGGGGTTACCCCGGATTATGGGTCATAAGAGAGGAGTAGATGCTCTCAAGGATTTACTTCGCTGTTGTCAGGATTGGGGAATTCAGGCGCTGACGGCTTATGCTTTTTCAACAGAGAACTGGAAAAGACCGCAGGAAGAAGTGGATTTTTTGATGACTTTGTTTCAAAGAGTTTTGCGCCAAGAACTGCGGGAAATGGTCGAAAAGAATGTTCAAATTAAGTTTGTGGGAAATTTGCAAGACCTGCCACGATCGCTCCAACAAGAAATATCCCGTTCAATGGCAGAAACTAAGGATAATCGTGGTATCCGGTTTTTGGTGGCAACTAATTATGGCGGACGGCAGGAGATTTTACAAGCTTGTCAGGCGATCGCAAAACAAGTCCAGCAAGGTCTGCTACAACCCGATGAAATTGATGAACAGGTATTTGAGAGCCACTTGTATACAGCAGGAATTACTGACCCAGATTTGTTAATTCGCACAAGTGGAGAAATGCGCCTCTCTAATTTCCTGCTCTGGCAAATGGCTTATGGAGAAATTTACATTACTGATACTCTCTGGCCAGATTTTGACCGGGCTGAGTTTCACCGCGCTTTGTGTGCCTACCAGCAACGGGAGCGGCGGTTTGGGAAAGTGTAAAATAGTGCTGAGTAGAGACGAGATTATACAGCCGCTCTCCGAGCGTCTATGAGTCTGTACAACAGTACTGTGTAATAAGTAATTCAGTAGGGTGGGTATTGCTTTCAATCATTTTGACGCGATCGCACATTAATTGCAAGCGATCGCTTTTGTCAGCTATACGTACTTTACAAGA
This sequence comes from Nostoc sp., assembly GCF_036919675.1. Classification (GTDB taxonomy): domain Bacteria; phylum Cyanobacteriota; class Cyanobacteriia; order Cyanobacteriales; family Nostocaceae; genus Nostoc. The sequence continues at coordinate 26,513 of NZ_JBALCP010000020.1, forward strand.
TTGGCGATCGCAGTAATCTGCTGGTGAAGTTCGGAGTCATTCATGCTCTACTTTTAGTATTAGAGGCGCGATCGCTATCGACTTTGCTAAATTTAGGGTGAATTGTAGTTAGCACTTTCTTATGGGCCTGAAAACACAGCTTGTTCTATATCATCCCGACTGAGAGAATATTTGAATGAACGTTGGATATCTTGTCCATTTTCCCCAGATTGGACATATCGCACTACAATTTGCTCAACGTCGAGCCATAGTTCAGCTTGCCAACTAGGCCGCTGCACACGCCAGCAATGCCTCTGTATATCGTCTTGTTGACAGCCTTGGTCTTTTAGCCACTGTTCAATTTGTGGCAGAGGATGATTATATAAAGGGGTATCAGAGGGAAGAAGAGGCATAGGAATTTGGGATTTTAGATTTGGGATTTGGGATTAGGAAATTTTTTAATTTTTAATTACCATAGGGGTAATTGGTGGCGATACATGGATAATCTGGTGTTGTACAGATGGAGTTGGCTGTAGCAAATGGGTTTGGAAAGCAGCCTCACCACGAGTTAAGCCAATGGCAACTGCTAGTAGCAGACAACCTACAAATGTTAACACCAGCATAAATAAAGCAAAGATTTCGCCAGACGAGAGGGGGCGATCGCTCGCATCGAGGTAAGCTGATTTTGACGATTCATCGGAATGTGTTGCCGGATGGTTCAAGTCTGGAGGTGCTTGAATCACCGCAAAGCGAGAATAGCCAATTTTTAAATCGTAGCTTAATCTACGTTCTGGATTACTCAGAGTGGCGTAAGCTTCGTTGATTTGCTGAAATTTGGGAGTGGCGATCGCAGTAGGCAAGTCTGTAGTATCTGGATGATAGCGTTTACTCAGTTCTCGATAAGCACGACGAATGTCGATTACCGATGCCGAGGGATGCAGTCCTAGCAGGGAGTAATAAGTTGGTTTACTGCTTTGTGGCATTGCCCCGTTGTGATTCACGGCTGTTTGAGTCACTTTGCTCAAAGATATTTTTTATATTTTAAATCCTTTGTGAATTGGGGAAGACGCAAGAAGACACAGCAGGTCTAGGAAGTCGCCGCTTGTACTAACTGTGAATGGGAAAGCGGAGGTTGTGGTGCATGAAGCGCAAGCATTTCAGCAGATGATAGATCAACTCCAGCGCCTTGAGGAAGAACTGCAAAAACTCAAGCTAGAAGCGTTACGCAGTCAGATTGATATTGGTATTAAGCAACTTGAGAGCGGTCAGTATACTGAATATAACGACGAGTCACTTTCGGCTTTTTTTGCAAATATTAAAGCACGAGGATAGGAAAATTTGGCTGACAGGGATTCTCTATGAGTCGATTTCGGATTTCTACTCAAGCAGTGCAAGATATTGAAAATATCTGGAAATATGTAGAGCAATGTTGGGATTGCTGAGTGTGCTGATTATGAAAGTAGCATTTGTTAAATTCCGTTGAATTTACTAGTAATTTTGATTTTTTTTATTTATGATTACTTTCCTGTAAGTTTTTGTCTTCCCTTATTTAACATTTTATTATGGAGTTAGTATTAATTAAGCTGGGAGGTTCCTTAATTACTGATAAGGATAAACCTTATACTGCTCGAAGAGAAGTTATGGCACAACTGGTCGAGCAAGTAAGCCTAATCAAACATGAAAATCCTAATCTTAAATTGATTATTGGTAACGGTGCTGGTTCTTTCGCCCACCAATCAGCGAAGAAATATAATACAATTAATGGTTTTTTATGTGATGAAGAAAAACTAGGCTTCTGCTTAGTCCACCAAGATGCTTTAGATTTAAATTTCCTACTAGCTAATTTTTTTTTACAAGCAGGTTTGCCAGTGGTAAGTTTGCCACCTCTTACTATGATAATCACTCACAATAAAAAACTATTGAAGAGTGACTTTAGTGTGATAGAAAATAGTCTACAAGCAGGTTTGATTCCTTTAGTTTTTGGTGATGTCGTTCTAGATCAAGCTATTGGCGGTACTATCCTCTCCACAGATACTCTGCTAGCAGAACTAGCGAAATACTTCTATCTTCAAGGTAAGTTTAAAGTTCGACTAATAAATGTTGGTAATTATGCAGGTGTATATGATCAAGATGGGCAAGTACTTTCCAATATTACTCAGGCTAACTATTCTCAAATTAAACCTTTCTTGGGCAAGAGCAAATCAGTAGATGTTACTGGCGGGATGGCTAAGAAAGTTGAAGAATTTTTGACTATTTCTAGCTTAGGGATTGATTGCTGGATAATTGATGGAAATATCCCAGGGAATTTAGCTTCTTCAGTTTTAGGTGGGCCAACTCTAGGCACTTTAATTCGGGCATTTTAACTAAGTTAGTAAGAATTCAGGTCTAAAATTTAGGAAGCAAGGATGGGCGAGACAGAATAATTATTAGAGTCAGCCAGTAATGATTGTACAAAAAAATAGGCTCTTTACCTGTTCGTAGGTTATAGATGCTACCCAACTCTAATCTACTTGTCCCACGCATTTAGGACTTTTGCAAGAGGTTTATTGATTGCATTTTTTCTCTATTAATAAATTAAGTTGCTCTACCCATTAATTACGAATTATGGGTTAATAATTATTTTGGTCAATAGCTTGATATGCTACCTCATGCCTAACGGATTAAATCAGCACGGGGTTTAAAGGTTTCAATTTCCCGTAACTTTTCGTAAATTTCCCGTTCTTCTTGACTAATATTTTTCGGGGTAACTATTTGAATTTCTACTAATTGATCACCACGTTTACCGTCATCGCTGGGGTAGCCTTTATTCCCTAGTCGAAATTTTTGACCAGACCTAACTCCTGGGGGAATTGTCATTTTCACTGGGCCGTCTAAAGTTGGTGCTTCTACCTGTCCTCCTAAAACTGCTTCACTGGGAGTAACTGGTACTTGGCAGAGGATATTTAAACCTTCTAGCTTGAATAATGGATGAAGTTCAACGGTAATTTTTAAATATAGGTCGCCACCACCAACGCCTTGGTTCCGCAAACGAATGGTTTGACCTGTTACCATACCTGGAGGCATGTTAACTTCTAGCGATCGCCCATCTTCCAAACGAATGCGTTCATTACCACCTTGATAAGCTTTTTCTAGTGGGAGCGTTAATCTAGCTTCTATATCCCGACGGGTAGTGCGAGGTGGTGTGTTAACGGTGTAGGCAACTTTTGTTCTGGGGGAACGAAACGGATCGCTAGTATTGCCATTACTGGAGTTACTTGTGCCATTCTTATTTTTGACACCGATAACTTGATTAATAAAGCTTTCAAAGTCAGAAAATTGGCTTGGATCTACGTCCTGATTACTGTTGCGATCGCCTTGGCTACTCTGCCAAGTTTTAGCCTTTGGCGTCTTAGGGTTGCCCGCAAAGCCTTTTTGCTTCCAGTAGCGGCTAAACTGGTCGTACTGCGATCGCTTGGCTAGGTCTGAAAGGACTTCATAAGCCTCGCCGATATCCTTAAATTTTTCCTCAGATGCTTTGTTACCCGGATTGAGATCAGGGTGATATTGCCTTGCTAACCGTCGATAAACCTTTTTAATTTCCTCACTAGAGGCGTCTTTAGATACTCCTAAAATCTCGTAGTAATCTCGAAAATTCGGCAAATTTTGCATAGTTCAGTTATTTAAATTTTAGATTTTAGACTTCGGCTACGCTCAGTCGAACGATTTTGGATTAATTAGGAGTTAGGAGTAGAAACACGATTAATCGCGTCTGTACAGGAGTTAGGAGTTGAAAGATTTAATTTTTAACTTCTCACTCCTAACTTCTCACTTCTAACTTTTATTAGGAGTATTACGACCAATCATTGTCTTCTTCATCATCCCAATTATCTTGGTAGCTGGGACGGGATTTGCGGGGAGGACGGCTTTCATAGGAGGAACGACTGTCTCGGCTATAGTCTTTACCGTAATCTTTACCGTAATCTCTGCCATAGTCCTTACCATAGGAGTCGCGTTCCCGATATGTATCTCTGGGAGATTCGCGTTCTTTATCCTTATCACCGCCAGTAAAAATATCACGGATAGTACCCAACAAGTCGTCGTCTTCCTCTTCATCATAAGACTGGCGGACTTCCCGGTTTAGATCATATAGAGCATCTTGCAAGTCGGCGTAGGCTTGGTCAATACCGCGATCGCTATTTTCTTTGAGACTTTCTTTTAGGTCTCGGCAAATATTATCAATTCTTTGGCGGCGGCTGCGGGCAAACTGCATACCAAATTCGAGCGCTACATCTCTGAGTTGTCGTTCTGCTTGGATAATCAACGCCTCAGAACGAGTTCGCTTTTCTACCCTTTCTTTCCGTTCGCGATCAACATCGGCGTATTTCTGAGCGTCCTGAATCATCCGATTCACTTCCGACTCGTTCAAGGTGGAAGCGCCTTGAATGGTGATACTCTGTTCTCGACCAGTGGTTCTATCTAGGGCTGTTACCTGTAAAATACCGTTAGCATCGATATCAAACGATACTTGTACTTGAGGAATACCCCGTGGCGCTGGTGGGATACCATACAGCTTGAAGCGTCCTAAAGACTTGTTGTTTGCTGCCATATCCCGTTCGCCTTGGACTACGTGAATTTCTACAGTATTTTGGTTATTTTCTGACGTGGAAAAAATATCAGAACGGCGGACTGGGATGGTGGTGTTGCGAGGAATGAGTTTTTTCATCACGCCGCCGATGGTTTCCAATCCCAAAGAGAGGGGTGTCACATCCAAAAGCAGCACATCTTTGAGTTCGCCTGCGAGAATGCCTGCTTGAATTGCTGCACCCACTCCCACTACTTCATCGGGGTTGACGTTTTCATTGGGTTCTGTACCAATCAAGTCCCGTACAAGCTGCTTCACCATTGGCATCCGTGTAGAACCGCCCACTAGCACAACTTCTTCAATGTCTCTGGGTGAGAGTCCGGCATCTTTAAGGGCGCGTTTCACTGGTGTCCGCAATCGCCCCACCAAATCACTACACAAATCTTCAAACTGAGAACGAGTCAGGCGAGTTTCTAGATGTTTGGGACCATCGTTAGTGGCGGTGATGAAGGGTAAGTTAATATCAGTGACGCTGACAGCAGAAAGTTCTCTTTTGGCTTTCTCTGCTGCTTCCATCAAACGTTGTAAGGCTTGGCGATCGCGTCTTAAGTCTACCTCTTCTGTTTCCAGAAATTGCTCTGCTAGCCAATCTACAATTTTTTTGTCAAAGTCGTTACCACCAAGTTGCGTGTCTCCACTGGTAGCTTTGACTTCAAATATGCCATCGCCAACTTCCAGAATCGATACGTCAAAAGTACCGCCACCCAAGTCAAATACTAAGATAGTTTCCGTCTCACCCCGATCAAATCCATAAGCTAAAGATGCAGCAGTTGGTTCATTGAGAATCCGCAGCACCTCTAAACCGGCAATTCTGCCAGCATCGCGGGTTGCCTGCCGCTGAGAATCGTTAAAATAAGCGGGTACTGTAATTACTGCCCCTGTCACTGGTTCACCCAAATAGCGACTAGCATCGTCTGCCAATTTCTTCAGCACCATAGCCGAAATTTCTTCTGGGGCGAAATCCTTATTGAGACGGGGACAGGCAACTTTAATATTACCTACTTCGTCTTTGCGGATGGTGTAGGGTACACGCTTGGAATCTGGACTAAGTTCGCCATATTTGCGCCCAATAAAGCGTTTAACGGCGAAAAAGGTATTTTGTGGATTGAGGATGGTTTGTCGCCGTGCCATTTCCCCAACCACCCTTTCACCTTCTTTGCTGAAGCCAACTACGGAGGGGGTTGTTCGCATTCCTTCTGCATTGGCAATCACCATCGGCTTGCCACCCTCCATAACGGCGACTACTGAGTTGGTTGTACCCAAGTCGATGCCGACTACCTTGCCCATGCGTTACTCTTCTCCTAAAGTGTCTTATATATTTATTATGATTGGGCGGAACTACCTCTAGCTTTGTGCTACAGGATGAAAACACCTCAATAGTATAATAGTCATCATTAAGGCAGTAAGCTAAGAAGTGCAGCTAAAGGAGATAGTTGCAAGACTAGGATAGCATTGACGATGATTGGTGTGTCCAAGCAGCCTCAATTATTGTTATCTGCCTACTTCTATGCACTGGATCTGCAAGTTGGTAAATGTACCTTAATAATCTTGCTCTGCTTGTTTGAATGCCTAAAAACCTTAATATTGCCACTATTTTAAAGATTTGAATTTAACAGAGCGATTACAAACTTCCCTGAGTGAGATAGCGCGAGAACGCGATCCTTACATGGCAACGGCTGGACATTTTTTTGTCCAAGAATACATCCGCCAGCAATTTTCCCAATGGGGGAGTGTGGAAATCCACACCTTTGAAGTCAGAGGTAAGGCTTGTAAGAACTTGATATTAAATTTACCCTCCCAAGCTAGACGACAAAAAAAGGATTTGCCACCTATTTTAATTGGTGCTCATTATGATGCTGTTCCGGGAACACCAGGAGCTGATGATAATGCCACTGGTGTAACGGTGTTGCTGGAATTAGCGAGAAAGTTTGCTGCTCAACCTGTAAGATATCCCTTAAGGCTGGTTGCTTTCGATATGGAAGAATACGGCTTACTGGGTAGTGCTGACTATGCAGCTCTGTTGCGTCAACAAAAGCAACAGCTACGCTTAATGATCTCCCTAGAAATGCTGGGATATAAGGATTCTACACCTGGTTCTCAAAGTTACCCTCCTCCTCTGGAACGCTTCTACCCAGACAGAGGTGATTTTATTGCTTTAATTGGCAATTTGCGGACATTGCCTGATTTAATTGGCATGAGCCGTAATATTCGCAAAGCTGGCGTACCTAGTCAATGGCTACCCGTGCCGAATCGAGGTTTAATAGTCCCTCAAACCAGACGTAGTGATCATGCACCTTTCTGGGATTTGGGTTATCCGGCAATTATGGTAACAGATACGGCATTCCTGCGAAATCCACATTATCACAAACCTAGTGATGCGATCGCTACTTTAGATTTAGATTTTCTTAGCGGTGGATGTGAAGGATTGGAAATTGCGATTCGGCAGTTGTGAAAAGTTAAGAGAAATTAATAAGTTTATCTTTTGCCTTCTAAAGCATCATTCAACCTGTCGTTTCCTGCAATAATCTGGTCTGCGCTTTCCATGAGCTATTGCAACGATCCAAATAAACTCTTCAAATTCTGCATAGAAGATGAGATAGAAGAATATGCAGAAGATTTACTGCAAACAGGTTATTTTCATGCGATGCCTACGGCGGGCTACGCCTACGCGCATTTGAGATCAAGCTGATTAAATCATCGATATTGCGTTTCATTGTGTTGTAAATCTTATCTAGTGATAAGTCATTAGTGTCATAATCAAAAAATTTTTCTATCTCTAAGCTTAAGCGATCAGAGTTAATTGTAAAGAAATGTACATATTTCCTAGTCGCTGTATAAATCCCGTGCCCCAGTCTGATAAATCTATAGAAAAAAAGGTACATATCCTATCGATTATGACCATACAGCACTAGTCACTATCATGTACCCCAGTAAATCAAAAAGTTCTAACCTCTACTAATCCGGCTTTGTAAATTAACTTCTTAGACATAACTTAAAAAAGTTATGTCTTTTTTTTAGTGGTTAGTCTCGATTGGAGGGACAGGTACAAAATATCCACCCAAAAAGCCACTTCATAAAAAAACTGGAATTCAAAGTGAGCATCTTAACTTTTTCATTCTCAACACCGCATAAAGCTTAACCGAAAAGTATTGGAAGATGGGAGGGCAGGGGAGCAGGGGGGAAATAACCGATGCCCAATGCCCCATGTCCAATGCCCAATGCCTAATTCAGTTGTTACCAACTACCACTTTATGACTCTGAGGATTGTACGAATTGACACGAAACAATGAGGCTAATGAATGCCAAGATCAAAAAAAGGATGCTTCAAGGATATTAAAAGTACTATGCCAGAATTACACCAATCAATTGCCCAGCATTACCACGAACGGACTAAATACGACCCTGAGACTCTCGCCTCCAAAAGTCAAGGGATAGACTGGGCTAAACAGCCAGTGCCTTTCAAAGAGTACAAAATTGGCTCTACTTTTGCTCTCAAACCCTATATCCAAGAAAAACCAGAGGGATTTGTTAATAATCCAGATGCTCAATGGTGGCAAAGACTTTCACGGCTGCTGTTTCACAGCTATGGATTGACGGCGAGAATGCCTTCTATGGGTAGTGGGGTGTATTTACGTGCTGCTCCCAGTGCAGGCGGACTATACCCTGCCGAAGTCTATGTGGTTTCCCGTGGCACGGCGTTATTGCCGCCTGGTCTGTATAACTACCAGTGTCGGACTCATTCTCTAATGCATTATTGGGAAAGTGATGTTTGGCAAACCCTCCAAGCTGCTTGTTTCTGGCATCCTTCCCTAGAAAATACCCAACTAGCAATTATTGTCACTGCGGTTTTCTATCGTTCTGCGTGGCGCTATGCAGATCGGGCTTATCGCCGGATTTTTCTCGATGCGGGACACCTGTTGGGCAATATCGAATTGGCTGCTGCCATTAATGACTATCGCCCCCATTTAATCGGCGGTTTTGTGGATGAATCGGTAAACGATCTGCTTTATATCGATCCGCAACAAGAAGGTGCGATCGCTGTCTTACCTCTGGCAGACTTGTTAGATGTCAATCAAAATTTGCCATTGGGATGTACTGCTTTACCTTCCGCCACTGAAACCAGTTATCCCCAAATCCCGGATGGCGAACTGCTGACATATTTCCATCGACACACCCAGATCCAATCAGGTATAACTGGCAATCTCAATCTACCAACTATCAAACAAGAAAAATCTTTGGAGGATAAATATAACTTTCCTTTCTGCTTAAAAATTCCCACCACCACCGCACCTATAGACTGGGGACAAAAGCTGTCAGAACTGGAAAATACTATGTACAAGCGACGCTCTACCCGCGCTTATAATGGTAATGATTTAACCTTCGATGAATTGAAAGGTTTACTCGATTTTACTTACCAACCGCAAAATTACATCGACCAAAGTTTAGATATTTCTCCAGACTACTTTGATCTGAATTTAATAGAAACATTCATTGCTGTCTGCGGAGTTAAAGGATTGGAGGCAGGTTGTTACTATTACGCGCCTAAAGCCCAAGAATTACGCCAAATTCGGTTTAAAAACTTTCGGCGAGAGTTATATTTTCTCTGTTTGGGGCAAGAATTAGGGCGAGATGCAGCAGCGGTGTTGTTTCATACAGCTGATCTGAAAGCTGCGATCGCTCAGTATGGCGATCGCGTTTACCGTTACTTACATATGGATGCTGGCCATTTGGGACAACGCCTGAATTTAGCCGCAGTCCACCTGAATTTAGGCGTCAGTGGTATCGGTGGATTCTTTGATGACCAAGTAAATGAAGTTTTGGGTATCCCTGCTGATGAAGCTGTGTTATATATCACTACATTGGGACGCCCAAGATAAAACAAACCGCAAATAACACAAAGTACCCAAAGATTCTTTGCGTACTTTGCGGTTAGCTTACATCCAGATTTTTGGAATCAGCAACTTGGGTTTGGTAGTACCGCCATTTTTCCTGTTGACGCGCTCTTTTCTCCTCAGTGAGGCTATCAAAACAATGGGGACAGGAGATACCTTGCTCATACTTACTAGACGCCTTATCTTGTTCAGAAATCGGACGCCCACAACTGAAGCACCGCTCACTACTTCCTGACTCCAATCCATGACTGACGGCTATCCGCTCGTCAAAGACAAAACATTCTCCTTCCCATAAACTTTCCGCTGCTGGAATTTCTGACAAATACTTGAGAATGCCGCCTTTGAGATGATACACTTCTGCAAAGCCTTGAACAAGCATGAAGGATGAGGCTTTTTCACAACGAATACCGCCCGTACAAAACAGAGCAACCTTTTTGTGTTTCGTTGGATCGAGGTGGTGGCGCACATAATCAGGGAATTCCCGGAATGAGCTAGTCTGGGGATTTTCTGCTCCTTGGAAAGTACCGATATTCACCTCATAATCATTGCGGGTGTCAATCACGGTTACTTCTGGATCACAAATCAAATTATTCCATTCCTGGGGACTGACATAAGTACCAATTTGTTCATTTGGGTCAATTTCGGGCAATCCCAAAGTGACAATTTCTGGCTTCAACTGCACCTTCATCCGCTCAAAGGGCGGGATTTCAGTATGGGACTCTTTGTATTCTAAGTCTGCTAGACGGGGATCAGAACGCAGAAACCAGAGAACAGAATCAATCGCCTGACGCGAACCTGCAATTGTACCATTAATGCCTTCTTGTGCCAGCAAAATAGTCCCCTTGACATTTTGCGTTTGGCAGTAAGACAGCAGAGGATCTCGTTTGTCGGCAAAATCTGGCAGCTTGACAAATTTATACAGTGCTGCAACAACTTGGATATTTTCTGGCTTCATCCCTTTAGTAACGGAACAATATTAAGTTACAATAGCAACGGTCAACCAAAGTTACCTACTATTTTAATTTTATGGGGGTTTAGCTCAGTTGGTAGAGCGCCTGCTTTGCAAGCAGGATGTCAGCGGTTCGAGTCCGCTAACCTCCATTGAATATGATTTATCTAAATGTGCGATCGCAAATTTAAAAAGCGATCGCTTAGAATATTCCAAAGAAAACACACCTAAATCAAAACCCCATTCTCTAGTACAGAATGGGGTTTTAGCACTTTCTAGGCAAGGGGTTAAGCCAGAGGTAAGTTGGTATTGCATCAAATTGCCCCGATCTTCAAAGCCGTACTTAGTTAGAGAAATCTCTAGATAATGAAGTCAACTCTGCCCTAACAGCACTCAGGTAATTTTGATTGATTAAAATTTGCGGCGGTAATTTGTTAGCATTGACAGCGGCCCTAACTAAATCTTCCCCAACAATCTTTCTGTTCTGGCGTTCAGAGATTAGAGTTCCCCCACTGGGAATACCCTGCTGCTTTAAACCACCTTGGTAAGCAAGAGAAACGAGATTAAAAGGTTTGAGGTAGCTGGCATTCTTGAAATTACTGTTTAATGTGTTAGAGTTGATAGCTATATTTGTTTGCCCAGCATCAGCGTAGTTGTTATCTGTGGGTGGTTCAGCGTTAGCAATTCCAGATGTAAGCGAAAAAGCACCAATAATAGCTACAAAATTAATCAAAGTTGCAAGTTTCATAGGGTTATCCTTAACCATGTAAGGTTTAATTACTTTATTTTTAGTAACAGTGTCTCTTTTGTTATAAACCTTAGCCTCGTACATTTAGCTCATCCAATTGGTTAAATTATTTTTCACCCATTTGAGTGAATCTCTAAAGCTGTCAGGAATAGTGTAATCCTCAACATTTCAGTTTACTTGTTTGGACAAAGGGGAAAATGGTAAAGATGGGGCGATTAAGTACTGCTACAATAAGCGTTTTAGTTGGCAGGCTCCAGAGCCAGTTAATCAAAGTTGGGCTTATATATACTTAGGGGGTTGTTTGAAAAAGCGTCCATTGGGGTTGGTGGCAATTGTGCTCTACAAATCATTTACTGCCTTGCTACTTATGGTTACTTCGATCGCTTTATTATTGACATTAAAAAATTATCAAACTCTAGAGATTTTTTCAAAGGATTATGTTTTAGAAGGAAAATCGATAATTATTGATTGGGTTTTAAAAAAAGTTATCAACTTAAATCCAAGAACCTTAGCCTTTAGCGGCATTGGCACAGGAATCTATGCTATTGTAACTACTATTGAAGCTGTTGGTTTGTGGTACGAGAAACGTTGGGCACATGTCTTAGTATTGGTGCTTGTCGGTATCAGTATTCCACCAGAGATTTATGAATTAATTCGGGGTATCTCTCCGATAAAAATAGTGATTTTCTTGTTGAACTTAGCCGTATTTTGGTATCTATTACGCAATTTTCCTAAACATCGAAAATAATTTTTTATTCGCTTATAGTGTCTATCGTTGGAGAGGTAAAACTGAGCCATGTCTAACAAAAGTGGCTTCCGTCCCTTAGACTTCTCTGTGCGTCGATGCAAAACCAAGACCCCACGTTGTACAATCGCTAGAAATGCAATCTGGAGAGCGACTTGCCCAAAACGATTCACTCTACTCAACCACCACTGAAATTTATTCCCCAACAGTTTAATCCGCTGATACTCCAGATTTTTCGGTGGTTACTGCCGATCGCACTCCGGTTTCGCACTCGACCTTGGCTACCAGCTGGTATTGTCAAGATTGAAGCCAAGAATGTTGAGGTATTAGCCGAACTTTATCAGCAATTCCAGGCTGGAAAAATTCGCTTTTTGTTGGCATTTCGTCACCCAGAAGTGGAAGATTCCCTCTGTATGCAGTATTTGCTTTCTCGCATTGTGCCAGAGGTTGCTCGTCAAAAAGGTATTCGATTACAATCCCTTGTTCACAGTTATTTTCTCTATGACCGGGGGATGACGGTTTGGGCTGGAGATTGGCTGGGTTGGTTGTTTTCACGCCTGGGAGGTGTGCCAGTTCATCGCGGGAGACGACTAGATCGCCAAGCTATTCAAACAGCACGGGAGTTGTTTGCTAATGCCAAACTACCGATCGCAGTGGCACCGGAAGGAGGTACTAATGGTCATAGTGGTATTGTTAGCCCACTGGAACCCGGTGTTGCTCAAATGGGGTTCTGGTGTGTAGAAGACTTACAAAAAGCTAACCGGACTGAGACTGTGATCATTGTGCCGATCGCCATCCAGTATCGTTACGTTGAGCCACCTTGGTCTAAACTGGATTGGCTGCTGAGTAAGTTGGAAACTGATAGTGGCTTGCCAGTTAAGGAAATTGCTCAGGGCGATGGCGAAGAGATTTACTATCAACGCCTCTGTAGGTTGGCTGAATATCTGATTACCGAGATGGAAGAGTTTTATCGTCGCTTCTATCATCAAGACATCCCAAAAACCATCTCAACTGATGAATCTGCTAGTCCTAATCAGGTGTTGATTGCCCGACTTCATCGCTTACTGGATAAGGCTTTACAAGTTACCGAGCAATATTTTGGAGTTCAAGCGCAGGGTAATTTTATTGACCGCTGTCGCCGTTTAGAAGAGGCTGGCTGGAATTACATTTATCGGGAAGATTTGCCAGATATCAATGCTTTACCACCCTTTAAACGCGGTTTGGCAGACTGGATTGCAGAGGAAGCAGACTTGCGAATGCGGCATATGCGGATAGTGGAAAGTTTTGTTGCAGTCACAGCTACTTATATTCAGGAACAACCGACGGCGGAACGATTTGCAGAAACAGCTTTGCTAATATTCGATATGCTTTCTAGAATTCAAGATACAACGCTTCCAGGGCGACCTCGGTTAGGTTTGCGACAGGCACAAATCACGGTGGGGGAGCCAATTTCAGTTACAGAACGCTCTCAAAATTGTCAGGGCGATCGCAATGCAGCTAGACAAGCTGTGAGCGATTTGACAAAAGATTTGCAAATCGCTTTAGAAATGATGATTAAATAACGAAACTTTTAAGACTTTTTAGCCCTAATTTTGTCAAATATTGCCCCTTCATCAAAGAATTTCTTCTGAATCTCGTTCCATCCTCCTAAATCTTCAGCTTTAAAGATAGTTTTAATTTTGGGAAAATTGCCTTCCGTTTCTTTGGCGATCGTCAAATCAACGGGACGAAATCCTAATTTAGTAAACTCTCGTTGCGAGTCTGGAGTGTAAAGAAATTTGATAAATGCTTCGGCAAGAGGGCGAGTGCCATGTTTATCGACATTCTTATCTACAACAGCAACAGGATTGTCGATGGAGATATTTACATCGGGCACAACATATGAGATTTTCTCGCCATTTTGCGTTGATAAAATCATCTCGTTTTCATAGTTGAGCAAAACATCACCCTGACCATCTTTGAAGAATACTTCGCTGGCATTCCGAGCAGTTTTGGGTAATAAAGGTGCATTATTATAGACTTTGGAGATAAAGTCTATTGCTTGATTTTCATTGCCGCCAGTTTTTGTCACAGAACCCCACTGACTAAGGAAGTTCCAACGAGCGCCACCGGAGGTTCTAGGGTCAGCTGTAACCACTCTTACACCATCTTGTGCTAAATCTGTCCAAGTTTTGATATTTTTGGGATTACCCTGACGGATAGCGATCGCATTTAGAGATTTGGTAACAATTGCATCATTAGGCGCTTCTTTTTCCCAACCCGGTTGAATAAAACCTGCTTCAACAAGTTTATTAATATCAAGGGCAAGTGACAGGTGTACGACATCAGCTTCCTTACCGTCAATCACAGCAAGAGTTTGGGAACCTGAGCCATCATAGCTTTGATTAAAAGTGACATTTTGGTTATGTTCTTTCTTCCACTGTTCGATAAATTTGGGAATGATCTGCTGGTATGCTGCATTAGTAACCGAGTAAGAAACAAAGGTTAGGGTTACATCACTCTGGGAAGCTGCGCCAGCATTACCAGTATTATTGACATTACGTGGAGAGCAGGCAGCCATCACGATACTCAAGCTAACTCCGACCAAGAATAGGGACGCAACACCCCACGCAGAATATTTGTACAACCATCGTATTAGTTGTACACGCCACTGTCTTGCAGCGTGTAAAGCTTTAACGATATAAGTCTGAACTAATTCAGTCAAATATCTCCTTGATTTTGGAGTCCGTTGCCCCTGGTTCATCAAATTTTCCCCTGAATCTGCGGTAACTTGAGCTAGATGCTGTAGTTAAGGGGCATTATAAAACAATGGTTAAGGATAAATAACTTTTTGTTAATCTAAATTTAAACAAGTTGTTGAATTAGAAATTATTTGTTGCTTGATCCAAAGTAGTTATCAAATCGATATCAAAAACCTAACCCCCCAGCCCCCAACTCTTGTAGGGTTGGGGGCTGGGGGGTTATTCCAGGATTACTGAACCGGCAATTTGAGCTTTTAGAGTATTCGAGATAGCATAATTTATCGTGATTATGCTACCGTAAACACATCTTCTCTACTTTCAAAACGCGTTAGCTTTAGCACAGTTTCTTTATATTCTTTAAAATTAGAATTTATTTGAATATAGTAGGTTCGCTCAATAGGTAAATCTATAGTTAGTTCAGTTTTGATGCTGCCAGTATGTAAGGTGAGGACATAAATTCGCTGTGATACAAAAACTGCTTCTTCAACATCATGAGTAATCATAAAAAATAGTTTTATCTGTATTTCTCCACAACTCCAGAAGAAATTATTACATCATCTCTTTTGTTTGGGTATCTAAAGCACCAAAGGGTTCATTTTTAGAATTTGCAACCTAAACTCAACAACTCAATTAAACTTTCTCTGCGACTCTGCATGAGGAGGTTATTGACTTCAGCTAATTGATCCGAACTAGGCGAATTTCCGTGCGTTGGTTGCGGGGGTCATTTGGAGAAATGCCGGGTAGCAGTTGGCTAAAGCCTTGACCCTCAACCACAATATTGTGCTTGATATTTTGCAAACGGAGATAATTACCTACTACCTGCGCTCGTTGTTGGCTAAGTTTTTGGTTAAAGTCAGCAGAGCCAATCTGAGACGTATGCCCAATTACTCTTACAGCTACAGTTTGCAGGTTGAATTCCGAAATTTCCTGAGCCAACTGATTGAGTGTTTGCTTACCCTCGGCCTCAAGTTGAGCAGAGCTAATACTAAATTTAACATCTCCTCGGACTTGCAAATTTCCAATATTAGGAGCAGCTTTAATTTGGTTAGCATTGAGTTTGTTATTGGAGGCAAGCACTTTCCCTTTTCCTATTAGTCTGTCTGCTAGTTCTGGGTTATCGGCACGCACCAAGTCAATCAGATTTTGGCTGTTGTTCGTAGCCTTAGTGATGAACTGAGAGGTAAATAAATCTTTGGGATTCTCAGGAACCTGATTCAGTTTACCTGCCAGTGTCAAAACCGCAGCCGTAGAACCAATTCGTTTCTCTAACGTGCCATTTGTTAACCAGTCTTTAGCTTCTATAGCGGGAAAAAAATCAATACCTTGTAAAACAAAATTGGCATCGCTGGGTGATAGTTTGCTATCCTCAACAATCTGATTTTGGAATTGCGAAGTATTACGAAGATTGCTATCAATGCGACGATAGTAAGCTGCCAGAAATTCGGAAATTTTCTCAGGTTGAGATTGAATAAGCTGGTTGGAGGCAACAATCACATCTACAATTGCCCCAGGTACATCTTTACTAGATAAGACAACTGTATATCCCTGCTGTCGAGCTTTGGTGATATAAGGCTCCCAGAGAACAGCAACTGCTACATTTTGATTGGGGTCTTGCAAAAGCTTCCAAGCAACAGATGCATCTGCTACCTTATTCACTTGAAAATCTGACAACTTGAACTGATCGAATTTAGTACTTAGCATTAGAGCTAGATATTCACTGGGGGTATCACCAGCGAAAGTAATGCTCAACTGCTTTCCCTGCGATCGCACCTGCTGTATTAATACATTAAGATCCAGAAGTGATTTTAGGTTGGAATACTTCTTTGTATTCAAAACAACAGCATCTGCACCCACTGTGCGGTCAATCAGCCCGACAATTTTCCCCTGAGGTTTTTGTTTGAGAAATTGATCCAATGTCGTTACTAATAAGTTAGCTTTCCCCTGGTTCAAAAGATCAGATCGTTTAGCCTGATCGAATTCATCTTCATAATGCAGATTAACTCCCGATTCTTTGCTAGATTGAAAATCTTTACTCCGAAAGGTACTGTAGCCACTAAATGTGTCACCTAGAAGAGTTAATTGATCGGTTTTATTAATGTTATTTTGTACATTCGGGATGAAGTTGAATGACTTTTTGCTTAGTAACCAAAAACCACCTATGCCCAAAGCAGCAGTAATAACAAGAGCTAAAGGTAATACTACTCGATTATTAGACTTACTTTTTGCAGATGAATTATTGTGAACTAGCTTATGTCCGCAAATTTCGCACTTTTTAAGAGTTGCCGGGTTACGGTCATGACCACATTTAGAGCAAGTAATATAGTTGTGTTCGTTTAGCATCTTTTTATCTCACTTCTGTTAATCCCAGTTCTTCCTGTATATTGGCTTCCATAGTGGCAACTTGTTTATTAGTCAGCCCTAATTCTTCTTGAAGTTCAAGCAACTGTGTTTGTTGTTCAAAGTCAATTTCAGTATTGCTTTCTAAGAAAGCTCGATACATCAAACCATATTCATAGAGAGCTTGTTGCTGAGAATGACCACAGGAAAATTTAGCAATTATTTGGTCAGCGTTTGCTTGAGAAATGCCATATTTTTGGCGAAAATGTTCTAGCATTTGTAGTTGAGTTTCAGAAGGGTTGCCGCGACGGTAACAGGTTTCTGCTAACTTGGTGAACTTTTCCAAATTACTATCCAGGTGTTCAGATGTTATAGAGTTTGCTGGTGAAGTTTTGGGAAGTTCAGCAGATTTTTGCACAGATACAGATATAATCTCAGCAGAGATAAACAAGCTGTAAGTCTTTACGTAATCCTCGATCGCTATTTCCTGCTTGCGGTAGTTAGGATTGTCCTTACCACCCGAAAGAGTCTTTTCTAGTTCTCTCAGATGTGCCATGAGTTTTTGGTAAAGCCCCTGTTTTTCGGCTTTTGTAACTGCTTTCTGTCCAACATTTTGCAGTGCATCTTCCAAAATCTCCCGGACTCTGCGATTGTGATCACTAACGAGGTATTCTTCGGCTTCTTGCCAGTCATTTCCCAGGACTTAAGTCTTTTTTAACCCTGTAATTTTGTCTTGATAGTGAAAACGTACTTCCGAGTATTTAGTAATTGAATTTTCTTCCTCAACCACTAATCCAAAAACTTTAGCCAAAATCAGGTTTTGTTTGGCCTGGACTTCAGCTTGAGTTGCCGGCATATGGTCTTGAAACTGGCGATAATCCTGATGGGTATGCAAAGGATTCTTATCTGACTGAGACACAGACCGATAAACTGTCCGCATTCGATCCATCCCCTCGATTAGCCTAAGAGGAAAGGCTCCTATTTCTTGAACAAAATAAATGTGGTGGGAGTCACCTAGAGGACGAATATCTTTATCAGTAAGTGTGCTGGTCTTGCGAATCATCGGGAGTATTACACTTACAGCCGGGTCTGTAGGTTTATTACCGCCTTGAATACCAACTATGGTTTGCCGCTTTTCTGCTCTATCTTCCCAACCTAAACGAGCCTGCTCTTGACTAAAGCGCAAGAAAGGCTCACTCTTTTCAAAAATAGTTTTAATCTGAGCTTCCTGTTGTTCTACAGTTGGGTACTCTTCCAGGAACTTACGAGCCGTGGAAATTTGCATCTGACCACTACCGACAAATTCATCTAAAGAGCGATTTAAAATCCGCCCAAACAAATCCTTGAGCCTCAAGCTGTCGAAGGTGTATAGATCAAATAGTTTTGTCCCTAGCTCTGCTAATATCTGTTGCGAAATTACCTGATAGATGCTCTCCTGCTTTTCTGCAATGGTCTTGTTATAAATTTGGTCTACATCTTTGCTGTCATAAAGTAGAATTCCATTAACTGTTAGTACTCCAGTTTCACGAACATAAGCTTGTTCTTGGTCGAAAAATCGAGCTTGCAATATCTCACAGTTGTGTTCTAGTGCAGTTAAATCTACCAGTAAACGCTCAATTTCTTCCTTCAAACTATCCAACAGAGATACCGCCAAGGTACGGGCTTTTACTTCTACTTTTGATATATACAGCGACTCCAAAGCCTGTGTAATTCCTTTGAAGTCTTCATCAATCAAACTTTTGCGATTCAGTGTATAAATGAGTTGTTTAGCATGATGATCTATCTGTTTGAGTAGAACTTGTAAAGTATTAGTTGCAGAATGCTCGTTGGGTAACCAGTTTTTTTGTCGGTCTTGATCAAACTGGCTACGATACTCTGTAAAGATGTCTAGAAGTACTTCTAGAAAATGGCGAGCAAATTTTGGCCCGCGAAAACGGTCTTCAATGATTTTGTAGACAACCTGACGGAGTTCTTGGCGCTTTTGGGGAATCAGTTGGTTCAGATTATCCCACATCTTCTGAAAGTAATCACTCCAGCGCCTTGGGTCTGTATCACTGTCATAAAAGTGAGACTTGTATTTATCCTGTTCTACTGATATGAAGCGCTGTAGATTCTCGAAGGGAATATTTAGGTCGCTGCGACGTTTGCGTAAACCTGCTACCCAATCAGCCACTTCCTTGCTGTAGGGCTTCATATTATCGCCAAGGCTAATGCTGTTGAGTAACTGATGCTCATTTTCAGATTCCGCTAATCGTAGATTAGGGAGGATTTCTGTTTTAATCACATCACGCATCGCCGCAGGGGCGGGAGTAGGGTTAGACCACCAGGTAATTAACTGACGCCCTAATCGTAAGGCGCAAGCATTCAGAACCCGCTCTATAGGAAATTGAATGCTGGAAAGCCCAAAACTAATAAAATTCTGAGGATAACCTTTTGAATCAGGACTAGCCCAATGTTTACGAATATTGTCACGGACAAGTTTTTTGTATTGACTGAACCCAGAACTAAAGTCTAAAAAAATGTTTTGGGAAACCATTTCCAACACAGAGTTGAGGCTGGGAAAAGTAACTTTATCGTTACTGTTCGCAACTAAATAACAGAAGTTAAAAGGTACATCTTGACTACTCTGGGAACTGATGCGATCACTCGGGTTCGGGCTATATTGAGTTTCAAAACGAGTATCGTTGCGTGAATAGTGGTTTAGCTCCATTAAGGCAGTATAGGCATTGGCTACTACCCGGTCACCAAGCCCCGCAAAGGCTCCTGGAAGCACTAAATAAGCTGAGGATTGGGGCAAATCAGAAGGAGGAACCCAATCTCGCAAGTTATAGGCAATGTCAAGCACCATACCAGAGCCAGTCCCTCCTGAAAGAGAACAGACTATGAAAATATTGACACCTTTATCTAGCTGGACTCCCCAGCGATCCAGCATAAACTTTTCATGACCAACAATCCTGGATCTAACGTTGTTGAAGCTAGTTTTAATATTTTGGTAGTTCAAAGTGAAGGCAAACTTTCCTAGCGATCGGATTTGTCCGGCTCCAGCTAGGATGGAATCAGTGCCCTTAAGCTGACTGGGAAACCATTCAGCTAAATGTTCGTAAGCAGAAAGCTTATTTAAAATGGCTTTAGCGTCTTCCACCTTTGCCCACACCTGCTCCGCTGGGCGAAGTGAAATGTCTTGCTTTAACACAACCTGTGGTTCAGAAACCTTTGCATTCTGTTCGGTGTCAATGTGTAAAAATGACAGAATAGGTAAAGCATCTAGGGAGCCGTAAGTCTCTACAATCATCCGGCGAACTTTAATCAGAACTTCCTTTCCTGTGCCTCCCAGTCCAATTACTACAGTGGGAGTCATTCCAATGTAATCGGCCATTTCTAACACTCACTTTGCTAAAATTTATTAAATATAGTTCTAGTAACATTTGCTTTGCTCACTTTAGCCATTTCACCCAACAGCGATGGCTATGCGAAAACGCTAAAAAATGTGTTGATTAATACTTTAAGTTTTTGCTATGTCACCTGAAGCAAGCAGAAAATTTTGACCAATCATCTGGTTTATACTCCTTGATTGGATAAAGTTGAGCTTATTCCTTCAAAATTGGTAAATGCATCTATGTTACTGTCATACTTGATACTTAAAAATTTTATCTACTCAAGCTTAGAACAAGCTAACCTGTCAACCATTGGTACATTTACGGTTCTTTTGAATAGTTCCAACAAATGACTGTAATAAGATTGAAGATATACAGCAATTTTAAATAGGGCATTGCTGAAAAAGTAATAGTTTATAGTGGTTCTCTTTTAAATGGAATACGCGATAGGGGCGCACAGATGTGCGCCCCCATCGCATGAGTATTACTTTGTCAATACAAACAACTAATTTAATTGACACCTAAGACTTGGTTTGCTGTGTTTGTGCGTCGATAATTACACTCCAATCATCGTTTGTCACAGCAGCTTCGAGTTGACGCTGACGTTCGGCTTGACTCGCATCTATTGTTTCTGACTCTTTAGAGAGGGTTGTGTCAGCCATTGCTTTCCGCAGTTTTAGCTTTTTCTCCTCGTAGGCTTGACGTTCCGCCTCTGACATTACCGCCTTCGTAGCTTCCCTTACCGTGCTAGCCCACATTTCGCGATCAGTTGCATTACCAGACGGTGTGCTTTCGAGTTCTGCTATCCACGCATCTCGTAAATCTTCCATTTCTTGACGCTTAGGGAACTTGAATGCTTGCACGCGCACAAAAGCACACTTTTGCTCACCATTTTGGCTGACATGACCGTTTAGGGAAAGCAACACATTGCGAGAATAGCCAATGTACTGCACGCGGCGTTCTGCGTCCAATACTGCGTAAACACCTGCAATTTTAGCGTTCTGAGCGGCTGCACTCCAAACCTCAAGGTCAATGATTTCAGTACCATTGTTTGCTAGTTCAGGAGTTATACTCACCTCAGTGGCGGTGTGTTCGTCGTCAGAACTGTACAAAAAGTCATGTAGTCCACGGTGGTTTATGGGGACATTTTGATGTTCAATTGGCGGGTTATGCTGAGTTTCCATCGTAGTTGATCTCTGAGTTATTAATTAGCGATGCCAACGGCAAGCGCGAAGCGCTACGCAAATATATGCCATTAGAATATTGAAGCTTAAATCTACTCACATCCCCAAATTATTGCTGACAAAGCGAAAACAACTATTAGACCTTATATGAATCAATTGACGCCTAAAAATTGGATATTCATCAAACAGTGGCTGACTCCTTATTTATTTTTACTACCCGCCTTACTTCTTTTGGGGTTAACAGTCTTTTTACCTGCACTGCAAGCGTTTTACCTCAGCTTTACTAGCTATGAAGATATTGCCCAACCGCCACAATGGATAGGTTTCGCCAACTTCCTCAAGCTTTGGAAGGATGCAGTTTTTTGGAAAACCTTGGAAAACACTTTTTTATATCTTGTGGGTGTAGTCCCAATTTTAGTAATTGCTCCCTTAGTGCTGGCAATTTTGGTAAATCAGAAACTGCGGGGGATGAATTGGTTTAGAGCAGCCTACTACACCCCAGTAGTAATTTCAATGGTAGTTGCGGGAATAGCTTGGAAATGGCTGTATGCAGAAAACGGATTACTGAATCAGTTACTGAAAGCTTTGGGCCTTTTCCCAGAAGGTATTCCTTGGCTAACTAGCCCAGCAAAAATTTTTGGCATTGTACCAATTTCTCTTGCCAGCGTCATGGCTGTCACTGTGTGGAAGGGACTAGGTTACTACATGGTGATTTATTTAGCGGGGTTGCAATCGATTCCTGGTGATGTGTACGAAGCCGCTGCGATCGATGGCTCTGATGGTATTAGCAAACATTGGGATATTACCATACCTTTGATGAAGCCGTATCTAGCACTAGTGGCGGTGATTTCGGCTATTTCTGCGACCAAAGTGTTTGAAGAAGTATATATTATGACCCAAGGGGGCCCACTCAGTAGCTCGAAAACGATTGTTTATTATCTATATGAGCAAGCCTTTAACAATTTGGAAATTAGCTACGCTTGCACAATTGGGCTAGTGTTATTTTTGATAATTTTGGGGTTATCAATCTTACGATTAGTTCTTAATCAGCAGGGAGACGATAATATCACAATTTGAGGACTATTTATAAAGTAAATCAAAAGTTAGGGTGTGTTACGGCTTTAGCCTAACGCACCGCTATATAACACGGTGCGTGATAGCCGAGAGTCATATGCAAATGGTTTTCGAGAAGGAGAACAAAGCGCTTGGAACAGATATGATTCATCCCCCTTTTCTCTGCTACATCATCTACTCCCAAGATGAAATCTGCGAGAGCTTATTTTTGCCGTTGGTGGGAGTTAGGCGATTGGCTAATAGCTAGGTTAATTGGTACGTTGAGACTTGCCAAAATATTCATTGAGAGAATGCTTACCTAGTAGGGTTTTCAGCCAAGCGCGTCACTCTTTTGTGTGACTTCGGGTCGCACGTTCGATTGCTCATTTACCCCGTGTATGGAACGGAAAACTACCTTTAAAGCATCACGAGGTCGGGGTGTGGGTATCATTACTAAATCCAAATTTTGCCCTGGTACAAGTTCCCATTCATAACCACGCAATAGCAAAGCAGCAAATATTTTCATCTCTAATTTAGCAAATTCTTTACCTAAACATTCTCTTATTCCACCCCCAAAAGGAACGTAACTAAAAGGTTTAGATTTATCCTCAGCCCTATCTATATCAAACCTTTGCGGCTCAAAATTCTCAGGATTTTTATATATACTTTGATCTTGATGGGTTTTACCTATCTGATACGATACAGACCAACCTTGAGGAATACGATACCCATTAAACTCACAAGTTTGGATAATCGAGCGAAAACCGCCACCAACTGGAGGAATAATTCGCAAAACTTCCTTGAGTATTTGATCTAGGTAAGTCATTTGTTTAAGATGTTCAGATGTTAGCGCACCTGCACAACTTATTTGTTGTTGTTCTCTCCTAGCGGCTGCTAAAATTTCTGGATTTTGCGCTAACAGCAAACATAGAGAAGATAGTGCAGAAGTTAAGGTTTCATGCCCAGCGAATAATAAAGTCAGAATTTGGTCTTTTAGTTCTTCTATAGTTAAACTCTTACCATCTTCATCTCTGGAATCTAGCAATAAACCTAAAGCATCTTGATGAGAACTTCCTTGTTGTTGACGCTGTAAGATTATCTCTTCAATTTTTGTTAATAACTTTTCTCGGCATTTTAATGCTTTACCAAATTTCGTCCAAGGTAATCGAATAGGGAGAGTAAATAATCCGGCACAGCATTCTTCAAATAATTCAGTAAAATGGGTATCATTAGTAGCGTCTGTTCCTACTAATAATTTACAAGCTATATCAAAAGTATATTGCCTTAGCTGAGGATACCAAGTCAATTGATTGAATCTTTCCCATTTTTTGAAGTAGCGATAGCTAATTTCTTCCATCGCTGGTAAATAACTTGCCAAAGCTCTCGGTTGAAATGCTTGTGATAATAATTTACGTCTTGTTTGATGGATACTCCCTGTTTGCGTTGATAAAGAAGCAGAGCCGAGTAATATTGCAACACTCTCTGGCCATTTAATTACAAAATTCTGGTTTTCTTGGCTAAATAAATAACGATTAGCTTCTGCTCCCAACATCATAATAGTTGGCGAACCAAATAGATTAGTTTTAAAAATGTTGCCGTACTTCTGTTGTCGTTTGGTAGCAAAATCTGGGTCACGCAAAAAGCTAATTGTCTCCCCAATCAACGGGAAGCCCAAGCTTCCGGGAGGTAAAGGTAGTTGATTTCTAGTCAAAATATCTTGGTTTTGTGATTGTTTTTTTGGGATTTTCATATATTTAACCATCCAGCCTCGCCATCTACAAGATTTGTCTGTATTCTTGCTAGATAGTAGCTTAACAAGATTATGCCGACATTTGACCAGATATAATCGCCTGACTTTTGCCGTTAAGTCTCAAAAAGCTTGCTCATAAAGGATTACTCTACCCCCAGTAGCAAAAATTTTTGTTCAGAGTGAGTTTATACTCTGGTTTTCCCTCCAGCGACTGGCCCTGTAATCCCACGGCATGATTGGATTAGATAGTAATCAGGATTATTGCCGAATTTGGCTTCTGATAAAGAGTTGTTCTGCACTTGCCAGGATGAGCAGTAGCCCTACAGATGCTTTCGCGATCGCCTCCGTCGCCCAGTTGTGATTTACTAGGTCTTTCTTTTTTTCTTAAAGGAGTTAAAGTTACAAAGACTAAAGGGTTACGAGGTTTTAATTTAGCCTGTAGATGGAAACGTAAAATCTTGGGAGTAGCACCATCAGTACGAGTTAAATAATGTACCATCATCTTCGATTGGGCTAGGCGTGATTAAGTTAATAGTTGCAACAGAAGATCAAGCCATACAGCAAGCGAAAAACTTGATAAATCAAGTACAACAAGCGGATGAAGCTAACCGTAGCAATCTCTTAGAATTAATAGAGAGAATACTTATCTATAAATTTGTAAACAAAAGTCAGCAGGAATTGGAAGCGATGTTTGGATTAACCGATTGGAGACAAACTAAATTTTACCAGGAAGTAAAGGAAGAAACAAAGTAGGAAGTAAAAGAGGAGGTTCGAGAAGAAACAAAGCTGGAGACTATACCCCGTCTGCTTAAGTTGGGTTTAAGTATAGAGCAAATCGCCGAAGCATTAGAATTGGATGTTTAACAGGTACGACAAGCTATTGAGAAGCAAGGAGAAGAGGGAACAGGAAGTAATTAACAATTCAAAATTCAAAATCCAAAATCCAAAATAGTTTTATACGGGGATTTAAAACCGTGTTTGATACTCCACTACTGCACGACTATCATCAGTTAAATTAGTGGAAGCACGCACACGAAATTCATTGTTGATCCGGTAATTAATACCCCATTGGAAGGGGTCACTTGTTGTTAAAATTTTGATACTGGAAACGGATATTTTGGAAGAAATATCAACTCCAGCCTCTGCTGCCAATTCCAACGTTGAACTGCTCCTTCCCGCTTCCGGATTATCAGAAATAATCGTAGGAAATATCCGCAGTTCACTTAAGCCAAAAGTACTCCCAATCTGGTTAAAAGCTGACTGAAAATTGTTGAACACAGCCGAGCCTGCAATGTTAATCAAACCCAAAGTACTGTCACCACGTCCTTGGGTGTCTACAAATCCACCTCCTAAAAGAGCCACAATTTCAGTTTGACTACGTGACGGACTGCTTGTTAGTTCTAGATTTTCATTTAATTTGCTGGCGAGACCGTTGATAGTGGCTTCGACTCGAACACTCTCTAAGGCTGATAAACCTGTGCTATTTATCCGACTGAAATCATTACTTTGAATTACATCTAGTACCTTAGCAAATAGCCGAATATCTAAGTTGGGGTCGCGGGGTTGAGAGGGACTAAAAGTTGCGGTGTGTGTATAGCCACGTGCAAGGTTAAATTGGGTAGTAAATAAATTCACCCCTCCTTGTTCCAACCGGATAGTGCCATCGGGTACAGGCTGATTGATTGAGCCGTTAACTATGAGATTACCAGTTGCGCGGAAGCTGAGAATAGGGGGACGGGTAATTTGGACGTTTTTGCCTAGTTCCAAATCTAGATTATTAAATCTGGCGGTGCCTGACGGCAAGGCTTGAGCCAACGCATTCCCAATTTCAGGTATACTCTGCTTATTGGCTTTTGGAGGTGATACACCGAGACTACTATTTGCAGATGAAGTGGCGTCGGTAGATTCTGCCAGCAATACCTGACCATCAAATAAATTTACTTTACCGCCAATTACTGGGTTAAGGGCAGAACCAGTAATCTGCAAATTGCCGCTAGCACCTCCCTGATAAAGTCCCTTGAGCTTCAACTCTAGCCGATCAAGATTAACAGTCAGGGGATTGTTGATAGTCACGTTCTGATTGTTGAAAATCGGAATTTCTCCAGCAGCTTCTACCTTCCCACGGCTAAATGTACCTTGAAGATTGTCTACTAAGATACTGTCAAAATTAAACAGCACTCTACCTGTTACATGTCTGAGAAGCCTACGTGGCAAAGCCTGGGCTGAAAAAGTAGCATTATTGATAGTAGCAATTCCGTCTACCTCAGGTTTTTGCAATGTTCCGCGTACCTTGAGGTCTACTTCTCCTTCACCTTTCTCAAATGCCACTTGATTAGTCAACGAGTTTAACAGCGCCAATCCCTCATTTTCCAACTTCATATCTAAACTGATTTGCTCACTGTCTGGTGCCACCGAAGCAAAAGGCAATTTATAAGGTATGCTGCCAGTAATATCAACAGGTTTTGGACCAGCAACTGCTACAGTACTACTAAAGTTTAAGCGTCCGTTGGTATAGCTGAAACTTGCTTTTGCTGACTCTATTTTGTTCTGATTTAGTTTTCCTTCTGTAATTTGCAATTCCCCTCTACTTTGAGGATTAGCAATGCTGCCTGCTAAAGCTGCTGTACCGTTAAGATTACCTGTGATTCCAACTGGCAGTTTGACAAAATTATTCAGTACTTGTACCGGAAAATTATTCACCCGCAACTGGCCAGATTGTTCATCACCACCAATGTTACCCGTGAAGGCAATCAACCTGTTTTTAGATTCGAGTCGTAAAGGTCGCAAACTCAAAACACCGTTTTCAAAGTTGCCTTCGGCAATCACTTGGTCGGCAGTATAAAAACGATTCCGTTCTTCCTTTTTACCCCAGGCAAAGTTTTGTCCATTCAAATTAAAATCCACTGATAATCCATTGGCTGTAGCTGTATTTACAGCCACTTCCCCATTGAAAGTCCCCTTTAAGTCTGCCAAATCTGGTATTGGAGTGGAATCAAGTCGCTGTTGCTCCTGTTCTGCTACCAAAGCTTCAATTTCAGAAAACCGTTGGATTTGGGTTAATAAGGGCTGATTTTGCGCTCCTTGGGGATTGGTAGTCAGATCCGCTGCTGTGCCGTAGATTGGTGCTGAACCACCTTGCAAATTTTGTAAATCATATACCTGTGCTATGGCAAGAACATCTTGGATCTCTCCCTGGTTGACATTCAGTTTACCTTGTAGTTGAGGGCCTTTAGGGGTTTGAGCAAAAGTACCGACAAGGGCGTACCTACTTTTGCCTTTAACAAATTCACTACTGGCGAGTGTGGCTTTACCGTTACCGTAGCGGAATTGAGCAGCTATTCGATCGCCTTTAACTCGGCCAATTTGCGGGTTGGCGATCGCTAAATTCCCTGTTGCTGCCAATGTCTGCTGATTAAACAGCAAATCCCCAGTTAACAACCCAGCTATCTTACCAGCACCCAGGCGAGTAATTGGTGGCGGAGTCAAATTCAATATTTGTAAGGGGAAATTTCCGACTTTGAGTGCCCAATCATTCCCTTGAACATTACCTGTTGCTGATGCTTGTTGCCATTTTACTAAGAAGGATTTAGGGCGATTATTAGCATCTAAATTGAAGGCCAGGCGATCGCTATTTCCTGCCAAGTTCAAATTTAAACCGCGTCCTTGTGCTGAATCGATGTTTCCGGTTAATAACGGCTCAAAAGCAATATCTTGAACAACCAAGTCTCGTAAATTAATTTGCCCTACCACATTTGGCAAGGGCAGCTTACCAGTTATTTGACCATTAAAATCTACTCTTCCCGCCACAGCAACCTGATTAGGAAGATTGATGGGTAACTGTTTTAAGTTGTAATTCTGAGCTTGGACGTTGAGATTTAGGGCAGTAATTTCCGGTATACCTGCTCCCTGAGCATTAGCTAATATGTTACCAGTAACATTTAAGCCGGGGGCAGTTGCTCGTTCAATGGTAAGCCTTTCACCACTCCAAGCGATCGCAGCCGTCAGGGGTCGCTCAAGACCAGGGATACCTTGGGATAATTGCACCTGTCCAGCAGCACGCACATCAGCTAATTTGGATGATCCTAGCGTGCCAGCTAATTGCAATTGACCGCCAAACTGACCTCGCAATTGCTGATTTAACCGATTTAATTCTACACCGTTAGCATTAACTACAGCTTGATAGCGACCATTAGCCACTTGGATATTAGAGGCTGCGATCGTTCCACCTGCAACATCCAGCCGTCCCTGACCACTGGCTTGGATAGTTTGCGGTTGGAAGGACTCAACAGAACCCGCGACGTTTGCTTGACCAGTTAATGCCCCTTGGAACTGCTTTGGTACTGCTACCAACTGCTGCAACGGTACATTATTTGCTTGGACTTGCGCCTGATATACACCATTAGCCACTTGGATATTAGAGGCTGTAATAGTCCCACCCGCAACATTTACCCGCGCCTGACCGCTAGCTTGAATAGTTTGCAGTTTAAAAGAATCAACAGAACCCGCGACGTTGAACTGACCATTTAAGGCTCCTTGGAACTGCTTTGGCACTGCTGCCAACTGCTGCACAGGAACATTCTTAGCCTGAACTTGCGCCTGATATACACCATTAGCCACTTGGATATTTTTGGCTGTAATAGTCCCACCCGCAACATTTACCCGCGCCTGACCACTGGCTTGAATAGTTTGCGGTTTAAAAGGATCAACAGAACCCGCGACGTTGAACTGACCATTTAACGCTCCTTGGAACTGCTTTGGAACTGTTGCCAACTGCTGCACAGGTACATTATTTGCCTGAACTTGCGCCTGATATACACCATTAGCCACTTGAATATTTTTAGCTGTAACCGTTCCACCGCCAATAGCAAGGCTACCTTCACCACTGCCACGGAGGGTTTTCAGGCTGAAATTATCTCTGTTGCCTGCTATTTGGAACGTACCCGCCAATGGATTATTTAAAGCTGGGGGAGACTGTTTCAATATTTGTCCCAACCGCACACCATTAGCTACAAGTTGAGCAGAAAAGCTTTGGTCTTGCAGTTGGACATTAGAAACTGCAACTGTGCCGCCACCAATTTTAACTCCTGCATCGTCAGTGCGAATCGTAGCAATTTCAAATGGTGCTGTGCTTCCTGAGAGAATGAGACGACCATTGAACTGTGCCCCCGCCAAAGAGACATTTTGCAGTTGACTTTTGTCTACAAAGGGTTCCAATTTTACCCCAGAGGCAACAGCCACAGCTTGCCAACGCTGATTGGCGTAACTACCAGTTGCCCGTACCGTACCACCACTTACATTAAGAGCCACATTGCGGAAAGAGACGATGCGATTTGGGGCGATTGCAACTTCGCCAGTTCCGGGGTAAGTTCCGTTAGGAGCTTGATATTGGACTAGAGTTTGGACATTGGTAGAAGCGCCGATTAATTGGGCTGTAGCTGAGACATTGCCAATTTGAAAAGTGGGTGTTATTTGATAAACTTTTGCGATCGCATCCCCTGGAACATTCTTGGCGGCGAAATTTAAATCCAGTCGCGGGGTTTTGCCAAGTTGAATTGTGCCAGCGCCTGTAATTTCACCACCAACTTTGGCTTTACCTTGAATATCTTTTAGGGTAATTAAAGAGGAACTAGTAACAAGCTCAAACTTACTACTGATGCTATCAAAATCAACTTTATCAATTTGGGCAGTTTGGATTGTGGCAACTGAACCTGAGAGAATTGGCTCTTTAGTTGATCCAGTAATCTGCAAAGAAGCTTGTACTTGTCCAGCGATCGGCACAGGTAGTTTTACCTTCAGAGTCTCCTGGGCATTAGCCAAACTCACCGCATTTACACGCGCCGCCAACTTAAAGCCTGCTTGAGTGTCGATGATTCCCGTAGCCACTAGGGGAATTTTGCCGTAGTTGGTATTAACATTGTTTAACTGCAACTCCGTTCCCTGGAAGCGGAGGTTTCCTTGGGTATTGCTCAACAGTTGTGGGACTTTGGGTATTTGAAGTGTTACCCCTTGCACAGTAGCGCTGCCAAACAATAAAGTCCGCTGTCCTGGTGTCAACCGAACTAACAAGTCGCCATTGGCTCGACCCGCCTGTAAGCTCAGTGGTAACTTAATCAACCGAGTAATATCCTCAGCCAGGAAGTCTTGTGCTCGCAACTGGAAGTTGCCTGCTAGCACCTTGGAACGTGTCTCTCCCTGAATGGAAATACTGCCACCACTGTCTGCTTGACCCCCGACATCAAATCTGATCAACTGATTGTTTGCTAAAAGTTGGGCAGAACCGTTGATTTGAGAAAATCCCACGGGTAATTGCTGAGTTTTGTTAGCGGTAGCCGGGCGTTTAGCCCGTGCTGAGTTAGAAGTTGGGTATTCTCCTTTGCCCCCCTGGTTACTGAGCTTGTCCTGAGCGTAGCCGAAGGGCGCAGTCGAAGTATGCTCCCCTGCTCCCCTGTTCTGCGGCATCAACGCCAGCTTGGCATTGCGAAACCGTAGTTTGTCCAAATCGGTTTTAATGAGGCCGCCTTCACCTGACGACACGATGTTAGTGGAAAGCCAGCGCCCTTGGTCATCCTGTTGAATGTAAATATCTGGATTGACTAAGGTGACATCTAGCTTTAAGTGGTGGTTAAAGATTAGTTGTAACAGGTCAAAACCTACCTCTACAACTTCGACTGTGGCCCGATCTGGATCTGTGGGTGTCGCTGGGATAGCTGAAGCCCCAAACTCCACTCCCGTCAACGAAAATTGTGTGACTCTTCCCAGTTTTACCGGACGGTTGAGTGTAGTCGTGAGACTTTGTTGTGCCAACGGCGTTAACTCTGTTTGGACAAAAGTCCACAACCGCCAAATACCAACAACAATTCCTAACAGTAAAAGTCCGCCCAAGGCAATGCTACCGCGACTCAACACCAGCAACCATAGACGCTTGCGGATAGGGGACGGTAAATGAATATCTTGATTGGGAGATTTAGTCATTTGCTTTCACTGTATTAACTGCCGGATATCGCTGGCACACACAAGCATTAACTGGCACATTGATTCAGTATGCCATTTCCAGAATACGCCAACTAAACCCAAGACCTGATTGTTGAGTTACGGTATTTCCTTGATCCAATACTTATGCTTATAATATTGGCGTTTTCAGGAAAATCTGAATAGAGTGAAAATAAATTGTTCCTGTGACTTTCGCTAAGGCACAACCTAGAACTTTAATATTAATAGACCTTAAAAAAGACAGATGATTACACCAATGCGTCTTTTTGTGTTAATTTTTAATGCTCGAACGGAAAATGAGGGGATTCACACGATTCGGGAGGGCGATCGCAATAAAATTCTGATGTTCGAGTCAGAAGACGACGCCACGCGCTTTGCCCTGATGCTGGAAGCTCAGGATTTCCCCTCACCTACACCAGAGCCAATCGATGCTGAGGAAATCAAGGAATTTTGCGAAAGTGCTGGATATGAATGGGAAATCATCCCAGAAAACAGCAATTTAGTTGTCACTCCCCCAGAACTGAACGTGGAAGAAACTGACTGGCAAGCAGATGCCCAGAAGGAGGATACTGTTGAAGACACCTTCCCTCTCAATCAACAGCCACTAGAAGAACCAGAATTATCTGATTCTGAACTAGAGAAGATGCGTCGCAAATTGGAAGGATTGTTGTAATTAATCATTAGTCATTAGCAACTGACTAATGACTAATGACTAAGGAAAAAGGACAGAGGACAAATGACAAATGACAAACTTGCAGGAACGCGGGCATCTTTTAACCGAGCTGGTAAATCCTAACAGTCTGAACTTAGACCAGCTCAGTTCTCTGGAATTGGTGGAGCTGTTTAATAGCGAAGACCAAAAAGCAGTCGCGGCGGTGGCGGCGGTGAAAGTTCAGTTGGCAGAGGCTATTGATAGCACCGCAGAGCGTTTGCGCCACGGCGGACGCCTATTTTATATCGGTGCGGGTACAAGTGGCAGGTTAGGGGTGTTAGACGCTGCTGAGTGTCCACCTACTTTTTGTACGCCCCCAGAGTTGGTACAGGGGATTATTGCTGGTGGTGCAGGTGCGCTGGTACGCAGTTCGGAGGATTTAGAAGACAGCATCGAAGATGGTGAAGCGGCGATCGCTGGGCGACACATTACCCAGCTAGATGTAGTAGTTGGTATTACCGCTGGTGGGACAACGCCATTTGTCCACGGTGCGCTTCATGCTGCTCGCCAGCGGGGAGCCACTACTATTTTTATCGCCTGTGTTCCGGCTGAACAAGTTAGCTTTGATGCCGATATTGACATTCGTCTATTGACAGGGGCAGAAATAATCGCTGGCTCAACTCGCCTGAAAGCTGGTACAGCCACGAAGTTAGCTTTAAATATCCTTTCCACTGGGGTGATGGTCAAGTTGGGTAAAGTTTACGGCAATCGGATGGTGGATGTGGCGGTAACAAATCAAAAGTTACGCGATCGCGCTTTGCGAATTTTGCAAGACCTCACAGGCTTAAGTCGGGAAGCTGCTGGTTTTTTATTAGAACGTAGTGGCAAGTGGGTTAAGCTAGCGTTATTAATGCACTGGACTGGTTTGGAAAAAGACGAGGGCGATCGGCTTCTTTCAGAACACCAAAGTAATCTTAAAGCAGCTGTTGTGAGCTATCAAAACCACAACCAACCTTAAAGAAATTTTCCTAAATAAATACTCTATATTTGGCTGCTACTTGTCTTATACCAGTTCTCTATGAAGATGTACAGAATAAAACACTTGAAATTCCATGCCTGACAAGAGAATTATTCTATGCAGGCTCACATAGATTTGGTATTAGTAGCACGCCTTTTTTAAAAATAATATTCCCTAGAAAAGTTAACTAAAATTGCTTTCAATGAATAAATGTAAATTTAAATCAATATTTTTATCATTTATTGCCAATCTCAATACTAAAGCAAAAATCTCTAGAGGCTGCTAATCTTTTTTAAACAAAAATTCAGAACTTATACGGTTATAATTCAGCATAAAAATTATTAAAGTAATATAGCAATCCTGAATTCATCTTTGTGGACTATAGCAACCTACTTAAGTGATGAAATATTAGCAGAAAATTCAAGTCTGCCAATAAGAAACAACTCTGTGCTGGATGACTTATTTCCTAGCAAGATTTTTGCTATTTTGCTATTTACCTTGCTTTTAAGAAAATTGATTTAGGCTGCTCTATACCACATTTGCATTTTTTGACATGTCTACTGACCAATATATATATAGCTAGTGTGGGTTTTTCAACGGCTGGCTTTTTAATATAAGGAACAAAGTATGACCCACTCGGAACTTATTCTTTCAAATAACCTAGTTAATGAATTTAAAACTTGTACTCAGCTGCAATACAATGGCAAATTAAATATTAAAAGTTCAAAGGGCAGCCAATGGACTTTTTATTATCGGCTGGGACGCATAGTTTGGGCAACAGGCGGAACTCATCCCTTCCGACGCTGGCGTAGACATATGATCCAAAATTGTCCTCAGATTGATGTTGATAAATTGCAGTTGCATTTGCAAGATGTATCAATAGATTACTGGGATTACCGCCTTCTAGAAATATTTTATAAAAAACAAAAAATTCAGAGAGAACAGATTCAGTCTATTGCTGAAAACACAATAGTAGAATTATTATTTGACCTAGCTCTGCAAGGAAATTTTGCTTCTATAAGTTGTAATCGCAGCCAAGAAGTTATCTTAGAAACTCCAATGAGTTTCACGAGTGCAGAAATGTCTGTAAAGCATATGCAAGACTCATGGAAAAATTGGTCAGAAGCTGGTTTAGCAAATTTTTCTCCTGACTTGGCACCAGTCCTCCGGCGACCAGAACAACTTCAGCAGATGGTAAGTCCATCTGTCTACAAAAACTTTGTCAATTTAATCAACGGCAAATTTACTCTGCGAGATTTAGCCGTGAAAATGAAGCAGAGTGTACTGCCACTCACCCGTTCGTTGCTTCCCTATATCCTTAAAGGAATCATTGAATTGGTGGAAGTACCTGACTTGCCCTTAGGAGTTGCTGAAGTCAACAATAACTCTCCCACTACACAACCAAAGAAGCGGACTGCTCCACTAGTGGCTTGCGTCGATGATAGCCCTCAAGTATGTAAAATGCTAGAGGATATTATCACTTCCAATGGATTGAGGTTTGTGAAGATTCAAGATGCTGTACAAGCTCTACCAACCCTCATTCAGGATAAACCAGACCTGATTTTCTTGGATTTGATTATGCCAGTTGCCAGTGGTTATGAAATTTGCACTCAATTGCGACGAATATCTACCTTTGCTAACACACCAATAATTATATTAACAGGCAGTGATGGTCTTTTGGATAGAGTTCGTGCCAAAGTAGTTGGTTCTACAGATTTTCTCACTAAACCTGTATTGGCTGATAAGGTAATGGGTATAATACGTAAATATTTACCCACACCGAGTGTCCCCACGGACAAGAGTAAAGCTAATTTAAAGGTTTCTAATTAGGTGAATTCAAGGCTATTTATAAACAAAATATTAAGTGTAGAGTGTGTGACGGTGCTACGTTAATACTGCAAGTAAAAAAATAAATAAAAATGCCACCACTATGTATTTTTGGTACGTTACGCTTTAACGCACACTGTAAGTTTAATAATTACTTGATAAATGGTCTATTAGTAATTTTTGTTAACGATTATTAATCAGATAATTGGATTAACTTTAAAACTTCATTCCTGAATATGAAGCTATTAGTAATAGCCCTAAAAAAAATTTATTTTATAATTTATAGACTTTTTTAGTTCAGTAGAAATTAAATTATTGAGGTGATAAAACTATTTAGTATTCAATATATATTAAGTTATGTTTATTACGTACTTTTTCTGAGGTTGATACATAAAGATTGAATCAAAATTAGACAAATACAAGTTTTTGTATTTATGGCAGTCCTATTTGAGTTATGAAATATTGGTTATGTGAAAGGGTTTAGGGGCTAGTTTCTAGTCCTTTCCATGTCTTTGTTGAGGAATCATTTAGGATTTGTATGTCTAATTTGTTTACATTCTGATAAAATTTTAACGAGTAATTGCTATGAATACTGTTTTAGTTGTTGAAGATGGCTTAACTGATATGGAAATAATCAGCCGTTACTTGCAACAGGCAGGTTATTCTGTGATTAGCGCCATAAGTAGTGAAGAAGCTCAAGAGAAAATAGATAAAAATAAGCCAGATATAATATTTCTCGACGTAATTTTACCGGGTAAAAGTGGCTTTGAAATTTGCCGAGAATTGAAAACTAATCCCAACACTAGCAAAATACCTGTGGTTTTTTGTTCTACCAAAAATAGTGATGTAGATAAAATTTGGGGTAATATGTTGGGCGCTGATGGCTATCTAGCAAAACCGATTGATCGAGAAGAACTAGTGGGGATTTTAAAGCGATTAATTAATTAGTAAAAATCTCGTCTTATAAATAAATAACCACTATAAGTCACTATTCCGAAGATAGAACCTCTGCAAGCCAAAATAATAACTGCAAATAGTGCCTAAAGATAAATAATCAAAGACAAAGAATCAAAGACAAAGGATCAATAACTTTGGAAACCCAGGAAAAGTTTTTAAGTTTTAATTTGGGACTAAGGGATACAGCCGTAATTTCGTTACAACACATCACAGAAGTTTTGCAAGTATCATTACCAGAAATATGTGGCGTTCCTCAGATGCCCAGTAGCGTCTTTGGTATTTATAACTGGCGCGGTGAGATGCTTTGGTTAGTGGATTTAGAGGCAATGTTAGGTTATCCTCCAATTTCACAAGGATCAAATTTACTTTCAAAAATGATGGCGATTGTTCTAGAAAATAAGGGTAAGTATTTGGGACTATTGGTGCGACAGCTTATAGATATTGAATGGCTGGATACTCAGCAAATGAAACCCCCAACTACCGAATTATTTTATCCGAAAATATCACCTTTTTTAGAAGGATATTTTATTAATGATTCTGAAGAGATAATTTTTAATTTGGATGCCATAACGATTATCCAAGCTCCCATGTGGGAGAGTCATAATTGAACGTTTGATAATGGGTGATTAGGCATAGTATTTTGACATTTACTAATCCTTAATAACCAGATACTAGTTGATTATTTCCTGCCAAATATCCAATTATTAGCCATAACAAATTTTGAGGTTAATCAAATGACATTTTTGTATAACAATAGCCATGAAAATGAGCATCTAATCTCGGAATTAGAAAATTCCAATGGTAACGCTAATATAGCGAATCTTGCTAGCAATGAAATATCTTTGTTAAATGCGATTGCTCAGGAATTTAAAATTTGGCGGCGACAGTTGCAAGACATTACAACTCATATGCGCCAAGCGCCAGACCTTGATACACTACTTAAAATCACTGTAGCGCAAATTAGAGAAAAAATTGGGTGCGATCGCGCCTTAATTTATCAGTTTACTTCTCTAGAATCAGGTAATGTTTTAGCAGAATCTAGAACACTAGGTTGGACACCAACTTTAGGTGAAAATATTCCAGGAATTATTTTTGGCTTATATACCAATCAAGATTATATAGAATCTGTAGTTATTGACGATATCAATCAGATTCAACTTACCCCATATCAAAAGCAACTGCTAGAGAAATTTCAAATTAAAGCTAGTTTGAGTTTACCGATTTTAGTAGAAGGTAAAGTGTGGGGCTTACTGGTAGTAAATAATTGCTACTCAAAACGTCAGTGGCAAGAGGTAGAAATTAGCCTACTATCTCAAATTACAACAGAACTGACCTACAAATTGCAGAGCTTTGAATTCCAAAAAGAACAGCAACAGCGGATACTAGCAAAAAAATCGGTAGCTAAAGTCATTGACAAAATTCTGCGGGTATCAAATGTTGATAAGCTTTTTCAAACAACCACTCAAGAAGTACGTCAATTACTTAAATGCGATCGCGTCGGCGTCTATCGCTTCAAACCTGATTGGAGTGGCGAATTTGTAGCTGAGTCAGTGGGTAATGGCTGGATAAAAATGGTAGGCCCTGATTTTTACATGGTTTGGGAAGATAGCCACTTACAAGACACTCAAGGAGGACGTTATGCCAAGGGTGAAAGCTTTGTGGTCAAAGACATTTATCAAATGGGCCATGCTCAATGTCACATTGACATTTTAGAGCAGTATGAAATGAAGGCTTACATCATTGCGCCGATATTTTCTGGAGAAAAATTATGGGGTTTGCTGGCAGCTTACCAAAATTCTGGCCCTCGTGATTGGCAACCTTGGGAAGAAACCTTTTTGGCTCAGATTGGCTTGCAATTTGGTGTAGCTATCTCACAAGGGGAATATCTAGAACAAATGCAGACGAAATCTGAGCAACTAGCTCAAATAGTTGAACAAGAGAAAGTTTTCACTAAGATAGTCAATCGCATCCGACAATCTTTAGATGTAGATAGCGTCTTCAAAACAACCACTCAAGAAGTGCGTCAATCACTGCGATGCGATCGCGTCGCTGTCTATCGCTTTAACCCTGACTGGGGTGGCGAATTTGTGGCTGAGTCTGTGAGTAATAGTTGGTCAAAACTAGTAGGCCCTGATATTAAAACCGTTTTGGACGATACCTACTTGCAAGAAACTAAGGGAGGTAGGTACGTCAGAGGTGAAAACTTTATTGTTAATGACATCTATCAAGTAGGGCTTGCTCCCTGCCACATTGAGATTTTAGAGCAGTTTGAAGCCAAAGCTTACATAATTGTTCCTATATTCTTTGGGGATAAATTGTGGGGCTTGCTGGCAGCGTATCAAAATTCTAGCAGCCGTGAATGGCAAACCTGGGAAGTTAACTTTTTGGTTCAGACTAGCTTGCAATTTAGCCTAGCTAAATCACAGATAGATTATTTGGAATTAGTGCGGGTGAAATCTGAGAAACTAGCTCAGATAGCGGAACAAGAGAAAGCTGTCACCAAAATCAGTAACCGCATCCGGCAATCTTTAGATGTAGAAGAAGTCTTCAAAACAACCACTCAAGAAGTAAGGCAATTACTGCGATGCGATCGCGTCGCCGTCTATCGTTTCAACCCTGACTGGAGTGGCGAATTTGTAGCGGAGTCAGCAGGTCATACTTGGATAAAACTGGTAGGCCCTGATATCAAAACCGTCTGGGAAGATACCCACTTACAAGAAACTCAGGGAGGTCGATATGTCCAAGGGGAAAACTTTGTTGTAAATGACATCTATCAAGTAGGTCATTCTCCTTGCCACATTGAAATTTTAGAGCAATTTGAAGTCAAAGCTTATGTAATTGTTCCTGTATTTGCTGGGGAACAATTGTGGGGCTTGCTGGCAGCTTATCAAAATTCGGAAACTCGTGATTGGGAAGAATCGGAAGTAACTTTGTTAGCACGCATTGGCAGCCAGTTAGGACTGGCATTACAACATACTGAATATTTGCAACAAGTACAAGCGCAGTCAGCAAAATTAGCAGAAGCAGCAGCACGAGAAAAGGCAGCCAAGGAGTTACTACAACAACGATCTATTCAACTCTTAACAGCCCTTAGACCCGCCCTCAACGGCGACTTAACAGTCCGCGCACCAATTACAGAAGACGAACTAGGCACGATCGCTGATGCTTACAATAATACTCTGCAAGCACTGCGGCAAATAGTTCTTCAGGTACAGGGTGCTGCTCAACAAGTTGCCCAAACTTCTAGCAAAAGCGACGCTTCACTAGCAGGACTGACGAATCTGGCGCAACAACAATCTGAGGAAATTACCGCAGCATTAGGCGAAATTCAACAGATGGTGGATTCTACTCAAGCTGTGGTGGCGAATGCCGAGTTAGTACAACTAGCAGTGCAACAAGCCAATCAAACTGTAGAGTCTGGCGATACTGCGATGAACTTAACTGTAAAAGCAATCCAAGGAATTCGTGAAACCGTTGCTCAAACCAGCAAAAAGATTAAACGCCTCAGTGAATCTTCGCAAAAAATCTCCAAAGTGGTGAATTTGATTGGTAATTTTGCCACACAGACAAACGTACTGGCTCTGAATGCAGCCATTGAAGCTACTCGTGCCGGTGAATATGGCAAAGGCTTTGCAGTTGTAGCTGATGAAGTCCGTTCTTTATCTCGCCAGTCAGCAGCAGCAACCATTGAAATTGAAAAATTAGTCCAAGAGATTCAAGCAGAAACTGGAGAAGTTGCAGTAGCGATGGAAACTGGTATTCAGCAGGTAGTAGAAGGTACAAATCTTGTCAGTGACACTCGCCAAAACTTGAATGCGATCGTTTCTGCAACTGCCGAAATTAGTCAGCTAATCGAACGAATTACCGCAGCAACTCAAAAACAAATGACGCAATCTGTAACAGTAACTAAATCAATGCAAGATGTAGCAGAAATTGCTAATAAAACTTTTGCTGAATCTCAAGAAATTGCTACAGTGTTCCAAGATTTATCAGGGATGGCGCAAGAGCTATTGACAACTGCTAGTAAGTTTAAAGTCAAATGAATTTTAGATTTTGCGTAAAGTAAGAGCGCCGGAAGTCGCATTGGTGTCAACTTAAGCGCAAACCCTTTTAAGTTTCCAGCCTCTGGCTGGAAATGCTCTTCAATTGTGGCTCTGCCGCAAGTTTTGAGGCGGAGCCTCCCATTAGGCATTCCCAGTCAGAGACTCTTAACAAGACAATCTCTAAAAGCTTTTTCTAGTCAAGCTTTTACCTTAAGTTGACACCAATACGGAAGTCGGCGCTCCTACTTTACGCAACAAATGCAAAATCCAAAATTTAAAATCCAAAATTTAAAATATGATTACAGATAAGGAAATTCGTGAGCAAGGATACATCTACTTTTTGGCTGAAGCCCCAGAATTAGTACAAATTATTGAACAAGAACTATTTAGCTTATCGGAAGGTTATAGCACTACCAAAATTCACAACTTAATGCGAGCTACTCATACGATTAAAGGTGGCGCTGCTAATGTAGGGCTAGAAGTAATTAAGATGATAGCCCATTTTTTAGAAGATGTATTTAAGGCTTTATATAACCCAAAAGTGGTAATTGATGCCGAATTACAAACACTTTTACTACAAGCTTACGAATGTCTTAGCATAGCATTAAATACAGAATTGATAGGCAGTACTGTTAATGATGAAGAACTGCTTCATCGAGCAAGTTCAGTGTTTGCACAGTTGCAAGAAAAACTGGGTGATGCATTTGGTGCTGAGTCTCATATCCCCACTTCTGAGGAATTGGGGTTTGATATTGTGCAGTCCGTTTTTGAAGTAGGAGTAGAGCAACGTCTAAACAGTATTGCTGAAGCTGTTAACAATCCACCAAATAATGACGATTTTATCGAGTTCTTACACTCTCAAGCTGAGGTGTTTCTCGGTTTAGCAGAATCTCTAAATTTACCTGGATTGGGAGGAATTTCCCAAACAATTCTGTCAGCGCTGCAAGCAAACCCCGCCCAGGTGCAGCAAATTGCAGAAATTGCCCTTGCAGATTTACAACAAGCACAACAATTAGTATTAGAAGGCGATCGCACATCTGGTGGAGAAACTTCTCCAGCTTTGCGAAAACTCACGACAGTGGCAAATAATGAGTTATCTAGAGAATTGCAAAATAATTCATCTGCTGGCAGATTTATTATCAGCGAAGAACAATTTTACCAGTTTCTCACTACATCTGCTAACAATAAAAACGAATCTGTAAAGCCAACAACCGCCAAGTTTTATTTAAAAGTAATTCGCTACATTTTTGGCTGGTTTAATCACCAGATGGAAATCCCAAAGTCAGAACTCAGTTTGAGTTTACTGGTTCCTACATTAGAAAGAAAAAGTCTACTTAAGTATATTGAAAACTGGCTGAAAAAGTTTCTTGATTTTGTCAAAGATGAAGAAGATAGTAAAAGCCTTTCTATTTATAGATATGGGATCATTTCCATCATCTTATTTGCAGTGGCTAAGTTTCAATATTCTGTTACTAAAAATAACAGCTACCTCTCAGTAATTAAAATATTACAAAACCGAATTAATACATTAGCACAACAATATAAAAACTATCCTCCTGTTACTAGCAAAGAGAAAAATTGGCTTGATAGTCCCAAATTACAAACACTGCTAGTTATTAAAGAAATATCTAAATCTCAATCTTCTCAAACAACTGATAACCTACTAGAAGCAATATGGGGAGAAGAAGCTAGCCAAAATATTGCTGCTGAAATCATGACGCTCCAAACTGATGATTCTTCTGAAAAGCTTGATTCATTAACTGTCACAGAGCAGGTAGTTATAGCTGTTTCTGAAACAGCTATTGAACTCATACCTGATTTAGCTACACAAATCAACAAAGAAATAGAAGATAAATCACAGTATCTTCAAACTAAAAATTTTCGCCAACCTTCATTTATTCGAGTAGATACAGAGAGACTGCAACACCTCAATTATTTAGCAGGAGAATTGCTAATTTCCCAAAAACGGCGTAGTTTACAAGATGAACAAGTCAAAGAAATAATTGAACAATTAATACAGCAACTAACTAGACACCAAACAACTTTAAATGAATTACGTGATTTACCATTACAAATACAAAATATTACCTCACAACAAACGCAAACTTTTGCAGTGAAGTTTGACTCTTTAGAAATGGATGTATATACAGAATTTCATATGACATTGCATGAAGCAATAGAAGAGACACTGCAACTACAAGAAACCACAGAGTCTCTTGACTTGCTCGTGACGCAAGCTGCTCAAATTAGTGACAAACAAGAGAATTTAACTCTTAATATTATAGATAGCTTAGTAGAAGCACGAATGTCGCCTTTGGGCAATATCCTGAATCGCTTCCCCCACATGGTAAATAAGTTGGGCAATGTTCATGCCAAACTTGTAGAATTGAAACTTACTGGTACTGAAGTACTAGTGGATAAAGCGATCGCCGAAAAACTTTATGATCCTTTGTTACACTTAGTGCGTAATGCTTTTGACCACGGGATTGAAGCTCCGCAAATTCGCCGAGAGCTTGGTAAACCAGAACAAGGTTTAATCGAAATCTGCGCCTATCATCAGGGTAGCCAAACTGTTATCGAAGTTCGGGATGATGGTCAGGGATTGAATTTAGACAGAATTCGCAGAAAAGCTAGTGAATTTTATGCCATACAAACTGAACAAAAAACCAGAACTTATGCTTCTAATCTGGCTGAACCTGAACTTTTAGATTTGATATTTTCACCTGGATTTTCTACAGCTAATAAAGTTAGTGAAATTTCTGGGCGCGGTATGGGTTTAGATATTGTGCGGACTCAGATGCACGCACTCAATGGCTCAATTTCAGTTCAATTTTTACCCAACCAAGGAACAATATTCATACTCAAAATTCCTTTTTCTATGACTACAGAAAAATTAATGCTAGTTCAAGCCAAAGGTGTTGTTTATGCCCTCCTTTTGGACAGTATCGAAAAAATATTGATTCCCTCGGATCAGCAGATTAAAGAAATTGAAGGGAAAAAAGTCTTACATTGGAATACAGACAATGATGAGACTATGGTCAGCCTCCGTCAGCTTTCAAAGTTGATAGATTATAATGGTTCATTGCTGAATAGTGCTACTCCATACAACACATCAAATACTCCTGACGCAAGCATAGCGAAAAATCCGGTGCTTTTATTACGACGAAATCACGGAACATTTGCTTTAGAAGTTGACCAAATAATCGGTGAACAAGAACTAGTAATCAGACCTTTAGGAAATGCGATCGCACCGCCAAAATATATTTATGGTTGTAGTAGTTTAGCCAATGGTAATCTCATCTTAGTGATTGATGCTTCATTGCTGGTAAAGTCTAGTGACCAACAAACAACACTTGATATCAGAGCGCTACCAATAGCTTCTTCGTCAAATAAAAAAGCCTTACCGATATCAGGACATACTTTTTCATCTACACCATTACTTGCTGCATCTATTTCCAGAACAAGTATAGAAACTCAACCCAGCTATTCTCAAGAGCCAGATAATAAATCACCAAAAGTTGTTTTAGTAGTAGATGACGCAATTAGTCTCCGGCAGACTCTCTCTCTGACTCTGCAAAAATCTGGCTATCAAGTAATACAAGCCCAAAATGGTGTAGAAGCTCTAGAAAAGTTACAGTTACATCCTGAGATTCAAATTGTCGTCTCTGATTTAGAGATGCCACGAATGAATGGTTTTGAGTTGTTGAGCAATTTCCGTCAATACCCCAATTTAGCAAAAATACCTGTAGTGATTCTCACTTCTCGCAGCGCTGAAAAACATCGTCAGCTTGCCCAAGAATTGGGTGCAAAGGCTTACTTGACTAAGCCTTATTTAGAGCATGAGTTTCTCTCTAAAATTAAGAGTTTAATTAATAGTAATACAGATGATTTAACCCATTTATTGATGCTGGCAAATCATTGATATTTTTGAAAATGCTATCGCTTTAATTACTAGGTAGATTATTTGGATCTACACCCAGAGAACGTAAATATTGCGCTAATTGTTCAGCCCGCAATCGCTCTTGTTGTGCCTGTTCTGCGTCTGCCAAGTAGCGGTTTCCTTGCTGATCATACCAACATAAAAACTCCTGTTGTATTCCGGCAATTACAGCTTGGCGTCGCCCAATACCTAACCCAACCTCTAACATCAAATAGGGTTTACCTATTTGTAGTTGGTAGTTTCCATCTATCAACTTATACACTTCAAAAGGTTGATGTTGGTCGCGTCGCCAAAACTCAGGGTTATAAACTACGTAGTATAATACACCGAGTTTTCGGTATATATCTAGCTTATCGTCATATTCACCTCCTGGGGTGTGGGATACCATTTCTAATGTGAATATTGGAACTATCCCATTTTCTTCCCAAACCGCGTAACTTTTGCGTGATTTGCCACCCTTTTTCCGTTCTACTCCCACACTTAAAAAAGCATCTGGCACTACAGGGACTGTAGGATTTACTCCTGTGGTGTGATATACTCCCATATCTACTCCAAAGTACCAATCCATGCGATTTGCCCAAATAGAGTTGAGTAAGAAGAGCAAAATGTTGGGCAAAAAGTTTTGGTCTTCGTTATCCACTGGCGTATCGTCTGAACAGGGAAGTTCGTCAGTAGTTGGTAACGCATTTTTGAGATCAGGTGAGAGCATAACCGTTGTCTCGCTGGCGTTTGATGCCCTTATTATAAGTCAGTGACGAAAAGTTTAGCGTTTAGGTGCAGGTTCGCCAAACTTAATCAAAAGCGCGATCGCAATACTAACAAGCAAAATTAACGTCATACTCAAGGCTGAACCAAATCCCCAATTTTGCGTTGCTCCAAGAAACTGGTTATAAACTAACCGCGCCGCCGTCATACTAGAAGCACCACCAAGTAATTCTGGATCGACAAAATCCCCCAAGCCTGTGATGAATACAAGCATAGAAGCAGCCGCAATTCCAGGCAAAATTTGCGGTACGGTTACTTGGCAAAAAGTTTCCACCGGATTTGCACCTAAATCAGCCGCTGCTTCTAACAACCGCTTGTCTAGCTTTTCGAG
This sequence comes from Nostoc sp., assembly GCF_036919675.1. Lineage (GTDB taxonomy): Bacteria > Cyanobacteriota > Cyanobacteriia > Cyanobacteriales > Nostocaceae > Nostoc. The sequence goes on from NZ_JBALCP010000020.1 coordinate 71,409, forward strand.
AGAAGCATATAAAATTAAAACCATATAGGGTAACAAGCTGTAACTCATGCCAATAAATACAGCTTGACTTTGGTTAAGTAATTCCAAAGTAGGCAAGCCGAAATTGCTGAGTAAACTGTTCAATAAACCAGTAGGACGAAGAATTGTAATCCAAGCATAGGAGCGAAGTAACGAGGAAGTCCACAAAGGTAATATAAAGCCTAATAGCAGCAAATTTCGCCAACGCTGTGGCGCTATCTGAGCAATCCAATAGGCGACAGGGAAGCCCAAAATTATACAAATTATTGTAGTACCAAATGCAAAAAATAGCGATCGCCCAATTACTTGCACATAAAGCGGATCAAATATTCGGATATAGTTTTTGAATCCGTTGGGATTGACCAAATCTCCCGGCCGGATGTCTGCAACCAAACTTAACTCGAAAATTATCAAAGTTGGCAGCACCAACAAAAGTAATAACCAAATCCCAGATGGTGCAAGTAATACCAAAGGTTGGAGCCAGTTTCCTGGCAGGCGATGCAATTCTTCTATTTTGGAAATCTCATTTTTTTCAAAATTCATCAATTATAACTCTGTCAATTTTAGATTTTAAATTTTGGATTGAATTAAAAATATCAAATCAATCCAAACTTTATTTAGCTGCTAGTTAATTGAGTCCAATAGCGATCGTAAACCTCTTCAAATTCTCCTACAGGAGTAACACGTTCACAATTTGCTAAAAACGACTCTGATGGAAATAAATTAGCATTGTTTTGGATTGTTTTTGGCAATTGCTCAAATCCAGCACTATTCGGCGTAGAAATACTCAGACGCTGACTGATTTTGGCCGCCAATTCTGGTTGCAGAATCATGTTAATCCAAGCATAGGCTCCAGCTAAATTGGGGGCTGTTTTGGGAATAACAATAGTGTCTGTCCATAATGAAGAGCCGCTGCGAGGAATCACATATTTTAGTTTAGGATTTTCTTTAGAGATTTTCACTGCATCTGCTGAATAGCACATCGCCAATAGTAAATCTCCTGCTAGAATTTGATTTTGCCAAGCGTCAGTGTCAAAACGTGCGATCGCAGGTTTTAGTACCTTCAACTTTTCATAAGCTTGTTTGATTTGTTGTTCATTTTTTGAGTTGTAAGAATAACCTAGCATCCGTAACGTCGCACCCATAACTTCTCGAACATCATTGAGCAAGGTCATCCGCTGATTAAGTTGCTTTTGGTTTTGCCAAAGATAATCCCAGTCTTGTGGTGCATCTTTGATTTTTTCGGAATTGTAAAGGAAACCTGTTGTTCCCCAATTAAAAGGGATACTATATCGGTTATTGGGGTCATAACTAGGATTCTGAAACCGGGCAAATAAATTCTCTAAACCGATTAAGCTATTGTGATCTATTTCTATTAACAAACCTTTCTTTACCATCTTCTGCACCATATAATCAGATGGATAGATGATGCTGTAAGTTCCACCTCCTCCAGCTTGCAACTTAGCCAGCATGACATCATTAGAATCATATACATCTGCTAGCACTTTCATACCAGTTTGGGTGCTAAAGGTTTTCAGTAATTGGTTGTCAGTATATTGCGTCCAGGTAAAGATATAAAGTTGGTCACGTTGACCAGAAGTATTAGAATTAGCACGGACTTCACCCAGCCTCCAGCCACAACTAGCTAAAGATAAGCTAGAAAGCGCTGCCACCCCTTTTACAAATTGCCGTCTGTTAGTCATTAAGTTAGAAGTTATTCATCGACAACTTCTAGATTACGGTATACCTCGTAGCCCCTGGCGTGATTTTCTGGGGTAAATGTATCATTCTTCACACTTACCAAACACACCCTTTCCTTTTCCGATGGTCGCCCACTACACGAATGTATGCTCTGCGAACGGGTAAGATATGGGGCTTCTGTCGGAGTTAGCTAAAGACTTTATTTTACTTTAGGACTTGGTTAATTTATGATGGTTGTCCTCCCTCAAGGAGTCCCTGGATGAAAGGAGTTTTTCACCATACGGGTATCAGTGGGACAAAAAACCAGAAGTTTTTGCAGATGAAATTATGTAGATTTTGACTATATGGCTTAAACTAGTAGGTTTATCATCATATTTCTTATAGCTTCAATCAATAGGCTGTTATGCTGTTCCCAAGAAAGCCAAACAAGTTTGTAGAGAATTGCGGCACAAAGTATTTAAATATGTTGTTAAACATTTGTAAACTGTTAGCAGCCGAGTAGCCGCGTGTCACATCTTGTTAAGGAATTATTATGAGACAACTTGTTATCGTTGAGCGCGTATGCCTCATTGGTCATATCGTGTCAAAAGCCTTTGGACTGGTAGGGATGCTGCTGGTCGTACCTAATGCTGAAATAATTTTAAACTTATCGCAGGTTGGCGAAACTGCCATACAGTTAAGTATGGCTGGTGGCGGTGTAGTTGATATCATCTTGGGGACAATAGCTGTCTCTATTTATGCCTACCGGACATTGGGATTGGGAACTTGGCTAGCATTTATGCTGCCGGCTATGTTTATCTCTTTAGGAAGTGAACTACTGGGCACCAGTACAGGTTTTCCATTTGGTGATTATAGCTACTTGAGTGGCTTGGGTTATAAGATTGGGGGGCTAGTTCCTTTCACAATTCCTTTATCTTGGTTCTATGTTGGGCTGTCGTCTTATTTAATTGCTAGAGCTGGTTTGAAAGTGGCTCAAAAACCCAGTTGGGGACGCCATATTGCTGCTATAGCCGTTGGTGCTTTGCTCTTCACTTGCTGGGATTTTGCCCTTGAGCCAGCTATGAGTCAATCTTCTTTGCCCTTCTGGTATTGGGAACAACCAGGAGCTTTCTTTGGGACACCTTACCAAAACTATGCAGGTTGGTTTGGCACTAGCGCCCTGTTTATGAGTGTGGCAGGATTGTTGTGGAGAAATACATCGATTAAATTAGAGCGATCGCAACTCAATCTACCCTTAGTCGTTTATTTAACTAACTTTGCCTTCGCCGCCGGACTAAGTTTGGCTGCTGGGTTCTCCATCCCTGTATTGCTCGGCTTATTGCTAGGTGTGGCTCCCGCCGTGGCGCTGTGGTTAAGGAGTTCAACCACACCCATTCCAGTTGCTGTTGAATCAGCAAGCAAGGAAGTATCAGTAGCAAAGGTTGAAGTTGCCTTGAAATAGCCTAGAGATTGGGGAGTGGGGAGTGGGGACAAGGGGAATAACCCATGCCTAATACCCAATGCCCAATGCCCCATGCCCCTTGCCCCTTGCCCCTTGCCCATTTATTTTGTATAGTCGCAATTTTAATTGTTAAGTATTTTGACAACAGTAGACAACGCTTTGATAGTAGAAAGCGCCATCTCCCTTTTATTGCTACTTATCCAAGTACCAGCAACGGCGATTCTGTTTTCGCGCCTGCTAAAGGGGCCAAGACGCCTTCCCCCAATAGAACCGCAACAGCCGACGCCGGAGCTTTTGGGTAGGGTTAGCGTCGTTGTTCCCACGCTGAACGAGGCGCTTCGCATTAGCCCTCTGTTGGCTGGTTTAAGTCAACAAAGCTACGAAATTCGGGAAATTATTGTTGTAGACAGCAAGTCTGGTGATGGCACCCCCGACTTGGTAAAAGCGAGACAGCAGAAAGATCCGCGCTTTCGGGTGATCACAGATGACCCCTTACCCTCTGGTTGGGTGGGGCGTCCTTGGGCGTTGCATAACGGTTTTCTATATAGCTCTGAGGCTAGTCAGTGGTTTCTGGGGCTGGATGCTGATATCCAACCGCATCCTGGTTTGGTTGCTGGTTTGGTGAAGACGGCCGAAGCACAAGGCTATGATCTGGTTTCCCTTTCACCCCAGTTTATCCTCAAATATCCCGGAGAGTGCTGGCTACAACCGGCTTTGTTGATGACTTTGCTTTACCGATTTGACCCCGCTGGGATCAATACAGAGCAGCCAGAACGGGTGATGGCAAATGGGCAGTGTTTTTTGTGTCGTCGCTCGGTTTTAGCTGCTGTGGGTGGCTATAGCAGTGCGAGTAGTTCTTTTTGTGATGATGTCACTTTGGCACGAAAGATTGCTGCTCAAGGGTATAAAGTGGGCTTTTTAGATGGTGCAAAGGTGCTAAAGGTACGGATGTATGAAGGGGCGATGGAGACGTGGAAGGAATGGGGGCGGAGTCTCGATCTTAAAGATGCAACTTCTCGTTCGCAGTTGTGGGGAGATTTATGGCTACTCACATCTGTTCAGGGTCTACCCCTTTTAATTGTCCTCACTTTTTTGTTGATTTCTCCGCCACTCGGATACTTGCTACAGACGCGATTAATCGCGTCTCTACCCACTCCCCCACTCCTCCTGGTGGGACTGAATTTATTCTTGGTGGTGATTCGCTTTGCTATGCTAATTGCGATCGCACCTTCCTACGATCGCAAAAGCGCCAAAGGCAGCTGGTTATTCTGGCTTTCCCCTTTGGCTGATCCCTTAGCTGTGTTGCGAATCTTCTTATCTGCGTTCCATACCCCGCGCGAGTGGCGAGGACGCAAATACAGTGCTGAATTATGAGTTATGAATTATGAATTGTTCCTAACTCCTCACTCCTCTTCACCTCCTACTTGATCCCCGCGTTCCAGTTCCCAAAGAATTTGATTTCCTTCGCGACGTACCCGTGACACTATCCAGTTTCGCCAGCGCCATTGATCTCCCCGACTGGTAACAGCGCTGGCGTGGACATCCATCAAGTCTGCTAACTCAGAACTGGTGATTAAGTAGCCTTTTTCAGAAATTTCGTCAGCGATACGCAGAGTTTCGACCAAGCTGCGGAGTTGCGAAACCCTCATTTCTGGTGGTTTCTCATCGGTTGTGGCCGCAATTGGCCCAGTTGATGGTTCCATAAGAGTTATTTCTGGTGCAGAAGTACTGACTTGTTGTCTACTTTGGTTAATTACTCTAGAGTTTTTCTCAGAATCAGCTACTTTTGCTACATTTAGTTCATTTGTATAAGGTAAAGATTTATAAAAATTTGTCGGAGTTAATTGTTGTAGCGAAGGGATTTTGCCACTAGCATAGGTGCGAGCGATCGCATCACAACGTTCGTTACCTATGTTACCAGAATGTCCCCTGACGTGTTGCCATTTTACCTGTTGGGTATTGAGTTGATCGAGAGTTTCCAAAAGGTCTTGGTTTTGGACGGGTTTACCATCTGACTTTTTCCAGCCTTTATTTTTCCAGCCTTTCACCCACTTGGTAACGCAGTTAATCAGGTATTCGCTATCGGTATGAAGGGTGATGGCTTGGGCTTGTTGAGATGTTTGCAGGAATTGTAGGGCTGCGATCGCAGCTTGCATTTCCATTTTATTATTAGTGGTATGAGGAGATGCATCGCCCATTTCGTGGATTGAGCCATCGCTGAAGTAGACAACTACTCCCCAACCGCCAGGGCCAGGGTTGCCGGTGCAAGCACCATCGGTGTATATGCTTTGGATTGTGGGTTGGGTGGACATGGTTTAGGATATCGGACTGCAAAAAAGAGGCAGCGCATTGCTTTGGTTCCCAAAGTTGTAGCGACTGCGGGTTTTTATTTAGGGCGAAAAGGAGACGCAGAACCAGCTATTAAGAGGATTTGTCTAGAGCTGAGACGTTTAGACGACATTGCCTCGACTTATAAATTGATTCATTCACATTCCCTAACTTCTGTTTTCAGTTAACAATCGCATTCTCAAATCTAATTTGTCATCCAGTCAAGCAGTTTTAGATTTTAGATTGCCGATAGCGTAGCGTAAAGCCTGCGGCATGGCAACTCTTAGAGACGCTCTTGCGTTCGCTTAGAGCGAGTTTGCGTACTCCTACGGAGGAGCAAGCTAGCAAGAGCGTCTCGTAAGAGAGCGTATGATTGGATTGACCCCGACCATTAGGGTACGGGGCAAGCCGAATTTTAGATTTTGGATTTGTTCCACCCACGCTTAGGCGAAGCATGAAGCGAAATAATTTTTAATTCTTTAATCTAAAATCCAAAATCGGCATGGTCAATCTCCACCCGTCACACTTACTAATATTTGTCAAGTCTCAACCTCTGCTTTTTCTTCAAAACCCTGATCCTTAAAGTGTTTTATAATTGTTAATAAATTTCCCAGTAATGCATAGCTGATCAAAGAGCGGTTGATATTGGTTAAGGTGCGTCTCGTTTTTGTCCGGTCATTCATCCCAGGCTTCCCGAAGGGACAGACGTGGGGCTTCTGCCCAATTAAGCTAAGATATTCTGATTATATGAATGTATTTGTGTTAGATAGGTTTTCCGTAGAGTTAAAGTGGTGCTTTGAAGTTATTTATTAATATGTATATCCTGAATAAGGACTTTGAGTTATGAAGGTTAGTTTGCAGCCTGCCTTGAATGATGGTAATTTGGACGCGAATCAACTGAATAGTCAACGTCAGTTGGGAATTTCGATTTCGGCGATCGCAGAAAACCAAGACCGCAATGTGCCACTGAATTTATGCTTAATTCTCGATCATAGTGGTTCCATGAATGGGCGATCGCTAGAAACGGTCAAAAAAGCAGCAAATCGTCTGGTAGATAGACTCAATCCTGGCGATCGCCTCAGTATTGTAGTTTTCGATCACCGTGCTAAAGTCTTAGTACCTAGTCAAAGTGTCGAAGATCCAGAGAAAATAAAACAGCAAATTAACCGCTTATCTGCCGATGGTGGAACTGCGATTGATGAAGGATTGCGCTTAGGGATTGAGGAGTTGGCGAAGGGAAAAAAAGATACTGTTTCCCAAGCTTTCCTATTAACCGACGGGGAAAATGAACATGGTGATAACAATCGCTGTTTGAAATTCGCCCAATTAGCTGCTAGCTATAATTTGACTTTGAACACTTTGGGATTTGGTGACAACTGGAACCAAGATGTTTTAGAAAAAATTGCTGATGCTGGTTTGGGGACTTTATCTTATATTCAAAAACCCGAACAGGCAGTGGATGAGTTTAATCGCCTGTTCAGCCGCATTCAAACAGTGGGATTGACTAATGCTTACCTACTATTCTCCCTGATGCCCAATGTCCGGCTAGCGGAACTCAAACCTGTTGCCCAAGTTTCCCCAGACACAATTGAGTTACCACTGCAACAAGAAACTGATGGACGTTTCGCTGTGCGGTTGGGAGATTTAATGAAAGATGCAGAACGGGTGATTTTAGCTAATATTTATTTGGGACAATTGCCAACAGGTGAACAAGCGATCGCTAATGTGCAAGTCCGCTACGATGATCCAGCCGCCAACCAGGTAGGTTTATTTACACCAAATATCCCAGTTTATGCCCATGTAGTCAAAAATTACCAAGCAGACCCGAATCCCCAGGTGCAACAGTCTATTTTGGCATTAGCTAAGTATCGCCAAACCCAGCTAGCCGAGACGAAATTGCAACAGGGCGATCGCACTGGTGCTGCGACGATGCTACAAACGGCTGCTAAAACTGCATTGCAAATGGGAGATACTGGCGCAGCGACGGTGTTACAAACTTCTGCCACCCAGCTACAATCTGGACAAGATTTATCCGAAAGCGATCGCAAGAAAACCAGGATGGTCTCCAAAACAGTTTTGCAAGATACCCCTCCGCAATGAAAGTTAAATTGCTATCGGCGTTAAATGACAATAATGTTGATGTGGCTCAAACAAGTAGCCAACGTCAACTAGGAATGACGATTTTTGCAATCGCTGGTGAGTTCGACCAAAATCTGCCACTCAATCTCTGCTTGATTTTGGATAGAAGTGGCTCCATGCATGGACAACCAATTAAAACGGTAATCCAGGCGGTGGAAAGATTAATAGATCGGTTGAAAGTAGGCGATCGCATCTCAGTTGTGGCTTTTTCTGGTTCTGCAGAAGTCATTATCCCCAACCAAGTGATCGAAGACCCCGAAAGCATCAAATCTCAAATAAAAAGCAAACTCAGTGCTAGCGGCGGGACAGTCATCGCTGAGGGTTTGGAACTGGGAATTACAGAACTGATGAAAGGCACAAGAGGCGCTGTTTCCCAGGCGTTTCTCTTGACGGATGGGCATGGTGAAAGCGGTTTGCGGATTTGGAAGTGGGATATTGGGCGAGATGACAACAAGCGCTGTCTTCAACTCGCGCAAAAGGCTGCCAAGCTGAATCTAACTATCAACACTTTCGGATTTGGCAATAGCTGGAATCAGGATTTGCTGGAAAAAATTGCTGATGTCGGTGGTGGGACTCTAGCCCATATTGAACTTCCTGAACAAGCTGTGGATCAGTTTGGCCGACTGTTTGGACGGATTCAATCTATTGGGCTAACAAATGCCTACTTGCTGTTATCTCTAGTGCCCAATGTCCGACTAGCAGAATTGAAACCCATTGCCCAAGTTGCCCCAGACACAATCGAGTTACCAGTGGAACCAGAAGCTGATGGTAGCTTTGCTGTGCGTTTGGGAGATTTGATGCAGGATGTAGAACGGGTAGTTTTGGCTAACATTTATCTGGGACAATTGCCAGAAGGTAAACAAGCGATCGGGCATCTGCAAATCCGTTATGATGACCCGTTGGTTAACGAACAAGGCTTACTTACGCCCCTTGTGCCAGTGTATGCAGATGTAGTGCGGGCGTATCAACCGGCATCTAATCCCCAGGTACAACAATCTATTTTAGCATTAGCGAAGTATCGCCAAACCCAGTTAGCTGAGGCGAAATTGCAACAAGGCGATCGCACCGGTGCAGCCACGATGCTGCAAACAGCAGCCAAAACCGCTTTACAAATAGGAGATAAAGGGGCGGCGACAGTGTTGCAAACTTCTGCTACTCGCCTGCAAGCTGGAGAACAACTATCAGATGCAGACCTAAAGAAAACTAGGATTGTATCAAAAACCGTTTTACAAGAGTAGCCCTCTAATAATTCCTAATTCCTAACTCCTAACTCCTAACTTTTATGAAAACTACTGGCATTCATCATGTAGCTATTATTTGTTCTGACTATGACCGCTCAAAAAATTTTTATGTAGAAGTTTTAGGCTTTTCGATTATTCAAGAGACTTTTCGCGCCGAAAGAAATTCTTATAAATTAGATTTAAAAGTTGCAGAAAATACTCAAATAGAGCTATTCTCTTTCCCAAATCCTCCGCAAAGATTTAGTAGTCCAGAAGCTTGTGGTTTAAGACATCTTGCTTTTAAAGTTGATGATGTTGAGCAAACTGTTTTTTATTTAAAATCAAAAGGGTTAGAGGTAGAAAATATTAGAGTTGATGAAATTACAGGTAAGAAATTTACTTTCTTTAAAGACCCAGATAATTTGCCATTAGAGATTTATGAGAGTTAACCTAACAAACAGTGGTTTTTCTATACTTAAGATAAAAATATACTACTAGGAGCTAAATTAAGTGACATAAAGCTACTTATTAAATCCTTTGCCTCTATAAACTTCCAATTCTTGATAGCTAGACATATAAGCGTATCCATCTGTAATTTCTAATCCTAAAAACTTGCAAAAACGTAGAGAATCATTTCCTACTAATTCACCTTTTCGAGGTTTACCTTGATAGTTAATTAAAGCTTTTTTAGCATGGCGCAACGAATTTATAGGCACAAAAATATCAGTTTTATTATAAGTCCAAAAACCTGACTTGTTTCTGGATGCAAACAGCAACTCACCTAAATTGTTATTTTTTATATTTTGGTTATATGTTAAAGCAAGATACTCATCTACATAGATAAATCTACCTGAATTTATATTTTCTGTAATATCTAATGAATCAATTAGCTTTTTTAAAAAACCTCTATGTTCAGGATATGTAGCAACTAAATAGTAGATACTACCTACTACTAATCGTCTTGCTCCTATCTCCCTATTAATTTGATAATTTTGGTAACATTCTTTGATGATTAGAATATAAAATTCATTGAAGGGAATCTTGAACATAGACATTAGCTTTTGTAGATAAAAAGCAATGAAAAACTTTTTAAAAGATTTTGATTCTTCTAAAGTTTTCAGGCAATCAGAATGATAATATTTCTGTGGATTAGTTTGGTATTGATCCCATAGCATTGCAAATACTGCTCTAAAATCTCTACTTTTAGTTAATAAAAACTCATTTGCTTTTTTGTGACCGTAGTTTGTAAAAATATTTATATTAAATTGGGTTAATTTTTCATTAGTTTTAATTACAACGTTACCAATTTGTGTTCGATTAATTTTAGTCATAATCCCAATTTTTTAGGTTAATTATAGATTTGCTATCGGCAAATATAATTTAGAGTTTCTGGTGTAACGTATCGGCCTTTCGCTTTTTTCAGCAAAGCTTGAATTTTAAGTAGTTGATTTCCGATCACTTCAATTACAATTACCTCTTCATTTTCGTAAATATCAAATACAAGCATTTTATTTTTTAATGCCAATAATAAATCTTGATTTACTGTGAACATATAAGCAGCATAAAATTCACTAGGCAAGCTTTGTAAAAATTTGTTAATTTGTTCTCTGGTTTGAAAAATCCCAGCAATTTTTATAAAAGTCATATTTACCTTTACTTGAGACAATATTTTTCTAATTATTACATTTTAAAATTTAGATAGTTGCTCGGCTAGCAAGTATTATTTACATTTCTTAATTTTACGAGAGTTTGACTGGTGGAGAAAGGTACAAAAAAGACTGAGACTAAAATAAGAATATAAAACAAATTTGAATTCTACGTAAATGCCATATAAATTGAGTACCTATCGCTTTTTCTGAGCTTTCCACGTCCCACCGTAAACATAAAATGGGTTGTTTTCACTGACAGAAGTCCAACATTCAAAACAGACAAAAATCCACTTGTTACCGTCTTGATATTTCACCCTATACAAAATCGGTGCAGGTTGACTGCACCGATTGCACAATTTATATTTAATTGCACCGGACATTTCCCTCACGCTAATGCGGAAGCTTGGGGTTTGGCAAAAATCATTCTTCCTGCTGTAGTTTGTAAAGCACTGGTGACTACTACTCGCAGTTCACCACCCACATAACTGCTACCTTCTTCAACAACTACCATTGTGCCGTCATCTAGGTAGCCAATGCCTTGACTTGGTTCTTTGCCTTCTTTGAGAATTTTCAAATCCAAGTTATCACCAGGTAAATAACTGGGACGGACGGCATTCACTAAATCATTCACATTCAAAACAGGTACTTTCTGGACGCTGGCGACTTTAGACAAGTTGTAGTCGTTGGTTAGCAATGTACCGCTGATTTCTTGGGCGAAGCGCACTAACTTCGCATCCACTGTGGGAATATCTTCGTAGTCAACTGCATTAATTAGGATGCGATCAGGGTAATCTTCCTTAATGCGGTTAAGAATTTCTAGTCCTCGCCTTCCCCGTACTCGCTTTTGGTCTTTGCTAGCATCCGCTACTTGTTGGAGTTCTTGCAAGACAAACTGTGGCACGAGAATTTGCCCTTCCAGAAACCCTGTTTCTAGTAAGGCTTCAATGCGACCATCGATAATGCAACTGGTGTCTAAAACTTTGGTATTGGCTGGTTTTAGCGTTCCTTCCACAACCATCGATTCGACGGTGTTGGGATTAATGAACCGCAATAAGCCTCGCCCGTGGGTATCTGCCAAATTCATGCCAGTGACAGAGAGGATAATACTACCGACAACTGCCACCAGTGGCTTAATAAATCCAAAATCCGCCGGTATAGGTAGTAAAAATAGTGGGGCTAGCATGAGGTTAGCTAGTAATAGCCCAATCACTAAGCCAATGGCACGAGTTAAGATCACTTCCAGAGGCATTTCTTTGACTTGTGATTCTAGGCGACGATATGTCGTCTGGAAACTCAGCCCGATCGCACCACCAATAATAGCGGCAAAGACGGCGACTACTAAGCGTAAAGCTTCAAGATTTGTTACTTGATCTAGCGTGTCATTGGGTAGCAGTTCAATGCTGTAGAACCCTATTCCCGACGCTGCCAGGATAAATGAGAAAACGATAATTGCGTCAAGCATGGTTGTGTTGTTTTTCTGCAACTGTGTTAACCGATAAACTTAAGTATTTTTTATTTCATCGGTAAGATAAACTCATCAATATTGACTTACACTAAGGGTTTAGTAGGGCAATATCTGCAATTATTATAACGAAAGGCTTTTATCTTAATATTTTTCATTGTTTCGTTGTAAAACGACAAAAACTTGTAAATAAACCACTTATTTTGATTGTCTCTAATTCGCAGTTGGATTAACTTAAAAGTTTTCTCAAAATGAGTCAAAAATTTAGTGTTTCTGGAATTGCGAGTTCTGCTTATGTGCATATTCCCTTTTGCAGACGGCGGTGCTTTTATTGTGATTTCCCGGTGTCTGTTGTGGGCGATCGCTTGCGGGGCGAAACATCTGGTACTATCTCCCAATATGTTGAGGTGCTATGTCAAGAAATTGTCATCACACCAGCATTTGGTCAACCCCTGAAGACAATTTTCTTCGGTGGTGGTACTCCTTCGCTGCTATCAATAGAACAGTTACAACGGATAGTGACAGAGCTAGAGAAGCGTTTTGGTATTGCATCTGGGGCAGAAATTTCTATGGAAATAGACCCAGCCACCTTTGATTTAGCACATATAGCAGGCTATTGCAATGTGGGCGTGAACCGAGTAAGTCTAGGTGTACAAGCCTTTCAAGAAGAATTATTGCAAAGGGCGGGGCGATCGCACTCAGTTGAAGATATTTTTGCAGCTGTGGAACTAATCCACCAAGTTGAGGTTCCCGAATTTAGTTTAGACTTAATTTCCGGGTTGCCGCATCAGTCTTTGGATCAATGGCAGGATTCCCTAACAAAAGCGGTGGCGCTTTTACCCACTCACATTTCCATCTATGATCTTACCATCGAACCAGGTACAGCCTTTGGTCGTTACTACAAACCTGGTGATACTCCTTTGCCCACGGATGAAGCCACAGTCAAAATGTACCAGATGGGGCAGCAGGTTTTGACTAATTCAGGTTATCAGCATTATGAAATTTCCAATTATGCCCAACCTGGTCATCAGTGTCGGCATAATCGAGTCTATTGGGAAAACCGCCCTTACTACGGTTTTGGGATGGGTGCGGCGAGTTATGTTGAGGGGAAGCGCTTCACTCGTCCGCGCAAAACTAGGGAGTATTATCAGTGGGTGCAAGCTGGCGGTGTGATTGATTGTGATCTGACTCCCCCAAAGGAAGTATTGTTAGAGACGTTAATGTTGGGGTTGCGTTTGGCGGAGGGTTTGAGTTTGGTGGCGTTGGCACAGGCGTTTGGGGAAGAGAAGGTAGAAGAGATTTGCAAGTGTTTGCAAGGGTATTTTGAGACAGGTTGGGTGGAAGTTGCAGACGGAAGGTTGCGTTTGATTGATCCCCAAGGATTTTTGTTTTCTAATGTGGTGTTGGCAGAGTTGTTTGAGAAGTTGGGGTGACTAACTGCTTATGCAGAAAAATCAAGTTAGAAAAGCTGTGATTCCGGTAGCTGGTTTTGGGACTCGGTTGTTTCCAGCTACTAAAGTTGTGAAAAAAGAACTTTTCCCGATTATTGATCAAGATGGCAGGGCAAAACCTGTCATTCTCGCAATTATTGAAGAAGCAATCAGTGCTGGAATTGCAGAAGTGGCGATCGTGGTGCAGCCAGATGATAAAGAAATATTTGAAAATTTATTGAAAAACCCACCCAAAAAAGAACTTTTAAATAAACTTTCACCGCAAAATCAAGAATATAGCAGATATCTCGAAGATTTAGGTAGCAGAATTACCATCTTATTGCAAGAGGAGCAATTAGGCTATGGACATGCGGTATTTTGTGCTCAGGATTGGGTGCAAGATGAGCCGTTTTTGCTCATGCTGGGCGACCACATTTACGCATCTGACACTGAAAAATCTTGTGCTAGTCAAATTTTAGATGTTTACAAACAAGTTAAGCAAAGCATTATTGGCTTAACTACAATGCCAGCAGAGATTATTCATAAAGCTGGATGTATAACAGGAGTTTGGCAAGATATAAACTCGATTTTAGAAGTTACACAACTCTATGAAAAGCCCACTATTGAGTATGCACAACAGCATTTGCATGTAGAGGGAATGTCAGAAAATGATTTTTTATGTATATTTGGCTTATATTTACTAACGCCAAAAATTTTTGACTTTCTAGCAGAACACATCAACAAAAATTTCCGAGAACGAGGCGAATTTCAGTTAACATCCTGTCTTGAAGAATTGCGTCAGGAAGAGGGAATGACAGGATATGTTGTTAAAGGCAAGTGTTTTGATACAGGATTGCCAGATGCCTATCGTCAGACAATGATTGATTTTAGAAAAATATAGATTAATTTCAGTTCAATTAGTTTGTCTGGGAGGATCTCACTTTTTAAGGTGGCTCAAGCAGACAGTAAGCTATTGAGGTAAGTAGAGCGATGAGCAAGAACTTGACGCGCATTGAAACTACACCGTTTAGCTTGCCCTTGGTGACAGCCCCCTGTTTTCTTTGTTATTAGGACTGCATAGCCTTAACGGAAGCGTATTGGCTTATAGCGGGGGTTTATGGAGCGTGTGGTGCAGCACTGACTGATCACACTCTCCAATGATTATTATCAATGACTAAGTACTTTATTCCTTGGAAGTCGTTTGTGTGAAGTTTAAAATTAAACTAAATCAATCACAAAACTACCTCAAAACTATCAGTAGTTAGAGCCGGAAAGGAGGTAGCACCCAATTGTGCAAATTTACCCCCCGAATTAATATCAGCAAAACCATCCGCTGAACCATTGGGGTTATAAAAGAGACTACCATTAACGCTATTGTAAACAATTTTCGCACTACTAACTGCTGCTAAAGTATCGTTCGTCACTGTGGCAAAGTCTGCGGAATTTAATGCAGTTGGGAAGACCGAGTTACTGAGAGCGGTAAAGGTATATTTCGATAGTTGGATATTGTCTTGATCAGGAGTGAAGTCATTAATAATATCAACTCCGAGTTCCCTAATATCAAACTTTGATCCTGTTGCAAATGCAAACTTATCTGAACCTGCGCCTCCTGTTAAGATGTCGTCCCCACTATCTCCCTGGAGGTAATCGTTGCCGTTGTCACCGCTCAGAATATCTTTTCCACTACTGCCAAAAAGAATATCATCACCGTTGCCCCCCAGGAGGTTGTCGTCATCACTACCCCCATCTATTTTGTCCGCACCAGATCCACCAAAAAGGATGTCAGAACCGGCCCCCCCATTGATGTAATGGTTCCCAGCAACACCAGAAAGCGAAATATTGTCATCACCGCCCCCAGCAAAAATAACCTTATTACCAGGTGAAAAATCCCCCCTACTAAAGGTATCATCTGCATTTGTCGTAACAACATTAGTACTTATCACATTTCTGGTTCGAGCAATTGCCTCTTTCACGGCATCAGCAACATTCTCACTTTTAGAACCAAGAGTCAGTACATTACCTCGACCAAGCTTAGTAACTAGTTTCTCGTAATCGGCTATAACATTACTCGTAACTAGAAAAATTGGAATAATGTTATTTGCTTCAAGCGCAGTTTTTACTTGTCCAATCTCTGGATAATCTTCATAAGGATCTATTACACCATCTCCATTATTGGCAATAGTATTACTTGGACTAACTGCTGCCCGATCGCCGGCAACGTGATAAATACTATCAGTGGCTAGGAAAACAACGCGAAATGAACCTACTCTGTAACCAAGGCTGCCACCGCTATCTAAAGCTGCGTACAAGAGTGCATCTAATTGTGATTCGGGGCCATCATTGCCACCAAAAGCTTCAAAGCCCAAAATTTTGTCTTTAACTGTTGTTACACTATTTGTCAAAGCGACTTCTGGTTGATATACATAGTCAGCGTAACCGCCAAAAGGCGGAATTGGCTTATCCTTGAAAGAGGCAATACCAAATTTCAGGTCACGACCAAAGATACTTGCTAAAAGCGGGTTGGTTAACTGATTTACCGCCGCCGGAAGTTCAGCTTTTAACTCGACCAATTCGTGATCATCTGACGCTGTTAAGTCTTGTAGCAGAACAATATCAGATATTAAAGTCATAGTTTATTCCTCTGACTATATTTAATTAATGGGTTGTATTGCAAAGTGCAAAAACACTATTTCAGCCTGATACTAGCAGGGTTGATTAATTTTAGATAGTACTTAAACTGAAGAAATATAATCTCTTTCAAAAAATATTTGTTGTGTCCTTACTCAGCCTTGATTCCGTTTGTCTGGGGCAAGTGATGCTGAGTTACTTAATTCGTTGTACCCTACTTAACGTCATAGTCGCAGACTTCACGAGAGAGAATGTCACAAGATATGAGTTAAGCTAAAGTGCGTCAATCGGTCAGCAATGAAGACAATGCTTTGGATTAGAGGATGAATCAGTATTTTGCAACGGTTGCTCGCGGATTAGAAAGCCTTGCGGCTCAGGAGTTGGAACAACTGGGTGCCCATTCCGTGGAGCCAGGGTTTTGCGGTGTAGCTTTTGAGGGCGATCGCACCCTGCTTTATCGCGTCAATCTATGGGCTAGGCTGCCGTTCCGAATCTTGGTGAACATCCATGAGTTTCCTTGTCAAGATGCCAAGGATCTCTATCGCGGTATCCAGAGCATTGATTGGGTAAACTATCTTACACCAGACATGACGCTTGCAGTGAATACCACTGGTAAAAACGATCGCCTCAACCACTCCCACTTCACATCTCTCCAAATCAAAAATGCGATCGTTGACCAGCAGCAGTCAAATCTGGGTGAGCGTTCAAATGTAGAGCTTCATGAACCAGATGTACGGATCAATGTTCATATTGAACGCGACTTTTGTACCGTCAAACTTGACAGTTCTGGGAATAGTCTGCACCGCCGAGGCTATCGCCCTGCGGTTGGATCAGCCCCTCTCAAGGAATCTCTGGCTGCTGCCCTCATTCAACTTTCGGGTTGGCAGCCAAACCAGATGTTCTACGATCCTCTCTGTGGGTCTGGTACTTTACCCCTGGAAGCTAGTTTAAAGGCTCTCAACATAGCACCAGGGCTGTTTCGCGATTGCTTTGGATTTGAAAATTGGCTCGATTTTGATCTGTCCCTTTTAGAAAAGCTGCTCCAAGAAGCTAAGGACAGCCAACTGGATACCCTGACTGCTCCTATTTGGGGAAGCGATCGCGATGAGAACGTGATTGAGCAGGCGATTAACAATGCTCAAAACTGCGGCGTTGATAACCATGTATGGTTTTCTCAAATGGAGCTTGCCGATGTTGTCGCCCCCGCAGACAGTGGGGTTTTATTCTGCAATCCTCCCTATGGCGAACGGCTGGGGCGAGATAGCGACTTGGGAGCATTTTACAAACTTTTGGGCGATGTCCTGAAACAACGCTTCAAAGGCTGGACTGCGTTTGTCCTGAGTGGCAACAAGGAACTGTCTCAATCGATTGGACTAAAATCATCCCAGCGGATTGCAGTGTACAACGGAACGCTGCCCTGTCAGTTAATGAAATATGAGCTGTACTAAGTAGAGTTCATATTTCATTAATTCGTAGCGAATTAAATTTGGTAATACCTTGCAATACCAATGCATCCCGATACAATGTTAATGCGTTCCTCTGCAATGCCAATGCATCTCGATACAATGTTAATGTGTTGGCCGCATTGTTAATGCGTCCCCCTGCAATGCCAATGCATCCCGATACAATGTTAATGCGTCGGCCGCATTGTTAATGCATCCCCCTGCATTAAAAACGCTACGCTTTTATGCAAAACTGTACTAAGACTGAATCGATCAGATTTTACGATTTCTGGTTTGTAGTATGTTTAAGGCGATCGCTCTCAACTACTTCTGCTCAGTAAAAAATACATTGCCTCAAAATTTAGTGACATTGGGGATGTGCTGTCTTGTCGGGGTTTGTGAGAACTGCGACCTTAATCCGCTCTTGTGTAGCATTGGCTATCTCAATAGACTCATATAGAACCCATTTGGGATCTATAAAGTAGCTAATCTTCGGAGCATAAGTCTGACAAAACAGAGATGAATTTTAGTGGTCGCATTTTCTAAAG
>NZ_JBALCP010000021.1:0-17116 GCF_036919675.1 Nostoc sp.
CTGATTTAGTTTCCTTTTGAAACAAGTCCTTGCTGGGGACAGAAATTGGGTTCGCGGCGTTTTCTCTAACAATCGTCGGCTCTGATTTAGTTTCCCTTTGGGACAAGTCCTTGCTGGGAGCAGAAATTGGGTTCGCGGCGTTTTCTCTAACAATCGTCGGCTCTGATTTAGTTTCCCTTTCTAAAAATTTATTCGGGATCGGGGAAATTGGCTCAGAGGAATTTCTTACTACTTCGCCAAACGGTGGCGGGGATGTCTCAAAAGAACTGTTTTTCTCTGGCTCCGTAAACTGCAAAACAGTAGGTGTACCTGCTGTTGCTGGTTTGCGTGAAGTTTCTTCTATAGTTTTTTCTAGTTCTCCATGCAGGCGATTAACAAACTCCGCCAAAATCGTTTCCCCTTGCTGCTGCTGGCTATACATCCGTGACAACTGTTGGGAAAGATTACTTTGATAGTTCTTCAGCTCCTGTTGCAGCGAGTTAAAGGTTACAGTAACGGTGTCATCCAGGCTGTCAAACATGTGTTCAACTTTTTCATTGATTTCACCTACTACAACATTGCTGCTCACTTGGGCGGATTTCAGCGCAGCTTGATCATAAGACTTGCCCTCTATGGTTTGGTTAGCTAAAGTCGCCAGAGAGGATTGCAGTTGTGAAGATATATGCTTTGCCAGAACTTCTGCCAGTTGACGAATTAACACTTGCTGTTCAGTAATTTGGCGCACTTGTTGTAAATGCTCTTTTTCCTCTAGCAAGCTTTGAATGTCATCAGATAACCGATTTTTTTCTGACTGAAGCCGCTTTACATCTTCTTGCAACACTCTGAGGACATT
The DNA here is from genome assembly GCF_036919675.1 of Nostoc sp. Classification (GTDB taxonomy): domain Bacteria; phylum Cyanobacteriota; class Cyanobacteriia; order Cyanobacteriales; family Nostocaceae; genus Nostoc. Next base: position 833 of record NZ_JBALCP010000021.1, read on the forward strand.
CTGCTGAAGATTTTCTAGGTCTTCAACTACAGCCCAAAGAGCATTTTCTGCTGCTCTAGATAGCTCGCCTCTGACTCTCGGGTTTTCTGGTTGCTTCTCGAATCGCCCCATTAGCTTCTAACCTCTAACACCTTGACGATAAAGCTGCTTCCCGTACAATTTCTTGGCGCTCATCTTAATTTCCTGTATTTTGCCAGATAAATTAAAAATTTTAACAGCACTTCCGCATTTCAACGTAATTTTGTCATACTGAACACAACTTGGCAAAGCATCAAATTTGCGATAGTGCTTAATCCACGGTGTTTTGTTCAGCATTGACAAAAGTATTTGATCAGTTTAATTTACATCAATTATTCGCCAATGAGATTTTTACTTTCAAAGAAATCTCACTCCAAATAAATATTTATTGTTTTGCTGCCAATAGTAATTATCAAAGACTTGTAGATGCGTGCGCTACCGCCACAAAATTGTCTGAGTTGCGAAACTAGCTGTAAATTTGTGTGGAATGTAACTTGTGTGACAGTTTACATCTCTAAATAGAGATTAAAGTATCTTTCTGTGGAAATTCAAAGTTACGCTATCCCCTGCACAACATTCTAATGAATCAGCAGCAATTCTGCAAAAACCCGCTTTTTTGGCGTTGTTGCAGTTTATGTTTTGCTGCGAGTAGATGCAGTAAAGGAAAAAGTTAGCAAAATATTAATAATTCTTACAGGAATAAAATCCGAGCGATGCTAAAGATAGCAGCGCACAGGCCAGCACTCACGGGGATTGTAATTAGCCATGCGGCGGCAATGCCTTGTAGTGTTTTGAACTTAATCGACTTGATATTTTGCACTAGTCCAATACCAACTACACCGCCGACGAGAGCGTGGGAGGTGGAGACTGGTAAACCTAGCCGGGAGGCAATGAGGATGGTGGTAGCAGTAGCAAGTTCGGCACAAAATCCACTACTAGGTTGCAAGGCAATAATGTTTTCGCCAATAGTGGCGATGACTTTTTTACCCCAGACAGCTAAACCACCAACAATACCAGCACCACCAAGGATTAAAATCCAAATCGGGATAGTGATCCCATCTGTAGGTACGCTACCAGTGCGATTAATGTAGACGATCGCAGCTAAAGGAGCGATCGCATTTCCCACATCATTAGAACCATGAGCAAAGGCTACAAAGCAAGCACTTAGCAGTTGGAATCGTCCGAATAAGCGCTCAACTGGATTTTGGACTTCGACTTCGCTCAGTCGAACGATTTGAGATTTTGGACTTCGGCTTACCTCGACTACCTGGACTTCGCTCGGCACAAGTTCGCTCGGTACAAGTCGCTCAGTCGAACGATTTTGGATTGGTGGTAATTCCTGAGTCTGGGGTGGGAATTTTTCCTCCACTTCCCCTAAATCTTCCAATTGTCGCCAACTAATGATAGTGAGTCCAACTGCTGCGATTGCACCCGTTAAGAGTGGGATATCATAAGCAGGGATTGGAAAACCAGCTTGCTCAATTACAAAATTGGTTAGCGGTTCAGTCAGCGATGGTAATACAATTACGCCAAATACACCTAGCAGTAGAGTACTCAACCAGGGAATCCACTCTTGTAACTGCACTAGTTGATTGGGTTGATCCAAAATCCAGTGCTTGATTTGACTGTAAAATAAAGCGGCGATCGCACCACTAATTAACGGCGTCAAAACCCAGCCAATGGTGATCAAGCCAATTGATGACCAATCAATTGCACCTACTCCCAAAGCTACCCAACTAAATCCAGCGATCGCACCAACAACTGCATGAGAAGAGGATACAGGTAAACCGCGTGATGTGGCAATTTGCAACCACACACCACAGGAAATTAGCACCGTTACCATCCCAACAACGAATATTTGAGGTGTAGCTGCGAATAAAGCGGGATTAGCAATTTTCGTCGCTAGGGTTTCGGTTACTTCATGTCCAAACAATACAGCCCCTGTAAACTCTAATACCCCAGCAATTATTAATGCCTGTTTGAGAGTAACAGCTTTGGAACCTACAGAGGTTCCCATTGCGTTAGCAACATCGTTTGCTCCGAGATTCCAGGCGACGTAGAAGGCTAGTAGAGCGACTGCAACTAGGGTAATAAGCATTTTTTTGAGTTTAACAAAAAGACGAGGGAGCAGGAGGAGATGGGGGAGAAAAATTGCTTCCTCATCTCCTTCATCTCCCTTTTACGGATAAATTAAGATTTTATAAGTATCCGGTGTGGGTGCGATCGCAACTTCCACAGCTGCTGATAAATCTTTTAATGGATAGTGATCGCTAATCAACGCTTGCACGTCAATCCGCTGATTAAATACAATATCAGCTGATAGACTCTGAAGCCGATAAGATGAGCTGTAACTGCCGATCAAGTCAATTTCCCGACGGTAGAGGATATTGGGGTTGATGGAAATTTCCACCTCATCAGGGAATTCAGCGAAAAACAAGATTTTGCCACCCTTACGGGTACAATCTAGTGCTTGAAAGAAAGCTTTATCACTAGGAACAGCCAGCAGGGTAACATCAACACCCACTCCACCAGTTAGGGCATGGATTTTTGCTGGTAAATCGGGATCACGAGCATCAAAAGCCGCCTCTGCACCAACACTCAAGGCTTTTTGGATTCTTGAGGGCAGTAAATCGGTGGCGATCGCTTTTGCTCCGAAATACTTCGCCAACATGATAAACATTAACCCAATTGGCCCAGCACCAGTAACTAAGACAGTTTGTCCTGGGGCAATTTGGGCTTTTTTAACAGCTTTCAAGCAGCAGTTAGTCGGTTCTACAAAACTCGCTTCTTCAAAACTGATGCGATCGGGGATAGGAATCAGCCCGCCATTTTGGACAATATGTCCGGGAACCTTGACATAATCAGCAAAACCGCCGCCACTGGCGTTAAAGCCTGCGGTTGTGGAGATGTTTTTGTAAACATCGCACATGGAGAAATTATCATTTAGGCAGTAGGTGCAACGCATACAGGGGATGTGGTGCATCACCGCTACCCGTTGTCCAACTTGCCAACCTTTGACATTATTGCCTAGTGCTGCGATCGTGCCGGCAGTTTCATGTCCAAAAATGCGCGGCGGTTCATACAGTGGATAACGAATTTTTTTAATATCTGACTGACACAACCCCACTACCCGCACCTGTACCAGCACTTCATCTGGTTCTAGGGTTGGAACTGGGATATCTTCGTAAGACAGCTGATTGACGCCTCTAAATACTTGTGCTTTCACGTTGGTTTTTCCCCGCTCAACGATACTAGATGTAACATTAGCAGTCAACGTTAGGCTATCAGATTTGTGATTTCTGTGTCTTAGCCTGTTCTAGTTCTTGTTGTAAGCTCTGTTCAAATACTTGGAATGCCTTTATATCCGCTGATGAGAACTTTCCTTGAATTTTGCCATTCTTAACTTCTAGGAGATTACCCCTATTATCTTTAGCAGTAATTGTTAAAATTCCCCTCTTTTGCCAGAGTCGATACCGTTCACCTTCTAAATATCGACCACCCTCTGGTATTGGTCTTCCTACTATATTCAGAGCTTTGTTTGTAGTATGGAAAATACTTTCACTGTATTCATGCGATAAAACCTTACTGGCGAATATTGGTACTTCTTTACTGAGCAGATCAAGTAGCTCGACAAAAGTCAGCGGGGGCTTTTTTAAATCTAGAGACCATCGCTGTATTACTTGAAGTATGGAGTTTGGGTCAAGATTGTAAAGGTGAGTAAGAAAGGTATCTGGGTGTTGCGCTTCTATTTCCCAACCAGCCAGATCCTTGGCTTGAAAATGCTTGAGATTTGAGGTGACAATTATATCAGCCTTAGCTGTGACAGCAGCAGCCAGAACATGGCGATCACCAGGGTGATTTGTCATAATTTCAGGTAATCCATTTGGCACTTCCACCATTGCTTCTGGAAAGGCTGCTGTAATTGTCCCCTCCAACTTCATTGCTCTCTCAACTGACATCTTCCCTGTAATTACAAGGTTGCGAGTTGCACCATCAAGAATTTCCTGCGACCAATAAGGTAAATAACAACCAGCCCTAGCACAACGAAGTAGAATGTCACGCAGGTACATGGGGAACATCACACAAGAGTCTAAGAGAACAAGCTGTTCAGCCATTTTGTTGGTTGAATTACTCCTATTCGTAGAATCCTGCTTCTTGGCTCATCTGAGTTAGCTCAGTTAAGAGTTGATCACGCTTCACATCTCGCTGCTGTTTGTAATTGATTAAATCATCAAAACGAACCCGTCGATGTGAACCCACCTTAATGTGAGGAATTTCACCTTGTTCTAATAACTTGATCAAGTAAGGACGTGATACATTAAGGAGTTCAGCCGCTTGTTGTGTCGTCAGTTCCTGTTGTTGAGGAATTATAGATATAGCCTTACCTGATGCCATTGCATGGACAACTTGAAGCAACACCTGATAAATCGGCTCAGGAATGTTAATTTTTTCTCCGTTAGCTCCTACCAGTTTCGCCTGAAAATCTTTAACGCTCAGTATGCGATCCAGTTCTTTGATAGATTGAGCTTCTAGCTGTGGAGATATTACAGAATCTAAAGACATGTTCTGTTTCAACATCATATTAGTCTACTACTGTATTGCAGGGTTTGTCATTAGCAATGCAATTTACACTGGCAATCTTATTCACTATCTTAATCATACACACTACATAAACGAAATATCCGAAAAATAAAATAAATTATCTTGTCTGAGTCCAAGCTATCTGGGAAGAATATGTCGAAACTCCAGCGAGGTTAAGGGATAGTTAATCAGACATACACGGCTGATGTCTTAGCTGTCGGTAGAGGAACCGGAGGAACTTCGGCTGCTATCCAAGCGGCACGACGGGGAGCCAAAACTATTCTGGTGAGATAGTCTAGTAATCTGTCAAGTTTGATTTGATCGGTTCGTAGTTGGCGCTGTCTTGGCTAAAGCGCAAACTACGAACAATCCGCACCCCTCAATTATTTATTGACAGATTACTAGGGTGTGTTACGGCTTTCGGAACGCTGTTAACGCTGTATTATTTTTGAATATTTTCTCAAGATTTTCTCTAAAACGGTAGCAATGACTATTCGCCATGCAACTGAAACTGACTTGCCTGCTATTGTGGCAATTTATAATGCTGCAATTCCTAGCCGCATGGCAACCGCTGATTTAGAGCCAGTATCTGTGGAAAGTCGCCTTCCTTGGTTTAAGGCGCGATCGCCTTCACAACGCCCACTTTGGGTAATCGAAGTAGAGGGAGTAATTGCTGGATGGCTTAGTTTCCAATCCTTTTATGGGCGGCCCGCCTATAGTACAACTGCCGAAATTAGTATTTACATAGCCCCTCACTTTCATCGATGTGGTTTGGGACGACAACTATTAGCACAAGCAATTAGCGAAAGTCCTAGTTTGGGTTTAAAGACCCTAGTATGCTTAATTTTTGCCCACAATCAACCCAGTTTAAAACTTTTTGAAACATTTGGTTTTGAGCATTGGGGACATTTACCTAAAATTGCCGAACTTGACAGTGTTGAATGCGACTTAGTGATCATGGGACTCCGAATTATTGACACTCCCACAGCTTGAAGTTGTAAGAGTGCAAGGTTTCAGTGAATCTGTTCATTGCCGATACATCTACCCAAATACAACTGCGAAACTCGCTATCTTTGTCTATAACAGTTATTCCACAAGAAGGGCAAAATTCTTACTGCGATTGGATGCGCGAACACATCTCTGACAACGGATAGTTACCATAGTAGGCAAATGTAGAGACGCGAAATTTTGCATCTATAAACATTTCTTAACAACGCTGCAACTGTGTCAACAACACAACAATTTCATCAATTGCCTGCCGCACAACTGTTGCAGGTTGCTCCGATTGATTCACAATAATACTAAAAACCAACGGCTCATATTTAGGCACATTCATATATCCAGATAGAGAAATTACACCCGTTAAAGTACCTGTTTTTGCTTGCACAATGCCCTCAGCAGATGTGTTTTCAAAGCGGCCCTTCAAGGTTCCACTTTTACCCGCCACGGGTAAAGATGCGCGATACACATATGCTGCTGGTGTTCTTGCTATTCCTCGCAAAGTTTGTACAAAAGCTTCTGGTGTCACTAAGTTACGACGTGATAAACCCGAACCATCCACTAAAATATAATTTGCGGGATCAACTCCCAATTGAGTTAAGCTTGCTTTGACAACTTCCAAACCTACATCAGCGCTAGTCTGATTTTTCATTTTGGGTTTTTTCACAGCTAATGCTCTCAGCAGTGCTTCAGCATAAAGATTATTACTATTCTGAAGAGTTTCCATTAATAATTCAGATAAAGGTGGCGACTCTACAAATGCTATTTCTTCTTGATTAACACCACCACTTACTACTAATGTTTGCCCCAAGGTAATTTTTTCTGTTGCCAAAACAGTACGGAAGCGCCGTAAGAAGTAATAATTAGGGTCAACTACAGGCAAATCTATTAAAGACGGTTCGGAATTCGTTGTCAGTTGTCCTTGAATTCGTAATACTGTTCCGGATAATTCGCGGGTAACATTGACGAAGGTTGGTTGATTTTGGGCAACGGTTACTGACTGATTAATTGTCCGCCACTGTTTCGCCTCGCCAGCATCAATCCACAGCACTTGTAAAGATTTACCTACAGCCTGTGGTACAAGTTTTAAGCTAAAAATATTTTGATTTAGAATAAAGCTGCTGACTGGTGCGCCATAGTCTGACTGCACATCTTCCCATTGCCAGGTAGGATTAACAATATCCCCTTGAATATAACTATCATCAGCTATCAACCGCTGAATTTGGGTAATACCTTTGTGTTTTAGCTGCTGTGCCAATGTTTGCAGTTGAGTATCACTTAAGCTGGGATCTCCCCTACCAACAACACGTAAAACACCATTGCCATTCTGATAAATTGAGGTGCGAATCCGAAAATTAGCACCCAATTGCTGCAATGCAGCTGCTGTTGTCAGCAATTTGAGGTTAGATGCAGGAGTAAAATATTTCTGAGCATCCCGACTGTAAAGAGTTGGCCCGGTTGACAGGGGTTGTACCAAAATTCCCCAGCGCCCCCGACTGAACAAGGGACGATTGATTACAGCATCTATAGCTGTTCCCAGTTGGCTAGAGCAAATTGATTTTGTGGAAGTTGTTGGCGGAACTGGGGTTTGTGCTTTAGCTGCTGGCTGGGTAACACCAATTTGAGTCCCCAGAAACAGCAGCATTAAGCTAAGAGAAATTTTCCTGGTCATCACATAGTTTTTAAAACTACTTGATGATAATACCTTGGTATGACATTTTTTTTACGTCAGTTCTACAGGGGGAAATTAAGACTATTCTTCCTCTTCTTCTTCTTCATCTTCATCATCTTCCTCTTCCTCTTCTTCCTCATCTGCCCCGAATACTTCGTCTATCAGTTCTTGTGCTCGTTTGTCTGAAATCTTCAAGGCTTCCTGAAGCTCAGAGATATAATCTTGTTCGGTTTCGGGTACTTCCTCATCAATCCCTACCACCAAGATAGCGGTGATGTATGCAGCTTCGCGATAACCTTTATTCGGTAGGGATGCGATCGCCTGATCGATTAAAACTTGAGGTTCTTCTTCTTCTAGCAAGCTGGCAACTTTCTCAGTCAACTCTTCATAGTCTTCATCAGAGTAATCTTCAAATTGGGAAACACTACCCAACATTTTACTCAAACCATATTGTTCTTCTAGGGTTATACCATCACCATCAGCAGCTGCGGAAAAGAGTCCAATAACTGCGATCGCAACTTCTGGTTCTAAAGCAACTGAACTGGTACTACGGCCTTTGGGCAACTTGCGTTTAGACATAATTATCCTTTAAAAGTTACGTGATATTTCAGGAAGTAATACGTTACGTTTTCTAAACCTTCCTAAATTTATGATTCCCAAAAGAATGGGGAGAAATACATTGGTATGAATCTTTTTTTCATCAAAAATCCGCCGAGGATACATTTTTTGGCGGATAAAAACGGTTAAGTTGCCTTGAGCGAGCAAGGTTTTTAGTACTTGTGTACGCCACCGCTGCCTAAGAGGATATTTGAAAAGTTATGATTGATCTATCAAATATTCTTTTACCCCACCCTAACCCTCCCCTTATAAAGGGGAGGGAATCGGATTTTCTTGTTTCCCCCCTTTATAAGGGGGGATTAAGGGGGGTAATCATTCGATCAATATCACAAAAGTATTCATCTAGAATTTCATCTACTGGTTACGGATCAAGTTTTGTAATTGTTCTGTCGTCATATTTTTTATTTCCATAGATTCTCGGAAAAATTTACTTTATTTACGTTTGGTAATCAGCCAACCTAAAGCGATAAATATCAAGGTAGCAATGATGCTTAAAGTTAACGATGCGTAAAGGGGATGTTTTTGTATTAACGGTAGATTAATTTTATCAATGTGTGTTGTGAATACGCCAGAGGCGATCGCACCACCGCCAAAGCCTATACCTAATATTTGAATTGTGTTTTCTAGGGAGCGATCGCTCTCACTTTGTTCTGTTTCTACTATACCGCGAATTGTATCAACGAATTGTCCAAACAATTCTTGACCTGGAGTCAGATAGTTAATATCTGTTTGTATTTGTTCTTGCCATTTTTTACAGTCTTTATTAATAAAATCTTGCCAAAATTGGGGGCTATTTCCGCTACCAATAGTTTGAATATTCTCTAAACAAATTCTGTAATTAGTAATATTAGTAGTAATTGCTGTGTGGTGCGTTTGTAAATCTTGCAAACATCTGGTGTAATCAAAGCTTTTTGTGGGGATTTCTCCCATTAAGCTTTTTAAGCCAGATAATTGTGTTTGATTTTCAGATATCAGGCTATTAAATTTTTGGATTTTATTTTCTAAATCACTATAAATTGTTCTCGCTTCTCGGTAGCGTTGACGTGCTATTTCATAAATGTAAAGTATTTTGTGGTAGCTACAAAGTAAATTTAGCAACCAGTCATAAGCTTCTACTGCAAGTGTTGCTGTTGCAGCTTGACTATTATTAATGAGTATTAAAATATGGCTTTGTTTGGCAGGATTATCTGGTTTATCTGCGTCAAGTGCTTGGTATTCAAATAAAAGACTACCAAACAGTTTTCCCTGTTGTGTTCGTACAGTATTTAAATTTGTGCCAGCTACTAAGGCTATTGCTAATTTTTTAGCTAGTTTATCACAATCTTCAGTTGGATCTACTTCTCCATAAATCAATAATGTTTGTCCTAAAGATGCTTGAATATTAGATGGTAGTAAGGAACTTGGTTTAAAATATTGCAGTTGTGCTATGTCTATGGAAATGTATGGTGATTCTGGAACCAGAGTTAAATCAACTGCGTAGGTATCGTTAAGCAAAAAAGGCTGAAGATTAGCATTAATTTTAAAGCCTTCTGCTGTGGGAAGACTACCCAAATCTAAATCTTGAGCATCAATTAACCGTTCTGGTATTCTTCCTATTTCCCGCTTCGGGTCGTATTTACCATTTTGATAACAAATTAATTTTGAGCGTAAATCTTTCAACCCAACAAAAGTTAGCGAACCTTCACCCAGTTTCACCAGATTTTCCCACAAGAGATTAGCATCTGCCAGAACTTCACCAGGAAGTTCAGTTAGGGTGTGGTGAAGATGAAAAGCATAGAGGCTGAGGCTGAAATTCTTCACTATTTTTTGTCGGCTTTCGTGTTTTCAGACAAAGGAGAGTTGTTTTTTATGGCGTTATCTACAAGTTCCTTTGATGATTCACTAGGTTGATTGACTGGAGTTTGTGATTTACTATTAGCTATTCCTATGTTTCTGTCTCCATCAATAGGAGATGCAACAGCGAGTGATTTCAGGTATTGCTTGTAGGCTTCTAGAAGTTGACTACGAGATTCTGGTTGCAACCAATTTTCTATAATTTCTGAAATTTCCTCATTGTCTTCTGGTAACTGATTAGATAGTTGCTGCAATTCATTCCAGTCTTGAGTAGGAATCAATTTTGATTGAGAGTCAAGCACTTGAATAAAAGCTAAGACGCTATTTTTATAAACTGACATTTTCTAAACTCCTTTACCTATGTTACAAAAAGCAGCCCAATAAAAAGGTGATTCAAAAGGTTTGGTTGAGGCATTTTCATGCTGATCATCAAAATATTGATTTAGTTGTGCCTGCCAAACTAGACTTAGTGAGCAATTACTCAGCCAATTTTGAAAGCCTTTGACTGTCGTATCCCTTAACCAACGTTGTGCTGTATTTAAAGCTAATACAATATTACTTTGCTGCTGTAGTTCTTCGTAAAATTTAATCATCAATAAAGCTGTAGCTGTAGCACTTACAGTCCAAAGGCTACTGACTACATTAGTGCTACCAGCTAACAAAAATCCACTGGGGAAACCAATGTATTCATCACTAGTGCTTGTGAAGTCGGTAAAACCAGTTTCGCAAGCAGAGAGAGTGACTAGGCGGCAGTTTTCTAGTTTGAAGTAAGTAATGATATCTGCTAAAGTCAGGTTTCCATCAGCTAACTGTAAACCAGAATCTTGGGGAGAAGCAGAGTTAAAGTATCCATGACAAAAGAAAAAAACACAGTTAGCTTTCAGCAATTTTTCATTTAGTATAACATTGTGAATATTTTCATTAATGCCGAGCAGAATTGCTGGCTTGTTAGCTTGGTCTTGCTTCAAAATCTTAACATCATTAAACTGTTTTTTGATGGCTGCAACTGCTACTAAATCTTTTTCGTAGCCTTGATATAAATCTTCTGTGGGGTTTTGGATAGCAAATAAAGATTGAAAATCACGACATTGACGCAATTGGACTTGTTGCAGAAGTTGACAACTGGGTGCATAGCCTACACCGTTGGGGAATAAGTCAATTAGGTATGATTCTTTGACAGGTAAAGCATGGAGAGGAAACAGGTGTAAGTTGCGATGAGGAATAAGGATTAATCTGTCGCATTGTTTGGGTATTTGGTCTAAGATATCCTCAATATGCAGAATTTATGCTAACTTTTTCAGGCGTTCTTCTAGCTGATTCTGCCATTGGATTTTATTTTCGTCTTCCGGGTTGTAGTAGTCATCTAGATATTCATTTGTCCAATCGATTAAGGCATCTAAGTCTTGTTGACTAGAATGCCAGATGGCTGGCTTGTTGTCGCTGGTGATCATGAAAACGCGAAAACAATCATTAAAAAGATACCATTCGATGATTGTAGTTTTGTTATCTAAGAGTTTTTGAATTTCTGAAAATTGGATGCTGCTACTAACTAAAGGCAACCTTTCTAGGCTTGTTGATGTTGCTTTAGTTAACAGTTCTACTAAATTGCGGGTTTTGCTACGTTCAATATATTCTATTGCCTCGGTGTCTCTTTTGAATTCCAGGCAAACTTCCACCATGTGTTTATAAAGTTGATTCCATTCTTCTGCTTGTTTACGCTTGGCTTCATCGCCAGAAACAATATCTCCGCGCAAAGCTTCGACTGTAGCAATAGCAGAGGCAAAGGTATTGTAAGCTAAGTCAAATTGTTCTGTTTCTTGATAGACAAGACCGAGATTGAATAAAGTTTCCGCATGGTTTTGGGGAAAGGCGCTTTGGGTATATACGGACAGTGCAGCAAAATAAGCATTGATTGCTAATTCAATATTCCCGGCTCGTTTTCCTAATATTCTGTCAAGGTAAGCATTCCCGATATTATTTTGCGTCATTGCCCAATCTTGGGGAAAGGTGCTGCGGGTTAAGACTTTGAGTGCAGCAGAATAAGCAGTGATCGCTAATTCAATATTCTCGGCTCGTTTTCCTAATATTCTGTTATGGTAAGCAAGCCCCAGATTATTGTGCGTTGTTGCCCAATCTTGGGGAAAGGCGCTACGGGTGTATACTTCCAGTGCCTCAGTAAAAGCAGCGATCGCCAATTCAATATTCTCGGCTCGCTCTCCTAGTATTCTGCTACCGTAAGCAGTGGCCAGATTATTTTGTGTCATTGCCCAATCTTCAGGAAAAGCCCTGCGGGTTCTGACTTCCTGTGCGGCTCTATAAGCAGCGATCGCTAATTCAATATTCTCGGCTTGTTCTCCTAATATTCTGATACTGTAAGCAGTGGCCAGATTATTTTGTGTCATTGCCCAATCTTCAGGAAAAGCGCTGCGGGTTCTGACTTTCAGTGCTGCTTTATAAGCAGCGATCGCCTTTTCCAAATTCTCAGATCGTTCTCCGAATATTCTGACACGGTAAGCATTCCCCAGATTATTTTGAGTCGTTGCCCAATCAACAGGAAAGGCGCTGCGGGTTCTTACTTCCAGAGCAGTAGAAAAAGCAGCGATCGCACTTTCAATATTCTCGGCTGGTTCTCCTTTTATTCTCTCACAGTAAGCAATCCCCAGATTATTTTGCGTGGTTGCCCAATCAACAGGAAAGGCGCTGCGGGTATAAACAGTTAAGGCGATTTCGTAGCCAGCGATCGCAATTTCCATATTGCTGGCTTTGCTACCCAAGGGGAATTGCTGAATCAGATTACTAAAATTACTAATCACCTCGGCAATGTATTCTGCTGTATCTGGTTCCGCTTCTGCTAGGGTATTTGTTGCCCAACGGCGCAACAAATCAGCAAAAATATCATTGAGTTTATCGGTATTTGCTGCCAGCAATGGGTAAATTACTTCAGCATCGCCGTTGCTTTCTGCTGTTGCTTGCAGTATTTCTTGTAAAAATTGCCTGTAAGTGTCTATATCTTCTTGAGTGATGGGGGTAGTTTCTGGGGTAGTGAGATATGTTGCTAAGTTTCTTAACCACTCGGCAGTATTTTCCTCTCCCTGCTGGGCAAAATGCTCTGCTGCTGCTACAACAACCTGCACAAAGTCAGCATCTAGCAATTCTGTATTCGCTGCTAATATCTCTGGTTCTTCCCCGCTAGGGCAACTTAGCAGGGTTTGAATTAGCTGATTATAAGCCTGTAAACGCTGTTCGTTCATGAGCAGGTGTGAGTTAGACGCATCTTGATGAAGCTTCAACGATATTATCCTCAATTTCTGAAAAATGAGGGGTAAAAAGTTTTAGATCCTCGTTAAAAAGGCTACGGTGTACACGCAAGTTATTGAATTACCCCTCCCTAACCCTCCCCGATGTATTGGCTACGGTGTACACACAAGTTATCGAATTACTACCAGTCCTCGAATTACCCCACCCTAACCCTCCCCTTGTAAAGGGGAGGGAACAAGAATCTCTATCTCTTGTTTCCCCCCTTTACAAGGGGGGATTAAGGGGGGTAATCCAGGGAATAATAAGCACATTCCAGGAATATGAAAACGCTGATGACAAAACTGTATAACCAAACCTCAGAAAAGCAAAAACGGCAAACTCTCAGAAACAATATGCCCCCATCTGAAAAAATAGTTTGGGCAAAACTTAGAAATCAACAAATTGAAAGCTGTAAATTTCGCAGACAATACAGTATTGACAGATTTGTAGTGGATTTTTATTCTTCGGAATTGAGACTTGCCATAGAAATTGATGGTGATAGTCACTATCAAGATGGAGTTCCAGAATATGACTGCGATCGCCAAGCATTTTTGGAATCAAAAGGTACGAGGATTTTGAGATTTACGAATCAAGAAGTTTATCAAGATATTGATGGTGTGGTGGATAAGATTAGCGAAGTTATTTGTCGGTTGAGGGAAGTTACCCCACCCTAACCCTCCCCTTATAAAGGGGAGGGAACTAGATTTCTTTTTTCCCCCCTTTCTAAAGGGAGGGAACTAGATTTCTTTTTTCCCCCCTTTCTAAGGGGGGATTAAGGGGGGTAATTCGACTTGTGTGTACACCGTAGCTTATAAAGGGGAGGGAATTAGATGTTCTAGTTTCCCCTTTATAATGTTATTTTGGCGATCGCATTTATTGATTTAGGGATCGCATTTATGATTTCGGCGATCGCATTTATTGATTTGGCGATCGCATTTATGATTTCGGCGATCGCATTTATGATTTCGGCGATCGCATTTATTGATTTGGCGACTGCATTTATGATTTCGGCGATCGCATTTATTGATTTGGCGACTGCATTTATGATTTCGGCGATTCCTGTTGCTGATTGCACTTATTCTCAAACAAGAAATCGATATTAAAAATGAGTAAAAATACAGACAAACTCGTAATTAGTTCGTTGAACTTTTAATGAAATAAATCCACAAAACTACCCATCTCAGGTAAAAGGATACTCCACTATGTTGAAAAAGGAATTATTAAAAAAAGGATATCTCATGTCTTTAAGAACTCGTGGTTCTGCTGCTGTTGACAAAGCCCAACTTCGTCTCGCCTTGCTTAAATCCGTTGAAGAAAATCTGGATTTAGGACATGGATTAACCATTGAAGCCTACAACCATTTCATCAACACTACCCGTGCGACGTTAGAAGCTCATAATACGCTTGTGTCCAATCTTGAAGAATCGCGTAAAACAATAACCCAGATGGATAAAGCCCTCTCCGAAATGTCTGAACGAATGCTAAGTGGAGTTGCAACTGTCTATGGCAAAAACAGTATAGAGTATTCCAAAGCTGGCGGCTCTAATCGAAAAAGAAGTAAACAATCTAGTTCAAAAGTTGCTCCACTTGTAGCGGTTCTTGCTACTCAACCTGCTCAAGCTGCAATTGCCAATGCGTCAACTAACGGTAAAAGCACAACTCCTTTGCTGCAATAATCCACTTCATGCATAAATCTAGTGCCATGTCAAGGCTAAAATTGTGCATTAAATGTCAGTTGGGTTGACGTAAGGAAACCCAACCTACGTTTAATCCATCTGAATTTTATAGTGGCGATCGCCTTGAGTTACGATAACACCTGCAAATACCTTGCTGAAAAATACCCTGGTGACTTTGCCAGATGGTTACTTGCATCTGACACCTCAGATATCCAAGTACTCAAAACCGAACTCAACCTTGAACCGATTCGCGCTGATTCGGTAACCTTCCTGCAAATCTCTAACCAAATTTTACATTTAGAGTTTCACTCTAGCAAATAACGATAGGTTGCTTTGATAATTTGGGACAGCGCATAAGCTGTATCCGAATCAAGACGTTTATCTCCCAATATCAACAAGACAATTTCTTGCTCAGTATCTAACTCTAGTTCTTGTTGGTCAGTCAGAAATAAATCACCTGGTGGCACTTTTAACCAATTGCAAAGAGCTATAAATGTCTCCATGTCGGGTATACTGCCATTTTCTATCCTTGATAGTGTAGATGGACTAACATTGCCAATTTTTGCGGATATTTCGCGCAACCCTTTATTGCCCCGCTTGTTGCGAACTAGTGCCGCTAGTCGGTTAGTGTCTAAATAAATATTAGTCATTTCTTTACCAGTTCCCGAAACAATAACCGCGCTGCCTTGGCTGCAACCCGATTTCTAACAAGCTTCACTGGTCGGCCCGCTGCTTTTTCAGTATCTAACTGTTCACCCAGGCTTTTACCAATTTCATTTTTAAGGCGCGATCGCTTCGGCTCGATCCTTGTAAAAACCCACTGCCATAGAGACTTGCGACACAAATCCGATCCGCCCACTACTTTGGCTTTACGGCTATCGCCGGATGCTTCCATTGAGGGAGCAGCACCTAAAGCTTTTTGAAATCTTCTCAGTGAAAGGTGACGTTTGGTCGGCTTTTTGGAGTTTCGCCCCTGGCGTATTTTCACCTCTGGTTTACCTTCTGCATCTAAGAACCCCTCAATGGGGTAAATCTGAGAGATGATCACCGAGCAAAGGCGATCGCCAAACCCAAACTTTTTAAAAACTGTGCGGTAATGATCAAAGCGAGAATCAGCAAGCAATTCTCTCAACTCTGCCTCGATGACGTGTTCCTCTCTCTGGAGGTCACAGATCCGTTTTGCGTGTTGGCGAACTGTGTCTGTGAGGCCTAATCCCACGCTTTGGGAGTAGATGCGGTCATATGTGGATTTTCTCTCAAGAGCTAACCAGCCCCACAGTAGCGGTACTTCTCCAGCTTCACCGCGGACTGATTTCACCAGTGCCACTTCTGGAAACTGCCAAGCTAAATCCTGCCGCGCTCGGTTCACGATCGGTGACTGTACCCGGTTAAGGTGAGCAAGTCTCAGCACCAGTTCCCGAATTTTGACAATAGCGCGATCGCGAATTTGGACAAATCGACGCGGTTCTTTTTGGTAATCAAAGTCCCTAGTCCCCAATACGGTTCAGTTAAGGGTCAAAGTGGTGTAAATTAAGCATTGTTCCCAAGAAAGGAAATTAAGTATCGTGCATCTGAGGGATTTCTCGTTGA
>NZ_JBALCP010000022.1:0-161270 GCF_036919675.1 Nostoc sp.
ACCACCTCTCACCCCTTCATAATGATTATCATTATTTTTTAAATGTCAGCTTATAATTTTTTTTGAGTAATTTATTCCTTGGAAGTCCCTAAATCGAGGGCAGTAGCAATTAAAGTATCAACCATTTTTGTTGTGCTTGGAGAGAACTGACGTAAAAAAGACTTAAGTTGCGACCACCAAAGTTCAATTGGATTAAAATCTGGGGAGTAGGGTGACAAATTAAGAACATTTGCACCAATACCTTTAATTAGAGGTTCAATGGAAATGTATCGACACAGATGTTTTTGTTTGATAGTTTTTGATTTCGTGGGTATTGCCCTGCTAACTCAATAATGGCGCGTTACGCTATGGCTAACGCACCCTACTTGCTAGATTGTCAAAGTATTGGTTGGATTTTTACTTTTTCATCAGGATCAGACACGCTCACAAATACTAAATCTGGATCCCAATGTCCAACTAAGTCAAGTTTAGCACATACAGTCCATCCTCTATTTTGATCCCCAAGTCCTAGCTTACGCTCTCTATAAGTAGCATTAAGTGAGTCTTCAATAATTAAAACTTTATCTTGAATTAATGCTAATCTAGCAAGCATTAAAGCACGCTCTTTTGTAACGGCAATTATTTTGTCTTCCATCAATCAATCCTCCCTGAACGTTATTGGTCTCTAAGGGATCTAATATATCTAGTTAATTGAGATGGTAGCTGGATTTACGCCGTGCTGTACTAGGTCTTTAGCTGATTAATTCACCCATTTGTAGGAGGTAATTAACAAGTGAATAAGTGTACTTTGTTTATAATCCGACCAACACAAATTGGTTTTAAGCAGCATTCACGCAATAAATGTATCAATCATGTTGAACCTGATATTGACCGAATGTATAAAAATAAAATCCTTGGTGGTTTCAATAGCTTTGTTACTGGTTGTACAAACTTCTGCCAATGCTCAACAACCCTTCCCTAGTTTGACTCCAGTACAAGCTCAACATTTATCCCGTGACTTGGTTCCATATAATTCTCAAGACTTTTTTAGGCAAGGAAAAGATTCTCTTGAGAGAGAAATTCAAATTCTTAGGCAAAGGCAACTGCGCTCAATTAAACCTGTTCTTAAGATTGATTTAGTACCGCAGATAAAAATACCACAGACCCAGCAAAATCCTAACATCTTATCTAAGTAATAATTATCATTCTTTTATACGACTCCTATTTGATTTTTGAAAAAACTCCGTACATCTGAAGAGTGCAGAAATCGAAAGTAGTGTGTTGAATAAATCACTTTTTCCATCCACTTCAAAAGAAAGAAAAAACAGCTATAGACTCTACAACTTCTTAACGTTTTTGGCGGCTTCTCTGCGAGACGCTGCGCGTTGGCGTTCGCGGAGCCTCTTGTAGAGAAGGCGGTTCGATAAATTAGGCTTAAGAGTGATTTTTGCGTAAGTCCTAACACTGTTCAAACCTTGACAGAAAATCACCCCTTCCCTACGGGACGCTAGCGCGAACCCGCTCACCCATACTGGTAGCAATAACCAAAACTCGCAGTACTAATCCCAAGGGATCGACTGTTAAAAAACGTTTGCCTAAACCACACCCCCAGGCATCACAATCACTATGCTCTGCTTCCTACCAACAGAGTTTTTGTGTTTTAAATAAACTTTGCAACACAAATTTACAATCTTAATCGTCTAGTAAACTCATCAACGCTTGGATTTCAGCGTCTTGCGGCTCTGATAATTGACACTGTAACTTTAATAATTCATTTTGTAATCCTTCTGCTACATAGAGCAGATTAGATTCTTGTGCAATTTTTAGCTGATTTTCTTTAATTTTGATTTGTTTAAGCAAGTTGTTTTCAACATGAATTGAATTATTGTAATGTTGAGCAATCATAGCTTTATATTTCTTATCAATCTATAGAGTGCAATTAAATTTACCACCTATGTATTGTTCCACACTTTTATGATTTTTTAAATATCTGGTGATTTAATCTTTTGACTCCTAGTGTTTAGGGGTATGGCATTTCTTCTTGTCTGAGTAGTTGATTTTTTAAAGGTCTTCAGGGCATTGAATCGGACGCTCAATGCCATTTTGCTTTATAGCGATTTTCATTTTAATGAGGTACACGGCTAGGGACACGGCATTGCTGTGTCCTATCTTGTATCTGTGTTCATCTGTGGTTAATTATTTTTTCTGTACCTTACCCATGTGGGAACCGCTATATTCTCCCAAGGAGGAGACTTTTAGGGAGCATCCCAATAGCAAGCAAATTTACCAAAATCGTTACTTGTCAATTGTGAATGAAGCCTACTCCAACTCTACAAGACGCTCCGCGAACACTGCGTTTTGCTTGCAATGACAAATTATGTTTTTACACATTTGGAATGCTCCCGACTTTTAACGAGAAATCCTCAAACGACAAAATTGCATAGTTTTTTCCACAAATCCATTCTCAATAGTTTGGGAATATTGGCTTAATACACCATATCAAGATTTTTACAGACTTTTACAAAAATGTAAATTATGATATAAGATTGGTTGATTTAGGGAGAATTTTTAGATAACACGCATTAACTTATCTGTTACTTCACCGAGTCTTGTAGATATGTTAAACATTTTTTTGTGAACAGAATGAACTTAAAGTTTATAAAGAGAAACATTTTTACCTTTGTAAAAATTATATCTACAGTGCTTATAACAAGCGCAATTGGATTGGAATCGTGGAATATTTATGCAGTAATAACTAATAGTCATTTACCAAGCAGTCTTAATCCAATTTTTTGGATTGAGCGTTTTGCCATGACGAGCCATTTTATAGAAAGCATCATAGCAGCTTTTTATGCACCTTCAAGAAAAAAGATGCCAATAAAATATGCTACTTATACTTTTTTTGTAGGCACAATTGGGTTGTTAGAACTGTTTGATCAGCAGGATGACTATTGAAACCTCCACGCCTTGAAGGGATGAGATTTTTGGATTAGGTAGGTTGTTAGGGTGCGTTATGCGATCGCTAACGCACCCTACGTAAGAAAGTTGTAGGTTATTAAATCCACGCTACCAAGCAAAAGTCAGTTGCGGGGGTTTCCTAATCTAGGTGACTGGTAAATCTGACAGCCAGAAGGGAGTATAGTTTGTATAGTTAGCTTTTTGCTGAAATTTTTAGTTTGACACTAAGGAATTAAAAAATGTCTACTGATACTGACATAGTTGCTTACGTTGAAGAAAGTGAATTTGATACTGTTTTAACTGGAAGTGAAGAGAAAGTCGTTGTTGTTGATTTTACTGCTACTTGGTGTGGCCCCTGTCGCCTGATCAGTCCGTTAATGGATCAACTTGCCCAGGAATACAAAGGTCGTGCCAAAGTCGTTAAGGTAGACGTTGACAACAACAAGCCGATTTTCAAAAAATTTGGTCTTCGCAGTATTCCAGCAGTTTTAATTTTCAAAGATGGTAATTTAGCAGAAACCATCGTGGGAGTTTCTCCTTACGAAGACTTCAGCAACGCTGTTCAGAAGCTTCTTGAGGTTGTTTCGACGTAATTGGTAATTGATAATTAAAAAGGGTTTATACCTGATGCCTAATAACGGCAGTCACGTTTCAGGTGGAGTTTAAATTCCCCGAAGTTCCGAGCCTCGCAAGCCGACCCTCGGACTTCTCACCACTTGAAACACAATTATAAATTTTTAACCCTTTCCTTTTTGCCTATAATGTGATTGGAGTAAACCACTAGGATATTGTTTTGAGTCAATCAGCTCCAATATTTCTTCAGGGCTAGCTGGTGGGAAAAGGTGTATACCACCACCTAAGATAATTGGAATAGTTGAAATAATATATTCGTCAATCAAGCTGTGCTGAAGAAACGAATTGATTAATGCTCCGCCACCAACTAGCCAGATATTTTCCAAACCTTGAGCCTCCATATTTGCTAAGACGTGCTTCACTGTGTCCGAAACAAACACAACATCCTCGCGGTCAGATTGGAGATGGCGCTGGGTGAAAACGAAGGATTTTTTCCCCGGATAAGGCCACTCATCAAAACTAAGCCCTATTTCATACGTATTGCTGCCTAAGACAATAGCATCAATCGATTCGTAGAAAGCAGCGTAACCGTAGTCTTCTCCTTCTGTATCAAGGATTGATAGCCAATCAATTCCGCCATCGCTACGAGCAATGTAGCCATCCAAACTAGCTGCGATGTAAAGTGTAACTTTCGTCATTGTGCTTCTGAATTTGGTAGTTTTCAGCAGAACCTCCGTGCCGTAGGCGTAGCGTCTCAGAGAGAGGAAGCCCCTGGCTTTAGACACTTGTCATTACCCACATTTTGTAACAGTTAAAGTATTGCACTGACTCACATCCCGCCCAGAATTTAAGTTCAGCGGCTCAGAGTTACTGTCCTCTCAAGAGGACTAAAGAAGAATCTGAGTCCACTTGAGTGGACTTTAGCTATTGCCTTGGAATGCTATTCCGAGGCGGGATAGCAACGAAGCAGGGATTGTCAGAATGTGGGCAATGACAAGCCTTGAGGTGTGGGGTTATATGACCCAATTACTTACGTTTTTTGATTGGACGATTTAAACCGACCTGCAATAAATTCTCGCTTAGATAAATGCTTTGTATTGCGTTTGGTGACTCGCTCGCGCCACATCTGGAAACTAGATTCCTTCATTTCGCGCCTCATTAAGGCAATTACCTGTTTCTCCAGCAGCCCAAACTGAGCCTCAATGGCATCAAAAGATGTTCTATCTTCCCATGCCATTTCAATAATGCGATCGATGGTTTGTGAATCGAGGTTAGGTAGGTTCATTCCTTTATTGGCAATTGAGAAATTCGAGCTATATATATTTTACTTTTCATTTTGAAGAACCATTGTGTCTGCTGCACCCAGTTGCAGGGCATAGAGGTTGGCATAGACACCCTGCTGATCGATGAGTTCGGCGTGAGTACCCTGCTCTACAATTTGTCCCTGCTGAATTACTAATACCTGATCTGCCAGAGTAACTGTACTGAGGCGGTGAGCAATCACGAAGCTGGTACGACCTTGCAGCAAGCGGGCGATCGCAGTTTGTACTAACGCTTCTGTGCGGGTATCGATGCTGCTAGTAGCTTCATCGAGAATCAGAATTCGGGGATTAATCAACACCGCACGCGCAATACTGATCAGTTGTCGCTGTCCTTGGCTCAAGGGAGCGCCCCGTTCACCCAATTGAGTTGTATAACCCTGTGGCAGTGAGGTAATGAACTCATGCACATTTGCTAGTTGTGCAGCCTCTTCGATATCAGCTTGGGTGGCGTAAGGAGCGCCAAAGGCAATGTTTTCGGCAACGGTGCCGCTGAACAGAATATTGTCTTGTAGGACGATGCCAATTTGACGCCGCAGACTTGCTTGAGTCACGCTACGCACATCAACATCATCAATTTTCACTGCACCGCCAGATACATCGTAGAAGCGCGAAATCAAGTTAATGAACGTACTTTTTCCCGAACCTGTCGGCCCTACTAACGCAACCATCTGCCCTGGATAGGCGTGCAAATTCACCCCTTTGAGAACTAATTGACCTGGGTTGTAGCCAAACTTGACATTTTCAAATGTCACTTCACCCTGAATAGGCAGCATTTCTGTTGCATCGGGTGCGTCTTTGAGTTCTGACGGTTCATCTAGCAATAGAAAGATTCGCTCTAATCCGGCGAAGGCAGATTGAGCTTGGGTGTAAAACTGGCTGAGAATTTGGATCGGGCGGAAGAATTGCTGGACATAAAGTAAAAAAGATGTCACCACACCCACTGTTGCAGCTCCAGTGACTGCAAGATAGCCACCATAGGCCAGCACGGCTGCGGTTGCTAGTGTGTTGAGAAAATCGATCGAGGGCAAAAAGGCCGAAGTAATTGCTACAGCATCGACGTTAGCATCACGATTGGCAGCGTTGAGAATGTCAAATTCTGCGATGTTCATCTGTACACGATTAAATGCCTGTGCTTCTCGCACGCTGACAATATCTTCTTCCAACTTGGCGGAAAGCTCCCCAATCGTCTGTCGCGTAACACGAAACCTGGCTCTTGCCCAACGCGCAAACAAGTTTGTGGTAAAAATCATCAGTGGCACAACCAAATTGCTCAACAAACCGAGTTGCAGGTTGATTGAGAGCATAGCAATGATTATGCCGACCAAACTGAAAGTGTTGCCCAGCATTTGGGCGATCGTCAGTCCAAATGCCTGATTTACAGTATTAACATCATTCAGCAGGCGGCTCATTAAATCGCCTGCTTCGCTGCGATCAAAAAAGCTGAGTGGCAGACTTTGGATTTTAGTGAAAATATCTTGCCTCAGTTGAGCCAGCAATCGCTGCATAATCCAGCCAACTCGAATAATTTGACCTCGAATTGCCAAGACACCA
This sequence comes from Nostoc sp., assembly GCF_036919675.1. GTDB lineage: Bacteria > Cyanobacteriota > Cyanobacteriia > Cyanobacteriales > Nostocaceae > Nostoc. The sequence goes on from NZ_JBALCP010000022.1 coordinate 6,384, forward strand.
AGTCCATAGTTCAGCGCTAGTAGCCCTAATAACACCAGCAGTCCTTGCAAATTCCCTTGGGCAATTAGGTGATCAATCGACCAACCGATGAAAAACGGCCCAATTGCCTGGGTTACAGCACCAATAAAGACTAATGTCAAGGCGATGGGAATATCTTTGCGATAAAGTCGCAGGTATTGCAAAAAGCGCCGCAGGGTGGAAAATTGCTGACTCGCCTGCTCAGATGCAACAACGGTAACTGTGCCTCTCATACCAATTTGGGATTTTAGATTTTGGATTAAAAGTCTTTGTCTTTATTCGCTGTTATAAAAATCTTAAGCAAGACTATTTATCAATACGGTTGGGTTAAGGCTTAACTCTTCCTCCTCGTCAATTTTTTTAACGTAGACGCTCAGGCTACTGCCATCTCTACGAGACACTACCTGTAGCTTGCTTCCCCGTAGGGGTACGCGCAGCGTCCGCACCAGAAGGACGCATTCGCCTCTGGTCTGGTAGAGAAGAACGCATTCGCGTAGCGTCTCGTAGAGAAGGAAGAGAAGCAAGAAATGCTTAACTGAACTGTATTGGACTACTTGTGCTAATTTAGGATCATTTGTTTCTTCACCTTAACCTGAGATTCCAAAATCACACCGTAGAGCGGGCTGGTTTGCATCAATTCCTCATGGGTGCCTTGTGCCACCAATCGTCCTTTATCCATGAGAAAAATGCGATCAGCATTCTTGACGGTGCTAATCCGTTGAGCTACTACAAAAGTTGTACAAGCTTTTTGGTGGATTAACTTATCCAGTTCGGCTTGAATCTGGGCAGCAGTCCTCGCATCTACAGCGGAGGTACTATCGTCCAAAATCAGAATGCTGTAATCGGTAAGTAAGGTCCGAGCGATCGCAATTCGTTGTTTTTGTCCACCAGACAAGCCCACGCCCCGTTCACCCACGATCGTCTCGTAGCTATCGGGTAGACTGGTAATAAAATCGTGCATTTGTGCGGTTTTTGCAACCTCAATTACCTGCTCTAGGGTTGCATTGGGTTTTGCGTAGGCAATATTTTCACGGATTGTGCCAGAGAATAGAGTGGTTTCCTGAAATACAATGCCAATACACGATCTAAGGCTTTTGAGCGTGAAACTTTTTACATCTCGTCCGTCAATGCGAACTGCTCCCCCTGTGACATCGTAAAAGCGGGGAATTAAGTTCATAATTGTACTTTTTCCGGAACCAGTCATCCCTAGAACGGCGATCAGCTCGTTAGGTTTGGTTTCAAAGGAAACTTCTTTGAGAGTTTCGGTTGTCGCTCCTGGATAGCGAAAGGAAACATTTTCAAAGGTGATTCTCCCACCGCAGGTGTCAAATGGGACAGCACCGGGGCGATCGCGTATTTCTACCTCTGCATCTACAACTTCGTAGACTCGTTCGGCGGAAGCAGCTGATTGAGCGATCGCAGGTGCAGCAAATCCAATCAACAAAATAGGTTGGAGAATCAACGCTAGGTAGGAGTTAAACGCCACCAGTTCGCCAATGGAAAATCTGCGCCCAATTACCTGCGCTCCTCCGTAGCCGAAAACTGCCAGTGTGACCAAATTACTCAATAAAAATATCAACGGAAAGGTATTACGGATGGCGCTAATGGTCTTCATGTTTGCCCTGACTAGACCATCATTCAGGGTCGTGTAACGCGACCTTTCAGTTGACTCCCGCACAAAGGCTTTCACTACCCGTATTCCTAGTAAGTTTTCTTGCAATACAGCATTGAGGTCGCTCAGTTGCTCTTGTACTTGCCGAAAAAGTTTATCATTCCGGGTAATAAATTGCGCCATCACCCATCCAGATAGGGGCACTACTGTCAGCGTAATCATTGCTAATCGCCAGTTCATCACCAGCAAAATCACCGAAATACTCACCAATGTCACAACTGAACCGATGACCTGAATTAAGCTGGTACCAACAAAGGTGCGGATCTGCTCAATATCGCTGGTGACACGGGTTAGCAGTTGGGAAGTCTGCGCCTGGTCATGATAACTGAAACTGAGATTTTGAATTTTGCTAAAAATTTTGTTTCGCAGGTCATAGGCCACACCCTGAGACATCGCTTCTGCCAAATAGCTTTGTCCAAAGTTAAATAAACCACGAGCGATCGCGGCGAGTACCATCCAGCCGGCACTATATAGCACAATTTGGAGGTTTTGTTTGATGATGCCCTGATCAATTCCCCACCGAAATAGTTGTGGGGTAACTGCGTTTGCGATCGTCAACAGCAACAGGCTGGCCAATGCTCCCAGCGAAGTCCATCGGTAAGTGCTTAAACTCTCAAGCACCCGCTGGATTGACTGTATCGACGAAGTTTCCTGGAGTTCTGGTTGCTGAACCAATGGTATTTACCCCTGTATCTTTGAAAAATTATCTCCTATTTTTTATGGTATAAGCGATCGCGCTTGATAATGGTCTAACTCAGGTCGCCAAATTGACTAAAGTCGTTAAAATAACCATTCTAAGTAGTAATTGATTCAGGAGTTAGGGTATGGATGCTGAGGAGTTGTTGAGAAGGTATGCTGCTGGGGAGAGAAATTTTGCTGGGGTTGATTTGAGTAGTGTTGATTTAAGAGAAGCTGAGTTGACTCGTATTAGCCTCATAGGTGCTAACTTGAGAGGCGTCAACCTGACTGGTGCCAACTTGAATTGTTCTGCCTTGAGGGACGCTGATCTCAGGAATGCCAACTTGAAAGGAACCGACTTGAGTGGTGCTAATCTGATTCGGGCTAACCTGCAAGGTGTCGATCTCAGACGTGCTTTGATGTGGGGTACTGGCTTGAGAGAAGCTAATCTGAGTGATGCTAACTTGGAGGGAGCTAATTTGACGGATGCCTGGTTGAATAATGCTGAATTCGGAATCACTGGAAATATGCAAAGTACTATTTTGATCGGAACTAACTTTGAAGGAGCTAAGATTTCGTATATCCTGTGTGAGAGTTGGAGATTTAACAGTATTTACAACGCTTTTTACTGGTACACTATTATGCCAGATGGAAGTACTGTGGTCGGTCCCAGATATGGTTGACACATCTGGTGTAAATTGGGTTTGGGATAATAAATTAAGAAAACCAAATAACAAGAATAATGGCTCAAAATTTTCCTAGCAATTCCCAACTTCCATCGCATATATTAACTGCTTTCAGTCGCACAGCAAAGCCAAGTTCTGAGTTCTACTCTCTTTTTTCTGAAGAAGAACTTTTAGGGATAATTCATGCATTAGAAATCAGACGACAAATACCTCTAAAGTATTCTTATAAAGGTAGAGGCGCAAAAATCTGGGATGATTTTTATCTAAAATATATTCTTCCTACATGGTATCGGACATCAAGTGTAGAAGTTGACCTTTTAAAGAATAACTTTAAATACTTTAATGAGAATATTAAAAGTGGTGAAAAAGTAAATATTGTAGACGTTGGTGCAGGAAATTCATATCCAGTTAAAAATTTTATTCAAAAACTTAATAAATTGGGAAAGGTTAATAAATATATTGCCTTAGATATTAGCGAGGAATTACTTCATTTATCCAAAAATAATTTTAGAAAATGGTTTCCTCTCATTGAATTTATCAGTTCGACGATTGACATAGAAAATAGTAGCATACCCAAAATTTTATTTCAAAATCAAGCTAGCCCTGAAATTGATGACACAGCAAAAATATTTTTCCACTTAGGTGTTACCATTGGGAATCATCAAAATAGAGATGAGGTACTCAAAAACTTTAGAGATAGCATGGGAAAAAATGATTTTCTGGTGTTCACTAATGAAACTGGTTCTAACTCTCAATGGGATGGAAACGTCAGAGGTGGCTGCAAGTATCACGTAGAAGAAATATATGGATGGGTTAAAAATAATATTGGGATTAAATCTGAAGATTGTGAATTGGTGAGAAAGTATGATTTAAAAACAGATAGTATAGTTGCTAATATGAAATTTCGTCATAATTACACTATAAATTTCAGTTGGATGAGTATAGATAAGAAAATTGAAATCCCTGAAGGTGAAGAAATTACAATTTGGCGACATCACAAGTATGAAATTCCTAAACTTTTGCAAGAAATAGAACGTTCTGGACTACAACTTCTTCACTATAATACTGACAAATACAAATCACATATTATGGTGATTTGTAAAGTTGCCAGTAACTAACCTTTTTAATTAGATTTTGCGCTGTCCAGATCCCCGACTTCGTAAAAGTTGTCGGATATCTAACTTTTCACGAATGATTTAGGACTGCTATCGATTCTAACGGGGTAGCTAATATCTAATAACTGCAAGGTGCTGCACTGGTCTTAAATTTTTTCAAAGCGTTGCGATTTCACCTGTTGTACTAAGGTGAATTCTAGTAATAAATTTACCATAGCCATTGGTTTCGACTTACCTCGGCTCCGCCCTTCTCTACGAGAGGCTGCGCCAACGACGCCGCTCAGGCTAAACTCGGCACAAGTCGCTCAACCAACTGAGTGATCGAGAGTTGAGCGAAGTCGAAACTCGTTAACATAGGTATTTTTTTATCAGAAATCATCTAAGGTGTCAATATCTAGGACAGAGGGCTGGGTGTATTCTTCTAGTTCCAAGAATTCTGTCGGCGGATTGGTAGCAATCTCTCACTAATTCAACGGCAACACAGAACAAATTTCTATAAAGATATGACGCTCAACCGGACGCCCACTAAAAAACCGCCAAATTGGTTGGTGAGTCTTCAAGTTGACTTCAAAAGCCAAATTTTTTTGTGTCCACCCCTTATGAGCGAAAGCTTTTTTAACTCCTTGAATCCTGGCGAGTGATACCTGAAGCGATCGCTTGACCATCAGACAAAAACCCGCTTTTAATCTCAGGTATTAAAGTTTTATTACTATTTATTAATTTTCATCTATTATATGCAATTACTATGTTGTTCACCAAGAGCTATACAAAATGTCAGAATTTACTCTAAATTTACTAATTTTTGGAAAAATCAACCACTTATATACTCATCTTATACATCTCAAACCTTAGCTCAAACTTGAGCTTAAGCAAATATCTGTAATGGTACATTACTACAGATTAAAAGGTTATTTACATTTTATGTCGTAGTTAATCACTAAATTAGTAAATCAAATAAGGCTCTGTCATATTACAAGAACAAAGCTTTTTATTGGACCTACCCACTTGTCTAGCCTGTTTTGAAACTACGGATTTTTTATCAAAAAAGAGAGTACGGGATTCTTGGGAGGCAGGAGGAAAGTTTTTTTGTGGGGCTTGATACCCTTGCACCATTTCGCTTCCCTGCGATTTAGTAATCAGATAGTAGCATCATATCACTCAGTAATAGGAGTAAAAATTTTAGTAAATACATGAAGATTATGAACAACATCTGTATGATTCGGTCGAATAATTTTTTACTACAACAAATGTAACAAGCCTATTCTCATTAACCTTATAGTTCTCGACTCAATTAGGCATAGGAGCCAATAATGAATCAATCATTTAAATTATCTTTAGAGCAAGAATTTACGATCCGAAGCTTTGCCGACAAAGTGCAGACGTTGTCTTGTGAAGAAGCCAAGCGGTCTTTACTTATGCTGTATAAGGAAATGCTCATTCGGGAAGTAATGTACCAGCAATTGCTCAAGTCTAGGTGGTGAAGAAAGAGAGTAGAGGGAGCAGGGCTAAAAAAAGGGTGTACTGTCTGGCTTTAATGTCTTTCAGAGTAATCTGGAATTTTTGTCAGTCCATCTAAATCTGCTTTTAATTGTTGTCGTAGCTTTGTATCTGCTGGTAACACCGCTTCACTCAAATGGTTTTACGCATATGCCAAGATGGACAATTAACCCAATTGCATCACTTATTTTTCTACGTATTATCTCGTAGTCTTGTTCAAAAATCAAATAGGAGTCCTACATTTATGATAATGCTAAAAAATCAGTTTGACTTAGCTTGTGTATCAATTAGATATACATCAAATGCGGTCTAGGTTCAGGAACTGGACGCCCTAAATCCTTAGCTGTTTCTATCCATTCATGCACAACTACTTCTACATTGTGCAGGGCTTCTTGATAAGTCTCGCCGTCAGCAGTACAGCCTAATAATTCTGGTACTTCAGCAATAAAGGCTTGATCTAATTCACTCCAGTAGAGAATAATTTCATAACGAAATATCATTTTTACTTCCTAGCTTATACTTGATAATTACTGCACGAACTTGTTTAATTTGATAGCTTTTGGCTTTTCCTCTCTTATGTTGCAGGTTCAATATTTCCTCAACATCGGCTTTGACAAAAATCCGATGATCGCCACGAATCCGTTCATCAAAGCCTAGTGTATATAAGAGTTGCCACAGTTGTGCGAAAGGGATGTCTGTATCAGAAGTCCCAGAGAGGATTTTTTCTAAGAGTTTGTCTTGCTGACTCACGTTTTTCTGACTGTCTTAATGTTTCTATAGTCTCATATTTATTTAAAATCAGGGCATACACGAGCAAATCTCTGTTTTTACTCCTGAGTGAGATGACATTAGCACTAGGCACAGACGCATAGAGGCTTGTCTGTCGTTAAACATCACTTCTTTGTAAAATCAAGAAATGTAATCTGTGTATATTTGACTTAAAGTTCAAAGAAGTAGAAGTGTAAATTTTATGTCTAATTATCAAAAAGTATTACAGCAACGTCAAGGTCTGACCCCTAAATAACAAATAAGTATAGCAATCCTGAATGGGTCGTAAAAATCTCCGATTCCTTTCTCTGCGCTCTCTTTAGCCTCTGCGGTTAATTTATTTTTACAAATGATTTAGGACTGCTATAGCTAGGCATAAATAATTAGAAGATAGTGAACTTGCACAACCAGTGAGTGTTTACTCAAATTTACAAGTGATATAGGCAACTACAGAGGGCAAACTGTTCAGATTGCTCATATCATAGGCTGAGGTATAAATCCGTCTCAGTTAATTTTACCTATGGAGTAACAAATATTACGCAATTATGAAAAACCAAATTCTAGTCATAGCTGCCTTTTTAACCACAATTAGTTTGACAACAACCGTACAAGCAGCAAATTCTGAACACGTTAGACAGTTATTGGCAACCAAACAATGTCAAAACTGTGATTTAACCAGTGCAGGTTTAGTGATGGCTGACTTATCTGGAGCCAATTTGAGTGGTGCTAATCTCACAGGTGCTAACCTCAGCCGGGCAAACTTGAGCGGTGCTGATTTGCGGGGTGCAAACTTGAGTGGCGCGAGTTTATTTGGTGTTAACCTAAGCCAAACTAAGTTTAGTGGGGCAAATTTGGCGGGTGCTGATTTAAGAAATACCTATCTAGCAAATGCAGAATTGACTGGTGCTTACCTAAATGGCGCCAACTTCCAAGGCGCAGTTGGTATACCATCACAAATTGCTTCACCAGAAGAATTTTATGCTTTGGGTGTAGCAGAAGCACAAAAAGGTAACCAACAGCAAGCAATCAGTTATTTTAATCAGGCGATCGCTATTAAACCAGAATATGCGGGTGCTTATTTAGCTCGTGGTGTAGCCTGCTACCAAATATTGGATAGACAAGGTGCATTCAAAGATGCCCAAGTTGCTGAAAAATTGTTTACATCGCAAAACAATACCGCTGGAACGCAAACAGCCCAGGCTTTTATTAAAGAACTGCAAACACCCGTAAATGAGAAGGTAAGCGCTGGTAGCCCCAGTTTTGTTGACTTTTTGGGAAGTCTTGGCTCAGTCTTGCTTCAATTCTTACCTTTTTGAGGGGGAGAGTTCACAGAACAGAGGGATAATAACAGATGACAAATGACAAATAACAAATGACAAATGACTTTATCTAACGAATTATGGGCAGCAAATCAAGACTTAGCCCAAGCTTGCCTAAAGCATCCTTTCGTTCAAGGCATTGGCGATGGTACTCTTGAGCAGGCGAAATTTGCTTACTACGTAGGGCAAGATGCTTTTTTCTTAGAAGCTTTTGCCCGTGCGTACAGTATCGCCGCAGCTAAAGCACCAGACCGGTTAGGTTTCACCACATTTCATAACCTAGCTAGTGAAGCTTTAGAAGAACTGCGGATGCATAGTGGCTATGCTTCCCAGTGGGGAATTAATTTGGATTCTGTGGAACCAGGAGCCACCACCCGCCGCTATACTGACTTTTTGTTAGCAACTGCTTGGGGTAAAGATGTGGGTTTAACTGCTGCGGCGATGTCTCCGTGTATGCGTTTGTATACCTTTTTGGGAGAACAGTTAGCTCATAACGGCATTCCTAATCATCAATATGCAGACTGGATTCGTACTTATAGCAGCGCAGACTTTCAACAACCAACACAACAATTAGAAAGTTTGGTTGACAATTATGCCACTACTAATTCTGTTGTGCATTCAACCTATCGTTATGCTATGTTTTGCGAACGCGACTTTTTTCAGGCCGCGTGGGAGTGTTAAAAACTGCTGTTATCATTTGCTCAAAAATAGCCTAGACAAATTCCTCGCAACTCTTCCAGAGGAACGTTCTGCCGCTATGGGGTTGCCGCATGGGTAAGGTATAGAAAAAATAATTAACCACAGATGAATACAGATACGAGGTAAGACACGGCATTGCCATGTCCTATCTTGGATCTCATTCAAATGAGAATCGCTATATATGGGAAAAATCAAAAATTATAGTGGTGTTAGTTGAATAGACTAGAAAGGAATGGAAGTAAAGTCTAGGCGTAGTCTATTCATTTGAATATCGTTATAAAAGTGTAATTTTTGAGAGTAAATTTATGTTGCTCTAATTAACTTTTAAATAAAGGTAGCAGATGGGTAAAAATTACCCATCTGCTACAAGTAAACGGAGGTATAAACTTGATTAGTTAATTGGCATGAGCCAACTCTTGAGGCGCTGCGGCATCATATTCTACAGCTTTAACAAATTCCTTGAGAACGTCTTTGAGTCTTTGCTCAATTTCCTCATCTAACACCACACTGTTATCAGCTTGTCGTTGAATTTGTTTGTCTACCGCATAAATAGTAGCTAGGATATGCCGCGCTCCTAATTCAGATAAAACAGGTTTAAGAGCATATTCAATTGCCAATAAGTGAGCCAGCGTCCCACCAAGGGCAATTGGTAACACAGGTTTACCTGTCAATGATTTTTGTGGCAGCAAATCTAGAAACGTTTTGAGCACTCCTGTGTAAGCAGCTTTGTAGATTGGGGTGGCAATAATCACACCATCTGCCTTTGCTAGCAAAGCTTTTGGCTGCTCCAAAGCAGGGCTGTCGTATCGTCCAAAAACTAAATCTTCAGCAGGCAAATCCCGAACTGAGATAATGTCTACATGCAAGCCTTCTTGTTGTAAAAGCTTGGCAGTGTATTCGACAACACCATAGGTTCTAGAGGGATGAGTTGGACTACCAGCGATCGCTAAAATATTTGCCATTCAATTGAACTCCCAATTTATAAAACGGGTTCAGTGTCTTTTGTGGTTTTGGTCTTCATAGCTTCTGCTGTGTTGACCTTTTCACTCAGACGTTTGTAGGGACGGCGCAAACTCATACTTTCTACTTCCCAGATGTAACCATGAATAACTACATCCTGGGGAATTAAAGGAGAATTACGCAGCAATTCCACCTGCTGTGTGCAGATTTTGTCCACATCGGTAAACGTTTTGATCCATTTGGAAAAAACGCCTTTTGGTAGCTTCAACTCTGGCAAAGCAGGATCGATCGTAACTTGATCCACGTCAATACCTTGGTTTCGCAATACCTCACTGAGAAAGTCTCCTGATGCTGTCATCATGCCACATTCGGTATGGTTAATGACGATGATTTCTTTTGTGCCAAAAAAATGTGTAGTTAACATCGCTGACCGAATAGCATCATCTGTAACTAACCCCCCGGCATTACGGAAAATATGAGCATCTCCTTCACCAATTCCTAATGCTTTCTCCACAGGTAAACGTTCGTCCATGCAAGTTAGCACCCACAAGCGTTTATTGTTAGGTATCCCCAGCTGACGACGCAATGCCCACGCTTCTTTTTCTGAGATTTTTTGGTCAATTTGTTGGTGCAACATTGCTGGTAATTTCCTAGTTCTTATCTACTAGGATATGGACGTAGCTCTTTGCTGAGGCTGTTGCTTAGGGAAATCTTCATTTGCCACAATCTCACCAAATGGACTCAAGACATGTTGCTTCTCCACTGCTGGCAGATTCTCTAAAGGCAAATGAGGAAATAGAAGTTCTGCGACTCGATAAGCTTCCTCTAGGTGGGGATAGCCAGAGAGGATAAAGGACTCAATGCCTAAATCTGCATATTCCAAAATTCTGGCAGCTACAGTTTGAGGATCGCCTACTAAGGCTGTTCCCGCACCACCTCGTACCAAACCGACTCCTGCCCACAGGTTCGGGCTAATCTCTAATGCCTCACGATTACCGTGGTGTAATTGGCTCATCCGGCGTTGTCCAACTGAATCCATCCGAGCATAAGCTTTTTGGGCTTTAGCGATCGCCTCGTCATCTACATACTTAATCAATTGATTCGCCGCATCCCAAGCTTCACTCTCGGTTTCGCGCACAATCACATGTAGGCGAATACCAAACCGCAAAGTCCGGCCTTCTGATAAAGCAAGTCCGCGAGCCGATGCAATCTTCTCGGCTACTTGCGCCGGTGGTTCGCCCCAAGTTAGATAGACATCTACATGCTTGGCAGCGATTTTTTGGGCGATCGCAGAGGAACCGCCAAACCACAAGGGCGGATATGGCTTCTGGACGGGTGGAAACAGCAGCTTACCATCCTGAATGTTGAGATAGTCGCCCTGAAGATTAACTTGTTCACCACTGACGATCGCTCGCCATACTGTCAAAAATTCATCTGTTAATTCATAGCGCTGATCGTGACTCAAATGCAAGCCATCTCCCGCTAACTCTACGGGATCGCCTCCTGTCACGACATTAATCAGCAACCGTCCACCAGAGAGGCGATCAAAGGTCGCCGCCATCCGCGCTGCCACCCCAGGTGATACCAAGCCGGGACGGATGGCTACCAAAAAACGCATCTGTCGCGTCAGTGATACCAGCGTTGACGCTACAATCCAAGCATCTTCGCAAGAACGTCCTGTAGGCAGCAATGCCCCTGTATAACCAAGGTCATCAACCGCTTGGGCTATCTGCCGCAGATAAGAAAAACTTACTGCTCGTCCGCCTGTAGCAGTTGCAAGGTAACGTCCGTCGCCGTGGGTTGGGATGAACCATAGTAGCTGCATGAGTCCTGTCCTTTTAAACTACGGTAATTCGATATAAATACCGTGCTTTTTTTATAATTTTTAGAGTATCACATATTCCATTTAACCAAGCAAGAATTTTTCAGATAACTCCGGTATTCCGATCAGACCAATGTATATTAAGCCGTGTTCAATAAGCTGGCGATCGAAAAAATTGGGGATTGGGGAAACGATCTGGTGCTGACTTGATTTTGACTTACTTTGCCAAAGAAGTCGCTCTGATGTTGATGTAATCACGGAATGTGGACAAGCGCACAGAAGTCGCAAGCAGGAGCCAGCGTTGCGAACCTCAAAGGGACAGACAAGGCGGAATTATTGAATAAGTCTCTACCTTGTCTCCTCCCAATGCCCTATTTTCAGAATCACTTTGCTGGTCTAACTAATATAGAATGATAACTATTATCATAAAAGCTAGATTGTTTCTCCAGCAATGCAATTTACGACCACTGTTCCTGCAACAATTGACCTGGCGATTATTGGTGCTGGGCCTCATGCTCTGACTTTGACTACCCATCTGCTGCAAAAACGGCAAAGAATCAGAGGGAAGTTTTTAGTATTTGACCCCAGTGGCAGGTGGATGAGTCAATGGGAACACCAATTTAAAGCTTTGGAAATCCCTCATTTACGCTCCCCTACCGTCTACCATCCCCACCCAAACCCTTTTGCTTTAAGGAAGTTTGCCCAATCTCGTCCTGATGAGTTATTTCCCCCTTATGATTTACCAGGAACGCAATTATTTGAGAATTTTTGTCAGGATGCAATCCGAGTTCGGCAGTTGCAAGAGCAAGTTATTCCGTTAGCAGTCAAAAGTATTGAACCCTTAAGAGATCATTTGCGTCTCCGGTTTTGCCTTTGCTTGCAAGACGGACAAGAAGTCATTGCACGGCGGGTAGTATTGGCAACGAGTAGCGCTCAAATTCAAATACCTGATTGGGTAAACCAGATTCAGACAGCCTACCCACAAGATAGACTTTGCCACTCACAAACAATTGATTTACGAAAATTGCAGTTGATGGGTAAGAGAGTTTTGATTGTGGGTGGTGGCTTGACGAGTGGACATTTGGCAGTGGGTGCTATTTCTCGCGGTGCAGAGGTTCATTTGATAGATTCGGCGTCAGTTATCAGAAAAATTATTCGATGCTGAACCAGGTTGGTTAGGGCCAAAGTACCTAAAGGGATTTTTTGCCCAATCAAATTGGGAGCAACGGGTAATGATGATTCAGCAAGCTAGAAATGGCGGTTTCATGACACCTGCGTAGGCGTAGCCCGTCGTAGACATCGCCACACAACTACGGAAACAAGTGCGTCATGGTAAAATCAGAATTGATGAAAACTGTCAAGTAGTAAAAGCCCAATGGTTAGGTGAAAATTGGTACGTGGAATGTAGCGATGGTAATCAACATGAGTGCGATTATATTTGGCTATCGACTGGCACTAAATTCGATGCCACCACTGAACCCTTGTTAAAAAATATTTTAGAGACTTACCCTATCAAGATTGTTAAAGGTTTGCCTGTTTTAGATACTTATCTGCGTTGGCCTGGTTGTGAATTATTTATCATGGGTGGCTTGGCTGCAATGCTCGTCGGGCCAACAGCACGGAATTTATCGGGCGCAAGAATGGCTTGTGAGAAAATTGTCCCAGCTATTGTCAAGCCAAGTATAGCTCTTTCCCATAAGCTCAACGAAGTACAAGCAGGCTGACCAAAGACCCTATACTAAACCCACGCCAGGAATAGGGAGTGGAAGAATTTTTCTCAATCAGCAACGTCGCTTCTTGAGGAACGTGAATTTCATCGCTCAACCATTTTCCATTGCAACCATCCAATAACGTACTGGATGATGCTCATATCTTCTGTTTACTTACAGCAGAATTCAAGTATTTGAACCACATCTGTTGTAGGGGCGCAAGGCCTTGCGCCCCTACCGCGTGGTCTATTTACCTGAAAATAACTGTAACCTACAATCAGTTAGGGACTTCCAAATAAAAAATGTCCCAAAACTGATGCAAAAACCCTCTCATTTCTCCTCTCTCTGTGTTGCGCCAGTTGCTTCTCCGTAGGAGTACAAGTCGGGGAACCCGCCCAACGCTGGCTTCTCTGTGTCTCTGTGGTAGCCTGCGGCAAGCCGCTGCGCGTCTACGTTTATTTGGATAATTTATTTCTTGGAAGTCCCTTATAAACTCCAAAACAGTACTTTAAAAACCAAGATTAACTGCTAAATGGTGCAGTATTTACAGAAGATGCTGATCAAATGCTATTAATCCAGGACATCGATATTTTTAGTTCCTGTGAGCATCATATCCTGCCAATTATTGGCCGCGCTCATGTTGCCTATATTCCCAATGGTAAGGTGAAAGGTGCAATATCTGGACATATTCAAAAGGTAAAAGAGCTTTTTTACGACTATAACGGAGATCCACTCTTGCTAAAAATTGAGCAAGTTGGCGATATTGCTTGTCACACTCGCGCGAGAAGTTGTTTTTTTACGGCTGTGCAAATCTATCCTAAATTTTAATTTATCAGGGCTAATTCAGAGAGTAGACGCGTTTGCCTTCGCGCAGCGTCTCCAATAGTTGCGGCTTGTCGTCAGACATCGGTGATTATAGTCATTAATGTAGGGAATCCCGTACTGGAGTTGATTGGCCAGTTAACCGGAAAATAGAAAATAATAGATATATGGACAAACGGTATTTTTTACAGGCTAGTGCAGTAATAGTCGGCACAGCATTGTTATCAAGGTATATCAATTGGGGGTCAAAAGAGATGACAACTTCTAAGAGTGGATTTGAAGTTACCAAACCTGAGCAAGAGTGGCGCACGATTTTAACGCCAGAACAGTTTAATGTATTGCGTAAACATGGGACTGAACGCCCTCACACCAGCCCATTGGATAAGGAATACGACAACGGTACTTATTATTGTGCTGCGTGTGAACAGCCACTGTTTACATCTGATGCCAAATTTAACAGTGGTACTGGCTGGCCCAGCTTTTTTAATCCAATTGAAGGTGCGATCGCTATTACTGAAGATAAGTCGTTGTTTATGACCAGAACTGAAGTACATTGTAGTCGCTGTGGTGGTCATCTGGGTCATGTTTTTAATGACGGTCCTGCACCCACTGGTCAGCGCTATTGCATGAATGGTGTTTCGCTGAAGTTTACTCCTGCTTGATAAGTTGCGACGCCGATAGCGAACGCAAGAGCGTCTGGTAGAGTTGCGTAAAGCCTGCGGCATGGCAACTCTTAGAGAGGCTGCGCCAACGCTTAGAGCGAGTATTCGTACCCCTACGGGGAAGCAAGCTAGCAAGAGCGTCTCGTAAGAGAGCGTCATAGCCCGCACTTCGACATACTTCGACTGCGGTTGCATCGAGCAAAGCCGAGATGCTCACCAGCCGCTCAGTGACCATCGTAGACATCGCACCTACTGCCAACACTAACTGCCTACACCGCCACAAGCAGTGTAGGCTTCTGGCATTCTTGAGAACTACCAGAACTTCCTTCGAGGTACTATTAGTAGTTCAGTTGCTAAATAGTCCTATTTGTTTGGGTCTTTTTTCTCCTTTTTGTCTTTAGGATCTTTTTTAGGTTTTTTAACTTCTTTATTACTTTTTCTTTCCTTCGACATCAGCGTTCTCCAACTAGGTTAATCAGTGAAAGCTTCCACATTGTAACCTTTCACACTCCCCCCCACCTTTCAACGATAAATCAGGGGTTTCGGCACTTTTGCAGGCGAGGAAGTGAATAATTACTCCACATTCTGCCGTCAGGAAATCAGGAGATGACTTACCTGATATTCTTTTAAGGCAAAAAAGAAACTATCAGACATCAATACTACTAACTGCCATGATCCGGTGTTGTTTGATTCACTGTACCTTGAATCCATATTGCCAGAGGTTGCCCAAATTTCATAAAGATTACAGGGTAAGTAAATGGGTAGGAATAAATCAAACTATGTTACGCAATGTAAAATTAATTATATTGGCTTGTAGTAAGGGCTGGAGCTACTTACTACAAGCCAATATAATTATTCACGCCGACTTACTTACAGAGGATAATTTTCTTTCCTCTCACCTGTAAGCTATCCCCTTCTTAACTCCTAACTTCCTTTACTATTGTTCCAACAATTTCATTCGCTGCCACCAACGATTCAGGGGATAATAGACCACAGGTGCCCACAGACTACTAAGAATGGCAGAGGCTAGAGCGACACGCTGGTAATATGTCCAAATATCTGTTACTTTGCGCTCATCGCCGATCAAAGTTAATTGCAATCCAAAGATAGTTTCTGCCAAAACTGCCATACCAAAGACAATTACAGCAATCGAAATAAAATCTTCTTCGATAAAACGCTGTTTCTGGAGCAGACCAGTTAAAATTCCCACTATACCTAAACTGAGGGCATGAGTAGGGTTAGGTGATGTCATGGAATCTTGAAGTAGCCCTAGAACTATACCTGCCAATGCCCCGGAAAACACTGTGCGCTTCACACTCCAAGCTACCACCCAAATTAACAGCCAGTTAGGGCCAATTCCTAATAATTCCATACCTGGCAAGCGGGTTGGCAATAATAGTAAACATAACACTACAGATCCAGCCGTCACTATCCAACCCAACAACTGACGGATACCGGGATGCCAACGAGAAAGCGGCTGGATTTGGAATTTCGATTTTCGCTCTGAGGATTTTGGCTTTTTCTGCCTGCTGCCACCAAATGCAGGAATCTTCATTTTTCTATGGATTTTCAAGGGAGAATTTACTTAGACTTTTGCGGCACTTGATTTACCGACTTTTGGGTTTCCAACTCTTGGTTTTCTGGCTTTGGATAAACAGCTACCCAATCGAGAGAGCGGATTGGCGGAAAAAGCTCAATTTTCGCCACTGATGCCGGAAGTTTCTTTAAATCCAGCGACTTTATCCGTCCTACTGCCAAGCCAGATGGAAATTTCTGGCTATAAGTAGATGTGGAAACTAAATCTCCTACCTTGACATTTGGGACTTTTTCATAAAACTCCAGCACAGCTTCTGCCGAAGAATCTCCTCGCAAAACGCCTTTAGCTGCCGTGCGGCTAACTGATACACCCACTTGACTTTTGAGGTCACTGATTAACAACACGCGGCTAGTATTAGGAGTTACACTCTCCACCAGACCGACCAATCCGCCATCTGCCTTGACTATGAAGCCTTCCTGAATCCCTGCATTCGCACCACGATTTAGAAATACTTGTTGCCACCATTGGTCGGCACTACGTCCTACGACCCGTGCTGGAATTGGCCGTGATGCCAGTGGCTCTTTTTCTACATAGCCTAATAAATCTTGTAGCTCTGTCTTTTGACTTTCCAAATCTACTATACGGGTTTGCAATTCCAATATCCGGGCATCTCTAAGACGTTCTTCTGGAGTTGGCCCTGACTGCAACATCTCTAACGGACGGGTAATTGCTTGGTATGTCTCAAGCACCAATTCACCTTGAGTTTGTCGCAATATGCAAGCACTACCAACTACTAGAGTTAACAACCCGATTTGTAACCCTTTACGATCCCACCAACGTCGTATTGTCACCATATATACCTTTACATATTTATATAAATTAAGTTCTACTTGGATTCTATTTATATAAAACCCAAATAGAACTCAAATAGAACTCAAGTCTGATATTTTTTTTGCTACATATTGCGAGAGCTTTCTGTGACAACTCGTTCCAACTGTTTGAAGTTTTCTAACACACGACCTGTTCCCAGCACAACACAGCAGAGAGGATCGGCGGCAATGTGAGTTACAATCCCGGTTTCATGGCTAATGAGAGTATCTATGCCTTTGAGCAAAGCACCGCCGCCAGCTAACATAATACCTCTGTCAATAATGTCTGCTGCTAGTTCTGGAGGTGTACGTTCCAGTGTCCGCTTCACAGCTTCTATAATTACTGATAGCGGTTCCAACATGCTTTCACGGATTTCTGGGCCTTTGATCGTTACAGTTCGCGGTAGACCAGAAAGTAGGTGTAAGCCTCGGACTTCCATAATCGCGTCATTATCATCATTAGTAGGATAGGCAGAACCAATCCGAATCTTGATGTCCTCGGCAGTCCGTTCACCAATCACTAAGTTATGAACTTTCTTAATATACTGAATGATCGCTTCAGTCAGTTCATCTCCAGCAATGCGTACTGATTCGCTAATCACCGTACCCTGAAGACTCAGCACTGCAACTTCTGTTGTACCACCACCAATATCGATGATCATGTTGCCAGTGGGTTCGGCAACAGGTAGTCCTGCACCAATGGCCGCAGCTACAGGTTCATCGATTAAATATACTTTTCTTGCTCCTGCTTGATGAGCTGCATCCATCACAGCTCGCCTTTCTACTCCTGTGACGCCACTGGGAATACCAATAACAATCCGGGGTAAAATTAAAGACCTACCTTCATTTACACGCTGAATAAAGCTTTTCAGCATTAGCTCGGCTATATCGAAATCAGCGATTACACCATCTCGCAAAGGGCGGAGGGCAATCACATTTCCAGGTGTGCGACCGAGCATTTTTTTAGCTTCTTCTCCTACTGCCAGTGCTACCTTTTGGTTGACATCGATCGCAACTACAGAAGGCTCTTGCAGTACAATACCTTTACCAGATACATAAACGAGAGTGTTAGCGGTACCGAGGTCGATACCCATATCCCATGATGTGCGAAAGTTCCTAAAAATACCCACGCGTCTCTAAGCCCCCTATGTGCGATACTTTTTGACTACAACGGTAAGAATTAATTGTGCTGAATTTGATTACGTTTATATCCTGAGTTGAGTAAACTAGTCTATATTTTTATCTGATTCCCAGGAATATTTACTATGTCTCAGTCCTCTATTTTTTGATATTTTTTGATTAACTTAGTATATTCGTATACTTTTATGTGTTTCTCCAACTAGTATGTATAATTTTTTAATTCAACTATATTGTTAACTGTTTAACACATTATTTTCAAGAGTTTCACAATTCGCTATGATGAAAGTCGGAATTACTAAGTACGTATGTCCTAAAAGGTAACACACATGAGTATAAATGTTGTCACCCTCATTGGTCGCGTAGGCGGCGACCCAGAGATTAAGTATTTTGAGTCTGGTAGTGTTAAGTGTAGATTGACACTAGCTGTTAATCGCCGCACTAAAGAAGGCGAACATACCGACTGGTTTAATTTAGAACTATGGGGAAAAACGGCGGAGGTAGCAGGTAATTATGTACGTAAAGGCAAACAAATTGCCGTCAAAGGTTCCTTGAAGTTTGACACATGGAGCGATCGCCAAACAGGAGCAAACCGATCATCACCTGTTATCCAAGTAGACCAACTGGATTTATTAGGCTCTAAGCGAGATGGAGAAGGCGGTACAGAAAATATGTCTTCAGAACATTTTTAATTAGTCATTTGTCCTTTGTTTTGATAAATCACAAAGGACAAATGATAGTTAATCAGGACTTAGGCAAGAAATAGCCAAAAACGTAGATACGTAGTGGCTTGCCGCAGGCTACTGCCAACTCTTGGAGAGGCTTTGCCAACACCTCAAGTCTGGTAGAGAAGAATTCGTAGAGTGGGCGTAAGTCCTATTAATAACTAATTTGCAGCGTTACTGATGCTTCTACTTGCTGCTCACCACCAACGACAGGGGTGGAAGCATCAGCTACCTTGGCAGCCTCAGCCCGTAAAAACATGGGTGGTGGAGGTGGACTGGCATTATTAACTTGAACACTCACCACTTCTTTGGGTTTGAAACCCAAGGCACTGAAAACAGCATCAGCTTGCTGCTGGGCGTCTTGGGTAGCTTCTTTTAATGCTTGTTTTTGAGCAGCCGCGATCGCTTGATCATTCGCAACAAAACTAATGCCGTTAATTTGTGTCGCACCCGCTTTCACTGCATCATCCAATAATGTACCAGCTTTCTCAGTGGGAATGCGAAAACTCACGGTGTTAGTGGCAGCATAGCCTGTAATCCGCTGCACATTATTAGTGTAGCTGTAAACTGGGTTAAGTTGAATACCAGTGGTTTGTAATTTTTCAACATTTTGGCTCTTGAGGAACGCAACTACAGCCGATGACCTCCGAGCGGCTTCTTGCTGTACCTCCTGTGCTGTTTTCCCCTGAATTTCTACTCCTAAACTAACTTGTGCCAAGGTTGCAGGAGTTGTTTCCACTCCGCGACCAGTCACACTAAGGGTTCGCCACAATTTATCCTTTTCTTGTGCTAACGCAGGTAATACAAAAGTTGTACATAGGAATAAAGCTAAAGGCAGTATTTTCCACAAGTTCCCACTTGGAAACTGAGAACCAGGTAAAGCGGCTCTAGTCATAAGATTTGCACTCCTCAAAGTATCCACAGATGTTTTTAATAAGCGTATGTAGCAATCTTCTGGTGGCTGTAAAAAGTCAACAGTCACCACAAGTTTTTCACAACTTAAGTGCGATCGCTAGATCCGATTTGTATGTTCTTACTTTGACACTGCCATAATCAAAAGCTGAAATGGTTACATTTTTGGATACTAAAAAAATTACACTAGTACAGCGCGGCAGAAATAAACAACCCATTTCAAATCAACGAAACGTTTACGCTGTATTTCTTTTGACTTTTGACTTTTGACTTTTGACTTTTGACTTCCGCCTTGCGGTACTAGCCTTTTTGGAGACTTGTCGTGGCGTATTGGCTGCTGAAAACTGAACCAGAAAATTATTCCTACTTCGATTTGGAACGGGACGGCAGTACAGTTTGGGATGGAGTCAACAATTCCCTAGCGCTTAAACATCTACGTACCATGCTTCTTGGTGACTTGGCGTTCATTTATCACACAGGCAAAGAACGGCAAGTCATAGGTTTAGCAGAGATAGTTAGTCAACCCTATATCGATCCAGCACTCAATGACAGCAAACGGGCAGTTGTGGATGTCCAGGCATTACAAAGAGTACACCAACCCGTCACCCTAGCCCAAATAAAACAGGATGGTAAATTCACAGATTTTGACTTGCTGCGACTTCCTAGACTTTCTGTTGTCCCAGTTTGGGAAGTCTACTGGCAATACTTGATCGAGTTGACAGGTGGTGCAAATTAATTTGTGTCAGCTGCCAATTGCATCTTCATAGGATGTTTTTCAGAAACGCGTCAAAATCAAAGAGAAGGATTTTCACAGAACCCATGCATTTGTTAGATCCAATCAGCTACTCTTTTCCTCTGCTGGCCAGCGCAACACAAGCCGCAGATAGTTCAATGGTAGTAGCAGCAGTGCTACTAAGCTTAGTAGTCATTTATCTCGCCAGCAAAGTTGGTGGAGAGTTATCAAACCAAGTGGGTTTGCCGCCTGTCTTAGGCGAACTAGTAGGTGGTGTGGTAGTGGGCATCTCTGTTTTCCACCTTTTAGTCTTTCCAGAAGGCGGCACAGACAGTTCTAGCTCTTTGATCATGTCCTTCCTTCAAACTACTGCTGGTTTAACTCCTGAAGCCACTCCAGCGGTGTTTGCAGCGCAGTCTGAGGTCGTTTCTGTTTTGGCAGAATTGGGTGTGATCATCCTGCTGTTTGAAATCGGCTTGGAGTCGAACTTAAAAGATTTAATGGCAGTTGGTATCCAAGCCACTGTCGTAGCAGTAGTGGGGGTAGTAGTACCCTTTGCCGCTGGTACTGTGGGACTGATGACTTTGTTTGGTATCGATACTGTACCTGCAATTTTTGCCGGGGCGGCTTTAACTGCCACTAGTATTGGGATGACTTCCAAGGTGTTGTCAGAATTGGGGCGACTCAATTCTAAAGAAGGGCAGATTATTTTGGGTGCTGCTGTAATTGACGATGTACTGGGAATCATCGTTTTAGCGGTAGTTGCCAGCCTAGCTAAAGATGGCGTGGTAGATGTAAACAAAGTCATTTATTTGATTATCAGCGCCACTGGTTTTATTTTGGGAGCAATATTACTGGGCAATGTTTTCAATAAATCCTTTGTGGCGATCGCTGATAAACTCAAAACACGCGGTGGACTGGTAATCCCAGCATTCATCTTCGCCTTTGCGATGGCATACCTTGCTGCCGTCATCCACTTAGAAGCAATTCTGGGAGCTTTTGCGGCTGGTTTAGTCCTGGAGGAGACAGATAAACGCAAAGAACTGCAAACGCAAGTCATACCCATTGCCGATATGTTAGTGCCAATTTTCTTTGTGACTGTTGGGGCAAAAACCGATTTGGGAGTTTTAAACCCAGCAATTCCCGACAATCGGGAAGGTCTAATTATGGCAACTTTCCTGATCACAGTAGCCATTCTCGGTAAAGTAATCACAGGCTTAAGCGTGTTTGGTCAACCGGAAATCAACCGTTTAGCTATCGGTGTGGGGATGATTCCCAGAGGGGAAGTTGGTTTAGTGTTTGCTGGTGTCGGCGCAGCCAGTGGCGCTCTCTCGAAACCATTAGGAGCAGCAATTATCATGATGGTTATCTTGACAACCTTTTTAGCTCCTCCTTTGTTACGATTTGTATTTCCAGATCCAAAAACTGTGGATGCAGGCTCAGAGCAACTGATTTTAGACGGTTCCTCTGGAACATCGTTGGTAATTGAACCACCTGCGTCGAGGATGCCAGCATCAAATGATAGTGGCAATTTGGAAGTAAATTCAGAATCTGGCGATCGCTAATCAAAGTCTTGGGTAAATTCTGACTGAGTTCTGAGTGATTTTGCTCAGAACTCAGGACTCTGAATTCATTACTATCACCGGGCTTTGAAGATTTTACGATTGTGCAGTAGAAACTTCTTTCCCCAAATTTCCGTCCCGTGTGATTGTAGAATAATCGTTTGTTTCTAATTTCTACCAGCATTCGAAATGTTATTTATTTCCAGTCTCCCTTGGTTTGTGAGCCTTTATCTGAATATTTTCCAGGTAATTGGGAGTAACATCCATAAATCTTGCTAGATCATCTCACAGTAATGGGAATTATTTACTTAGTGCATTGATGGCAACAAACAAAAAACAGTTATCAGTTAACAGTTATCAGTTTTTAGTTTTTTAGCTTCCTTGGGAGTCAGAGTCCCCCACCTCTAAAGGTGGAAGGTTTCACATGGGGATTTAGACCCAATATGAAACCTGATAACTGATTTAAGCGTGTTTTTATACCAGCTTAAAAAATCAAAAAAGGCATCAGAGGTCAAGTTTAGGTGGTGACGATGTGATGATTTACCAATGAGTTGAGATATTGACGGCTCCCATGAACGTGAATTAGGAGAAAGGACTGTGAAATTACACTGGTTACTACCCAGCACTATTGGAACTATCTTCATGCTATCGTCGCCGGCAATGGCTGCGAGACTTGAATCTTGGCGCTTTGATGCCAATCAAAACAGGCTGGAAATTAATACTGTGGGAGCAGTTCAACCCCAAGCGCAACTAATTTTTAACCCGACTCGGCTAGTAATTGACTTGCCAGGAACTACATTTGGTCGTCCGCAGCTAACCCAACAGGTGGGCGGTGGAATTCGCTCGATCCGTGTTGGGCAGTTTGATGGAGAAACGACGCGGATAGTTGTCGAACTGACTCCTGGTTATACTTTAGACCCTAAGCGAGTACAATTTGTGGGCACAACTGGCGATCGCTGGACAGTACAATTACCTAAGCCAGAAGTGGATAAAGTTGCCTCATCTCCTAGAAGTGCTTACAGTGTTGTTACCCCAGACTCTGAGCCTCAACCTGGTATTTCAAGGGTTGCCACTACTACACAAGGGGCGACTCAACTTGAGACTTTACAAGTAACAGGCGATGGGTTGTTCATTCGTACCAGTGGTGGTAATCCCCCGATTCGGGTAATTCGCAGCCGCGATCGCGCTACCATCTTCATGGATATCTCTGACGCATCTTTATCACCACGTCTGACGCAACAGAATAATATACCCGTTAATAAATATGGTGTTAGCCGCGTCGAATTCACCCGATTACAAACCCAACCTCCTGGTGTCCGTTTAACTTTGCGGGTAGATAAAAATAGCCCAGACTGGCAAGCAACTAATAGTAACAGCGGTGGTTTGGTGGTTCTACCTAGTCGTGTTGTCAGATTGTCTGGAAGTAATAATTCGGACAATCAGTCAGAACGCGTTTCTTTTCCCAGCAGACTATCTGCTAACAACTCACCAGCAACAATTGAGTCTGTACAACTGGCTAATAATGGTACACAACTGCTAATTAGAGCCGACCAAACTTTATCTGCTACAGAAATCTGGGATAGATCCTCAGGTGTGTTCCGCGTCACAATTACCAATGCCAAGCTAGCTGCCAGAGTTACAGGCCCTACTTTTGCTGCCAATAGCCCCATTCTCAGGGTCCGGCTGCAACCGCAAGCACCCAACACAGTCGTTGTTTTAGTTCAACCAGCAGCCGGAGTGCAACTTGGGCAACCCAGGCAAATTGGCGACCAGCTTTTGGTATCAATACAAAGTTCTCGTCGGGTTGTCGCACTCCCCGGAAGACCCCCCTTTGCCTTACCTGGGCTACCACCGCCAAACCGGGGGCCATTCCCAGACCCAAACAATCCAAATCCCCAGTTCCGATCACAACCACAGCGCCGAGTTACCAATGGGCGAGTGGTAGTCATTATTGACCCCGGACATGGTGGCAAAGACTCTGGAGCGCTTGGCATTGGGGGGGCACGCGAAAAGGATGTTATCTTGCCTATCGGTAGAAGGCTGGCAGAGATTTTGCAGCAAAATGGTGTACAAGTAATTATGACCAGGGATTCTGACTATTTTGTTACCCTTCCGGGACGGGTGCAATTATCAGAGCGAGCTAATGCTGATGTGTTTGTTAGCATCCACGCTAATTCAGCAGGTGCGAGTCGTCCCGATGTTAATGGCTTGGAAGTTTATTATTACGACAGCGGTCTGGGTTTAGCTCGCATTGTCCGCAGTAGCATTCTCCAAAGTATTGGGACTATCAAAGACAGAGGAGTGCGGCGAGCCAGATTTTATGTTCTCAGAAAAAGTTCTATGCCCTCCATTCTCGTGGAAACGGGTTATATGACTGGTCGAGAGGATATGGCTAGGCTGAGAACCTCAGCTTACCAAAATAAAATGGCAGAAGCGATCGCTCGTGGCGTTCTTCAGTATCTAAAGAGAAGATAAGTAATTTAGTCGAAATTATTGAGTAAATACATCTAATCTTTACCATTTTTATCCAATTTAGTAGTAAAACAATTTAAGTATTCTTGCGGTGGGACAGGAGTAGCTTCTTTATTATTGTCATCTGATGCTTTGCAAGCCACCCAATTTTGGATTTTGGACTTCGGCAACTCTTAGAGACGCTCTTGCGTTCGCTCAGTCGAACGATTTTGGATTTTGGTGAAGCAGCGCGGTCTTAGGGGTTTCCACGCTACTTGGTTTATGCCTCTTAATGCGTCCACCGCAGCGGCTCCCCATGAGCGACTGCACCAAGCCGAAGGGATTGACCCCACTGATAAACGGATGGGGCTTGAGAATTTTTAATTTTGGATAATGGAATTATTTCAGGTCACAAGGGGTGTTAGTGTAGCAAGACGTTAGTCTGGCATGAATCAAAAATCAAAAAATCTAAAATTGGGAATCTAAAATCTAAAATTGACAGTCAAATTTATCTGAGCTAATGGCATGGCAAATTCACAAGAGCGTGCTATATTTTACCCCATTAGCTGTGTCTTAATAACAGCGCAAAACTCAAGTGGGCGCGGTGATGGTGTGAGGATTTGCCAATATGTTGAGATGTTGACGGCTCCCATGAATGTGAATCAGGAGAAAGGACTGTGAAATTACACTGGTTACTATCCAGTACTATTGGAACTATCTTCATGCTATCGTCGCCAGCAATGGCCGCGAAACTTGAATCTTGGCGTTTTGATGCCAATAAAAACAGGCTGGAAATTAATACTTTAGGGGATGTTCAACCACAAGCACAATTAATTTTTAACCCGACTCGTTTGGTAATTGATTTGCCAGGAACCACATTTGGGCGTCCGCAGCTAACCCAACAGGTGGGTGGTGCAATTCGTTCGATCCGGGTTGGGCAGTTTGATGAACAAACAACACGCATAGTTGTTGAAGTTACTCCTGGTTATACTTTAGACCCCAAACGAGTACAATTTGTTGGCAGAACTGGCGATCGCTGGACAGTGCAATTACCTACGCCAGAAGCCGAAAATGTACCCTTAAGAAATACTGTGGGGCAACAAGAACAAGCTATAGCAACAGAAACTTCACCGAGAACATCTCCACCAGTGTTCTCCCAAAGAGATATTTACAACGTGGTGACAACAGGTCCTGTCAATCCACCTAAAAACGGAATGCTTGTCGCCAGGGTTACTCAAATAGAGAAGTTACAAGTCACAGGCGATGGTTTTTTCATCGGTACCAATGGTGGTAATCCTCAGATTCAGGTTAATCGTAGCAACGATCAGAGGGCAATTAACATCGATATTGCTGGCGCAACTTTATCACCAATTCTAAAGCAGCGGGATTTGTCGATTAATCGCTATGGTGTCAGCCGGATTCAGTTCAGCCAACTGCAAACAAGCCCATCTGTTGTTCGCCTGACTTTACAAGTAGACGAAAATAGTCCCAATTGGCGAGCAACCACTAGCAGTCTTGGTGGTTTTGTCGTTCTGCCCAGTCGTGGCATTGCCCAGTTGCCTGGAGGTAACAATCCACGCCCTATACCATCTACTAACACCTCACCTGCTACTATTGAGTCTGTGCAACTGGCTAATAATGGCACACAATTGCTGATTAGAGCCGACCAAGCTTTATCTGCTACAGGAGGCTGGGATAGAAGCTCTGGTCTGTTCCGCATAACTATCAACAATGCTCGGTTAGCTCCCAAAGTCACAGGCCCGACTTTTAATCCTAACAGCCCTATCTTGCGAGTCCGCCTGCAACCACAAGATTCAAATACTGTCATCGTCTTAGTTCAACCAGCAGCCGGAGTGCAAATTGGGGAACTCAACCAGGTTGGTGACGAGCTTTTGGCTCTAGAATTACAACGCTCTGGTAGCGTCACAGCGCCCATTGCTTTACCTCCTCTGCCATCGCCAAACCAAGGTCAATTCCCAAACCCTACAGATATTCCCCGGACAATTTCGCAGCCACGGCCACACGCCTCGGTTCCCAAAGGGAAATTGCTCGTAGTTATTGACCCAGGACATGGTGGAAAAGACTCAGGTGCCCCAGGTCTGGGCGGACTTTTAGAAAAGGATGTAATCCTGCCTATTGGTAAAAGGGTAGCAGCAATTTTAGAGCAAAATGGTGTACAAGCGGTATTAACGCGGGATGCTGACTTTTTTGTAGAACTTCAGGGACGGGTAGAAATTGCCGAGCGAGTTAATGCGACTGCGTTTGTCAGCATTCACGCTAATTCCGTTGATAATCGCCCTGATGTGAATGGGTTAGAAGTATATTATTACGACAGCGGTTATGCTCTGGCTGAAGTAGTTCGCAATACTATCCTCCAGAACATCGGTACTATCAAAAACCGAGGAACTCGCAAAGCCAGATTCTACGTTCTTAGGAAAAGCTCTATGCCCTCGATTTTAGTGGAAACAGGCTATATGACTGGTTACGAGGATAATCCCAGATTAGGAACACCAGAGTATCAAAATCGGATGGCAGAAGCGATCGCTCGTGGCATCCTCAAATACTTACAGCAGAGGTAATATAGTACAAATTACTAATTAAAGAGGTGGTATTTAAACTTCTTTTACGTGCAGAATTTAGTAGTCAATTTGCAGATTGTCTGCTAAATTCTGTATTTTAAATCCAAAAACCTAAATCAATATCTGCCTGTGTATTCATCTTCCATCTTTGAAGGGAATCTTGACGATTTTTCGGCTCTTGAACCCCAACGGGCCCCAATTGGCATCTTTGATAGTGGTGTGGGTGGACTGACGGTACTGCGACAACTATATCGGCAACTCCCCAATGAATCAATTGTTTACTTTGGGGATACGGCTCGACTTCCTTACGGAATTCGTTCACAAG
Source organism: Nostoc sp. (assembly GCF_036919675.1). Lineage (GTDB taxonomy): Bacteria > Cyanobacteriota > Cyanobacteriia > Cyanobacteriales > Nostocaceae > Nostoc. The sequence goes on from NZ_JBALCP010000022.1 coordinate 33,641, forward strand.
CAGAAATTTTACAATTTACGCGGGAAATTCTTACCTGGCTACAACAGCAGCGGGTAAAAATGGTGATTATGGCTTGCAACACCAGTTCTGCCTTAGCACTAGAAACGGTGCGTCATGAATTCAGCATACCCATTTTGGGAGTGATCCTACCGGGTGCGAAAGCAGCGGTGCAGCAAGGAAAGCGGATTGGTGTGATTGCCACTCCAGCTACAGCTAAGAGTAATGCTTATAAGCACGCTATACTCGAAATTGCTCCTGATGTCCAAGTCTGGCAAGTCGGATGTCCAGAGTTTGTGCCACTCATCGAGCAAAACCGCATTCACGACCCCTACACTGCTGAAGTCGCACGAGCCTACCTAAAGCCTTTACTAGAGCAGGAAATTGACACCTTAGTTCACGGCTGTACCCATTATCCTCACCTTACACCAGTATTGCGATCGCTCCTCCCCTCTCAAGTCCAATTGGTTGACCCGGCTGTTCATGTTGCCGCAGCTTGTGCCCAAGAGCTAGACTTACTAGGCTTAAGAAATACTCACCTCCCACTGCCAACTCGCTTCGCCGTCAGCGGTTGTCCGCAACAGTTTTCCCAGTCAGGAGTGCAGTGGCTAGGCTATACCCCAATGGTTGAAGAGGTTTGCTTCACTGATACTGCTATTTCCCAACTCCAATAAAACTATTTAAAAAATGAGAAGTTATACCAATTCTTTGTTAAACTGCACAAAATCAAGCTTGCTCAGACTTAGGGCAAAATCCCCAAGTTCTAGAGCAATCTCATAAGTAATTGGATAAAAATATTTATAGTTCTTGCGATTGCAACATTTGTACAACTCTACCAGCTGCTTTGTGTAGCTTGCTTCTTTGTTCGCAAAGCGTCTGGTAGAGTTGGAGTCCGCTCCATTGGCAATGACATTGTGTAATTAATTCTGTCCAATTGCTTAGGTAATCGGTATAAAGTGTTAAAAGTTTTGAATTAATAACTCCTAACTCCTAACTCCTAACTACTGACTATTAACTGCTTGAGTCACCTTTGTCCTTACTGATATCTCCTGCTTGTGTTTTCCTTCGGCTGATGAAGGGAAACTTGTAGGAACAGTCTTTGTACCCGTTCGCTTTGCCAGTGCTAATAACAGGTAGACTGTGAACAAATATCCAGACGCTAAAATAAAAATCATCATAGGTATACTTCCGTAAATCATTGTTCTACCAGCACCTTTCTAAACGAATATTAAAATTCCATAAAATTAGTAGAACCTCAGCCAACCAAGTGCATTCTTGATGGCTGTAGTTCCCTATGGTAAAATTAGCTGTAGAGATAAAATTCTTTACGGACAAAGAATTTATTATCTAATGCGACTTCTTGCAGACCATAGATACCACAGCAGTTGGATTGCCCTTTAGCAATCTAAAACCACGATTCTTTGCGGTCTACTTGATCTACGTTATTTTTGCTCCCACTGCTGCTAAATGAGCAATGCTTGCGCTCAACCTGCGCTGAAGACGTGTAGCGGCTTCCCTAAGGGATATCGCATAGCTCCAAACCAGGAGTTTCGCGGATTCGTAGGAAAAATCAAAGGAATTATTCCTTTAATCTAGGCTACGACTAATTATTTTAGACTCACATCACCAAGCAAGTAAAATCAACTAGTACGTGACTTACTTTTGGGGTGTGAATATCTGAAAAATTTAAAATTCCTATATTTTAGCCTAACACAACCACCCTGAATTTTAAGCCCACTTGAGTGCTAAATTTCAAATTTTTTGAATAGCTACACTTCAGTCCAGAAAAATTCCTTCTTACCTATTGGTGACCATTTTAAATTACATCTATTTTGTCAATAAGTAATATTGCTTAAATTGTGTTTTGTTCTGTGGCGGGAAACATCTACTGGGAAACTACTTAATACAATTTAAGCTGATATTTATTTCCATATACTGATAATTCCGGTTCTAAGTTAGGTTAAAACCTAAACTTCCGCAAAATAAGCATAATTGCTTATTGACAAATGCATTTCTAACCCTAATTATCACCGATAGACTCATAAATATGGGATTACTTTATGAAAACTTTGCGCTGGCACAGGGTTATCTTAAAATGAGTAGAGGATATGTAAACTTTCGTAACCTAAGTCAGAGTCCGCCCATCCATGACCCCAGCCACCTCCATGTTTACCCCTGTGGAAGCAGACCTGCGACTACTAGCAGATAACCTAAAACAGCTAGTTGGAAATCGTCACCCCATTCTGTTTGCAGCAGCCGAACATTTATTCGGAGCTGGGGGAAAGCGTATCAGACCAGCAATCGTCCTGCTAATATCGCGGGCAACAATGTTAGATCAAGACATTACGCCGCGTCACCGCCGCCTAGCTGAGATTACAGAAATGATTCACACAGCAAGCTTGGTACATGACGATGTGGTAGATGAATCAGACGTGCGGCGAGGCGTTCCTACCGTTCATAGTTTGTTCGGTAATCGCATTGCCATATTAGCAGGAGATTTTCTTTTTGCTCAATCGTCCTGGTATTTAGCAAACTTGGACAATTTGGAGGTGGTGAAACTCCTCTCAGAAGTCATTATGGATCTGGCTACTGGGGAGATCCAGCAAGGACTGAATCGTTTTGATACTGGGATCTCTATTGAAACTTACCTCCAGAAGAGTTATTACAAAACAGCTTCGTTAATCGCCAACAGTTCTAAAGCTGCTGGGTTACTGAGTGAAGTCTCGCAAGAAACTGTTGAGCATATATATAGCTACGGTCGTCATTTTGGGATAGCATTTCAAATTGTTGACGACATTCTAGATTTCACCAGTACAACAGATACCTTGGGTAAACCAGTGGGGTCGGATCTCAAAAGTGGTAATCTGACTGCACCCGTTTTATTTGCTTTGGCGGAAAAACCATCCTTGGAAGTGCTGATTGAGAGAGAGTTTGCTCAACAAGGGGATTTAGAGCAAGCACTGGAACTAATTCAAGATAGTCAAGGTATACAACAGGCACGAGAGTTAGCTGCTCATCATGCTAAGTTAGCAATTGAACATCTTGCAGTTCTCCCACCTTCAGAATCCCACCAGGCATTGATTAACATAGCTGAGTACACACTTAGTCGCCTCTATTAAATCAGTTATCAGTTAACAGGTACAAAATGATAATTTAGACCCCAAGTTAAACCTTTCACCTGTTTTTAGGTGGGGGAATCTGGCTCAACGGTAAACTCAAATTTGAAAAATGTTCACTGATAACTGTTTGTTAACCAATTTTAGATTAAAGGGAAAGTTAAGCCGATCGCCTGGTTGTTTAAAAGACTAAAAGGGTAGTAACTGGCATTAATTTTTCTTCATCATAAACTTTTTCAAACAAATTTGAGATTTAAAATTTTGGATGTTGGATTGTATAGAAACAATCCAACATCCAAAATTTTTCTATGCAATATCAGGGGGTATCTGTTTAGGCGATCGCTGTTGTCGCAACTGTTGTTGCATGAGTTTTTCTAGGTCAGCTCGCCGAATTTCAACGGTATGAGTGGTCTTACCCGGCGTTTCCAAAAAAACGATACTATCTACGGGTTCCAATGCCACCAATTGGAACAAAATATGGGTGACAGGAATAATTTTAGCTAGCATTTGAGGGTCAAGCCCAGCAGGGGAAATTAGAGAGACATCCTGTATGGTAGGAAAAGCGTAAATCACACGCTTTTCCAATCCTGGATTAGCACGATTGCTCAATGTAGTTAAAACCCAGCTTGCCTCTGAATTTTGGAGAATATAGTACTGGGAGTAACGTAATTTTTGAGCGATCGCTCTAAGGGCAGGAGCAATTGCTGCAACAAGATGTGGTGTCATCCCATCGCGGGGCGCATTGTCAATCAGCAATTGAATTTGTGCTTCTAAATCCATAATGACTTGTATACGGCTCCTGGGTAATGGCAATAACATCTATCAAAGTGTGAACAATCCCATCAAAGTTGGGAATAATAAAATCAGCCACATCCTAAATGTAGGATTGGTCTGCGTTTAGCTTATACATAAAACGGAAAAAACCAATACCCACAGTCATACAGGTTGTATTTAAGTAAGTTAGGGTCTTTTGAAAACCGAGACTATGAATTCAGCCGCAACCGCAACTATTCCATCTGTAACTATTCTGGGAGAAAATTCTAAAGGCGTGGAGGTGATCTTTCAACTCCTGTCCAGGGAGTTTCAGCAATCAACCAAAGCTTCGGAACAGAATTGCCACGATGTCGCAACACGTATTACCACCGAAGTATATCGAATTTGCCATGAAAGCAAACGTATCCAAGCTTCTGGCTCTGTAGAAAGCTCGGCGATGACCCTAGCTCGGCATCGGCTACAACAGTGTCTCAGGTACTATCAGTTGGGTTCAAATCGGGGCAGGGTAGAATTACACAGCACTCTGAGTGCAATTATTTATCGATACATTAATCCGCCTCAGAAGCAATTGAGTTATCAAGGGCGGCTGACTATAATTGAAGATTTCTTGCAGAGTTTTTATCTGGAGGCATTAAACGCTTTCCGGCGAGAAAATCAACTTGGTTCCACTTATCGCCCTCAGACGCTTCTAGAATTGTCCGAGTACATGGCATTTACCGAGCGCTACGGCAAGCGACGCATTCCCTTACCAGGCCGTCAGCAGCAGCTAATTATCCTGCGGGCGCAAACTTTTTCCCAACAGCAGCCCCCAGAAACCAGCGTAGATATAGAACAAGCCGCAGAAGGCAGCAATAGTGAAGCCGATGGTTCTTGGGAAGAGCCAGCAGTGCAGCAATTGCGCTCCACAATGGCAACGCAAGCCGAACCTGAACCCGAAGAAGATACCTTGCGCTCCGTTGTGGTTACGGAATTAATGAATTATCTCGAACAACGGCAACAATCTGACTGCGCTGATTACTTTTCCCTCCGCCTCCAGGATCTATCAGCACAGGAAATTGAGTCAATTTTAGGTTTAACCCCTCGTCAGAGAGATTACTTGCAGCAGCGCTTTAAGTATCATTTGATTCGGTTTGCTTTGTTACACCGTTGGGAATTAGTTCACGAGTGGCTGGAAGCTTCTTTGCACACCAATTTGGGCTTAACTCCCCAGCAATGGCAAGTATACACAGCACAGCTGGACAATAAGCAACGGTCTTTACTAGAGTTGAAGCAACAAGGACAAGCCGATGAAAAAATAGCAAAAACTTTAGGGCTGTCAATGGCACAACTTCAAAAACGATGGTTTAAGATTCTTGAGCAAGCTTGGGAAATTCGTAACTCATTAGTGTCCGGATCAGGTGCATCTACTCATGAATAGTGACTCAGAATCCTTACAACACCAGTGTCTCGATTGGTTATTGACAGATGATGTCAAAAATAACGAGCAACTCTCGGTATGTGAGGAAAATGACGGGGTAGAAAACCTCCTCAAGGAAGCCACTGCTTCAAAAAGCAGTGAGCCAAAATTGGGAGGAACGCCCCAGGCCTTTCAATTGGGAGAAATTCCTACTGTGCAAGATCGTTTCCAAGCCGTCCTTAAGCGTCGGTTACAAATCCAAGTCCAAGACCACCCACCTTTGTTTCCCTGGGAAACACAATTAATCGACTATCCCGATTTTGTTGATGAGCCGTCAATGACGCTCGTTCCTACCTGGGGGTGGATGGTACAACAGTCGAAGCTGAATCTGCCACGTCCCTTGCCGGAGAAAGTTTTCCGGCAATTGCTAGAACAATGTCAGGCGTTGGTGACATCTTCAGTGCCTCTGGGGGCAAAATTAGTTCAAGTGGTGGAGAACTTTTTTCCCAATGAATCTCAAGCATTAAACGACATAGCTGGATTGGTGCTAAGAAGCACCTATCGGTCTGTAAATACTCTGGAAACAATACCCAATATTCAGAGCGATTACTCAGATTTACAACCACGTCAACAGATGGCTTTGTCGTTGCTAGCAGCTAAACAACTGCTGGAAAATCTGACTCTACCACTTTCAGCAACCAGTCCAGTGGTAGAAAGACAATGGCTAACCAGTGTCGGTAATTTGAACATTAGAGTAGAGTATCAGTCTGTAGGTAAACTTACGAGGTTACTTGTTCAGGCTGAGTTACCCGTTAAAGGAACTTTGACACTTCGCGGAAGTGGCACCTTAGCAATGGCAACATCTTCGACTTTGGGATACTTAGGTGTAGAGTTAGGCTGCGAACAACTTAACCCAACTTATACCCTAGAAGTTGAGTTTCCAGAAATAGACCAACAGCCATTGTTGTTCGTGATTAGTCCCACGATTTAGTTTAAATTGCCAGCGCTAGCACATTACGTCGATTAACACCGATATATATTAAGAGGATTTTCCTGGTTTTGAAGCTTATCCTATTTTTCAACAAGTGGTGATTAGGGTGTCTACGAGAAGCAGTTATTACAAAGAGACAAAGACACGGAGAAAGTATTTGATAATTTCTCCGTGTCTTTACGTCTCTCTCGCCGCATCTTCCGCTATCGATTATTTCTTTGACACAGTAGTAGGGTAACCAATTACATCCCCCCGATTGTGTCCGTTGCATCTACATCATTGCTTCGCTTAGACTCAAATGTTTAACTTATCCAGGATGAATCGGTTTTGGCGTCTCCCTGTAGGTAATTTCTGGCGGCAAAATATGCAGGGGTCGCCTTTAATAGAAGTAGAAGATTCAATTTCCTTGCGGGTGCTGGTGCTAGCGTTGGTTATTTTGGGAATTGTGGCGACGGATATCGCCGCCGAGACTTCATTCAGTTTTTGGGCGTTACCCCTGAGTGGATTGGGTGGGATTTGGAGTTACTATCGTCGCCGTGATGCCAATGTTGCAGTTAAGTTTTGCATCGCTATCGGAATGTTAGTAGCACTGGGTGCTTTCTTTGGGCGGTTAGTGGGAGAGTTGAATGATACGCGGTTGGGTTTGGCGGAGTTATTAATTCAACTCCAGGTGTTGCACAGCTTTGATACACCCCGCCGCAAAAATTTGGGCTATTCGATTGTTATAGGACTGATTTTATTGGGTGTGGCGGCAACGCTAAGTCAGACTTTAGCATTTGCACCTGTGTTGCTGTTATTTTTAGCGATCGCTCTGCCAACTTTAGTATTAGATTATCGCTCACGCTTGGGTTTGCAGCCATTAAAAGCTCAAAAGGAAAAACTCAATCAGAATTCCTCAACTCTTAATTTTAAATTTTTAATTCTGAATTTTTTGCTAATTGTCGGTCTGGGGCTGGCAATTTTTGCTCTTTTACCCCGATTCCCTGGCTATCAATTACGGAATTTTCCTGTAAGTTCTCCTATTCAAGTAAAAGGCAGTTTCACTGGACGTAGTATCATCAATCCTGGTTATGTCCGCCAAGGTAAAGGTAACAATCAAGGTAGTGGTAGCGGTGGTACAGGACAAAACCAAACTGGTCAACCAGGGAAAGTAGATAATAACTTTTATTACGGTTTTAATAGCCAGATTAACCAAAACCTGCGGGGCGAGATGAAACCTAAAGTTGTGATGCGGGTGCGATCGCAAGCTGAGGGTTTTTGGCGAGTACTAGGATTTGACCGTTATACAGGTAAGGGATGGGAAGTTTCTCGTAATGAAGATGTTATGACCATGAAGCGATCGCCTTGGTCTTACCAAATTTTCCTGAACCTACCTCTGATTACAGGTAAAACCCAAGAGATAGTACAAACTTATACAGTGGTGGCGGATTTGCCTAACCTAATTCCAGCGATGGCTTATCCCAAAGAGATTTACTTTCCGACAGCAATAATCGCGGTTGATACAGAAAATGGATTGCGATCGCCTGTGGAATTATCAGAAGGACTCACCTACACAGTAATTTCTGGAGTACCATACCGCGATCGCACTTTGTTAGGTGAAGCTTCTACTAATTATCCACAACAGATTAAGAAGCATTATCTCCAAATTCCTCCCGAAATTGCCGAAAAAGTCCGACAACGTACCGAAGAAATTCTCGCTAACTACAATCGAGAAGGGGTAGCAAAGTCTATTAAAAGCCTAGATTCACCCTATGAAAAGACTCTCTACCTAGCTCAATACCTGAAGCAACACTATTCTATTCCCCAAAATCCCTTAGATTTGCCTTATTTGGGAGAAAAAGATGACTTAGTAGAAGCTTTTTTATTCAAATATAGAGGCGGTTATCCAGACCACTTCTCAACAGTTCTCACGGTAATGCTACGTTCTATTGGTATCCCAGCGCGGTTAGTGGCAGGGTTTAGTGCAGGAGAATTTAATCCATTTACAGGGCTGTATGTTGTCCGTAATACTGACGCTTATGCGATGACGGAAGTATATTTTCCGAAATATGGCTGGTTTGCCTTTGACCCCATTCCCAATCATCCCCTCATACCTCCATCAGTAGAAGATACTCAGACTTTTAGTGTGTTGCGCCAGTTGTGGCACTGGGTTGCTGGATGGTTACCTTCTCCAGTGACAGGTTTGTTGAATAATCTATTTGAGACAATATTTAGGTGGGTGATTAGAGCGATCGCTTGGTTTTTAGCTTTATTTTCTCAAGGTTGGTTTGGTGTATTAACTGGCTTAATCTTGACAACCACAGCAGCTTTCTTCAGTTGGCTGGGTTGGGGTCAGTGGCGAGAGTGGCGCAACCGTCGATGGTTAAAGAAATTGCCAGCAATGGAAAGCCTTTATCAACAAATGCTGCAATGGACAACCCAAAAAGGTTTAGGCAAACATCCAGCACAAACACCTTTAGAGTATGCCAGAGTCTCATACGAGCATCATGCCCCACTAACAGCTGAGGTAATTGATGAGATTAGTCAAGCCTATGTTAGTTGGCGTTACGGTGGTCATACTCCTAACTTGAAGCGATTGCGAGAAAGATGGCAAGGTTTGAAAAAGGCTGGTAAGACTGATAAGTAACCCAAGTTGCAGGTTATCAACTGATGTGTGTTTGTTACCTCTCAATTGATGCGATCGCAAAATTACCTTAGCCTTTCCTTAACGTTTGATACATATTGCTAGAAAATTAAAGAGTAATTTTTGACATGGTTATTCTCAGAGTTCTGAGAATAACCATGTCACGAAATCACGAAGAATGCCTTGCCCTACTTGAGCAAATTCGCTGGGGTGGAAAGCCAAAGTGCCCATACTGTGAATCAACCAATGCTACTGCATATAAAAATGAACGCAGGTATCACTGTAACGAATGCTTTACTTCATACAGTGTTACAGTGGGTACACTTTTTCACAAGACTCATGTAGAATTACAAAAGTGGTTTGTAGCAATTGAACTTGTGCTGAATTCGCCAGGGGGTGTTAGCGTGCGTCAGCTTGCGAAAGAAATCGGAGTCAATAAGAATACTGCTTGCTACATGATTGAGCGTATTCATAGGCGGATGGCGGAGGAATGGGAACTACTACAGAGGATTGTAGGAACTGATAAGTCTTAGAGGATCGCTGAGGCTTTTTTAACTTTTTTTGTTCTGTCAGCTTGTTGTAAAGCCAAATGCTGATAGTAACGTAATATTACTTTTAGAAAAGGTTGCTAAGTATTTTTTTGGAGGTAGTTAAATGATTGGACTTTGGACAAATATGTTTAAGGGTATGTTTCAGCGCCCTAATATCTTAATTGTTTTTTTTATTTTTACTACCTTGGTTGGTTTTGTTGGTTATGAGTTAGGTAAAACACCTACAAATGCAAATCAGAAAATAACTATTTTATTAGGTCTTGCTGGTACTGGTGTAACTTGGCTTAATCTTTTTATAAATTTGGAAATTAAAACCGTAATAGACGAGGAAAAGAAGAGCCTACAGCAACAATATAACAGGGATGAAGTTGGGGTAAAATACAATACGCATTTTATATCTTTAGTGTCCGAGCAATTAGCTCTTGAGAAAATTACTGAAGTATCATTGCGTAAAAATGAAACACAACAACAATTCAAATCTCGAATTAAAAATAATTTAGAAAGAATTAAAAATTCACAAGAAGCTTTAAATGGACTGCTTTCTAGTAGGAAAAAAAATGGCAAAGATGTATACCTACTCGATTCAATAGCTTTTACAGCTCTTGAGGAGATTGAAATATCTATAAACACTTCAGAAGACGAAAAATTTAAACATCTATATGCATACTTAAGAGCTTGGCTTATATGCGGCATTAGGTACGATACAGAGAACCTTCCAATAGATTGGATCAAAGAGAATGCGCTGAATCAACAAGAACAAATACGTGCGCTAAAATATATCAAAAATCAATTTATCAATGATACAGTATTAAGGACAGAAATTCCTAAAAAAGAGTCTAGAGAAATTATTGCTCACTACCTCGAAGTATTAATAAAGAAAATTGAACTATATCAACCAATTAACTCCCAAAGAAAGTAGAGGATATATTATTTATTAATGTGACTAAGAGGATGTTTGAAAAGTCTTCTTGTCGGTATCAAAAATTTTAGCTCACTCTAAATCTCCCTTAAAAAGGGGGACTTTGACTCCGGTTCCCCCCTTTTTAAAGGGGGTTAGGGGGTATCTAAAAGTGCTTAAAGTCACACTGAAACACTTTTCAAACAACCTCTAAGATTTATCTAATTTTCCGTAATCCTCTAGAGATATTAAAGTTCGTGGTTCATCGTCTTGAATCAGATGATCAATGTTATCTTTGTAATCAATTAAAGCCCTCAACTTATTTTGTTCAAGATTGCTTAAGGCATTGCCAACTTTTTGTAAAGCAGTGTTGACATCATGATTTGAACTTTCCAATTTTTTGTCAACTTCCTTCAGCAAATTTTTAGTAAGTTGCAAAATTTTTTCTATAGTATATTGATGGGTCATTGGTGGCGTTTTCTTTCATGGTAGTATCATGAGTAATGTTATCCATTTGTGTCTAATAAGGTCTACACCGCTAACTAGGACACTTTAAAAGTTATTTATACCGTGATCGCAACAGTATTAACCAAATACTGCGCCTAGTCTATTTCAATGATCGTCCATCTCCAAAATGCGATCGCACTTCCTCACCAAAAGCGATCGCACTCCCACCACCAAATTCAACTACAGCCAAGATTCGCAAGATAACTCCCTCACTTGTCTCACGCGCTCAAAATCACTATCCTGTAAAATAATTGTCAAATTACGACGCAAAGCGATCGCACACACCACCATAAACCACATAATTAGCCCCCTCCTCGCTTGCGGGGAGGGGGTTGGGGGTGGGGTTCTATCTCTGCAACCAAGCACCAATATCCTGCAATACCCCCTCCATCCTCTCCAGAACATCCTCATTTCTAAATCGCACAACCTGCAACCCCAAACTCTCTAAGAATTCTTAACGTATTGCATCTTCTTGTTGGGTGTGGTCATGAATTTCGCCATCCACTTCCACCACTAACCGCGCTTCATTACAGTAAAAATCGACGATAAAACGGTCAATTGTTTGCTGACGGCGGAACTTAAAACCCAAAAGTTGTTTGTCTCTCAACTTCTGCCAAAGTAACTTTTCTGCTGGAGTTGGTTCACACCGCATTTGTCGCACCAATGGCTTAAGTTTTTTCCAAAGTTCGTGTGCGGTTTGCCAAGGGTATCCCGGAACCCCACCCCCTAACCCCCTCCCCGCAAGCGAGGAGGGGGAATTAGAGTCGGTGAGAGACTGCTTAGGGTTTTGATCTTGGGTCATTTGCGCGATTGGTGGTTAGCTAATTAATATTTCATGTATTATTCCCAGCGATCGCACTCTTAAAACCTCCCTAGCAGTCAAAACTCTGGCATCATCAAACATAGACTTGAAAAAAATGCAGTTTTAGTTTGTATTTATTTTGGGCAAGTCTACCAAATTAGCTGTTATTTTGAATTTCGTCTAACTTGGCCCGCACTGCCTGGATATCCTGCCACATCAACCATTTAGGCGCACCTCTTTCCTTAGAAGGGTTACGCAGCAAGTAGGAAGGATGAAAAATTGGCATACATAAACGCCCTTGCCACTCCAGCCACTGGCCGCGAATTTTCGTAATCCCTCGCTTATCGCCAGTGATCCCTTTGACAGCAGTTGCACCTGTTAACAGAATTATTTTGGGGTCAACTAGGCGAATTTGTTCTAGTAAGTAAGGTAGACAAGCCGCCACTTCTGTTGGAGTGGGAACTCTATTATCTGGTGGGCGGCATTTATTGATATTGGCGATATATACATCATGCTCAGTAGTCAGATTCACGGATGCCAGAATTTTCTCCAACAACTGCCCCGATCTGCCGACAAATGGTAAACCTGTTTCATCTTCATTTTGACCAGGTGCTTCCCCTATAACCATAATTGGTGCTTTGAGATTGCCACGTCCGACAACAGCATGAGTCCGAGTGTCTCCCAATGCACAACGGTGACAGCGATCGCAATGCTGTATCAACTCCGTTATGCCAGAATATGTTCCCGGAGCGATCGGAATTTTAGCGTCCGTGGGAATCAGTTCTTGCTGGCTAAAGGTTGAGTCGTCGAAGAGGCTGAGTTGGGTTTCGCTGCTCATGAAAATCAGGATTTTGGTATCAGCACCTGTCATATCTGAGTTAAATACCGCTTTTGTTGCAGATTTATCAGAATAAATAGACTTTTGCTGATTACTTATTATTTATACAAATCTTATTGTATCAGTTAATTTGAGACAAAATTCAGTCATGATAAAAGTAGTGCCGTCTTAAGATGCTGGGGGAAACCATGTCACATACCCCACTTTTTGCCGATCGCACCCATGCGGGTGAGCAATTGGCGCGAGTGATTTATGATGTTTTAACTCAGCAAGCTATTGATTCTGGGGTGAAGCCTGTACCAATTGTTTATGCTTTGCCAAGAGGGGGTGTACCAGTAGCAGCACCAATAGCCCGTCTTTTGGATTGTCCGTTGACAATCATTGTGGCAAAAAAGATTAGCCATCCAGAAAATCCAGAGTTAGCAATTGGTGCAGTGACTACTTCTGGAAATGTTCTTTGGACTGATCAAAAGCTATTTCGCCCTAAACATGATGCGCGGTGGCGGGAAGTGGCTTTAAATAAAGCTATCAACCAAGCTAAGTCTCTTGAAGCTCAATTAATTCCTGCTTGTCCACAGGTGAATGCCGAGAATGCTACGCTCATTTTAGTTGATGATGGCATTGCCACAGGTATGACAATAGCGGTAGCGGCAACTGCCATGAAAGCGCTTTCTCCAGCAGCCGTTTGGCTATGTACTCCAGTAGCGCCACAAAAATTGCTACCCTGGTTAGAACAGTGGGGCGATCGCACAATTGTCTTGGAAACACCGGAACCCTTCTGGAGTGTGAGTAATTTTTACGCCCAATTTCCTCAAGTAGATACATTAGAAGTTATCGGATATCTCCAGCAACAAAAGACAATGGGGGGAATGGATCTGTGCGAGTAATTTTAAATTTGGAATGAGTAAATTTTAAATTGTTTCCCTCTCTTCCTTTTTAATTATTTGGAGATTTTCCTTACTGATATTGCATCTGATTGACTGACAAAAGTCCTCAAAGTCTTGTCCTTTCGCTTTCATCCAGTTTGGGAATCAATTCCCAAGCTAATAGCTTAAGTCTACTAAAGTAGACTCAAAAGCATATCCAGTCCACTTTAGTGGACTGGAGCTATGAGCAATCAATTTATTGCAGGGCGGGTTAGGGTGGAACGCATTCATATTTATCAGTCAACCAGGGTATTGCATAGCTTTGGCGTAATCGCCCAAGGCATAGCAAGCAGCTTTCAAACGAGCAAGAGCTTCTTCTTCACTGCGCCGGTCTTTCATACTCCTAGCTAACAGTAAACGTTCTTCATAATATGTAATTGCTTTGTTATAGTCACCCAAAGCTTCACAAGCAACTCCTAAACTACCTAAAGACTGTTCCTCGCTACGGTTGTCTTGAATTTCTCTAGCTAATTGCAACCGCTCTTCATAATACTTAATGGCTTTGACATAATCATATAAGGCATAACAAGCATTACCTAGATTCTTTAGCACCTGAGAAGCACTACGAACATTTTTTAAGGAGCGTGCTATTACTACACATTGCTCATAGTAGGCGATCGCTTTTGGGTAATTGTCCAAAGCATACCAAGCATTACCCAAATTCTTGAGTACCTGTTCCTCACCCCAATTATCTTTGAGTTCCCGCACAATTTCTAGGCTTTGCTGCTGATACTCAATTGCCTGTGTAAAGTTGCCCAAAGCTTTATAAACCAATCCCAAATTATTCAGTGCTGCCAGTTGACTCCGTTTGTCTTGCAGCTGTTGGGTTATTTTCAAACACTTTTCCAGAAACTCAATAGCCTTGCTATGGTCATTTAGGTGACGGTATGAATTGCCTAAATGGGAAAGTGCTTGCATTTGCAATGCTAAATCTGAGGTGTTGTTGAGCAAAGACAAACACTGTTGGGAGTGAGAGATAGCAGCCTTGTAGTCTCCGGCGGTGTAAGTTACCAATCCTAAAAAACAAAGCACCTGTGCCTGTTTTGGCAAATCCCCAATTGCCTGAAACAGCCCCAAGGATTGTTGTAAAGATTTCATCGCCGTAAGGAATTCACCAGCTTGCTGCTGTTGAATTCCTTGCCGTAGTAGCTTGGACGCTTCCGATATGTCGTCACTTTCCTGTAAAGGTAGTATTTCTGCTTGTGAACCAGAGTCAAATTCATGGGTAATTGTATTACGCTTCACTGATTTTAGGTATGTTATAGGTAATTGCAGGGGAACTGTATTTTTCGATCTGTTATTCCATTCGCCTTTAGACATCAACCCCTTCCTGTTAAGTCTGCTGGTAAATCTAGTGTTCCCAAAACCAGAAGGTATCTTTCATCAGGTTGGTTTAGCAGAGCGTAGGTTAAGCTGGGGTGAGAGTTGATCAATGAAGCGATCGCTTCGCTATTGAATCGTTGATCGAGGCTTTGAGATTACCAATCATGAAGAGTAAGAACTATGCTACGCTTTGGCGGGGTGGGGTTCTTGGGGTTTGATAAGTAATCAAGCGCACATGATATAGGACTCATCTTTCATTTTTGAACAAGATTTCAGATAAAACTCTGATTAAATGGGTTTTTCAGTCTTAGTATGTTTTCAAAAATTAAATCGGAGTTTTATATTAGTTGTAGAAGTTTGCTGAAGTTAAGATAAGGAATATTAATAATTAATCCCCCCTTTCCTCCAGAAAAAGCGGGCTATGTCCGCTATTTTTGAGAGTAATTGGGAGGATATTCAAGAGATAAATGTCACTAATCTTCAAGTATTAATTACTTACTCAATTTAAATGCACTTGCTAAAAGTTAAGTGTTGGTTGCACCAACAGGTACAGAGACATTTGCCACAGAGCTATTATTTAGGATAGGTTGACGGGTTTTCAAGTCAAATTTGAAGCCATGTGGCAAAATATGAAGCTTTGCTCCGCAAATCGCCAAAGATTCATCCTTCAAAATTTCGCCCATATTATTGTATGTAGCTTCTGATTCATCAACAATAGTGACAGCGCCTTGGCCAATCACTTCAATTTGGTTATCTGTCACTACCATAGCGGTATTCTCGTCAATACCAAATCCCAAAACAGCAGGCTGTAGTATCAAAGCTGAAATTAAGCGTCCCAAGCGTCCGCGCTGGGAAAAATGCTGGTCAATTACCACCCCTGGTAAAAAGCCTAGACCAGGACCCATTTGGACAGTTTCAATCCTTGGATGTGTTTCTGAGTCGCCTTCCACAATCATTACATCTGGCATTATGGCGGCACCCGCGCTGGTGCCTGCAATAACTACACCTTCAGAGAACCGTTTGTGAATCGCCGCATCAATTTCGGTATCCTTGAGGATGCTGGTAATGCGAGCTTGGTCTCCCCCAGTAAAAAATACCCCAGTTGCTTTATTAATTGCTTCCAATGCGGTAGATGAAGATGCATCTTCACGGGTTTCTGTATCAAGAATGCGAACATTCTCGGCTCCCAGCCGCTCAAATACTTTAATATAATTTTCTCCCACTTCTTTTGGTAATTCTGTCGCCGCCGTGATAATTACAATGTGAGCCTTGATACCCCCAGAGCGTCGCACAAAGTCCCGCAGAATTATGGAATCTCCATCCTTGTCTTCAGCCCCCCCAATAATTACCAACTGCCGTTTGATATTACTCTGCACCATGATGCCTCCTGATTTAAGTTAATAAATTTCACTAAACCATGACAATTAAAACTGCACAAACATCCCTTTGGTAGATTACCTGATAGAAGGTAGTATTAAAATTTGCGTAGACGCATTCGCGGAGCGTCTCGTAGAGAAGCGGCTTGTCGTTGGACATCGCAATTAGACCAAAAGATTTTTTTGAAAAATTACAGACAAATAACTATACTCGTTAATTTTCGTTAACTTAATAAAATCCACAGCATCAATTGCCTCTAGAGAAATTTTCTAGAGGCATTATTGACTATTCTGCTAATTGCCGATTGGAAATTGATCGTGCAATTGTGAGTAATTGGTATTAACTCTGGCTGGATGCAATTATATATCTAATAACAAGTCCTAATGAATGCGACTTCTGTAAAGCAAGTTAGTTAAGAAAAAACGTGCTTGTTCTAGTGGGAGATGCCTGGGTTTGCCTTGGTAGACAATTTGATACTCATTCAGGTCTGGGCCATCACCATGCCCAGAGATCAGCTTTTGGTGAAAAGCTTCCTCAGCAAGTTCTCGAATTTCATCTCTTAGAGCAGCTTGTGTGCTATTCATACTTTGCTGTCTTTTCAATACCGCAGATTTGATTCTACAAAAAATTGGGTGGGTGTTGCACCTTTCAAAGGTTATATTTTTGACTAATCATGAGGATGAATAGACTGTTCTTTATCTTTGCTAAGGAAGGGGGGTTTAATTATGCCTTGGGATAGTTGAAAATGCTTACTAATAGAGTTAGGGTGAGTTCTGATTAGCTCAATGGCTTTGCCATCACTCTTCAAAATTAATCTGAATCAATCTACAATCAATAAGTCTGAGTAACCATAACTCAGGATCTATATTTCAGGGTGTTTAGCCAAAGGTTCGTAATCAATGGTTCTACAAAAAAGCAGTGATTTAGTCCGCATTAATGCTAGAAGAACGGATGTATTCGATATTTTCAACTTCAAGCATTATATTGGGCTCAACCCCTATTTAGATACAGGGGCACTAGTATTTGACTTTGCTCTAATTGAGTCTAGAAAGCCTTTGCCCATTGAAGATTATATTACAAGGATTGGCGATCGCTATCCACACTTGGGCAGCCAAACCTATGAATCTTATGCTCATCTATTTGCCCAAGTTGTATCCGAAGTTGGAAAACTGGACATGGATTTGCACCTTAACCATTGGAGTGTTAAGCCATATCCAGATTTGGTGCGGATTAGCGTCCAATCACTACATGAACGCACAACTAGAGAAGTAGCTTATTTTGTTTGGGATTGGTTTGAAGCCATTACCCAAGACGAAGACTTTAACTTTGATGAGCAGTTAGTGAAGCTGCAAAATAGATTCCGCGCATCTGTCTATGGTGGCCCCACAGTTTACGCCCTATTACGAACAGCCTACGAAAAAGGTATTCCCGCCTTTTATTTGTGGGAAGAAGGATTGATGCAATACGGCTTGGGAAAAAAACAAGTGCGGGGGGTAGCAACAACATTTAACTGTGATAGTCATCTAGATTCGGAGTTTACCACCCGCAAAGATGACTGCAAGGCATTTTTAAAAACTTTGGGTTTCCCAGTCCCTGAAGGCAATATCGTCTTTTCTGAAAAGGAAGCCTTGGCAGCAGCAAGACAAATTGGTTACCCAGTGGCAGTTAAGCCAGTGGTTGGTCACAAAGGAATTGGTGTTACGGCTGACATACAAGACTCAAAAGAACTGCTATCTGCTTATAATAGAGCACTGGCAGCGATTCCCGAAGACCAGCTAACTCGGATAATTGTTGAAAAAAGTATTTCCGGATCAGATTTTCGCTTGTTGTGTGTCAATGGTAGATTCGTCGCCGCCACAGAACGCCGTCCAGCATCGGTTGTCGGTGATGGGTATTTAACGCTTGCAGAATTAATTCGCCAAGAGAACCGCAAACCTGCACGTTTAGACTCACCCACCTCGCCGATGAGTAAAATTCAGATAGATGAAGCGATGGAACTCTACCTAGATGAACAGCGCTTATCATTAGACAGCGTGATTGAGAAGGGACGCACTGTTTATCTGCGTAAAGTCGCCAATCTTTCAGCCGGAGGTATAAGCATCGATGCAACCCAGACAGTTCATGATGACAATATTATCTTGGCGCAAGATATTGCCCAATACTTCCGGCTGACTTGCCTTGGTATTGATGTGATTACCAAAAGTCTCTCAGAATCTTGGAAGTCCAGTAACTTTGCCATCTTGGAAATCAACGCTGCACCAGGCGTTTTAATGCATCTAAAACCTTCTGTTGGTGAAAGCGTTGATGTGCCTTCCCATATCTTAGAAACCTTTTTTGAGTCGGGTACAGATGCCAGGATACCAATTATTACCTTTAATAAAATCTCAGTTGAAGAACTGCAAGCAACAATTGACCATATCCTTTTACAACATCCCAACTGGACAATAGGTGCTGTTTGTCGTGATGCAGTTTTTGTAAATCGCTCGAAAAAAGTATTAAGCAAAAATTACAACAGCAACGTCCAAACTTTGCTGCGTCATCCAAAACTTGATTTGCTGATTGCCGAGTATGCGGAAGACATATTAAATGAAGAGGGCATGTTTTACCGGAGTAGTAATATCGTAGTTTTGGATAATCCCACCGAAACAGAGATGATACTAGTGCGGGATGTCTTCGATGGTTCTACTGTGGTGATTAGAAAAGGCAACGACATTTCTGTGCGTCGTAAAGGGTTAATTGAGGATTATAGTTTGGCTGAAGATGAACCATTTGCACGGGTTTATTTGAAAGAAAGTGGAGCGATTTTGTGAGCTAAGTAAATAGGCGCTCATACCAATATTTCTGAATTTAACTGAAAAGTTAGATCCCCGACTTCTCAAAAAAGTCGGGGATGTGGAGCGTAGCTGAAAATTGCTATTTCTCCGAATTTATGGATTTTCTAGAACTTTAAAATATCTAATGATTCTTCTATTTCTAAATCTAATATTCTTTCCCGTGTATCTTTGAGTGCTTCTAGTTTACCTTCTTGACGATAGATGTCTGCCGCTTTTTGAAAATCTTCAATTGCTCCCTGTTTATCTGCTATTTCTAAACGGATATTGCCACGATTGTAATAAGCATCTGCATAATTTAAATTAATCTGTATCGCTTGAGTATAATCTTCAATTGCTCCCTGAAAATCTCCTAAATCAGAACGAGCATTACCACAATTGTAATAAGCATCAGCATAATTACGATTAATCTGTATTGCCTGGGTATAATCTTCAATTGCTCCTTCAAAATCTCCTAAATCAGAACGAGCATTACCACGTTTTTTATAAGCGATCGCATCTTTAGGATTAATCTTGATTGCTTGAGGAAATCCCGGTTGAGAGCCTAATAAATAACGAGCAATCCCACGGTTTTTATAAGCATCAGCATAATCGGGGTTAATTTTAATAGCCTGAGTATAATCCTCAATAGCTCCCTGATTATCTCCTACATGAGAACGAGCTTCAGCCCGGTTTTTATAAGCTACAGCAACATTAGGATTAATTATGATAGCCTGGGTATAATCATTAATTGCTTCTTCTAATCGCCCCAGTTGAGACAGAGCTAAACCTCGTTTATTGTAAGATTTAGCATCATGTAGATTCATCTGAATTGCCTGAGAATAATCTGCGATCGCCGCTTCATAATCTCCTATTTGATAGTGAGCCAAACCTCGTTTATAATATAAATCAACATCGCTACATTTAACTTGTAAGGCTTGATTATAGTTGGTGATCGCATTGGGATATTCTCCTTTTTCAAAACATTCATCACCTAATTTTACATAAAGTATATTTAAATCTTCATCACGATATTGTAAAGAATTCTCTAATTCAGGTTGAAAGGAAGATTTGAGCAACTGATTATTAGTTGGCTTAGGTGCAATTTGCTGCTTCGGGAGATATTTGTAAATTGATGGTTGTTGCTTAGAAGAATTATTTATAGAAGATTGTAACTGTTCTAGATAGCACCATAAACCACCACCATACAGTAATTGTTCTATCCCAAATGAAATTTTCCCAGTCTTCAACTTAATCATCTGGGTTGGCAGAAAGCCAGCCAAAAAAAGGTGATACTCAGATTGTGCTTCACTCACATCTTCTTGAATCAAAATGCAAACTACAACTGCATTTTTTTCAACCTCTTCAGAACTAATTGACCATCTAACTCTATCAATATTCCCATGACGAGATTTCACCTCGATACCAATAGATGGGTCAGAAGTCAAGGTAAAATCTATATTCCCATCGCCGCCGAATCGCTTTTCATAATCGACTTCGGTAATAAAATCAGCTAAACGTTCTTTGACAACTTCCTCACCCAACTTCCCTTTGAGATAGCTAATAAAAACGTCACGCACTGGCGAAACACGCTTATATTTCTCAGCCATCAGCCAGCAAAATTCCCGTAGTGCCTTTAATCTATCTCCAGAGATTATAGTTAATTCACTATATTGACCTTCTGTTTCACAATGAAGCAGACAACCAGATGTTAACCTTTTAATAAAATCAGACTGTAGCGATCGCAGTAGTGTAATCCAGTCCATTTATGTTTCTGCGAATCTTTTGATGAGATTATTCTATTAAAATATCCATTCGGCGTAAACCTTTTAATTAGCTTGGGTGATATTCTCAAAAATTGCTTAATATTATGTATTATATCTTAATTTAATTTAACTAAATTAGTTTTGCCCAAAGGGAGTGTATTAGGACATAGTAGCCTCGCGTCTGACATCGCTACTTTTTACGGTTGAATATGAGTAGTAAATTATTGATAGATTTGCCGGAGTTCTTCTAGAGTATTCACAGTTTTGATACTAGTGAGAATAGCCCTTAATATCTCTACGTTCTGTATCTGTTTATCAACGAATCTTTGCCCTAGTTCTGCATCCCGAACGACTTGCTGTAACTCTTTGTCCAAAAAAGTATAGCCTCGCTTCCAGTCTATTCCCTCCGCAGCAACAGGAAAGAAAAATTCAATGCATTCCTGAAAATAGGTTTCTATAGCTTCTTTCCAAGGGCTGTCATATTCATCGTTGGACATTGGCAAGATTTACATCAGTTTTGAAGGTGCGGCCATGTTTGATTATGCCAGAGTTTTGAAAAGTTGGGGGAAGAGTGCGATCGCACTCTTTACATTTTACTGTCAAGGCATTTGCCACACTTTAACAGTTTTGTCATAACCACCACTAACAATATTTTTACCATCTGGACTAAAAGCTACTGACTCCACATAGGATTCATGCCCAAAAAGAGTGATAATTGGTAGTCCAGTTTGCACATCCCATAGTTTAATCGTTTTGTCATCACTACCACTCACAAGGATTAGACCATCAGGGCTAAAAGCCAAGGATGTCACTGCATTAGAGTGACCTTTAAAAGTACGTATCTGCCTATTATTTTGCCAATCCCAAAGTATGATGTTATTGTCTTGACTACCACTAGCCAGAGTCTGACCATTTGGACTAAAAGCAATAGCACGAACACTTTGTTGATGTCCTTCTAGGCTATTAATTTCTGTGCCAGTTTGTACATTCCATAGTTTGATAGTTTTGTCGCTGCTTCCACTGGCGATAATATTATTGTTTGGACTAAAACTCAAAGACTGAATATAATCCGAGTGACCAGAGAAGCTGCGAATTTGTTCTCCAGTTTCTATATTCCAAAATTTAATGGTTTTGTCATCACTTCCACTAGCTATGGTCTGTCCGTCTGGATTAAAAGCAAGGGAACGAATCCAACCAGAATGCCCTGATATGGTTTTGTCATAACTTCCACTTGGACTAGAACCAAGGGAAAGAATCCAATCAGAATCCCCTGATAAAGTAAGGATTTCTTCTCCTGTGCTTACATTCCAAAGTTTAATAGTTTTTTCAGTACCGGAACTGGCAATAGTTTGACCATCAGGGCTAAAAGTTACAGCAAGAACTGAACCTGAATTTCCAGAAAGTGTTTTAATTTCTCGTCCTGTCTTTAAATTCCATAGTTTGATAGTTGAGTCTTCACTCCCACTGGCTAAAGTTGTTCCATCAGGACTGATAGCTACTGAGCGAACCGCAGCAAACATTCCTGAATGTCCTGTGAGGTTATATGTTAATAATCCTTTACTGTAATCGGCATTGATGTAATCTTGATTTGCTGCTTCATATTCTCCAATTTTATCGTGAGCGATCGCACGTTTATAATATGCTTCATAATACTTATAATCCAGATTAATAGCATTATTGAAATCCTTAATTGCTTTTTCTGGTTCCCCTAAGTTTAAATTAATAAGTCCGCGTTTATAGTAGGCATCTGGATAATATGTCCTAGCATCGTCTGCCTGATTATCAATAGCCTGGGTAAAGTCTTCAATGGCTTTTTCATATTCACCCAATTCAGCCCAAACAGAACCACGTTTCAGAAAAGCAGCAGGATAATTGTCAGCAGTTAACTTTAATGATTCTGTTAAATCCTTAATCGCTTGTTGATAATCTTTTTGTTCAATATAGATAATAGCTCTGCCTAAATAAGCATCATAAAAGTCAGGATTTAGTTTAACTGCTAAATTAAAATCATCAAGTGCTGCCTGATAATTACCAAGTTTGATGTAAACAGTACCTCGTCCTAGTAATGGCTCAACATATCTGTCTTTGTCTTCAGCAAATTTGGGACTAACATTCATTGCCATAGTATAATCTGCAATAGCTCTTTGCTGATCTCCTAACTCTGAATACGCACGACCTCGGCTTGCATGGGCTTCTGCAAATTTACCATCTTTACTCAAAGCATCGCTGTAATGCTTAACAGCAGCCTTATAATCTGCTTTTTGTTGAGCCTTTTCAACTCCTAATTTATAAGATTCTAGAGCAGCAGACACAAAGGAATCTTTTTTATCACCTATATTAATCTTAACTAAGTTAAGCTCTTGAACTTCAAAAAAGAAATCTACTCTGCCAATTAAAGATAGAGGAGCGAAAGTAGGCACAAAAGTTGGCGCAAAAGTTGGCGCAAAAGTTGGTGCGAAAGTAGGAGCAATAGTTGGCACCAATGTTGCCCTTAAAATAGAAATATCTGGGATAAAAGAACTCCCTGTGGCAATAAAATTTGTAGCTTTTTCCAAAACTGCGAGTGTCTTTTCTACCTGTAAGGATGATAGATATTTATTTATAGGAACTGCCTCAGCTACTCCGTACTTTGTTATAAGTATACTAGGTAAAACAATCTCTGTCATACTCAGAATCGATGCGAGTAAAATACAAAGTATAAGTTTATAGAGGTGCTGCAATACATTATAAAATTTTATAAATACAGCTTGTTTTGCTTTTTGTAGTGTAGTCAAGTTCATGCTTTTAGGAATCCAGTCTTACCTTACAAGGAATCTCAAGTTAGTATTCCCAGTTAAGTAATAAAACTCTCAAATTCCAATTAAAACTCGCACTACTGTAAACCCTTTTCCTATAACAGTGCATCCGCCCAAGCTACATCAACTTCTGACAACGCTGGTACTGGCTGTTGACTATAATTTACTACCAAATCATACCCGTAGATATCATATACATCATTTAACAATGTCTGCAAATCTATAACTGGTTCCGTATCTCCAGAACGCAAAGGTACGGAAAAAGGTGGAATTATATCTTGTAAATTAAAAGCATATAAGTCAGTATAAGAGGATGTTTTAAAAGTCCTCTTGTCGGTAGCAAAACGTTCTAGATCCCTCTAAATCCCCCTTCAAAAGGGGGATTTAGAGGGATCTAGAAGTGCCTAAAGTCACAGCGAAACACTTTTCAAACAACCTCTTAGGGGGTTGGGGGTGCGGTTCTAAGAACAACTGGTAAGGGCTGCACCACATTGATCTTTCCTTGTTAACCAACCTTTAACACCTTGATATTCTACCTGCGCCCAATCTTTCTGACAGCCTAACAATTTGACAACCGTATTAGCAGGAATTCTTCGCACTTTTTGGCTTTGTTGACTGGTACTAGCATATAAATCCACGCCATTAGTACCGTAGCCCCGCGTTGTTAAGCCTAATTTTGGCACAAATACCCATCCAGTTCCTTGAAAACCATCACTAGCATTAGTAATCTGTACCCAATCTCCAGCAGCACCAATAACCTGAACTGTTTCGTTGATGGGTATTTGCCCTAGAATTGTGTTATATGTACTAGCACCACTCCGCACATTTAAACCCTGTGGATCTGTATCGGTGACATAGGCAAGAATATCGCACTTTTGAGGATTAGTTGATTTCGCTAAAGCTATTTGATGAGCTATACCTGTATTGAGTATCACACTAATACAACTGAATGCCAATCCTATCACTAACTTTGATACTGGATTTTTCACTTTTTTTGTCATAATTTGTTTAATTTTCTGGCATCAGTACCTAAAGTTGGAGTCTTATTTGTATCTGATAATCTACCCAAATAAATTAGGGTTAACTTTGTAACGTAGTTCCTTAAAAGGGATTTTAGTCCTGTAATAACACTTATAATTTTACAAAATTTAGTCCGGCGATGTCTACGACGGGCTACGCCTACGCAGATGGATGCAACACAACGACATATTGAGTATTAAGATTGTCGGTATATGGTGTAGTTAACGCCAACAGTGAGTTAAAATTTCGACAAACTTTTATTAAGTTATATGAATACCAAGATACAGCCCATATCAGATGCCATAGGTCAAGAGATTATTAATCTCGATAATGTCAGTATTTTAGAATTAGACAAACAAGAAATTATTAGCCTATTTAAAGCTAATGGGATTTTACTTTTTAGAGGGTTTGATGTTGATACTGGCATTTTTAAAGAATTTACCAATCTATTGAGTATCGATTTTATAAATTATGCTGGTGGTGCATTCAGTAGGAGGGTAATTAATGGAGATGAAACTCTTTTAAGTGTAAATGATTTTAAGTCTGAGATTAAATTGCACGGAGAAATGTATTATCAGCAGAATATCCCACTTATGCTGTGGTTTTTTTGTGCTAATCCACCATTAGAAGATGGTGAAACTACGGTATGTGATGGCAGACATTTTTTTAATGAAATTAGTAGTTCAACCAAAGAGTTATTCAGGAAAAATAAGTTAAAATTTACTGTTCGGATATCTAAAGAGGACTGGCAGAAAAAATACCAAACCAATAACTTGAATACACTAGAAGAAATGTGTCAGAAGAATAATACACATTTGACAGTAAATGATGATCAATCAATTCTGCTTGAATACATTTTTTCAGCCATTATCCCCAGCAGATGTGGAAAGTATCAAGTGTTTATTAATAGTCTATTGCCCACAAAGCAGTTAAGCCCAAAAATTCTTAAGTTTGAGGATGATTCAGAAATTCCTGAAGAGGTTGTCTCTGAACTTAATGAAATTGCTGAAAAAATAACCACGGAAATTTCGTGGCAAAAAGGGGATATTTTAATGATTGATAATACAAGAATACTTCATGGTAGAAGAGCTTTTGCTGATGATCAAAGAGATATTTATATCAGGCTATGTTCTCCAGCTTTTTCATTCTGATATTTTGTTAGTTTTGGGTAAGTTCAACTGATAAAAATCAGTTAAGCTGATAGCCAGCAGAGATTTTTACCAGTTTCTATCTAACACGTTACCTCATATCATAACCAAACAAATTCGGGTCTACTTCTCCTAACTGCAACTCTGCCAAACCATACTCTGCCCATCGCCTCTCTACCATCGCCGCCACATCTGGATCAGATTCCAAAGGCGAACCCCATTCATGGTCTGTTTCCGGCGGAATCTTTGTAGTCGCATCAATTCCCATGCGTCCACCTAAGCCAATCTTTTCACTGGCAAAATCCAACGTATCAAAAGGTGTATTTGGCAGAATAAATACATCCCTCACTGGGTCAACTTTGGAACTAATTGCCCACACCACTTGACGCGGATCGCGAATATTTATGTCTTTATCCACAACAATGACAAATTTTGTGTATGTAAATTGTGGTAAAGCACTCCAAAACGCTAAAGCTGCCCGTCGCGCTTGTCCTGGATATGCTTTATCAATAGAAATAATCGCTGCTTTGTAACTCAAAGCTTCCATTGGTAGGAAGAAATCGACAATTTCTGAGACTTGTTGCCGCAGAATGGGAGTATAAATGCGATTTAGTGCGATCGCCATCATCGCTTCTTCTTTAGGTGGACGACCGCTAAATGTTGTTAAGTAAATCGGATTTTTCCGATGCGTCATACACTCAAAGCGTATCAACGGCGAATCCTCCACGCCGCCGTAATAACCCATGTGGTCGCCAAAAGGCCCATCTGGCAAAACTTCCCCTGGTGTAATCGTTCCTTCCAAGACAAATTCTGAATCTGCGGGAACTTCCAAATCTACGGTTTTACACTTCGCCAATTGCACACCCGAACCGCCGTAAAGTCCAGCAAACAACCATTCTGATAAATCTACAGGAATGGGTGTAGCAGCTGCCATGATAATTAGAGGATCTACACCAAGTGCGATCGCAACTTCTAATTTCTTCCCACGTTCGGCCGCTTTTCGCAAATGCCTTGCCCCACCCCGCACCGATAACCAGTGAACCGTCATCGTAGTCTGAGATTGTAGTTGCAAGCGATACACACCTACATTGGGTGTACCCGTCTCACAATCTTTGGTAATTACCAGTCCCAGCGTGATAATTTTGCCAGCATCACCAGAATAAGGACGTATCAAGGGCAACTTATGTAAATCTAAATCATTACCTTGAAGCACAACTTGCTGACAAGCAGGGAAAAAGTCCCGTCCTGGTTTCGCCTTCACCACGTCAAACAGTACTTTTCCAAAATCTATCGCCTGGGAAATCTTCTTCGGCGGTTTTGGTTGTTGCAGCATACCCAGTTTTTTCCCCAGAGTTTCCAACTCCTCTGGATGCTGCATATTCATCGCCCAGCAAATCCTTTCCACAGTTCCCATCAAATTCACCGCCACCGGGAAGGAAGCGCCTTTGACGTTTTCAAACAACAACCCTGGACCACCTTTTTGTAGCATTCGGTTGGAAATCTCAGCAATTTCTAAATCTGGGTCAACTAAAGCTGAAATCCGCCGTAATTGTCCTCTTTCTTCTAGAATTTTAATGAATCCCCGCAAGTCTCTCGCCATTGTTCTAATAAAGCTGATTATTTAAGAAGTGTGAAGCGCTTTCTTATCAGTCTAAGCGATCGGTGTAAAACTAAAAGAAATTTCAGCAAAATTCTTGTAGGGTGTGTTAGGCGCATATTTCGATATGATTTGTCACAAAAAATATGACTCTCGCGACTAACGCACCGTTTTATATAACAGTGCGTTAGTCTAAAGCCGTAACACACCCTAACTTTTGATTTACTTTATAAATAGTCTCTAATGGGTGTTTGGTGAAATAATATAAGGAATATTTTTCTAATTTGACTAATGAATGTGATTAATTTTCAAGATTATTAATAAAAAATATTTTATAACTAATAATTTTTTGCAACATCATTAAACTAAAAATCCTACGCCTAAAATGTGTGAGATTTTCAGGTAATAATGTTGACTTTACCAGTGTCGATATCGTAACAAGCACCAACAATTTTTAGTTTATCCTCACGGAGCAATTTGGCTAAAATCGTTGAGCTTTCCTGTAATTTTTCAGTCTGATATTGAATATTAGCTATAACCGCATTTTGCATATTATCACCCGTTCTTAACTTTACTCTTTCTACAGAAGGTTTGATGCCCTCAATAATCAAACCAATTCTGCCAGGAAGTGGTTCGTTTTTGATTGCTTCTGCTACTGCACCGCATCTTTTATGACCCAAAACCACAATCAACTGCGAACCCAATACTGCTGTAGAATATTCCAGACTACCTATAACCGTGTCACTGACAACATTACCAGCAACTCGCACGACAAATAAATCTCCAAGTCCTTGATCGAAGACGATTTCTGCTGGTACTCTGGAATCTGCACAGCCCAATATGGCAGCAAAGGGATACTGAGCTTTAGCAACTAATCGCAGATGTTCTAATGATTGATCGGGATATTTACGTTTTTGATCGATAAATCTTTGATTACCATCAAGCAAGCGTCTGATAGCTTCATTAGGACTGATTAGATTAGGGTTAACTGGATGAATATCAGCAACAGTAGTTTGCTCTGTATTCCAAAAACTATCACCAAAAGTAGTAGCTGCAATACCTACCACACTTGCGAATTTTAAGAAATCACGTCGCCCTACAAATCCATTAATTCGACTCATCAATCTACCTGACAACAACAAAGCTGTTCTCCGGAAGATATCAGACTCAAGCAAGATGTAAGAGTACCCTTTTACACGATTTAAGAGTCATTTAATCTTCACATTACATGGGAATTTAGAACTTCTACACTGTACAGATTGACTATTATGTGTATCAAGGAAAATCGATATCATCTGTCAAATTTAAAGCTAGAGTTAGCCATAACCCAATACGGCTCAGTTAAGGCTTGATCCTCCCTAACCCTCCTTAAATTAGAGCAAGCCTTTTTAAGGGGAGCCACTAGTACCGCAAGGCGGAAGTCAAAAGTCAAAAGTCAAAAGTCAAAAGTATTATGGAATGGGCTTTTTAGGGATTTTAAATGGTTGCTCTATTTACGCCGTGGCGTACTAGGGTCTTAAGGAACCACTGCGGCTTGGGGGTTTCCCTTATGAGCAAGTGATTGGGGGGATCTTCCTGGACAAAGTATCACTAATCCAAGGTATTGAGTCATAACTAGGATAGTTTTTCCAACACATTATCTTCTAGTTACAAAAGAGTATAATTCGTGTCAAAAGCCAAAATGATCTATTGTTTATATTTCCTATATTTTTTGGGAATACTTAACATAGTACTGGCTATAGATATGACTTTTTTAAACAAAATAAACTGGAATTTACTACGTAAAAATTCTCAAAATAGCTCTGGGATAGATCCGTCTGCCCCAAGCCTTCAACCTGTAGTGCAGAAGAAACCTACAACACCATCAACCCCCAAAAACCTTGCTGAATTAGAGCATGAAATGGAGTTAGAGAGGCGGGTTCTCAAAACCTCCCCTCAGCAACTGCATAGCAAAGCCAAGCGGGGTATAGGTAGTAGACTTATTTGGATAGCAATACTTATAGGCATTCCCGTTGGTGTAATTTGGGTGGCGAACCAGCCTTACCCGGTAATTCGCCGTCCAGTGATGCTCCATGCGCCTTTTTTGTTGCTACCCAGCTACATCAGCATGGATAATCACTATCGACAGGCGTTGGTATCAGTCGAGCAAGCTGAACAATTGATTGAAAAAGCTACTAGTCCAGCAGATTTGGCTTTGGGAGAACAGAAGCTACAAGAAACACAAAAACATCTAGATAAGTTGCCAACTTCCTTTGTCAACGATTGGTCAGAATACAGATATTGGTGGTACGACTCGCACTTTAGCATCTACGGTTTTAATGCATTTCGGAGTAAAGTTGGGCAGCTAGAAGCTAAGGTTTTTCAGGAAAAGAATGCTCAGTCCTTGCTTACCGATAATATGCAGACCCTCTTAAATGCAAAACAGCAATATGAACGGGCTGCAACAGCAACTGATAAACAGACTGCAACAGCTGCTTGGCAGACGGCGCTTAATCAATTAGAGCAGATTCCTGGTCAAACCCTAGCAGGAAAAACTGTACAAAATCAACTAGATACTTATAAGCATGAGTTTCAGGAAGTTATTGGATTGGCAGCTGGGAACGATCGCATCAGTGCCTTAATCACCGCAGCCCGGCAGTTTTCCTGGCAAGCTGCCAAAGCTGGTCAAAATCCGCCGCACACCGTAACTGAATGGCAACAGATAGAAAATTTATGGATAGAGGCAATTGAGCGGCTCAAAGAGATTCCTTCAAAAGACGTGGCCGGTTATACCGAGGCACAGAAGTTATTAGCAATTTATCAGGCTAATTTAGGTCAAGTTAAAATCAGGCGGCAAGCTGAGGCGGATGCTGTGGAGGCAATAGACGCAGCGCAACGAGAAATCGGAAGGTTGCTGGCTTCAATTCCTGCTGATGCTCATGATGTGGAGCGCAATCGGGTGTTGAGCCAATTGCAGAGTATTATTAATCAATTAAGAAAAGTGCAAAATGGCACAACAGCCTATCTAAAAGCTCAAGAGTTACTACTGTCGGCAAATAATAAACTAAGGCAGCTTGAGGCTCAATAAATAGTGGCGATCGCTTTGGTATGATCCGATTGGCTAACTATGTGTTTTTTGTTTGATTTCTAGCCAGTTGTGGTGAAGCGGTGACGTTCGCTCTGCTTGTTTACTGCATCCACCCTAAAAGGGTAGTTCACAGAGCGCAAAAGTCAACAACTGGCCATTGGGTGGGATTTTTGAGACGGGAATCGATCCCTTGTAGAACTTTCTCAATGTCCCAGTAACCCTGCTGATATCTCAATTAAAACTGCAATAGAAAAATTTTGGATGCCAAATTGCCAAAAGCACTCAATCAATTTTGATTGGGGCAAACATAGGCATTTTTATCCGATGCAAAAACGCCCCAGCTTTTCTCTGGAGAGGCTTTGCAGGAGTTGTTGTGACTCAGCAGTATATCAAGAAGTGATGCAGAGCTTTATCAGGACTTACGCATCGAAAACCTGAAACCTCGTTCGCGTAGCGCACTCCTCCCTAACCCATGCCACTTGATGCCAGTCCGCTTAAGTCAAAAGACCCGCCCACGCGGCCCTGTACTTGGGGAAACCCCTCTGAGTAAGTGGCTCCCCTTAAAAAGGAGGGATCTTAAAAAGCCAACTTTTTAAGGAGGTTAGGGGATCTCTTCTGCATAAGTCCTATTTATATATAGGAAGTTCACTATGCATTCCTATTTAATGGGGGTTTTGGCAGATCCGGGTAATTTACTTTCTGGTGACTTTTTCCTGAATGAATGTCCTGTTTTACCTTTTTACTCGCTGTAGATGTGATTAGAAACGCAAGGATTATTGGGGAGAATTCTTTGAGCATCGAAAACGACGGTCGCGGCAGTGGCAGGAATTGTTATAGCTTTTGCATTAACCCAAGTATGCTAGTTATGCTGCCAAGCGATCACTTCAGGTAACTTAAGTAATAAAATCCCCTCCAGTCAGAAAATTAGGAGGGGCATATGTTAAATGAAATAATTACTGTCTATGCTATCACTGATGATCTCTTGAAGGCGATGCCTACAGCAGGCTATTCGGTGTCACTGCTCATGAAGATTGTCTTATAAAGATGAGCGATGCAGAAATTATTACAACGGCTATTTGTGCTGCAATGTTCTTTGATAGTAACCATAATAAGGCTTGCTGCTATCTCAAAGACCACAAGTTTAGCCCATATATGTGACAAAAGTCACGATTTAACGAAGATTACACGGTATCTCAATGCTAATTAATAATTCATTACTGGAGTATTTGATTGAGTTTGATTTGCAGTTGCGCGTAGCGCAACCGTACATCTGGTTGCGTGCGATACCGAACAGCCCGCACTTGGGCATGGTTCGACTACTTCGGCTCCTTTCGGCTCCTTTCGGCTAACCTCGACTTACCTCGACTTCGCTCGGCACAAGTCGCTCAGTACAGGTCCGCTCAGTACAAGTGCGCTCACCAGCCGCTCAGTGACCACCGCAGGCATCGCATTCGACTTTTTGCACCCTGGAGTCCGATAACTAGCAACTTGGGTAATAAGTTATAGATAGCGATCGCTATCGCTTGGTGAAGTTCCCTTATTAAACTGGTGTTATGGTCAAATTGTTAACGGTAAAATTGACATTCGTAGATTCCAGTTGCGGGTATTTACTATTACAGCCACTAACGGCACACCTGAAAGTACTACTGTCAACATGCTTTTTGGTTCCCCATAGCTGGCAACTAACTATTTAATGTCTCTTACCTGCTCCCAGATATAGCTCACCCACTTTCGGGTCATTCAACAGTTCTTGACCAAAACCGGAGATCGCATCGCGTCCCGACTCCAATACATAGCCACGATTAGCCATCTCTAAAGCCTTACGGGCATTTTGCTCCACTAATACGATCGCAGTACCCGCCTGATTAATTTGTTTAATCTGCTCAAAAACTTGTGTCACCAGCATGGGGGATAAAGCAGCAGATGGTTCATCCAAAATCAGCAAACTAGGTTCCAACATCAAAGCTTTGCCCATAGCTAGCATCTGGCGTTCTCCTCCTGAGAGAGTACCAGCGCGTTGACGACGGCGATCGCTCAGTCTGGGGAACATGGTAAATATTTTATCTTTGATTGGTTTCAGGGGAACGTTAAGCACAAAAGCACCCATTTCTAAGTTCTCTTCAACACTGAGAGAGGGGAAGACATTGGTGATTTGCGGTACGTAGCACATTCCTCGTTGGACGATTTGATTGGACTTTAGCCCCACGATGTTTTCACCTTTGAAGGTAATTGTGCCTGTGTGGGGGATCAAAAGCCCAAAAATTGCTTTTGCCAAAGTAGATTTACCCGCACCGTTGGGGCCAATCACTGTCACTAATTCCCCTGGTGCAACCCGAAAATTTACACCTTGCAGGATATCTACATCTTTGATGTATCCAGCGTGGACATTTTGAACGTCTAATAAATAGTCATTTGTCATTTGTCATTTGTCATTGGTCATTTGTCATTGGTCATTGGTCATTTGTCAACAGTCAAGTCAAACATAACTATTGACTGTTGACTATGGACTATTACGGAGTTTTTTGCAACTCTGGTCGTTCTTCTGGAAGAATCGCCCCTTCTACTGGGCAAACTTGGAGACAGATGCCACAGTCGATGCAAGTGGCAAAGTCAATCCAGTACCAATCAGTTCCCTTGGCATTTTTGCCTGGGCCATCATGAATACAAGCTACTGGACAGGCATCTACGCAGTCTGCAACGCCTTCACAGACTTCTGTAACAATTGTATGCGGCATATTCTCGATTCCCTCTCTTCTGTATCGGCTATTTCTAGCCTAGCAGGGGAGTGGGGAGTGGGGATTGGAGATACTGGTGTCAGTCCCTTCTCTGCGAGACGCTACGCGAACGGGGAAGTCAAAAGTCAAAAGTCAAAAGTCAAAAATTAGAACCCCATAAATAAATTTAGGGGCTTGTACTTTATTCTTTCTGGTCAAGGTGAGTCTGGATGAGACTGCAATTTTTATTCATTACTAGCTCAGAACTCGGAATTTTCAAATTTACCCTTAGTAGTAACAAAATCAATATTTTTGGCGTCAGCAAGCTGTTTTGGCTATTGCCGTTAGATTCTATAGAAATTCAGACAAAAGTACTATAATTTGTTACAAGCGTAATTTATCCTACTCCTGAAACGCAAAATGCCAGAGGTATCGCTACAGCTTTTCTTATCTTATTCTCAGAAAGACGAAGCTTTACGGGATGAACTAGCTAATCACCTGAGTACTTTGACACGGCAGGGTGTGCGTACTCAGGCAATTACAATTCAAAAACAAGCTGCCCAGTTGAGCCATGAGTAGTAAGTTTGCATTTGATGTTTTCTTGAGCTATAGCACAAAAGACAAGATTGTTGTTCATGACCTGGCGGAAAGGCTAAAGAATGATGGTGTGCGGGTATGGCTTGATGCTTGGGTGATTGAACCGGGAGACTCAATACCGCTTAAGATTCAGGAGGGAGTAGAGCAGTCACGCACACTGCTAATGTGCATGTCGCCTAACTACTTTAAATCTGAGTGGGGCAAGCTGGAACACCTATCACTTTTATTTCGCGATCCTACCAATACCCAACGTCGCTTTATTCCCATTTTGATTGCTGATTGTGAACGACCCAACATTATTGCCCACTTTCTCTACATCGACTGGCGCAATACATCGGATGAGACTTACGACAAGCTTTTAGCTACATGCCGAGGGCGAGAAGTTGAGCCATCAGAATCTGCTCCGTCAATGGACTCTATTATCCAGGAGCCAATAGTTCTTAAACAAGGCAGTATTATTCTATACATAGCCATTACTCCTGATGGCAAGACCGTTGTATCGGCGTCTGAGGATAATACACTCAAGGTTTGGGATTTAGCTACTGGACAATGCCGAGCCACATTTGAAGGCCACACGAATAGTGTGTTAGTAGTTGCTATTACTCCCGATGGCAAGACCGTTGTATCGGGGTCTGAGGATAAGACCCTCAAGGTTTGGGATTTAGCTACTGGACAATGCCGAGCCACGTTTACAGGCCACATGGATGCTGTGTGGGCAGTTGCTATTACTCCCAATGGCAAGACCGTTGTATCGGGGTCTGGGGATAAGACCTTCAAGGTTTGGGATTTAGCTACTGGACAATGCCGAGCCACGTTTGCAGGCGAGGCAGGACAAATCTTTCGCCAAATCTCAAACTCTGACTGGGGCATTGATGGTGAGATCGAGTTCAAAAATGACCAAGGAGAAGCCAGCGGTAAGCGAGTTTATCTGCACCTTAAGTCTGGAAACTCGTATCTATCTAAGCGCAAAAGAGACGGTAAAGAGATTTTCCCCATTAAACCAGGCCACGCTAAATACTGGCATCCCGACAGCCAAAATTATCCGGTGATGCTTGTCATCCGTACTTCAGACCAACAAATCCGTTGGATGAATGTATCTGACTATCTAGCAAAGCACGGCAAACGAAAAAGGCAAATTGAATTTGATGGTGAACCATTTACGGCTTTGAATCTGGTGAAGCTACGTAATCGTTTATTGGCTTAGACTGTTGTTTTAACTTAAGTATTCCTTCTTATTAGGGCTGCTCAACAACTCAAGGGAGAACGCCAACAAAAACGGCAGGGAGAGCAGGGGGAGAGAAAAAAGCTTAACTCAACTGTATTGCTTTATAGATAATGAAGCTGAAATACAACAGCAACAAGCAGAAATACTCCAGCAACAACAGGAAGCAAACAGACTGCAACAACAGCCTCACTTAACGCAATGATTCAATGGTTGGTGAGCCATTAGCTTTAATCCAAGCAATTTGGGCAATGCCGCGATCGCGTGCATATTGGCGAATAGCGTCTACATCCCTTCCCCCCAAATCAATTTCTACCCGCACCAAATCAGTAGAATCTCTAAGTTTTTGCGCGTAGGCAAAGGCAGCGGCGTCAGCACTGTCCGTCTCTGGTACTACCAACCAGTCACTCGCTGGGATTGCCTGTGGTAATTGCTGAGTAGACAACAAATCTTGGTATAAATCTTCGATATTCAGTCCAAAACCAATTCCGGGGATGTTTTCTCCTTGGGGATGATATAGCCCCAAAAGCTGGTCATAGCGACCACCACGCCCTAAAACTCTTGTTTGGGATTCGGTCTCGTTGACAACTTCAAAGACAATACCAGTGTAGTAATCTATGGTCTGGATGAGGCTAAGGTCAAGGATTAAGGGAAATTTTTTCTCTGATTCCAGTAATTCTACTAGAGATTTGAGGTTATTCACTGCCTCTCGCTGTTCTTCGTCTAGATCCAAACTACTAACTTTTTGCAACACGTCTGCACTAGAGCCACGTAGATC
This sequence comes from Nostoc sp., assembly GCF_036919675.1. Classification (GTDB taxonomy): domain Bacteria; phylum Cyanobacteriota; class Cyanobacteriia; order Cyanobacteriales; family Nostocaceae; genus Nostoc. The sequence continues at coordinate 69,274 of NZ_JBALCP010000022.1, forward strand.
CATGATGATTCGGGCGCGATCGCGTAGTTTGTCACTTAGGGGTAAAGTATCTATAGTAATGCGGTCGAGATGAGCGATCGCACTGCGAACTTTATCCTGTAAATTAGCAGGAAAGGCACTCAGGAGCGATCGGGTAATTCCCGCCTCACCTAAAATTAAATGCCATTCCTGCAAACCCAGTGCTGCCAAACAATCTGCTACTAATAGTAGTACTTCCGCATTTGCCAGCAATCCGCCAGCACCTAACAACTCCACCCCAGCTTGATAAAACTCCTGTTGGCGATTGTGTCTACTTTCCCAAGTGCGGCGAAACACATTGGCGTTGTAGTACAACCGTTGCGGATAACGCAGACTTGCCATCCGAGTGACAACAGTCCGAGCAATGGATGCTGTTAATTCTGGACGTAGCCCTAATTCATCATCTTCGCCATTTTGTTGTAGTTGAATCACCATCTGACGCTGGATTGCTTCCCCCGCCATCAGAGTATCCATGCGCTCTAAAGTCGAGGTGATAATCCTGTGATATCCCCAACGGTGAAACACCTGCTGTAACCGCTCTTCAATCCAGCGTTTTTTCTCCACATCCAAGGGCAATAAATCCCTGGCTCCCGCTGCTGGTTGATACACCATTATTTTTTTTTCCCACCAAACAAACCACCGAACAAACCGCCACTACCAGATTTATCTGGTTGCTTATCTCTATTATTGGGGGATGAAGTCACCTTATGATCATTAGGTTGTTGTCCTAAAGCCTTATCTATTTTAGGTTTCCATTGCAAAGCTATTTCGTCATTGGGGTCTAATTTTAGAGCATTGTCAAAGTGGATTTTTGCCATTTTTAGCTGATTTTGCCTCAAATACACCATTGCAATTAAGCTATGGCAGCGACTATTTTTAGGTTCTAGCTTTAGGGCATCTTGCAACTCTACTTTGGCTTGGGCAAATTGGTTTTTGTCAATTAAAGATTGAGCGCGACGAACATACTGTTCTACAATCGAGTCTTCTTTGGCTGGCGCTGGTGGTGTATTTTTTGGTGTATTTGGCTCAGATGTTCCTGATTGGACTTTGGGTTGAGCAGATGGTGGCGGTAGTGCGGATGCTTTGCCCCCACTCCGCATTAAATAGACTAAATTCAACTCACTAACTTGGGCAATGACTTGCAGCGCTTGCTCTAAAGAATCATATTGGGTTTGGGCTAGTTTAGCGATCGCACTTTTATAGAAATGATCGATATTGGCGGTATCAGCTAACTGTTTCCCCAAGTCAGTGTTTAGAATTACCGAAGTAGACTCTTGTACCAGGCGCTTGCCAATTTGCGACAAAATTAGAATATATTCCGCGCGAGTGCGATCGCCAGAAAGTTTTTCGTAAGCTGGGTTAACCAGCTTTGATAACAATTCGTTCCCTAGCTGTTTTTGTGCAACACTTTCAGTAAAACTACTATCCGGGTGTAAGCGGCGGGCAATATTGAGATAGCGTTTGCGAATCTCTTTGACATCCGCATCAACTGGAACGCATAATACTGCGTGATGATCTATGAAATCATATTTAAATAATCCACGATCTATTTTGAAAGACATATACAGGTTTTGCACCAAAGGATCAGTTAGATTCTTTTTAGTTTACCCAAAGTCGGGGGGAAAGCCCCCATCTGCTACACCCATGCTGACAGTGGCGGAACTTGTAAAAGTTCGCTACTAAGGGAGTCGTGAATATAACCATTTGTTGCAATAATTCTACCTGACTCAATTTTGACGGGAGTACCATCGTAGGCGGTGACTTTGCCCCCAGCTTCTTGTACCAAAATTATCCCGGCGGCAATATCCCAAGGAGAAAGTCCCCGTTCCCAGTAACCATCGACACGTCCACAGGCAACATACGCCAAATCTAGTGATGCAGAACCACTACGTCTGACTCCTTGGGTAAGATGGGTGAGGTGACTAAATTCTGCGTAGTTGTTATCAGAGGTTTCGCGGCGATCATAGGCAAATCCAGTTACCAGAAGGCTTTTACTCAGTTTCGAGGTTGCCGAAACCTTGATAGGATGACGGTTACGCGTTGCTCCCAAGCCAGCAGCAGCACGGAATACCTCATTGTGAAAGGGGTCATAAATTACACCAACTTGCGGAACGCCATCAATTAACAGCCCGATGGAAACGGCAAAAAATGGGTATTGATGAGCGTAGTTGGTTGTGCCATCTAGAGGATCTATTGCCCAAAGGTATTCATTCTCTTGATTACCTAATTTCCCTGATTCTTCCGCGAGGATAGAATGTTGGGGAAAGTGGCGACGCAAAATTTCTAAAATCAACTCTTCTGAGGCTTTATCAGCAGCAGTGACTAAATCACCAGGGCGTCCTTTTTCAACAATTGCGTCTTCTAACTTACCCAAGTAACCTTGCAAAATGCCACCAGCAGCTAAGGCCGCTTCTGTAGCAATATCTAGAAAGATTTGTAGATTTGTCATTAGTTAGGAGAGACGCGATTAATCGCGTCTGTACAGGGGTTAGGATTATCACTAAGCACTCCTTAAAGATTTTGGCGGCGAAACTCGGCGGGAGTAAGGCGCATGGGTTTTTCAGGGTTCCAGATTCCTTGGCCCATAAGTCTAGCCCATTGTTGGGCACGTTCTAAACGTTGATCATATTTGTGGTTAGGCGATCGCCCAATAAACATTGCATTCCCTTGTTTGACTAATTCTTCATTCAACAACACCTTATTTTTCCACACATAAGCTAGAGTTCGGCCGATTTTGTCTTTTGCTTCTAAATCAAACTCCAGGGTTACCGATTGTTCTGCACCACCAATTAGATTCTCTAACTGTTCTTTTGCTTCTTCCCCCCAAGGTCGCTGTCGCAAATCTGGTGCATCAATACCAACTAACCGCACTTGGGAAATCAAATTTGGTTGTTCAGCCATGCCTAACACTTCCAAACTTTGCCCACTAACTACCCGCGCTACTTTCACCTGAGCCTGATTGTTTGCCAGCTGGTTTTTACCTTGGCAACTCACCAAAAGCAATAAGCAAGCCAAAATGGCTATTTTTCGCACCCAGTCACCAAGACGCACAGGCATCAGAACTTCTCCTCTGGTCGCAGCTCTTGCTAGCTGGCTTTTGAGTAGGGGTACGGTGATTTTGAATTGTTTATTCCTCATCTAAGGGTAAACCCGCTTTAACTCTCCCCCTAGCAAAATAGCGTCCAAACTGGAGTTCGTAGACTTCATCTTCGTCTTGTGTCTCCACCTCCAAGTCAGAACGTGGGTAACTCACACACAACAAGGCATAACCTTGCCGACGTAAATTTGGCGACAATCCGATCGCCTCTGGTTGGTGAATTTCTCCCGACAACACCCTCACCGCACAAGTGGTGCAAGCCCCGTTGCGGCAGGAAAACGGCAGTTCCACCCCTTGTTTTTCAGCAGTGTGCAGGATGTAGCGGTCTTCTGGCACTTGTAGGGTATATGTTTTGCCAGTGGCGCGATCGCGAACTCTAATTGTGTATGTACGGGACATCTGGATTTGCGTTTTGGGATTGGGACTTTCAGATTCAACCTAAAAATATCTTTCTTTATCTTTGCATTTTCTGGGATTCTATAGTAGAATCGGGACTTGTGGCACCTGGAGAGGTGGCCGAGCGGTTTAAGGCGCAGACCTGGAAAGTCTGTTTAGGGAAACTTAACGAGGGTTCGAATCCCTCCCTCTCCGTTCTCAAACCTAGTATATATATATAGTTTGAACTAGACTTCTACAAATCGTCGGGTTCAGTAATAGCAGGATATTGCTAAATATATTCTTAAAATTGCTTTGAAAGGGCGATCAAGTGTTAAATCTGACTGCTAAATTCAAAAGATTTCGTGGGAAGTAACATTTGTTTATTTTTCATTCATAATTGAGGCATTTTGTAAAGTCGCCAAACTCCTACTTCACTATGGTGACAGCCTGATGAACAGATCAGGTAAATTAAGATAAGTAAAGAAAACGCTTTGAACTAAATGGCAGCTCTAAGCTTACAAGAAATTTCTACTCAGTTAGAAAGTCCGAATTTACGCGATCGCATGGTAGCCCTTGCCAATCTGCGTCATGTTCCCGCTGAGGATGCAGTTCCTTTGATTAAAAAGGTACTAGAGGACGAATCTTTGCAACTGCGATCGATGGCAATATTTGCTCTGGGAATCAAGCCGACGCCAGAATGTTATTCAATTTTGGTGAGAATTCTCGAAAATGACCCAGATTATGGTATACGCGCTGATGCCGCTGGGGCCTTAGGATATTTGGGTGATGCCAGAGCCTTTGAGGTGCTTTCACGGGCGTTTTATGAAGATACTGATTGGCTAGTACGCTTTAGTGCAGCCGTTTCTCTAGGTAACATTAAAGACCCTCGGGCCCATCAGGTTCTTCTTCAAGCATTGGATAGCAAAGAAGTTGTGTTGCAACAAGCTGCAATTTCTGCACTGGGAGAAATTAAAGATATTGAGTCTGTTGATAATATCCTGCGCTTCGCCCAATCAGATGATTGGATAGTAAGGCAGCGTTTGGCAGAAGCCTTGGGAAATCTTCCCACTCCCAAGAGTGTCTCAGCTTTAAAATACCTGGAAAAAGACAATCATTTCAACGTTGCTGAGGCAGCCAGAATTGGCCTCAAGAAGCTTGAGGAAATAGACAATCAAGCTTAATATTAAAGCCTCCTGCTACCTTTTAATAATAATTAAGTGGGAATTTTAGCATTTTGATGCAGGGTAATTTCATTCATGAATATTGAAGAATTTTTTCAGTTAAGCGCTGGCAAATGGTTTTCTCATCGGACTAGTCAACATTTGGCTTTTAACCAATCTGAAAATAGCAAGTCAGACATCATCATTGAGACGCTGGCAGTAGATCATCCAGAAGTGATCAAACTATGTCAACAGGACAAAATTAATCCTAGTTCCGCCTCTTGTGCGATCAAAATTACCTGGAATGGCACAATGGAAAAGGATCAAGCAAAACACAGTGGTTCAACTGTGTTAGTTTCGATACCTGATGCAGATAATGCGGCGCAAGGTAAGTTACTGCGGGAAATACTTGATGGTGATAAAAGCCCAATAGCCGGACACTATAAATTTGACAGTGATGGTGCCTTGATCCTAACTACAGAAGATGAAACCATGTGGTTAGAGGAGCGCGTGTGGTTTGCTAGTCCCAATTTGCGAATGCGGGTAAATGTCCTCAAGAGTTTTGGTGGATTTAGTATCACTTCCTTCACTTCTGAGATTCGCATGGGTGGCTTTCCACCAGCTGCGAAAGCTGACAAAACGGCTAATTCAGTATCAAGTTAGTTGTAATACGAAATAATCCCCTTTTCCCTAGCTACGCGGTGTACACATAAGTTATCTGATTACCCAAAAGTCCTTTTCTACAAGATTAAGGTAAATAAAACCTCACCCTGTCCTAACTGACATCTCTCTTTGAACTCACGCAGAGGGACAGGTTTTGCCTAGCACAACCGGGGTGAGGTTTGATTGGGCTATTTGATAAACCATAAATTGCTAATGAGACTTGTGTGTACCTAGTGTTGCGTTTTATAGAATTAATAAAAGTCTGAAACGACCTATTTGTGAAATGCATACCATTACTTAATTTGTACAGGGCGTAAGCCCTAGTATTGAGCAATGGGGCAAGGGATATATTTGTTATTTACCCTCTGCTGACAAAACTGCAAAAAGCACTTTTAAAAGAGGGCTGTTATTTAATATTGTATATAATCTCAATCACCAAATCTCAAACTGTGATTATACCATAGTTTGGAAAAACATCAGATATATTTCTCTTTTGCGTTGATCCTTTTTAAATTTGCAAAAAGTTAGCGATCGCCTGCGGTAGTGGCAAAACAATTACAATCAATAAAGCCATTGCCAGTAATCCCCAAATATCACGTCCATTATCCAATTCAGTAACATCATTCAGTGCAGGTTCATCAATCAACGGCATAAATAATAAGATAATCGCCCACAGCAACAATTCTTTCTGAACTAAAGAAAGTAATAGCAACAGCAAGCGAGCAATTTGACCAATTACGATCGCAGTTCGTTGCCCAAACATTGCATGGACAATGTGACCTCCATCTAATTGTCCCACAGGCATTAAATTTAAGGCCGTGACAATTAGTCCTAGAAGACCAGCCACTGCCACTGGATGTAGGTCAAGAGCTGCTTTTTCTGTTAACTGACTACCCAAGGCTAGCTTCGAGAGTAGCGCTAGTAAGATGGAATACTTGGGATTAAGGGCATGAGGATTCAAAAGTCGGGTTTTTTCAGTCAGGGAAACCACGTCAGAATGAGCCAACCCCCATATTAGTAATGGTAAAGTCGCGACAAAGCCTGCAATTGGACCAGCGATACTAATGTCAAATAAAGCTTTGCGGTTAGGAATGGGACTACGCATCTGAATAAATGCACCAAAAGTTCCCAAGAACAAAGGTATGGGAATAAAGTAAGGCAATGTCGAGCGAATCTTGTAGAATTTAGCTGTCAAATAATGCCCAAGTTCGTGAACACCCAAAATAGTCATTAATCCTAAAGCATAGGGTAATCCTTTGAATAGGACATCTGGGTTAAATAGAACTTTAAACAAAGAACTAATTTCCCATAGAGGCGGAAGAGAAACACCAGCATTTTGGATTCCCACCAAGGTAGTAGTTAGGAAAGTAGCTACTAGCAGTAAAAGTGCTAATCCTGGTCGAGTTAACCGTTCCTGGTCGCGTCGTGGTGTATTTCTCTCTTTAGCAGCTTGAGTGTTAGGAACCAGCACAAAGAAAGGTTTTCCATTGACACCTTCTTGAAAAATCAGCAGGAAGCGATCGCCAAATTGTGCTTCAATATTAGTTTTAATCTGCTGGTAGGCGTTGCTGGCTTGAGTTCGCAACTGACCCCGGCAAATCACCGCTTGTGGTCGATACTCAATATTTTGAACGTAGTATACAGACCAAGGAAAACAATTTCGCAGTTGGGTTTCTTCCTTTAGCTCAATGGGACGCACTATTGGTTCTGCGGTAGGCTGGATAGTCGGCTGTGATTCTGAGGCTTGGGCTTGGGCTTGGGTTTGTGTATCTCTTGGCACTCCACGCCCCCATTGAAACAACGTCCAATACAACAATGTGCAGACAAATAACGACGAGATGATCAGCGCTGGCGGCGGAGATTGTTTCGCCCCGTACACCAGCGTCCATCCACTCAATAGAAATGCTGGTGTCATTAAAATCAGCCACAACAACCATACTGGCGTCCGGGTGATGTGAGCCACACTGTGGTGCACCATTAGATAAGTAGCTAGCCCCAGTAAGAGGATAAACAGAAACCAAAATGCCATGTTATCTTCAGTAATTTTGACAAAACGCCCCACCAGTAGCTTCAGCACCATAGCATTAACTACAAGGCAGACCTCAAATCCAAATTTTATTTACGAACGGTTAACAGTGTTAGTACACTGTAGCGTCAGTTTGCCTACCTTTAACAAGGGTTTGCCCCAAATCTAGTTAATCTGAGATGGTAGCTGAATTTACGTTGTACTGTACTAGTTAAACGCTTAAATTTCAATTCTTGAGAACTTCCACACTGTAAGCAGATTGTCTACAACTCCTCAGTTTCGCCTCTTTTATCATGTGCCCTTTACCTCAAGTGCCAAGTCATACAACTAAGCCACCACGGCCTGTGTTCCCTGACAAAGTTCCTAGCGGAAGTTCTCTACAATCGGACTTCGCACAGGAGAGTATTTTTGCTTTTGCACCCAATCGGGACACATTAGGGGGAACGTCTTATTTTATTGTAAGAAATCAAGGCAATATCCTCATAGATTGCCCTGCTTTAGATCAAACAAATCAAGATTTTTTGCGATCGCATGGAGGCGTACGTTGGTTATTTCTCACCCATCGAGGCGCTATTGGCAAGACCGCTGAAATTCAGCAAACCTTTGGCTGCGAAGTCCTGATTCAAGAACAAGAAGCTTATTTATTACCAGGCTTAACCGTAACTACCTTTAGGCAAGAATTTACTCTTGATCCACTAGTCCAAGTTATTTGGACACCAGGTCATTCTCCCGGCTCATCTTGCCTATACTACAGTGAGCTTGGAGGTATATTGTTTTCTGGGCGTCATTTAGTTCCTAATCAGAAGGGTGAAGCAGTACCATTACGGACAGCAAAAACCTTTCATTGGCCCCGACAAATTAACAGTCTTCGGTTATTATTAGAAGATTTTACACCAGAAACTCTCAGCTACATTTGTCCCGGAGCTAATACAGGCTTTCTCAGAGGCAAGCGTGTCATCAATCAAGCTTATCAACACCTCGCCTCTCTAGATTTACCAGATTTGCTGCGGATACAGCCCCTAATTTAACATTTATCTAGCTTAAGGTGAATTCTAGTAATAAATTTACCATAGCCATTGATTTCGACTTACCTCGGCTCCGCCCTTCTCTACGAGAGGCTGCGCCAACGACGCCGCTCAGGCTAAACTCGGCACAAGTCGCTCAACCAACTGAGTGGTCGAGAGTTGAGCGAAGTCGAAACTCGTTAACATAGGTATTTTTTTTCATCAGAAATCACCTAAAGACTCGTTCACGAGTATCAAAGACTCATTCACGGAGTTTAAAGACTCGTTCACGGAGTTCAAAGACTCATTCACGAGTATCAAAGACTCATTAATGGAGTTCAAAGACTCGTTCACGAGTATCATCTCATGTCCGCTTGATTACTTATTAAACCCGAAGAACCACACCCCGCCAAAGCTACGCTTCGTCTCCCCGCTTGCGGGAAGGGGATTAAGGGATGGGGTGTAATGACTGTGAGAATTATAACTAATTACCCGGACTTGGTATCAAACGCTTGTTCACAAGTATCAAAGACTTATCCTAAGTTCCCAATCCTCAATGCAAATTTTCCAACGTTTGTTAACTTATAAGACTTATACCAATTGTTTGTGAAACTGCACAAAATCAGGCTTGGTAAGACTTGGGGCAAAATCTCCTTTTCTATGCAACCTCATAGATAATTGGTATGGGGGTTGTTGATACTGGTGTAAAATATAAGTTAAAAAAGATGTTCTCTGGGGAATTCTAACCTTAGTACAGAGGAATTCTCGTAAAAATTTATGAGCGCAAAACTTGATGGAAGTGTAAGGGTCGCTGGCTACCAAATCAGAGAGCGACTTTATTCAAGTTCTCGCACTCAAGTGTATCGGGCAATACGAAAATGCGATCGCCAACCAGTGATCATCAAGCTCTTAAAACGAGAATACCCCAGTTTCAGCGAATTAGTCCAGTTTCGCAACCAATATGCGATCGCCAAAAACCTAGATATTCCCAGCATCATTAAACCCTACAGCTTGGAACTCTATCAAAACGGCTACGCCCTAGTCATGGAAGACTTTAATGGCATTTCCCTGCGGGAATTTAGCCAAGGACGATCACTGACTTTAAAGCGATTCCTCCCGATTGCTCTGCAACTGATAGACACTTTACACGAGTTACATCAACAGCACATCCTTCACAAAGACATCAAGCCAGACCACATCCTGATTCATCCTGACACCAGAGAAATTAAGCTGATTGACTTCAGTATTGCCTCGCTTTTACCACGAGAAACGCAAGAGATCCAAAGTCCCAACGGACTGGAGGGAACGCTGGCGTATCTGTCGCCAGAGCAAACTGGACGGATGAACCGGGGTATTGACTACCGCAGCGACTTCTATTCATTAGGTGTGACTTTCTTTGAACTACTGAGTGGACAACTGCCCTTTGAGTCCGATAAGCCGATGGAGTTGGTGCATTGCCATATCGCCAAACAGCCTGACTCTATCTGTAATCTCAACTCCGAAATGCCCTTGATGCTGGGAGAGATCATCTGCAAGTTGATGGCGAAGAACGCCGAAGACCGCTACCAGAGTGCGCTGGGACTAAAATATGACTTAGTGACCTGCTTAGAACAATGGTGGCAAACAGGCAAACATAGTTGGTTTGATTTAGGACAGCACGATAATAGCGATCGCTTTGTGATCAGAGAAAAACTCTACGGACGGGAACCGGAAGTAAAAACCTTGCTGGAGGTATTTGGGCGGGTTGCCAATGGTGCATCAGAATTGATCCTGGTGGCAGGTTTCTCCGGCATTGGCAAAACTGCTGTGGTAAATGAAGTGCATAAGCCCATCGTCCGCTGGAATGGGTACTTTATCAAAGGGAAGTATGACCAGTTAAATCGCAACATTCCCCTATCTGCTTTTGTGCAAGCTTTTGGCGACTTGATGGCACAGTTGCTCAGTCAAAGCGATGCTCAACTGGAGCACTGGCGAAACAAAATTCTGTCTGCAATGTCTGAGAGTGGACAGGTGATGATCGAAGTGATTCCAGAATTAGAACAGATTATTCACAAGCAACCGCCTGCACCAGAATTATCAGGTAATGCTGCACAGAACCGCTTTAATTTGCTGTTTGTCAAGTTTATTCAGGTGTTCACCACAAGAGAGCATCCGTTGGTGTTGTTCCTCGACGATTTACAGTGGGCAGATTCAGCATCCCTGAATTTGATCAGGCTATTGATGGGTGAAACCTTGAGGGGTTATCTGTTAATTATTGGCGCATACCGCGATAACGAAGTATTTGCGGCTCATCCGTTGATGCTTACCCTGGAAGAGATTGAGAAGAAAGCCACGGTCAGCACCATTACATTAGCTCCTTTGAGTCAGACAGATGTGAATCGTTTGATTGCCGATACATTGAGTTGTTCAACAGAAGTTGCCCTGCCGTTAACTGGATTAGTTTATCAAAAAGCCAAAGGGAATCCTTTTTTTACAACCCAGTTTCTCAAGGTATTACATGAGGACGGCGGAATTACCTTTGATTGGCATACAGGTTTGTGGCAGTTTGATCTAGGACTTGTGCCCAGAGGCGCAGCGGCGAGTCAAGAGACATCGCTTGCCCTAACGGATAATGTCGTAGAGTTCATGGCAATTCAACTGCAAAAGTTGCCCACCCAGACGCAAGCGATACTTAAACTGGCAGCCTGTATTGGCAATCAGTTTGATTTAGCAACGCTGGCGATCGTTTATCAGAAGTCGCAGACAGAAACCGCTTCGGACTTGTGGAGAGCATTGCAAGAAGGATTTGTGATTCCAACCAATCAGGTTTACAAGTTTTATCAAACCGAGCCATCAGTTCCCCCAGTCCAAACATCAGTACAGAAGGTTAACACCTGTGTTTACAAATTCTTGCACGATCGCGTCCAGCAAGCAGCATACTCCCTGATTCCCACCGATGAAAAACAACCCGTTCACCTAAAGATTGGACAGTTACTTCTTAGTAACACCCCCGAAAACAATCGGGAAGAACGCATTTTTGAAATCGTCAGTCAACTCAACGTTGCAGCTGAATTGGCCCAATCCGGAGAACGTCAAACCCTCGCCCAGTTCAACCTGATGGCAAGCCGCAAGGCAAAAGCAGCGATCGCCTATACTGCCGCCTACAAATATGCCCAGGTAGGCATTGGGTTACTCGCCCAAAACAGTTGGCAGCATCAGTATGAGTTGACCCTAACACTCCATCAAGTCGCCACAGAAGCCGCCTATCTGGCCGGTGACTTAGAGCAGATGGCGGGCTTTGCCAGCCTTGTCCTGAACCACGCCAAAACTCCATTAGATCAAATCAGTATTTATGAAGTGAAGATTGAGGCATTAACTGCTCAGGGTCAGTTTGCCCAAGCGATCGCCGCAGCCCTTGCCATCTTAAAGCAATTGGGAGTAGAACTACCCGCAGCGCCTACCCAGGACGACGTGGTGGATGCCTTTAGTAACGTCTCAGATGTGATTGGAGAGCGGTTACCTGCTGAGTTACTCAACCTCAGCGAAGCAATGGATGCGAACATCGTGGCGGCGGCTCGAATTTTGACATCGATAGCACCCTGCGCTTATCTGTTTGAGCCACTGCTGTATTTACTGGTGATTTTAAAAAAGGTTTATCTGTCCGTCGTGTATGGCAATGAATCAACCTCGACCTTTAGCTATGCCTCTTATGGGATATTGATGTGTGGTGTGTTGGGAAAGGTTGAACTAGGTTATGAATTTGGTCAGTTAGCCCTGAATCTGCTATCACGTTATCAAAATTCAGAATTGAAGGGGAAAACTTTATTACTAGTCTGTATGTACACAAGGCATTGCAAAATGCACCTGCGTGAGACATTACACCCCTTACAGATTGCCTATTGTAGTTGTTTAGACGTGGGCGATCTGGCTTTCGCCGGTTACTCTGCGTATAACTACGGTTTTTACTCCTATTTTACAGGGCAGAATTTAAAGCAACTAGAGTCGGAAATTGCCGAATATTGTGAAGCGCTCAAGTATCTTAAGCAAAATCTAACTCTGACCTATTCCCAGTTGATTCGACAAATTCTGCTGAATTTAATCGGGGATGCGGATGACGTTGTGGTGTTGAGCGGTGCAGCCTACAATGAACAGCATCAACTTCCATTACATCAAGCAACGGGCGATCGCACCGGATTAGCATTGCTGTGGATTAACAAACTGATTGTGTCCTACCTGTTTTCAGAGTTTGAACAAGCCGTAGAACAGGCTGGGCAGGCAAGACAGTATTTGGATGCTATCCTTGCTTTTTTATATGTACCCATTTTTCATTTCTATGAGTCTTTAGCCCAACTAGCATGGTTTGAGCAACTCTCAGCCCCAGAACAGCAGCAGATAAAGGAATGCATCGCTGCCAACCAAGAAAAACTCAACTACTGGGCAGCCCATGCACCAATGAATTTTCAACACAAATTTGATTTGGTGGAAGCCGAGCGGTATCGGGTCTTAGGCAATCGGGCAGAAGCAATAGACTATTACGATCGCGCCATCAAAGGAGCTAAAGAACAAGGCTACATCCAAGAAGAAGCACTTGCCAATGAACTAGCCGCCAAATTTTACTTCAACTGGGGCAAAGAACGGATTGCTCAAGACTATATGACCCAAGCCTACTATGGCTATGCTCACTGGGGTGCTAAAGCCAAAGTCGCCGACCTGGAAAAACGCTATCCCCAATTACTCGCCCCCATCCTCCAGCAAACCCGTTCTCCCCTCTCAACCAACGAAACTATCTTTACATTGGAAAGTGTCACCCCTACCAGTTCTGCAACTTCTAGTAGTAGCAACGTCTCTGTTGCTTTGGATTTAGCTACCATTCTCAAAGTTTCCCAAACCCTTTCTGGCAAAATCGAACTGGAAAAACTGCTCTCAGTATTGCTGCATATTGTCATTGAAAATGCGGGAGCTGATAAGTGTGTGTTCATGCTTTTGGAGTCAGGTCGTTTACTGATTCAGGCGTCAGCACAGCTTTCCTTTCTACAGAACAAGGGAATTACCCACATCAATTTTTACCCAATGTTGCTCAATCCAGAGCCTGTTGAAGACTCTGTTGATGTGCCAGTTAGCTTAATTAATACCGTCAAACGCAGCTTACAACCAGCAGTGATTATTGATGCCACGGTGCATCCACAATTAATCAATGACCCTTACATTCAGCAACAGCAGCCCAAGAGTGTCTTGTGTAGCCCGATTTTGCATCAAGGTAAGTTGCTGGGCGTGTTGTACTTAGAAAACAATTTAGCAACTGGAGCATTTACCAGCGATCGCGTCGAACTGCTCAACTTACTTTGCGCTCAAGTTGCAATTTCTTTAGAAAACACCTGACTGGATGCCCAAGAACAGGAAAAATCCCAGTCATTTTGATTCCATAAATATGGCGTGCGATCGCCTGAAAAATATCAGCAGCTACGAACTTTCTCCCGTGCCGACAAAGATTATAAAGTGTATATAAATCTGCACCCCAATCAGGCAGGTGTGATTCAAAGTCAACTTTTTCCAGGATTTTGGTTAGATCAATCTGCCTTGCTGGCGGGTGATATGCAACAGGTGTTAAGCGTATTGCAAGCAGGGGTGAATTCTGTTGAACATCAAGCCTTTGTGCAGCAGTTAGCCCAGAGAGTTTAATCGGATGGATAATTTCAAAGGCTGAAAAGAAAGGCTGGATAGTACCTTGATGACCTTAAAAAACGGACGACCTGACAGCAGAAACCCATAATTTGGCGCATCTTCATACATAATTGGCATTAGGTATGTCTCTAGCGCGCTCAACGGAAGTTACCAATTTTGCAAGAAGCATTTTGAAATTGCAGTAGGGGTGAAATTGCTAGGCTCTGCACTCGCTGATCAATACCATCTCCCTGAATAATCACCTGGGAACGTGACAGAATTAATTCCCGTATCTGCGGACAACGTAGAACAGGAGTCAGTTCTGTTAAGGCAAAGACAAATTCTGTGTTTAATTTATCTAACGATGGTCGCAATTTCTGGTTTAAGTCTGGCACGTTAGGAAAAGATTTAATGCCTTGCTTTTGCCAGTTTTGAAAATCAACTCTTTGGATGAGTTTTCCTGCTTCTATTTGTGCTTGAAAAAATGCTGCAACTGTATCGGGTTCTAAATTATGGGTTGTTGCTTGTTGCCTAACCTTTAATAGTAACTCTTGTTCGCGCTTTAGATCCTCAATAGGACGTTTGTGATTCCATTTCCACCGGGCTACATCATGTGCAATTAGCAATCGCTGCTGGATCAATTTTAGTAATTTATCTACAGATACTTGTTGATCTGCGATCGTAATAGCTTGAGGATTTGCTAATTGTACTGACCCAGAGTTTTGAGCAGCAAAATATAATTTTAAGTTGGCAGCAATTACTGTACTACTGAAAAAAAGCTCAAAGAAAATTATGATAAAAAACAATAGTCGATACTTTCTGAAAAAACTTAAATTCATGTCAAAAAGTTGTACACCCTGCTACCTAACAGTAATTTACAGTAATCCGATAGTAATACAGGATTTTCAATCTCAGACAAAATATCTCATAGTTACTGAGAAAAAGCAAGTTCAGCACAAAAAGCTGTTGCATGTGCTGGGAAGACTCTGGTTTTGAGGGTGATTTTCAGAATGGGTAGAGGAGAAGTTAACAAGTTAAGGGTGAAATTATTGATGGGAGGAGCGGAGCGATCGCAAAAATAAAAGATTTTCAAGGTACCCTCCTAAGTAACTCCTAATTCCTAACTCTTTACGCTTCCCAGTTAGAGACTAGGAATAAGGCAACCTCCTAAGTAACTCCTAACTCCTAACTTCTAACTTTTTACGCCTTTCCCGCCACAACCGAGTTTTCAACCAAAAGTTCCACCGCTGCTTGATATTGCAGATCCTCTGGGGTGCCAATCTGTTCGCGGTTAATTGGGTCTTGGGAAATCACTTTATCTGGCTTAATACCTAGTTTATTAATATCCCGGTGTTGAGGAGTTTCGTACTTAGCAATTGTGACTGCCAAGCCCGAGCCATCTGACAATTCAAATAAGGATTGAATTAGTCCCTTGCCAAAGGTGGTTTCACCTACCAACTGAGCACGACGGTTATCTTGCAGTGCGCCGGCGAGAATCTCACTAGCACTGGCACTTCCTTGATTTACCAAAATAACCAGAGGAGCGTTTGTCAGGGCTGATCCAGACGCTTCAAAACTACCTTGAATTCCTTGTCGGTTAACAGTGTAGACAATAGTGCCAGAGTCTAACCACAGACGGGCGATTTCAATTCCTGATTGCAATAGTCCCCCAGGATTATTTCGCAAATCGAGAATGTAGGCAGCAGCGCCTTTTTTTTCTAGACTAGAAATAGCGTGTGCCAATTCCGTTGAGGCGTTGGCATTGAATTGAGTGAGGCGAAGGTAGCCAATGGGTGTACCCTCAGTGGAAACACGCAATTCGGAAACCACAGGGTTAAGAGCAATGCGATCGCGTATAAGTCTAATTTCTGTTTCTGGCTCTTTGTCCCGTTCGATCAGGAGAGTGACAAGGCTGCCACTCGGTCCACGCATTCTGGTCGCTGCTTCATCAAGGGTGAGATTTTCTGTGGAGACGCCTTCAATTTTGAGAATGCGATCGCGTGGTCTAATCCCCGCTTTATCTGCTGGTGAACCTGCTATAGGAGCCACTACTTCTAACTTCCCAGTCTTAACATTTAGGGCAATTTGCAATCCTACCCCAGTCAGTTCCCCAGAAGTATTGACCTGTAAGCTGCGGTACTGTTCCGGATCTAAAAAGCGAGTAAAAGGATCGTCGAGGCTCTGGAGCATCCTCCCAATTGCCGCATAACTGGCATTTGAGTCCGACAGCGGCTTCTCTAGAGCCTTTTGCCGGACTGCCGCCCAGTTTTGATGATTAAACGTCTCATCTAGATAAGTGCGATTAACAATTCGCCAAACTTCGGAAACCAGCTTTTGTTCCGTCGTCAAAGCCATCACTGGCTGGGTGAGCGTACCAAACGCCAGCCAAAACGCCATTAACAATGAAAATCCAACCCGAAAGACTTGTTTGTTCATGAACCCCATTATCAATTCCACCTCAACCCAAATTGCCTAGAAATGCTCACTTGCCCTGTTGTTGATGAAATCTATCTCTCGATTATGTTACTTTTTTTATAGAAGTGGTGCATTTCTCTCATCAAGTTGTTCATTCAACTGATGCGTTGTATTCACTCACCAAAGGATAAAATCTACTTTGTGTCCACCTTTTTCTGTGCAGGGGCGTAAAGAGATCGCAATATATTCCTTCTTTACAGAGTGTAAAGTTTCTGAAGACTCTTAGCACGCTGAAAGCTGACAAGCAAACAAAAAAACTCTCCTTTACTAAAATCCCAAAATTGCTAATTGGGAGAGAAGTCTGAGCGGCGGCTTCTGAGAAGTCCGTAGACGACAATTTTGCTGCTACCCTACTCCTCGGTAACGACAACTCCAGCAAAGACGCTATCGCCAATGGGGAACAGGAAAGCCTAAAGGCGAATCCGCAGGATGCCGAGGCTTGGGTCTATCGGAACTTTGGTCGCCGATTTAGAACTTCGGGATTTATCAACCGCAACCGATTCTTAGGGACTTGAGATTGTATGGCCAATGTTTACGACTGGTTTGAGGAACGCCTGGAAATTCAGGCACTCGCCGAAGACGTCACTAGCAAGTACGTCCCTCCCCACGTCAATATCTTTTACTGCCTGGGTGGAATTACCTTGGTTTGCTTTCTCATCCAGTTTGCCACTGGATTTGCCATGACGTTCTACTACAGGCCAACAGTTGCTGAAGCTTTTTCTTCAGTAGAGTACATCATGAATGAAGTGAACTTCGGTTGGCTCATTCGCTCCATCCATCGCTGGTCTGCCAGCATGATGGTATTGATGATGATTTTGCACACCTTCCGGGTTTACCTGACTGGTGGTTTCAAAAAGCCCCGCGAACTGACCTGGATAAGTGGCGTCATCCTGGCTGTGATTACAGTTTCCTTTGGAGTAACAGGCTATTCCTTACCTTGGGACCAAGTTGGCTACTGGGCTGTGAAAATCGTTAGCGGCGTACCAGAAGCAATTCCTGTGGTTGGCGTTTTGATCTCCGACCTGCTGCGCGGCGGTTCGAGTGTTGGTCAAGCAACACTAACTCGTTACTACAGCGCCCACACCTTTGTGCTGCCTTGGTTGATTGCAGTCTTCATGCTGTTTCACTTCTTGATGATCCGCAAGCAAGGCATTTCCGGTCCTTTGTAATCTCAGCTATTAGCGAAAGGCAACATTTATCAGTTTTCAGATCAAGTTGTTTGTTCTAAACTTATGAAACACAAGAAATTAATTGCACATAAGTTCCAAAAACAAACACTTGTATCTGAAGCCTAAAGCTGTAGAAACCCTCCAGGCGGCTGACCGAAGATAGACAAACGAAACGCTGTTTACCGCCTGTTAGGGTTGCCTAGTAGCTGATAGCTTTCACAAATGCTTTAATTTAACTTAAGCAGGAGAGCACATTTCAAAATGTCAACACAAAAAAAACCTGACCTGAGCGATCCTCAGTTAAGAGCCAAACTCGCTAGAGGCATGGGTCACAACTACTATGGTGAACCCGCTTGGCCTAATGACCTACTTTACGTATTTCCAATCGTGATCATGGGTTCGTTCGCTGCAATTGTGGCTCTAGCTGTGCTAGATCCCGCTATGACCGGTGAACCAGCAAATCCTTTCGCCACACCATTGGAAATTTTGCCAGAGTGGTACTTGTACCCAGTCTTCCAAATTTTGCGATCGCTTCCTAACAAACTTTTAGGAGTGTTAGCAATGGGTTCGGTACCAGTGGGGCTAATCCTCGTTCCCTTTATTGAGAACGTCAATAAGTTCCAAAACCCTTTCCGCCGTCCAGTTGCAACCACAGTATTCCTCTTTGGTACCCTTGTCACCCTGTGGCTGGGTATTGGTGCTGCCTTGCCATTGGATAAATCTTTGACCTTGGGACTATTCTAAATTAGTCACCACAAAGTGCTTTGACGCCTGTGAGTTTCAAGAGCATATGCAGATGTGCTTTTGAAATAAATTTACAGGCGTTAATTTTAACAATAAACAATTCATTAGCCCAACCTCAACTCTTGGAGGCTGCGCCAACGTGTCATCACCCAAGGGGAACGACTGCTTTGCTCATATTACTAAAGTTGTAGCAAGTAGTCTGGGGGATAGCGCATCCTTTTCGAGTCTTTCAGCGTCAACCGTAGCCCTACGGGGATTGAAGGACTCCTGAATAAACGGTGAAACACGACGCCAAATTGAAAATTTGGTGTAAGAGAATTTAGTGGCGGTTCTAAATTCTTCACGAAAAGATTCCTGAGTTCTGGATTCTTTTTTAAAAGTCCAGCTTGCATTTGGGATTTTCAGTTTTGGATTGAAAAGCTATTCCAAAATCTAAAATCACCAAAAGTCACCAAATACAAACATTTTTCACTTACTTAACGTAAGTTGCTAGTTATAATCCTGGAAGTGCCAAAATAGTTGATGTTTTGTATTTTGGTACACAAAATATCTATATCTCAATTGAGATTTTTCTATATCAGAGAAATTTTGCGCTATTGGCAAAATTTGATAACTAGCAACTTGGGTTTACTTGTACTTAAGTCACAGTTAATGCTTAGTATAGTGCAGCAAGACCATCTGACGGTTAAGAGCGAACTCAGTCTCCTAAACCAGGTGCAAGAATGGTTCGAGCAATTTTGTCTGCAACATTTGTCTCAACTTGGCTGGTCAAAAACCCAACTTGATCGCCTCAATTTAGCATTAGCAGAAGGCTTTACCAACGCTGTTCGTCACGCTCATCATGCTTTACCCCCGGAAACAACGATTGAGATTAAGGTTTATCTGTGGATTGACCGACTAGAGATTAGAATTTGGGATTATGGAAAACCTTTCAATCCTGATGCGATCGCAGAACCAGCCCCAGGGACTCTGCAAGTAGGCGGGTATGGATGGTTTCTCCTGCGGCGGTTGGCTGACCGTGTTGTATACGAACGTGGTGCAGATGGTAGAAATTGCCTCCTGATCGTCAAATACTCTGTAGAAGCACAAAAGTAAAAGTGAAGCAGTCAAGGCTAAAGGAAGGTAGAATACTTCCGATGCCAATTTTTGGTTTTGGGGAAGGAGTACCAGCATCGGGCGCGTTAATTCACCTACCATCTCAATTGACAATACTTGGGGCAAAATTCCCTTGTTCAAGGTAGGCAAACTGACACCGACCAGTACTAGTCAACTCTTGGAAATGCTGCGCGTAGCTTGATTATATTTAGGAGTAAGACAAACAGAACTTCTGCTCTGGTCACTGTTGTGCGGAGAAATATCTACGTAGGGGTACGGAGATTTTGCCCAAAGTTGAGCCACTCACTTCAAAACAGAAGCATCAGCAGAAGGACTCTCTGCTCAAATATGTAGTTATTTGATTGATAAAAGTGTACTTCTTTTTCAAGAATATGTGATGTGAATTGGGGTAATATGTTTTTTACGTGAAATTGCTTAGTAATTATGATTTTTTTGTAAAGCCTCAAAGAATATTGTTGTATAAAAAGAATTAATGAATACAGTAAAGATAGCATTCGAGTTACACTAGCTCCCTTGTTAAGATTTGTCAGCAGTGTTGAGAGTCTTAATTTTTGTTCTCTAACAAGTGCAATTTAGTGCTTCATAGAGATAGAGGAGATAGGGGACATATGACAAAGACAGCCCTAATTACAGGAATAACTGGTCAAGATGGCTACTATCTCAGCCATTTGCTTCTCAACCGAGGTTACCGAGTTGTAGGATTAGTACCCCCGCATCGACAACCTAATTTGACAAAACTGGGAATACTGGCAAATCAGGTAGAAATTTTTACGGTTGACTTGAGAGATAATGCGGCGCTGTTGACCGCAGTTGAACAGCTGCGTCCCCAAGAAATTTACAATTTGGCGGCTCCCAGTTTTGTACCCGACTCTTGGAAGGACCCGTTGGCAACCCTGGATCTGATAACTGGTACGGCTACCAGGCTTTTGGAAGCAGTACGACAGGTTGGTTTGTCTACCAGGTTTTATCAAGCCAGCAGTTCGGAAATGTTTGGCGATGTATTTATTTCGCCTCAAGATGAGGAAACTCCTTTTCGTCCCAAAAATCCTTATGCTGCGGCCAAGATGCACGCCCACTGGACGATGGTGCATCACAGACAGCGCTATGGACTATTTGCCTGTAGTGGAATTTTATATAACCATGAGTCCCCTCTACGGCCACCTCAGTTTGTCACGCGTAAAGTTTCTTTGGCAGCTGCATCGATTAAAATGGGTTTAACTGACACTTTAGAAATGGGTAATCTAGATGCCAAACGCGATTGGGGATTTGCCGGAGATTACGTAAAAGCAATGTGGTTAATGTTGCAAGTTGATCAGCCAGAAGAATATGTGATTGGCACTGGTAAACTGCACAGTGTTAGAGATTTAGTTGCCACAGCCTTTGAGTCTGTCGGATTGGATTGGACGCATCATGTAGTCCAAAATACCAGCTTATTGCGAAAAGACGAGCATTTTAACTTAGTAGCTAACCGCAGTAAAGCTAAAATAAACCTCGGCTGGGAACCCCAAGTGAGCTTTGAAGAACTTTTAGAAAAAATGGTAAAAACAGATTTAGAGCGGTTACAAAGCGGTGCGATCGCGCCTTTACCGCGAGTGTAAATAATCTAACATGCAGATCACTCCAGTGACAGAAAACCTAAAGTTAGGTGATAAAGTTAACAAAAAGACTAACCATGTCTTCGTGTTTTTAGAAATTTTTGCCCACGAAGGTGGTATTCAATCATATATAAAAGATATTTTTCGCGCCTATCTGAGATTTAGCCAAGTTTACAAGGCGGAAGTCTTTTTGCTGCGAGATAGTCCTGATAGCTTAAATCCGTTTGAAGACGAGAACTTAAAATTTCATTACTTTAAAAATCAGTCTCCTTATTTGGGGAAACTGCAAATGGCAGCAGCTTTACTTAAGTGTCTGTTGCAAAGCCGACCGCAGCAAGTTTTCTGCGGTCATATTAACTTAGCAGTATTAGTACAAACTCTTTGCCAGCCCTTGGGGATTCCTTACACCGTACTAACTTACGGCAAAGAAGTCTGGGAACCACTGAAAAATCAAGAACGTCACGCCCTGACATCAGCAAATAGAATTTGGACAATTAGTCGCTACAGCCGCGATCGCGCTTGTCTTGCTAATGCTCTAAACCCCAAAATGGTAGAGATGATGCCTTGTGCAATTGATGGGGATAAATTTACTCCTGGTTGCAAGCAGCCAGAACTAGTCCAGAAGTATAGCTTAACTGGTGCTAAGGTATTAATGACAGTCGCGCGGTTATGGTCAGGGGATATTTACAAGGGTGTAGATGTAACGATTCGGGCATTACCAGAAATCGCTCAGGTTTTCCCAGAAGTGAAATATTTGGTAATTGGTCGCGGTGATGACCAACCGCGATTAGCTAAACTTGCAAAAAATTTAGGTGTGAGTGATCGCGTCGTGTTTGCTGGTTTCGTTGCTACAGAAGAATTAATGGAACATTACTGCCTTGCTGATGCCTACATTATGCCTTCGCAAGAAGGCTTTGGCATTGTTTATCTGGAGGCAATGGCTTGTGGAGTACCTGTATTATCCGGTGACGACGATGGCTCCGCTGACCCCTTACAAGATGGTAAACTGGGATGGCGAGTACCACACCGCAGTCCTGATGCTGTAGCAGCGGCTTGTATAGAAATGCTTCAAGGGGATGACCAGCGCTGTGATCGAGAGTGGCTGCGAGAACAAGCGATCGCTCTGTTTGGTATAGATGCCTTCCAACAGCACTTGCAAAAAATGCTTTTATACTCAGTAATAGATCCATTTAAGTCCAAATGACTTATGACTAAAATCGCTATCCTAGAGGGGGGAAAATAAAACTAAATAGCCAAAAATTTTATCAAACTTGCTTCAATTTCAGTTATTTCGCTTTTTGTACCTGTATACTCAAATTAATCCCGAAAACCAAGGGTTTTTATTTTCTGGTTTGTAAACCACGGTCGATTCAAAACTGGCAAGCCTGTAAAAAGGTCAAACCTGTTGTCCACAGTTTGTTAAATGTGCTGAAAATAATGGATGAACAATGGCTAAAAGCTTCAAGAAAATACTCGTTAAAATAAGATAAAGGTAGGGTGGGCTACACCCGAATTTACGCTTGTGGACAAGAAGGAGCTGACTCCCTTGGTTGAAACAAGAAGCAGACCCTCTAAAGTTTACTTTAGTTGAATGACTAGCTCTGAAAAAGTTTGGTCAAGTTTTGTATAGCAGCAGGACGACATTTAAAAAATGAGCTTTAAGTCATTTCAATTGAATCTTTTAAATCTCCGCCCTTGGCTCACCCTACTGGCAGTTATTTGGTTGCTGGCATCAGTGGGCTTGGGTTGGTTGGTTAATTCGTTACTAATTATTTTCGGGTTGCTGTTGTTGGCACCCATTGTGGCTTTTTTTGGCTTTCGTTGGTGGCTGCAACGCAACTTGGTTGCTGACCAATGTCCCGTCTGTGAATATGAATTTACAGGTTTAAATAACAGTCAGTTGCAATGTCCTAACTGTGGAGAGTCGCTGTTAGTACAAAACAGTCATTTCCAGCGCTTTGCACCACAAGGCACAATTGATGTCACTGCTGTCGAAATTCCAGCCCAATCACTGGAAGATTAGTCAAAGCTTGTTGCTCACTAGTGATGAGTCATTAGTAAAGGACAAATGACTATTTATTTTGTTTTTTGCGAGATTGAGAGGGTGTAGCTATACTGTTGCTTGGATAATTCGCCCACATACAGCGAGTATTTTCCTGCCTGCCAGTAACCAGAAACTTCTGACTTGCCTCCAGAGTAGCTATCTGCCATTACACAAAAGCGCCCCCCAGGCCCGTTGAGCAACAGCGTTGGCTTGCCTTGACTCTCTACTGTTAATCGCAAATAAGGTAGTGACTCTGTAACCTGGATCACTTCATTAGGTTCAGTGGTAATATTGCCACAATTACTTTTGACTGTTCCCCCAGACTTTCCGTTCAAAATCAGTGGATCTGATTGGAGATTCCGATTAATTTGGATTGTTGGTGTCTGTGCCAAATTAGCCTCAGTGAAAACCAAACTGATCGCCAAAGCTGTGGGAATAATTGTAAGTAGCCTAAGCGTTTTCATTTTAATTAATGCTCCAGATTTTTTCTAGAGCAATGTTATATAGTCTGATTTAATAGACGACAGCAATCCGTCTAGGTTCCAAAAACTGTCGTATAAAGCAATACCATTCACTTAAGGATTGTTTGTGAAGATTGATGGGTGTAGAGACCATCAATCGTGCAAATTATCTATGTTCCGTGGCGCTTTTGCACCAAAAGATTTCACCGGACATTTCGCACTTCAATCCGTAACACGTTAATCTTCCATAAATCATCATAATTTTTAACCGTCACAAAGGCATTGCACACACAGACATTAGCTAAAATCACTAAGACAAGCACCAAAAATAGAATTTGATTGGTTTGCTGTCGAATTAAGTGACCTAGCTGAGGTAGAAAAAATTGATGAATCCTCAAAGAGAAGAAGACTTGCAGCGTCGCCTCGATAAGCTAGAGGCAGAGATTAATTCTTCGCCTAAAGTGGTTCCCCAACCACAAGAACAAAAACAGATACGTCAGTCTGTTTTTGCCAACTTGAACTTGCAACTGGAGCGATTTCAGATTTGGTTCAACAGCTTATCTGGGGCGAAAAAGCTGGTAGTTTCGGGTGTGACGGTGCTAGTAGGCTTGGCGATGCTGCAAGCAGTGTTTAAACTAGTTGCATCTGTAATTAGTCTGGCATTTTTGGCAGTGTTAGTGTATGTTGGATACAAATTTTTTGCGTCTAGTAGCTTTCAAGGTAAGCAATAATTGATGTTGATATGCATTTACTTTGCACTCTGCCTGGAGTTATGAGAGTCAGGAGCCAGAATACAAAACGCTTCTGACTTATGACTCCTAAATTCTATTTCAATATGCTTTTCTTTTTGCTGATTAGCTTAGTCTATTTTACTTGTGCCGATCGCGGCGTAGAAATAATGTCAAAGGGAATTATGCGATGACGACACCAATTGTCAACAGAAGTAATCAATCTGGTCAGTCAAAAAAACCGGAAAGAGCCAATTCGCTGTTGCTATCAAGTAGGCGTTTTGCTGCTTGGGCGGCTGAAATCACACTAGTAGTTACCAGTGGGTTGATTCCCTTCGGCATTGGTGTCTATGCCAATTCTAGAAGCGATTTTAATCGAGTGCCGCTTAACCCCATACTGGTAGTCACCGAAAGAGCGATCGCTAGACCCCTGGCTCTGCCTGTGAGCTATGGCATCCGTAACGTAGCATGGCCGACTAATATTTTGTGGACAATCGCCCTGTTAGCGCCTGTAACTCTCTCGTGGTGGCAATTGTATTTACTGGCTAAGACTGGTAGCACAATTCCTAAACGTTGGTTAAAAGTGCGGGTTGTCAACGAGCAAGGCAAGCCACCCGGATTGGGGGCAGTTGTAATTAGAGAAGGAGTTGGGCGTTGGACTGTACCCATTTCCATCGCCTATCTGCTGTGGCGCTACAGCTTTGCTTTTCCTAATTTAGGATTATTCATATTTTTGTCTTTGTTAATGATTGTGGGTGAAGGGATAGGCTTACCATCGCGTCGGGGGCGTCGCGCACTACATGATCAACTTGCAGGCACTTATACAATAGATGCGGCTCGCCCCTTGCCATCCTCACTCTTAGCTAACAACAGACAAGCTCAGTCTGCTGGCGGCAATGATCAAGCAGAAGAATGGCAAGAGGGAAATGAAGAATTAGCAGCAGACCAAACCAACCAGTCACCTAATCTGTGGCGGCAGATCCAGCAAAATCCTAATCTGACTTTGTTTGGGGTAGGGCTTACAAGCATGACTGCTGTGTTGGCAACTTTAATCGGTACTCAAGTCTATATCCAAATTCAACAATCCCAGCGAGCAACTAAGCAAATCAACAGCCAACAGTTCCTCGAACTCGTTAAACAATTGAGTCCCAACTCTGGGGCGACTAACGAGCAACGCCAAAGTGCAATTCTGGCTATGGGTGGTCTTAATGACCCACAATCCATTAAATTTCTGGCGGATCTCTTAGTTAGCGAAACCAACCCCAGCCTCGTGGATACGATTCAACAAGCTTTGACAACTGTCGGGCCCAAAGCCATCCCGGAACTAAAAAATAAGAATCTGTTTTTGGTGGGTAAACTAGAGTCTGTGGGTAGTACTGCAACCCAAGAGCGGGAATTGCGGCAAGGGCGGCTACAAAGAAACCAGCGGACAATCAATAAGATTCTCTCTGTTTACAGCGGTAAAATCGAGGGCGTTGACCTTAGTAGCACCCAATTAGGTCAAAGCGGTACTCCGGGAAGTTCCTTCTTCAACTTGGTACTAGACAACGTTGATTTATCAGGAGTTAAGTTAAAATCTGCAAATCTTAACCAAGCCAGTTTGAAGGGTAGCCGCTTCCGGAGTGCGGGTGAGGATGGACGCTGGGATACTTACGACGATGTGATAGCTGATTTAAGCCAAGCTCAGTTGCAGCAAGCCAATCTTACTGATGCTAACCTCAGTCGTGTCTTGATGAACCGGATCGATTTGAGCCGCGCCACTCTCAACAGAGCCAACTTATCCAACGCGCGTCTATTTGACGCTAAACTCAACAGCACCCAACTAGTAGGAGCCGATCTGCGAAACGCAGTTTTGGAAAAAGCCAGCTTGACTGGAGCAGATTTAGGCGACGCTAAATTGAACGAAGCCAATCTGTACGCTGCGCGTTTAGGTCGCGTCACTGCTATCGGAACACAATTATCCTTTGCCAACTTAACTAACACTGATTGGCAAGGGGCAGATTTATCAGGAGCCTATTTGGATCGTGCTAATCTCAGCAATGCTAACCTGAGCGCCACACGTCTGGCTGGTGCTGTTTTGCGCTCTGCCCAGATGGAAAACGTCAACTTGCAAAATGCCGACTTGAGTCTTGCAGATTTACGAGGGGCAAATGTAGCAGGAGCAGATTTTAAGGGGGCAATTCTCGCCCCTAGCAAACAAGATCCAGCAGATCAATTTGTCCAAACCCCAGATTTAGGCTCAGTATCTGCCGTAGTCCAAGGCGTTGATTTTTCTCAAGCCAAAAATTTAGATGCCAAGCAATTAGCGTACATTTGTACTCAAGGAGGCATTCATCCCCGTTGCCCGTAGAATGGAGGGGGCAGGGGAGCAGAGGGGCAGGGGGAGCAGGAGGAGCTAGGGGAGCGATGAGTTTTACCCAATCCCCAATGCCCAATACAACTCTTGGAGAGCCTGCGCCAACGACGTCGGCTCCATCAAGCGAAGTCGAGATGCTCAGTACAAGTGCCCAATGCCTAATAACAAAATGGTGTGAGGAGTTCGGTTATGAAGTATATTCCATATTTGGTTTCAGTTTTGGGGGCTGGCTTGGTCTTGAGTCTGGCGAGTCCTAAACCAGCACAAGCTCAGGTAGCCTATGGTAGCTATATCGGTATAGGCCCCAGTATTGGTTTTACTGATGGTATCCAATTCGGGGGGGTTATCGCGGGACGCTACAAGCTTTTGGAAGCGCCAATTTCACTCCGTGCCCAAGTGTTAATTGGTAATAATACGGCAGTTGTACCAACGGTTTCTTACGATTTCCCCCTTAACTGGCAAGCTGATGCCTACCTGGGTGCTGGGTTAGTGTTGGCTGGTGGTGGTGGTTCTTCTCCTGTGGGCGACAAAATTAGCTTTGCTTTACAACCGGGCATTGATTATATGATCCCAAATAGCAATACTGTGCTTTTTGGCAACGCCATCATTGCTTTTGATGCCTATCGTGACAGCGGTGGTACAGCGATCGCCGTACAAGGTGGTGTTGGTTTGAGATTTTAATGGGCAGATGAAAACCCTACAGCGATCGCTATCCCTAAAAAGCGTTAAACTTCATTGCAAATTCATAAGTTAGTCCAAACAACGTGATAGTTTTTGGTTATTGAAGAGAGACAGCACAGGATTAACACAGGAGAACACAGTGGCAATGGAATCAAATTTATTAACAAATGCGGGCGCAGATGAAGTGAATCAAGATTTCAGTGAATATGTCGCCAACCTGCAACTTCATATGACTCTGCAAGCTCGCAATCTTGTTCCAACCCTGAAGCAAACACTGGTAGATAGTCGCCAGCAATTACTCCATCAAACCCAAGCCCACTTTGAAAAGCTAGTTTCTCGACAAGGGCTGTAAATATATACAAATTTTAATCAAAATTCAAATAAAATAAAGGCAGATGTTGTTGGGTCAATGCCAATGGTGTTCTCACAAGGTCTGCTTTTTCTGCTTTTTTTAAGTATTGAGTTACTAAAATCACCCTTTTGGCGCAATAGTAAGGGGCAGAAACTAGTTAATATTATTGCAGCAGTTCCTTTGAAGAGCAGTTAGTTAAGGCTGAATGGCGGCTCGAATTAAAATGACTTCATTACTTCCCCGAAACCTCAGCGTTGTTATCCGACCAGTCCAATACCGGGATCTGGACGGGATTGAGCGCATAACTCAAGAGTCATTCGCAGCCCATACTCCCCAAGGAGGAGGTTTTGCTATAAGCCAGATGCAAAGGCTGCGTCGCTGGTATGGATTACTCAAATTTTTGAGTTGGTTTCCTAACCCGCTACAGTATCGCCTCTGTGCCTATGTAGCAGAGCAAGGGCGGATGCTTGTAGGGATGATTCAAGTGTCACCGTTTAACCGGACACACAGCACTTGGCGCATTGATCAAGTATTGTTAGAGCGTGGTGTCGATAAACAAGGAATTGGCTCGCAACTTTTGCGTCATTGCTTTGAATCGATTTTGGAAGCTCGGACTTGGCTACTGGAAGTTAACATCAACGATATTGAGGCGCTGGCACTATATCGACAAAATGGATTCCAGCGTCTGGCAGAAATGACGTACTGGGAAATTGGGCCAGAATTACTGGTTGAATTGACACAAGCAGAACCAGATTTGCCCAATCTCTTGCCAGTGAGTAATGCTGATGCCCAGTTGCTGTATCAACTTGATACGGCATCTATGCCACCTCTGGTACGTCAAGTTTTTGACCGCAATACCCGCGATTTTAAAACCAGTTTGTTTGGCGCTTTAACTGATGCAGTCAAGCAATGGCTGACCAAAACAGAAGTAGTCAGTGGTTACGTATTTGAACCCCAACGCAAGGCTGCGATCGGCTATTTTCAGGTGCAACTTGACCGTAAGGGCGAAGTTCCCCACGTGGCAACGCTGACGGTTCATCCTGCTTACACCTGGCTGTATCCAGAGTTACTATCTCAACTGGCTCGGATTGCTCAAGATTTTCCCCAGCAAGGGTTACAACTAGCTTCCTCAGACTATCAGGCAGAGAGAGAAGAGTATTTGGAACGAATTGGAGCAAAACGCATAGAACACACATTAGTTATGTCTCGCTCTGTGTGGCACAAGCTACGGGAGTCTAAATTTGTCTCCTTAGAAGGAATTCAGTGGACTGATATGCTTCAAGGTTTACAACCGGCCCGTAAACCGATACCAGGCGGGATGTCATGGATACAACCAGGAAAACTGCCATCGGCAGAGAAACCACTGCCAAGCAAGTTAGAAACGATTAACTTTTCGGTAAAAAACCCTAGCATGGAAGCATCGCCGATTCCTGAATCAGCAGATGCACAGCAGGAGAATTAGTGTGATATCCCAAGAGCAACCAAAACCGTTTATTTCAGCGTTGGGACTGGATTTCGGTCGCAAGCGGATTGGAGTAGCAGGGTGCGATCGCACGGGTTTAATTGCCACGGGGATTACCACAATTGATCGGACATCTTTTGAGCAGGATGTCGAGCAAATCCGGCAAATAGTTAATGAACGTGAGGTGCAAATCCTAGTTATGGGCTTACCTTATTCAATGGATGGCTCAATAGGATTTCAGGCACGTCAAGTTCAGAAATTTACTATAAGACTTGCTAGAGCACTGAAACTGCCTGTGGAATATGTGGATGAGCGATTAACTTCATTTCAAGCAGAGCAACTGCTGATAGCTGAGAACCGCTCCCCGTCACGCCATAAAGGTTTGATTGACCGCAAGGCAGCCGCTTTGATTTTACAACAATGGCTAGATGTTAAGCGTGCTAAATCCCGCAGTTCAGTGGCGGCTATTGAGTATTGATACCTTTTAACATGATATTCTGAAAACGATTAGCCAGCAGTTGTATCTACGTATAAAGCTATTTGATTGACATATATGTCATTAAGCAGTTCAGCGATTTCCAAACTTGCTGGTATTTATTAAATTTCTACATTTCGGCTATGTTTTCCTCTCCATTCTCTGAAGAAAATGATAACGCTCATGCGGGTTCCATCACTTTAACCGATGACAAAGGGCGATCGCTCGAATGTTACATAGAGCATTCCCTGGAGGTAGATGGACAAGAATACGTTTTGCTTCTTCCTGTAGACTCACCTGTAGAAATTTTTTCTTGGGAAGGTGACGGTGAGGAAGAAGAAGCGGTTCTGGTAGAAGATGACACCACCATTGATCAAATTTTTGCTAATGCCCAAGCTGTACTATCTGAGCAGAACCTGATACTGAAGAACACAGCATACGCTTTGACAGTTGCAGGTGATTTACCTCCAGTTGAAGAATCAGAACTCTTCACCTTAGAAATCGAAGACGAAGAGGCAGATTTAGAGCCAGAGCAATTACAGCTACTCGCTAGCTTCTATGATGAAGATCAGGAGTATGCAATTTATACACCCCTCGATCCCCTGTTATTTTTTGCACGGATAGCAAAAACAGGTGAACCTGAATTACTCTCTCCAGAGGAGTTTCGCCAAGTGCAACCTCTGTTAGAGGAACATCTTTTTAATGAAGTGGAATAAGATTAAAAATTCAAAATGTTACATTTTCATTTTGAATTTTTTAATTGAGAATTTTCATTGTAATCAAAATCTACTTAAACCTTTTGTCATGTCCCATTAAATGTGGAAGCAATGAAACATTGACACAAAATTGGGATAGTTTGTGTTCTTTAAGATTCTGAAAAAAGCATTTTGGCAAGGATTTTAAATCTAAAATTCAAGTTGCGCTGGAAGCGCACCAAAGGTGCGACCCAAAATCCAAAATTGGTATGAGGTGCTGAAAATGGCTTATAGCGACTTTACATTAAGTAAATTTAAAAAGTCATTTAGCATCCGTATTGATGAAGAAACTGATTTATGTGCAAGGTGGATTAGGTCAATATGCGGCCGCAATGTTGGCAGCACAATTGTTTAATCAACAAGAAGGAAATGAAATCAGAAAAATTTCCGGTGCGGTAACAACAGGGGATATTTGGAAGTTTTTGAAGTTAGATGAAAACGATATATTTATTGATTTGAGTAATTATTACATCAAAGAAATAGATAAGATTTTAGCGATTTTATCTCAAAGTGTTCAGGGAGATATTCCAGGATGGAGTTCGACTAACTAAACTATATTGGGTTATGCTCATTTGTCTGAGCTATCTACATTTGACTGTTGACTATGATCTGGAACAATCTTTTACAGCCTGACTTGATTTTAGAGGGTTCAGTGTTGAACCTAACACTAGATATTATTCAAAAATACGGACTGAAGGGGCTGGTGTTGGATGTAGATGAAACCTTAGTACCCTTTAGAGTAGGGGTGGCTTCACCAGAACTACAGTATTGGGTGGAGCAA
Source organism: Nostoc sp. (assembly GCF_036919675.1). Classification (GTDB taxonomy): domain Bacteria; phylum Cyanobacteriota; class Cyanobacteriia; order Cyanobacteriales; family Nostocaceae; genus Nostoc. Next base: position 100,454 of record NZ_JBALCP010000022.1, read on the forward strand.
ATTCGTGCCAGTACTGCATTGTGCTTGGTGAGTAACAACCTCAGTGAAGCGCGAATTGGTGGAATTGCGCGATCGCTCAACCTACCTTACTACTTAGGTGCAGCCAAGCCTTCCCGACGCAAAATTAGGGCAGCACTTAGGGCAATGGATCTACCAGTGCATCAAGTGGGGATGGTAGGCGATCGCTTATTTACCGATGTTTTAGCAGGTAATCGCTTGGGGATGTTTACCATTTTAGTCGAACCGATCATTCATACAGATGCAGCTCTGCGTTCTCATCCTATCCGCAACTTTGAAGTTTGGATATCTGAAATTCTCGGAGCCTCTATTACCCCCAAGAAAACCAAGATTCACAAAAGTTGAGAAATCGTCAGAAAAGTAAATCTAAAGAAATAATTAAGGAATCTTCATGTAATTCAAAAATCGGGGATCATAAGTATTAATAACATGGGATCAGCCAAAAAGACCTTAATTTATACTAAGTAAATATCCACCCGTAAAGCGTCAGCCTTCACTATAGAGGGATTGGCGCTTTACAATTTTGGATTTTAGACTTCGACTTCGCTCAGTACAAGTCGCTCAGTCGAACGATTTTGGATTTTGGATTGAATCTAAAATAGACTTCTCTGTGGGTGGATTTTAAGCCTAAAAGGCTGTTTCCATAGGCTTTAGTCTGTTCGCGTAGCGTGTGCCTTAGGGCAAGTCTAAAAAAACTTATGCAAGATGTCTAATCTAAAATCTAAAATCTAAAATTGAAAGATGTCACTAACAATTGTTGTCAAAATCGGCACTTCTAGCCTAACTCAACCAGAAACAGGACAATTAGCACTTTCTACCATCGCCACTTTGGCGGAAACACTCTGTCATTTAAGACGCCAGGGACATCGAGTAATTTTGGTTTCTTCTGGGGCTGTGGGGGTGGGATGTGCGCGGTTGGGCTTAACCGAACGTCCCAAGGCGATCGCATTGAAACAGGCTGTAGCAGCAGTCGGGCAAGGCAGGTTAATCCGGGTATACGATGATTTATTTACTACTTTACAACAGCCAATTGCTCAAGTATTACTGACTCGGAATGACTTGGTACAGCGCAGCCGCTATCTCAATGTCTACAACACTTTTAAAGAATTACTGGGACTGGGAGTGATTCCTATAGTCAATGAAAATGATACCGTAGCAATAGACGAACTAAAATTTGGCGACAATGACACCCTTTCGGCATTGGTTGCCAGCCTAGTAAAAGCAGATTGGCTATTTTTGCTCACCGATGTCGATAGGCTGTACTCAGCCGATCCGCGTTCCGTGCCAGATGCCCGACCGATCGCTTTAGTTAGTAGCATTAAAGAATTGGCTCAATTACAGATACAAACAAGTTCCCAAGGTTCTCAGTGGGGTACTGGCGGTATGGTGACAAAAATTTCGGCTGCAAGGATTGCCATTGCTGCTGGAGTGCGGACTGTAATTACCCAAGGACGATTTCCCCGCAATATCGAAAAAATTATCCAAGGTGAACTTATTGGGACGCATTTTGAACCGCAACCTGAACCAACTTCTGCGCGTAAACGTTGGATAGCTTACGGTCTTGTACCTGCGGGTAAATTGCATTTAGATGAAGGTGCGATCGCTGCAATTTCTCTAGCGGGAAAATCGTTATTAGCAGCTGGAATTAAGGCAGTAGAAGGAAAGTTTGACGCACAAAACGCCGTGCAATTGTGTGACACCAACGGTAACGAAATTGGTAGAGGACTTGTGAATTACAACAGCAATGAACTGCAAAAGATTTGTGGACATCATTCACGGGAAATTTCGACAATTTTAGGTTATGTCGGTGTAGAAACTGTGATTCACCGGGATAATTTGGTTTTGACTTAAGTAAGTCGGCGAGAAAAATTCAATGTATATGAAGAAATTCTTCAATGATTAATTTTTTGGATTGTTTGGTGAGGATTTTAAAAATCAATTAGTACAAAAAATCAAAAAATAGCCTAGATTGGATATTGCGCTAAAAGCTTTTTTAGAGTTATGCAATATGAGGAATTGTCTAGTTCATCAGAACTTTGCAAACTATACAATCGATAAGACTGCTAAAGAAGTATACGACTAATATCAAGAGGCTATGATATTTGTGCAATGGCTATCTGATAATTTCGATAATTCCTAAATTTTGGCAATGCATTTAGTCTTGATCAAGGAAAAACAAATGTCTAGCCGAAAAGTTTTCTACAGGAATGATTGGGTGATTTTTGTAATCTCCTTTATTCAGACATCTTGATTTCAGCCAATCTCACAGCCCCCCACAAAGGCGCATCATCCCCCAGCACCGCCGGCACAACTTCAAAATCAACCTCGGGCAAAGCTGTCTCCCGCGCCACTTGACGCATCACCTGCCAGAAATACTCCCCCGCCTTCGTTACACCGCCTCCCAACACAAAGCGCTGTGGATTCATCAGGTTCGCCACATTACCAATGCCCATACCCAGCGCCCAAGCCGCCTTGTGCAAAACTTCCTTAGCCAAATCATCCCCAGCCGCCGCAGCTTCACTTACCAATTGCCCTGTCAATAACGTTAAATTATCCCCCACCAAACCCCTCAAGACCTCTCCTTGGCTTCTTGGCGGTACCCTCCGGGAAGCCGCTGGTGCGTCTACGTTCTCCAAAATTTCCCTAGCATTTTGCGCCATATAAGGCCCAGAAGCCAAACGTTCCACACATCCCCGCTTGCCACATAAACAAACTGGCCCAGCAGGATCTACAACCATGTGTCCAATTTCACCAGCCATTCCACCAGCACCCCGCCAAGGTTTACCGTTGAGTATCCAACCACCACCCACGCCAGTGCTGACAGTGATGTAAAACAAACTATCGTATCCCTGTCCCGCACCAAAACGATGTTCTCCCAAAGCAGCAACATTAGCATCGTTGTCCACACCCACAGGAACACCAAACTCCTCCTCCAAGAACCCTTTGAGGGGAATGTTTTCCCATCCAGCGACATGATGAGATAGTCGCACCGTCCCCGTGGAAGCGTCAACTGGCCCACCAAAGCTGACACCGATCGCAGCTGGTTTTGTGTCTTCCAGCAATGAGTAAATGAGCGATTGCATAATTTCCAAGTCACTACTAGCATTTGGATTCGCTGGCGAGAGACGACGTTCATAACGCAACCACTTTCTAGAACCGATATTTACAGTTGCTGCCGCCAGCTTAGTTCCGCCAAAATCGAGAGCTAGGATCAATGTCACAGTCTTTTATACTCCTTCTACACCATCACAGCGCGTGGTTTATTTCTCAGGAAAGATGTTTGCGCTCAAGATACATTTAACACTAGAGAAAACCACATTATTATTTAGCAACTTATGACTCCAGATCAACCCAATCCACTTATCGATTTATCTCACGCTAAAGAACCTCCTCGCTCTATTGATATGGATAAAGCTCAAGAGGCAGATATCATTGAACCAGACGAAGTTAGTGGACAAAGTAAGCAAAACCTCACTCCTGATGATTTGAATCGCGAAGATGAAGATCCAAGAATGGGCGGTAGTCAAATAATTAGTGGGAATATTTCAGCTGGGTAAATAATTATCATGACTAAATTACTCACCTCTTTGTGAGTTAAGTACTCCATCAATAAACTGTTGTAATCGTTCATAATGTGAACCTTTCCAATAAATGCGATCGCAGTCTTGACAACGCTGGAATTGATCAATCTGCGATCGGACATTCTCTGGCACTTGGTCAATGATCGATTGCTTATCTACAGATTCTAATAATCCATTGCAACGCAAACACCGTTTAAATGGTGAGATTAATTTAAACAAGTGAAAACGTTGCAGTACTTCTAAAATTTGTTGTTGAGGGTTAGTGTTTCTAACGTAATACCCATGCGTTACCAAACTACGCATCAATAGACCTTTATCACGGGTCAAGAGAATCCGCCCTTGGCTGGAGGATATTTGGGCTAATTTCTCATCCTCATAGTCATTGCGGTATAAAGTATCAAAGCCTAAAAGTCTTAGAGATGTTGCTAGTTTGCCTAAATGAATATCTAAAACAAAACGGATAATACTGAGCGGTTTTGGTAGAACCGAAACGCTTGGTATAATAACACCCCTAGCTGAAATTGGATAAACATTAATCGTATCTCCATCCGAAACTATGTAAGAAAAATTTACATATTCACCATTAACATTTATAAAATCAACTTCTGGATGAGGGACACCCAAAGACTCAATCATGTCCTTAATTGAGGCTTTCTCCTCAAAAAAATGGGAGATTCTCACTTGCTTGTGATGCCGTGGTAAAAAATGATTCAATTCTGCATGAAAATAGAAATATGCGATCGCCATAGCTACAGATATTTGGATTAGTAGGGTAGCACAGGTGTGTACCCCTACTGGCAACAATTTGTCACAATTGCTAAACTTTATCTATTGTATTGAAAGAATCAATGCTTACTCAAGTGAGCTATCTCCACGATAAAATGCCTGTTAACCTTGATTTAACCAACCTTTTAGAGGCGACAAAGTATAAAGAAATTATAAGGATTCTCAAATACTTGCATTTATTATTGAGTTCAGTTACAGTCAAAGCAGATGGATATAATCAAACCCTGACATGAGCTTCAGGAAGTTAGATTAGGTAAAGGGTAAATAACAGGTTTGTTAATGTTGATGTCAGTGACGCTGCTAATAATTAGTCACTAGTTTTGAACATTAATTTATGAGGCATGAAGTACGGGGCACTAAAGCATTTACCCCTAACTCAATTGTTTTTATTTTTTCTCAAGCAATTGAGAATTGTTTGCAATATAGATATATGGATAAATAGATTAAAAGGAGAAGTGGGGAAAAAGTTTTAAAACAGTATTGGCTACCAAAGGATTTTATTTTTTTCATGTATTATAGCATCTATCTTTAGGAATATATTCATCACAAGAACAATACAAAATTAGATATTTATGTGTAAAAACAGGCACTGTAACTTGCTATGTAGATAATTTCAGCAAAACTTCAGATAACTATATTGCTATAGGAATATTTTTGATTGTAATATCAGCTACATGGATATTATAAGCACGTTTATTGCCTATTACTCTCCATGGGATTGCACAAAATTGAACATATTTGATTTTGGGAAAGAAACCAAGTTCAGAAAAGCCGAGTTTCAGCAAGTGAAAATTTATAAAATACCAAATAGCAATAAAACTACATACAAAATTAACATCGGTCATACGGAAAAATCTATCTTGACGCTGTTTATCTCTATTATGGATAATTTATTAACCGGAAAGACCTTGATCAACAATGATGTTATTAAGTGGCTACCTAGTTTGAAATGGGAAATGAATATTGTTCTTTTTTATCTCCTTTAGCCAAGGATATTGTAGCTAAAAACACAATTGTATTTTGTAATACCTTTTGTCCATAAAATATGCTAATGAGTACAGCGAGATGAATACTTTTTTTTGTTCTGACGATTCACAGCAAGCGGGAGAAGATGTTATTGGTAGCGCCACTAATTATCAAACTTATATTTTAGTTGAGTGTCCTTTACCTTGGACATCAGAAGCCTTTAATTCCAAATGGGTGCCTGAGAATTTGAGGATTTTGGTAAAGGAAGTAAAGCGTGCTAAACTACCGATTAGATTCCTCTTAATTGCTAATGATGTATCACACAAAGTAAACCACACTACGCTTTTGATTTATCAAAAAGAAGAGGGACTAAGTAATGGATACCATAAGCAAGAGTTTAAGCTAGCAAATATTGAGCAAGTAGCAGCAATTGTCCAAAAATGGTTATGGGGTATCAGTTCTAACTCTCAGGTAGAAACCAGTGCAACTAAAGATATTTTAGTGTGTACCCACGGTAGCCATGATAAGTGCTGTGCCAGATTTGGCACTCCCTTTTACTTCAATGTTACAGCGAGTAATGCTGATTTGTGCTTAGACAATGTGCGAGTTTGGAAATCATCACACTTTGGTGGACATCGGTTTGCACCAACAGTCATAGACTTGCCAGAAGGAAGATACTACGGTCGTATCGATCAAGATTCATTTAGATCAATTTTGACTCGAACTGGCGATATTCAATGCTTAAATAAAGTCTATCGAGGCTGGGGAATTCTGCCTGCTGCACTTCAGATTTTGGAAAGAGAACTAATCCTCTGCAATGGATGGGATTGGTTTAACTACAAAGTTGCAGGCAAAATTTTGGAGCAAAGTTTAGACAATAATACTATTCTGGGTGAGCTAAGTTTTGAACAACCTTCTGGTTCTCTCTACACTTACCAGGCTAAACTTGTGAAAGATGAAACTAAGACTCAACAACTGAAGAGTTCATGCAATGCTACACAAGAGTTGGTCGTCACTAAATATGCTATAGCTAGTCTTTGGCTTAGTTCTAGTAAGGTGATGAGTTATAGTGCATAAAAAGCTAGGGGTATGCATCTACCTAATTCGATAATTCGTAATTCGTAATGATGCTCTCGGTGAGACGCTGCGTGTAGCTTGCTTCCCCGTAGGGGTACGCAGACTCTAACGTAATTAAGAAAGTCAGTCAGATTTCATCTGGGTTTCCAGGCTTGTATCTGTAGCCTGATTTTGGAAAATTAGTACAACTCCTCACTTAAAACCCAAATTCCAAATCCAAAATCAAGATTGAGCCATATTTAGTACTTTTCGTAACAGTACTTGGTCTTCTAATTTGGCTTTTAAACGACCATTTTCGATATCTCGAATCCAGCTTTGGCTTTTACCTGTGAGCTTTGCCAACTCCCTTTGGGAGAGATTCAAACTTTTTCGCGCCTGCAAAATCTGTTCACCCAGCAAATCGTTTGTAGTTTTGGGCTTGCTTTTGGCTTTAGCAGTTCTTGTTTTCTTTTTTTCTGATTCTGAGATTTGCTGTTCCCACTCTGGTGGGAGTTCAAAAGCCAAAATCCGCGCATTCATTAGCAGATTCCACTTACCACGGGGGCCTGTGTCTGTGAGACGAGTTTCAGCACCACCGTCATTAGTCCAAAATTCTAATGCTTCATCTGGATCTTCAGGAAGATCAACTAACTTAGCCCACAAAGGTTGAATTTCTGGTGGGTAAGTAACTGGGTCGAAAAGTGGTTTCATTCCATAATGATTGAGAATTTCCAAATCGCTTTCAAAAGTTCGCAGTAGACGTTTGCGTTCTTCCCGTTGTCTGGATGCAAGGGCAACTTTTTCTTCACCGTAAGCAATCCGCAGCAAGGTAGGAATAGTAATGCGTTGTTCTTTGCCCATTTTGGTTTTAAACAGCAACCATAGCATTAGTCGGACTGCACCTTCATGTTGCTGCCAAATGCTCATGACTGTGGTTAGTAGCGTTTTGGGGAGACTACCGTATTGATAGAATGCAGTTCGCTCTTTACATGCTTGTTTGTTTAAGAAATATTGTGCCCATACGCCTGCTCTGACTTTAAAAGTTAGCCCAACAAGATATTTGCATCCAAGATTGTCTTCTTGAAAGTGGTGCTGAATGTCCACCAAGTGCCATAAGCGGCTGCCTGTAACAGAGAATCCATTAATTCGACCTTGTTGAGGCCAATCAATCGAGATAATCAGTGAGCAAGCTTGCTGAACGATATTTTTCATTAAAGCCAGCTTGGCAGCTTTGCTCAAGTCCTTGCGTTTCTCCATCCCCAAATATTTCTCAATTTGTCGCTCGTCGATCGCAAATTCTTGCTCCCAAGGTTGCTCTAAGGCTGTGGCATAAGCTGCAAAAATCAGATGTATGCAAGCGGCTCTAATGTCAAGTCCCTCAATTGCTGCTAAATCTGTGGCCTTGTCGCTAACTTTAAATGGATCTTGGATGTGAAAGGCGATCGCACCTCGGCCTTGGTTGACTTGTCGCCCATAAGATAGGTAGCCTTCTTCATCAGTTTCCCAATGTAGCGATGTGCGTTGCGCCAATACATTACAAGCTTCCCAAATAGCGATCGCCGAAGCAAATGGGTTATTCTTGCCGTTAGAAAACAAGTCTAAGCTGGTAGCATCTCTAGGTTCAACTTTGCATCTCCCCTTTTTCGCCTGCCAGGGAATTGGAGAATTCGTTGGACAAGCTATCACACATTGGGGTTCTGAATAATAGCCCTCACAATTATTACAAAGACCAGGATCAACCCAGTATTCATTGTTCTCTATTTTGATTGCACCCGTAGGACATTGGGGGCGGCAGTTGTCACATCCAACGCAACTGTTGTTAGGAATTGTATAAGGCATATGGCTCTTTTCCCACTCTAATCGTTGAGATGTCTGGTTCAGGTCTCCCCTGGATGAGTCCTGTTTCTTCATGACTCGCTACCACATTATCTTTCTGGTGAGAATAATATTTTCTCACCACACTTACTCCCCACATCCATATTTTGACTTTACATCCAATTGAAAGCTATTTAAGACTTTAAAAATCAGCCTAATAAAACTTCTTTATTAACTATACATTTCATAAAAAAAATGATGAATTTGTTCGTACTGAGCTTACAAAAAAAACTTAACATTTATTTAATTACATACTTAATGAACATTTTAGCTTTGACCATAAACTGGTTTTCGGAAATATTTAAGCCTATTCTAATTGGACTTTCTCTAGTTTATTAATAACTTGAATATTTGATGCATGATAATATTCTGCCATAAAAATCACAGTTCATTCATAAATTGATTCTGTTTATTGAAGGCAAAAAGTAATATTTATTTTGTCAGCATTCATCTAAATATTTGAATCAAACTAAATTGATAATTATTGTTGCTTTATAAAATACATATTGCAGATATTAAATTGTAATTAATGAACATGTGTTTTTGTATACAAATATACTGTTTATCTAAATTTATTTGCCTAAACATAAATATAGTTGAAAAATAATATCATTACTATTATAGATATAGTTGCATTTGCTAGAAATAATAGTTAAATCAGCGGTTAGAAACTGAATCTACATAAGGCTTTACTCACGGAGGTAGGTTGCAAACCCTCAATTTATCCTTCTATCGTTCCTATGCTCTGCATAAAAATGCTTGATTAGGGGCTGCTGCCTCCAGTCAGACATTGAGTCAGAGACTCTATGAATGCCTTCCCATGCGGAGCATAGGAACGAGGAAAACTTAAACATTCGTAATTATTATTGGGAATAAATTTCATCTAATATTTGAAATAAAAAAGGATATAAAATTGTGTTCAAGGTTATCGAAATTTGATGAGATAAAAGTAAGTTTTGAATATAAAGAAATAAAATATTAGGATAATATGATTAAAGTCCAAACAGATTGACAGGCAAAATTGTCGAGGATTTCTTCATGGCACAACTCACTGGTTTGACATTTGGCGGTAAGACTTGGACACCAAAATTTGCTCAGGAAATTGACAAAGAAAAATGTATCGGCTGTGGCAGATGCGTTAAAGTATGCGGGTACAATGTGCTAGGTTTGAAGGCACTTAATGAAGAAGGGGAGTTTGTGGAAGATGAAGATGAAGAAGAAGTTGAACGCAAAGTAATGGCAGTTACTTCTCCAGATAACTGTATTGGTTGTGAAGCGTGTTCACGGATTTGTCCCAAGAACTGCTACACCCATGTCGAATTAAGCAATTAAGGTTTTTGGAGTTAGTCAAAATTGTTGTTCATTCAAGGAGGCACTGTTTGTATAAAGCGCAAATGTGCTAGGCAAGGTAACTTGAGGGGAATACTAAATATTTACTGGAGCTAGATACAAAGTTCACAGTGAACAAATCCGTAAATTGCAAATTGTTAGCTATTAACAAATTTAAACTTGCTGCTAATATAGCCTAATCAATATTAGGTCTTACAGTGCCCTCTTGGAACAGCTAGCTTTTCTGAAAGCAGGGGGCTACCTTTTTCATAGGAGTGGAAATATAATTTGTAATTTTATGGGGGAAAGATATGGAAAAAATCTGGAAGTTTCCCCCATTTTTTATGACTGCACGTTAGAAAGTTAATAAGTGAAAACAAAAAACGCTGCCCTGTGAAAATGTAAAACCTAGTAGTTACAAACAGGGAATGGGGAATGGAGAACAGGGAATAGATAACAATGCCCAATGCCCAAAACCCAGAAAATCACACCTTAAAAGACGGTTTACAAAGCAGGTAGCATGTATGCAACAAGTTCCTGTTTCACTATGGACTCTGGTTGCTGGGATAGTAGTTACAGCAATCAGCATTTGGATTGGTCAAAACCACACTCTAATGCCGGTGCAAGCATCGCTACAAGCGCCTTTGGTAGACGGTTTTTTCAACGTCATGTTTACCATTGCGATCGCACTCTTCTTGGTGGTAGAAGGAACAATTGTAGTTTTTTTGATTCAGTTTCGTCGCCGTCCGGGTGACGATACCGATGGCGTGCCAATAGAAGGTAACTTGCCCTTAGAAGTCTTTTGGACAGCAATTCCAACAGTGATTGTCCTCCTCTTGGGCATCTACAGTGTAGATGTTTTTAACCGAATGGGAGGCTTTGATCCTGCGGGTCATCCTCATTCAGCAGCTCATGTTGCTCAGATGCCGGGAACCGCTCTTGCTGCCACATTAAGCGATACTTCCCAAGCAACAACTGCCCCGTCAATTGCCCCAACAATTGGTATCGGCGCGTCTCCTCAAACCTTAAACAAACCAGCCGACTTAGTTGTTGATGTCAAAGGGATGCAGTACGCCTGGTTATTTAACTACCCTGATAGTGGCATTACCTCTGGGGAATTGCACATTCCCGTCGGTGCTGATGTGCAACTTAACCTTTCAGCACAAGATGTAATTCACTCATTTTGGGTGCCAAACTTCCGCCTGAAACAAGATGCGCTTCCTGGTATCCCTACGGAACTACGATTTGTTGCCACCAAACCAGGTACATATCCCGTAGTTTGTGCTGAGTTGTGCGGTGGTTATCACGGTTCAATGCGGACACAGGTAATTGTCCACACACCAGAAGAATATAAAAGCTGGCGGACAGAAAACCAGATTGCTCAAAAGGAAAACCTAAATCAAGTCGTTGCAGTTAATCCAGCCGACTTATCAATATCAGAGTTTCTCGCACCCCACACCCATGATATGGGAATTAGTGCAGCAACTCTAGAGTCAGTAGTCATGAGTCAAGAGTAGAGACGCGATTAATCGCGTCTGTACAAAAGTCACGCGTCTGTACAAGAGTCACATTTAATTACTTTGGACGTTTGACCCTGAACTCCGCATAGTGGTAAAAAATATGACGCAGGTAGAATTTCCCCGAAATACTCCACCAGAAGAAAATAAACCGGAAATGGTGGCTGGCCACACCTCCCATCCGCAGGCGTGGAAATGGCAAGACTATTTTACATTTAATGTTGACCACAAAGTTATTGGTATCCAATACCTAGTAACGGCCTTTGTGTTCTATCTGATCGGCGGGCTGATGGCGATCGCTCTGCGGGTCGAATTAGCAACACCAGAATCAGACGTACTCGACCCCAATCTGTATAACGCTTTCATGACCAATCACGGGACGATCATGATCTTCCTGTGGATTGTCCCTAGCGCCATTGGGGGATTTGGTAACTATTTGGTGCCCTTGATGGTCGGTGCTAGGGATATGGCTTTCCCGAAGCTGAATGCAGTCGCATTTTGGTTAAATCCACCAGCAGGGGCGCTGATATTAGGTAGTTTCATCTTTGGCGGTTCGCAATCGGGTTGGACAGCTTATCCACCCTTGAGCTTGGTCACAGCACCAATCGCTCAAACTATGTGGATACTTGCGATCGTTTTAGTGGGAACTTCCTCAATTTTGGGTTCGCTGAACTTTGTGATCACCATTTTGTTGATGAAGGTTCCTAGCATGAAATGGGATCAAGTGCCCTTGTTTTGCTGGGCAATCTTGGCAACCTCCCTGCTGGCACTTCTCTCCACACCTGTATTAGCAGCGGGTTTAATTCTGCTGTTGTTTGACCTCAACTTTGGTACTTCCTTCTTCAAACCAGATGCAGGCGGTAACGTTGTAATTTATCAACACTTGTTCTGGTTTTATTCTCACCCGGCAGTATATTTAATGATTCTGCCCATCTTCGGCATCATGTCGGAGGTAATTCCAGTTCACTCCCGCAAGCCAATCTTTGGTTATAAAGCGATCGCTTATTCTAGTGTAGCAATCTGCGCTGTCGGTCTGTTCGTCTGGGTACACCACATGTTTACCAGTGGTACACCCGGTTGGATGCGGATGTTCTTCACCATCTCCACTCTCATCGTTGCAGTTCCCACTGGCGTTAAAATTTTTGCCTGGGTTGCTACCCTCTGGGGTGGTAAAATCCGCTTCACTAGTGCGATGCTTTTCGCCATTGGCTTGTTGTCCATGTTTGTCATGGGCGGCTTAAGTGGTGTGACGATGGGAACAGCCCCTTTTGATATTCACATCCACGACACATATTATGTTGTAGGACATTTCCACTACGTTCTGTTTGGCGGTTCCGTGTTTGGCATCTACGCCGGCATTTATCACTGGTTCCCCAAAATGACCGGACGAATGCTGAATGAAACCTGGGGTCGCATTCACTTTGCCCTCACCTTCATCGGCACTAATCTGACCTTTTTACCCATGCACGAGTTGGGTTTGCAAGGAATGCCGCGACGAGTGGCAATGTATGACCCCCAATTTATCGACCTCAATAAAATTTGTACCTATGGTTCAATTGTTTTGGGGATATCGGTAATTCCCTTTGCCATCAACATTATCTATAGTTGGCTAAAGGGGCCCTTGGCAGGTGATAATCCTTGGCAAGCTTTGACCTTAGAATGGACAACTAGCTCACCACCTGCAATTGAAAACTGGGAAGTGTTGCCGGTTGTGACTCATGGGCCTTATGACTACGGTCATGGTCACAGTACTAAAATACAGCCATCTGCAACGCCGGAAGCTACTGCTTAGTTAGTAGAGTGAGTAGTGCGATCGCACTCAAGGTGACTGCAATTTCTAGTCATTTGATTTGAGAACTCGAAACTCCAAGCTTGGAACTCGGAACTTGAGCATTATTACTTGGAACTTCAAGCTTAGAACTCGGAACTTCAAGCTTGGAACTCGAAACTCTGAGCTTGGAACTCGAAACTTGAGCATTATTACTCGGAACTCCAAGCTTGGAACTCGAAACTTGAGCATTATTACTCGGAACTCCGAGCTTGGAACTCGAAACTTGAGCATTATTATTCGGAACTCCGAGATTAGAACTCGAAATTTGAACTTCATAACTTGAAACTCGGAATTTTGATAATTCCTGAACAAGTGAAGAGTTTGGTTAAATAAGGATTTTGGATGAGGAATGAAAATTTGCCGCTTCAGACTTCATTCTTTATTCAAGCTTCCACAACAGACACAGTGGATAATATTGTCAATAAATCTATGACTATAGCTACAACAACGAGCGAAGATCACAGTGTAGTACACGAAGAACATCCAGATTTAAGAGTTTGGGGACTGTTGACGTTCCTCGCCTCTGAATCCCTGATGTTTGGAGGATTTTTTGCCACTTATTTGTTTTTTAGAAGTACTACAGCCGTTTGGCCTCCAGAAGGGAGTGAAGTAGAACTACTCGTACCGACGATTAACACCATTATTTTGGTGTCTAGTAGTTTCGTCATTCACTTCGGTGATACGGCGATTAAAAAGAATGATGTCAAGGGAATGCAACTGTGGTATGGAATTACTGCAATCATGGGTGCAATTTTCTTGGGTGGTCAGCTTTATGAGTACTCGACTTTAGGATACGGGCTGACTACCAACGTCTTCGCCAACTGCTTTTATATCATGACCGGGTTCCACGGTTTGCACGTTTTTGTGGGACTGTTATTGATATTACGTGTATTGTGGCGATCGCGTCGTTCTGGTGAGTATTCTGCAACCAATCATACTTTCATCGAAATGACAGAAATTTACTGGCACTTCGTAGACATTATCTGGATTGTGTTATTCACTTTGGTGTACGTTCTCACTTTGTTTTAACAAAAGTTAGAAGTTAGAAGTTAAGAATTTCTAACTCCTAACTTCTAACTCCTAACTCTCAAAGAGATTATTATGCAACTTGATGCAAACAAATTCTCATGGTTTCAGGTTCCAGACGACATCAAAAAATTATTAATTTTAGCTGCACAAAGCTGGGAAAATACATCAGAATCGGAAAATTATATTCAACAAGCTTTAGCCAAAACTGGTGAAAATACAGATGTATTGGTAGCAGCATATAGATATTTCTATTATAAAAATAATTATTCTTTGGCTTTGCAAACAACAGTTAAATTATTAGATAAAATTAAAGAGCGAGAGAAATTCCCTGATGACTGGGAGCAACTTAAGCCTATATTAGTCAATCGTAAAGAAGACCCACAAATTCGATTGTACTTATATGCTTATGCTGCTTCTGGATTAGTTCTAGCAAATTTAGGAGAACTTGAGCAAGCAAAAGAAATCAGCACTAAAGTCAAAGAAATAGACGAAAAGAATGATTTTGGAGCCGGAATTCTGCTGGATATTTTGACACGTCCAGCAGAAGAAGATGATTAATTAGTCAAGAATCAAGGTGAACAATCATGAACAATTGGTTATCTACTACATCGTATTCCTCTTACTCCCTCTTGGGAGCGGGTACTAATAGTAACTCTATCATTCCTCCTATTAACATACCTACTAAACTTGATGTAGGCAGTGTTCCTAATGTCTCTCCAATCATTGTCCTCCAATCTTATAAGCTATCAATTTAAAAGTTATGAAAGGTAAGGATTGGCTGCTAACGGGGGACGGTCAGTATCAAGCCTGTAAATCTGTGAGAGCATGGGATTTATTGAGAGAAAATTACCGCCTTTATCGGTTTTTAACTGAGGTGGAAGATGTTCTCAATAGAGTTGACGATGAAGCCAGTCGTCTACCAGAACTTCAGATACTCGTAAGGCGCTTGATAGTAAATTCTTACTGGGTGCGAAGTCAATATTTAGAGCCTTCGCCCAAAACGGGAACCTCTGTTTCACTCCTATACGATGAATTGGGTTTTCCGTTGACAGTGCAAACAGTAACATTTGCACCGGGAACCCGTTCAACCATTCATAATCATGGGACATGGGGAATAGTGGCGGTGTTAAAAGGTCAAGAAAAAAATACTTTTTGGCGACGCACTCATAGCCCAGAATTTCAGGACAAAATTGAACCTACGGGAGAAGTAACTCTATTTCCAGGGGATATTATCAGCTTCGTTCCCGACGCAATTCACAGTGTAGAAGCAGTGGGTGATGAACCAACTGTAACTTTTAATGTTTACGGCGAAACTGATCCGAAAGAGAGATTTGAGTTTGACTCAGTTACCGATAAAGCTAGGAATTTTTGATTACTAGGACTTACGCATAAAAGATTCCCCAACCCCTTTAAAAAGTGCGCTTTTACGGTTCCCCCTTTTTAAGGTTACGGTCTACACACAAGTTTTAAAAACCTAGTAATGCAAGAGTGTATTATTGCTCAGGGTACAGCATCCTACCAGATTCAAGCCAATGTGGATGAGCTTTTCCGACTTGTGTGTACACCGGAGATAAGGGAAGGGGGGATCTAGGTTTCAGGTTTTCAGTGCGTAAGTCCTGATTAGGAATCGTCAGGATTTATTTCATCGCTTCGTAGTTAACGCTTTAGCACTAAAGCGCCAACTACAAACAATTGAGTAATTAGGAGGTAGTTAATATGGCAAGAGTAATTTTCTATAGTAAACCAGGCTGTCAAGGTGGTACTAAGCAAAAAGTTTTGCTAACAGCTGCCGGTCATGAGGTGGTAGCATACAACCTACTAACAGAACCTTGGACAGTTGAGCGTTTGCGTTCATTTTTTGGCGATCACCCCGTAGCCGAATGGTTTAATCCTTCCTCCCCAAAGGTAAAATCTGGTGAAATAGTTCCTGAAAAAACTGATGCAGAAACCGCTTTGCAGTTGATGTTGAGAGAGCCACTGTTAATTCGCCGTCCTTTGTTAGAAATAGGCGATCGCCGCGAGGTAGGATTCGATGTACAAAAGATTGATGCTTGGATTGGCTTAAAGCCTGCGGACGAATCCTTGCAGGAAATGAGCGAAAACCTGATGAAGCAAGATTTGCAAAACTGCTCCCACGGTCATAATCAGCCTAAGAAACAAGGTGACTGTAATCACGGTCAGGGTTCTCAACAACACCAAAAGCAAGGCAGCTGCAACCATTAGTACAGGATTTTGCAGTGATGTAATCTGTTAAGGGACTGACAAAAAATAAATTATCCAAAATTATTTGTACATTTGTAGGGGCGTAAGGCCTTGCGCCCCTACGATGGGATGTTTTTTTAACTGGAAGTCCCTAAAACCTGATATCATATCCGCCAAATTACCCATAATAAAAGAACCCACCCCCAATCCCTCCCCGCAAGCGGGGAGGTTAAGCTTTGGCAGGTGGTAATAGCGAACTCATGCTTGTTTCCGGTTATTCAGGTTATTGGAACTGTGCCACCCGTAACACAATTAGGTAATTAGGTGCGACAGAATCTCAAAATCGCTTCAATCGCGTCTTTGGGCAATTCATTGGAGTATTCACGACTCAAGATCATCCTTTGGTTGTGTTTCTTGATGACTTGCACTGGGCAGATTCGGCATCGCTGAACTTAATTGAGCTATTGATGACAGATAGCGATCGCAAATATTTATTGTTAAAGCGTTAATTGGCGACACGTTGTAATGATTCTGCAACACCGCCTCAAAGCAAATTCAGATCGTCTCGATATTGAACTTGTTAAACACTACGGCAACCTGCCCCAAGTGGAATGATATGCAGGGCAACAGAATCAAGTGTTTATGAATGTGTTGAGTAATGCGATCGATGCTTTGGAAGAGTCATTAGCAAACAATCAAGCACAAATAACTAGCCCAACTATTACTATTCATACTGAACAAGTTGACACTGATCAAATCGAAATCCGCATTGCAGACAATGGTCTAAGTATACCAGAGTCTGTTCGGCAACGCCTGTTCGATCCCTTCTTCACCACAAAACCCGTGGGCAAAGGAACAGGTATGGGCTTGTCGATTAGCTACCAAATCGTCACCGAAAAACATGGTGGTTCACTTTCTTGCACCTCAGAACCAGGCGAGGGAGCGGAGTTTAAAATCCGCGTTCCAGTTCGTCAGGAAGTCAGCAAGAACGTTGCTATTGGTGTCTAGAGGCTGAAATACCACTCTTGAGTACTTACAGCAGTTCTGAAGAACTAACGGACGCCAGCAGTTTCTAAGAACAAGTCTTGAAACATCAGGGTGCTGAGGTAACGTTCGTCAATCGCCTGAAAAGTCCGCTAGCGATTTTTGAGTAATTTTTCAATTTTGAGCGATCGCATTCACTTACGAATATAGATTTTGGAGCTAGTGGGTAACCTTGTCATTCCTTGCGTTAAGGTATATAGCTAACTAAATAGTAGAGTTAGGTAGTCGAAAGTATATATAAATATTATTTAGGAGCCAGAAGACTCGTGAATTCTGGCTCCTAACTTGTTGGATCTGTTCAAGTATCCTTAGCGGACGCTAGCAGTTTCTAAGGACAAGTCTTGAAACATGGGTGTGCTGAGGTAACGTTCTCCAAAGGAAGGCTGAATCATCACGATTAAACGTCCGGCATTTTCTGGACGTTTACCGACTTGAATTGCGGCGCACAAAGCTGCACCAGATGAGATCCCAGACAATAAGCCTTCTTCTTTTGCTAAACGTCGCCCATAGGCGATCGCTTGTTCATCGCTAACTCTAATTACTTCATCGACTAATTCTAGACGGAGAACATCTGGGATAAATCCGGCACCAATACCTTGAATTTTATGTGGCCCGGCTTCACCACCAGAGAGGACTGGGCTGTTGCTGGGTTCAATTGCGATCGCTTGAAAAGTCTGCTTACGCTGTTTGAGTACTTCTGCAATACCAGTAATTGTCCCACCAGTACCTACCCCAGCAATAACGATATCCACTTCCCCGTCTGTATCTGCCCAAATTTCTTCTGCGGTGGTTTCTTGGTGAACTTTGGGATTAGCAGGGTTGCGGAACTGTTGCAGCATAAAAGCATTGGGAGTATTAGCCACAATTTCTTCGGCTTTGCGAATAGCTCCTCGCATCCCCTCAGTACCTGGTGTCAATTCTAAAGACGCACCATAAGCTCTGAGCATAGCTCGTCGTTCTTGGCTCATCGTCTCTGGCATTGTCAAAATCAAACGGTAGCCACGCGCCGCTGCTACCATCGCTAGAGCAATTCCTGTATTACCTGAGGTAGGCTCTACTAAAATGGTTTTTCCAGGGAAAATTGAGCCAGCTGCTTCTGCTGAGAGTACCATACTTAACCCAATGCGGTCTTTCACCGAAGCCGCTGGGTTCATACCTTCTAATTTGACAACTATCCTTGCTACTACTCCCTCAGCTTGAGGAATCTTGTTCAGTTGAACTAAAGGAGTTCGTCCGATAAGTTCTGTCACATCTTGAGCAATTCGCATTATTTAACTCCTAAAATCCTAAATCTTAGTACAGAGTATTTACTTATAACAATAAGCTTTTGTGTATTTAATTTTTAGTTTAGTGTCCATGAGTGCATATACTATATATTCTAACTCAACCACAAAATCTGAAAGTTTAGGAAGAACTTTTATCAGATATCCCATTGATTCTCACTTTACCAGAGGTCTGGCAAGCCATACTTCTATTTTACCATTTGGAATTGCTGACTATTGCCTCTTGGGCTGAGATTCAATTTCTGTAATTCTGTATATATGCATAACTTTTACCATTTTTTTCAAGATTTTCTATTTGTTATAGAAATATAATTTGCTTTCAAAACATTTAATTGCTTTTCTTAATTTATTAGTCTATCTTTATCAAGAGACATTGATATTTTATTTTGAGTGCAGGTTTTGTTTGCTGAAAAATGCATCAAAAACAGTCCTTAACCATTGCCTACACTGCTTTGAAGTTGAGTGCAGAAATACCAGAACCCTATCTCGAAAATACTAGAACCCCGTCCTAAAAACACTAGCACCCATACCCCAATAAATTTTTGTAAGACTTATCAGATGGGAATTACAAGCTTTGAGTACTATTCTAATAAATTTAATAATCTTAACGGGGCTAGAGTAAACTGTTTTGTGGAGAGCGGCTGATATAAATCGTATAGGATTTACGCAGAGATTCCCCTCTACCCCCCAACATTCCTGAGCGAAAGCTTAGTGAACTAGGGGGGACTTCTTAATCTCTCTTTTGAGAGTAGGATGAAACCATATTCTTGGAATCTGAGTGTATTATTTCTGACTGAATAATCCTAAATTTTGTGAAAAGGTTGGTAAATTTTCAGTGGTCAGTGGTCAGTGGTAATTAGAAAAATAACTGACAAATAACGATTGTGAAAATTACCTATTACACATATTTTAATATCAAAACTGTTTGAGAAGTAGAAATATATAACTACTTTGGATAAACAGCAAAAGATATTTTCTTACTGGGTACATACTACCTAGCAAGGGAGAGCTAAGATGAAAGCCAAACTCTTAAATGTTCTTATAGTTTGCGTAGTTACCTTAGCAGTGCTTTCTCCAGAACTAGTAGTATTTGGCATAGTTTGGGAGCGACATCTGGAGTTAGTAAAATCCCAGAATTTAGCCTGCGAAGTTAACAAGACTAGTACAGATGCTCCCGCCTTGGCTCCCCAGACAGAAAGTACACATTCCCCTCAGACTAGCATCCAATCCTCTGACCGTAATGTGGTTCATCAAATGCTGACTGTTGCTGAACAATATAACTTTGCCACTATTCTACAATGGTTCTTCTTGTTAACCCCTATTTGTATTGGGTTTGGGATTCTCTTTTACGACAGATATCTTGTTCATCGTGCGGCTGTTTTAAAAGAACAAGTTGAAATGTTGGAAAGACTATGGCAGCAAAGTATTGAACAGTAACCAATTCGCAATTTACTCACTCAACTCAACAAAAATACCATGACAGAACAACGCGAACAACTGTATTTTAATCTGATTGATGAGTTACTTAAATGCCCTAATGGTCAGGAACCAGAAGTTTTAGAATCTCACCCAGAATTGATTGATTCTGGCTTAGTAGGAACAATGTTACAAGTAGCAACTATGTTTGCCCATGAAGGCAATCAAGATGGTGCACAATTTTTATTTTTTGTGGGGCGTGAGCTAGCTAAAGAACTCGGTTTATACCCGGAAGTTCCCAATACTGAAGTTGCAAATCCTGAAGCTGCAAATAAGGAGTAAAAATGCTGTTGACTTCAACGGATGCGGGACAAATAGCTTTAGAACTGCTCATGGCAGATTGGAACATTTCAGAAGAGAATAGGGAGTGGTTCACAATCTTTAACTCTCGTCTGATTGGCGAGAGTTGGTACACTGTGGAACTAGGTGTACAAGGATTTCCAGATAGATGGTTTCTTCAAGTATATGACAATGGAGTATGTGATCCAAACTATACATTTATATCACCTATTGGTGGTTCTGAAGGATTCACAGACGTCAAAAATGTGCCAGATATCGTAGCAGAGGTTTTAGTTTGTGAACGGAATACTCGATAACAAAACTTAATAATTAAATCTTAGGAATTCAAAATTCAAATGTGCTACTTCAATGCACTTTGTTTGAATTCATAATTTTAAATTGAATGTAATTTGTGTTTGGCAATTAGGTAATTTCACGATAACTGTTTTCTGCCTTAACCCCAATACTTTTATATTTAATTTTTCATAAAAGTGCTTGATGCAAATATGAGGTGAAACCAAATAAGGTACACCTCTTTTTTTTTTGTAATGTAAGATTGAATATTTAATATTTTATTCAAAGTATATAAGCTATTTTGTCATATTTTATTGATAAAATTATGTTATATTAAATAGCGTGATGGACGCTACAGAAATATCATTTCAAATGATTGCTGAAGACATCTTAGCCAAAGAATTCACAAGAGTCCTCAACCATTACTACCCGCAAGTTGGGGAATTACTAGATGGGTGTTATGTGAAAGTGATCACCTGTTTTTGGGGACTGCCTGCCAGACGCTTGCAATATATAGGAATTTATTGCTCTGACGAAATGATTTCCTATGTGCAAGCCCACAAACAAATACTCAGAGAAGTAGCAGACAACATGGGTCTAGTGCAAGTAGTCTGCATGAATGCCAAGCGATTGTTGCGCGATCCGATGTCGAAGCTCAAACAAAATAACCCACGCCTATGGTTGGAGTTGCAGTGGGTTGCCACCTAAAATAGCGATCACAAACAAGTAATGAAAACTGGAATTTTCTGCAATTACGATAATCATCACCAAGATGCTCGTCGTGCCATCTTTGAGCAAGTCGCGCTAATAAAACAGGCAGAAAGCTTAGGTTTTGAGGAAGCCTGGGTGAGTGAGCACCATTTTAGTGAATCCAATCTCAGCCCGTCGATGTTGGTTTTAATGGCACACCTAGCAGGATTGACTTCAACCATCCAATTAGGCACTGCGGCGGTGTTACTGCCATTCCATAACCCGATTAGAGTAGCGGAAGATATCGCCACTCTGGATAACCTGTGCAATGGACGATTATTATTTGGAGTTGCCAAAGGTGGCCCCTTCCCCCAACAAAACAAGCATTTTGCGACACTCCCAAGTGAATCCCGTCCCAAGATGCTAGAAGCGATCGCATTGATTCAGAAGCTCTTATATGAAACTGATGTATCATTTAATGGGCAACATTATCAATGCGATCGCCTAACAATTTACCCAAAACCATTGCAGAGTCAAATACCAGTGTATGTTGCCACTGGCGGTGATGATGGTATCGAGTTTGCCGCTAAACATTCCTTCAGCTTGATGGGTGGGCCGCCGTTTTCTCTGGAGAGATTGAAGAATACTGTTGCCAAATATCGAGCCTTAAATTCTAGTGGTGCGGAAAACTTCGTGCTGGCACGCTTTTTTTATGTTGGCAAAACATTTGATGAGGCAGTGAGTGAAGCGTTACCTTTCATCCGCCAATTTAGCCAGAAAATGAAAGCTAATTCGGCTCAACTATTGCAGAATAGTGCGAATCCCAACCAAAAACCATTTGATCGCACAAACATTTGTTTCGACGAAGATTATTTGATTGAGAACTCAATTATCGGTGATGTGGAGACTTGTCGAGACAAAATCAAGAAATTTCAGTCCGAATTAAATTTAGGTACGCTAGCACTCAAACCCTCGTCTTCAGATATGCAAAAAAACCTAGAGAGTTTGACGCGCTACAACCAAGAGGTGCGAAATTATGTCTTCTAAACTATACCTGCTTCCTCCCGATGATTTACCTCCAGCTGAGGTAACAAAACAGGATGGAATGTTGCAGATGGAACTAGAACAGTCTACTGGCAGATGCTTTTATCAAGCCTGCGATCGCATTACGCGAGTCCTGTTGTCTAATTGTCAGTGGTATCTTACAACCAATGCTAGCATCCTCACATTAATTATTGACTGCCCCGACATCTTATCTTACTGGCATATAGTCAGCAATATTCCCCAGTTGGGTAATAGGTTAGAGCGGTTTGCTACAAATGGCAAAATCCGCGTTTATCCGCCATTTGGCAAAGGGATGCCGTTTGAAATCAGCATAAATGAAATATCAGCTTATCGAGATTGGCTTTGAGGTAAATAAGTCCGAACTGGGAATCACACAAAATATAGCTTATTCATCCTTATCGCTGTCTTCCACCCTGTACTCCTAAAGTGCAGGGTGTTGCAATTTTAGAAGAGTTACACTGTTGTCTGTATTTTCTTGTTATTTCAGATAAAGTCTATGTACTGGCAACCTATAGATAATTTACTGCAAGAGTGACAAAAATTGGCTAGCTCAGAGCTACTATCATTTACATAGGTTTTTAAGATTATCTATCTCTTTATTTGCGTCCTTCTCTAACGAGACGCTGCGCGAATGCAGTCCCCTACGGGAAGCTGCTTTACGTCTACGTTAAAAAAATTTAGGTATTCGTCAAGTGGTAAGAGATTAGTGTTGACAAGTTTATTACCTTTTCAGTTAGCCACGCATACCAATTCTCTAAGCCAGCACCAGTAGTTGCAGAAACTTGAAAAATCTGAATTTTAGGATTTACTTTGTTAGCATATTCTATGCACTTTTGAACATCAAAATTTACATAAGGTAGCAAATCAATTTTAGTGAGAATCATGATATCACTAGCACGGAACATATGCGGGTATTTTATCGGCTTATCTTCTCCTTCCGTGACGGAGAGAATCACGACTTTTGCATTTTCTCCTAAATCAAATAAGGCTGGACAAACCAAATTTCCCACATTTTCAATCATCACAACTGAATTCAGCGGCGGATTCAGTTGTTGTAAACCTCTGTCTATCATTGATGCATCTAAATGACAGCCTGTTCCGGTGTTAATTTGGATGACTTTAGAACCTGTTTCTTTAATTTTTTTGGCATCGTTAGCAGTTTCTTGGTCACCTTCAATAACACTGATAGATAATTGATGCTTTAAATCATTAATGGTTCGCGTTAAAAGAGTTGTTTTCCCTGCACCGGGAGAACTCATTAAATTTAAGGCGAGAATATTTCGACCTTTGAACCATCCCCGAGTTTGGGCAGCTAACAGGTTATTTTTTGCTAATATATCTTGTTCTAAGGATATTATTTTGTTGTGTATTTTAGCATGAATTTGAGGTGCTTCTATATGAGTATCATGACTGTGGGAATGAGTGATTACAGTCCCATCTGGTAAAGTGTGAGTATGATGATGGTGATTATGTTCAGCTTCACCTGTTTCCAGATTGGTAATTTTAGTTTCGCCATCATCAGAACAACCGCAAGTTACACACATAATTCCTCTATTTCTATTTCTTTAATTTTCAGTTCTTCACCATTAATTAAATCTAATTGCACGCTACCGCAGTTACAGATACCAAAGAGTTTATCTAGAGCAATTTCTGCACCACATTGGCGACATCGCCCTAAGCCAGGGATTTCCAAAATTTCTAATGTTGCCCCTTCTAAAACTGTACCTTGAGTGCAAATATCAAAACAAAATCGCACGGCGTCGGGCAGAATGGCTGAAAGTTTGCCGATTTCTAATAAAACTCGTTGCACTTTTGCGCCTTTAGCGTGTTCAGCTACAATTGCTACAATATTTTGGGTAATTCCAAGTTCGTGCATACTATTAAAAGATTAACAAATTCGTGGCAATTGGTCGCCTACCAACATATCAATAATCCTTTCAGCACCAAAAACTGTTTTTAACAATACGATACCTGGAGGTGAGGTAATAACTTCGCCAATAATACAAGCATCTTTACCTGCTGGATGGGATTTCATAGCGGATAAAACAGTTTCTGCATATTTACCTGCCACCACCACAACTAACTTACCTTCATTAGCTAAATACAATGGGTCTAAACCGAGAATTTCACAAACTCCGTTGACTTCTTCACGCACTGGAATAGATTCTTCATAGAGACGAATTCCCACATCGGAACTGAGAGCAAATTCATTTAAAACTGTAGCTAAACCACCGCGTGTAGCATCTCGCATAGCATGAACTTTGGGACATGCATGAAGAATAGTTTCTACTAAAGTATGCAACGGCTGACAGTCACTTTCAATATTAGTCTCTAATGCTAATTCCCCACGGGCAATTAAAATTGCTGCTCCATGATTACCTAATTCACCATTAACAATTACTGCATCTCCAGGTTGAATATTGTGGGCAGAAATATTGACTCCTTGCGGGATGATACCAATACCAGCAGTATTAATAAACAGTTTATCAGCAGCACCTCGATGTACAACTTTTGTGTCACCAGTGACAATTTGAACACCAGCTTTTTTTGCGGCTGCTTTCATACTGGCTGCGACACACCGTAAGGTTTCTACAGGTAATCCTTCTTCTAAAATGACGCTACAAGTTAAATATAAAGGTTTAGCACCGCTGACAGCTAAATCATTAACTGTGCCGTTGACAGCTAATTCTCCTATATCACTACCGGGAAAAAATAACGGGTCTACAACATAGGAATCTGTAGTAAATGCAAGTCTGTCTCCTTGTTGCAAGAGACTGGCTAAATTGAAGCTGGCTTGGTCTTCTAATTGTGAGAGAATCGGGTTATCAAAATTGCTGACAAAGATATCATCTATTAAATCGCGCATGGCTTTACCACCGCTACCATGTGCGAGAGTTATATGAGTGTCTTGGACTTTACCTTGGCGACGGCGAACTTGTTCTATTTTTTGGAATAGAGGATTTTGTACTTGGTTATTGGAGGAAAAATCCATATTAAAATTGACTTTTTTTTAACGCAAAGGAA
This sequence comes from Nostoc sp., assembly GCF_036919675.1. GTDB lineage: Bacteria > Cyanobacteriota > Cyanobacteriia > Cyanobacteriales > Nostocaceae > Nostoc. The sequence goes on from NZ_JBALCP010000022.1 coordinate 125,799, forward strand.
CGCAAAGGGAAGCGCAGAGGTATGCAGAGTATTTGTGAGATGTATTAGTCGGAAGAGAAGCCGCAGGCGGGGAGAGGTTCTTGAGTTATAGCTACTTTTTGTTTTTGGGCGATTGTTTTTTTGGCAATCGTAGAGAGTCGCCCATATTTGTAATAGGCTGCACAAGCACCTTCAGAAGATACCATACAAGTACCAATGGGTGTTTCTGGTGTGCAAGCTGTACCGAATATTTTGCACTCCCAAGGCTTTAAGACTCCTTTGAGAATTTCTCCACATTTACAAGCTTTATGGTCGGCTACTTTGAGATTAGGAATGGTAAATTTAAGTTCGGCATCAAATTGGGCATATTCAGGTTGAATTTGTAATCCTGAATAGGGAATATCACCCAAGCCACGCCAATCAAAACTATCTCGCAGTGCAAAAACTTTGTTTATGGCTTGTAGTGCTACTATATTCCCACTTTTTTGGACAATTCGGTTATATTGATTTTCAACTTCACAACGATTTTCTATTAGCTGTTGCAATAGCATCCAAATCGATTGAAGAATATCTAAGGGTTCAAATCCTGAGACGACTATTGGCTTATTATATTGTTGGGAAATAAATTCATAAGGGTCAGTGCCAATTACCATGCTGACATGTCCAGGGCCAACAAATCCATCCAGTTGCAAGTCGGGATTATCTAATAGTGCTTTGAGGGCGGGAACCACGAGGACGTGATTGGAAAACATACTAAAGTTATGAATTCCTTCGGCTGCTGCTTGCAGGATGGTGAAGGCGGTGCTGGGGGCTGTGGTTTCAAAGCCTAAGGCGAAGAAAACTACTTCTTTATCGGGGTTATCTCTGGCAATTTGCAGGCTGTCTAGGGGAGAGTACACCATACGGATGTCTGCACCTTGTGCCCTAGCTTGCAGTAAAGTAGTATTGGAACCAGGAACTCGCATCGCGTCACCAAAGGTAGCAAAGATGACGTTATGATTTTGAGAGATTGCGATCGCATCATCTAATCTCCCTTTTGGCATTACGCATACTGGACAACCAGGCCCATGAATTAGTTCAATGGCTTGGGGTAATATTTCTTCGATACCATATTTAAATATGGAGTGGGTATGTCCGCCGCATACTTCCATGATTTTGATGGGTTTTTCTAGCTGGTAGCATAATTTGGCGATTTCGCGGCGGATGGCTTCAGCTTTTTCAGGTTCGCGGAATTCGTCAACGTATTTCATAAGGATTGGGGAATAGTTTTTTGGATATCAGTGAATTTTGCTTTCTTTGCGGGGTCTTTTTTTTACGAACTGTCTTCTCTACAAGACACTACGTGAACGTGCAGCGTCTCGTAGAGAAGGACGCAAAAGAAGAAGGAAAGAAAGGCGGGAGTTTTAAACTCTTTCGCTGTGCCTCTACGTGAAACAAAAAATGCTTATTATTTAAGTATTAATCCCTGCTTGTGCTGCTGCTAATTCTTGTAAGAGTTGTAATGTTTCTGCGGCTTCTTGTTCGTTAATTCGATTCATGGCAAAGCCAACATGTACTAATACCCAATCCCCAATACAAGCTTCGGGGGGATGTTGTTCATCTATGATACAAGCAATATTTACTTGGCGCTTAACACCAGCAATGTTAACTATGGCTAATTTATGGTTAACATTGGTAATTTCTATAATTTGTCCGGGGATTCCTAAGCACATTTTGATTTTTTAAGAGAAACGTAGACGCGAAAGCGGCTTGCCGCAGGCTACCATTGAGGCGCAGAGAACGCAGAGAAAATCATTTGTGAGATAAAGTTTGTCAAATATCAACACTCATGTATTAATTGTGCGGCTACAATAACTGCTTGTCCTAAAGATAGCCCACCGTCATTAGCTGGAACTAAGCTGTGAGTAAGTACTTTTATTTCCAAGGTTTGTAATTGTTTGGTAACTTGCTCTAACAATATACAATTTTGAAATACTCCTCCTGTTAGGACAACTTGATTAATCAGATTTTCTTGATAAAGATGCTTAACCATCTCCACAATCGCATTAGCTAAACCTTTGTGAAATTTTGCAGCCATAACTGGTTCTGGAATCTGCTGCTGTAAGTCATCGAGTAAGGCTTGCCACATTGGGCGCGGGTCTATACAATAAATCCTATCTGAAAAGATAAAATTAAAAGGATATTTTGGCGTTTCTTTATAATTATTTAAGCTGCTAACATCTACTATAGCTTCCATTGCGATCGCAGCTTGTCCTTCATAGCTACATTCATCTCTATAAATACCGATAGCTGCTGCCACTGCATCGAACAACCGCCCCACTGAGGAAGCTGGAGGTGAGTTAATCCCTTTATCCATAAGTTGATTGAGTAGCTTTAGTGGTTTTTTATTCAGAAATTTTATGATTTCTAAATCACTATATCGTTGTTGGCAATCATTCCAAAGGTTAGCAGATATTAATTGAGCATAGGTATTACGCCAAGGCTGATAAATTGCTTGTTCACCACCTACCATTACTACTGGTTTAAATGTTGCTAGTCGCCGAAATTTTCGGTAATCAGCTAAAAGAAATTCTCCGCCCCAGAGTGTACCATCATCACCGTAACCTAAACCATCTAAAGCGATGCCTAATACCGCAGGTGAATCTAGAGGGATCCCATTTTCTGCCATGCAAGCAGCGATATGCGCGTGATGATGTTGGATTTGATGAATTTTGATTTGATTTGTATCTGCGAGTTCTTTTCCAAGTTTGCTGGAGAGGTATTCTGGGTGTTTATCGATGGCAATTACTTCTGGTTGATGTTCAAATAAATTTAAGTATAAATTCAAAGTATCTTGATAAGCATTGAAAGCCGCAGCATTTTTTAAATCTCCCAGATGTTGAGAAAGAATTGCTTTTTCTTCACGCAATAGGCAAAAGGTATTTTTTAACTCACTACCCATTGCTAAAATTTGCGGCACATTCTGAAATCCCGGTGGTAAACTAATCGGTGCTGGTGCATATCCTCTGGCACGGCGAATTGTTTGGGCTTTTTCACCGATAACCCGCACAACTGAATCATCTACCCGATTAATAATCTCTCGATTGTGAAACAGAAAATAATCAGCAATTGTCCCTAATTTTTCTCTTGCTTCGTCATTATCAATACATTGTGGTTCATCAGCATGATTGCCACTTGTTAAAATAATTGGGCGATTCATTCGCCGCAGAATTAAATGATGTAAGGGCGTATATGGTAGCATGAAACCGAGGGTATTTTGCCCCGATGCTATCGATGGTGCTACAACTTTTTTACCTGTCGCTTGTAGTAAAACAATTGGTGCAGCAGAACCTATCAATAATTCTTTTTCTTTGGCGTTGACAGTGCAGTATTCTTCAATTATCTCAATATCTCGCGCCATTAAAGCAAAGGGTTTGTGATAGCGCTTTTTACGCTGACGCAGTTTTTGTACAGCAGTTTCCTGAGTTGCATCGCAAGCCAGATGAATACCACCTAACCCTTTAATTGCTACAATCTCACCCTTTTGCAACAAGGTACAAACGGCATCAACATCATCCATCATGGAAAACATGGAAGCAGTAACTGATTTCCCATCGGCGCGTTCTAACCAAGCTTTAGGGCCGCAAGCATGACAAGCGACGGGTTGGGCGTGAAAACGGCGGTTTTCGACATCGTGGTATTCCTTTGCACATTCTGAACACATGGCAAACGCAGACATACTGGTATTGCATCTGTCGTAAGGAATGGCACGAATAATACTCAGGCGGGGGCCGCAATGAGTACAGTTAGTGAAAGGGTAGCGATAAAAGCGGCTAAAAGGGTCGAATATTTCTTGTTGACATTGCGGACAAGTGGCTGCATCAGGGGTAATTTCTGTTTTGATGGCATTACTGACACTAGTAGAAATCACAAAATTATCAAATTTTAATTCACGTTCATGAATAATTCTTGTTAGTTGATTAATTTTTGCCAACGGTGGACATTCTGTTTGCAATCTGGCAACAAATTTGGTTATTGCTTCCTCACTACCAGACACCCTAATTAAAACACCTTGACCATCATTACAAACATCTCCCTGCAAACCGCAGGCTTTAGCAAGACGATATACAGTAGGGCGAAATCCTACTCCTTGAACAGTGCCACGAACTCTAATTTCTTCAGTCGGCATAGTTAAACTGCCACAGCAAAATTCGATTATTTCCAGAATCAGCTATTATCGCTGTCTTGCCACAAATTTTTATTCCGTAACACCAATTTAAGCTATCTCGTTTAGGTAGTCCGAAATTATGATTTTCACCTTTACTTTGAAAATTTGTTTGTCCTGCCAACCCATTTGCTACTGCACCTTGCAGTGATAAAATTGATTCCGGTTTTCTCCATCCTAACAAACGGGAATTAGCAGTATCTGCAACTACTAACCAATCCTCAGTTACCCCCACACCATAAGGCATACTCAAACTACTAGCACTAGGATAATAAACTCCTTGATTCATTTCCACAAAATCAAAGTTTTGTTGCCCTAAAACCACTATACAAGGGGTATTATTTTCTGTTGGTATTCCCTGCCAAATCATTACCCGGTGATTACCTGCATCGCTGACAACCAGATTTTCTCCCCAAAAGGTAATATCGTGACACCAACGCATACTCGCTGCGGTTGGAGAAGCACCGCCGTTTTCATTGCGAGATATCATATCCGGTTGTCCCAAAACTAAATCAGCAGGTTGACCATTTTCTGTTGGTAATTGATGCCAAATTAATACCCTTCGATTACCAGTATCAGCAATAAATAGTTGTCCTTGATGATAGAAAACACCATAGGGCCAGTGCATTGTATTGGCTGATGCTGCTTGATTTCCTCGATTTGGTTCATTATCGGTAAAATTCACTTGCCCTAACACCAAATCTGCTGGAACATTGTTATCTTCTGGTAAATTTTTCCAAATCAAAACCCGATGATTCCAAGCATCCGCTACAGCTAATCCTTCGCCGCAAGCACAAATCCCCGTTGGTACACTTAGGGTTGCCCTTCCCGGTGTACTTTTAGCATTTTGTCCCTCATGATAAAAGTCAGGTTGTCCAATTACCCAATTAGCAGGTTGACTATCTCTCGTGGGTAAATTCTGCCATCCCAATAATCGATGATGTCCCGTATCTGATACCCATAAGGGGCCAGTTTCTGATAACAAACAAGCAGCACGAGGCCCGAACATTGTTGTGGGACTAGGTGCTACAGGTATCACTAATTCTTGTGGTTCAATAATGTTGCCTAAAATTACCTCTGCACCTTGAGGTGATAGAGGTAAATATTGAGAAATTTCTGTTGCTTCTGGCGGTAATTGTGATATGGGATTAATTTTGATTGGGATATCCATGAACCGCAGATAGACACTGATAATTATTTAAAAACATTAATGTTGATTAGCATGTAACAACAGTAACAATTTTGGATATGTTTTTATTTTCAATTAAGTTAAAATCTTTAAGAAACTTCCGTATTAATCAATCTTAAAAAATTTTTGCTAACCTCCAGTGGCTTTTGCTACACAGCGATATTTGTCATGAGTGCGCGATGTACTGAAATGAGAAAGCAATCAAGCATTTTGAGAAAGCAATATGCCTTTTTACTTGCTGAATCTACTGAAATGCTTGCTAAATCTACTGAAAAGAGAAAACAATCAAGCATTTTGAGAAAGCAATATGCCTTTTTGCTTGCGGAAAACACCAAAATTAGAAAGCAATCAGATATTTTGAGAAAGCATTTAGCCATTTTGCTTTCTCAAAACACTAAAATGAATAACCGAATTACACAAATGAGAAAGAATTCAGGTATATTGAGAAAGGAATCTGCCTTTTTGCTTGCACAAAATACTAAAATGAATGCGCGAAATACGGAAATGAAAAGGCAATGTAGCCCTGATTTCCTAATCGCCAAGTATATTTGATGAGATATTACCTTCGCATGATCATTTTTGTAGTTTCACAAAAACCTTATCGTCTTTAATCGTTACTGGATACGATTGAAGCGAAATATCAGGTGCAGTTAAGCATTCACCTGTCTCTAACTTGTACTGGAATCCGTGGGAAGGACAGGTAATAATACCATTTTCAACCTTACCCTCTTCTAGGGGAGATCCTAAATGAGTGCAAGCATTACGGTAACATGTTACCGTAACACCTTGACGATATAAAATTAGTGAATTCCCAGCAATTTGTACTGCCAACACACTAAATTCGGGAACTTGATCAATAGTTGCTACTTTGATCCAAGTAGAAGTTATTTTTGAAGAAAAGGGACTGATTAAACCAGAATTTGCGTTATTAACAGTAGGGTTGTTATTGACTGCAACTACTTTGGTAATTTCGGGACAATGGTTTTTGATTGCCTGTTCTACTCCCTGAGATAAAGTCAAAGTAGAAGCCGGACAACTGTTGCAAGTTCCTATTAATCTAACTTCTACTGTATCTGGTGGCTTAATTGCTACTAGTTCTACATCCCCATTATGGCTTTTTAAACCTGGGCGAACCTCTTCAAGGGCTGTCTGGATACGTTGTGCTAATGGTGGTTTTGGTGGTTTGACTAGTTCGTGATACAGTAGGACTGCATACACTACTTCATCAGTAACAGCATGACGTAAAGCTGACATTGATTCTTGTTTTAGACTTTTAATCAAACTAGTCAATGCAGCTTTATGCAAAGCTTCAATTGCTCTTTTTAGACCTACTGCTACACACCGTTGGCTTTCATCCCACTCAGATATAATTGCCTCAAAGCGGTTAATTTCCTGAACTAATTCTTCAAGGTTAGTCATTGGTGATTGGGCACTTGTACTGAGCATCTCGACTTGCGGACATTGAGCCGATGTCGAAGTATTAGGCATTAATTATTTACAAAGGACAATTCACTTCATTTTGAAATCCTTGAGGAGATATGGCATAATCATGCCCGTCACTAAGCTAGATAATGTTATTGGCAAGTACAGGGGAATTGGGGCTTGTGCGAGTAATACTAGTAGTAAGAAACCTACAGTAACACCAATAGTAGTTTGCTTGACAAAAAATATTGGGTCGCGTAGGAGCTTTCCCTTTAAAAATAACTTGACAGAAAACCACCCTATCTCTATCATTTTTTCTCCTAATAATTTGTCAATAAATCTAAGACAGCAAGCCCTAAGATAATGGCAGGAATTACACCGGCAGGAGCAAATAATGCACCAAGCATTGCTGAAAACTGATAGCCTATATCTTTTCCAGCTAATAGCATTCCACCAATTGCACCGCCGACCATAGACAAAGCTGTTGCTATGATTACCCAGACGAATTCTGTTGCTATATTCAGGTCACCATTTGCTAAACTTGTGAGAAAATCTCTCACATTGAAGTTTGTCAAAATATCTCTCATGCTGTTTTGTCCTCTTGATTAAAGTGAAGAGTGAAGAGTAAGGAATTAAATTAGATCCATAGCTTATAACTCCTAACCCTTCATTTCTGTTTCGACATCTTGTAGCGCTTGGGCTACTACCTCTGCTTGTTCCATTTGTTGATATTTCGTAAATATTTCTAAAGCGTCTTGATAGTACATCCGCGCTTGCAAAAGATTTTTAGGATTACCAGCTTCTGGTTTTTCCTGGTCGTCTGGTAAGTTGAACAGGGCGTTGGCTTTGTTAGAAATTGTGTTAGCGTACTCTAGAGGTGTATCTTTGGGATTACGCACTTTTAGCGCTTCGTCATAAGCTGCGATCGCCCTTAAATTATTCTCCACAGCATGGGAACTCACTAAATATTGCAAAGCATTCCCTAAATTGTTTTGTAACATCGCATATTCTCTGGGATGGTCAATCAAATTAATATGCTTTAGCGCCACCTCAAATGATTGCACTGCTAACCCTTGACGCAAGTATTCTCGTTCCGATGCTAAGGGCATGGAAAGGTAAGCGATCGCAATATTGTTATATAAAATCGCGTATTCTTGGGGGTAATCGTCCCAAGTAAACACCCGCAACGCCTCGTGATAAGCTTGGATGCTGTCGGTTATCCGTGCCAAATTGAACGGTACAAGCGACTGCAACACCAGCCCAAAATTCATCTGCGTCTCTGCCACTTCCTCTGGCGTTGCTAATTGTTGTAAAATCGGTAGAGCTTCTTCATAACCTGCTTTCGCTTGCAGCAGCAGTTGATACTCAGCATCCGGTATTGCCTGTAACGTCCCTGCCATGCCCACTTGGGCCCTGGCTTTCAGCAGGGGATACTCCTCACCACACATTTCATAGGCCCGGTAATATAACCCAACTGCATTTCGCAAGTCTTGGGCAGCTTTGGGCTTTTTTTGAAAGCCCTGTGCTATCTCGATCAGCATCTGGATTTTTTCCTCTGTTGAGGCTGACTCTGATGCAACAGCTGCGATCGCAGCCTTCACCGCTGAATCTGTAATGCTAGGGGTCATAACTCTGCCGTACTCTAGCCAATTGGGAATTGAGTCTGTCAACGCCCACGAATGATCAAGACACGCTTTCGCATCTGATCACGGGCCATACTGATTTACGCAGGCTTCGAGTCCTTTAGGCGGAATTCCCCTTTTTTGTCTGAGGCTAGGATTAGGGACTAAGAACTAGGGAAGAAACTTAATCCCCTATAGCCAATGTCCTATACCATGCCCAATAAAATACTATAAAACACCCTATTTATAAAATTCTAGGGTGAAATTGCTAATATTAATGTCAGCTTTAAACACCTAATATTTTTAAAATATTTTTTGTATCATCACCTAATACAATTCAAATATTATTTATTGAATTGTTGACATACATATATTATGCACTATCTTTAGCCAATTTTTGTGTACTCCAAAGAGTCGCCACGGGATCGTCGAAGTGTAAAATATATTCATCAACTGTAAAACTAGCTCTTTTGAAAACAGACAGTATCTTCTATCGCATCTTTCAGAGTATTCCCAGCACTTTCTTTGAACTGATTAACCAACCGCCGCAAATAGCTAGTGCTTACCAATTTTCTTCAGTAGAAGTCAAACAACTGGCGTTTAGAATCGATGGCGTCTTCCTGCCAAATGCAGCAGAACTACCCATCTATTTTGCCGAAGTCCAATTTCAACCAGACAAAAAACTCTACTCACGTTTGTTCACTGAAATCTTTAACTATCTCGACAAAACCGAATTAACCAACAATTGGTGTGGTGTTGTTATCTTCCCCAACCACAGCGTTGATACTGGAGATACCGAAAGATATACAGAATTACTCAACTCCCAACGAGTGACTCGCGTCTATCTTGATGAATTAAGCTCAATTGAGGCATCATCAATCGGCATCGAGACAGTTAAACTGATCATCGAACCGGAATCAACGGCGACAACAAAAGCTCTAGAAATAGTCAACAGTGCCCGACGGCAAATTCCAGATGTCGCTACTATTAGGGAAATTATACAATTGATAGAGACGATATTAATCTACAAGTTGCCGCGATTGAGCCAGGAGGAGATAGGAAAAATGTTTGGATCAAATGAGTTAAAGCAAACTAGATTTTACCAAGATGTTTTTGCAGAGGGTAGACAAGAGGGTAAACAAGAAGGTAAGTTAGAAGCGATACCCCAGTTATTAGCGATGGGTTTAAGTATTGAGCAGATAGCTCAAGCGTTAGGTTTGGACGAACAAGTTGTTAGGCAAGCTGCACAACCAAAATCTTAAAACAATAAACTACTAGGTCGGGGCGCAAAGTTTTGTGCCCCGATATTTTACTGTATTTGACTCAGTTATTGCATTAAAATCTGACGGCTTAAAATACTTATAACCTCACCCAGATTAGCAGTTGGGAATAATTTTTATTAATAATTAGATAGTTTTTACTGCAATAAATTAATCCCGTTTATTTGGGATTTTTTTTTATTTGTTAAATGTGTTACATATCTAACAGACATAAGACCTTAAAATAATCTTGATGGGATTTCCGTGATTGTTAATGATTAATTCTTTTTTAATGAAATTGAATTAAATAAAGAAATATCTTAAAATTGAAAAATAAATATTGATAACCAGGTGAGGTTTTACAAGCATTATCATTTACATCATGCATGTTAAACAATAGAAAAACACCTAACTGATGACTAACGTACTATGGCTACAGGGTGGTGCTTGTTCAGGCAACACCATGTCATTTCTCAACGCCGAAGAACCGACAGTCTGCGATTTAATTGCCGACTTTGGCATCAACTTACTTTGGCATCCATCCTTGGGGTTAGAAATAGGCAACAACTTGCAAACAATGCTGTGGGATTGCATTTCTGGCACAATTCCTTTAGATATCTTGGTATTTGAGGGCAGTGTTGTCAACGCCCCCAACGGCACAGGCGAATGGAATCGGTTTGCCGATCGCGCCATGAAAGATTGGTTAGCAGACCTCGCCAAAGTTGCTCATTTTATCGTAGCTGTGGGAGACTGTGCCACATGGGGAGGAATTCCCGCCATGTCACCCAACCCCACTGAATCAGAAGGTTTGCAATTTCTCAAGCGTCAAGAAGGCGGCTTTTTAGGTAAAGACTTCTTGTCTCAAGCCGGATTACCTGTAATTAATATACCTGGATGTCCCTCCCATCCCGACTGGATTACGCAGATATTAGTTGCGATCGCTACTGGACGCATAGCAGACATTGCTTTCGACGAACTAAATCGTCCCCAAACCTTCTTCAACAGCTATACCCAAACAGGTTGTACCCGCAACGTCCACTTTGCCTACAAAGCATCAACCGCCGAATTTGGTCAGCGTAAAGGATGCCTATTTTATGACTTGGGTTGTCGCGGTCCCATGACCCATTCTTCCTGCAACCGCATCTTATGGAACCGCGTCTCTTCCAAAACTCGCGCCGGAATGCCTTGTTTAGGTTGCACCGAACCAGAATTTCCTTTCTTTGACCTCAAACCCGGAACCGTATTTAAAACCCAAACAGTGATGGGAGTTCCCAAAGAATTACCGCCAGGGGTGAACAAAAAAGACTACGCCTTACTCACAATGATTGCCAAAGATGCCGCACCAGCTTGGGCAGAAGAAGACTTTTTCACAGTTTAGTCATTGGTCATTAAATTTTGTCGGGGAGCCAGTGCGTTGCGGTGAGTCCAGCGCTGTAGGCGGGTTTCCCGCCGTAGGCGACTGGCGTTAGCGAGTCATCGAGCGTCACCCGAAGGGAGGTTCCCTCCGTTGTAGCAACTGGCGTTGTGTTATCGCGTAGCGTAACGCACCACCTCGAATTTTAGGTGCGTTAGGACAAAAGTCCGTAACGCACCCTACAAAACTACTTTTTCACAGTTTAGTTCGTAGTAAGCACTAAAGTGCTTATCAAAAACAGGAGAAGAGAATGGCAATTCAATCATTAGACATTTCGCCCGTCGGTAGAGTTGAAGGCGATTTAGATGTCAGAGTTGACATTGATAATGGACGCGTAGTCAACGCCTGGACACATGCCGAACTTTTCCGAGGATTTGAAGTTATCCTCCGCGGTAAAGACCCCCAAGCCGGATTAATTGTCACACCTCGCATTTGCGGCATTTGCGGCGGTTCTCACCTGACTTGTGCATCTTGGGCATTAGATACAGCTTGGGAAACAGAAGTTCCTCGTAATGCAATTTTAGCCAGAAATCTCGGTCAAATTGTCGAGACAATTCAAAGCATCCCCCGCTACTTTTATGGTCTATTTGCCATAGACTTGACCAATAAAAAATACCGAAATAGCCGTTTCTATCAAGAAGCTGTGAGACGCTTTGCCGCCTTCACTGGCAAATCTTACGAACTAGGCATAACAATTTCCGCTAAACCCGTAGAAATTTATGCACTATTAGGCGGACAATGGCCGCATTCTAGCTACATGGTTCCCGGTGGCGTGATGTGCGCCCCGACCTTAACAGACATCACCCGCGCTTGGGCGATTCTGGAATATTTCCGCACCAATTGGTTAGAACCAGTGTGGTTGGGTTGTTCATTAGAACGCTATGAACAAATCGAGACATATGATGATTTTAGGGACTGGTTAGATGAAGACCGAAATCATCGAGATTCCGACTTAGGTTTTTATTGGCGCATGGGTTTAGATATCGGTCTAGATAGATATGGTGCTGGTGTTGGTAAATATGTCACTTGGGGATATTTAGCCCATGAAGATAAATACCAAAAGCCGACTATTGAAGGACGAAATGCGGCGATGATCATGAAAAGTGGAGTGTATGACAGCTTCACACACACTCACACCTTAATGGATCAGTCATTTACCCGCGAGAATACAACTCACTCCTGGTACGATGAAGGGACAGCAGATGTTCACCCAAGCGATCGCACCACTAAACCTACTGCGAATAATACAAAAGATTTCGATAACGCCTACTCTTGGTCGAGTGCAGTCTTGCACAAAGACTTCGGACGTTTGGAAGTTGGCCCCTTAGCGCGGCAATTAGTTGCAGGTGGCAAACATGGTGAATCTTGGCAGCACTACGACGGCTTTATCCTCGATGTATTCAAACGGATGGGTGGCGCTAGTATTCATGTGCGTCAGTTAGCACGACTTCACGAACTTGTCAAGTTATATCGTCAAGCCGAACACTGTTTACGCGAATTTAAGTTAAACGACCCCTGGTATATCAAACCCAAAGAAAAAGATGGTCGCGGTTGGGGTGCAACGGAAGCAGCACGCGGTTCCTTGTCTCACTGGGTAGAAGTGGAGGGCGGTAAGATTAAGAATTACCAGGTGATTGCCCCAGGTACATGGAATATTGGCCCTCGTGACGGTGAAGGAATCCGCGGCCCCATTGAAGAAGCTTTAATTGGCACACCCATTTACGATTCTAGCGACCCGGTGGAAGTTGGTCATGTGGCGCGATCGTTTGATTCTTGTTTGGTGTGTACAGTTCACGCCCATGATGCTAAGACTGGTGAAGAGTTGGCGCGTTTTCGGACTGCTTAATTCTCAAATATCAGATCGTCTAGCAGAATGCATATTGAGTTACACTGGCTCTACAAGTGGTTGCAATTTTGCTAGACATACTTTGTATGGCTGAAATTATTGAGATACCTGTTGAGTTGACTCATTTTCAACTTCCTGAAGCTGTCCACGAGCATCTGCAATTTCTGCTGGATCGCCAAGATGCAGGCGAAGTGATTACCCAAACAGAACGACGAGAAGCAGAAGGGCTGGTTGAGTTGGCAGAATTTTTATCTCTGCTGCACTTGCGATCGCAAGTGCAGCAGGGTTGTTAGGCTGGGACTAAACATATTATTGAGCTAATCGAGAAGCAAAATCGTGTGCGAATTTAATTCGTTGACTTTATTCGCTGATAAGCAGGAATTTGAAAGTTTTCCTGCTCATTTATTGTGATTAGGTCACGGACTTTGTTGAACAAACTAGCTCCTATATTTGTTTCAGTACTATTGGCTGAGTAAATAATATTTTCTTTTTGAAAGGCTCGGATGATAATCTTAACATCTCCTTTCTGCAATATTGAACTCTCTGGAAGTCTTATCTCTATAGGTTTAGTTACTAAATCCGTATTAAGACTGTGTTTCCCAAGAGCTTCAGAAAAAAGCGGTAAAATGACTTCATTATAAAGAAAATCATACTTAATGAATCCGTATGAGCTATTTTTCTGGATAAATATATCTGGCATTAAATCAAGTTCAGGGTATACAAATCGGAATGCCTGGAAAATCTCCAACGCAATGATTGAGGCTTGAACAACATCTACCTGATTAGCTAGATAAGGTATAGAAGAAAAACTTGTCTTATAAAATTGAACTTCTGAATTAAAGAACCTATCGTGAAAAACCTCATTTCTAAAAGTTTGAAATTCTTCTAATTTTGGCAATATACCTGAGCGATAAAAATCTTGATTCCCTATTTCCAGTATTTCAAAAACTGCTGTGAGGCGACCGTTGAGCTTTTTGCCTCTAAATTCATTGAAATCCTTATCTTTAAGAAAACAAGCGATTTTTAGCAATGTGTTTATAAACGCTTCAATAGCAAGAAACCAAAAACCAACTGCGCTTATGGAAACATTCCCCTGATTGATTATGTCTTTTGACTGCTCCAGTTGCTCAAGGTTCTGACATGAAAAATAGAAAGCTTTGATTGAATAATAAGGATAGGTGATTAGGAGCATAGAAGATTCATCATTTCCCTTTTTAGGGAACCAAGCATAAATCTGACCGATATTATCTTTTCTGAGGTCTTCCAATTTCATATTAGTGATGGGCTTCCATATAGGCTCGAAGCAGGCTATTAATTTGGGTTTGATAGCCGTGCTTTTGATATTTGAATCATTCTAAAACATCACTATCTATACGTAAAGTAACTTTAGTTTTAGAAATCGCCCTTGCACCACTATCACAAAAAAACTAAACTTAGTTTACAGACTTAGTTTAATCTTATGGAAACCGTAAATATTCATCAAGCTAAAACGAATCTCTCAAAGCTATTATCACGCGTAGAACTTGGAGAAGAAATCATTATTTCCAACCGAGGCATTCCGATCGCCAAGTTAATTCCGTTTCGCTCCTCATCAAATCGACTCAATAGTTTAGGGCAGGATCAAGGGCGTTTTGTAGTGCCAGATGATTTCAACGCGCCTTTGCCAGAAGAAATTTTGGCAGCATTCGAGGGCGGTGAAGAGTGAAACTCTTGCTAGATACACAATGCTGGTTATGGTGGTTTGCCCAACCAGAGCTTTTGAATGAGGTAGCCATCGCCCATATTGCCGATGAAACGAATGAATTGTGGCTCTCAGTTGCCAGCATTTGGGAAATGGGGATAAAAGTTGCGATCGGAAAGTTACCACTGTCAGACCCCCTAGACAGTTATATTTCTAGTCGGATGGGGATGTTGGCAATGCGAACGCTAGAAATTACAGCTTCTCATGCTTTACGAGCGGCTGCATTGCCTTTGCATCACCGAGATCCTTTTGACAGAATGTTGATTGCACAGGCTCAAATAGAAGAGATGACACTTGTGAGTGCCGATTCAATGTTTAATAAATACGACATTTCCCTACTTTGGGCAGCCAAATCTTAAGATTTTAACCTATGGATCAAGCTAAAAGAGAATGGCTAGAAGCAAAGTGCTGGAAAGTTGGCACAGTTTCAGAATTTTTAGAACTCACACCAGAAGAAACCACCTTAATTGAGATTAAATTAGCTCTCAGCCGCAACCTGAAAGAACGACGACAAAAGTAGATAGGATTAGTGATCGCTCTCTTTTTGGGTCAGCGATGCCTACGACTGGCTACGCCTACACATTTGCTACTTCGGCGACTACATTTGCTATTTCAGCGATCGCATTTACTATATCAGCGACTACATTTGCTATATCGCCAACTATATTTGCTACTTCGGCGATCGCATTTGCTATATCGGCGACTACATTTGCTATTTCAGCGACTACATTTGCTATATCGCCGACTACATTTGCTACTTCGGCGATGCCTACGGCTGGCTACGCCTATGCATTTGCTATATTGGCGATCGCTCCATCAACTCTTTTAACCTGTTGACATTCTCAGCACTGAAGCAACTGAGATTCTTGCTTCACAGGGAGTCCAATTCCCAATGCCTAATGCCCTTTTATTCAAAACTCGTAGCGTAACACACTAAAACTTATAGAAACAGTGCGTTAGGCTGGCCTTAATTCACTTCAACAAAACAGAAATTTACAGGGTAAGCTTGTGTCTGATTTAGCGCTACACGAATATCTCCCTCGCGTTCCCGATGCAGGATTGCAAGAATACATAGAATGGTGTGTTATAGAGCAGGCCAAAGCCGCAGAATGTAACTTTACTCCAGATAGAAGTAAGTTAGATAATTTGCCGCCAGAAGACTACGTCCCTAAACTTGTCGAGCAGTTCATGAAAGTTAAACCAGACCCAATTAGAGCAGGTCTAGTAGCAGCGATCGCTGGGAAGGAAGCTGACAAACATGCTCTATCCGGTTTAGCGATCGCAGCCGATTTTGTATCCCTTTATGTCAAGTACTTAATCCCTAAAGAGGGAAGTACTACAGAACAAGCTGAAGAACTCTTGACTAAAGCATCACAACATCAGTCTGAGAAACTTACTGAAATTGCCAAGAAACATGGTGTAGAGTTCTAGTTTCTTACTGATAACTTAGTTTTTTAGAGGCTTTGCCTATATTATTAGTCAAAGCCTCTGGTATAACCCTGTATTTTGCAGATTAGTATAAATACTACTTTTTAATTGAAATACAACTTCTACTTGTTGTTAAATATAGCCTACTCGATACCAATACTTATACATTGGTTCATAGCCGAGTTTTTCATATAAGTTGTGACCTGGAGTATTTGCCTGTACTACCTGTATGTAAGAAAAGTAAGCTCCTTTATCAATACCCCATTGAAGCAAACCCTGAATAATCGCTGTTGCATAGCCACGCTGTCTTTGCAACGGACTTGTAACAAGGTCAAAAATGCCTAAACAACCGCTTTCTAAAATACCTATTCCACACGCAACAATTTCTTCATTTAGTTTGAATGAGACAAACAGGGTTTCTGACTTTATTGCTGTCAATATCATCCGATGAATAGTTGATGGCTGTTCTCCCAAAGCTTTCAAGTTATGGTAAGCAACTAACCAATCGTTTAGAGTCTCCTGACTAATAGTGGGTAGAATATTAAGCGATCGCTCTCTGATAATATTAGACCCATGACTAGGGATGGCTCAATTAGTTGATATCCCCTTGTGGCTAGCCGCTCATCTAATACTTCTGGCTTGGTGAATGAGAGCAAGCGGAAAATAGGTTTTTGTTTACGCTCTCGATATTGCGACTCGCAATAGGTAATCTTTTCTTCAATGTCTAAACCAATTTGATCCAGAACGCTCACTGAATTTCCTCGCTTGGTATAACCATCAGCAAAACGCATCAGCCAACCACGATGGTTGATAGTTTCAAAAGCAGGCCATGCTTTTAATGATATTTCTTCAACTACTCTCTGCATTTAGAACTGGCAAGAAATGTCTACCTATTTATTCAACCACTCTTAGTGGAATGGCACTAAGAAAAGCCCAAAAGCTTGTGTAGCCTTAATCTCATTCTATGCTAACTATTATTGGTTGCGGAAATCTCAATCGCAGTGACGACGCAGTAGGCGTAATCATTGCCCAACGCTTACAAAAATATCTCGCTGAAACCCCTCATCCTAATGTGCGAGTATATGACTGTGGCACCGCAGGAATGGAAGTAATGTTTCAAGCTAGAGGTAGTAAACAATTAGTAATTATTGATGCAAGTTCAACTGGTTCTGAACCAGGTGCTGTGTTTAAAGTTCCAGGAAAAGAACTGGAAGCTTTGCCAGAACCTAGTTATAACTTGCACGATTTTCGTTGGGATAATGCTTTAGCTGCCGGACGGAAAATATTTCAGAATGACTTTCCCGAAGATGTGACAGTTTATTTAATTGAAGCAGCAAATCTTGCTTTGGGACTGGAGTTAAGTCCTGTTGTCAAACATTCTGCTGATTTGGTTTTTGAAGAGGTAGCTGCACTTATCAAACAGAATATCAACTTTTAGTTAACAATCCCAAATCTAAAATCCAAAATCCAAAATCTAAAATTAAATCACGCCCAATCCCGATAAACAGAAAGTTCATCTACCCTCATTTCAAAAGGTACGCCTTGAATCTCTGGCGGACAAACACGGATTTTAGCACTGCTGACAACTCCGTAGAGTAATGTCCCCATTGGCACTATTTTTTGCAAAATACGCCAATTAGTAACTTGATCGGGACATTCAATTACCAATGTCAGAGCATTCTCATGGGTTGTGACATACCACCGACAATTAGATAGAAGATTTTGAATCGTGCGATCGCAAGCCTCATAAAAGTATCTACTAATAGAATCCTCTAGTTGCTGTCGCAGGATAATATCTGCCGATGTCGGTTGCATAGGATGTGAGTCATCACCATTACAGTAATACATCTTTCTAGGCATCTCTCTTTAGCTTCCTACTTATATTCCAACTACCATTCCATAAAGTACATCTTTATTTGTTTCTAATAATTCCTGGGTTTCCTGATCATAATAAGCACCTATTCCACTACACTGAATTACCAAATAATTACTAGTTAAATAAAGTCTCTGTCCTATAAAACCAGCTATTTGCATAGCAGTTTGATAATTTAAATAATCTGACACAAAAAATAAAGTTACAGCGCCATCTTTAGCAATAGCTTGATTAATGCATAAGTAACCTGTCTTTTCACTAAAATTACCCGTCTTAACCAGATACGTACCTTTATATAACCCAGATATCATTCCCTCTACTCGATGCACCACTGAGTAAATTTCTATTTCCTCATAATTTTCTGTCGGTATTAACTGCTCAAGTTGCTGTACTATATATAAATAATCTTCTTGAGAAATAGACTCTTTCCGGAAACGTCTAATAGAACGTCTATTCCAAACTGTTTGATAAAATTTATCCTTGTCAAAGTCAAATTGAGGATACTCTAATTTCTGCTGACGACTCTTTTGTAGAGTAGTTGCTTGGTAGGTATCTTCAATAAATTGATTGGATTCAAAATAATCAGTACCGCAGACAAAAGGGACTTTCAGCCTTAAGCGTCTAATTTTCTTGTCTTGTAGTTCTCCTGACACCGCACAAGCAGTGATAAACTCCTTATTTTCAAATCCCAAATCTGAATTGAGAGTGAGTTTGTCAAAGTCAAAAATTAGTTGTATATCTCGGTTGTGGAGAAAAGCTGAAGCCGCGATCGCACCTAAATGGTGTCCGCTATCTAATAAGCAATATCTCATGCTCCTGTTTTGATATTTCCAGCTAGACCTATAATAAACACAACTAATTAAAAAGATGAATCCGTTGATACTTTTACCCGGTATAATAGAACTCTCTAACCCATCATCAATTAATTCATAGATGAGTGTTAGATAATTATTCTCAACTTCTAGATGATATATACCATCTACTATTCCCTCAATACCGCGAACCTGTACGTAAACTTCTGTGGGATACAAAGCGCCTGCTGATGGATTCACTCGCAGTTTAGAAGAGCCATCTTTATACACTTTTTCCAGGGTTATCGCACTGGTTAACGAGATAAAAGCATGAACAGGATTATTGAGATTTAATTTCACTCTCCGATAAAATTTGGGATAAACTTTAAATGAAGATGGCTGTGTTGAGGCATCTACATAATTTGGATCAATTTGTACTGATAAGTAAGAATGCTTGGTAGCTTCATGATAACCTTTGCTAGATATCTTACTTTGTGGCATCTTTAAGTATCCTTAAAACTTCTACATTGCTGGCAAAATCGATAGCTTTATAGTCGTCTAAGTTTTTCAAATCTAAGTTAGGATGATGCGGTAAAAGTAACTTGACGACTTCTGTCTTTCCAGATGACGCTGCATACATTAAAACAGTCGCACCGTTATCATTTTGGTTATCAATGTTAATGTTGACAGCCAGCAGTAAATTAATTAAATCGTAGTGGTTTCCAAAACAAGCAAACCACAAAGCATTGTTGCGATCGCTATTTCGAGCATTAATATCCACACCTGCATCAATCAGTTCTTTGACGACTGTATCAACTCCCTCTCTTGTAGCTTTCATCAAAGCTGTATCGCCATTCTCACCTGGCTGATTTAAATCCCCAGGATTATAGCCTTTTGCTATTAGCCATTGGGTTGTAGCTTCACTCAAATCTTGCCTGCTAACTTGACTCATAATTGTTCTTTAAATGTCAGAAATTTAAGTAATCCCCTAGTATAAAATTGCTTGGAAAACTTAATGGTGGGCAATACCCACCATTATTTTAAAATGCTATACGAGTAGCTGAAGTCTAGTAGTTTACCAAAGCAACTTTGTCAGGTATTCAAAAGTTGGGTAAAATGAAAAAAATATTTCACCACTCCCTACTCCTCAGCCTCACCCAGCAATTTTGGATTGGTCGAGTACTAAGTTGATTAGCAACAATTTAGCTTAGTTATATATTATCACTATGATAATTTTAAATTATGAATCATTTATAAAGATACCCAGATATATCTAACAAAAATATTAAAATACAATTTAAATGCAGTATTTTTTACAATTTTATTTCATCATCTAGAGTAATAGCAGATATAACTTTTGCGTAAATAGTTACTAGTCCGCTATAGCGTCAGTGTGCCTAGCTTTAATAATGGGATTTTGCCCATTGTCTTATCTTGCTCAAATTTGATGTAATGTTTCCATTGAATCTTGTGTCTAATAAAACAGAGATGTAACGCTGAGATTTCCTTTATATCCCTGACAGTTATTAAGAAATATCAAAAGTTTTCCTCTTTTCAAAAAAAAATGTTAGTTTGTTTAAGTACGAAGTAAAACACAGACAGAAAATGGAAATTAGCGCTCGTAACTCTATCCAAGGTACTGTAAAAAAAGTTGTGCCTGGTACAGTTAATACTGAGATAACTTTAGAAGTGGCACCAGGTGTTGAGTTAGTGTCAATAATTACAAAATCATCAGCTGAAAAGCTGGGACTTGTAGAAGGTAAGCAGGCTTTTGCCGTGATTAAATCATCAGATGTGATAGTCGCTGTTGAATAAAAAATAGGCAAGTTGCCTTTTCTTGCAAGCGGTATCTCTAATACGAAATTGCATTCATATCTAGAAATTGAGTGACCTCACTCGTGGAATTAATTAGGAAAGGAGTGAGGTCAAGAGGATATTCTATAGATGTTAATTAATTAAATTATCAATAATACGGACATAAATAGTACGAATACTTTCTATATCTCTTGCTAAAGATGTGTTTTCTACTTTAATAATTAATCAGAAAAAATTTTATTATAAAGTGATAGTAACTCCTGGTATTACCCCCATTGATATAAGTTTTTTCAAGATTGTTTCATCCTGAATTTTACAGAAGGTAACGATTCCTAGCTCTCGCGTTATCAATGATTTTAATAATTATAAATTAGGAATTGTGAAGGGAAGAAGGAAGTATATTTTCATCCTTCATCCTTCATCTTTTATTTGGTCGTCGAAAGTAGCAACCAAAGTAATAGTTTAGACGAGATAAGGTTCTTGATGTGTCTTAATTGTGCAATTAGAACGAGGATAAGTGACACAAAGTAGAGCGAATCCTTTAGAAATCTGCTCGTCATCTAGGAAGTTTTGATCTTCTTGATCAATTTCACCTTCAACGACCTTGCCAACACAACTAGAGCAAGAACCTGCTTGACAAGAAGCTGGCAAGTCAATATCATTGTCGTGCGCTGCGTCCAAGATGGTGGTCTCTTCGTCAACTTCAATTGTGGTGTCGAGGTTTTCTTTTTTGCTGATTAATCTAACTTGGTAGGAAGCCATTTTCCGATTCTCCTCAAATGTTATACAGTTGGTCTAATTTACGAAGTTTTTGAGCAACCTATCCTACTTTTTGCTTCCCTTCTTCTTACGGAGAAGCTACGCCTTAGTTGGCTTCTCTATAGGGGTAAGTAAGGGATGCAAGGCGAATTAGAAGCTACCTCAAGGCAAGGCAACGCATCTATGGGAAGCCTCTACAATTGACTTTGCCAATTTTAGATTTTAAATTTTAGATAATAGAAGAAAGAATTGAAGAATTAAAAATTATTTCGGTTCATGCCCCGACATTGTGTAGGCGGAACAAATTCTTTTATCCAAAATTTAAAATCCTCAAGCCCCAACTCTTCTGGAGTGGTTTCTTTCAATCCAAAATCGGCAATCCAAAATCCAAAATTGCTTGACTTGGCGCTAACGGAATGATGTTAGCTGCAAGGTACACCAGTAGGCTTACTGTCACCTGCTTTGAGGGACTTTCCACAACCACCGCATTTATCAGTTGCATTGGGGTTGGTGAACTTAAAACCGCTTTCCACTACTCCCTCAACGAAGTCAACCACAATTCCTTCTAATAACGACGCACTTTTGGCATCAACGTAAACCATCACTTTGCCTTGCTGGCTTACCAAATCATCTGGTTGGGGCTTGCTAGTGATATCCATTGCATATTCATGGCCACTGCAACCACCATCTTTTACAGAGATGCGGATACCTTTAGTTGCGTTATTAGCGTTGGGTGCGGAACCTTGGAGCAATCCCCGCAGATGTAATTCTGCTTTTTCTGATAAGATAACGCCCATTAGGTCTCCTGATTTATAGCGATTAGTTGTTCTGATTTCAGGTGGGGACGGAAATCAACTATTTTGTGCAATACTCGTGGGTTCCATCGAATTGGATTGCGCGTGTCTCCAAGGTGCACTATTACCGCATACTGGACAAGAGCGATCGCGGTGAGAACGGCGTTTAGCAAATTCCATCCGATTCAGATCGATTGTCAGCAATTGTGACAATAGAGGCTGACTAAACCCGGTGATCAGCTTGATCGCCTCCAGCGCCGCTAGACAAGCCAGTGTCCCAGAAACAGCGCCTATAACTGAAAAGCCGCGCCGATCCCAATCAGGCTTTTCTGGAAACAGACAGGATAAACAAGGAGTTACACCAGGAATAATCGTCGTCAGGTAAGCCTCCATCCCGTCCATCGCGGCTTCTACCATTGGCTTACGCCAGCGCACGCAGGCTTCATTCAACAAATTGCGCTCTGTAAAGTTGTGGGCGCAATCAAGAGCCATATCAGCGGACTCCACTAATGAATCTACATTTTCCGGGGTGATGTAATCATGAACAGTTTCCACTTGCACATCAGGATTAATTGCGTCCAGAGTTTCTTTAGCTTTGAATACCCTTGGTTTACCTACCCAATCATCCGTCATCAGAACCTGACGATTCATATCATCCAGCCGCAAGTCACCACCCCGGACTAGGATTAGCCGCCCAACGCCCGCTACTGCTAAGTAAAGCGCCGCTGTACCGCCTAATCCCCCCACACCTGTAACCAGAACCGTCGCTGACTTCAAGCGCTTCTGTGCTGTTTCGCCAAAATTCGGAAGCATCATTTGGCGACGATAGCGTTCTAATTCGGTAGGCGTCAGGTTAACCAATTTATACCTCCTAATCAGAAGTGATTTCTGTCAGTGTGACTACATTTTTGGGCTTGTCGTTAAACACTTTGAACAGCTTTTGTTCATGGGGTGTTGATTCAATAAATACCTGATAAGCTTTTTGCAAAGCCAAAGAATATTGATTTAGTCTCTCTTCTTGACTCAAGTCAAGAGACTGATCATCAATTTCCTTTATATATTGAGAAAACTTTTTCAGAATATGTAGACGATTTACATTTACAACTTCTGAGTCGTAAGACATATTAAAGAATTGAAAAAATTCTTCTGCATCTACGAGCTTATTGAATTCATCAATTGTTCCAGTCATTTAGCATTCTCCAATTGTTTCAGATGTTGCTTAAGCTCATCTAACTTGCGATAGATTTCATAAGTTGCGGCTGCAACATCCATAAGGTGTTTGTAATCTGTTGGCAGACCTTCAGCTAAATCATGT
The DNA here is from genome assembly GCF_036919675.1 of Nostoc sp. Lineage (GTDB taxonomy): Bacteria > Cyanobacteriota > Cyanobacteriia > Cyanobacteriales > Nostocaceae > Nostoc. The sequence goes on from NZ_JBALCP010000022.1 coordinate 149,250, forward strand.
AGATCCATTTTCATTTGACCTGCTTTGCTGTTGAGCCGTCTGATTTGTCCTTGTAGCTCCTCAATACTGGTTTCTTCTGCTTGCACAATCAGCCACTCCACATTTGATTTTGGATTTTAGATTTTAAATTTTGGATTGGATAATATTGTTTTAATCAAATAGTGATGAGACTAGTACAACACGGCGTAAATCTAGCTACCATCTCAATTAACCCGACAAGGAGATTAAGCTCTTTGTTTGTTAAAGGTAGGCAAACTTCCGTCACAGTGTACTAGTGATTAAAACTTGAATCCAAAATCCAAAATCCAAAATCTAAAATTGTTACAGGTTGCCAACTTCCGGAAAGCGTTTCGCCAAATCAATGCCTTTTTTGACGTAGTTTTCTCCCTCTTCTGCTAATTTATCGAGCGAGTCAAAGCCAAAGCGTTGAGCATCTCGCAAGGTTTTCACAGTTAGTAAAAGACGACCAGAAAATACTAATGCCCAGCCAAATCCTTCATGGCTCAAATCAACTACAACCTGGGAGATCAAACCTGTTTCCTGTTCAATCCCAGCAGCTACAGCTCGAAAAAAAGCCATAATTCGTGCTTGAGTTATCGGATCAACTTCACCCTCAATGGAGATTTCCCGTTTCTTTTGTTTGGTAACAATAAAGGGTTTGAGAATCAACTCATCCGACCAACTACGATAAACTCCATAATTGTCTTGACCCCGAATTTGTTTGATTAATACCTTAAGGAAAGGTGAGTTCAAGACTTCAGTTGTAGCAGTTCCGTTAACACTATTATTTGTCGTCATACCGTTGCTTCATTTTCAACTTCATCGGCAAAGTTTTTGGTTTTTGGCTGTAAAGCTTTACGTAACCAAGGTGGGGGATTACCTTTGAGGGTTTTCACTAGCTTAGTTAGGACTTCACTAACTTCTTCTTCTTCCGATCGCGCCTTCACGGGAGTGACACCTTTCTTGATTAAACGAGCAGCCGCGCTCCCGCCAATTGCTAAAACATAAATAATTGTGCAATCACCTAATGCTTCAATTTTTGGGGCGAGTTTACTCTCATTATTCTCTTCTTTAATTTCATAATTAAATTTGATAGTTTCTAGAAAGTGATATCCCTCATCTGAAATTTCATAAACATCAATTTCTTCTGACCCTCCAAAGTGAGTATTAATGTGAACTCGGTCACTTGTCGTAAAGGCAATTTTCATCGTGGTTTGTCCTTTGTCAATTCTTAGTTGTCAGTTGCTAATGACTAGTGACTACTGACGAATGATTATTGTACAGATGCGATTAATCGCGTCTATTGTACAGACGCAATTAATCTAGTACAGACGCAATTAATCTAGTACAGATGCGATTAATCTAGTACAGATGCGATTAATCGCGTCTCTACTAATGACTCTTCTTGTTCTAAAAACAAGTTGCCTATGCCAAACAAAAGTTCCATCGTGCCTCGATAGCCAACTTTGGTAAACTGGCCATTACCTAAACGGTCATAAATTGGCAGTCCGAGACGATAAAGAGGAACCGAAAGCCGTTTAGCGATCGCACTTACATTCGAGTTACCAATCAGCAAATCAGAACCGTCTGCTAGACTCTCAAAGTCTTCCAAATCACCGATGGTGATGCTTTTAACTGAGAGTTTTTCTAGTAAGTGCGATCGCGTGGTAGTCACCGCAGCGTGAATCTGCGCTCCCATCGATTGCAGGAAATGCACTGTTGACCACAGCAAATCTGGTTCTAGCGCTAGGGAAACTCGTTTTGCACCGAAGTAAAAGTGAGTGTCCAACATTGCATCTTGCAACTGACGGCGTTGGCGGCGGTATTTTTCGGGTACGCTGTTACCACTCAGAATCGCTAATGCTTGGATAAACTCATCTACCGGTTCTAATCCAGTCAGTTCGCCAAACACCTCATAAGGTGTGCCAAAGCGTTCTTCTAGAATCTTTGCAGCATCCCGCATACTTTCACCCAATGCCAGGGTAAAAGCAGAACTACCTACTTCTCGTAGCTGTTTTAAGGTAGTCCCACTGACTGTAACTGCACTATAACCATCCTCTAAGTGTCCATCTAAGGAAGCGCCAAGGTCAGGTACAAAGATAGGCACTAGTCCAAAGGCTGTGAGTATCTCTTTGATTTCTTGTACATCCCCTGGTGTGAAGGCAGAACCCGCCAAAACCGTGACTTGTTCAGTTCTGAGTTCACCTGGTTGAGGAATTTCCTTAACTATGCTTTCCACAGCAACAGCAAAGCCATCTTGCAACGCCCCTTTAAAATCTGGGGTAGGTGCAAAAACGATCGCTAAATCATTCAATTCTGGGTGGCGACCGCGGATTGCTTTAACAAAGCCCTCAATGTCATCACCTCTGGTTTCGGTCAATCCCGTGGTGCATAAACCAATAATTTCCGGGTTAGCCTTTTCTACCAAAGTGAGAATTGCTTCTTCCACATTCTCTTCGCCACCCAAGATAGTAGTGACTTCCGTCATCGCTGTTGTAGCTAGGGGAATCGCTTCCCGGAAATGCCGCACCAGGACAACTTTGGCGAAAGCAGTACAACCTTGAGAACCGTGGAATAAAGGCATCGTCCCTTTCAATCCCAAAAAGGCTAAGGTTGCACCCAAAGCTTGACTTTGTTTGAGGGGATTAACTGTCAGTGATTTGTTAGAAACAGTGACGATCGCCATTACAATACCTCCTCATTCCACAGGGCGGACTTTCTCGTTCCCTGGCTCTGCCAGGGAATGCTGACAGTGAGGCTTTGCCTCATCTGCTTTAAAACGAAGGGCAGCAGCCCTCCCGGAATGCGTTCCCAGGCGGAACCTGGGAACGAGGGTATAAGAGCCATTAAACTGCCTCTTCTTCCCAAGGAGCGGGTTTACGTATTTGCTCCCAAATGGGGCTATACAGAGCTTCGTACAGTTCCCGCGCCATCTCAATCATCCCCACATAACCTGCATAAGGATGGTGACGTTCTTGGTTGATATCAAGGAAAGGAATTCGAGCTTTCAAAGCGGTGTATTGGTTACGACCACCAGCAATCAGCATATCTGCACGAGTGTCTTTAACCACTTGTAGCAATTCCTGAGCGTTACCCTTCTCCAACATGATGCCATCATTGCCGAGCAACTTCTTGATTTTGGCTTTATCTTCCTCAGTACTTTTTCTAGTACTGGTAGCAACAACTTCAATACCTAAATCTTTAGCAGCGGATATAATCGACCAACTCTTCACACCACCTGTATATAAAATAACCCGTTTACCTTTGAGTCGAGCGCGATAGGGAGCCAATGCCAAATCTAAAGCAGCCGTTTCTTCTGCAATCAGCTTTTCTGTGCGCTCCTGTAAATCAGCGTCGCCTAATTTAGCAGCGATATTTCGCAGACAACGATTCATATCATCGATGCCGTAGAAAGACTCTTCAATGTAGGGGATGTTGTAACGCTCCTCCATCTTTCTTGCCATGTTGAGCAACGCTCGTGAGCAGATCATGACGTTGAGCTTGGCACGGTGGGCGTAGCGAATTTCATTGTAGCGAGCATCGCCCGTAATTTTAGATAAAATACGGATGCCTAATTTTTCTAGCAGTGGTGTTACTCCCCACATTTCCCCGGCGATATTGTATTCACCGATTAAGTTAATATCATAGGGCGTTGTCTGTTCCGGTTCTGCTGTGCCGACAACATATTCCAATAAAGATTCACCACCAAAACGGTTGCCGAGATTTTTACTGCCAATGAATCCTGGGGCAATGACGGGAATAACAGGAGTACCGATTTTTTCAGCTGCCGCTTTGCAGACAGCATCAATATCATCACCAATTAGGGCAGTAACACAGGTAGCGTAGACGAATACTGCTGCTGGTTGGTAGCGCTCTTTGAGTTCCAGAATCGCTTTGTAAAGCTTCTTTTCGCCACCGAAGATGACATCATTTTCACCCAAGTCAGTGGTAAAGCCCATTTTGTAGAGTTGAGGGCCAGAAGAAAGACTACCACGACTGCCCCAGGAATTACCAGCACAGGCTATAGGACCGTGGACTAAATGAGCAGCATCTGCGATCGGCACTAGGGCAATCATTGCACCATCAAAGGCGCAGCCCCCTTGAGCTGCGCCAGGTTGTGCCTGTTGGGCGCAAGACTTGTTTTTCTTTTCGGATTGTTTGTGCTGATTATGCTCGCATCCTGTCTCAGTCAGCAGCTCGTTGATTTTGCCTTGGGTGATTTTCATCTCTCTTTTCGTGTTCGATGGAAGTTTTCTTTGCCATTTGTCATTTGAATAACTAATGACCAATGACTAATAATTAGCAAATGTATTTTTTGACATCCTCTCCACATACATCGGCAAGGTAAGATAAAGCACGGAAACGCAATCCTACAAATTCGTCATATAAAGGATTGAGTTTACATAGTGGTGGGATATCAATAGACCGCCCAAATAATTTAATTTGTCGCTCAAAGGGACAGCAACAAGGAATTGTTTGGCAAATTAGATGAGCGAGGCGATTATTTTTAACCTGAATTTCATCCACCACACGACGCAAGGGATTAAGAAGATTGTTGAACTTCCCTGGTTTTTTATAGTTAGGTGGATGGTAATTCGGATGAGTGTGAGTGTGTTCGTGAGTGTGATTGATGGTTTCCATTTATAGATACCTTGGGTAAATGCTAGAAATAAAAAGGCGGAAATAATTCATAATTACGAATTACGTTAGCGAGTCCGCGAGCGTCATTACGAATTACGAATTACGAATTATTTCCGCCCTTAATTAACACGTTGTGTTTCTACACAATTTCTAACGAATTAAGTCGTAGGAAATATCTGTCTTAGAAGGAGTGTTGGTGTTGCGATCGATTTCTTCAAACAGGGTATTTACAGTCCAGTTGAGGAGGTTGATTATACCTTGGTAACCAATGGTGGCGTAACGGTGTAAGTGGTGACGATCCATGATCGGGTAGCCGATTCTCACGAGGGGAATCTTGGTATCGCGCCACAGGTACTTACCGTAGGTGTTACCAACAAGGAAGTCTACGGGTTCGGTGAACATTAGAGAACGCATGTGCCACAAGTCTTTACCTGGCCAAAGAGTTGCATTCCTACCGAAGGGGCTAGAAGCAAGCAGTTCTTTCATTTCTGCTTCAAATACATCGTTGCTGTTGTGAACCAAGATATGCACAGGTTCAGCACCCATTTCTAGCATAAAGCCAACTACGCAGTATACTAAATCTGGTTCACCGAAGATAGCGAAGCGCTTGCCGTGAATCCATGAGTGGGAGTCAGTCATGGCATCAACTGCCCGACCGCGTTCATTTTCCAATTCTTCGGGAATGGGTAAACCACTAAGTTCGCTGATTTTCATCAATAACTCATCAGTACCCTTAATACCCCAAGGACGGCAAACTGCGGTTGGTTGCTTCCACTCTTTTTGAATGTACTCGCGGGTTTTGAGAGTGGAGTGTGATTGCAGAGCAATTGTAGCTATAGCATTAATTGAATCTGCTGCATCTTCTAGCTTTGTTGCAGTTGGATACATATCGAACTCACCTGTGTTTGGTGAATCCAGGTAGTCGCTGTTGTCAGCTAGAAGGGTGTAGTCTAAACCGAACAAGGAAGCAATCCGCTTGATTTCCCGGTTGTTGCCTACATAGGTGTCAAAACCTGGGATGAAGTTGATTTTACCATTGCTGGTTTCTTTCTTATGACCTGCTGTCAGGTTAGAAAGAATTCCCTTCATCATGTTGTCGTAACCAGTGATGTGGGAACCGACAAAGCTAGGGGTGTGAGCGTAGGGTACTGGGAAATCTTGAGGAACTGAACCAGCTTCCTTAGCGTTGTTGATGAAAGACTGCAAGTCATCACCAATTACTTCTGCCATACAGGTGGTGCAGACAGCAATCATCTTGGGCTTGTAGAGTTGGTAAGAGTTCGCCAACCCGTCAATCATGTTTTGCAGACCACCAAACACGGCTGCATCTTCAGTCATTGAAGAAGATACACCAGAGAATGGTTCTTTGTAGTGACGGGTTAAGTGGCTGCGGAAGTAAGAAACGCAACCTTGAGAACCTTGAACAAAAGGTAGAGTGCCTTCAAAACCAACAGCAGCAAAGATTGCTCCTAATGGTTGGCAAGCTTTAGCAGGGTTAACGGTTAAAGCTTCACGAGCGAAGTTCTTTTCACGATAATCCCAACTTTTCGTCCATTCTGCAACCCGTTCTACTTCTTCGGCTTCGTGACCATTTTCAAACTGCTTTTTGTTTTGAAATAGCTGTTTGTACTCTGGTTGGTGGAATAACTCTACGTGGTCTTGAATTTTTTCTGGATTCTGAGGCATTTTTGGATCTCCAAGCTTACTGAATTCTTTACTTATTGAGGAATGAGGATTTGAGGCGGGAGAGACGCGATTAATCGCGTCTCTACTAGGAAGTGGGAATATGATTCAAAATTCAAAATGCAAAAACCAAAATTAATTTTCATTTTTAATTTTGAATTTTGGATTCCCAACTCCCCACTGGGGTTTTAGCCCCAGGTTATCCCTACTTATCTCTCTGTCCCATTTCCCTAAACGGCAGCTGTAGCCTTAGCTGTAGCTGTAGCCTGAGCTTCAGCCTTCTTAGCCTGAGCTTCAGCCTTCTTAGCCTGAGCTTTTTCATTCCAAGGAGCGCCAATTAATCCCCAGGTTGGGCTGTTGAGTGCCAAGTCCATGTCGCGTGCGAAGATGGCGAAGCCGTCATAACCGTGATAAGGACCGGAGTAATCCTTTTTGCGCTTCAATAGCTCTAAATAGCCTAATGTTTGCAGTAAGCAATGTCTATGCTAAACATTGTTCGCTGATAACACATTTATTTTTAGGCTAAATATAGGCTAAAAACACAGCGATGCATAATCAGGTTCAGGACTCATATTATGTCCGGTAAATTACATGTGATATGTCATTGCGAGTGAAACGTTCGCAATGACAATTGTTCAACCGGACATGATATCCCGCATCATCTAAATGTTGTCCTGAGCCAGGGCGATTTCTAATCGCCCGTTTTTTTGCTCATCTCTGCAAGCACAGCAGCAAAAAGAACACATGAGAACTAAAGTACTACTGGAATTAGAGAAAGTTAATCTGCGTTTGAAGTCTGCAAAGGCAAAAGTGACAATTAGAGAATCAAATGGAAGTTTGCAGTTACGGGCGACGTTACCAATTAAACCAGGAGACAAAGATAGCAGCGGTACTGGGAAAAAGCAATACAATCTCAGCTTGAATATTCCTGCTAACTTAGATGGACTCAAGACAGCTGAGGAAGAAGCTTATGAATTAGGGAAGTTAATCGCTCGTAAAACTTTTGAATGGAATGATAAATATTTAGGAAATGAGGCAATTATAAAAGATTTTAAAACCATAGGAGAATTACTCGAACAATTTGAAGAAGAGTATTTTAAAACTCATCAACGGACTACCAAAAGCGAGCATACTTTTTTTTATTACTTTTCTCGAACTAAACGATTCACTAATGCTAAAGATTTAGCAACTGCTGAAAATCTGATAAATTCAATTGAGGAAATCGATAAAGAATGGGCTAAATATAACGCAGCTAGAGCGATATCTGCATTTTGCTTGACATTCAAAATTGAAATTGATTTATCTAAATATTCCAAAATGCCTGAGAATAATTCCCGGAATATCCCTACAGATACGAAAGTATATGAAGGGATTATTAAGTTTGAAGATTACCTGAATAGCAGAGGTAATCAAGTTAATCAAAATGTTCAAGATAGCTGGCAGCTTTGGCGCTGGACTTATGGAATGTTAGCAGTTTTTGGTTTACGTCCACGGGAACTTTTTATTAATCCTGATATTGATTGGTGGTTAAGCCAAGAAAATACAGATTTGACATGGAAAGTTCATAAGGATTGTAAGACAGGGGAAAGAGAAGCATTACCATTATATAGGCAATGGATTTCGGACTTTGATTTGATAAATCCTAAATATTTAGAGATGTTGGGGAGTGCGATCGCTAAAAAAGATAACACTAATCATGCGGAGATAACCGCATTAACACAGCGAGTTAGTTGGTGGTTTCGCAAGATAGGATTGGATTTTAAACCATACGATTTACGCCATGCTTGGGCAATTCGGGCGCATATTTTGGGGATACCAATCAAAGCAGCGGCGGATAATTTGGGGCATAGTGTGCAGGTTCACACGCAAACTTATCAGCGTTGGTTCTCGCTGGATATGCGGAAATTAGCGATTAATCAGGCTTTGAGTAAGAGGAATGAAGTTGAGTTGATTAGGGAGGAGAACGCTAAGTTGAGGATGGAGAATGATAAATTGAAACTTGATATTGAGAAAATGAAAATGGAGATGGTTTACAAGCATAGTTGAATTTGCTCATAAGTCAGCTAAAATAGGATTGTAGGGCTGTACTTAAAAGTAAATCTGCTAACTCGCTATCTTGTAGTCCATATGCAAATACGCTAGACTAGCTCGTTGGTTAGTATATACCAACAATAAGAGGAAGTGAATGGCTGACAGTATCTCTACAGTTGATCTGTTTTGTGGTGTAGGGGGACTGACTTATGGATTTGAGCAAGCAGGTCTTCCAGTTAGAGCTGGATATGATATTGATCCAGCGTGTCAATTTCCATATGAACACAACACCAAAGCAGAATTCATACTAGAAGATGTGGAGCGTGTTAACGGCTCTGATTTGGCAAAATACTTTCCTGCCAGTAGTGTTAAGGTCTTAGTTGGTTGTGCCCCTTGTCAACCTTTTTCAAGCTACTCAAGACGTTACACGGATAAAGAATCGAAATGGAAGCTTGTGCAAGATTTTGCTCGTCTTGTGCAGGAGTGCGAGCCTGAAATTGTTTCGATGGAAAACGTACTTCAACTAAAATACCATTCAGTTTTTTATGAATTTATTCAGCAGTTAGAGGATTTAAGCTATTCATTTGAAACTTACGAAGTTAATTGTTCAGATTATGGAATTCCTCAAACTCGAAAACGTTTAGTTCTTCTTGCTTCAAAGTTCGGTAAAATTGACTTGATTAAACCCATCCATAATACCGAAAAATACAGAACAGTACGTAAAACGATCGGACATCTTGAACCTCTTTTGGCAGGTCAAGCATCTAAAACTGATAGACTTCATCAATGCAGTAAATTATCTACTCTAAATCTTCAACGTATCCGTGCTTCCAAACCTGGTGGAACTTGGCGTGATTGGTCTAAAGACTTAATAGCTAAATGTCACTTGAAAACCAGTGGTAAAAATTATTCAGGAGTATACGGTAGGATGGAATGGGATCAGCCTAGCCCAACCATGACCACACAGTGCTTTGGTTTTGGTAATGGACGCTTTGGACATCCTGAACAAGATCGGGCTATATCTCTTAGAGAAGCAGCATTATTACAAACTTTTCCAGCAGATTATGAATTTGTAGCTACTGATGAACCTGTTGTGTTTGCTCATGTAGGAAGATTAATTGGAAACGCTGTTCCTGTCAAACTAGGTCAAGTTATTGCTCAAAGCATTCTGGAACATATCAATCAAGTTATTTAAAGAGTACCAACATAAGAAGAATCCAAATATTCTTTCGCATTCAAATACTTTTCAATATTTTCCAATATCTGTCCAATATATTCTATTACCTCTTCCTTAAATTTTAGAATATCTCCGATACTTGTATCTTTACCAACTTCAGAGAATGATTTGTTTCCATGAGCTAGATCGTTACGGTTCCGCATGATACTGTATAAGTTTTCACCATGCCTTGTTTTAGAATAATCAGTATCACAAGAAAAACCATATTTCCTAGCTGTCTTTGTAATTTCATCTCGATCAATATTTCCTGAGAATAACTCTTTACTTTTAAATCCAGCAGTAATAATATCAAGAGAAATATCTGTTATCCTAGCATGTATATCTTCAGGAGAACGATTCTTGAAGTTTTGAAGTACAACTTTTTTTATTTCAATTCTGACAGAATTAAAGGAAACTTTTTTACCTTTTAGCTCATCAAAAATAGCTTCAATCGCATTTCTCATACTTGATTCCATAAGATTATATAATAGTAGAAAGCCGTTAGCTTTTAGGGTTTTAGCCAACTCAGGATCAATAGCCTTAATATTTTGTTCACCACCATCATTTAATACAGCCAACTTAGTTGTCTCGTTAATTAGTCCCTCTAAAAATAAAAAATATTCATTAATTTATTGGACACGAGTATTGAAATCTAACAAAACTGTTTGCATAGCTAATTTAGAAGTTGATCACGCACGTACTCAATACGTCGAATTACTTTAGGTTTAGAGTTGCTTGCATCAGAAGTTGTATATTCTTTGAACTCTTTTGAGTCAAGCCAATCTATTGAGCTTGGTTCCAAATCGTTTTTCTCTCGCAGCGCAAGTGCGACACCTACAGAGATAGCTTCAAAGCGAATTCTAGGTGTTCTGACATGACCTTTTGCTTTAGCAAACCCATTAGGAAAATATTTATCAACAAAATCCAGCATTGTATGAAATGTATGACGAAAAACATCTTTGTCAATTTTGGAATTATTATGCGTTTCTAGATACTCATTTAAAAATACATTGACGTACCTATCAAAGTTTTTGTAATTATCTAAGTATGCAAAGAAGCGTAGGACAAATTCTTCTGGCTCTCGGCTGCGACGTGATGCTTCAGATAGAGGGCACAATTTTACAAACTTTGGTTCCTTTGCAAGTTCTTCTAGTAGCTTGACAAATGGGCCAGGAGATATACCTCTCCGTTTCTCCATATCATTCAATGCAATACTACCTGTGTTAATACGCTCGAACAAATCTCTACGCACCTCCTCATCAGCTTTGTCAGTAAGTACAATCATGCGAATAGTAGCCCGATTAAATCGTCTCTGCCGTGCAAGCGATAAGTCGCTAAATTTAAAGTCATTGAGGTTTTCTAGTTTCTTTAATCCGCATAATCTTAATTCATTTTTAAGAAACCTATCCAAAGTTCGGATGCGTTGAGTTCCATCAACAATTTCTAGCCGAGCTAAATCTTCTTCTTCTTCTGGTCGGAGATCGGCAACAAAAATATATGGAATTGGTAATCCCAGAAAAATGGATTCGATAAACTTTGATTGATGATCATCGGGCCAAATCATGTCCCGCTGATAGTCTGGTATATATAGTTCATTAATGTCTTCATCTAGCCCCTCTCTATATTTCTGAACAAGGACTTCTACTGGGTACTCTTTTGTATCGTAGTCAACTATTTTCTGCTTTTCACGGATTTCTTCTTCTGCTGCTTCTCTATGCTCATCAGTAATCTCTGGCTCTGGTGGTGTGTTTGAGGCTTTCGGCATTTTAATCTCCATCTCTGACAAAATATATGCATTAGAAGTATAGAATCATGAAACCTCAATTAGGACATCTACAATTTTAACCGTTTACTGATAAATTGAGTCTGATCGCATCCCTAATGTAGTGTGCGTTGTCACAAATCGCAATGCACCTTTATCATATCAGCAGGCGATCGCACCCCTCCCAAAGCATACATCGTCACAAAGCTGATTTACTCAAAAACAACGCCGCGATAAATTTCCGCCATCGATAATGCGATCGCAACTAAATCCAAAGAAATAGATACTTCTAAGCCGCTAAAATCACTGAGCAAGCAACCTTCTGCTTGTTTACTGTAGCGTTCCACAAAAGGTTCATCTTCGATATTCGCTGTGTCCTTCAGCTTTTTCTGCGATCGCACGATATTCATCCAAGCTGTAGCGGCGCGAGATGGTAGAAATCATAGGTCGTAGGCGATCGCATTGGCCATAAGACAACAATATTATTTTGTCACAGATTTGATTGTGAGGTGATATCGTGCTGCAATGATTGATTTGGTGCATTGCGCTGCGCGACAACTGACCCTACAAGCTGGTTTTGAACTTCTAAATCAAGTTTTGAACTTCTAAATCGAGTTTTGAACTTCTAAATCGAGTTTTGAACTTCTAAATCGAGTTTTGAACTTCTAAATCGAGTTTTGAACTTCTA
>NZ_JBALCP010000023.1:0-64058 GCF_036919675.1 Nostoc sp.
CAGTTCCCTGCCGTTTGCAAGGCGATCGCAGCCGGGTTGTAGGTGTCATTTCCAGCTAGTGATCGGCAAACAAGAAATCCAGTTCCCTCACGTTTGCAAGGCGATCGCAGCCGGGTTGTGGGTGTCGTTTCCAGCTAGTGATCGGCAAACAACAAATCCAGTTCCCTCCCCTTTACAAGGGGAGGGTTAGGGTGGGGTAAAACAGCACGGCGTAAATAAAGCAACTATTTCAAATCGTTCAAAAGCCTGTCTTCTAAACTTTTTGACTTTTTACTTTTGTCCGCCTTCCGGTACTAGGTATATTTGCAAAAGTGAAATACCCGCCTAGTAAACCAATAGTAACAACAGCTACCCATCGCATCGGCTAGAGGGGGATGAGACGAAGCAGACTAAAAATTTATTTTTATAACTGAAAATTTTATTTTATTTATGTGTTAAGTAGCTTTCAGGATGTTATCTGTATAATCTATCATTCAGTTTAAATTATCGAATGTATAATCTATCATTCAGTCTTATTAATTATTGACCTCTGTTACTTATTGATAGGTTGAAATTTGGGGATTAGGGCATCTCTTTTTAAGACATAACATACCACTCACTTAGTAGTTATTTATTAACAAAATTTGAGAAGTTATGTAGGCATACTCTATCTTAGACATTACCTAAACTTCTGCTTCAAAAATCATGAGCCATTATATGGATAGTTAGCATGTTAACGGCACCATCCAATGTCTCAAGACTTATTAAACTCCTTTCAAGAAGCATACAGCAATCTCGAACTGTTTCCGTTGATGGAACGGAACGAAATGGAAAAATTCAGAGTCGAATATGGTGATGATTTGATTGCAGACCTTAACCAATTAGTGGAAGATAGTCCCAATGGAGATGGCAAAATAGTCTTTACAGGACATCGGGGATGTGGTAAGTCCACTTTGTTAGCTGAGTTTAGCAGACAAATTCAAAATAAATATTTTGTAGTTCTATTTTCTATTGCTGACAAAATTGAAATGTCGGCGGTTAACCATATTAATATTCTGTTTGCGATCGCAGTTAATTTAATGACCGAGGCAGAAGCACGCCGAGTTGATATTCCTCAATCTACTAAAGAAGCTCTTTATAAGTGGTTTGCTACCCGCACTCGCACTGAAGAATTAAATTTGCAGGCAGAAGCTGGAATAGGTTTTGACCTTCTAAAGTTGATTAGCTCTAAATTAAAAGCTGATGCTAGTGTTAGGGATGAAATTAAGCAAGAATTTGAACGTAAATTATCAGATTTAATTGCCAGAATTAATGAAATTGCTGCTCTAATTCAAACTGCAACTCAACAAAACGTTTTAGTAATTATTGATGATTTAGATAAACTTGACTTAGGAAGAGTTAACGAAATTTATCGAGATAACATTAAAGCTCTCTGCCAACCTAACTTTCAAATTATCTACACTATCCCGATCGCAGTCCTCCGGGAAACATTTATCAGTACAATAATTACCACTGAAACCAACGACCAGGTTGTGGCGATGCCTGTCTTAAAAATCTTTGAGAAAGGTAAAAATCGATTCCCTAATGCCAAACCTCGCCCGGAAGCAACAAAGATTCTCGGTGAAGTTTTGCAAAAGCGGATTTCCAGTGAATTGATCACAGCAGAAACTGCTGAAAAAATTGTGATTTCCAGTGGTGGTGTATTGCGAGAGTTAATTCGTATTTCTAAGGAATGTTGCCGGATTTGTTTGCGGATGATCCGGCGAAATCCCTCAGCAGAAATTATTATTGATGATAAAATTCTCCTTCAAGCAATCAATAAAATTCGCAATGATTTTTCTATCCGTTTAGGAAAAGCTGATATAGATATTTTGCAAAGTGTTTATGAACAATTTATGCCCAATGACCCCAAACAAGCAGAGTTTTTGGATTTGCTACATGGGCTGTATGTTCTAGAATATCGTACTGATGAAACTTGGTACGATGTTCATCCAATTATTATTGAAAGCTTAAAAAGACAGGGAGCTATTAATGTTAAATGAAGAATTATTAGATGATGATGGAGAGAATCAAGATGCATACGATGATTTAATTGTTTCTATTGAAGCTCAAAAACGGGGATTAAATTTACTGATTGCAGTTTGCAATGATGCTAGCTTTCGTGATCAGATTATTGCCCAGTATGAAGCCGAACTACAACCTACTTTCTGTCCATATCGAGTGACTTTAGCACGTCAGGAACCGAGTCTAAAAGCTGTTCTTAACCAACTGGTACAACAAGAAGAATATCTTCGTCAGCATAACCAGGCGGTGATCACTGTGACGGGTGCTGAACAACTTTATTTTCTCAGATTAGGAAAAGAGCAATCAGAACAGGAGAAATTTTTTGGTTACTTACAGTGGACAAGGGAAGGATTGCGCGAGTTTCCTTTTGCGATCGTGCTTTGGATAACTAACCAAATTTTAGTTAACCTGATTAAAAAAGCTCCTGACTTTTGGAGTTGGCGTAATGGTGTATTCCGATTTGAATCGAAAAAGACAAATGCTATTCCTGGTAAAGAACTAGAACATATACGCTTTGTTTTTAGAGACACAGAATTAGCTAGCACAGATACAAATGAAAATAACCCCTTTTTCTTGCCCATTCAAGATTTACAAAGGCTAATCGAGAAAGTAGAACAGGAACGGGGAACTAAACACCCCACCTTGGCTACTTTATACTCAAGGTTGGGCGATATTTACCGCAGCAGATTAGATCGGGGTGAGTTTCAGAATTATCAAGAAGAACAAGAACTAGCAATAAAGTATTGGCAAAAAGCGATTGAATTGCAAAATGAATTAGGTTTGCAGATGGACTTAGCTACTAGCTTCAACAATTTAGCAGGACTATACCGTGCAACAGGACGTTACAACGAAGCTGAACCACTATATCAACAAGCCTTAGAACTAAGGAAACGTCTTTTGGGAGACAGCCATCCTTCTTTTGCTACTAGCTTGAATAATTTGGCAGGACTCTACAAATCTACTGGACAATATAGTAAAGCGGAACTCCTATATCAACAAGCTTTAGAACTGAGGAAACGCCTGTGGGGAGAAAACCATGCCGATGTCGCCGCTAGTCTGAACGATTTGGCACTACTATATGATGAACAAGGACGTTATGACGAAGCAGAACCTTTGTATCTGCAATCATTAGAACTCGAAAAACGTTTGGTTAGCGAAAATCATCTTTCTTTGGCTTTTATATTGAATAATTTAGCCCTACTTTATTATCATCAAGGACGTTACAGCGAAGCTGAACCGTTGTCGCAACAAGCAATAGAACTAGATAAGCGATTTTTGGGAGAAGAGAATCCCGAAGTTGCAACAGATTTGCACAATTTAGGTTTAATATACCGCGCTCAAGGACGCTACGATCAAGCCGAATCTTTGTTTTTGCAATCATTGGAACTTAAGCAGCGTCTATTGCAAAAGGCGCACCCACTTTTAGCAGATACTATCTATGCTCTTGGTTATATGTATAGGGAGCAGGGACGTTACAATGAAGCGGAACCTTTATGTATAAAAGCCTTAGAACTTGATAAGCACCTATTGGGAGAAAATCATCCCAATGTTGCCGAAAGTCTTAATAATCTGGCAGAAATTTATCGTGAAACTGGACGTTATGGTGAAGCGAAACCGCTTTATTTGCAAGCTTTAGATATTTGTGAACGAGTCTGGGGCGTTAATCATATTCGTAGTCTCAATATTCGTCAAAATTTAGAAAAACTTGCCGCAGCAATGCAGAACGATTGGTTGAGTTAGGTGTACCCCCTTCTGATATCGTCATTGGGTTTCATTCTCCTTTTAAACGCCAATTTACTTCTTATGCTGTCGAGTGAATGTAAATAAATATTTTCAACTCAGATAATTAATACATCAATATTGCATAAGTAGTCTTGGATAGAAAAGCGATGCCTGCGGCGAACTACAGTGCATAGAGTTTAAATCCATACCTTTGCTGTGCCTTTTTGATGGCATAAAGGAAAACCTCACGGATTCTAACCGCGTGAGACGAAATTCTCGGTTATTGCAACGGGTGGTGATGTGGTAGCAAAAACCTGGTTGAAAGTTACGACGAGGGCGAGACATAAGAGGAATGGAAGTCAGTCCAGAATGTATTGCATCCAAACGAGAAGCGCTATATACGTCCTGGATGTAAGTGTTGCTGTAAATTGGTTCTGATAGCGATGCGACTATCGCTATCAGAACCTAATCTATTAGTGAACCGCGACGAAACCAGCTTGCTCAATTGCTTTTTGCCCCTGGTCAGTTAATAATAGATTGGCATAGGCATCCCCAATCTGTTGCTCCCGACCTTTATTCTGCTTAATAATTACAGACAAGTTAGCGATAATGGGATAGCTACCATCTTTAATAGCCTGAGTATTTAGCTGGTTGCGCCGACGTGGACATTGCTCAGGCGACACCATCGGTTCGCGATAGGGGGGAATTGGCTGACCAGAAGCCCGACTCAATGGCAAAGCCTTCACACTACATTGAAATACTACTGAACGGGCAGAAGCGTAATAGACGCCACCAGGGGTTTTACTAAGTTGGCGCACTGCCTCTGTAGTAGAGTAGACATACTGCACATTAGAGCCAAGTGCTTGCCCCTTCAAGTCGCTGTTGCTAGAGAATATTACTATATCTGCGTCCTCTGGCCGTTGAGATAAAGGTATAATGGCTAGGTTTGGCCCACCTACTTGATTCCAATTAGTAATTCGCCCCAAATAAATCTGCTGCAATTGGTCAACAGTTAAAGCTGACACTTTGAGTGATGGGTTGACTACCACTGCTATCCCATCCTTACCCACCGGACGTTCCTCAAGGGTGAAGCCTCGCTCTTTTGCAATAGCTTGTTCTTCATCTGTAAGAGGACGGGAAGACTGAGCAAAGTCTAGTTTCCCATCAAGCAACATCCGAATGCCTGAGCTAGAACCAGGGCTACCATTAACAGGATCTACGTAGCGTAATTGTAATTCAGGGCGAACGCTTTGGATCTGAGAATCTACCAATTGCCGGATAGATGCCCAAGCTGTACTGCCTCCGTAGTTAAATGAGGCATTGGGGACATCAGCAACTGTCTGAAAAGTTGATCCAGTATTAGGGAGGGTGTTACTAGAGATGGCGTTGGAACTTTGATTGGAGGAATCAACGCTGCTGCGGGACAATAAGTTCGGCTTCAGTAACCACCAAAGCAGTCCCCCAATAACTATAAGTGTCAGCACTTTACCAATAATCAAACCTCTAAGAAAGAGGGCTATTTCACTGTTAATTAAAGCTTTTTTTTGGTTTGTATTGTCCATTAGTTTCAAATATTCTTTATTATATTTATCCTACAGGAATCTATAGATATTTAGGTTAAAAACAAATCTTGAATAAGCTAGTTAATAGCCAGTTTGATGAGTGCTGGTAGATAATTAAATCTTTTTCATGTAGTGAGATTCAATTTATTCTTTGGTAGTTTTTGGAATGGTGGAATTGCTTTTATAGACTCCTCTGTTAACTGCTAATTTGGCTGCGATGCTATTCACATTAAGATTAGCGAACCGTGGCTCAATAAATTTTTCTATAAAATTATTTAATTGAGTAGGTTGCTTTGGAGGCGATGTCCCTGTATTAATAAATGTATAGATTAAAACTATTACTATCAAACTAGTGATAGCACCAAGCCCTATTCCCAGCAGCAAAATAAAATTTCTATAAGTTAGCAAGTAGCTATCATCACTATTTTGGTTTATGACAGCAGATTGTGAAGACTGTGACAACACCAGATCAGAATTAAGCGCTTGCAAAGCTTCTGTGGCAGTCTGGTAACGCTGATTATAGCGATCGCGAACCATTGTATCTAAAATATTTGCAAGACCATCACTTACTTGTGCTTTATCGCGCCAGATAACTTCTCCAGTATTAGGATCATCTTGGAGTTGCTCAGGTATTGAGCCTGTCAAAGCTTGAATGCCAATCATCCCTACTGCATAGATATCGCTACAAAGTTTTGGCTTTCCCTTAGCCTGTTCGCTTGGCATATAGCCAGGAGTCCCAACAGCAATTGTTAAGCCTGCTCCCAAAGCACCAATTTTCTTAATACTCCCAAAGTCAATTAGCACAATCTTCTGATCGGAGTGCCGCCGCATTAAATTTTGGGGCTTGATATCCCGGTGAATAATATTGTGTTGGTGGACGAAGGCTAGCACTTCCAGGATGTCTTTTAATAAATTTAAGACTATATTCTCGCTAAGACGCTGACCTGATACAATTTCTTGAGTCAAGGCATGACCGTCAATAAATTCCTGGACTAAATAAAAATCTCCATCTTCATTAAAATGGGCAAACAATCTAGGAATTTGATCATGAGCGTTGCCTAGCTGGTATAAAACTTCCGCTTCCCGATCAAATAGACTTTTAGCGATGGGTAGAACAGCAGGATTGGGATCTTTTGGGTGGAAATGTTTGACAACACAATGGGGTTGTCCTGGTAAATCCAGGTCTACGGCTAAGTAGGTATCACCAGATCCTCCGCTTCCTAAGTGTTTGACAATCTCAAAGCGATTCCGAAGTGTTTTTCTGGCGAGAGAGTATTGATGTCTCTTACGTCTAGCACTTGCTAACAAGTAAGTATTACCATATCCTCCGCTTTTGTGCAGTTTGACAGTCTCAAAGCGACTCCGGAGTGTTTTTCTGACTAGAGGGTTCTGGCTCATATGGTGTCTACTACTTGTTAATTTGCTGACCATTCAGAGCTTGGGTGAGGTTATGAATACCTGTTGCTAGATTTGTTAGTATTTGAGGCAGTCAGCTTCTCATACAACCTATGCTTTGGAGCAGTTTTGTGGTTAGCCGCTTGATCAGTTCATTTAACACCTTTATAGGTATCTTACATATAAAATTTGTTTCTGGAATAGTTCAATAATTTTATCACTTAAGTAAGTTTAACACTAGTCCACAGTATTTATAACTGCGGCACGAAGACAACATTCAGGAGCCAGGAGATTTATTGGAGTTAAGACTAATTCTATCCATTAAACCGCTAAACCCTTATCCAGAAAGGCTTTAATGATTTTTATGAATGATTGAAATCAGAAGTTGATAACCCTTGTCACATAAGGGTTGTAGCCTTAAAATTCCAATTTAGTCTAAACTCCAGGATTTATTTCTTTATTTATTTTAACTTTGGGTCTGATTACTGACAAAACCTTGAACAGTGGAATTTAAAGCTACAAATATCTCTTCCGGTGTCCACCACAATTTTGTTACCAGATTTTAGTCATTACTAACCGCGATCGCGTCGTCAGATCAACGTGATTTCGATAAAACTAAAAAAGAGCAGGTAAGTTCCTGAGGTAAATATCGAGTGATGATTTTTAAAGCAAATAAGTATTAGTTGTCAATCACTGAGATATCAAGTTACAGCATATTAACTAGTTCTTCAATAATTTATCCAAAATATCCAACTTTTCCAACTTTTCCCACTTTTCCCACTTTTTACTCGCGTCTGTATCACTTGCAATAACTCAGTTACATTTAGCAAAACTTCTAGTGGGAAAAGTCTAAGCTGGTTTTAATATATTTTCGTTAATAAATAACAGTTTAGATAATTTCCCAGATATGTAATCTTTTAGAAACTGTCCTAATTTAGGTTTTGCTGCCAGCCGATAGCTAAAATAATGTGACATCAGGGCAGCTAGCGGCAACTGTAGCATTATGTTTATAAAAAAAGCCCCCGAATGGGGGCCGATTAACTTGTTAGCGTGGAGTGAACAACTAATAATTAATACTCACAGTAGATACAGTAATCCGAACAAAATAATCCAAATCACGTCAACGAAGTGCCAGTAAATTTCGGCTGCTTCAATGCCAAAGTGCTTTTCGTTACTGTAGTGACCCGGAACGCGCGATCGCCATAACACAGCAACAATTGCCAAAACGCCGATGGTAACGTGCAATCCGTGGAAACCAGTCAAAACGTAAAATGCACTGGCAAATAAATTGGTAGTTAAACCAAATTCTAAATGGGTATATTCATATACTTGACCCACCAAGAAAATAGCACCCATTGCAGCAGTAATTGCTAACCAGATTCGCGCACCCCGCGCATCGTTCTTTTTGATTGCAGTGTCAGCATTATGCATGACAAAACTACTAGAAATCAGATTGATGGTGTTGACTCCAGGTAGCAATAGCTCTAACTCTGGGGTACCTGCTGGGGGCCATGCAGGTAAGGTAGCACGGAAAGCCAAGTAGGCTCCGAACAACCCCATAAAAATCATCCCTTCAGCAATCAGGAAGACAATTAGCCCAAACAGGCGATGGTCTGGATGTTCTTCGTGATGACCGACGGACGCTTCCGCCGCGTGGTGATGATTTAGTTCGGTTTTAGCTGGGTCAATAGTTTGACTTTGCATAAATTTTTAATGCCTAGAGGAGAAGTGAGCTGGGGGAGCAGGGGGAGCAGGGGAAGAAGAACTATTGATTATTGACCAATCCTCCATGCCCCATGCCCTATGCCCTATGCCCTATACCCTGTTTATTTGCGGTCTTCGGGATTGGCAGCAACCGCTGGGTCGGGTTCTGCTCTTAACACTGAGTTTGGCCCAGCAGATAAGATTGGATTGGGATCAGATAAAGGTACACCTTCGTTAGCCCTTTCCAAACCGTAGTCGTAGGGGCCGGTAGCCAGTACTGGGGTTTGATCAAAATTCTCGATCGCTGGCGGTGAGGTTGTCATCCACTCTAAGGTAAGTGCCCTCCAGGGATTATTAGCAGCTTTCTCTCCGTACAACCAACTCCAAATCGCATTGAAGATGAAGGGGAATGTCGAAATTGCTAGTATGTAAGCGCCATAAGTGCAGATTTCGTTGAGAAAGGTAAATTTGGGGTCATACTGGGCGATACGGCGGTTCATGCCCATTAATCCCAGTTTGTGCATGGGTAAGAAGGTCATGTTTAGACCAACAATTGTCAAGGCAAAATGAACCTTACCCCAAAATTCGTTCAGCATCCGTCCCGTCATTTTCGGGAACCAGTGGTAAATCGCCGCATAAATGCCGAGAACACTACCACCAAATAAAACGTAATGCAAGTGTGCCACCACAAAATAGGTGTCGTGAACGTGAATGTCAAAGGGCACTGCTGCCAACATTACGCCACTGATACCACCAATCACAAAGGTGCCAACAAAGCCCATTGCGAATAGCATGGCACTATTGAGTTGGATTTTTCCACCCCACATGGTTGCTAACCAGCTGAAAATTTTAATTCCCGTGGGTACGGCAATGATCATGGTGGTGATCATAAAGAACATCCGTAACCAACCGGGGATACCGCTGGTAAACATGTGGTGTGCCCAAACAATTAGCCCCAGAAAGCTAATGGCAAGAGAGGAATAGGCGATCGCTTTATAGCCAAAAACCGGCTTGCGGGAATGCACGGGGATAATTTCCGAAATTGCCCCAAAAAAGGGCAAAATCATGATGTAAACCGCTGGGTGAGAGTAAAACCAGAACATATGCTGGTACACTACTGGGTCGCCGCCGCCAGTCGGGTTAAAAAATGTTGTCCCGGCAATTAAGTCAAAGGAAAGCAGAATTAGACCTGCTGCTAACACAGGCGTAGATACCAGAGTCAGTGCCGAGGTAGCAAACATCGCCCAGCAAAACAAGGGCATTTGATGAACCCCCATACCGGGGATACGCATCTTCAGCAATGTGACGAGGAAATTGATTGCCCCTAGAATCGATGACGTCCCTAATAAAAGGACGCTCATAATCCAAATTCCCTCACCTACTTGACCTGTTACCAAGCTCAGGGGGGGGTAGGAAGTCCAACCCGCATCCGGTGCATCGCCTACGACTAAACTAGTGATCAACAATAAACCCGCAGGGGGAATCATCCAAAAGGCAACAGCATTCAAGCGCGGAAATGCCATATCCTTAGCCCCAATCATCAAGGGGATCAGGAAGTTAGCAAAACCCGCACCAGCTGGCACGATCCACAAGAAAATCATGATCGTGGCGTGCAGCGTAAATAAGCTGTTGTAGACTTCAGGGGTGACAAAATCGACTTCAGGGGTTCGCAGTTCTGTACGAACCAAGTCAGCCATCACACCACCAATGCAGTAGAAAATGAACGTAGTGACTAGGTATTGAATCCCAATCACCTTATGGTCGGTGTTGAAGCCAAAGTAGTCTTGCCATTTTCTAATCCCAGGTTCCTCAAGAAGGGCGGGGATATTGGCAGTTTCTTGCAACTTAGCTTGTGTCATAAGAGTTCTGAGTCTTGAGTCCTGTTAGCGATAGCAGGGCGTTTAGCCCGTTGTGAGTTATTACTTTTGACGTGGACTGTTGACTATTTGTGAATTTGATGTAACATTTCTGCCTGAATTCCCATGTCCTTGGTGTAAGGAGCGAGAAATTCATTTGGGGATAGATTCGCAGGGTTAACAGCAACGGCTTGATTTAGTGTTTCCTTGCTGGCAACTAGCTGCTCTTGCTCCCATTTATCAAAGGCTTCTTCTGTCTCAACGACCACTGATGCTCTCATCGCACCGTGATATGGGCCACAAAGTTCAGCACAAATCAGGGTATAATCGCCTGCTTTTTTGGGCGTGAAACGAATTTCGCTTTGTCTACCAGGGATCGCATCTTGTTTCAGGCGGAACTCTGGCACCCAAAAGGCGTGGATGACATCGTTGGCTGTCATATTGATTTGCACTTCTCGCCCGATGGGAACATGCATTTCACCCGTAGTTATACCAGTTTCAGGATAGGTGAAAATCCAGGCATATTGTAGACCTGTGACGTTGACCCGCAATTGTGGTGGTTTGCCTGCTCTATCAGGACTGCCCCCAATTGTCGGAGCAACAATACCGACACCTGGGGCATTCCGCAGTTGGGGAATTTGGTCAGCATTACGAACTTCTGCTGTAGCTGGATCTTGCATTGCCTCATCAGATTTTTCTTGATTGAGGTTGGGTTCGGTGCTGGGAGGAGTATCGGTTAAAGTTGCAGCCATAGCACTTCCATGCCCTGGCATTTTCATCGACTCCTGATTCATCGGCGCTTCATGGATAGCATGGGGATCGAAGCCACCGATTTCGTTGTAAACATCAAAACTGTAAACAGAAATACCGATAACGATAATTGCCGGGATCGCCGTCCAGAGAATTTCTAGAGGTACATTGCCCTCAACTGGTGGGCCGTCTTCATTATCACCTGCACGCCGTCGGTATTTGAATGCAGAGTAAATTAAAATACCTTCTACGAGCAGGAATATACCTGTAGAAATGATCATCATCGCGTTGAAGAGACCATCCACTAATACGGCTTCATCCGTGGCTGCTGTTGGCAACAGACCGTGATTTTGACCGTACCAAAGGCTGGCTAGCGTTAGCACGATGCCAATGAGTAATGTCCAGATTGAACTTGGAATCTTCACGGCTTACTTAATTTAATTTACTACGTTATCTCAAAGCTACTCACTTACTAAGGTAGTCTAGGCTGGAAGGCATGGAGTCCAAAGGTCTGAAATTTTTATTAATTTTTTTGACTATTTTACTAATTTTGGGTAGAAGGTGACTATCAAAATACTGCCAAAAGTAGATGTAAATCAGTGGAAAAATTTAGGATGCTTAAATTAATTGTGATTAATCAATTTTTCACATCTTGAAAAATACCTAAAGCTTCAGGGAAAACGTCGCTAAAGTGATTCAAAGTATAAGTGAGTGCTAATCTATAAACCTTTAGCCTATACGCTAGGGTGAAGATGGGACGCTAAAAGAAAATTGAAAATTTTAAGAGATCCACCAAGAGCGGGCAGAAGGTATCGTTAATGAGCGAATTTGTCCTACAACAACAAAATGAAGCGGCACTTCAGCAGCAAAAGCCCAAGGAAATGATTCGGCGCTTGGTGTGGAAAATGTGCATAGCCACCTTAATTTTGATGGCAATAGGCAGTGCCACCCGCGTGATGAATGCTGGACTTGCTTGCCCAGACTGGCCCTTATGCTATGGCGAACTCGTGCCAGCCAAGCAAATGAATCTCCAGGTGTTCCTGGAGTGGTTTCACAGATTGGATGCAGCTTTAATTGGTGTAAGCGCGATCGCACTCTTCGGTTTGTCCTGGTGGCATCGTCGTTTCTTACCCTCTTGGCTGCCTTGGGCATCCACATTCGCCCTGTTT
The DNA here is from genome assembly GCF_036919675.1 of Nostoc sp. Classification (GTDB taxonomy): domain Bacteria; phylum Cyanobacteriota; class Cyanobacteriia; order Cyanobacteriales; family Nostocaceae; genus Nostoc. Next base: position 12,202 of record NZ_JBALCP010000023.1, read on the forward strand.
TTAATCGTCTTCCAAGGTATCTTGGGGGGACTCACCGTTACCGAACTATTGCGGTTTGATATCGTTACCGCTCATTTAGGAACGGCGCTGTTGTTTTTTACCACCCTCCTGATTGTCGGCACAGCACTCACTCCCTATCAAGGGACTGGAACCGTTGGTAATTTACCTTGGGTAGGTTTAACTGCCGCTGTTCTGGTTTACCTGCAAAGTCTCTTGGGTGCTTTGGTAGGCTCTCGCTGGGCGCTACACCAATGCCTCGGCGGTTCTCAACTTTGTACTGTGATGTACAGCCATATTGCTGGTTTGGTGCCGCCAACGGTGACAACCTTAGCAATGGTATTTATCTGTTGGCGTACACCAGCACTACATCCAGCCTTACGGCGACTGGCAAATATGGCTGGTGCATTGTTGAGCTTACAAATCTTGTTGGGATTCGCCACTTTCAAATTACATCTCCAAGTCGAGCCTCTGACCGTCTCTCACCAAGCTATAGGAGCTGCTTTGCTGGGTACTTTGGTAGCTTTCACAGTTCTCGCACTGCGTGACTCAGTGAGTGCTGAGTCACGGGTGCTGAGTCACGGGTAAGGAATGAGGGAGCAGGGGAGGCAGGGGAAGAATTCCTAACTCCTGTACAGACGCGATTAATCGCGTCTCCTAACTCAGCACTCAGCACAGATGGAAGCTGCAACGGCGAGTATTGCGACCCACGCAGGTGCAGAAAATCTGTGTTTTCGTTTGCCTGAAAGAGCCAGCTTGAGCGGGGGCTGCATATAAGTTGTTGAAAAATAAGGAACCAGAGCCAAAATGATTGAGACTAATGTCTCTCGCCACCACGAAACATTTTTACAGGTAATTCAAAGTTACTACCAGCTAACGAAGCCTCGGATTATTCCGTTGCTTTTGATTACCACCGCTGGGAGTATGTGGATTGCTGCTAAGGGAGAAGTAGATCCATTGCTGTTGCTAGTAACTCTCACTGGCGGCACCTTGGCGGCTGCAAGCGCCCAGACGATTAACTGTGTCTATGACCGGGATATTGATTATGACATGGAGCGGACGCGCCATCGTCCCATGCCTTCAGGTAAGGTGCAGCCACGCGATGCTCTAATTTTTGCGATCGCACTGGCGACGATTTCCTTTACACTACTGGCAGTATTTGCCAACCTGTTAGCCGCCCTGCTAGCCTTTTCTGGTATCGTCTTTTATATTTTGGTCTATACCCACTGGCTGAAACGCCACACCACCCAGAATATCGTTGTTGGTGGGGCAGCTGGGGCAATTCCGGCTTTAGTGGGTTGGGCTGCTGTCACAGGTACATTAAGCTGGTCAGCATGGCTGATTTTTGCCATCGTCTTTTTATGGACACCGCCCCATTTTTGGGCGCTAGCTCTGATGATTAAAGATGACTACGCAAAAGTTGGGATACCAATGTTACCTGTGATTGAAGGTACTACGGCAACAGTGAAGCAGATTTGGTACTATACCCTGCTTACCGTAGTTGCAACCGTGTTATTGGTTTATCCCTTGGGAGCAAGTGGAATTCTTTATGCTGCGATCGCCGTAATTCTGGGAGGATTATTTATCCACAAATCTTGGCGGTTGTTACAAAATCCAGAGGATCGCACTGTAGCTAGAGAATTGTTTCTTTACTCCATCTCCTACATGATGCTGTTGTGCTTGGGGATGGTGGTAGATAGTCTTCCCATTACTCATCATCTAATTAGTGCGGCGATCAATCAGCTGCATTTTATTGGTTAGGGGGAGAGAAATTTTAGCGATCGCGTTGGTAAAAGGGCGCGATCGCATTTCAGAAGATTCAAGACCTTCTTATGAAAATTAGTTACGTAAACGGATTCTTTAGCACACATGAAGATACATATTCCACAATAATAAGCAATCCTGGTTTCAGCCTGAGTGCGTAAAGTAAGTTTTGATAAGCTTCTTCGGGTTCAGGCTGTAAATCATCATTCTAATCACTTAAATTTGGGTTCATGAAAGTTTCGCTAACGCTTCTTTAAATTCTGGAATTCCTTGAATCAATGGATGAATATCAAACCAACGCTGCATCTCTCCATCATTATCCAAATAGCGGTATTCTAAAATACAGCGGTTATACATAAAACTCCGAGACTGGTCATCATTAATAATGCACTTAGAAAGTGATACTTCCGCCAACAAACTCCATTGATGATTTTCCACTGCATAACGCGATCGTTGTTTCAGTTGGTCTAAAAATTTTTGCGTTAATTCCTAACCGTTCCAGGCTAAAACCGCCTCGTACTGCTCCCCCATCACTAAAAATTAATACAGCGGAACGTTCCGGGCGCAACTGAGCTAAAAAATCCACGACAGGTTCAGCTTGCTGGCGCGTCTGGTCATGGTAAAGATACTTAGTTGGGCAATTGTAAAAGTAGCAAATACTAGCTTTTCCTAAGCCTCCGCCTCGTAATGCTGTCTCAGCTAATCGCTGGGATAGTGCGTGAAAGGGAACCATCGACCCCTTGTGGTCAATCAGCAATAGCAGTTCAGTTCTATTCACCCGACTGGGCATCAGTATAGGCTCTAGCAAAACCCCCTGCCGTAGTACTTGCTCAATAGTTGCCTCTATGTCTAACTCTGTGGGCAAACCTGCCTCGCGCAGTTGTGTAAAAAGCTCAAGCAGTGGTAGTTCTTCATAAGGAGCTTCTATCTTCATGCTTCTGGCTGCGATCGCATCTGTTCACCATAGCGGCGGTAATCATCCCAACTCTTCAGCAACACGCCAGGATACAGAAGTTCAGTTTTTAACTTGCTGAGAATTTCATCATCTTGATGATTAAGAATCCGCACCCAATCCATCAGTTCGCTGGTGCTGACCTTTTTACCAGCTTCGCCCTTATCTCGCCGCATTTGTTCACGCAGTTCTAAAAAGCGGTCAATAATTGCGTCCACCAATTCCAAAGGTGAAACTGGAAACCGAGTCTTGACAATATCGATTAACTGTTGACGTTCGGGGAATTTGACGTAGTGAAATAAACAACGACGCAAGAAAGCATCAGGCAAGTCTTTCTCATCGTTACTAGTGATAAAAACAATTGGTATTGTCTTTGCTTGAATTTTCTTGAGCGGACTGTTTTGTTTGACTTCTGTGACTTCAAATCTTTGTTCATCAAGCTCTAACAGCAGGTCGTTAGGAAAGTCAATGTCAGCTTTATCTATTTCATCAATCAAAACCACAGTCTGCTGTTCATTCCGAAAGGCACGTCCTAACGGGCCCCACTCTACGTAAGCATCTGCATTTTTTGCTTGCACTGCGGCTTCTTCATCTATTTTGAAGGCAGCAAGTTGGGCATCACGCAACCTGCCAACGGCATCATAGGTGTAAAGACCATCCCGCGCTCGACTGGTAGATTTGATGTACCAAGCTTCATAGGGTAAACCCAACTCATAAGCCACTGCACGAGCCAATTTTGTCTTGCCACATCCTGGTTCTCCCTTCAAAAGTAAGGGGCGTTCGAGAGCGATCGCTAAATTTACTGCCTCCACTAATTTCTCACTGGGTAAGTAAGGATACAAAATTTGCCCCGTCTGTGGGTCTTGCTCTCCTGGCTGGGGTTGTACCTTCGCTATGTATTTCAGCCGTTTTCCGTCTACAGTTCTAGCCACCTAACTTCTTCCTCCTGCCAGTTACAGCCACACAAACCAAAAATTTGAGCAAACTACACGCTCTGGAATGCCTTCACTCTTCTCTAAAATCACCTGAACTGTATAGCGTTTTATCTTCTCACTGAGCAGATCGTACTGTTGTTGAAGTTCTTCCCGTCTTCGTTGTAAATGCCGAACTGAGAACATATTGTGAGTTTTAATACCCAACTATTGAGATATTACTATTTTTATTGCAGGCTGTTTTCTAGCTGCTTGATGCGTTGAGTAAGTTGTGTTCTTTCAACTTCAGAATTTTCAATCTGCTTTTATAACTGAAACTTTACGGCAGCACCGGATTCTATCGCTAAATTCAACCGCAGGCGACTCAACTTCTGACTTAATAAATCGTACTGTTGCTGGAGGCTTTCGATTTATTGTAAAATTCGCCCCCTTTGCCCCGGATTTAAACTAGTTGACTGTGCATTTGATACTCCACTTGATTTGTTCGAGACTATCTGCTGTACTTCTGAGACTGGAGACACTGAGTTTTGTTTTTCTCTGGAACAGGCTTTGCAAGCATTAATCTCTCTGCACCCACAGGGGATTAATAGTTTACATAAAAACCACTATTATTTTACAAAAGTTCATTGCTAGCATTGCCATGATGATACGGTTAAAATGGCGCATCGTCGTAGCGTTTATTTGCAGTAGCAGGCATTGTAGTAGTGCTAGGATCTAGAATATGGGCTGCTTGTACCTATTGAGTTGTCGTTGTGGAAGACAACAACTTTATCTTAATTATTGGTATTGGGTTTGACAGCCAAACAAATCTCGCAGCCGTTGGATTTGGAAGTTGAACAGGCTCGGTAAGCTGCAAAAATAGCCTCTAAGTCAAGATACATCAACGAAAATAAACAGTATCTCTAAATATCCTAGCTATCTTCGGTTCCCACAATTTTTAATTAATTTTTCCTATGATTTCTCTGTCTCCCACTCTTCAAGCTAGGCTCTCCCAACCCTTAAAAATTGGCTCATTTGAGGTAAAAAGTCGGGTTCTCCAGTCACCTCTATCTGGGGTGACGGATATGGTGTTTCGCCGTCTCGTGCGCCGCTATGCCCCAGATTCGATGATGTATACCGAAATGGTGAATGCTACGGGGTTGCATTATGTCAAGCAGTTACCCAAAATCATGGAGGTAGATCCAAATGAACGCCCAATTAGCGTTCAACTATTTGATTGCCGTCCAGATTTCCTGGCAGAAGCAGCAATCAAGGCAGTTGCAGAAGGTGCTGATACTGTTGATATTAATATGGGTTGTCCAGTAAATAAAATCACTAAAAATGGTGGTGGTTCTTCGTTGTTGCGGCAACCAGAAGTAGCAGAGGCAATTGTGCGGGAAGTGGTAAAAGCTGTTGATGTCCCTGTGACAGTAAAAACCCGTATTGGCTGGAATGACAACGAAATTACTATTCTCGACTTTGCCAAGCGGATGGAAGATGCAGGGGCAAAAATGATCACAGTACACGGACGCACCCGCGCTCAAGGATACAATGGCAATGCCCGTTGGGAATGGATTACCCGTGTAAAAGAAGTGCTTTCTATCCCAGTGATTGGGAATGGAGATATTTTCTCTGTTGAAGCAGCAGTGAGATGTTTAGAGCAAACTGGCGCTGATGGTGTGATGTGTTCCCGTGGAACTTTAGGTTATCCGTTTTTAGTGGGAGAAATTGATCACTTCTTGAAAACTGGGGAGATATTACCGCCACCAACCCCAATTGGGCGTTTGGAATGTGCAAGAGATCATTTACAAGCCTTATGGGAATATAAAGGCGATCGCGGTGTGCGTCAAGCCCGTAAGCATATGACTTGGTATGCTAAAGGTTTCGTTGGTGCTGCTGAACTCCGAGGACAGTTAAGTGTAGTTGAAAAGGTGGATCAAGGTTTGGCAATGATTGACCAAGCAATAGAAAAACTGGCTAATGGTTATGAATTAGAGGAAGAAGCACAAGGTAGTTTAGTAATGCTTTAAAAAATGAATATTACAAAAATTTCCTTTATTAATCTATATATTGTGTATTTAACTAATCAATGTGGAGGCTTGCAATGTTAGTTTCCAAACACAATGAGATTGTATCTATTCCCGAAATCCACTCTTTAGAAGACTTCATCGCAAATCCTCCAGACGGGATGGAGTGGGTGAATGAGCAACTAGTAGAAAAAACAGGGATGACATTAAAACATAGCGAAATTCAAGGCAATATCTACTTTTACTGGAGAAGTTACATCAACTCCAATCAACAAGGAGGGAAAGTTTACACTGAAGTACCTTGTCGCACATCTAAACAGGGTCGGCGTCCTGATGTGGCTTATCTGACGCCTGAATTGGTAGCTCAATTTGGCAACAAAAGCTGCGCGGATGGTTTAAAAGTAGCATTGCCCTGAAAGTATTGTATAGAGGGAGCGTGCAGCCATTTTTTGCCCCTTCTGATTTTGTACACCTACCCATCCGCGCATTTGGTAAGGAAATTAGTCTAATTACCGATCGCTACCTCTATCAAAATAAGCGATCGCCTTATACTTACACACCTGAGTTTACCAAATCAGGGAATACCTCTTGCACAGCCGGATGCACTAAGCGATGATCCTGCACATTCACACCCTTAGCTAATGCTGGGTTAACTTCCAGTGCCAAAATTCCCAAATTCGCCAACTGGACAACATAAGGTAATGTACTGTTGTTAAGTGCCTGAGTTGCTGTCCAAGGTACTGCTCCTGGCATATTGGGAACGCCATAATGCACCACACCCTCTTCAATGTATACCGGATTTGTGTGGGATGTGGGGTGTAAAGTTTCTATGCAACCGCCTTGGTCAACGGCTACATCAACTATTACCGAACCCGGACGCATTTGTTTGACCAATTCACGGGATACTAGTATTGGTGCTCTACGTCCTAAGACTAAAACTGCACCGATGAGCAAGTCGGCTTCAATGACTGCGGCTTCAATATGAGCAGAGTTGCTGTAAAGCAATTCCACTCTAGAGCCAAAGAGGGTTTCTAGGTAAGATAAGCGCTCGACACTTAGATCTAAAATCTGGACGCTAGCACCCACGCCTACAGCAATTTTAGCTGCTTCTGTGCCGACAACGCCGCCACCGAGAATTACTACTTTACCTGGTTTGACTCCAGGTACACCGCCCAAAAGCACTCCTCTACCACCTTGCTGACGTTCTAGGAATCTGGCCCCAAATTGTACTGCTAGCCGACCGGCAATAACGCTCATGGGGGTGAGCAAAGGAAGTCTGTTAGCACCAGGTTGTTCTACAGTTTCGTAGGCGATCGCACAAGTGCCACAATCAATTAAATGCTCTGTCAATTTGCGATCGGCTGCTAAATGTAAATAAGTAAATAATATCTGCCCTTTCTGCAAAAATTTATACTCAGATGTCAGCGGCTCTTTAACTTTAACAACTAATTCCCGATTCCAAGCCGTTTCTGATGTGGGGACAATCTCGGCTCCAGCACTTCTGTAGTCGTTATCTGAGAATCCAGCACCATTACCTGCTTGTGTCTCGACGAAGATGCTATGACCATTTTCTCGTAGCACCCGCACACTAGAAGGACTTAACCCTACCCGAAACTCTTGATCCTTATTTTCCTTGGGAACGCCGATTTCCATATACCGCCTCTGATAATTTTTTTGTTTAACTCTAGCCTGCTAATCTCAAGCTTGCTATTGATCTATTGGAGTAGCTGTATTAGAGATAGCTAATCTCTGGCCTCAGTTTCTCAATTTCATCTGAGTAGCCCTAAACTCTTACCCTTGACTATTGCTCCAGTATTTATACAATATATAAAGAATAGTAACAATTTATAAAAATAGTGATTGTATAGCTCCCTACTAGGAAGCTTTTGCTGAATTTCTCAAGTCATCTTGGCATTCAAGCACTGCAATCAGATCATAAGTTGCCGAAGTAGGGTAAAGGTTAAAGGGAAAGAACGAGTTAATTCCTTTAATCTTTACCGCTTATGCCCGACAACTGCTACCAAGTCTAATATCAAGTCCCGTTTGCCGAAGAAAGGTTTCTTAAAAATGACACAAACACAACCAACGATTACACCTAAACTAGTGGAGCCGAAGTTTGGCTTTAACGAATATGCTGAACGCTTGAATGGTCGAGCCGCAATGATTGGCTTCGCTTTGATGCTGGTGATTGAATATGTCACCAATCAAGGGGTGCTATCATGGCTGGGTTTGAAGTAGTGCCACCAACAAGCCGAAGGTGGAAGTTGTAAGCTAGTAGTTAAAAGAGTTTCAACCAGCTGGAACAACCAGTTGGTTTTGACTTTAACAATTGATAGTGAAGTACTTCGCCCTAGATAGTTTAATTAGACTTATTCGTAAATTATTGCCCTAGAATGTAAGCAAGAGAGGAATCGAAATATTTATTAGTGATTAAAATATCAATAGACTTGCAACTACTACAGCACGGCAGAAATCCAGCCACCATCTTAATTAACAAGACTTGGGGCAAAATCCCCTTGTTAAAGGTAGGCAAATTTCCGCCACTGTCTACTATTATATGCAAGGCGATTAATGAGTACACTCCCTCCCCTACGAAAGAAAATCATAATAGTGTTTGCCTTAGATGAGAAAGGCAAATTACGGGTGAGGTATTCTTGATAAATATACACGAAAGGTGAACTGGAACCAATCAAGCTGTGATGAATGCTGTATTACCTCGTTTTTTAAAGTTAACCTACCGAAAAGAGCCACTAATCAGTGTATTGATGACGATGGGCGTTATGGATGCCCTGATTGGCGGATTGAATGATAGCTGGTCGTTGTTCGCTTTTGGTTTAGGAACAACAGGCATAGCGCTAGCCTTTAAGTTGTGGCGTTTCCAGCAGCGCCGTCCTCTACCAGAGGAGCCTGTAGTGCAACATTATTTGCCCTCTCGTTCTTCTAGTCCGCCTTTACCAATGTTAAGCGTTTCTAAGAAAAAACCACCTCTTTAGGAAGTGCAGAGTTATTACTTAATAACTCTGCAAAATTGATTGGCTAACCGTATATATAAAAGTGAGGAAAAAGAGTGAGTAGTGAGGGAAGAGGTGGGGGTAATTTTCTGCGGCCATATATTATCCTGGCATTTATGGCAGCTGTTGCCCTTCCAGTGATTACCTGGGAAGGGTTTTACATTCATCAAGCTCATGCTGCTATTGAAGTAACACCAAATTCCCAAACTACCAATAGCTTCGCTAATGCCCAACTACTTTACACACTCAGAGGGCATAGAGGAACTGTTAAATCCCTGGCTTTCAGCCCAGATAGCAGAATTCTTGTGAGTGGAGGTGCAGAAAATGAGGGTGTAATTCGCCTGTGGAATCCAGCAAACGGCAAAAAGTTGGCGGATATTAACAAAGCACACCAAACAGCCGTAGAATCTTTAGTGATTTCGCCAGATGGGCAAACCCTCGCTAGCTGTAGTGATGACAATACGATTAACCTCTGGAACCTGAGAAATTTAAAATTTAGTCGTTCTTTTGTTGGACATACCAGTAACGTATTATCTTTAGCGGTGTCTCCTGATAGTAAAGTTCTCATCAGTGGAGCTTTGGATGGGATTCGTCTATGGGATTTGCTACAGCAGCGTCCTCTAGGGACTCTAGTAGGCTTTGATAATTTGATTTATACCCTAGCCATTAGTCCTGATGGGCAGACTTTGGCTAGTGGTGACAATAAGGGGGTAATCAAGCTGTGGAATTTGAGTACTGGTAAATTAATCAGTGAATTTGTAGCTCATTCTAATGTTGTTAGCGCTGTTATCTTCACACCAGATGGAGAAACATTAGTTAGTGCAAGCCGCGATCGCACAGTCAAACTGTGGAATATTAATACTGGAGAATTAGTTCGCACCCTTACAGGACATAATAACTGGGTGAATGCGATCGCCATTAACCCCGATGGACAAACCCTTGCTAGTGCCGGCAAAGATGGGATTAAATTATGGAATTTAACTACAGGTGAGTTACTAAATACACTAAGTGGACATACAGACTGGGTGAGTGCGATCGCTTTTAGTCCAAATGGTAAAATTCTTGCCAGTGGTGGATTTGATCAACAAATCAAGATTTGGGGAACTCCACGAAAACCTAATTAACAGCGAACACCAGAACCCCGACTTTTTTAATAAGTCGGGATATGAATATTGAGCAAGCAGTCTTGGAGAAATTGCGCCAGCTACCTATAGATGAACAGCAAGAAGTACTTCGCTGTCAAAGAAAATCAGGATTTAGGCGTGGGCAAGCGCAAGATTTTTACGCACAGGGATGTCTGCGTCAAGTGTGGGCGCTGGACACGAAAAACAAGGGTGCAGTCGTTCTCTTTGAAGCGGAGTCACAGAACCATCTGCAAAAGATAATCGATAGATTTCCACTTGTCAAGGTTGATTACGTTGACTACCAGACATTTCCGCTCGCACCGTATCCAGCATTAGCGAAGAAGTCTTAATCCAGAAGTGTTGAAGATATTTTAAAAGTCCCGAAAGGTATAATTTTGCAGATCGCACTGAGTTAAATGCAACGCAAAATCAAGGTTGCGCCATGTACTGAGATGCTTTGCTTTACTAACTATGAGAGCAAAAGACTCTTTTGAAACATTTTTGTAGTACACAAGTCAAATATTGTCTACATTTGTCTATAAAAGTTTAAAAATTTATCAACACCTTGTCCTAAAGGACACGCTACGCGAACGCCAAAATAGCCTCACTCTAGAAAAGGGAGGCTACAGAAACAAAGGCTATCTCCCCAGTCTGTAAGGATTTCAGCCCACCTGCGTGGCTAAAGCTTTGCCTACGTTTGTGAGATTTTCGGAAATTGGCGATCGCGAACAGCGTGTCCCTTAGGACGAGGTATTGCAAGCATTTACCGTGTTTGCTAAACTTTGACCTTGCCTTTTTAGAGTTTTTATAGTATACAATCAACCAAAACTTAGATAAAATTTTCCCAGAACTAGCCAAAACCAATGATAGTAGCAACCAAGAGCGATCCCCAAATGTTGAAGAACTGTGAATACTTGATGAAAATACAGCCGAGCTAATATCTTATCCAGCATATTACTGTAAGTATAAACATAGGTAATTTCAAATTATCTATGCAGCTACTTGCCCTCTACAATTGGAACAATTTCTGAACTTAGACAATCTTAGAAATGGTCATCGTCAGAAAATGCACTCAGGTAAAACTTGCTATTTCGTCTGAAGCAAAGGTTTGTAGCGCTTAAGCGCTACTCGAAACATCGGACAACTTGCTACTTAAATGATCTTTAATTTTCCCGATCTGCTTTTGATCCCCATTTCGATAGAATGACTAGGCAGAACCCTAAAACTCAAAATCGCTTTTGACTGCGACGCCCATGAATCAACTGAACAATGGTTTTACGATATTTCTAAGTCTGCTAGTCGAGGCGATGCCTTTTTTGCTTCTTGGGGTTTTATTCTCCAGTTTGCTGCTGTTTTTTGTTGATGAGCGCAAATTAGTAGAAAAAATGCCCAAAAATCCGCTGTTGGGTGCTTTGGTTGGCAGCATGATCGGCTTTTTATTTCCAGTGTGTGAGTGCGGGAATGTACCAGTAGCGCGGCGGTTCTTAATTCAGGGAGTGCCCACACCAGTGGCAATTGGTTTTTTGCTAGCAGCACCAACAATTAACCCAGTTGTAATTTGGGCAACTTGGACAGCATTTCGAGATCAGCCAGAAATAGTCGTTTTACGAGTCGTATTTTCCCTAGCAATTGCCACAATTATCGGTTTTGTTTTCAGTTTTCAAAAGGACTTAAATCCCATAGTCCAACCTGCGATCGCTCGGTATATGAAGTTTAATCCACCCGCGCAGCCTGAAACCAAACGCCGTGGGAAACGTTACCAAGTACAACAGCAAGAAGCGATACCAAATATCTTGCAATCCGGGACTTATATTTTAGGAGGAAAAGCAGGTGTACCTCTGCGGATAGATCCTAATTTGGTAGAAGCGACTACCCCAATTTCTAATACCAATAAACCCCTTGCAGAGAAACTGCGTCTAGTGGTAGATAATAGCATCCAAGAATTCCGGGAATTGGGCGGAGTGATGATTTTAGGAAGTGCGATCGCTGCTGCTATTCAAGTGCTAGCCCCACGGGAATTAATTCTCAGTTTGGGTGCTGGGCCTATTAGCTCGATTGTGGTCATGCTGATATTAGCAGTAGTGGTGTCAATTTGTTCTACAGTCGATTCTTTCTTTGCCCTATCTTTTGCCTCAACCTTTAGCAGTGGTTCTTTATTAGCATTTCTGGTGTTTGGCCCAATGATTGACATCAAAGGTATTGGTTTGATGTTATCCATTTTTAAACCCAAAACTGTCTTTTACTTATTTGCTTTAGCAGCACAATTAACATTTGTGTTAACTCTTTTCATGAACTTGCATGTTCTTTAAAAAATTAGTCATTCGTCTTTTCTTCTTTGCTAATAACCAATGCCCAATAACTAATGGCTAGCAAAAATCCCAAATCTCAAATCTCAAATCTGTTACTCCCTTGGCTGGATGCCCTAGCAATTACAGCTTGGGGTATTTTGATGTTGAGATATTGGCTAACTAACAAGCTGAACCTATTGATTCATCCAAATTATATTTGGTTCGTGGTTGTAACTGGTATCAGCTTGATCATTATTGGTTTTTTCAAGATGCAGGAACTTTGGCTGCGGCGTCGCCGTGATGTTATGCCAAACACCCAGCATATTAGTTTATTTCCCCCTGGTTGGGGCAGTTCTGTGTTATTGATTGCAGCGATTTTGGGTTTCATTTTTACACCGCAAGTATTTGCTAGTGACAAAGCACTCCAAAGAGGTGTGACGGCTGATTTATTGGGAACTACACGCGTCAAACCCCAAGCCTTTCGGGCTACTGTTCGTCCAGAGGAGCGATCGCTTGTAGACTGGGTACGCACTGTCAATGTCTATCCAGAGCCAGACACATATACAGGACAAAAAGTCAAGGTGCAGGGATTTGTCATCCATCCGCCAGATATAGGAAAAGAATATTTGTTCTTAGCCCGATTTGTCTTAACTTGCTGTGCAGCAGATGCTTACCCTGTGGGATTACCCGTCAAACTTCCAAACAATCAAGAACCTTACTCCCCTGACACCTGGCTGGAAGTAGAAGGACAAATGGTGACAGAAAATCTGGCAGGTAAACGCCAACTTACCATTGCCGCTACCTCTCTTAAAAAGATTCCTCAACCACAGAATCCTTATAGTTATTAGTTATTTCTCCAACGCCCAATGCTTAATGCTTAACGACAAATGACTAAATCTAAAGCATTTATCGAACCACTGGATCGGATAGCGATCGGACTGATGCTACTGTTGAGTGTGCTGATTGGGTTAATAATATTGCAAGGTGACGTGGTGACTGCTCGTGTCCGGGACTTTACCTGGCAAAATCAACAAATTGGGGCAGAAGATAACTCCTTCACCCTCACCTTCAGCCGCCCAATGGAAATAAAAACCGTAGAGGATAACTTAAAAATCGAGCCACCCCTAGCAGGTAAATTCAGTTGGGCTGGGCGGCGGATGGTTTATACACTCGTGACACCAGCCCCCTACGGCACGAATTATAAAGTGCAGTTAGAGGGAGCGAAAGATAAGTTTGCAGAGGAAGAAGGCAAAAATCGGGTGATCCAGCCCTTTGTTGGGAGCTTCCGCACACGCGATCGCGTCATCCTTTACATAGGAACCAATCAAGAAGAACAGGGACGATTAGTTCTTTACAACTTAACCCAAGAGCAAAAAAGGATACTTACCCCCAAAGACTTGATAGTAATGGACTTTGAGTCGTTTCCAGATGGGGAGAAAATTTTATTTTCGGCTCGCGCCACCAAGAACGAAGACTTACTTTCAGCTCAACTGTACACAGTGACAACAGGCGTTTCTGGTAAATCTGGACAACAAGCAGAGCCAGGAGCCAAAGTTGACCTAACTTTAGATAGTAAAGATTATCAAAACCTGAAATTTGACTTATCACCTGATGGGCAAACTATTGTCATCCAGCGGGGAAACAAAACTAATCCCGGCGACTTTGGACTATGGTTTATGCCAGCAACCAGCGACGGTTCAGCAGAAAAACCCACCCCTAAACGTCTGAAAAGCCAACCGGGGGGAGACTTTATGATCACGCCAGATAGTAAAGCCGTAGCAGTTGCCCAAGGACAGGGAGCAGCAATTCTACCACTGCAAGGTGATGCCAGTAAACCCCTAGATTTTCTGCCACAGTTTGGTTTGGTACAGGCTTTCTCCAAAGATGGCTCTCAAGCAGCAATGGTAAAGTTTAATACAGATTACACACGAGATTTGTTTTTAGTGACAAACCAAGGTGTGCAGAAACAACTATTAAAAACAACAGGCTCAATTCTCAGCTGCCAATTTGACATCGCCTCACCCACCCTCTATTGCTTGCTGACACAGTTAGTATCCAAGGAACAATACATAGAACAGCCTTATGTGGTGGCAATTGATCTGAAAACCGGGCAACAGAAACCACTGCTAGTACTGCCTCCCGATCAACGGAATGTGCAAATGAGTTTATCTGCCGACGGTTTGGGCTTGTTATTTGACCAAGTAGTACCGCAGACAAACCCGACAACATCATTACCCACAAACTCTTTGAAAACTGATGATGGAGATGTTATTGCTACCAGTAGCCTGTGGTTAATGCCTCTGTTGCCCATCGCTGATGCTGCGACTGTGGAAATTAGACCAGAACAACTCCCCTTAGCTGGATTTCATCCCCGGTGGCTACCTTGACCAAAACAGAACTTACGCAAAATTAAGCTGTTCCACAAAAACCAAAGCATATTTCATTGTGTTGACCGTTGACTGTTAACGGCCCGAATTTCCCTTTGTCCTCTTCTTGACCTGAAGAGGACAAAGGGAATTGTCCCCCCATCTTCAAGACAAGGGCGGTAACTAAAGAGGGTTTTAGAGCAAGCACGCTCATCTTAGTCATGAGCGTGGACTGTAATCAGGTGGGGACACAAGATTCATTGGTGTCAACTTAAGCTAAAACTCTTTTAAAACCTCGTTTCCAGCCACAGGCTGGAAATGCTCTTCAATTGCGGCTCTGCCGCTAGTCTTGAGGCTCTCTAAAAGCTTGTTCTAGACTGGCTTTCACCTTAAGTTGACACCAATGCACAAGATTACTCCCCAAGTCGTCTCCCTGTCTCCTTGTCCCCATCCTCTTCTTGACGGACGAGAGCATCATAGTGTTATAACGGCATCAGTCTAGATACAAAATGGGGAACACCAATTGATGATTAATTGCTGGTGGCTGGAGAGAGTTAAACTTAGCTTCTAGAGCAACCCTGATTAGACACAGTTGATAAGCAATGCTAATGCCAGCACTGCTGAATATTTTTAAGCAGGTGGGTCAAAAGTGATGAATGAAGCTGACACCTCAAACAAGGCGGCTGTGATGGAATCCTTAAATTCTGCTAATTCGCCACAATCGGAGCAGGCGAGTTGTCCCTTTTACTCAGTTGTGCCTAATGACAATATGGCAGTTAAAAAACTGCCACTCCTCATGCCAGCTGAAGATACACAATTTTCAAAAGATACCACCCAGCAGGACTGGGTTGCAGAGCCTGAAAGCGGCAAGCAAGCACTTATTGACTCGGAATTTGAGAACCTGCTGGCATTGAACGAAGAATTGCGTGCGGCTAACAATAACTTGTATGAACAAGTGGAGCAGCTAAAAGATAACCTAGCTGAGTCAGAAAAGGTTTTGCAGTGGCAGAAAACGCGTTCTAGCGTTACTGAGTCGATGCTCAACCAACATACTCAGGAATTGGCTGCGGCTCAAGAACAGATAAAGTCCCTATTTCAACAATTAGAAACTGCTGTACAAACTGTTCAACGCCAGGAAATTTTTATTGATACTCATAAAGCACAGCTACAAATTAGTCAACAACGTCTTGCCCAGTTAGAGCGAGAATGTACGTTGTTACACACTAACAACAGCGAACAGTCTCAGCAGCTATTGCAATCAGAAAATGCTTGTCGGGAGTTACGTACTAGACTGATGCGACAACAACGCCAGACCCTGCAATTTAAAGCAGCTCTAGAAAAATGTTTAGATACATCAGTTCCTAGTTATGACTCCTTAGAGGATACTGCAAAACATCCCAAAGACATAACTAGCGGACAAGGAAGATTTTCTAGAAAAGCTCGGTCTTTGTTTCCTAACGCCCAGCCAATTCAACCTTGGTCAGCAGAACCAGAATCCTTGACTGAGAATCTAGATAATTCTTGGGGCGAACCCTCAGCACCAATCCCATTCCAAAGAAATGAACCGACTCCGACACCATCTTCTTGGAACTGGTCAGTTAAGCAAAATACCCCAACACCAGCAGAAACTGGGCCCTCTCCAAAAATTGACGATTCCCCAGATACACCGGAAGCTGTTTCAACTTCGGGTTCATCAAATTTAGATCAGCAATTAGATAGTCTCATTCAAATGTTTTTCACCTCTGAGCCTGCATCTGCATCACCACCACCTGCTGCGAAAACGCATGTGGATAGTAATCAGGGTGATGCGCCGATCTGGGAGACTTTAGCAACAATCTTAGAAGACGATGAAGAACTAGAAAATCCACAAAAGGAGCAGTTGGAAGCAGAAATTAATCCTCCTGCAACTACCTCGACTTCTAGGACGACAGATTCTGTGGTTTCACGAGCCAATAATTTACTGGTTTCCTCTACTCAATTCCATACTGAGACGCCTGCTCGAGAAACTGAAGACTACTGGTCAGAAGTTTCACAATTGACGCAGTTGGAATTGTCGGCAACTGATTTGTCCCCAGAGTTATCAGGTGATAACACCAATGATACCAATTCACCTTCACCAGTGGTTTATCCCCAGCGTCCACCCAAGGGGCGTAAGTCATTGGCATCTGTGGAACTACCAAATTTTCGCCCCAAGAGTCAATAGCCACGAGACGCGATTAATCGCGTCTGTACAGGAGTTAGGAGTCAAGTGATTAATGCCCAATGCCTAATAACTAATTCAGAATCCTTGCTTCTGACTTCGGAATTATGGCTTCTGGGCTACTTTTGGCTACCTGACTGGGCGATCGCGGTTTGCCTGTGGCGATCGCATAATTAATCGTTAATAGCCACAGCCACAATCCCGGATTCCGAGGTTCCAGCCAAAAACCTACCCGATTCAAGAAGCGCCCGAACCACGGACTCAACAAAGCACTAACCAGGGCATGACGACCGAAGTTAAAATAACTACCAAGCCATCTGAGCAAATCCCTTGGGCCAGCAAGTTCCCAGATCCATAAAAGCAAGGCAGGATTTGTCCTCGCTGCTTTGAGTGCTAGGCGGTTAAAGGTTAACCAATCACACCTATCTTTAATGAAATTATCTGCCACCTCTAGAGGTTCGTCTGCTAACAGCCCAAAAAAGGTATTGAGCATGGAGTTGATCCGTTGGGGTGGTAAAAATTTCCCTGTGGGCACCATCATGCCTTTGGAAAATAGCCAAGTCACTGAAACGTTGCTTTGATAAGCGCGAATTTGGTTCAAGTGTCGGAAACTCAACAAGTCATGTTTGAGAGCTGTATCCAATAGCGTTGTTAAGCGCTCTAAGTTACGAACTAGCGAACCAAAACCGGTGAAGACAAGGGGAGACTGGAGTGATGCCGCATCACCGATCGCAATCAATCGATCAAAGGCAACTGTGCGATCGCTACTCCCTACACTAAAATGTCCCGGTATATACCCAAATGTCGGCTTCTTCCATACCAACTTGTCCATATCGCACCTGCGATACTCTGGCAAAATCGTGAAAAAGTCCTCGTACATCTCTAGCAAGGAACCGGGATTTTCAGCATTGACTTCATGGTAATGAAATAAATAAATCGTCAGTTCATCCCCAGCTCCAGGAAACAATTCCCAAATCAGCTGCCTTCCCCGCGAAATATCCCCATGACTATAAAGAACGTCTCCATATTGGGAATCCCACACCCCCGGCTCAAATCCGCTCTCAATTGCCGCTCCCACTGTCGGACATACACTATCAAAAGCCCGACCACCATTTAATTGCCAAGCGATGGGGGAGGCAGTTCCCATTGCATCTATTAACAGTCGTCCACTTACTTGCTTCTCAATCTGACTGGGTAAGTGCTTGACTTTGAGAATCACTTGTGATATATCAATATCTGCACGGATAAATTCTGTTTCATCCCAGATTTCACCACCTGCCGCTTGCAGTTTTTGCCCACACATTTGGAGCCATTTTTCGGAATCTAAGCCTAAATTTAGGACTGTGGGTGTGTGCAGAACAGGCGATCGCAGTTTGGATGGATTATTAGCATCAAAAAACTTATTGAATCCATCTTTGTATTCCCTGGCAATGATGGTTTCTAACTCAGCGGGGGTGACTAAACCCAAGTTAACTAAGCTTTGAATCTCATCGCGAGAAATATTCCATTCTCGGTTCATCCGCCCAAAGGGCATTCGTTCCACCAACAGGACTTTATATCCGAGTTTTGCCATCAGTGCTGCATGGATGGCGCCTAGTGCGCCACCGATGTAGATGATATCGTACTGGGCATTGGGCATTGGGGTATTGGTTATTTCCCCGCTGCTCCCCTGCTCCCCTGCCCTGCTGCTCCCCTGGTTACTGAGCGCAGTCGAAGTATGCCCTGCTGCTCCCCTGCTCCCCTGCGAAAACACCACTTGACGCGGCTGCTGCGGATTCCGTACTCCTTCGCGCCATCGTTGTTCCCACCAATAGGCACGAGTTAGGTCATATTCACCGTTAGGCATTTTCTGAAAATATTTGACGGTGAGGGGGTAAACAGAGCCTAGCGCTGCAAAAATCGATTGCTGTGATAAATCAATCGCTGGCGGTTCTGGGTAATGATGCCCAAAACGGCTTCTGATTTCCTTGGTCAGGCGTTGCAGGATTTGTCCCTCTTTGGGAAAAGGTTGTTCTGTCCAACGAAACACTTTTAGATAAGTAGTTCGTTGCACCGACCAAACAAATACAGAAAGTTCCGCAGGCAAGTTTTCCGAAACAGCCACCCCAGTAATTGTAGTTGCAGTAGGGATTTTGAGGCGAAAGCCTTCTGAGGTAAGCACTTTTTCTCCATTTCCGGGTTCAAAATCTGTTTGTAACCAGCTACGCACAGTTGCTATATCCGGAGTTGGAACTTCTAAATAAAGGATTTCTCTCATCGTTTCCTGACATCTCCGATCAATCTACTTACTAAGACAGATTTTATGAAGGCACAAAGTAAGGTAAACTCCGCCCTATTAGTTTCGTAAAGATTTAGTGAAGAAATTTTAAAAATTTGCCAAATTTATTGTTCATTTTGTATTTCTGTAAACCCACGCCATGAATTATCCCATTCCAGACAGTCCCCAGGAAATTTTTGCCTTGCGACAACAGCCGATTGATGAAGAACTAGTTGCCGCTGCGATCGCTGGAGTAATTAAAATTGTCCGTGCTCAGGGTCAATCTTTGGAAGAATTAACCGCTCAGTTACTAGCAGATGATCCACTGCTGGATCAGCAACAACGTCGCTGGTTGAGCCAATTAGTTGCCCAATGCTGGGAAAAGTTCTCCTAAAACCTTGTATAGGATGAAGTTTTTGTCGCAGTATCGGCCTTCCAGGTCTGCACCTAAATATTGGCGATCGCATTTTCGGTGTAGAAGTAACAATAATCGTCAGTATGGGATTGGCAATTGGGTTGCTATTTTTGCATTCATGGCACAGAAGCCACTAAATTAACCATATCAGCGTTTTACGTTGCTAATGAATTTTACAACGTTCTGAAACGGAAAGACCTCTGGTGCAAAGCAGGGGTCTTTTTTTTGGATCAGGGACTGACAAAAAATAAATTATCCAAAATTATTTGTACATTTGTAGGGGATCTTGGCCTTGTGCCCCTACGATGGGATGTTTTTTTAACTGGAAGTCCCTCAATCCTTATACATAAAGCAAGTGGTGCAAGATGTGAGGCTTTGCGTCTGTACATCATATTTAAAAGTATCATTCATTCTTGCCCTTATATCCCCCTATCCACTGCCTTCTTGCATAGTGTGGTATTAGTATGGTAATGTATCGACTTCTAATATCAGGCTAAAAAAATACTACTATGTTTGGTAATTGGTCTTGGCGTAAAGTCTTAAAAACTTTTGGTGGCTTGGCTGTTGGCATTGCAAGTATTAGTATGAACAATTTAACTAGTCGCCATGTAGCTTTAGCAACACAAAATTATTCTAAACTCCAGAATACTAATCAATTAACTATTAGCGAAAGCAAAACTAAATTCTCAAATATTTTAGTTGTTCAAAATCAAGTTCTTCCAAATACTACTACTCGAATAATTGATGGTATAATAGTTACGGCATATGCATTTTATCGTTATTATAATCCATCAAGTTCTGACCATTTATATACAACTAATTTTGATGAGTTAGGAAATGGTAGCGGTGGATACATCTCTGAAGGAATTGCCGCTTATATTCCCACACAACAATACTCTGCAACTATTCCTTTATATCGATATTACAGTTCTGTAGCTTCAGATCACTTGTACACTACTAATTTTAGTGAACTGGGTAATGCCAGCAATGGGTATGTACTCGAAGGTACTGCTGGTTATGTATATTCTACACAATTCACAGGAACTATTCCTTTATATCGATATTACAGTTTGGCAGCTTCAGACCACTTGTACACTACTAATTTTAGTGAACTGGGTAATGGCAAGAATGGATATGTCTTGGAAGGTATTGCAGGTTACGTTATTTCTAACGGAGAGAATTCTACAACTTCCTAGCGTTATCAAGTTTTGCCAAGCTTTATCAGTAGATCGCTCAATTCGTCATACATTTATGAAATGCTATACTTTGGGACTAGCTAGTCAAAAAATATCTAATTATTTATTGTGGGATGGGCGTCTCGCCCCACCTATGAGCTGGGCGGGCTAAAGAGCAACACCCCACAAGATGGGATAATTTATCAATTCTTTACAAGGGATGGGGGGACAAGGGGAAATTGTCTCCCCATTTCCTTATCGGGTGGCAACACGATGCGGGTTTAATACCCCATCAATGAAGGTGGCTCATCTTCAGGTGGGGTTCGTAAAGTTTTACACACTATATAGTGCTTTTTGTCAACTAGAAGCTTTCACCGCCGCTTCCGCTTGGGAGTGCAACAACAAACCGTATTCCAAGCCCTCCACTACCGCTTGATAGGAAGCCTCCAAAATATTGGTGGAAACTCCTACTGTTGTCCAGCGTTGATAACCATTACCAGATTCTACCAACACACGAGTTTTCGCCGCAGTGCCCGTATGTCCATTGAGAATCCGGACTTTGTAATCTGTCAAATCAAAGGTTGCTATTTGGGGATAAAAGTTCACCAAAGCCCTGCGTAGAGCCGCATCCAAAGCTGCCACGGGACCATTACCTTCGGCCGCCTCCAAAATATTTTTCCCGTCAACAGCGACTTTGACTGTAGCTAGAGCATTGCTAGTTTCTTTGCCCTCAATCAAGTCACAGTGGACTTGAAAACCTTTGATTTCAAAAAACTGTTGGCGATCTCCCAAAGCTTCGTGCATCAACAATACAAAACTTGCCTCTGCTGCTTCAAATTGAAATCCTTCGCTCTCCAAGTCTTTGAGGCGCTGGAGAATTTGCTTGGCCTCTGCCTTTAGCTGATCGAGTTCAATCCCAAAACTGCGGGCTTTGGCTAAAACATTGCTGAGTCCAGACTGTTCAGAAATCACAATGCGGCGATGATTCCCGACTTGTTCCGGCTGAATGTGTTCGTAAGTCAGGGGATTACGTTCCACGGCCGATACATGAATACCGCCCTTGTGGGCAAAAGCCGAACGTCCCACAAAGGGAGCATGTTCATCTGGCGCGAGGTTGACCACCTCACTAACAAAACGACTAGCTTCTGTAAGTTGTGTTAGCTGGTCTTCTGTGATACAACTGTAACCCGCCTTCAGTTGTAAATTGGGAATTAATGAACAGAGGTTAGCATTACCGCAACGTTCACCGTAACCGTTAATTGTGCCCTGTACCATTTTTGCCCCTGCCATAACGGCGGCAATTGCGTTAGCAACCGCCATTTCCGAATCGTTATGAGTGTGAATTCCGATTTGGGGCATTGGGCATGGGGGAGCCACTGCCGTCTTCTCCCAAGGGGAGACGCCAAGGGCGATGGAGTCTCCCGAAGTGGAGAAAGTGGCGTCATTGGGCATTGGGGATTGGGAATCTTTCCTAGTTCCCCAGCCTCCAGTCCCCAGTCCCCATTCCCCAGTCACCTTGACTACATCTTGAACGATTTGGCTAATTTCGTGGGGTAAAGTGCCGCCATTGGTATCACAGAGGACTAGCCATTCTGCACCAGATGCGATCGCAGCCTCTAATGTCTGTAAAGCATAATCTGGATTGTGTTTGTAGCCATCAAACCAATGTTCGGCATCGTAAATAATGCGACGCCCTTGAGAACGGAGGTATTCAATCGTGTCACGAATCATCGCCAAATTTTCTTCTAACGTCGTCTTCAGGCTGGCTGTCACATGTAAATCCCAAGACTTGCCAAAAATCGTTACCCAGCGAGTCCCCGCAGCCAAAATAGCCTGTAGCATCGGTTCGGTTGCGGCAGTGGTATTGGGGCGCCGAGTCGAACAAAAAGCCACAATTTCAGCAAATTTTAACGGATCTTCTTGGAGTTGCCAGAAAAATTGTACATCCTTGGGATTGGCACCAGGCCAACCGCCTTCAATAAAGGGAATTCCCAGTTGATCGAGTCTCTTGGCAATGCGTAACTTATCTTCTATCGATACTGATAGCCCCTCGCGCTGAGTGCCATCCCGTAATGTAGTGTCATAGAGCCAAAGTTGAGGTGAGGAATTTGTGGTCATAAAACTGAGACCGACGAGACAACTTTCGAGACAATGTGTCAATATACAACAAAACGCCAGTTTGGCAATTTAAAAATGCCTAAGGTACTAGCTGAAGGTAAAACAATTGATTGCGAGCAGGGAAGCAATCTCCGAAAAATCTTGCTGCAAAATAGTATTCACCTCTACAATGACGGTGCTAAGGTAATAAACTGTCGAGGCATTGGCAGTTGTGGAACCTGCGCGGTTAAGGTAGAGGGCGAAGTATCAGCAGCGAATTGGCGTGATCGAGCACGGCGTTCGCTTCCTCCCCATTCTCCTACAACAGACTTGCGTTTAGCCTGTCAAACCCAGGTTTTAGGCGATGTGAAAGTGACAAAGTTTGATGGATTTTGGGGACAAGGTTCTCGAATAGTGTGGACACCAAAAGGTTAAAAAGGAGTAAAACAAGATGGGTAGATGGACACCC
The DNA here is from genome assembly GCF_036919675.1 of Nostoc sp. GTDB lineage: Bacteria > Cyanobacteriota > Cyanobacteriia > Cyanobacteriales > Nostocaceae > Nostoc. Next base: position 35,255 of record NZ_JBALCP010000023.1, read on the forward strand.
TTAATTCTAATGGCTGGAGGTTTGGCCATTCTGCTTGGTACATTACTAGGCATCAACTTTCCTATGGGCGTACAAACCGCTAACGCTCCCGGTGGCAAAGCAGCCAAAGTTCTGCCAGCTAATATCAATGTTAATAGCAGTGCAGGCAGCAAGAATGAAGAAACTGCCACTGAAGGAAATGAAACAACTGAAACAAACCAAAACAGGCGTAGTATTGTAGCCCCAAGACCTGGCAACAGGAGTAACGTTGCCCAGAATCCCTCCAATGACTCAAGCTCACCTTCTGACAGTACAACAGACGGCAATACAGATAGTTCAGAAACAAACACAAACACACCATCCAGCGATGCAAACCAAGGCAATGAACCAATTCGAGCCTTATGGTAACGATAAGATCCGTCTTTAGTTACGAGTTATAAGTTATAAGTTATGAGTTAATTAGTTATGAGTTATTAGTTATGTACTAATGATAAATGGCTAATGATAAATGACTGATGACTAGTGAGATTGTAATTATTGGTGGCGGTGTTATTGGTTTAGCGATCGCCATTGAACTAAAACTGCGCGGGACAAACGTCACCGTGTTTTGTCGTAACTTTCAGGCTGCCGCTACCCATGCCGCTGCTGGGATGTTGGCACCAGACGCGGAAAATATCCCTAATGGGGCCATGCGTTCATTGTGTTGGCGATCGCGTGCTTTGTATCCCGACTGGACGCACAAACTAGAAGAACTAACTGGCTTAAATACTGGCTACCGGCCCTGCGGTATCCTCACACCCTTTTTTGAAGAAAGCAGGGGAGCAGGGGAGCATACTGCGACTTCCTTCCCTACGGGAAGCTGCGCGAACGGCTCCGGTTCCATCGAGCGAAGTCGAGATGCTCAGGACAGGTCGCTTAGTAACCAGGGGAGCAGAGGGGAAAATCTTTCCCCCCCATCCCCGGCTTACTGGTTAAACAAAGAGGCAATTCATCAATATCAGCCAGGATTGGGAGCAGAGGTAGTTGGTGGCTGGTGGTATCCTGAAGACGCACAAGTTGATAATAAAGCTCTAGCTCAAGTACTGTGGACAGCGGCTGAGTCTATTGGTGTTAAACTCAAAGACGGGATTACAGTTGAAGCATTTTTACAGCAGCAAGGACAAGTGGTTGGCGTGCAAACCAATGCTGGGGTAATTCGCGCCACGCACTATGTTTTAGCTTCAGGTGCTTGGTCAAATGAGTTGTTAGCACTACCTGTGCTACCCAGAAAAGGACAAATGCTGAGTGTGCGGATACCAGAATTTGCGTCGGAATTGCCCTTAAAGCGGGTTTTATATGGTCAGGATATTTACATCGTACCAAGACGCGATCGGCTGATTATTGGGGCAACAAGCGAAGCTGTTGGCTTCACCCCCAACAACACCCCAGAAGGCATTCAAACATTATTACAAGCTGCCATCCGGCTGTATCCCCAATTAAAGCATTATCCCATCCAAGAATTCTGGTGGGGATTTCGCCCAGCCACCCCCGATGAGTTACCCATCCTTGGCACCAGCTACTGTCAAAATTTAACCCTTGCTACTGGTCATTACCGCAACGGGATTCTACTTGCACCTGTAACAGCGACATTGATTGCCGATTTAATCTTGGAACAAAAGTCTGACCCAATACTTTCAGATTTTCACTATTCGCGCTTCCAATCCCAGCCATCTACCTCCACCCCAATGCTGACTCACTCTGCCAATTTCTCCAACGGGCATCACCCTGCCATATCTCCACAGCACCCACCACTCCCCGTTCAAGACTCCCCACTAATTATTGCTGGCAAAACTTTCCAATCCCGCTTAATGACCGGAACTGGTAAGTATCGCAGCATTGAAGAAATGCAGCAAAGTGTCGCCGCCAGCGATTGCCAGATTGTCACCGTCGCAGTCCGACGGGTACAAACCAAGGCTCCCGGACATGAAGGTTTAGCTGAAGCCTTGGATTGGACAAAAATCTGGATGTTGCCCAATACCGCAGGTTGTCAAACTGCTGAAGAGGCGATTCGGGTAGCGCGTTTAGGGCGAGAAATGGCGAAATTGTTAGGGCAGGAAGATAATAACTTTGTCAAGTTAGAAGTAATACCTGACCTTAAGTATTTACTCCCAGATCCAATTGGGACGCTGCAAGCCGCAGAACAATTAGTTAAAGAAGGTTTTGCAGTATTGCCCTATATTAACGCTGACCCCATGTTAGCCAAGCGTTTAGAAGAAGTAGGCTGTGCTACGGTAATGCCTTTGGCATCGCCGATAGGTTCTGGACAAGGGCTAAAAACAACCGCCAATATCCAAATCATCATTGAAAATGCGGGTGTGCCAGTGGTGGTAGATGCTGGTATTGGTTCACCCTCAGAAGCCGCCCAGGCAATGGAATTGGGAGCAGATGTTTTGTTGATTAATAGTGCGATCGCTCTTTCTCCAAACCCAGCAGCAATGGCTCGTGCCATGAATTTAGCAACAGTCGCCGGTCGTCTAGCATACCTTGCTGGCAGGATGCCCATCAAAGATTATGCTAGTCCTAGTTCTCCTCTGACTGGGACGATTACTAGTTAAGGCATGGGGCACTTGTACTGAGCATCTCGACTTCGCTCGATGGAGCCGGCGTCGTTGGCGCAGCCTCTCCAAGAGTTGTATGGGGCATAGGGAATAAACAGACAAGGCAGACAAGGGGACTAGTACCGCAAGGCGGAAGTCAAAAGTCAACGGTTCGACTTCTCTACGAGACCCTGAGCGTTCGCGTAGCGTCTCGTAGAGAAGTCGTTGGCGCAGCCTCTCTAAGAGTTGGGTACAAAAGTCACTTGTACTGAGTTTAGCCTGAGTTTAGCCTGAGCGTAGCCGAAGGGCGGCGTCGTTGGCGCAGCCTCTCTAAGAGTTGGGCGTAGCCGAAGTAAAAGTCAAAAGGTTTTAATTTTGGGCTTTCTGGCTGTTTTGAATGGTAGGTTTATTTCCGCCGACCTGGGCTAGGGAGTAAGAATTTTAGATTTTAGATTTTAGATTGAAATTTAATCTAAAAGACGCTCTCTTACGAGACGCTACGCGTAGCGTCTCTAAGAGTTGCCATGCCGCAGGCTTTACGCTGCGCTATCATCAATTCCATTATCCAAAATTGAATTGCTCAATGCCCAATGTAACGATTTGTCTAGCAGTTTCAGAGCGGATTTAGCATTTATGTAACATTAAATGAACGATAAAGATAAAGGAGTTGATTCATGCCCTATACAAACGAAGAAGGCGGCCTTCTGAATAATTTTGCCCGGGAACCAAAAATTTATCAAGCAGAACCTCCCACGGAAGGGCAAAAGCGAACTTATATCTTACTAGCAATCACCGCTACAGTTTTGGTTGGCGGCTTGGTTTCAGTTGCCTTCTTTGTTTCTCAGAGCAGTTGAGCATTAAAGATTTTAATAAAATTTCATCTTCTTTATAGTTTTTCAGGTTCCGATTTTAAGAGGGGCCTGCTTTTTTATTTTTGTTAAAATTGAATTAGCAATTAAAGTATAATAGTATACTTTTTTCTTTTTATAGACCTGAAGGCTCAATTTATTCAAAGCCGCATAACATCCACTTAAAAACCATTTTCATTATGAGTTTAGTCCACTTGGATCCACCCATAAAGGTGATATATACTGTGTCTTGGCTCTTTAGCCGCTATGAGCGTGAATGATCCTGCACACAACAATAATTCTACTTGGAATCGGCAAGTATACCACCGCCTGAAACTTGCCCTAAGTCTTGGCTTACGACGACAATTTTTTTTAGCAGTATGTGATGATTTACACTTAAGAAATCAGGTAGCAGCCCGTTTGCACTCTACATTGGCTTATCCTGTTGGACAGGTACTATATCAGCCATCAAATTCTCATGAAAATAGCACTTCAGCTTATCCGCGATTAGTCACATTGCGTTTGAATTTAAACGATCCCAATCCCATAATCCAGATAAATCAATGGTTGGCTAATTATCCACCGCCAATTGTTAGGGCATCAAAAGATACGCCAAGAAGACCTTTTCCAGTCCCAGCATTTCAGATTGTAGGTGTGGAGCATCTCACCAAGCAACCAGTGGCAACACAACGGTTATTTTTGCACTATCTCCGCTTAAGCGAAGAATATTTCTCTACACAAGAATCCAGCCGATTCCTAGAATCTAACTTGCTGTTGTGGATACCGCGTCCTTGGTTATCTGCTATCAAGCAATCAGCACCACAGTTTTGGCGTTGCCGAACTGGCGTATTTGTGTTTGCTGGAGAACCCACACCAGCGACTCAGAATTTGGGCTATCCAGAAAGTTTTTCACGTTCTGGAAGCTTGGATTTAGGGAATATTGAGCAATCGATTCTAGATGAATCAGTTAACCAAGCGGAACTCAAAACCGCAGCCACCGAGTTAAAGTTTGAGAATAATTCTGAGTTTCCAGCAGAGATACAAAGGAATGGCGTATATAAAACCCAGGAAGTTTCGCCGTCAACAGCAGATTTATTGAAGGCTGCACCACAACAGCAGGAATCTACTAATAGGTCTGGTAGTGGGAGTAATAATCAATCGCTGTCGTCTTTATCTTATATTAGCAGCGAGTTAACGGAGCTAATAATAGCAACAATAAACACCGACATTGCTCAAAATACGGAGGATTACTTACAACTGCAACAGATTTTGTTGGAGATTGAAGAATTACACCAAAAGCAAGTTCCAGGTGAGGTACTGGCAGAAGCTTATCATCGCTTGGGCACCTTATACCGCCTTCGCATTGAGCAAGGAGAGTCAACCCTAGAAAACCTGATGGTGGCAATTATTGCCTATCAGGAGGCAATTAGCTATGACGAAACCTCACCGCAACTCCCAGATATCTTGAATGACTTGGGTACACTCTACTGGATGCTTTACCGCACACCACCCAATTCTGAGGAAGGACAAACTTATATAGAGCAGGCAATAGAATTTTATCAGTTGGCGTTAAATATGATTTCGCCCCAGACACATCCGGAAACTTACGCTCGCGTGCAAAATAATTTGGGGACAGCCTATGGTGATTTAGCTCGTTTTTCTCACCCATCTGAAAATTGGCAGGAGGCAATTTTAGCTTACAGTGAAGCACTTCGCTACCGTACAGCCGATATGGACTCCTTAAAGTATGCGGCTTGCCAGAACAATTTGGGTACTGCTTACTGGCATCTAGGGCAATACAATCAACCGATTATACATTTAAAGAAAGCGATCGCAGCTTACAACGAAGCACTTGTACACTACAACCCCGAACAGGAACCGCTTAAGTATGGTATGATTCAAAACAACATCGGTACTGCTTGTTGGAATTTGGCACAATATGAACAACCAGCCCAAAATCTCCAGCTAGCGATAGATGTCTATAGCGAAGCTCTCAAGTATCGCACTCCAGCTAATGTTCCCAGTGCCTGCGCCGCTACACAAAATAATCTTGGTACTGCCTACTGGCATCTAGCAAACCTATCTCAGATAACTGAAGAGGCACGGCAAAAGTATCTACAACTATGTATCAGCGCTTACGAAGAGGCTATAGCCTTGGCTCACTCACTTAGCAGTACTTCTTTAAGTTTTGATTTGCTTGCTTCTTCTAATAACCTGGGACTGGCACATTATCAGCTAGTAATAGATAAGTCTTTTAATGGCGACAAAGCAACACGTTCCCAACACTTAGAAGTAGCATTAGATAACCATTTGCAAGCCTTAAACGGATTAAGTAAACAACCAGAGGCTTATCAAACAACCTTCACTTATGTGGTGAAAACTATTCGTGCTTTTCATAATGAATTAGGGATACAGGGACAAAATCTGGCTTTATCTAAAGTTCCTAGTCAGTTGTTGCCAGAGATTTTGTCAAAGTTATAAAGCAGATGCCGAAAACCCTTGAGGATGAACCTGATTAGCGTCCCAATAGGCAGGGAGTGTCAGCCCCAACTCTTGGAGACGCTACACGAACGGGGAAGTCAAAAGTCAAAAGTCAAACATTTTGAACCCCATAAATAAATTTAGGGGCTTGTACCTTTTTGTTTCTGGTCAAAGAATAGTAGCTTGATATCAACTTGACAATTAATCAGCGAACCAAGTAAGATAGCGATCGCTAACAGTTTACTAATTACAAAGTGCTAAAATATTTTCACAGCTTATAAAGCAAGCTTAATGTATATAATTTTTTGAATAAGATATATAAATATATAAATATTTTATAAAAACTACAATAATATATGAGCGTATTTTCCGTAAATTTACTACCGTAGACTGGAAACCTAGTTGAAAAAGCTCGAAAATGAGAATTGAAACCTAAGTTATGAAACTAAGTTTGGTTTTTGCGACTACTATATCTAGTTTTTTTGTGAGTGCGACCACAGGATTTGGTTTCTCTGGTCAAGCACATGCTGTGACTTTTTCTGGTATCTCTAGTGGCACATGGGGAAACCCCACTCCAGAAAGTATAGATACCAAACCAATATACACAGGTGTGGGAAGCAACACATTTATTTGGGGTGATCCTAATGTGTGTCCAGCAAGTTCAAATACTCCTAGTGGGTGTAAAATAACAGGCTCAAATAAACTTACATTGGATGGAAGTTCATTTTCAACTGACATTAACTCTGCATTCAAAATAGCTGATTTAACTTACTTTAACGGAACAGTACTTAAAAGTACAAGCGTTGGGTTTGTACCTTTAAATCTCAATTTATCCTTCAACCCTCCCACTGGAATCAGCGAAGTTTTTGATTTCAAGTTGGGTCTAATAAATACACCTAATGACCCAACAAATGCTGAAGATAATGCAGACTATGTATTTATAGACACAAATTTGAGTAATCGCAGTTTCACCTTTGAAGGCAATAAATACACGCTTGAGCTAACTGGATTTAATCCAGACATTCCCCAGATAAGTATTAATGCTCTTGAAGGAGCCACAACTAGAACAGCTATTTATGCCAAATTCAAAAGCATACCCGAACCTCCGCTAGTAGCGGGTCTATTCCTGCTAGGGATATACATGATATATCGGAAAAAATTCTTGGAGAAGAAATATTAAGAGCTTTGGTGGTAAGAACAGCTGCTCCTGTTCGCCCTTAAGGATATAATTTCACTAGGGAATTTTCCGACTCTAATATGAGGTTTATAGCGGTTCTCGTAGCCTATGGAAAGCCCTACGAACGGTACGCCAGTCGTACTCAAGTCTGTTAAACCTGCCCATAGAACTGGCTCCAATATTCCACGCAATTGAGAACTGCTACATACTCCATATTTCATACTTATTGATGGCAAGTGAATAAATTTTAACCCAGCACAAGAATTGCTGCGATCGCATCAAAAATTGATAGCACTAACCCTTTCAAGGTGACTCGTAAAATCTCTTGTTTTTTCTCAGCGCCTCTGCGGTTTAATGCCCAAGTGATTGCTTCCAGAAGCCCGCTAGCTGGGAATTATTTTAGCTGATCGCTTTTTGTGGATAATAAAAAATTAAAACCCGTCAGCGCGGGTTTCGTTTTTATGGTTGTCCGACTTTAAGTCGCCAAGACATAATTTTAGTTTGGCTAGTTGCGTAGGCGTAGCCCGTCCTAGACATCGCTTGACCTTGACCGAGGTATCAACAGTTCAATATATGTACCTATAGCGAATTTTGTTAAATCTAGAAATTGAGGGCGACTCTTCTCGTCGATAACTGCAAGAGCTAGAGAACCAATCACCGTAATCAGCATTACAGTAGCTAATACTTCATCCCTAAAAGGAAATTTCTTGGATAACATTGAAGTACCCCCAAATCGTTTGAATCACTACATCCCTAGCTTTACAGGCGAGTGGTTGTTGTAAGCTTAAATATAGGCTTGTGATATGAATAACTTGTGTATGCGATGAGGATGAATTGCTAAATTGGCAGTTAGAATCAGCAAAAGTGTAGTGGTTAGCTTATGGCCGGGCGATCGCTTTGCAGTTCTCCAGAAGGTATCCAAAAAGCAAAAAGAGCTTTGATCGGCTGTTCCTTAACTCAAAAGGCATTAGCTGAAGATTTAGGAATTACTCGACAGCCGATCGGAAAATTCTTTACAGGTAAACCTGTTGACCGCAATCTCTTTGTCCAGATTTGCGACAGACTAGATTTAGAGTGGGAAGAAATAATTGCTGAACCAGTTAGTGAACCAGAGGTAAATCAAAACAACAGCATTGATCTTGATATTGATGCGATCATGCAAGAGGTGCGCGAAAAGTTAAAATCTAGCATTCAAGAACGCTGCGGCACAATGCGGGTGCTAGATATGACTCAGCCCATTAGGTTGAATGACATTTATACCAGCGTCAATATATTAGAGAAAATCACTGGACAGCAACGGTTAGGAATTAATGAATTATTGCAAGAATGTACAAAAGAGGATTTTGACCGCTTTACACTGGCGAGGATCACTGCAAAACTGCCAGGACTAGAGGCGGTTGAGAAATATTCCAAGTTGATGATATTGGGTAAACCAGGAGCAGGTAAAACTACATTTTTGAAGTATTTGGCAATTCAGTGTATTGGAGGTGAGTTTCAGGCTGAACGTGTACCTATTTTTGTCACCCTCAAAAACTTTGCGGAAGCTGCAAACAAACCTGGATTATTGGAACACATCACTGAAGATACGATGAATCCTATCTCTTCTATCCGAGATGTACTAACCTATGGCAAGGCATTAGTTTTACTCGATGGGTTGGATGAAATTAGAGAAGAGGATAGTAACCGTGTATTAAAAGATATTCGTGAATTTTCCGATTGTTTCCCAAAAAATCAGTTTGTCATGACCTGCCGGATTGCAGCAAAAGAGTATACCTTTGAAAAGTTTACAGAGGTGGAAGTTGCTGATTTTGACGATGACCAAATTTTCAACTTTACTAATAACTGGTTTAAGGATAAAGCTGTAAAATTAGAAACTTTTATCAAACGTCTCAACGAAAATAAACGCATCAAAGAACTTGCCGTTAGTCCACTACTGCTGACGTTACTTTGTTTAGCATTTGAAGAGTCAGGGGATTTTCCTACAAATCGTTCTGAGTTATATAAAGAAGGACTAGATGCGTTATTGAAAAAATGGGATGCCAAGCGGGGAATTCAACGCGATCAAATTTATAAAAAGCTATCAGTTCAACGCAAAGAAGATTTACTCAGCAAAATGGCGTTGACTACCTTTGAGGGAAGTGAATATTTCTTCAAGCAGAAAGTAGCAGAACAATACATTACAGAATACATCCGCAATTTACCCGATGCTAATACTGACGAAGAAGCATTGCAAGTTGACAGTGAGCAAGTTTTGCGTTCAATTGAACATCATCATGGACTAGTTGTAGCAAGGGCAAAAGGGATTTACTCATTTTCTCACCTCACATTTCATGAGTATTTCACAGCAAGAGAATTTGTGATTGTGAGACAATTATCAAAAGAAGCGTTGCAAAATATTGTTAGCCACATCACTGAGAAACGCTGGCGGGAAGTCTTTTTACTTGCGGTTGGAATGTCGCCAAATGCAGATCAGTTATTGCTGTTGATCAAAGAGAAAATTGATTTTATAGTGGCTGATGATCAGAGGTTGCAGGAGTTTCTTCTGTGGGTAAAAGAAAAATCTCTTTCCGTTAAGGTTTCTTACAAACCAGCTGCACTTAGAGCCTACTACCTCTCCCTCTCCCGCTCGCTCTCCCGCTCGCTCTCCCGCTCCCTCTCTCGCTCCCTCTCTCGCTCCCTCTCCCTCTCCCGCTCCCTCTTCCGCTCCCTCTCTCGCTCCCTCTCCCTCTCCCGCTCCCTCTTCCGCTCCCTCTCCCGCTCCCTCTTCCAATCCCTCGACCTCTCCCTCGACCTCGACCGATCCCTCGACCTTTACCTCTCCCTCGACCTCGACCGATCCCTCGACCTTTACCTCTCCCGATCCCTTGACCTCCCCCGATCCCTCGACCCAAAACTCAAGAATTTGCTGCAAAAACTTCGAGATCAACTACCAAGCAGACAAGACTCGGAAGAATCTCAGAAATGGTGGTTAGCTAATGGGAAGACTTGGTGTGAAGAATTAAGACTAGTAATGATTAAACATCGCAATATTGGTCATGATTGGCAGTTCAGTAACGAGCAAAAGGAATTGCTTCAGCAGTATTATGATGCCAATAAATTATTGGTAGATTGCCTCAATAGCGATTGTTATGTTAGCCGTAAAGTGCGACAGCAAATAGAAGATACTTTGTGATTACCGATCGCAGAGATTAAACAGCGTCAGCAGCAATCTTAAATACACATATAGCAGATAGTTGATCTCTCAGTCCCACAAGTAAATCATTCGTTAAGAAAACGAAAATATTTCCCAAGTCCTAGCAAATCAATCTAGAATAAAAGTAAGAGTTCGCAGTTAGGCACATTCGCCTCTATTCAATGGCTTAGATATGTGGACATAAGTAATAAAACAGCATTTTGGAACAAGATGATACTCATTTACGTCATATAAATATCTCGCCTCTGATTTTAGTGACGCACATTAGCAGGATACAAATTCTGAGGAGCGATGTCTACGATGGTCACTGAGCTTGTCGAAGTGTGGGCTATTTGGCGTCGCGATCGCACAGACTCCTCATCATAATAAGTACTTTTATCTTCGGAATACGCCTATAGACAGGTTTAAAAACAGTCAGAAACAAACTCAGTGAATCACCGTCATTACATACATCACATACACAAAGGACAACCCTCTTATGACTCGCCTATATCAATGGAAATCTGGAACTGCTGCACTTATGGCAATAGCAGTTACTACAACCGTCATTAGCCCCCTATTGGGCTTTGCTCCTGCTAATGCACAATACAGACTTGGGCAATATAGAACTGGGCAATACGGAAACGTTACCATTCCTTCTGGGGTTGCTTTTCCTGTCACCTACGAAAAAGAGACAATTACTATTGCTCCTGGGGAAAGTAAATCTCTAACCTTGAGAATAGCCAATGACATTCTCGACAGTAATAGAAATGTCTTAATTCGTGCTGGTACTAAAGTAAATGGACGGCTAGAACCTGTTGACTTAGATAATTATTCAAGAGATACAGATCAAAACCAAGGAAAAGGCGTGCGGTTTGTAGCTCAAGAATTAGAATTTTCCAATGGTCAGCGTCAGTCGATTAATGCAAGTTCTCGGACATATACTACAACTCAAAGAGTTTCACGGGGACCAAGCACAAATCAGGTTTTAACTGATGCAGCTATTGGTGGAGGTGCTGGTGTTTTAGGTTCACTAATTACTGGCAACAACAGAATTGACGATTTAAAACCTGTTCTCGGCGCAGCTGCGGGTGCGGGTGCGAGTGTCCTATTGCGGAAAAAACAAGTAAATGCTTTTGTCCTCAGACCCACAGAGGATTTGAGACTCACACTGAATTCTAACTTGAGTTTAGTACCACAATCCCGCAACTAGATTTAACTCAATTCAAGTCGTGACTTTAATCATCCCTGATAGGCGATCGCCACTTTAACTATAGTGGGCGATCGCCTTCATTTTTAACTATAAAAAATTTTATTTAACAGCAACCATTCTGCCTCTATATCGTCTTACTCAGCATCGATATTTATTGGAATATTTATTTAATTGCGCTATGGGAGGAGCTAGGAAAGTCGGCTCTATTGTATTTTCTATTCAAAAGAGTATTCCAAATTAGGAAATATCCTGATATTTTTGTTAAATAGTAGCAATAAAGGAGCCTTTTCCTGTGGTAATTCCAGGTTTCAGTTTAAGCACATATCTTGCAATTCCCCTAGTATTAAGTCTTTTGGCTCAAGGAGAAAGGATAAAAGTATCTTTAGTTGAAAACGCCCGTCAAGTATCCACTAACAAGGAAATCATCCTACCCAACCACGAACTAATCAGCACTCAGGCGACTCCGAAAACATATTATGTTAGTGGTGAGGGAAACGACACAAATAGTGGACTCTCTACTTCATCCGCCTTTAGGACAATTCAAAAGGCAGCAGACCTAACTAACCCTGGCGATACAGTATTGATTATGAACGGAGTATACACAAATTTAGCTAAAGCTCCGAGTGTAATAAGTATTAAACGTTCTGGAACTGCAAATGCATGGATTAGGTATAAAGCATATCCTGGGCATTACCCAAAAATTAAACACAATACATGGAACGGTATCCTGATTTCAAGTGGAGCTTCATATATCGAGATCAACGGGCTGGAAGTTATAGGAAACAATGCCAATATAACCCTTGATTATGCATTAAGTCAGAAGACTAACGGATCAAATCCACTTACAAGCGGAAACTGCATAAACATTGACGGACGAGCCAATGGTCATGTTCATCATATCCGTATTCTAAACAACAAAGTGCATGACTGTGGAGGAGCAGGTATCGGAGCATTGCAGTCTGATTATGTGAAGGTGGATAATAACACTGTGTTCAATAATGCCTGGTATGGTGTTTATGGTTGCAGTGGTATTTCGATGGGGAGCAATTGGAATTCTGACACCAACCGGGCATACAAGATGTTCGTGACCAATAACAAGGTATATAACAATCGCATGTACATCCCTTGGATTGCGGTGGGAAAGATCACAGATGGTAATGGCATTATTATCGATACTTCCAGAAATGATCAGAACCCAAATTTGGATGCATATGTAGGACGGACTTTAATTCAAAACAATTTGACATTTAATAATGGTGGTTCAGGTATTCATACATTTTTAAGTGATCATGTTGATATCGTCAATAACACAGCTGTTTTAAATAATCAGAGTCCAGAAATTAAAAGTGGACAAATATTTGCCCGTGGGTCATCAGATGTCAAAATTTCAAGGAACATTCTCTATGCTTTTCCTGGCAAGGATATTAACAATGACGATCATCAAAATAAAAACGTTATTTATGATTATAATATCTACATCAATAGTTCTAAAGTAAATGTTAAGGGATCTCACGATATTGTTGCAGACTCCGAGTTTTTAAGTAAGCATTCCACTCTAGAAAAAATATCTGGCGATTGGAAATCGCGGTTAGATAAACAAAATCCGCCAACGCGGACTTATGTAGAGCCTAAGTCGGCAGGTTTTGTTTGTGGGCAAGTGACTTATCGTTTACAAGGTAAACTCATCAAAGTGGGATGCTCCCCGCTATCTTTGGCTCAAACTACTTTTTCTGATGTTTCATCTAACTATTGGGCGGCACAATTTATTCAACAATTGTCACAGCGAGGTGTAATTGCCGGATTTCCTGATGGTAGCTTCCGCCCTGAAGAACCGGTGACACGCGCTCAATTTGCCGCGATGGTCAACCAAGCATTCCAAAAAACACAGCAACGGCAGGCAATCAATTTTACTGATGTGCCAAGCAACTATTGGGCATCCAGTGCAATTGGGCAAGCTTACGCCATTGGTTTCTTATCTGGTTATCCTGGAAATCGTTTTGAACCGAACCAAGCTATTCCCCGCCAGCAGGTTTTAGTTTCTTTGGCTAACGGTCTGGAATATAGTCCCAGCGGCAATACCGAAAGCACTCTGCAATACTTCAATGATGCCTCTAACATCGCTAGCTATGCCCGTAGCCCGATCGCAGCAGCAACACAAAAGCAAATTGTGGTGAACTATCCGAATGTGAAGTTCCTGAATCCAACTGCAACCGCCACTCGCGCCCAGGTAGCAGCTTTTATTTACCAAGCATTGGTTAGTTCTAATCAAGCCTCAGCAATTAACTCGCCCTATGTCGTGTCAAACCTCAGCAATTGACTGCCCTATATCGTGGCTGTCGGGTCTATTATCCCAACACCTGTATGAGTCATATTTCCCCAAGGGACTGCTATTGTCCTTAGAACTGCACAGGATTTAAGGCTCACACTAAATTAAAGTTAGAATTTAGTACCACAATCCCGCTACTAGATTTAACTCAATTCAAGTCGTGACTTTAATCACCCCTGATAGGCGATCGCCACTTTAACTATAGTGGGCGATCGCCTTCATTTTTAACTATAAAAAATTTTATTTAACAGCAACCATTCTACCTCTATATCGTCTTACTCAGCATCGATATTTATTGGAATACTTATTTAATTGCGCTCAGAGGTAATAGGGTGATTACACTATTGCTATTACCTAGTTCGTTTGACAGAAATTTTGGGATTATGACTGTATTACTTAGGTAATAGTCTTTACAAAAAACAGAAAAAATTGGGAACCTAATACTTCAGTAAATTGTCTAATTATTTAACAGTAAAAAAACTAATTTTCCCGGATTTAAAAATTAATGTTTACTTTAAATCGTTGGCAATCTAGAACAGCTGCACTCATGGCTTTAAGCGTCACAGTGGGTACTGTAGCGCCTTTCATTACAGCTTCGCCATCTTTAGCTCAAACTACTTTTTCTGATGTTTCATCTAACTATTGGGCGGCACAATTTATTCAACAATTGTCACAGCGAGGTGTAATTGCCGGATTTCCTGATGGTAGCTTCCGCCCTGAAGAACCGGTGACACGCGCTCAATTTGCCGCGATGGTCAACCAAGCATTCCAAAAAACACAGCAACGGCAGGCAATCAATTTTACTGATGTGCCAAGCAACTATTGGGCATCCAGTGCAATTGGGCAAGCTTACGCCATTGGTTTCTTATCTGGTTATCCTGGAAATCGTTTTGAACCGAACCAAGCTATTCCCCGCCAGCAGGTTTTAGTTTCTTTGGCTAACGGTCTGGAATATAGTCCCAGCGGCAATACCGAAAGCACTCTGCAATACTTCAATGATGCCTCTAACATCGCTAGCTATGCCCGTAGCCCGATCGCAGCAGCAACACAAAAGCAAATTGTGGTGAACTATCCGAATGTGAAGTTCCTGAATCCAACTGCAACCGCCACTCGCGCCCAGGTAGCAGCTTTTATTTACCAAGCATTGGTTAGTTCTAATCAAGCCTCAGCAATTAACTCGCCCTATGTCGTGGCTGTCGGATCTACTACCCCAACACCTGTATCAGTCACAATTGCCCAAGGGACTGCTATTCCTGTGAAGTATGACAAGGCTGAAAAAATTCTGGTTACAAAGGATGAAACAGCGCCTTTGACATTGACTGTATCCCAAAACGTGGTTACGCAAGACGGATCTTCTGTAGTGATTCCTGCTGGTAGTCAGGTTATTGGTCAACTCAAACCTGCTACAGGCGGTTCTCAATTCGTTGCCCAGAAACTGGTTTTGACCAATGGTCAGGAGTATCAACTCAACGCTACTTCTGAAGTTATTACCAAAACTGAAACCGTCAAGAAGGGTATTAGTACTGGTTCGATTATCAAGAATACTGTATTGGGCGCGGGTGCAGCAACTGCGATATCAGTTGTCACTGGCGATCGCGCCATTGCCACAGAAGAAGTCTTGGGTGGCGCTGGTATCGGTGCGTTGGTTGGTCTGTTCTTCGGTAAGAAGAGTGTTGACTTAATCGCCATTGACCCAAATACTGATTTACAAATGACGATTAATCAAAACTTGTTGGTTTCACTTAGATAGTCAGGAGTGAGGAGTTATGAGCGATGAGTGGTGAATTGAAACGACTTTTTAATTAAAAACTCCTAACTCTGTCAATTTTAGATTTTGAATTTTGGAAAATGGAATTGAAGAAAAAATATAAAATCTAAAATCGTTCGACTGAGCGTAGCCGAAGTCTAAAATCCAAAATTGAATGACTCCTAACTTTTAGTTTTCAACTTCCGGTAACCAAATAATAAACGTAGTCCCCGGCGCATCGGGTGAAGTTAGCTTAGAGTTGATTGCAGGGCTGAAAACCTCGATTTCGCCCTGCATTTGCTCTATTAATTGTTTAGCGATCGCTAACCCCAAACCTGTTCCGGGGATTTCTGTTTGCGCTTGTACACCCCGATAATGGCGTTCTCCAAGATGCTCTAAATCTTCGGGTGGAATGCCAGGCCCGTTGTCACTGATCACAATTCCCTGAAAATTAGCTTTTTTTTGCCCCGCCTGAATCAAAATTTTGCCCCCAGTAGGGGTATATTTTAAAGCATTATCGATGATGTTAGTTAAGACCTCTCGTAATGCTTTGATGTTGGCACGGACTAGGGGTGAATTCTGTTGAATTTCAGTTATTAGTTTTAGCTTTCGCTCTTGGGCGATTGCTTTAGCTGATATTAATAATGGTTCCAATATATCTGCTAACGAGCAGTCAACTGCTTTATCTCCCGTTCCCGGCAATAATAGCGGCGGTTTAGCGGATTTTTGGACAGTTGCTTCCACAAATACTTTACTTTCCGCCAGATGTAGTGGTGCTAAATCTGCCTCTGTCAAGTCAATTACTTGCTCAAATTGTTGCAGCAATTCTTGGAGGCGATCGCTTTCCCGCACAATACTATTTGCCACATCTCGGTTGGCGTCTACTGGCCGGAACCGTTTCAATAGCAGTTTGCCAAAAGTCCGCAACGCCGTTAAAGGGTTGCGAAACTGATGCAACAGGTTATCCAGTAAATCCCGCTGTTTTTCTTGGAGAATTTGTTGCTCACGCAACTGCTGCTCAAACCATGCCCGCCGCTGATCTAAAATACAAGCGATCGCCAGTGTTTGAGCTATCCGTTGAATCTGACTTTCCTCATGTTCATTCCATGCCCGGTCTTGCCTACCCGTCACCAGTAACCCCATCATCACACCCTCATAAACCAGAGGTAAAACAATTTGATTACCACTAAGTAGGTATTCTTCTTTTAGATGGGGTTGAGATGCGTCTGGTCTTTCAGACTCCTGTGACGAGGTTGGAGATTCTGCTCCTGCTGTCAATAACTTTCTCTGAGCATTGGGTAATGTAAGCACATTTCCAACTTGAAGTTGCTTGTGTACTGTCGCTTCAGCAGTCTCCTCCCCTGGCGGTAATAATGCTGTTTCTGGGTAAATTACCACAGGAATCAGTTTGGCCTCACCTGAGGGAGTCTCTACCAACTCTTGTGTTAGGTACACAATACTTAAAGTTGCTCCCAGCCCTTGGGTTAGCAGCGCTATTTGCTCTCGACACAGAGCCAGAAAATCGGAACTGGCAGACATTAACATTTTTTAGCTTTTGCTCAAGATTACAGATTTTGAGGCATGATATTAAGAGAGGATACTTAGTTTTTACCTCACTCATTTTATAAAGCTTAACTAAAATCTTCTTAGTGATGGTTACTACCAAGGGATTATATCCTTAGGTGGTTTTGTTTTCTCTCTCTTCAAAGATATTAATTTTCTTGCATTAAAAGGTTAAAAGCTATTGATATTTTGAACTAGAACTTATATAATGGCGACGGATTTTGTAGCTATCACTACAATCTATAGCTTGAAAGAGGAGGACAATAGATTGGCAAGGAGACGCAAAAGGAAAAGTCGTCGTCGTCAGGAAGGACGGCGGATTTTGGAACATGTGCCTCAATATAGCATCGAAAGTGGCGAAGAAAAACCTGTGACAGCAGCGAGAAGATTCATTCAAGCTGAAGGTATTTTGCCACCGGCGTTGCTACTCGTAAAGCGAAACGAACACACCACAGATCGTTATTTCTGGGCAGAAAAGGGACTCTTTGGTGCTCAATACGTAGAGGAAAACCATTTCTTGTTTCCTAGCTTGAGGGTGTTAGAACCTTCGCCAGGTCAAGAACCTCTGGCTTTAGCTACTCGGTGAACCAGAAATGGTCATCTTACGCATTGAATGTGGCTCCTGACTATCATTAACTGGCAAAATTGCTAAGTTTATGCAAAATTTAATTTTTTTTTAGTTTGGAGCTGATTTGCTTTTTAAGCCTAGTCCAAGTAGTTGGAAAGTCAACTTGTCTCAAACCACGCTAAATTGCATGGGTTGATGCTAGTGTCATGATGCAGAAGGGAGTGGGTATAGAGCCAAGCGCGTCCAAAAGCGCTAGTGAAGTTGCGCTCTTATGCCGTAAATTGTTAAGGAAGCTCTGTCAACAAATTTAAGTTGATGAATTTAAATTTTTCCCCACGACTTGTGTCGTGGGGAAAACTGACAAAGCAGAAGTCTTGATTTCCTCCTGACTACTTTCCATTGCCTAAAAAGTGGGTTAGGTGAAAAATCTGCATATCATAGTTAAGAAATGGTCACCCAAACCAACAATTATTCACCAGCCTTGAGCTGTAGAGTTCTCTGTAACTCACTGAGTTCATCTCGATGGGCAACTACAGTGATCTTACTTGAGGAGGTTTGTTCGCTCTGAGTTGTTTCTACTTTGAGCGACACCTTCTCAAGTCTTCCAGATTTTTTCCAATAAAATAGACCAGTTAAAGGCGACAGGAGTACCATAGCCAGAACAAGGGTACTGAGGTTAGGAAAAAGCAGAGAAACGACTAGTGATAGACAAACAACACCAGTCGCTGCCAGCAGAGTTAAAAATATAGCTAAGAACCAACTGGGGCGAACAAAACCTTCAAAAGTCACTTTGTTTTGTACTCGGTCTACCGTTGCCACTCGGTAAGACCGTGAGCGAAAATACTCTTTTAATTGAGACATTAAAGCCGCTTCGTCTTGTTCCGATACCAGTTGCGCTGTTTCTATGCGGTCTTTAGTCGAGGCACGAATAAAGAAAAACAGCCCAACCGATAACAACAAGGTAAGCAGGAACGTAGATGGCAGAATAGCAGTATCCATAACTAATTGTTAGTGTTTGACTACGAATTTTAGATAAAAGATTTTAGATAAAAGATTTTTTGGTTCATGCCCCGCCCCGCACTTCGTGCCGCTCTTGCTAGCTTGCTTCTCCGTAGGAGTACGTGGGCGGAACAAATCCAAAATTCTCAATTTAAAATCCTCAAGCCCCATACCCTTGTGGTCGGGGTCAATCCAAAATCGGAAATCCAAAATCCAAAATTGATTGACTGGAGGAGACTTATTCATTATCAATTATTCGTTACTTTGTCCTTCTGTTGATGTAGTCTTGCCAAAGAAAAGCTAAATCCTGTGCTTGAACTTGCCATCCTGGAAAAACTTGGTACATCCGCCTGGGGCGTCCTCGTCCTTCGAGTTTCTTCCAATATCCAGTGATTGCCTTTTGGTCTTCCAGAAATTTGATTGCACTATAAAGTACGGTATCCGAAAGCCTATAGGTGGAATATTCAGTTTCTAATCGCTCAATCAACTCAGTTCCGTAGGATTCACTTTGTAACAAAACAGACAGTATGTAACAAACTGCTACTTCCTGACAAAGGTAAGTTGGCGGAGGATTCTCAAAAAATTGATATATATCCTCAAGTTTCATGGTTAATGAATGGCTAAAAAAATGCCTTAGGGTAAGGTCTATATTCCTTGTAGTCAGTATACAGTGCTACTGCTAAGTGAGTAATATATATAAAGCTACTTAGACTAGATTTCCAAAGCGTAAACACCAAATGATTACCCACGTCTGTGAAGTTGTGGGACGAGTTTGCGAGTTTTAGGGGCACAAAATACTGTACCCCTACCCAAGCTCGATCCGGTGTGGTGAGGAGCAAACAGACAGTGGCGAAGTCACTATCTTAGTATTAAGTGATGCCGAACTGGTTAGAACTGCTTAAGCAATAAAATGCCATCGAAGAAATCTTACAGGTAAAATGCAATTTTGTCTGTAAAACTTAAGAAACACTTTGTTTTCCAATGATTTTACCAATGTAGATTCTAAAAGCTTAAGCAGAAGGCATATGGGTTAAAGCTGCTACGCCTATGGACACACCTAAGCATTAACTATTTCTGATTTCCTCGACAAGAGAATCTCTTGTCTTATTTGGCAAGTGTGATAGTAAATTTATCAAAGAAGACACAAAGACTAGCAAAGGGAGAGACGCAAAGTGCGATACCTCTCAACAAGGCTTTCCGTGTCCCCCGGAAGTTCTGATTTGAGGCTTTTAGCTCAGACTTCTCTGCGTATTTTTGTGTCTTTTGAAAGCGCCCAGCACATTGGTGAACAGTATGTCACAGACTCCCGATGCTCCATCATCTTCCTCAACTCTCCGGGCGATTGCCCAAACCTTTCGCCTTACAGGTTG
Source organism: Nostoc sp. (assembly GCF_036919675.1). Lineage (GTDB taxonomy): Bacteria > Cyanobacteriota > Cyanobacteriia > Cyanobacteriales > Nostocaceae > Nostoc. Next base: position 55,274 of record NZ_JBALCP010000023.1, read on the forward strand.
GATTAGCTTCTGGATTCAGCTAGTACTAGGCGTTGTTTCTAGCATAATTGTGCTGCTGTTCGCCATCTTTAATCAAAGAACTGGCAGTCCTGCTAATAATCCTGGGACTGGCTTTGGCGTATTTTTAGCAATTTGTGGACTGGTTATTTTGGCTGGAGGCATTTATTTAGCTTACCGTTACACTAGAATTGGCAAGCAGTTGGAATCCTCCAATTCCAGCAACCGCCCTCGCAAAAGCGAGACTGTGCAAGTATTACGCTTAGGGCTGTGGGTGAATTTAGGGGGAACGCTGGTAACTCTTTTGGGGGCGCAAGCGATCGTTGGGACACTGGTAGCAAGATCCATATCTCCCCAAGCTATAACTACGCAACTTTTTGACCCCACCCGGATTATTAGCGGTCTAGATATGCTTGTGGTGCAGGCAAACACTAACACTGTCTCAGCACATTTTGCAGGGCTTATTGCGTCACTTTGGCTACTGAATCGGATTAACCGACCCTAATATGAATCCTAAGTGCTGAGTTTTCAGGAGTCAAAAGAAATTAATCATACTTTTCCGAAACGGACAAAACTGGGTGTGAAGACAACTACATAATCCTTATAATCCTTCATTAAATTTGATTAGTTGGTTTGTCATCAAAATCCTGTTGTAGAGACGCGAAATTTCACGTCTCTACAAGCCTCTAGTAGGTGATGCCAAAACTAGCACAGGGATGATAAGTACCTTTTTTGGAAGTCTAACACCATGAAAAACCAATTTGACACTATGAAAAATCAACCAGCACAGAAATTTAATCAAGACGTATGGAGATTTGGCGTACAGGTTTTCTTTAGTAGCGTCGTGTTGGGGCTGTGCATTTTCAAGCTTGGCTCGCCAGGGGACGAAAAAAATATTGCGCTTTACTGGGGTGGTTTATCAGGTGTGCTTGCATACTGGTTACCTTCACCTGGACAAAACAGAGACGATAAGGAACCAGCGAATATCACTCAACGGACGTTTGCAGCCGCTGATAACAATAATGGTAATGGTCAGAGTCTTGCTCAGGTTACTGAAACGACAGTAACTCAAGATCCGAATTCATGATTAGTCAAATGCATTATGTAGTTTCTTAGCCCTGGCAGTGATGCTAGGGTAAAATCTTAATCAGAGATTGAGACTAATTTTTCCAATAAACTTTGTTTTTCCAGTTACAGCAAAGCAAATTTACTATATGCTAAATGCTTATGTATTAACTGTATTGACAGGAAGAATTTAGGCTAAAAACTGAGAAAAATCTGTGTTGGATATCAAGCAAATACGGGAAAATCCACAATTAGTTCAAGAAAGATTGAACAGTCGTAGTGGTAAATACGACATTGAACCGATTTTACAATTAGATCGGCAACAACGGCAACTAGAGGGGACACGTAGTCAACTCCAAGCTCGTAGCAACGAAATCGGTAAAATTGTCGGGCAGAAGATTAAATCTGGGATCAATCCTCAAGACCCAGAAATTCAAGCTTTGCGGGATGAAGGTAACTCTGTCAAAGCTACGTTGAGCGAACTGGAACCCCAGGAAAAAAACTTCAAAGCTGAAATTGCCCAACTTATGTTGGCACTACCCAACTTACCAAGCGACTCTACGCCCCTGGGAAAGAATGAGGAAGATAACGTAGAAGTACGCCGTTGGGGTGATAAGTACATTTCCCAAAATCTGAATATTCTCCCTCACTGGGAAATAGGCGAAAAGCTAGGTATTCTCAATGTTGAGCGGGCTGTAAAAGTTGCCCAAAGTCGCTTTGTGACATTGATAGGCGCTGGTGCAGCATTGGAGAGGGCATTAATTCAATTTATGCTTGCTCTCCATACTCAAGCTGGGTATGTGGAAGTCAGTCCGCCGCTGTTAGTGAATACCGAGTCTTTGACGGCGACCGGTCAGTTACCCAAATTTGCTGAAGAAAGCTTTAAATGTGCTGATGACGATTTGTGGCTGATTCCCACGGCAGAGGTTCCAGTTACAAATCTCTACCGGGGTGAAATTCTCGCTGCGGAAAACTTGCCTATTTACCACTGTGCTTTTACTCCCTGTTTTCGCCGCGAAGCTGGTAGTTATGGGCGCGATATGCGGGGATTAATTCGCCTGCATCAATTTAATAAGGTAGAAATGGTGAAATTTGTCGAACCCAGTACGTCCTTTGATGAACTGGAGAAATTGGTGGGGAATGCAGAAGCAATTTTACAGGCGTTGCAGTTGCCTTACCGAGTCGTAAATTTAAGTACTGGGGATTTGGGATTTGCCTCGACCAAAACTTATGATTTAGAGGTTTGGTTGCCCTCTTCTGGCAAATACCGCGAAATTTCTAGCTGTTCCAATACTATAGATTTCCAGGCACGACGGGCTGATATTCGCTTCAAGGAGGCGGGGAAGAAAGGTACCCAGTTTGTACATACCCTTAATGGTTCGGGTTTGGCGGTAGGACGGACGATGGCAGCAATTTTGGAGAATTATCAACAACCTGATGGGACGGTGAGGATACCAGAAGCGCTACAACCTTACTTTCAGCAGGGAGAAAAGTTGGGTTTTCCATCGCTGTAAAATTTACAAAGAGTTCAAAAGTCAACAGTTGTACCGCAAATTTCGCAACCAGTCTTACCAGAACGTATTTCAAAGCCAACAATATAATTCCAGTAACTTTATATTGTTGATTTGCTGTTTTGGCTTCCAATCGCCTCTTATGTTGTGTGGGTAATACTATCGTTGTTGTTTTAACAGAAAAACCAATCTGACCAAAACTTCCGATTTGGAGTATATAGACAAAAATGGTGCGTTATGCTGTCGCTAAGGCATCCTATTAACTTTAGGACTTACGCATCAAGTACGAAATTTAGGGGCAATTCATGAATTGCCCCTACGGAAAATCAAGGCTTTCACTGCCTTTTTGCGTAAGTCCTAAACTTTAGATGTTAGAACCAGGGATGAAATATGCCCAATGCCCAATGCCCAATGCCCAATACCCAATGCCCAATTAGAATGGAGATAACTATAGCTTAATATCTTCACTAATTTACTCTATGTCAGTTTTAGCAGCGATCGCAGTCTTGGCTGTTCTGATCTTGGTACACGAGTTGGGACATTTTGTTGCAGCCCGTTCTCAAGGCATTCTGGTTAACCGTTTTTCTTTGGGTTTTGGCCCAGTTCTTTTAAAGTACCAAGGTTCACAAACCGAATATGCTATCCGCGCCTTTCCCTTAGGCGGCTTTGTGGGCTTTCCCGATGATGACCCCGATAGCGATGTTCCACCCAATGACCCGAATCTGCTGCGTAACCGTCCAGTTTTAGACCGGGCGATAGTTATCAGTGCCGGAGTGATCGCAAATTTAATATTTGCCTATTTGGTGCTGGCTCTGCAATTGGGTATTGTCGGTATTCCCAAGGAATTAAACTATCAAGCTGGTGTCCTTGTACAGCCTGTTAATCAAGAATCTGTTGCCTATCAAGCAGGAATTCGGGAAGGAGATATTATTCTGGCTGTTAACGGTCAAGAACTCCCGGCTTCTGACAAGTCAACTCCTTTGCTGACTAAAGAAATTCAAACTCATCCCAATCAGCAAATCGAACTGAAAATTCTGCGTGAAAATCAACAACAAACGCTGAAATTAACACCAAAACTAGGAGCCGATGGCAAAGGTGTAGTTGGTGTGGCACTCAGTCCAAATGCTACAGCAGTTTATCGCCGTCCTAATAGTCCTTTTGAAATTTTCGGTATTGCTGCTAATCGGTTTCAACAATTATTTGTTGGGACACTCAGTGGTTTTGGGCAGTTAATTACCAACTTTCAACAAACTGCTGGACAAGTTTCTGGGCCAGTTAATATTGTCAAAATAGGTGCAAAATTAGCTGAGGACAATACCGTAAACTTGTTGTCTTTTGCTGCAATTATCAGCATTAACTTGGCTATTATCAATATTTTGCCTTTACCAGCCTTGGATGGCGGACAACTCGCTTTTCTGCTGATTGAAGGTTTGCGCGGTAAGCCTGTTCCTGCCCGGATTCAAGAAGGTGTAATGCAAACAGGTTTGGTATTACTCTTAGGACTAGGAATTTTCTTGATAGTCAAAGAAACCACCCAATTAACTAGCCAATTGGAATGGGTACAAAAATTGTTCCAGTGAGCATTACCTGCAAATCGTTATCTAAAAAGCAACGATCGCTAGAAATTTTAGCTCGTCTGAAGCGTCTTTATCCAGATGCTACTTGTTCTTTGAATTACTCAACGCCAGTACAACTGTTGGTGGCAACTATTCTTTCCGCTCAGTGTACTGATGAGCGGGTGAATAAAGTGACACCAGCTTTATTTAGTAAGTTTCCTGATGCTGCTAGTTTAGCGATCGCTGACTTAGTAGAATTAGAAAGCTTGGTGCGTTCAACTGGGTTTTATCGCAATAAAGCCAAGAACATTCAAGCCGCTTGTCGGATGATTGTCACTGAGTTTAACTCTGTTGTCCCCAACCAAATGGAACAGTTGTTAAAGCTTCCAGGTGTGGCGCGGAAGACAGCAAATGTAGTTCTGGCTCATGCTTATGGCATTAATGCTGGGGTGACGGTAGATACTCACGTGAAGCGCCTGTGCGAACGTTTGGGTTTAACTGAAGCAAAAGACCCGGTTCGGATTGAGCAAGATTTAATCGGTTTATTGCCGCAGCCTGATTGGGAAAATTGGTCAATTCGGCTGATTTATCACGGTCGTGCGATTTGCAAAGCCCGCTCTCCCATCTGCGTCGCTTGTGAGCTTGCCGATTTGTGCCCTGCTGCGAATAAGCCAGTGGTTGTAGGGTAAGTGACACGAGTAACCCCAGAATTGATGGAGAGACTGTAGAATGAAGAATGGTGTCTTTAAATAAATTAAAAATTGTATGGCAAAAAAGAGCTTGATTGAGCGCGAGAAAAAGCGCACCAGGTTGATAGAAAAGTATGCTGACAAGCGGGAAGCTCTTCTGGATGAGTTCAGAAGTGCAGAATCTCCCCTGGATAAGCTGGAAATCCACCGGAAGATTCAACAGCTACCCCGGAATAGTGCGCCCACCCGCCACCGCAACCGTTGCTGGTTGACTGGTCGTTCTAGAGGTGTTTACCGCGATTTCGGACTGTCTCGGAATGTGCTGCGGGAATGGGCGCATGAAGGTCTTTTGCCTGGAGTTGTTAAGTCTAGTTGGTAGTCAACAGTCATTAGTCATTGGTAAATAACAAAGGACTAATGACAAATGACAACAATTATTGACCACAACATTTATCAATTCCCAGACTTTCTAAGAGTAGATCGCTGACGGCGTTGGCGATCGCAAACTCTCCATAGAAGCTATTGGAAAAATCATACGACTGCATCTCTGTGACAATGGCAATTACCAAAGAACCAAGGTCGTTTTCTCCTTCCATCCGTTGACGCACAAAAATTTGTGCGGCTCGTTGGGCAATATTTTGGTTGACTGCTTCGGGGATAAATTCTGTATCTAGCCACCGCTGTAAACGCTCTCGTAACCATTCACCTTCGAGCAGCGGATTTTCAGGCGGTGGTAGGGTGATGGGTGGAATTGGTTGAGTCATTTTTTTTATTTTAAATGCAGAGGGACGCGGAGGGAAACGCAGAGGAACGCTGAGGTTGACTGTTAGCATCAAAGTGCGTTTCTAAGAGTGTTTTTTTATATTTAATTTATGCAATATGATATCGCCGCTATTGTTGAGGGTTATGCACAAGGCTATTTTCTCATGGCTGATGAGCGCGATCGCCTGAGTTGGTACGGAAGTCGCGATCGGACTTTTATTCCTTTGGATGAGCGGTTTCGCTACCCCAAGTCTTTGCAGCGTGTCATCAATCAAGAGCGTTTTAGTGTGGCGATTAATCGGGACTTCCAAGCTGTGGTGGCTGGATGTGCTAACCGTGAAACAACTTGGATTTCACCGGAATTGCAAAAGATTTACTGGCTACTTTACCAAAATGGTTATGCTTATAGTTTTGAAACTTGGCAGGGTGACGAATTAGCAGGGGGAATTTTAGGGATTATTATTGGCGGTGCTTTCATTGGAGAGTCGATGTTTTACCGCATTCCCGAAGGTTCAAAGGTAGCAATGGTCAAGTTGGTGGAAAGATTGCGTCAGAGGAAATTTGTGTTTTTTGATGGCCAAATGATGAATCCTCATTTGGAGAGGTTTGGTGCTTATCGGGTTGGAGATGAAGAATATCAAGCTTTACTTAAGCAAGCGCTGCAATGTCGCTGTAACTTAGTATAAAGAAAAATCTAGCGTAATTGCTAATAATGGGCGCGGTTCGCCCAGTTGTTTTTGGGAATCCTAACAACAGAGTTATCTATAGCTTTACGGAGTTAGTCATTATGGATGAGCTAGTGAACAAGTTAGCTGGTCTCGGAGTTGCTGGTTTAGTTTTAGTTGGGCTTGTTGCAACTTCATCTTACGTGGGGGCTGTAGCCATTACAACCTCATTAGCTTTTTTGGGCGGGCCTTTCGGAATGATTGGTGGTGCAGTTGCTCTGACCTTAATTGCAGCAATCTCAAGTGTAATTGCGAAGTTCGGAGTTGAAGCTCTTGCGAGGGCTGTAGTTACACAGTTTAGGGAGAATGGAAGATCAGAGGCTTCTATTATTCAAGAAATCAACAATTTTCCAATGATTACTAATGGTTTACGTTCTCAACTGCGTGAATATGTTCGCCAACCATAGACTTCATCTTGAATTTGGAATTCTGAAATAAGCAATAATGGGCTTAACTGTTTCTCTATTGTTCATTAAGCCTTCATGCAGTTTGAGTGAGACGAAACAAAGAATCTTGAAAATATTTGTAAACATCGAATTGATTTTGCAGATGTCCCCGGAATGTTTAACAATTCCATGCTGATTGAGCTTGATGAGCGTTTTGATGATGGCGAAGATCCCTGGATTGGAATCGGCTTTTTAGGCAACGGTGTAGCGGTTGTAGTTTGGACAGAACGACAGAACAACATAGTCCGCATTATCTCAGCACGAAGGGCAAACCGATACAAGTGTCAACGACTTGAACAATACCTCACGTACTGATTGGGCTGCATTAGAGGCGATGAAGGATGAGGATATTGATTACTCAGACATCCCACCGTTGAGTGATGAGTTTTTTGAAAATGCTACGCTGAGGATTCCGGCAACACAAGCCTGTGACCTGATTGAGTTAGATTCAGAAGTGATAACGTGGTTTCGTGAACAAGGTGCAGAGTACAAAACACTGATTAACTCAGTTTTGCGTCGTTACATTGAAAATAGTCGCGATCGTGGTGCGGGCTAGTAGGCAAGCCAATGAGTGAGCAGCAAACTGATAATTCAGTGCTTCGCGATCGCACTTAACAGTTGAACAGTTATGAGTAATTGGTATAAATTTTTGTGCAATGTCTGACGACAAGCCGAAGAAGCGTCTACGCTTTGTATCGGTTCAATAGGCGATCACTTTCGTGTTTAATAAAAGCAAGTTTACTAAGTTCCTATATTAAATTCGGGCAGTCGTTGATTGAATTTGGCCAGTCGTTGATTGAATTCGGGCAACCACCAAGAATTTACATAGGTTTATTTAATATATTTGTAATAAATAGGTTAAAATATATTGAATAAGGCGGATGTCAAGTAACCTCAATTCTGTGTATCCTGGTGCTGTACAGTTCAGGTTAGAAGTCAGTTTTTATTCTGGCGCATAATTAATAATAGGAAAGTGATTTATGTCACGTCCCAAACGCGGGTCTAAAGTACGTTTTAATGATGATTTATAGACTTACGGGTGAGATGTCACGAGGGTGGATGAGTGGATTGGTGAAGAGGCGATCGCTTGCTATGATCACGCTGATTCTTCATCCACCTTTTGCAATCGCTCTCAACCAAAAACTCATGTAGGCGTTGCCTATGCGATCGCAATCTCTCTTGACTGGCAGAGTCAGCGTCTGTGCCCACCTTACCACTATAGCAATCCTATTTAATTTCGTTTAAATCACCAGCCTCAGATCCCCGACTTCTTGAAGAAGTCGGGGATCTTGTTGTTCACGAATGATTGTGGGACACTTATGGCATAGTAGTTGTTGGTTTAATAGATTTAATCAAATACCGGAATAAATCGTCTATTAACAGGTTTGCCGAGATCGGGCCCATACCACGCCAATAAAAACCAACCTCATGTACTGAGGAGTGCTGCACGACTTTTAACTTAGACCATAGTGGAGATGCTTTCAACTTTTGAAGTTCTGAATTGGGATTTTGATGACTCCTTATATCTTCGGTGACTAAAAATAGGATATCTCCATCAATTTCACCCAAGAGTTCCTCAGATATGGGAAGAAAAGCATAACGTCCTCCCAAGCGCATTTTGTTGCTTGTCTCAAAACTGAGTAACTGATTTGGCGGACGTTGAATACCAGCATCTTTAAATATCTCTCCCTCAAAAGAAGCCGCCTCAGGTAGGAAAACTCCATCAGTACGCAATTCAGCCACCGATATAACTGTAGGTAACAGACGCTGATTTATAGAAGCTTTCAACTGTGCTAAACGTGCATAATAATTAGTCATTAACTGCTGCGCTAACTGAGTTTTCCCCAAGGCATCAGCAGTAGAAGCTAAGAACCCCTTCCACGGTGCAACTGGATCAAAAGTAGCCAAAAAAAACTGTAGGTGCAATGTGGGATAACAGGCAATACGGTTCGGTTAAGCTCTAAGCGGTACTAAGAATAGAAAAAGTGAGTGTTTCTAATTTAGCTCCTTGCCCTCTATGTATCGGTTTCTTGG
>NZ_JBALCP010000024.1:0-26566 GCF_036919675.1 Nostoc sp.
TCCAGTTCAAAGACTCGTTGACGCAGTTCAGAGGTGGATTCATCCAGTTCAAAGACTCGTTGACGCAGTTCAGAGGTGGATTCATCCAGTTCAAATACTCGTTGACGCAGTTCAGAGGTGGATTCATCCAGTTCAAATACTCGTTAACGGAGTTCTGAGGTGGATGAACAAAGTAAGGGCGTACATCTGTACGCCCTTACAGCAAATTTATTTATAGTGCTTCTGTGTTGAGTGCAATAGAAACCTAACCCCCAATCCCTTCCCTACTAGCGTTGGGGAGTAAGATTCAAAGCCTCTCTCGTTTTAGGAGAGAGGAATGGAAGTGAGGTGAAAGTGGATTGCATACAAACCAGAAGCCCTATATTGCAAAGATTTTTGAAAATGATATTAGACTGCCTACGAGTGTTAATTTATCAAGAGACGGAAATTTTTACAGATTTCCCTTTACCAATAGCTTTAAAGCGTTCGCCCAACTGTTCAGCGACACTTTTTAAGCCTGGAGTCTTTTTTGATGCTGTCTTGACGTAATCATAAACAGTCAAACTGCTAGTCATAGCTTCACTACCGACTGCCATTAGGGTATCATCTACCTGTTCAGTGAGTTGCTGGATTGAGATTAAAAGTTCAGTCAGCACAGCAGCTAATTGATAATCCCGAACAAGTTCCTCAACGTCAAAAGTGGCTGGGAGAATTTCGGGGTTAGACTGAGCAGCGGTGACGCTATTATTCACAAAGGCTAGGCTTTTGTCCCCCATTTTTACCAACTTCCGCCGTTCTTCCGTGCTGAGAGTAATCAGGAAGGGGAGCTTTTGTTGGACTTTCTGTAGCGCGGCTTTAACTTCTTGGATATCTTGTGGCGAAAGGGAGGCTGTAATATTTTGATAGGCCATCGTATAATCACCTTGGGTATTCTAGTGGTTAAGTAGCAAGTTTTGCTAAGTATAGAATTCCCATTAGTGGATGCGATCGCACATCATAACCTGTTTATTTATCTGTTTTAGTGCCGATGCTGAGGGATACTGACCAAATGCAATCAAAGCTTGTCGCTCTAGAATTCTTTCATCGCCGTTAAAATCTAGGATGCGTGCGGTAACTTATCCAATATCTGTCTGATGCTGAATTACAGCCTCATCTAGTTGAAAATGCTCACCCCAAAAGTCTCTGCGTGGGTTAAAAAACTGCACAATTTTGCACGTTTGCCAATTAATTGACCCTAAATCCGTCCCTTTTTGCAGGTTACAGAAGATACAGGCATAGCAGAGATTATCTGCTGCTGTAGCGCCGCCGTGTTTGATGTCGATTATATGGTTAACTTAAAAGCTTAAGCCGTCTAGTTCTAGATATAAACAATACTCGCATAGATGGGCGGTGCGATCGGCAACTCAACGCCGCAGTTCTGCATTAATATATAGACGAGACATTTTAAATACTTACTTAGGATTAATGTACTGATGAGCTTTTGCTTTTGCTAACCTCATAATATGCTCTAGCGTCAGGAAATGATCTAACTCTCGCTGGTCACTTCCTGTAAGACCTTCAGTTTTTGCGCGGTAAACGAGATCCTCTAAACGGTCGTTGGCTGCATCTGAGAGTTTGAAATCGATAACGCTTTGGGGAGTGGTGCCAGCAGCAATAAACTCTATAATTTCATCGTAGACTTTGGCTGTATTAACAGATGTAGTCATGAGATTACCTATTTTTATTTAATCTTACTGATTTACAACGCCACTTTTAATGATTTTCCTAATGTTTTAGGCTCTGGTAAAGGTTCACCATCAGCCAAAGATGATTCAATCAGCATTTCTAAAACTTCCTGAGCATTTTTAAGAGCTTCTTCGTAAGTCTCTCCGTGAGTACAAGGCTGCATTATATGCGTAAACTCAGGTAAGAAAACCACATAACATTGGTCTTCTTCTGACCATTGAATCACGATTGTATATTTCATATCTATTTATAAACTTCTCGTCGATGAGCAATAGTATTTACCATGACTTGATTTGTTTCATCATCAACTTGATGATTACTCGATAGTCACTAATGCGATAGTGATAGTAACCTGCAAAATCATCTTTGAGAGGTTTAATATTAGGATGAAACCGAGGATTCTGTTCTAGTTGCTCAAAGCACTTAGCAATCTTTTTGGCTAAGGCTTGGTTTGCTGTAGCATAAATCTCCTCAGCTTCGGCATATAACACAACGCTATACATCAGATCGAATTGTTCTCCAGTTTTTTACCGACTTTCAGCAATATCTTTTTTACCCCTTTCAAAAGATTCAATAAATCCAGGGATATCAAACAACTCTTGGGTAGCATCTTCACTCTCTTTATCTACGAGATACGCTAAAAAGTCAGCAACCAGTTCTAGGCGTTCTGAAGATAATCTATCTAGATATTGGTTGATTTGCTGACGAACTTCTGTATTGTTCATATTTTCACCGCTCTTTTACTTCTCTAATTGTGCCAACTTCTTCTGAGCAAATTCCCGCACTTGCTCATCTGGGTCATTATTAGCTCTGTCGCACAACAGTGGTAAAGTCTGGGGATTATTAGGATAATGTTCAATAATTGCTTCAAGTGCAGTCTGACGAGGATTAACTTGCCAGTTTGCCTTTCGCTCGAAGTTATCTTGAATAGCAAGATTGCAGAAAAATTCAAACATACCAGGCTCATATTTCCACCTTTTGGCTAATTCTGGCATCAATCCTTGTCGAATAAACCAGTCATCATCAGATAGCACAAGCGATTTAAACCAAGGTAAACTTTTTGGATGGTTTTTCCAATCTCTCTTGATATTTAACTAAATTAAAATCGACAATAACACCAGCAATTTTTTTTGTATTGATTTCAATATCAGATAACTTTTGTAATTCGAGGATATGGTGTAATTCATTTGAATCTAAAAGAAGTTCTTGGACTTGTGTCAAATACTGTTCTGTAATTGATTGCCAGTTAAATTTAGATGGCAAAGGTTTTAATTGCAGCCTGTTCCAACTATCTTCTAGCGTTTTAGCGTCTAGAGATTCACAATTAATATCAAAAGCCTTACCAAGAGTTTCTGCAACCGACTTATCGCTGATAAATTTCTTGATGTCTTTGGTGTACTCTTGAATCTCAGTTTCAGCAAGTTTGCAACGAATCTTTAACTGCTGCTGCATAAGTTGCAAAAATTCCTTTAACGCTTTACCAGCAGCAATTTCTATGTCTTCCTTCTTAAGTTTCTGGACAATTTTCCCAGGGATGCCTTTTAATAAATCTTTAGCCCAATCTTTAGCAGCATCTTTGGCTAAGTCTTCCAGAATGGGTTTAAAAATAAACCCGGCAACCTGAGTTACACCCCAAATAGCTAACCAGTCCAGCATAATACTCGCTTCTGTTGAGAGTTTGATTACGAGTATATCCACTAGCTTGAGTAATGTTTCCGAATTTCAGGGAATCTGGAAAACCTCTCTCTAAATCTCTCTCCTTCTAGGAGAGAGACTTTGAATTTCCCCCCTTCCCGCGTCGGGAAGGGGGTTAGGGGGTTAGGTTTCGCGTTGGTTTTTCAGATCAACTGGAAACTGCAATGTATACGACGGGCTGCGCTCACGCAATCCCCACTGCACGCTCACGCTATAACCATGAGCCGCCGCTAGTTCTTGTAAGGGATATGTGCAATCAATCACTGCACGAATTTTATCTGCTTCAATCAATTCTTTGAGAAAAACCAAGTCCTTAGTGTTGCGTTTGTCAAGGATAAATTTAGCTTTTTGACTGGGAAGGAATGCTGTGAAGACGCTCTGCACAACGGTTTAATGGCTAGGTTGTGGTAATATAAACACCGTTCGATTTGAGGACTTTTTTAGTTTGTGAAAGCGATCGCTCTGCCTTTGTTTGTAACTCTCAGTTCACCCATTTTTTGATGAATTAGGAAAAAATACGATTATAAAACTATACCTAACGAAGTATTGTCAAAAAGCCCTACCTATGGGTTAGCCTAGCTCTAACTCTTGCCAGCAAAGAGTCAGGTGTAATATAAATCACTACCACAGTAGAAGGAAGTTCAAAGTTGTTTGATCTAAACCCGACACAGATACTCGGACGCATACTATCCGCATCGTTAGTTAGTTTGATCGCCTCACTTACTAGTCTGATATCCTTAGAGGTTCTTCCTACCCCAGCATTCGGCGGCCCGCCAGCTGCATCTGTTCAAACCAAGTTGAAAGTGCCTAGTGCAATGAGTTCTGCGCCCTTCAATATTAACCGTTACTTGAAAGTGCCACCCAACTTCTCCATCTCTGTTTATGCTCGGATTAACAATGCTCGCTTTATAGCAGTTGCTCCCAATGGGGATCTTCTAGTGTCACAGCCCAATACGGGGAAAGTGTTAATTGTCCGGTCAAATGGCAGCAATAACCCAATTATTTCTGATTTCGTAACGGGTCTACGCAAGCCACACGACATTGTGTTTCATAAGATTGACAACACCACATACGTTTATATCTCTGAGACTCATCAAATTAACCGCTTCATCTACAACTCTGGAGACCGAATTGCAAAAAATCGGCAAATAGTTATAACTGGTTTACCAGATAACAGTACATCGGAACTCAAAGGCGCTTATGGTCACGAACTGAAAAATATCGCACTTGATGCCAATCACAAACTGTATGTGTCGATCGCCTCTACATGCAATGCCTGCACGGCAGATACTGTCAGCAACCCAAAGCGCGGCGCGATTTACCAGTACAACGCTAATGGAACCAATCGGCGGCTTTTTGCCCAAGGTTTACGCAATGCCGAAGGATTAGCATTCTTACCTAATACAAATGACCTTTGGGTAGCCGTAAATAATCGAGACCAAATCGCCTATCCCTACAACGATGGCAGTGGCAAATACGGTAAGGTTATCCAGTCTTATGTGGACAACCACCCGCCGGACGAGTTGACGAAAGTCCGAGATGGCGGTAACTACGGTTGGCCATTTTGCAACCCCAATCCTGACACGGCAAATGGCTTCAACAATATGCCCTTTGACCGCGACTATCAGTTCAATGTTGATGGACATATTTATTGCAATGCATTGGACAGGATTAGTAAGGGTATCCCAGCCCATTCGGCTCCCTTGGGACTAACCTTCTTACAAAATACCAACTTTCCCAGATTGTACTCAAATGGGGTAGTGGTGGGGCTGCATGGTTCATGGAATCGGGACAAGAGAACGGGCTACAAAATAGCTTACTTTCCCTGGAATAGTACGACAAAGACTCTAGGGGACGAGATAGATTTAGTTACCGATTGGCTAGTTCCAGGAACGCAACAAGTCTGGGGGCGACCGGTGGATATGGCAGTCGATCAGCAAGGTAATTTGTTAATTTCGGATGACCAGAGCGGTACTATCTACAAGCTCTCCTACACGCCGTAAGTACAGGTTAAGGTCTACAGAAACCCTAATCCTGCTGGAGTTTCCCAGTCTTTTCCTACAAGTCCAGCAATATACAAAGCCAACCAAGGTAACTTAAATGTTGTTGGTAACGACGCTATTAGCTGATTAAGTGTACCATCGGCTACAGTAATATGTGTATGCCAAAGTGAAACTGGTAGTCTATGCCGTGAGTTTAGTGCTGGTGATTATAGATCCATTGCAGCTGACTTAGATAATCAGATATCGTTTATACAGGTCAAGTAACACCAAATTTTCTTTGCAAATTTGAGATGCTCCTCTGCCCCAGCTAAACCAACCACTCACCTTACTGTCCTCCAATCAACTGGAAACCGCGATGTCTACGACGGGCTGCGCCAACGCAATTTTCTCAACTGCACGCTCACTTTCCCTATAACTATGAGCAGTGGCTAGTTCTTCTAAGGGATATGTGCAATCAATCACCACACGAATTTTACCCGCTTCGATCAATTCTTTAAGATAAACCAAATCTTGAGTGTTGGGTTTCTCAAAGATAAATTTGGCTTTTTGACCGGGAAGAAACGCTGTTAAGACGCTCTCTAAGAAGACTTCAGGGCTAGGTACTGTGGTGATATAAATTCCGTTGGGTTGGAGGACTTTTTTGGTTTGTGAGAGCGATATATTCGTAGCGAACGTCTTGCTGAGGTTCCCATTCGAGATATTCCTCAACGGTCATTTTTAACGGCTGTTGGAGGATGGCTATCATAACTAAGATTTTTCACGCTTGGTTTGATTGTAGCTAAGTAGTATCAGCAACAAAGAGCGATGTCCTACGGCCGGCAACTCTACTAGAGGCTACGCCAACGCCTTTGCCTTTGCGCTAAACCCATTTAAAATCCCAGATTTGTCACGGTATCTGGAAAACCCCACTTCTATTTCTTTCTCCTTTTAGGAGAAAGACTTTAAATTTTCGCCCTTAGAGCATGGGGAAGGGGGTTAGGGGGTTAGGTTTTTCGCTAAGGTTCGTATTGAGCAATTAAAAAAATTTATTGCGATCGCTCAATCATGTTAGATTATAGTTTGTTGTTTCTTTCAAACACAAAATCTGAGAGTTCCCTACCCATCTCCTAATTGTGGGAATAAAAAAAAGAACTGAAAACTTAAACCTTTTGAAAAATATGTGCAGCAATACATCTATTTCTACAAGCCTGTATAGCTTGCCAAATAAGATTTATAACCACAATTGAATATCATTGCCAAAACAAAAATTAAAAAAATATGAAGTGCATTTTTACCCTCAAAAAAATGATATGTTAGATACAGAATTGAATTTCGCATGTTTCTGGAGTGGAACGATATAGATTACTCCAGTTTTTCACCCTCAAACCCTTGGCATTTATTGCTTTTGACGGAATTTTAGGGCAATCTGAGTACACATTAAAATAACCAAAACCCAGTTGCAAGTAGATTAAATTCCTTGCTGTAATTGGCTTTTGCCTGAGTACAAAAAAATCCTGAACCCCTGTCCATAAACACTAGAACCCCAACCAAAAAATACTAGAACCCCTACCCGAAAAAAAGTTTTTGAATTCTTGTAATGCTTGAAGAATTAGGGTTTTTCTTATTTGAGTACAAGCGTAATAAATCCAATAAATTCTATCCTAGATAGACGCACCGTCTGGCTAGGAGACGGCTGATATAACTCTTATATCGCCAATCACTTAACGCTCCAACACAAAACGAAGCGAAGAGTGAGTGGAGGGATGACATAGCACCATGCCTGAAGTGAATAGAAGTCGCGGCTGTAAACACAAATTCTACCCAAGAACCGAACATTGACACACACCAGCCGAACATCAAATATCTATCGCCTGCCGTACTTGAAAACAAGTCGCCCGAACCCAAGGGTTTGCAGGCAGTGTGGAAGACGTGACTTCAATTCCTGGGCATGAAAGAGTAGCAACAGCATCTCCCACAGTGGCAGCCAAGTCCACCGACCTTTTGCAAAACTCAATGACATCACCGTCTACACGACTCCTCAACTCCCCCGCCACGGAATCGACAACCCAAGCAAAATCAGGTGGTTGCGGCTGCGACAGCACCAGTAGCGCCACCACGGAAAGGGATGAAATGCTCCAAGAACGCATTGCTAAACATCCCTGCTACAGCGAAGACGCTCATCACCACTACGCGCGGATGCACGTTGCAGTTGCTCCAGCCTGCAACATTCAATGCAACTATTGCAACCGCAAATATGACTGCGCTAACGAAAGCCGTCCTGGAGTAGTTAGCGAGTTGCTAACACCAGAACAAGCAGCACACAAAGCTTTGGTCATTGGCGGCAAGATTCCCCAAATGACAGTTGTGGGAATTGCTGGCCCTGGCGACCCACTGGCGAACCCAGATAAGACTTTCCGCACATTTGAGTTGATTGCAGAGCAAGCACCAGATATCAAGCTGTGCTTATCAACCAATGGTTTAATGCTGCCTGACTACGTCGATCGCATTAAAGAATTAAATATAGATCACGTTACGATCACCATTAACATGGTAGATCCAGAGATCGGTGCTCAGATTTATCCTTGGGTTCACTACAAACGCAAGCGTTATAGAGGTCTTGAAGGCGCGACAATTCTCCACGAAAGACAGATGGAAGGATTGCAAGCCCTCAAAGATGCTGACATCTTGTGCAAAGTTAACTCCGTGATGATTCCCGGAATTAATGACCAGCACTTAGTCGAAGTGAATCGAGTCATTCGTGAAAAAGGTGCATTCTTGCACAACATCATGCCATTGATTTCTGCACCAGAGCATGGCACACACTTCGGTTTAATCGGTCAACGTGGCCCCACACCCAAAGAACTCAAAGAAGTTCAAGACAATTGCTCCGGTAACATGAAAATGATGCGTCACTGTCGCCAGTGCCGCGCCGATGCAGTCGGATTATTGGGAGAAGACCGCAGCCAAGAATTTTCCAAAGAGAAATTCTTGGAAATGACTCCAGAATATGACATGGAGAAACGCCAAGAAGTTCACGACGGTATTGAGAAGTTTAAAGAAGAACTTAAAGTAGCCAAAGACAAGGCGTTGACTGGCAAGAAATTTGCCAACAATCCCAAAATTCTAGTTGCAGTAGCAACCAAAGGTGGCGGATTGGTTAACCAGCACTTCGGTCATGCCAAAGAATTCCAAATTTACGAAGTGGATGGAAACGAAGTTCGCTTTGTCGGTCATCGCAAAATTGACCAATACTGCCAAGGTGGATACGGCGAGGAAGCTTCTTTTGAGCATATTATGAAAGCGATCGCAGATTGCAAAGCAGTTTTAGCCTCTAAGATTGGTAACAGTCCTCAAGAAAAATTGCAAGAAGCTGGAATACAGAGTGTTGAAGCTTACGACGTGATTGAGAAGGTTGCTTTGGAGTTTTACGAGCAATACGTTAAGGAATTAGGGAATAAGGAATAGGGCATGGGGCATGGGGAATAGAACAAGAATTATCCCCAATGCCGCCAATCGCCTCCCGCCTACGGCACTGCCTCCCCAATGCCCAATGCCCCTTATCCAAAAAGGAGAATAATCATGGCTTACAAAATAATTACTAGCCAGTGTATTTCCTGCAATCTCTGTCTATCAGGATGTCCCACAAATGCAGTTAAAGTGGTTGACGGACAGCACTGGATTGACCCTGAACTTTGTACAAACTGCGTTGGTAGTATTCATACCGTGCCTCAGTGTAAAGCTGGTTGTCCTACATGCGACGGTTGCGTTAAGCAGCCTAGCGATTATTGGGAAGGCTGGTTTGCCGATTACAACCGCGTAGTTGCTAAATTAACAAATAAACAAGATTACTGGGAACGTTGGTTTAACAGCTATTCCCAGAAATACTCCGAACAGTTGCAAAAGCGTCAGCCCCAAACAATGGGAGCAGAAGCTTTAATAAATCGTAATGACGCTCCTACGTCGCTAACGCTACGCTAACGTAATTGAAGACAACAATGCAAAATAACTGCATCTATCTCGATAATAATGCCACCACTAAGGTAGACTCAGAAGTTATAGAGGTAATGCTACCTTACCTGACAGACTTTTACGGCAATCCCTCCAGTATGCATACCTTTGGTGGGCAAGTCGGTAAAGCACTGAGAACAGCAAGAGAACAACTTGCAGCCATGCTGGGAGCTGATGAGTCAGAAATTGTCTACACAAGTTGTGGAACTGAGGGAGATAACGCCGCGATTCGAGCCGCACTGTTAGCGCACCCAGAAAAGCGACACATCGTTACCACCCAAGTTGAACATCCCGCAGTACTTAATGTCTGCAAACAATTAGAAACCCAAGGTTACAGTGTTACCTATCTTTCAGTAAATCATCAAGGGCAGCTGGATCTAGATGAACTAGAAGCTTCCTTGACGGGTAACACCGCCCTGGTGACAATTATGTATGCTAATAACGAAACCGGCACGATTTTCCCGATTGAGCAGATTGGGTTGCGGGTGAAAGAATATGGCGCTATCTTCCATGTAGATGCGGTGCAAGTAGTGGGAAAAATCCCCTTGAATATGAAGACTAGCACCGTGGATATGTTAACCGTGTCTGGTCATAAGCTGCACGGGCCTAAAGGAATTGGTGCTTTGTATATCCGGCGCGGGGTTCGCTTCCGTCCCTTCATACTTGGAGGACACCAAGAACGCGGACGTAGGGCGGGAACAGAGAATGTTCCGGGAATTATTGCCTTGGGCAAAGCTGCGGAACTTGAACTGTTACACTTAGAAGAAGCAAACAAAAGAGAAACAAGGCTGCGCGATCGCCTCGAACAAACTTTACTAGCGACAATTCCTGATTGTGTAGTCAATGGTGACCCTACGCAGAGATTGCCCAACACCACCAATATCGGCTTCAAGTATATTGAAGGTGAAGCTATCTTACTATCGTTGAATAAATACGGTATCTGTGCCTCATCCGGTTCTGCTTGTACCTCCGGTTCACTGGAACCTTCCCACGTCCTTCGGGCTATGGGCTTACCCTACACAACTTTGCACGGTTCCATTCGCTTCAGCCTTTGTCGCTACACCACAGAAGCCGAAATCGATCAAGTGATAGAGGTAATGCCCAGTATTGTGGAACGTTTACGCGCCCTCTCACCTTTCAAAAATGATAATGCGGGTTGGCTGCAAGAACAAGAGCAAGCACTGGCTCATCGTTAATTAGGGAATAGGGAATAGGGCATAGCGCATTGAGAATAAAACCAATGCCCGATGCCCCCTAATGCCCCATACTTCAATCTAAAATCCAAAATCTAAAATCTAAAATTCGTTATGTGGGACTACACCGATAAAGTATTAGAACTGTTTTACAATCCCCTGAATCAGGGAGCCATTGAAGAATCTGGCGAACCTGGGGTTAAGCTTGCAATGGGAGAAATCGGTAGCATTGCTTGCGGTGATGCTCTGAGACTACACCTGAAAGTGGAAGTAGAATCTGATAAGATTCTAGATGCTCGTTTTCAAACCTTTGGCTGTACTAGTGCGATCGCATCTTCTAGTGCATTAACCGAAATGATCAAAGGTTTAACCTTAGATGAAGC
The DNA here is from genome assembly GCF_036919675.1 of Nostoc sp. GTDB lineage: Bacteria > Cyanobacteriota > Cyanobacteriia > Cyanobacteriales > Nostocaceae > Nostoc. The sequence continues at coordinate 10,966 of NZ_JBALCP010000024.1, forward strand.
TCTGAAAGTGTCCAACAGAGACATTGCAGATTATCTGGGTGGTTTACCAGAAGCAAAGATGCATTGCTCTGTCATGGGACAAGAAGCGCTAGAAGCCGCTATCTATAATTATCGCGGCATACCTCTAACTACCCATGATGATGATGATGAAGGCGCATTAGTTTGCAGTTGCTTTGGGATCAGCGAGGCCAAAATTCGCCGCGTCGTTCTAGAAAATAATCTCACTGGTGCCGAAGAGGTAACAAATTATGTGAAAGCTGGTGGTGGATGCGGTTCCTGTTTGGCAAACATTGATGATATAATTAAATCAGTGCAACAGGAATTCGCCGCATCTAATCTCAACAATTACGGCGTAAAAGTTGCCACAGAAATTGTTACGTCTAAAGAGCGATCGCTAACTAACGTGCAAAAGATTGCCCTAATTCAAAAAGTTCTGGATGAAGAAGTCAGACCCGTACTCATCGCTGACGGGGGAGATGTAGAACTCTATGATGTAGAAGGCGATCGCGTTAAAGTTGTCCTGCAAGGTGCTTGCGGTTCCTGTTCAAGTAGTACAGCAACCCTAAAAATTGCGATCGAAGCCAGATTACAAGAGCGTGTCAGCAAGAGCCTTGTAGTCGAAGCAGTTTAGGAATTGCTGTAGGACTTAACGTACTCTACAAATACGCCCTAATATGCATTCAGCCAGAAACAGAAAGTAGGATTTGAACCGAATCATTGTCTCCACTCAATGCTTCATACCAATTCCCCAAAAGAAAGTGACAGATTCAAACCTAACTTTCTTAATTACGAATTACGTAGACACCCGAAGGATTGCTTCCCCCAAGGGATTACGAATTACGAATTGGTATCAATCCTACCACTATTACTGCTAACAGCATATAGGCAAAGAGATTAAGTGCCTAAAAAGCAAATTTCATCATCTAACTCGCTTCAAAGGAACAGAATATGAGCACATTGTACGACAAACTTGGCGGACAACCAGCTATTGAACAAATAGTAGATGAACTCCACAAACGCATTGCGACAGACAGCCTCCTCAATCCCATTTTTGCTGGTACAGATATGGTCAAGCAACGTAATCATTTAGTTGCTTTCTTATCTCAGATTTTTGAGGGGCCAAAGCAATACGCAGGTCGTCCAATGGAAAAAACACACGCTGGAATGAATTTACAGCAACAACACTTCGATGAGATCGCAAAACTCCTGAGTGAATCAATGGCTGTGCGTGGAGAGTCGCCAGAAGACACCACAGCTGCACTAGAGTGCGTCTCAAATTTTAAGGGCGCTATTTTGAACAAGTAATAGGACTTATGCATTGATTGTTGACAAATAGCAACATCAAGTCCTATTTAGTTTTTCCAGTTGAAACACATTATGACGTATTTGTAAATTGCGTAAGCTCTTAGTCATTAATCAGGATAAATGATTAATGACTAAGGACAAAAGAAAACAAAGAAAACAAACAAAAATTTAACGAGGAAATAGATGTACTTGCTTTCAATAATTTTAGCTGTGGAGCGATCGCCCCCAGCAGGCATTTATGCCAACGCTACCAACGATGCTCTACACGTGCTCACTACTGTCGCTCAACAGGGGTGAACGCAACAGACAAACGCAAAGACCCACCAACCAACCAATTGCAGGAAATCACGAATCATGACTGAAGAAAAGATTAGACAGATAGCTTTCTACGGTAAGGGCGGTATCGGTAAATCTACCACTTCCCAAAACACCTTGGCAGCTATGGCAGAAATGGGCCAACGCATTCTCATCGTCGGTTGCGACCCTAAAGCTGACTCCACCCGTTTGATGCTGCACAGCAAAGCTCAAACAACCGTTCTTCACCTCGCTGCTGAACGTGGCGCAGTAGAAGATATCGAACTCCATGAAGTGATGCTCAAGGGTTTCCGTGACGTTCTTTGCGTAGAGTCTGGTGGTCCAGAACCCGGTGTAGGTTGTGCAGGTCGTGGTATTATCACCGCCATCAACTTCTTAGAAGAAAACGGTGCTTACCAAGACCTAGACTTCGTATCTTACGACGTATTAGGTGACGTTGTGTGCGGTGGTTTTGCTATGCCTATCCGTGAAGGCAAGGCACAAGAAATCTACATCGTGACATCAGGTGAAATGATGGCGATGTATGCTGCTAACAACATTGCTCGTGGTGTTCTCAAGTATGCTCACACTGGTGGCGTGCGTTTGGGTGGTTTAATTTGTAACAGCCGTAACACAGACCGGGAAATCGACTTGATCGAAACCTTGGCAAAACGGTTGAACACCCAAATGATTCACTACGTACCCCGTGACAACATCGTTCAACACGCAGAATTGCGCCGGATGACTGTTAACGAGTATGCACCTGAAAGCAACCAAGCTAACGAATACCGGACATTGGCTCAGAAAATTATCGACAACAAGAATCTAGCTATTCCTACACCCATCGAAATGGAAGAACTAGAAGAATTGTTGATTGAATTCGGTATCCTCGAAAGCGACGAAAATACCGCAATGCTAGTTGGTAAGAGTGCTGCTGAAGCTCCTGTAGTATAAATCGCTGCTAAGAAGTAATGCTTTAGCACAAGGAAAAAGGAAGAGTCCCCTATCTTACCTTTGACCCTCTCTTTTTATCTCCCCCCTAACTTTAGAGGGGACTCCTAGTCCCCCTATGTCACTATCCTTACGAGTCACAGAAACAAAATATGACACCTCCAGAAAACCAAAACATCATCCAAGAAAGAAAAGAACTAATTAAAGAAGTTCTCAGTGCTTATCCTGAAAAAGCCGCTAAAAAGCGGGAAAAACATTTAAACGTATACGAAGAAGGTAAGTCCGACTGCGGCGTTAAGTCTAACGTTAAATCCCTTCCTGGTGTCATGACCGCTCGTGGTTGTGCTTACGCCGGTTCTAAAGGTGTGGTTTGGGGCCCTATTAAGGACATGATCCACATTAGCCACGGGCCTGTTGGTTGCGGTTATTATTCTTGGTCTGGTCGTCGTAATTACTACATCGGTACTACAGGTATTGACTCCTTTGGTACCATGAACTTCACCTCCGACTTCCAAGAACGAGATATCGTCTTTGGTGGAGACAAGAAACTTGTCAAGCTAATCGAAGAACTTGATGTACTTTTCCCACTCAACCGTGGTGTTTCCATTCAATCTGAATGTCCCATCGGTCTAATTGGGGATGACATCGAAGCTGTTGCTCGGAAGACATCGAAAGAAATTGGCAAGCCAGTTGTACCTGTGCGTTGCGAAGGCTTCCGGGGTGTTTCCCAATCTTTGGGTCACCACATTGCTAACGACATGGTTCGTGACTGGGTGTTCACCAAATCCGACCAAGCCAAGAAAGATGGTACACTTCAGTTTGAAGGTACCCCTTATGACGTAGCCGTTATCGGTGACTACAACATCGGTGGAGATGCTTGGGCTAGCCGCATCCTGTTAGAAGAAATCGGCTTGCGCGTAGTCGCTCAGTGGTCAGGTGATGGCACCCTCAACGAAATGTTGATGACCCCCAATGTGAAGATGAACCTCATCCACTGTTACCGGTCGATGAACTACATCAGCCGTCACATGGAAGAAGCTTACGGTATACCCTGGTTGGAGTACAATTTCTTCGGCCCCACCAAGATTGCTGAATCTTTACGGGAAATTGCTTCCAAGTTTGACGAGACAATCCAAGCGAATGCTGAGAAAGTCATCGCCAAGTATCAGCCCACAATGGATACGATTCTTGGAAAGTATCGCCCACGCTTGGAAGGTAAGACTGTCGCCATCATGGTTGGTGGTCTACGTCCTCGCCACGTTGTCCCAGCTTTCCAAGACTTGGGTATGAAGATGATTGGTACAGGTTATGAGTTCGCTCATAATGACGACTACAAACGTACCACTGGTTACATCGAAAACGGCACCATCGTTTATGACGACGTTACCGCTTACGAATTCGAGGAATTTATCAAAGCCCTCAAGCCCGACCTTGTAGCCTCTGGTGTGAAAGAGAAGTACGTCTTCCAGAAGATGGGTCTGCCTTTCCGTCAAATGCACTCTTGGGATTACTCCGAACCTAGCGATCGCTCCTCAACATCATATAATGCAAGGTTTTTTAGCGGCGGGAGAAAAAAGAGCCTATTTCTAGCCTAAATGCAACTTTCAGGGTTATCTAAGAATAATCTGTTTGTATGCTTTAAACAATATAACTCCTATTCTGTCTAGGTTTTAGGATTTGCTGGCATTTTACTCAAAGAAAAACTGTAAAAAGAAAGACTATTTATAATGACGATTGTTTAGATTAAATGGTGCGATCGCTTTCACTTAACAATATGATGATTGAGGAATGGGGGTGCAATTAGCAAAAGCAAGAATAATTCATCTGGGGTATGCCAAAGCTAAATTTGCTTTAACGGCTCACATAAGTGGTGGCAAATAAGCTCAAATGAACCACTAGTAACTCTTAACCGTCCGCTACATAGCATGAACGAGCAAATAACATTAAAGTAACTTAATTCTGTAAAAGCTGGCAAATAGGCAAATAGCCAAAAAATTTTGACTATTATCCTAAGGTTCAATTTGTGTCTGATATTTGGGATGTTTGATATGATGGTGCGTTATGCTTTACGATAACACACCCTACTGGATTATGATGATCGCCCTTACTCGACAAGAAACTAGGCGATCGCATTAAACTGTCCAATCCTCAATTAACAATCCGGGTACTTTGCCCAAATCCCGATGATTACGTGTTGATAAAACTAATTTACGAGATAGTGCGATCGCCTTTAAAGATTGTGTGTGAGATTCATAAGAAGTAGACAGTTGGTGCGATCGCCTCAACTCGACAACACGCCACTGTATATTCATACTGGGTGAACTTATCGCCCCTAACTCAGGAAGGAATGTGTTCAGTTTCGTACTTCTCAATCAAAACACTGATAACCTCGATTAGAGACGCGAGGGGATGGGTTTCATCTTCACCAACTTGATCGATGAGACAATCGAGGATCTCAACTATTAACTACTGAATTTCTGAACAATTGTCTGTACAATTGCCAAAATAGCTCCTACATTATCCAAGTAATATCTTTGCTTATCAAGCAAAGCCACTTTTTGCGAAAGTTGAAGAAACTGCCATACTTCTCCTGTTGTCACACATCCATACACGGGTATTTCTGCTTGTCCAGATGAACGGTTGAATAAATCCGCCGCCACCATTTGCGCGATGCACTGTCCTAATCCAGCTTCAACATCATTTTTCTTCGCTTCCACAACAGTGAGAATTGGCGATCGCAACGGTGGTAAAGGTGGAGCTATTGCTAAAATAAAATCACATTCCCCAATCAAGCCCTGTGCAGGATCAACGTCAAGTCTTTGTCCAGAAAAAATAGCCAAGCTATTTTGGCTGAGATCGCGACAGGTTAGTAAAATCGGTACAATAATAAATTCGCTCCGAGCCTTTTCACTAATCAAAGCTAATTGGGTACGCTTTCCTAAAGTTTCATTTAACCACGAAGGAATAGAAAGAGGTACAAGCTTGGGAAACAGATCGGCTTCTTGGGTGGTGATTCCCAAAACAGCCGCAGCTTTTTCTAGAGTAAAGTCGCTGTACGCCATAGTTTTGCACTGCTTTGAGTATATGACGTTTTCAATAAAAGGGAATTGTTTTTATTTTACCCCTGTTGTAGAGTTGTCTAAGGATTCTGTGTGAAATGCTCCCGAAGTAGTCTGTGGTAGACATCGCTATGACGAGCTATTCGGCGTCGCACCAACTCGACAATATGTGACTGCATATTTAGAGATGATGTGTGCGATGCACAAGAAGTAGACATCGCTGTGAATAGCGAATGCGATCGTCAAATAACAGATTCTGAAGCTGCTTGATAATGCAGCTTGATTGGAAACTCACCTACCAACCCACCTTTTGTAATGCTACTGTGCAAAAACAGGAAGACCCGCTACCGATGCCATTTGAGATATATTATTGATGTATTGTGTTTTTTAACGCTACAAGGAGACTCAGGCTTCTTGGCATATTCAATAGACCTCTTGCAAAAGTCAAAAAATCAGGAATGTCATTTTGAGCGGAACGCAGTGCAGAGAAGAATCTTACAAGATGTTTAGCTCCGCTCAATATGACAATTTAAGCATTTATGCAAGAGGTCTAATCATTAGCGAGAAGCTGCAATACAATAGTGTTACTTAATACACTTGAGGGACAAAGAACTGCTCATTGCGGGGGGCACGAACATAATTATCACCTAAAGGTCTAGACGGAAGCTCTAAGGGAGGAGGCGTCATATCTTCGTAAGGAACTTTGCTCAACAAATGATGAATGCAGTTGAGCCGCGCACGTTTTTTCTCATCTGCTTCAATCGTAAACCAGGGGGCTTCTGGAATATTCGTGTATGCAAACATGGTATCTTTTGCTTTGGAGAATTCTACCCAGCGATTACGTGATTCCAAATCCATCGAGCTGAGTTTCCAGCGCCTTGCTGGATCGTAACTGCGAGAGAGAAAGCGTTGCTCTTGCTCCTCATCGCTAACAGAGAACCAATACTTGATTAAAACAATGCCTGAACGTACCAGCATTCGTTCAAATTCAGGGCAAGATTGCATGAATTCTTGATATTCTGCTTCAGTACAAAAACCCATCACCCGTTCAACTCCGGCTCGGTTGTACCAACTCCGATCAAACAGGACAATTTCGCCTGCTGTAGGAAGATGTTCTACGTAGCGCTGAAAATACCACTGAGTTTTCTCACGATCAGAGGGGGTTCCCAAGGCAACTACATGACAGCCACGAGGATTCAGTGGCTCGGCAATGCGTTTAATTACTCCTCCTTTGCCGGCAGCATCACGCCCTTCAAATATTACGACAACCCGATAGCCAACGTGCTTAATCCAGTATTGCATTTTGACTAGCTCAATTTGGAGTTGCTCTAGTTCAGTTTCAAAACTCTTTTTGGGAATTTTTTTGGCAATAGCTTCAGTGCTAACTTCAAAAATCCCTTTTGATTTTTTAGATTTTTTCTTGTCTTTTGCCTTTGCTAGGTTTTCTATTAAATCTGTAGTGGGTTGAGCTAGACCATTATTTTGCTGGTTTTTAATTTCATCAATTGACATCGCAGTTACTCCATGCTATTGAATTGGCATAATTGCTTATCTATTAAGTATATATTTTATTGAGTTTAAATATACACCTTTGCAAGTATTACTAGACTAAAAATGTAAAATTTTTATCCATCCCTGTTATAGTCAATTTCAATTTTTAGTTTAATGGCACAATGCAGCAAGACCCATCGAAAAGCGATCGCTCACCGGACGAACCTTTTAAATTGCTAATACGGCGCTTCCCAAGTAGACAGCAGCAAAAAACGACATGGCGCAATGTAGTTTTGCGTGAAATGGTATTATCTGTCATCGGTTTGCCTAATTTCTCGTTCAATGATCTCTTTGATAAATTCAGGTATTTCTTTGTTTAATCTTACGGCCTGTTGTTTTAATTTTTCATAAATTTCAATATTATCCCCTTGCCACATAAGGTCTATTTTCCTAACTTCTTGCATCGCAATATGCGTGTAATTTTCTGGATCCGCCCAATAACATGACAAGCAAATAGATTTGTCTTTTATCCTTTTCCAATTTTCACAATGCTCACATGACCAAGATTTTGCCCGATTAGCTGAACCACAAAGTAACATAAAGCTTTCAGACTCTAGCTCTGGCTCTCCGTCAACTTCAAAAGGAACGCGGTGATCGATTTGCAATTCGCGCTTATCAACTTTCTCCAAGTAGATGAAGCACTTACAGCCATATCTCTTGATCAATTCATCTTTCAACTGTTTGGATAAGCCTGTTCTACCCGATAGCCTGGAAAATCTAGCCTTGCTGATATCTCCAAATTTATAAGCTGCTATTCTCCTTCCATCAGTTCCTGTAACACGGAATGTCTCCAGAGGAATTCCATGTTCTCGAACGTCTCTAGCTGCTCTGGGAGGATGATTGTAGCCGTACCTTTCTTTCAACTCTTCTGTTGTTACAAAACCATACTGCAAGATATGATCAATAACAGCTTTTGGCCTTTTAGCGGTTACTGACTGACAAAGTTGAATGAAATCATCCGGTAAGAGAGGGTGCTGTTGAGAACTGTCCATGCCGTTCCAGAAGAGTAATCTGTTTATGTGCTTTGCTAATATAGCTCTCCAAATCTAAATTGCGATCGCACGATAAATTTGATGATAAATACAAAGACTCTACTGTAATTTCTTGTCTACCTAATAATGTTGCTTGAGACGATAACCCAACTTCAATTTCAATTTTGTTTAGTCCTAATTCTTTAGGTAATTCCTTACCAAATATTTTATTTCCTCGTTTACCATCATAACTAACTGCAAACATTATTTTTTTTCGATTTAACTCTTTGATAGCTACAACAAAATCATCGAAATTAATCCCAGAATAATATCTTGAATCTCTATTACCGCATACACCTTGATATGGGGGATCTATATAGACAAAATCACTATTTATAACTTCAGCTAGAACATCTTTATAATCCAAGTATGTAAATATACACTTTCCCTTAAGAAGCCTAGAAACTCCTTCTATATTTTTCCTCATCTTCTCAGGTTGGGTTCCCTTTCGCCTTTTATCAGGGCTTTGATTAAAGAACCCTTCAGAGTTATAGCGTACAGCGCCTTTTACACATCGAGCCAACAAGTATAGAAAAAGCTTTGGATTGTTAGTTTTATTGAATCTTTCTCTGGCTTGATAAAAGTGTTCTACAGAATGATCATGCTGCTCATTCCATATATCAGCATAAGCATTTGCTATTTCATCTGGTTCCTCTACAATCAACTCCAATAGCTCAACCAGAGGTTTATTTAGATCGTTAATCCAAAAATTTTGTGAAATTGCTTTATCACAGACAGCGATACTAATTGCAGCAGTTCCTGAAAATGGCTCTACCAGCCTCTCCACTCTGTTAGGTAGAAATCTGAGAATGTCTGAAGCTAGATTTCTCTTACTGCCTTGATATTGAATTGGATGTGGGAGATTGGTCATCTCAAATAGAGAACAAATGATCTAGATAACTCTATCACAAGAATTAAGACGGCTAACAGCTTAACAGATTATGTGTAAGATACTAACTTCACAAAAGCAAGTAGATAAAATCCGTAGGGTGTGTTGTCACGTAGCACAACGCACCTGATTAATCCAAAAATGATGATGTTGAGCTTGGGTTGGATATTTGGGATGTTTGAGATTATGGTGCGATACCTGCGGTAGGCGTAGCGATCGCGCTAGGCTATAGGAGGGATGCGATCACTTGACTTTTAAGACAGTCACTACATAATTGATGGCATCACTGCCGATTAATACTAATCAAGTCTGTTAAAATACTATCCAAACTGCCGTTAACTTGAATCCGATCAATCTTCTCTGCAATTCGCTCTAATACTTCGAGTTCCTTCAGACGCAATGCAACGGGATTATCCTCCATCACTTTGGCAGTGTTTAGCATACTGCGGGTAGCAGCCGTTTCTTCTCTACGTCTGACTACATTTGCTTGAGCGGCTTTTTCTGCCTCGACTACCTTGCTCAAGATAGTCTTAATCTCACCAGGTAAAATAATATCTTTGACACCTACAGAATCTACTTCAATCCCATAGTCTGCGGCTTTCGGGCGAATGTATTCAGATATACTTCTATCAATTGCACCTTTATCCTCTAATAAACCATCTAAGTTGCGTTCGCCGACCGCACCACGCAAAGCAAACTGTAATTCTTTGTATAAGAACCCGGAAATATCTGACAACCCGTTTTTTGCCCTCAATGGGTCTTGAATGCGGAAACCAGCCGTCAAATTTAACCGCAGAGGTACTTTATCTTTAGAGAGGATGTCTTGACCGGATACTTCCATATTTTGCAGTCGCAGGTCGATGGTTTCAGTTTGAAAAGAGCGACCAAATAACCACCAAGCGTGTACTCCTGGCGATCGCTGCCCTTGAAACTCTTGATTAATGTATACTAGTCCAACGTGCTGTGCAGGAACTTGGCAAATATGCAAACAGTTACGACTGAGCAATTTCACTTCTGTTGAACCCTCAACCAACTCAGCCACTAAGGCAGACTGTAACTGAGCATCAGCGCTGATGTCGATAATTTCTATTTCAACACCCTGCCAAAACAGCTTGCGGCTGGTGGGTGGCAAAATAGAAATCACTTTACCCCGATACCGCACAATTGCAACTTGCGAAGCCAGTAATTGCACTGGTTCACAGTAGGCAGCAATAAAGTCAGGATGTTTTTCAATGAGTACATCTTCGAGGGGAAAGTCTGGGTTAGGAACAATCCGGCTGAGAGTCCTGACTGTAACATCTCTATCTACACACCAAAAAGCATACTCTCCTGGTTCTAGAGGTCGCACAAAATTATTTTGCAGATATAGTAAACCAATCTCAGACTCTGAGATTTGGAACTTCTTCAGTCCATTCAACGCAACTAAGCGCAATTGCTGCACAAAGAAACCAGGTAATTCCCAGCTTTCTTCCAAGTTGAAGAGATGAGATTCTACCTCAATAAAACCACGCCAAAAAGCAATCAATTTATTTGGTGCAACGCTTACCCAATTCTGACCGCAGCGAACTAACGCAACTTGGTTGAATCCGGTTCTGATAATCAATAAATGTTGTTGCAGTTCAGTCTGATGATTTCGCAACAACAGTTCTAGGTTTTCAATCTGAGCTTGTGGCTGGTTAAGATCGTAGATTTTGACTTGCCAATGCCAACCAAAATAAGTATGTGTACCGGGCTGCAAAATTTTCTTAAAGTCACTGCGGTGATATAAGATGCCGATTTCGTTAGGTTTGATATAAAATGTTTCCCACATAGTAATTTGCATAAATAATTTGGGCGATACCTTAGGTAAGCTAGGCGATGCCTGCGGCGGGCGTAGCCATCGCAACTAGCTAAAAAGATTTGATCAAGACATTTATAACCTTGCTTGAACTCAAATACCACCTCTGATACAAATCGCTGTCTCACAGCTTAAGTACTGGAGTAGACAGAATTTATCTTGAGGTTATTGGAGTTTAAAATCTTGTAGACACAGACTAAAGGATTGGTTTTAGCTGCTTGTATTGCTATATACTACAAAATATTTTTTTACTCTGCCAGTGCAAGTGTTTACAGTTTAAGTGCGGGCAAAAGCTTCTCCAAAGCTGGATTAAGATTGCTGTTAGTTTTACCAGACTGCTCAATGGCAATCTAGAAAAAGAGAACTGCGCTCAAATATACCGTTCGGTTGCTAATCCAGAATCCCCGAAGGAAAACTAAATGTAGGAAACGAAGCGACATACTCAAGTTAGGGAGAAATGCAGTTGCGCTTGCTCCTTGACTGTGACTACCGAACATCACCCTTACGAGTAATGATCGACAGCACAACACCTGCACCGCAGAGTTTGGAAAATGAGGGTCTCGAATCTGTTGAGATCCGTACCATATTGGCTACCGTGACAGGGTAGTGTCTTTTGACCTGGACAGGGTTGGGTGAAAGTATAGGAATCGAACCTACAACACATCGATTATGAGTCGATTGCTCTACCAGTGAGCTAACTTCCTGGGGTTTGATACAGGAGTCGAACCTGTGACGCATCGATTATGAGTCGATTGCTCTACCAACTGAGCTAATCAAACGATATAGTTTCAAGTACTTGGCGGTATACGCTCATACAAGAGATTGGCGCACCAGTTAGGCATATAGAACCTAAACTATAGCTTTGTAACTTTGTTACTATCCCAGTTCAAATCTAGCACAGGAAAAACTTTGAGCAGCCTTAAGATTGGGCTTTGGTGGAGAAAGAATTCTTTCTCCACCTGTCTTTTTTGAGATTTTGAAGCGGAGGTGATGTGTAATTGGGGATATATGACGGCTAGTTGTCAAAAAGCGCAGTTTTCCCAAGCTTATTCCCATTGCAAAGACTATTTCTTCAGCAGTATTATATTCAGCTAAACTATGCAATGATAACTTTGAGTAAAGTCCTATAAGAATAGGAACGAATACTGGAATAAGCAAGCATTTGATAGTATTTGTTAGTACTTTTAACAAATCGCGCCCAGGATTCCCCATCAACAGCTTAAGCTTGTTGGGGAATCCTGGGCGCTCCGGGATTGGGTATTGAGTAATTATGTTTAATTACTTAATTTATTCTTTGGGAATCCCTAGATGTGCCCTCAAATCAACGTAAGGCATTCTATTACTTTTACTTAAGGGGGGCGCACCTGCCTGCCGCCAAGCCAAGATATTATTTAGCGCCTGTACACCATCTTCACTGGGTTTGAGGGTCAATATCAACCTTTCACAGCGCCCATTGACTTGATTTGCGGTGCAAACCACATTTTGTCCGTTCATTTTGCCAACAGTAATAAATTTCAAATCTCTGTCACGGCGGTAAGTTTCCAAGCGGTGACTCACGTCTTGACAGCGCGTCAGTTTATTGTAGCCAGCGTCTCTGAAGTAATTGGAAGTCCAGCGAATCCAAGGCTCAGGAACACCTCTAGAATTTGTGTACACCGTCACGGGTTTGTTTCCTGAGGTGTCACAATAAAATCCTGGCCTACTTTCGGCTTGACTTGGCTGATTGATAGTTGCAGTCGCAGCGAGGGCGATCGCACCTCCAACCAAAACTGTGTCAATAATGCTAATTTCATAAGTAACTCTCAAATCTTGAGTAAAAAGTTTTTATTTGCCTCCCATTTGACACTCTCCCTACTTTTAGTAGGGAGATGATAAGAAGATTTCGCTTCTTATATTCCAATTGCTTGGGGTTTTAGGCGTTTTTACTTGTATACATAATGAGCCGTAACCCACTTGCGACCATGATTTGTTTTTTCCCAATGTGCAGGAATGAAAACTTTCTTTTTCGCTGGTGGTGCATAACGCCTAACTTGTGGTGGTTTTTTTGCTATTATTTGAGCAGGTCTATTAAGACCGTGGGGATTAACAATAACCTGTAATGCTGATGCTTGTGAAGGGATAGAAGTAACAGCAAATGGTAAAAGAAGCGCTGCACCAGCAAAAATTCGTTTGATATTCATCACTAAATCTCCTTTTGTAAACTGCATGATTAAAGTTCACTAAACCTTAATCTGGTTAATGTCTCATGTTTATAAGCATAGGAGTTAAAACAGCTATACACTAGTGACAAAATTCACTAGTGTAATCATGACTTAAGTAATCTCTAATGCCAGGTTTTAAGGTTTGAATCACAAATGAAGCTTATGCTATATACTGCTGAAGGGGAGATAAAAATGGCTATGATGCTTATCAAATAAGCTTCATAGCTAAATGGCACTAATAAAAGCAAAAACGCTAGCACTTATTTATACTGGTTTTTAACTAAATATCGTCTGACTTAAGTCGCAACATATAGGGTATAAAAATCACCAGTCTTGGATAGATATGAATTATCCCTACTACCTTGTAGTTCAGTCTGGGAAAGCCAAACCAGTCATTGGGTCACGGATATATAACCCTAATGTGAGACTACGCATCGCTTCATCCCAAACTGGTGTTAGCTGTTCTGCTTGATCTACCCAATAATCGAATGTAATCAAGCACTGAACATTTGACCCCAAACCAATGCAAGTCCGCGAAAAAGCTTCCCGTGGTTCTTCTTGAGTGTCAATAAACTTCATCTCTGTCCAGACAATCCTGGCGGTTTGGCGCTTGATGGTAACAATCTCTCCCTTGGCAATGACATTGCGACTGTCGTCTTCCATGATTTTCTTCAATGTGGATTTTAGCGGAAACTGGCTCCAGTCATTCGGTGGCAGACGATTAAAAGATACTTCTAGACAGCAATCATCGTTGGGCGGTTTTTTATCGAGGAACTTAAAGGATTTTTCTTGTGGCTCAAAAACCCAATCCTGGGGAACATTGAAGCGAACAGCGCCTCGATCTGCGACAAATATTTTGTAGCCTGATGGAGATTCCCAGCGATGGTCAGGTTTTAATTCAAGCGTTTCTTTAATCCACTGGAGATTGCTTTTTTTACGCTTTGCCATAGTGTTTTTGCTTTCTCTGTTGAAGAGGGCGATCGCTTAGATTTGGGTCGTAGGCGATGTGTACGACTGGCTGTTCGGCATCGCTCACTTTGTTAATATTATCAAATTGCTTGAGATCATGGTGCATTGCGCCTTTGCAACAATGTACTTGATAAATAGGAAAATTTAAGCGATACCGTATTCTGTGTGATCAACTCTGATGGATTCTAAAGCTTGTGCTTTCAGCAAAATCTGCTGTATATCTCGAACGAAAAGTTCGTATTCCGTACTATTCATATAGACACTTATCTATAAATTATTTGAAAGTCTAACTATTTATTAAACTGAAACTTTCCGTATAATTACTCGATTTTGGATAGTCATTCAGAATTTTTCTATCTAATACACACATTCAGACAGAATAGAGGTTGTATTTAAGCATTATGCTTTGCGATCGCACTGCCCTCAAGATGATCAAAAGTAGTCATTACAGCGCAAAAATATGGATAAAGTCGAATTTAGTTAGCAAAATGAGCTTTTACTTACTCATTTCAGCCAGTAGTAGCGTGTGTTATCGCGCAGCACAATGCACCTTACTAGAGGGATGCGATCGCACTACATGCAATCATGTTGCCTCAATGTCAGATTCCAACGTGCCGAAGAGAGATTTCACAAAAGTTAGTGCGTCATTGTCATCCATTAGTAGTTTCTGTACAGCCTTCTCATACTGTTCACGGTTTTGAAACCCAAGTTCTTTTGCGATCTTGTCTAGGGCAGGCGTTTCGCGAACCGGATATTGTGAGATAATTTCTGCCAAATTGCCAGCATCAAGTGCATCTTGTAACCTTTCACGTTCTGCTGTGACAACACTAACCACATCAATATAAACACTTATGGGTTTACCATCAGCAATTTCTTCTCTTCGAGGCAAATGCCGAAAAAACTCTTCACGAATCGCCTTTTCAGCTGTTCGCACACTCAAACGTTGAATATGTGGCTGGACTGCCGCAATCGCAGCAGTTTTGGCATTAGCGAGGCAAGTAGGGGCGTCATCTCCTGTAACAACTGCATCGCGCTGTGCAAGAAGGGATTCAAGGCATGGATGGTAATAGATCGACTCGACAGAAAAGACTGAAAGGGCATATACGCCCTTCTCTTTGAGCCGATTAATGTCGGCTTCCGTCCGTCGATCATTATCAACGATACCAAAAGCATGAAGCCAATGAAGATTGCCAGCGTCCCGGATGCTGGAAACGGCATGTTCAACATCACGACAGCTCGATTTAGCAACGATGGAGACGTTTGGAAACACTAGACTGTAAAGCGGTTTATCAAGGCTTCGCTCAGTGCCTTCGATAAATAGGAGCTTTCTGCGCGCGCCAAGGATATCCTTTTTGAGGTCATCATCGATCTCAGTTTCGGGAGGAACAAGATCCGCGTCCCAACCACTGACGGAAGATTCAGTATAGAACCCATTTGGGATCTATAAAGTAGCTAATCTTCGGAGCATAAGTCTGACAAAACAGAGATGAATTTTAGTGGTCGCATTTTCTAAA
>NZ_JBALCP010000025.1:0-73779 GCF_036919675.1 Nostoc sp.
TCATTGTTTTATAAGTGCGGTTAGTTATTTATGAATCAGACGGTTTTGTTTTCGCCTGTGAAACTACTTTACACTGCTTTACAATTTTTAATCAAGTTTTATTACTTCAGTAAAGCTGATAAAAGTTATTAGTTTTGCTTATTTAAGAGTTAAATTGAGTGTTTGCAGGTGTTCCAAATACATTGAACACAGAATTTATATAGGTTTACTCTGGTGTCAGCGCTGAAAAGATAAAATAGAGTTGTTATCTACTCTGAATAGAGAGTTAATATCGTTTACTACCGAAATTAGGAGGGGAGGTGTGACATGACAATTACTTTAAATCACACCATAGTGCCTGTACATGACAAGCAAGCATCGGCAAGGTTCTTTGCAAAAATTTTTGGTTTAGAGGTCGAGGTTCCTGTTGGTCACTTCGCTGCTGTGCATATAAATGATGCACTGACGCTCGACTTCGCCGACGCTGAGGCGTTCGAGTCGCATCATTATGCATTCCATGTCAGTGATGAGGAATTTGATGCAATTTTTGCACGTGTCAAAGACGCAGGTATTGAATACAGTAGTGACCCCATGCATCAAAATAAAGGACAAATTAACCACAGGAAGGAAGGTCGTGGCTTCTATTTCTATGACCCCAATGGTCATAACCTAGAACTGTTGACCCGTGCGTAGATTTTTGAGATTAAGTCTATCAATTTTGGATTTTGGAACTCGACTGAGCGTAGCCGAAGTCCAAAATCTAAAATTGACGGGGCGAGGAATGAGCCGAAGTAATTTTTAACACTTCGGCTCCTTTCTGCTTCTCTACGAGACGCTACGCGTAGCTTGCTTCCCCGTAGGAGTAAGTCGCTCAGTGTTAAAGCCGAGCGGACTTGTACTGAGCATCTCGGCTTCGCTCGATGGAGCCGGCGTCGAAGTAGTCGAGGCTTTAATTCTTCAATTCTTTAATCTAAAATCTAAAATCTAAAATTGGCACAATCAATGGATTACTTCTTTACTAAAAAATATGCTGTAGCATATTCAGGCAATTGCGTGATATGCTGCCCAAATTCTTTTTTATTCTTAAAAATACCTGCCAAAAAATCGAGTTGATAAAGATTGGGTAAAAATGCTCCGCCTGTATCAGCTATAACTCCCATTTGCAGATGTTTGCGACCACCTTGAGTATGCTCAATCACAATCACTTTACCTAAACCGATATTCAAAACATCTCCAGCAAAAGTGACTCCGGGTTTGATAGAAATTTTTGCATCTATTTTGTATCCATAGCCTTTAATAGCATCAACTTCTCTAAAATACCAATAACGCTTTTGTGCTGTTGCCTTCAATCCGCGAATATAAGACATTCCATTATTTCTATCTACATTAAAAAATGCCTTATAACCATCTGTAAAATTAATCAGGATTGTTCCTTCCATAATTGCTTCTTCTAAGCCATTTCTGGTCAGATAAGCGAGACTTGTAACTTTTCCAAATTCTCTACCCCCTGGTTCATAAATACCGGATAAAACATCTTGCTTTGTGTATCTAGTGTAAAACTTATCGTTATTAGAGTTTTCTTTTAAGCTATAAATGGGTGTATTAAAAGTAGAGGTTTTCTTGCGAGAACCGGAGTGAGTAAAGACAGCATATTCGGTAATTCGTAATTGTTTTTGCTGTTTATTATTTGGGTTGTAGGCAGACCATTTAATGACTCGAAAATTAGTATTAATAAATTTAGGATCTTGTAAACGAGTAGCTCGATTATTAGCAATATCCTCCTTTAAGACAACAATCATAAAATCTAAAGTTTTGAGAACATCTTGCACAGTAACCCCTTGAGTGGCAAGTATTCCTGTACGCAGAATATCTGGGTCTTCTGAAGAGTAGTCTTGAAAATATTTTTTAGTATTAACAAGAACGGTTAATAAATCTCCTTGAGCAAAGTTAACCTTACTACTTGGTAGTTTTGCTGGAGTAACAACTTGGCTACCATTAATCCTAAATTTATATTTTTGGAACTCATCGACAACTGGATAGGGTGCAGATGCTGATATCAAATCCTGCTGAGATGAAAAAGCGTTTTGCTTCCCGATAATTTCACTAGATGTTTGTTGAGCGACGAAAGCATTTTTAAATTTTGAGGTGAGGGAAATCTGTGATTGAAGTGGGGCAAAATTTTCTTGCTGAGTAAAGGACTGATCTTGTTGAGCTAGCTGTTTAGTTTTTAACTGAGTATATAGATGGGTACTGGCTAAACTGACAAGTAATAAAGCAGCACAACCTACTGTCAAGCGAAATTTTTGGTTGAATAGGATCTTCATAACTTGGAAAATCAATTTCTAATACTAAATAATCAACGTTATGTTTCTATGACCTCACGCACTAATTGCGCCAACTTTTCGGCACTATCGGGAACTGCGATCGCCTTTGCTTTTTCCCCCATCTTTGCTAACTCTTGCGGTGACTGCAACAAATTTAATACATTACTTTGCAATGCCTGTGCTGTCAATTCCGATTGCTTCAGTGTTAACGCTGCACCAGATGAAGTAAATACGTCTGCATTGTAAGATTGATGGTCTTCTGCGGCAAAGGGGTAAGGAATCAAAATCGCTGGCGTTCCACACACTGCCAATTCTGTCAAGCTACCTGCGCCAGAACGACTAATAGCAAGAGTTGCTCGTTGCAACAACGCCGCCATATTGTTGTAAAAAGGTAAGGCTATGTACTGTGGATGTTTGAGACTATCGGCTTCTGGATCGCGATCGCCAGTTAAGTGTACTACATAGACACCAGCATCAAACCAAGCGTTTGCAGATTCACGCACCAACTTATTAACCGCAACTGCACCTTGGCTACCACCAAATACGACAATTAAGGGAACACCCTCAGGAATGGCTAAATCCAAGGGTGCATCAATTGCCCCATCGAGAAATTGCGATCGCACAGGAGTGCCAACAAAGACATTTTTTGCACGGGGTAAATACTTAGCAGCTACTTCAAATCCCAAGGCTACCGCATTACACCAAGGGCCAAAAAAGCGAGTTACTTTACCAGGTATTGCGTTAGATTCGTGGAAAACCACGGGTAAACCGAGGGAACGCGCTGCAATGACTGCTGGCCCGGCAATGTAACCTCCTGTGGTAAACACCCCTTGAAAATTTCCCTGTTTGAGAATTCGTCTAACTTCCAGAATCGAAAGGGCGAGTTTACCCAAAGTGCGAACCGAGGAGAGTCCAAACCCTTGCTGAAACCCTTCAACTGCAATAGTATTCAAGGGATACTGTTTGGGGACAAGTTGAGTTTCTAACCGATTGGGTACTCCCAGCCATTCTATTTGATAATCTGGAAGTTTTTCTGCCAGTGCGATCGCTGGAAATAAGTGTCCACCAGTCCCACTGGCAGCTATTAATAATCGTGTCGGTGCGTTTGCCATCAAACCTCTACCGTTTAGCGCCTAGCTTAACTAAGATAAAACAATTTCCTTACTTTCTCTAATCAAATCAGTAAACTCTTACCAATGACTAACATTATTACCGCCTTAGTGAGACGCCAACTCAGATTTCCAGCAAATATCTGGCTGGTTTCCTTCCTGCTAACTCTTGGTTTAACAAGTGGTTGGGAACGCACTCAAGCGACGATACCACAGCAATTAGTCCAAGCTGGTACAGCCCAAAATGCACCAGCCGATCTAAAAAATCTGTTGACGCAAGTTGATGCAGCCGCCAGCCGGGGCGATGTCAAAGGGGTGTTGCAATACTACAGCCCCAATTTCACTCATGGGGATGGATTAAACCGCCAAACTCTGGAAAAGTCTTTGATTTCACTTTGGCAACGATATCCCAAATTACAATACAGTACGAAACTGCTATCTTCAAAATCTGAAGGCAATGGGATTATTGCTGAAACAGAAACGAAGATAACTGGCTTACCCTCCGGTAACAGCAATAATTTGGCTCTCAATGCCACGATTAAATCGCGTCAGCGCATTGTAGGTGGAAAAATCGTCCGCCAAGACATTTTGGCAGAACGCACCCTACTTAGTTCTGGCAGCAAGCCGCCCCAAATTGATATTAAATTACCACAGCAGGTACTAGTTGGTCAGAAGTATAATTTTGATGCGATCATCCAAGAACCACTTGGTGATGATTTTCTACTAGGAACGGCACTAGAGGAATCTATCCAACCAGAGAAATTTCTCAACCCCACACCCGTGGATTTGGAATTACTGACATCTGGCGGACTGTTTAAAACGGGACAAGCACCATCTACCCCTGGTAGCCAATGGGTTTCCGCTGTCATCCTGCGGGGTAGTGGGATGACAATGGTCACTCAGCGCCTGCAAGTGGTGAAGAAGTAGAGACGCGATTAATCGCGTCTGTACAGGAGTTAGGAGTTAGTGCGCTACGCTACCGCTAGCGTACTAAAAATCTGGATAATGCGTTACCTTTAATCTATGATATTTCCGTGAGATAAGCTGGAGTTATATTAAAGCTTTTCACAAGTAGCGATATGTCTCTAAATCAACTGCTACCTGCTGTCAGTCAACTATCACACCAAGACAAGTTACGTCTCATCCATTTTCTGCTGCTAGCAGTAGCGAAGGAAGAGGGCTGTAATTTAGAGTCTACAGAGTCTACAAATATTAGAAATCCAGAAGATTTACTGCTCAAGGAACTGGCATCAACTGAAGCGGTTGTATGGTCTCCCTACGAGGCGTATGAAGCTGCCCAAACATTATCAAACCTTCTTGAGGCAGCGAAAAAAGAGGGCGATGCTTGACGGTAAGAGATTTCCTTTCATTGAGCGAAGCAATAGCTTTGGTCTTTCTAGCACCATGCCGTACCTACCACTGAGGTTAACCTACAGAACCCTCTCTGTGCAAGTTATGGCTTTGTTAGATACAGGTGCAAGCGTCAATGTTTTGCCTTACGAAGTTGGTCTGCAACTTGGAGCAGTCTGGGAAGAGCAGACAGTACCAGTCCAGTTAAGCGGAAATTTAGCTTGTTTGGAAGCGCGCGGCTTAGTTCTATCAGCTACAGTTGCTGAATTTTCACCCGTCCTTCTCGCGTTTGCATGGACAGAATCAACAGAAGCTCCTTTAATTCTCGGGCAGATGAATTTTTTTGCAGAGTTTGATGTATGCTTTTACCGCTTCGATTTAGCTTTTGAGTTACGTCCAAGAAAAAAATAAATATTAATAGCTGAGAAAATATGTCTGTACTTTGTCAGATTGCATTGGTAGATGATGAGCAAAAATTTATGAACTTTGTAAACCACTATCATCATCCGCCTAGTGGTTTTGGTGGTTGGGGACGATTTTACAATGAAGTACCTGCAATTGGGACAACACTACAGATCGATTGGAGTGACTATGAGCTAATAAATAATTTGCCATTTCCTGAAAATCATGAAAGTGATCGCCAAAGAGCATCAGACTACTTTAGAGTAATTCATCATCATCGACATCTTGTTCCAAAACCTGAGTATTACAGTATATCTGACACTGATATTCAACGTGGGTTAAATGTAGGGCATTACACAGTTGATCAATGCACTGTTTATGTCGTAAAAGCAAGCGCTGACATTTACGTTTAGCTTTGCAACTGGGCAACTCTCCCTGATGCGATCTCGGACATGATCTCAGTGAAATTCGCGTGAGTTCCAAATTATTGGACAATTGACACTGGACTTTTGATTTTTGACTAACAATGACTTCTCTACAAAATCAAATCATTTTGATCACTGGTGCAAGTAGTGGTATTGGTACTGCTTGTGCCAAAATCTTTGCTGGTGCTGGTGCAAAATTAATCCTAGCGGCACGACGGTTAGAACGTTTGCAGCATCTAGCAGATACTCTCAGTAAAGATTTTAGTCCTGAAATTCATTTATTACAGCTAAATGTGCGCGATCGCAACGCTGTTGAATCTGCTATTTCTACTCTCCCCTCTGCCTGGTCTGACATCGACATTCTCATTAACAATGCTGGTCTAAGTCGTGGTTTAGACAAGTTGCACGAAGGCAGCTTTCAAGACTGGGAAGACATGATTGATACTAACGTTAAGGGTTTACTTTACCTTTCCCGTTATGTCGTTCCGGGAATGGTGAGTCGCGATCGCGGTCATGTGGTAAATTTAGGTTCCATTGCCGGACATCAAACCTATCCCGGTGGCAATGTCTACTGTGCTACCAAAGCAGCTGTGAGAGCAATTTCTGAAGGTTTAAAACAAGACCTGTTGGGGACGCGAGTCCGTGTAACTTCCGTTGACCCTGGTATGGTAGAAACGGAATTTAGTGAGGTGCGCTTTCACGGAGATACTGAACGCGCCAACAAAGTCTACCAGGGAGTTACACCCCTGACAGCAGATGATGTGGCTGATGTAATATTTTTCTGTGTGACGCGATCGCCCCATGTCAATATTAATGAAGTTGTGCTGATGCCTGTTGACCAAGCTAGCGCTACCCTAGTTAATCGGCGAACATAAAAGTAACCTCCTTAAGGCGATCGCATTTCTTCAGATGGTTTTAAATCAAGCGATGTCTACGACGGGCTATGACGCTCTCTTACGAGACGCTCTTGCTAGCTTGCTTCCCCGTAGGAATACGAATACTCGCTCTAAGCGTTGGCGCAGCCTCTCTAAGAGTTGCCATGCCGCAGGCTTTACGCAACTCTACAAGACGCGCAAGGGACGCTATCGGCGTCGCTTCTTACTCTATCTTCTGCATCTACACTTAACGAGGCAAAATATCATCTAAGCGAAGTTGGAGACTAGGCAAAAGCGGTGAATTAATTGATTGGTTTAGCCGATATTTTTGTTGAGTATAGGTGTCTTCAACTAATTGACAGACAGTGAAGGTAGGTTGTTTGGGTTTACCAATAAATGCCACACCGCCTAATCCTCGATAATCCACAATCCAATATTCAGGAATGCCTAAGAGGGCATATTCCTCAACCTTGCGAGCATAGTCAGTTTCCCAGTTGGTGCTAACAACTTCAACCACCAGTTTAATGGATCGCCCCAGTGTAATTACAGGTTCTCGTTCCCAAAGGGGTTCACGGTTGAGAACAGTTTCATCGAGAACTACGACATCAGGACGACGAGCTGTAGCTGCATCTGCAAAGGGGTAAATTAAACAGGTGCGAGGAATAAACCAGGGGAGTTGTTCTGCAACTAGGTAGATACCAATTTGGGTTGCAAGTTTGCCACTCACCGTTTCGTGCGGGCCAGTGGGTTCCATGTCAATTAGTTCTCCATCTGCCAGCTCATAACGGGGATTATCTCGGTATTGAGACAAAAAATCTTCAAAGGTAAGGGTTTTTGCAAAGATATATGTCATCGAGTCAATGCCCTCTTCAATCAGCCATGATAATTACCCTCCGACATGAACGCCAGGACGCCTGTGGGGATTCTTTTCAGCCCGACGGAGTACTTCACGGGTGACCACAGCAATATCGCCCTCCCCAAACAAGATAAAACGTAGTAAGTATTGTATGGGGTTGCCCTCAACCCAGCCGAAGTAGGCATGGGGAATCTTACCTGTTTGGTCACGAATATAAAGCAATAAAGCCGCGATTGCATTAGGTACTGCTGCACTTTCAGCCCGGAGGATGTGGTAATCACCAACTTGCACCCCTTTTACTTTGATCACATCCGCAAATTCCGAAGCATCGGATACCTTAATTTCTAGAAACAGAATTGGATCGTTGGATGGAATATGGTTGTCCTCGCGTACCTCTTTCTCTTTCATAAAATACTCTAGGACATCGCCCTTATTTAACCGATTTGCAATCAGCCGGATTGCTCCCTGGCTCTCTTCGGCAAGGAATTGGCCAGCAAGTTCGTCAACTTCGATCCGCTCTGTTCGCAGTTCCGTTGAACGCCAAACACGAGAAACCAGCGAGGTAAAAATGATCGCCCCGATGAAAAACCCAGCTATCCTAATCCCTTCTGGTCTTTCGATGATATTGACAACAGTAGTATATATAAACAACAGTGTGATGATTGCAAAGAGGAGTCTTGCCCGCTTCTCTCTGTGACGGTGGGCTGATAGGGTGACGGCAAAGGCAGCTGAGGTAATCAATACAAGCACACCAGTTGCGTAAGCCCCACCTTGGGCTTCCACATTTGCTCTGAAGATAATTGTGACCACAAAAGCGATCGCTGTGTAGACTAACACTAAAGGTCGCGTTACTCGGGCCCAATTGGGTGCCATACCATAGCGTGGTAGGTAGCGAGGCACAATATTCAGCAGCCCTGCCATTGCAGATGCACCTGCAAACCACAAAATGGAAATAGTACTTAGATCGTAAATTGTGCCAAAAGCATTACCTAATTGCTGGTGTGCTAAATAAGCAAGGGCGCGTCCGTTGGCTTTGCCCCCAGATGCAAATTGTGCGGCGGGAATCAGGAGAGTGGTTATAAAGCTGGTGGTGAGCAAAAAGAAGCTCATAATCACAGCAGCAGTGGTGAGCAGCTTGCGTGTATTCCGAAGCCGCCCTTTGGAATGCTCTTGAGTGTCACTGCTACTGCCTTTTACCAGGCCCATAACCGTCACGCCAGTCTCAAAGCCTGACAATCCCAGCGCTAGCTTGGGGAATATCAAAAGAGCGATACCGATTAGGATCAAAGGGTTGGAATGGCGGGCAAAAAGTGCAGTCTGCCAGTTAGCGATCGCTTCAGGGTGAGTTAGGATCTGATACAGACCGACACCAACGACAATGAAGTTTAAAACCAAATAAACTCCCACCAAAACTACTGCAATACCAATTGCTTCTCGGAAACCTTTGAGGAAAACTGCACCTAGTAATGCAACTAATACCAGGGTGATTTCGATCGTCTGATTGTGAAGCCAATTTGGAGCCAGCGGATTTTCGATGATATGGGCTGTAGCATCAGCAGCCGACAAGGTAATGGTAATAATAAAGTCGGTTGCGACAAAGCCGAGTAGGCACAGCACAAGTAACTTGCCTTGCCACCAGGGGAGCAAACGCTCTAACATTGCGATCGACCCTTCACCATGAGGGCTTTCGGCAGCAATGCGCCGATAAATTGGCAATGCTCCAAAGAGCGTCAGCAAAACCAGAACCAGGGTAGCCACAGGAGAAAGAGCGCCAGCTGCCAGTGCTGCAATCCCAGGTTGATAGCCAAGAGTCGAGAAATAATCTACACCAGTCAAGCACATTACCTGCCACCAAGGATGCTGACGATGTACTTCTTGCTTACGGTGAGGTCTTTTCTTCTCTCGTCGGTCTTCTTCAAGCAACCAGCGGATTAACTGTTTGCTGAGGCGTTTTGTTGAAACAATTGATTTAGCCATCAAATATGGTTGTGTTGCAAAAGTCGGCTTTGCGATATTTTTAAGCGTTCGTAGTTTATTAAAATTTGGAACTACAAATATATAGCACTATTATTGTATGTTAAGCGTCCTGTCCGATTTACAAAATATATAGTGTAGCTGCTCGTAGTCGTCTGGGGGATCAAGATAAATAGCAGCTTATGGTATGGGAAGAATCAATACTGTATCTGTATGTTTTGGGATTAAAGCTTTCGCACCCTTAGCATCTTCAAGCTGCATCAGTTCTAAAAAAGGCGCTACTAAATAAGGCAGGTATGCAATTAACAAATCTGCCCTAAGCGGATGTTTGAAAAGTCTATACTATAAACCCTGCTTCCATTCCTCTCTTCCATAGGGAGAGAGGCTTTGAAACCCCCATTCCCGCACATCATGCTGCTGCGCGAATGTAGGCAAGGCTTTGATGTTACCAAAAATACTTTTAAAATACCAAGACGAGTTGGAAAGCGAAACATCGGTATCAAGCCCTACCCAACCTTTTAGGTGTAGGACAGAGCCATTACTGTATTCGGCCCCTGCTTTCCCTCTCCCTGTCTGTTCATTAACCTGCGCTTTCGCTACATCCCACTTACCACAGCGATCGCGCCATTCCCAAAAATGGATCAAGTCGAGCTGATGAGGCTGTATGTTTACAAGGCATATACTATGCTGCTTTCTTCTATTTCTTCCTTGTAAATCGGTATATTTTCATATAAGGCCAATCAACCTCTTCTTCCAAGCTATATAAATCACTCATTTCTCTTTTAAAAACATCTTTGAGTCCCCAATAAAATTCGCGATTAGTTATCACAAAAACTGGATCTGCATTTTTGGTTATTGTACTAACTTTTTCTGCAAGATTTTTCCCATTCATTTTTTTGAGAATATATTCTGGTGCATATAAGGTCGAGGAATCTCCATAATATTGGAATAATTTAGGCTGTCCAAAGAACAATACAGATTTTGCTGATTTATCTCGATGTTGTAAAAGGTAGTGAACAGCCGAGCGGTAGTCGTCTTTTGTATAAACTGGATTGAAATAGTATTGAAAATTTGAATAAACATTCATCATTATCAAAGAAACAGTAGCTAACTTGGCAACTTGAGGCAATATATCAAATTTCTTCTGACGCTGATAATAATGTAGAAACGCTGATGGGATCAGAATAAAAGCTGGTATACATAGATAAAAAGAGTGGCGCGGTAGCCAATTAATTTTGGTTGCCAGAGCAAAGATAAAAGCTATTAAAAATGATGTGACCAAAAGAGATGTAAATAAATAATCAGCCTGTTGATATCTTTTTCTCTTGTGCTGTCTCAACAAACTTTTTACTAAAGCTATAAAAATTACAGTAATCACAATAAGAAGTATTAGGAAATGGGGCCAATAACTAAGTAAAACCTTTATCTTTTCCTCACCCCGTAGTTGCTCCAGTGGCGGCCCATATGATGTCCCAACCAATATACCGTAGATCACAAAAAGAATATTTTGAACTATGGGTAATCCAGTCCGAGTAACTGCGGTAGCTGTCGGATCAGATACAGCAGGTGAAGACAAGTAGAAGCAAATCATTGGAAAAGAAAAAATTACCGCAGGTATCCACCATTTGATCCATTCTTTGAAGTTTTTATAAACAATCGCATGAGATAAGCTCAGGGAGAAACTAAAGATTATTGTCAAAATACTGCCAAAACTTCCTATGGCAGTAAAGATTCCAAAAAGCACTTGTGAAATAATCTTATTACTCTTATCTTCTTTAATTGAATGACTAAAAAAATATATCTGAAGTGTGGTTATAAATATTAATAATGCATAAGGTCTGGCATCTTGGCTGTAGAACACGCTGAAAGAACTAACAGCAAGGAGCATGGACGACCATAAGGCATGTTTTTTTCCATAAACACGTAGGCTAGTAAAGAATATGGCAATTACTGAGCCGACTCCCAGCAAAGCTGAGAGCGATCGGATGGCAAATTCACTATCTCCGAAAGCCGAACGC
Organism: Nostoc sp.; assembly: GCF_036919675.1. Taxonomy (GTDB): domain Bacteria; phylum Cyanobacteriota; class Cyanobacteriia; order Cyanobacteriales; family Nostocaceae; genus Nostoc. The sequence goes on from NZ_JBALCP010000025.1 coordinate 11,313, forward strand.
CAATAGAACAAGACTAAATAATAAAGCGGTTGGTATTTGTCACCAGCTTCTCGATTTATAATTGTGGAGAGATTTTCTTGAAAGGTTCTACCATCAGATAAAGCTAGACTCCACCCTTCATCAAACCAAAGACTTTGATTTTGCAACAAAAAGAAACGCAAAAAGATACTAATTATGATAATAATAAAAACAAAAAAATAGTATTTTGACTGTCTCATATCAATTTCCAAAGCACTGGTACACGAAATATGCAACTTTCTAAGCATGAAAATCTCACCCTATAGTTGAGTGAGAAATTGTAATTTCTATATCTATGGTGGGGTGGGACGAATTTTATCTACAGAAGACTTTATCACAGGAAGGAGTATTTTGTTGTGTGGATGATCTAGTCACCACAACAAACCTTTAATATTATGTCCGCTTAAAGACTTATCATTTAGACTGACGCCCTGAGTTGTCTGAGTGCCAGCTTCTGGCATTGGCGCAGCCCGTCGTAGGCATCATAACTTGGAAAAACGTAAAGATATTTTAATCAGAAATGATTCGCCGGACTAATATAAAATCTCTAGCAGATGAGTAGGTAGATTGGCATGAGTGAAGCTACAGAAACGATTTTCAGCAAAATCATTCGTCGGGAAATTCCCGCTGATATTGTTTATGAGGATAATTTGGCCTTGGCATTCAAAGATATCCATCCCCAAGCACCTGTTCACATCCTCGTCGTTCCCAAAAAACCCATTGCTACACTAGCTGATGCTCAATCTGAGGATCATGCTCTGTTGGGGCATCTTTTCTTAACCGCCAAACGTGTTGCCGAAGAAGCTGGACTGAAAAATGGTTATCGAGTTGTCATCAACGCTGGTGATGACGGCGGCCAAACAGTCGATCACTTACATGTGCATATTTTGGGAGGACGGCAGTTGAGCTGGCCCCCTGGTTGATAAAACCAGATGAATTGCGTCTCTAGACGCGGTTCATCACTAAAAAAATCACTGTCATAATCAATGCGCTCTCCCAAATTGGGAGGGCGCTTTTAATTTAAGTTAGCAACAGATGAGGTCTTTACCAATATAGAGTTGGATAAAAACTCAGAGACACTGTTGGATAAATACTAAAAAATAGCGAAAAATTATACAAGAGCAAAAACAAACTTTTGCAAGAACTCTAGGTAGAATACATAAGCCTCACCTTTTTCTTCAAAATCATGGGCAACACTTTTGGTCATCTATTTCGCATCAGTACTTTTGGCGAGTCTCACGGCGGCGGTGTGGGGGTTGTGATTGATGGTTGTCCTCCACAACTAGAAATTTCGGCAGAAGAAATTCAAGCAGAACTAGATAGAAGGCGTCCCGGACAAAGTAAAATTACGACCCCTCGCAAAGAAGCGGATACCTGCGAGATTTTATCGGGGGTATTTGAAGGCAAAACACTAGGAACGCCTATAGCAATTTTGGTACGTAATCAAGATACTCGTCCTCAAGATTACGACGAGATGGCCGAGAAGTATCGGCCTTCTCACGCGGATGCAACTTATGATGCAAAATATGGCATTCGCAATTGGCAAGGTGGGGGTAGGTCGTCAGCGCGTGAGACAATTGGAAGAGTAGCAGCAGGTGCGATCGCTAAAAAAATTCTCCGTCAAGTCGCCAATGTTGAAATTATCGCTTACGTTAAGCGTATCAAAGACTTGGAAGGTGTAGTTGATCCAAATACTGTCACCTTGGAACAAGTGGAAAGCAATATTGTCCGCTGTCCCGATTCGGAATGCAGCGATCGCATGATTGAATTAATTGAGCAAATAGGTAGACAAGGGGATTCTATTGGCGGTGTAGTAGAATGTGTGGCGCGAAATGTGCCGAAAGGTTTGGGCGAACCTGTATTTGATAAATTGGAAGCTGATATCGCTAAGGGTGTCATGTCTCTTCCTGCTAGCAAAGGTTTTGAAATTGGTTCCGGTTTTGCGGGAACGCTGTTAACAGGAATTGAGCATAACGACGAATTTTATATTGATCAAAATGGTGAAATCCGCACATTAACAAACCGTTCTGGTGGTATTCAAGGGGGGATTTCTAACGGGGAAAATATTATTTTGCGAGTTGCATTTAAGCCGACAGCAACAATTAGAAAAGAGCAGAAAACTGTAACTCGTGAGGGCGAAGAAACACTATTAGCAGCGAAAGGACGCCATGATCCTTGTGTATTACCGCGTGCAGTTCCAATGGTTGAAGCAATGGTGGCGTTGGTGCTGTGTGACCATTTGTTACGGCATCATGGGCAGTGTAAAGTTTTGTAGGTTTCAATATATATAAATAAATATAAATTTGAAATAAAAGTAGGGTGTGTTATGCCGTAGGCTAACGCACCTTTAATTGTTGATGGTATCCTCCTCTCGGAGATAACGCACCCTACATTTAAAATTATTAACATAGCTTGAAATATTGGCGTCACTTACTTAATCCAAAACGTTTTCTGCGATTACGATAGCGCTGCTAATGGGTACACTAACTCTAACAAAGTAATTGGCAGCATTAACCCACTTTTGAGGAGTACCCAAACTATGCTCACGCTTTCCGGCTATCAAATTGTTGACCAAATCTATGAAAGCAGCAACTCTCTAATATATCGAGGCTACCGGGAAGCCGATAACCAACCTGTAATTCTCAAAACCCTGCGAGATGCTTATCCCTCGCCAGAACGCATTGCTTGTTACCAGCGCGAATATGACATTACCCACAATCTCCATTTCACAGGAGTTGTCCAAGTTTACGCCTGGGAAACTCACCAACAACGACCAGTTTTAGTGTTGGAAGACTTTGGTGGTAGTTCTTTAACTGAATTGCAGTTAGCTGGAGAAATAGAGTTAGAGCAGTTTCTCCAGTTGGCTATTACTATCGTCGAAAGCCTTACACAAATCCACTCTGCTAATATCATCCACAAAGATATTAATCCCTCAAATATTGTCTTTAACCCCAACACCAGACAGGTGAAAATCATTGATTTTGGTATTTCTACTGTTCTATCACGAGAAACCCAATCATTCAAAAATCCCAATGTCTTAGAAGGCACTATTACATACATTTCTCCTGAGCAAACGGGGCGAATGAATCGGGCGATTGACTATCGCAGTGATTTCTACTCTTTAGGAGGAACTTTCTATAAGTTACTAACAGGAGAAGTGCCGTTTCAAGGGGATGATACCTTAGCGCTGATTCATTGCCATATTGCTAAACAACCACCATTTTTAAGGGACAGAGTACAGGGGACTCTTAATAGGGAAGAGATTCCCCAAGTCCTCTGTGATATTGTGATGAAACTGATGGCAAAGAATGCTGAAGACCGCTATCACTCTGCTTCTGGTATTCAGGCAGATTTAGAAGAATGCTTGCATCAACTGCAAATTAATCGGAATATTCATGTCTTTCCATTGGGTAGCCAGGATGTCTCTGATAGATTTATCATTCCCCAAAAACTTTATGGACGGGAAGCAGAATTAGAGACGCTATTGGCGGCTTTCGATCGCGTCAGTAATGACACTAGTGAACTTATGTTGGTTGCAGGCTATTCTGGAGTAGGTAAATCAGCTTTAGTGAATGAGGTTCATAAACCTATTACAGCTAAACGCGGTAATTTTATTGTGGGTAAATATGACCAGTACAAAAAAAATATTCCCTACTTTGCCATTTCTCAAGCCTTCAATGATCTGTGTAATCAATTATTGACTGAAAGCGAATATGTCTTACAGCAATGGCGAGAAAAGATATTAGCTGCTGTTGGGAATAATGGACAGGTTTTAATTGATGTCATTCCCAATTTAAAATTGGTGATTGGCGAACAACCTCCTGTAGCTCAGGTAGGTGGACAAGAAGCCCAAAACCGTTTTAATTTAGTCTTTCAAAACTTTATCAAGGCTATTTGTCAGGCTGAACATCCCCTAGTTTTGTTCATTGATGACTTGCAATGGGCTGATAGTGCCTCGCTAAAATTGCTCAAGATTATTTTAAGCGATCGCAACATTCAAAATTTACTCATCATCGGAGCTTATCGAGATAATGAAGTAGATGCAGTTCATCCATTGGTGATGACTTTAAACGAGATTGGGAAGCAGGGAGGAGCTATATCCAAGATTCATCTAAAAAACCTGACTATAAAGGATGTAAATGCTTTAATTGCAGAAGCATTGTCCTGTTCAACTATATTTAGTCAAGCATTAACTAATTTGGTTTTTGAGAAAACTCAGGGAAATGCCTTCTTTACTACTGAATTTTTCAAATCTCTCTATACAGAAACATTACTCAGCTTTGACTATACACAAAAAAAGTGGTACTGGGATTTAGAGCAGATTCAAGCCAAAGACATTACCCATAATGTTGTGGAGTTAATGACCAGACAAATTGTCAATTTGGCGGAGGATACTCAGAAGGTTTTGCAGTTAGCTGCTTGTATTGGCAATAACTTTGATTTATCTACCTTGGCAGTGATTTCTCAGGAATCAGCCAAGCAGGTTTTAGACCATTTATTACCAGCACTAAAAGAAGGTTTAATTGTCCCTGCAAATAATCAATATCATCTGATAACTTTCAGGGATAATAAAAAAGCTGGTAAAGCTAATTGTAAATTCCAGCACGATCGCGTCCAACAAGCGGCTTATTTTCTGATTCCAGAAGCGCAAAAGAAAGAAACCCACTTGCAAATTGGGCGACTGATGTTGAGCAATACATCAGCAGCAGAGCAAGAAGAGAAAATTTTTGAAATTGTTAACCAATTAAATATTGGTGCAGAGTTAATTAACACTCAAAACGAACAGGATCAATTAGTTAAGTTGAATTTATTAGCTGGACGTAAAGCCAAAGCTGCAACGGCTTATGAGGCTGCTATGGGATATTTTTCACTGGGCAGTAAATTACTAGCAGCAGACTCTTGGCAAACAAATTATGACCTCACATTAAAGTTATTTGAGTCAGCAGCAGAAGCAGCACTTCTGTGTAGTGACTTCACACAAATGAATAAATGGGTAGAAGAGGTACTGCAACACGCTAAAACTTTGTTAAACAAGGTGAAAGTTTATGAGATCAAAATCACAGCCCTTACACTTGAGAGCAAGTTGCAGGCAGCTACCACAACGGGTCTAGAAGTGCTAAAAGCTTTGGGAATTAACTTTCCCTCTTCTCTGAGTCCCTTAGAACTGAGCAAAGTGCTAGAGCAAACAGCAGTTCATTTGGCAGGAAGGGAAGTTGATCAGGTGTTCAACTTCGCTCAAATGCAGTCAGATCAAGAACTAGCAGCGATGCAAATTATTTCCAGCATCATGTCACCTGCCTTTCGGGGAGGACATGAGGTACTCCCATTCCTGGTTTTAGAGATGGTGAATTTATCTCTGGAACATGGCAATACGGCACTATCAACAATTGGTTATGTGATGTACGGTTTAATTCTCTGTGGAGCCTTGGCAGAGATTTCATTGGGCTATCAATTTGGTCAACTTGCTTTGAGCCTGTTAGAGCTTTACGATGCTCAATATCTCGAATGTCATATCAACTTTGTTTTTAATGTTAGTATCTGCCATTGGAAAGAACCAGTCCAGAAAACCATCAAGTCCTTGAAAGAAGCCTATCAAATTGGTCGAGACCGAGGAGATATACAATTTTCCGGTCTTTGTGCTGTTTATGATAGCGTGCATTCCTGGGGGTGTGGAGAAAACCTGGTAGAAGTTGAACGGCAAATTGCTAGCTACCATCATACCTTCGGTCAAGTCCAAAACAAAATGGCTCTTGAGTATCTAGCTATTCATTGGCAATTAACCTTAAATCTGCTAGGGGCAACTAAAAATACTTGTCTTTTAAGTGGGCCAGCTTATCGGGAGGAGCGAATGCTACCCTGGCATGAGCAAGCTAGCGATCGCACCGGTCTGGCACATTTATATTGCTCGAAGCTAGTTCTCTGTTATCTTTTCCAAGATTTCCCGCAAGCCGCAGCCAATGCCCAAGAGTTAGAAAAGTATCTAAATGGAGTAGTCGGAACCATAATCGTACCACTTTTCAATTTCTACGATTCTCTGACGGCCTTAGCTTTATATTCTGATGCTCTCCCATTAGCACAAGCAGGTTTATTAGAAAAAGTAACAGTCAATCAAGCCCAAATGCAGAAATGGGCACACCACGCTCCGATGAATTTATTGCACAAATTTTATTTAGTGGAAGCTGAACGGCATCGCGTCTTAAGGCAAAAAGCAGAGGCAATTGAGATGTACGATCGCGCGATCGCTAACGCTACAGTTCATGAATATCTCAACGAACAAGCCCTTGCCAATGAACTCGCTGGCAGGTTTTATCTCCAATGGGGTAAAGACAGAATTGCTCAAGACTATCTGCTCAACGCCTATTATACCTACACTCGCTGGGGAGCTAAAGCAAAAGTAGAACATTTAGAAAAATGCTATCCGCAATTTTTTACCCAAGCCGAAATAAACTCTCAATTTCCAACCTCTAAAACCATCTCCACCAGTAGCACCCGATCAAATTCTTTAGACTTAAACAGCTTCCTCAAAGCGTCTCACGTTCTGGGGCGAGAAATTAAACTCGATATTTTACTGACCAAACTAATGACAATCGTCATCGAAAATGCTGGGGCAGAAAAGGGTTATTTATTTCTCAACCAACAGGGAGAATGGCAGATTGAAGCATCGGGAACAATTGACTCAGATGCGGTTAAAGTTAGGGAAGCAATGTCTACGACGGGCTACGCCATCGAAACCCTCAGTGAACCAGTGGTGTCTAATGCCATTGTTGATTATGTTATTCGTACTAAAGATAGTGTTGTATTACACGATGCTGCTAATGAAGGCAACTTCACTCGTGATTTTTACATTCATCAACAGCAACCCAAATCTATTTTGTGTTTTCCCCTGCTCAATCAAGGCAAATTGATCGGGATTGTCTATTTGGAAAATAATCTCACAACTGGAGCCTTTACCGCAGAGCGGATGGAAGTTTTAAATCTGCTTTCCTCCCAAGCTGCTATCTCTATTGAAAATGCTACCCTCTACAATACTTTAGAACAAAAGGTAGCAGAACGAACTCAACAATTGTCTCAAACCCTGGAAGACCTTAAAACTACCCAGAAGCAACTTGTGGAATCTGAGAAAATGGCGGCTTTGGGTGGTCTTGTGGCTGGAGTAGCCCATGAAATCAATACTCCTGTCGGCACTAGTATCACCGTCGCCTCTACCCTGGCTGACGAAACCCGTTCGTTTATTACAGCTATCGAACAAGGGCAATTAAAGCGTTCAGTTTTAAACAACTATTTGGAAATTGCCAGAGAAAGTACTGAGTTGATTCTTAGCAACCTCAATCGTGCCGGCGAATTGGTGCAAAGCTTCAAGCAAGTAGCTGTGGATCAGACTAGTTTGGAACAGCGGACATTTGTAGTCAAGCAGTATTTGGAAGAAATTGTCTCCAGCTTAACTCCCAAACTCAAACAAGCTTCCCATACCCTGACTGTGACAGGCCATGAAACTGTAACCATTGACAGCTATCCTGGGGCTTTGGCACAAATTCTCACCAACTTAGTCATGAATTCCTTGAATCATGCCTATCAACCTCACGAATCAGGGCAGTTGCGTATTGAGGTGAAACAACAAGGCGATGTCTACGACGGGCTACGCCAAAGCGTTGTGATTCAATATAGCGACGATGGTTGCGGCATTCCGCCAGAAAACTTAAACAAAATTTTTGAGCCTTTTTTTACCACCGCTAGACAGCAGGGAGGCAGTGGTTTAGGTCTGCACATTGTCTACAACTTGGTCACTCAAAAGCTACAAGGGACTATTAATGTTAACAGCGCAGTAGAAAAGGGAACCCTATTTATAGTGACACTACCTCTGTCTACGAACTATTAAGTTTTCTGGTTCTTTTTAACAAAGTTGGTTGACAATGCTTAACGATCCCCATATATCTCTCTCACCGATAGATGATGAAGTCTTCGTGTTTGAAGATGAACAAGAGCAGATAAGTGATAAAACTCATTTAACTCTGTTGGAGGTAGAGAGTCAGGGACAAGACACTTCTGAAGCTTGGAAAATGATGATTGTGGATGATGATGTTGAAGTCCACCAAGCAACCAAGTTGGCTTTGAGAAGTTTTACCTTTGAGGGCAAACCTTTAACTTTTCTCTCGGCTTTTTCGGGAACAGAAGCCAAAAAGCTGATTGCAGTTCACCCAGATACCGCGTTTATTTTATTAGATGTGGTGATGGAAACTAATGATGCTGGGTTAAGGGTGGTTAAGTATATTCGGGAAGAGTTGAAAAATCAGATTGTGCGGGTGATTTTACGCACAGGACAACCAGGAGATGCGCCTGAAGAATCAGTGATTTTGAATTATGACATAAATGATTATAAGCTGAAGGTGGAACTGACTCGCCAAAAGTTAATTACAAGTGCGATCGCAGCTTTAAGGTCATACCGCGATTTAATCACCATAGAACAACAAACAGCACAGTTAACTCAAGCATTGCACGACCTGCAACAGACACAATACAGTCTGATGCAAAATGAAAAAATGTCAGCACTGGGTAATCTCGTTACAGCTATTGCCCACGAGATTAATAACCCGATTAACTTTATTGCAGGCAATCTGAAACCTGCTCAAGACTACATTCACGACTTGTTCGCACTAATCAACCTTTATCGGCAAACCTTTCCTGATCCAGGAGCAGCAATTGAAGAAGCGATCGCCACAATCGATTTAGAATACCTGCAACAAGACTTGCCTAAACTCATCTCTTCTCTGAAAGAAGGTAGCGATCGCATCCGTGGTATTAGCGCCAGTCTCCGCACCTTCTCCAGGGGAGACAGCGATCGCAAAGTTCCTTTTAATATTCATGATGGTATTGAAAGTACATTACTCATCCTGAAGCACCGATTAAAAGCCCATGAGCATCATCCTGCCATTGAAGTAGTCAAAGATTACGGGGAAATACCTCAATTAGAATGCTTCCCTGGACAACTCAACCAAGTGTTTATGAATCTCATCGCCAACGCCATTGATGCTTTGGAAGAATCTAACAAGGAGCGTAGTTTACAACAAATCACAGACAATCCCAATCGCATCACAATTGTTACCAGACTATCCGAAGATCGCCATCATGTCTTGATCCGAATTCAAGACAATGGCATGGGAATGTCCGAAAATGTCAAGCAAAAATTGTTTGGTTACTTATTCACTACCAAGGGAGTAGGGAAAGGTACAGGTTTGGGATTAACGATTTCCCGCCAGATTGTGGAAGAAAAACATGGTGGACAACTCACAGTGACATCGGAATTAGGCAAAGGCACAGAATTAGCTATCGCCATTCCAGTGGCAAGTTAGAGACGCGATTAATCGCGTCTGTACTTAGCGATTAATCGTGTCTGTACAGGAGTTTGGAGTTAGGAGTGCGAGGGAATAACTAATGCCCAATACAACTCTTGGAAAGGCGCAGTCGTTGGCGCAGCCTCTCGAAGAGAAGCAAGTCGAGATGCTCAGTACAAGTGCCCAATGCTCTAATTCCAATCTTGCTCGTCCTTTTTACCGCGACTTTTGTAAATTCCCCCCAAATCGTGAATTTTGCGAGTTTTCTCAAAAAGCTCGGCTTCGCTCAAACCCCACTGCTGCAAGACTTTATCTAAGTCTTTTTGGATATCTCTCGCCCCTGGAAACCCTTGATAACGCATTTGCAGTCTAGCTAATTCTGCTAAGTTATAGTCTGTGGCCTGTTGAGCGAGTAAGATATCAATAAGAGGGCGATCGCGGTTATAAAGAGGATGTTGTTGGTCTTTACCTCCCGTTGCTTCAGTCATGATGAGTTCTAAGTGTCGTTAGCGGTAGCTACGGTTTAGCCCGTGCTAAACTCCTGAATTTTAGTTTAGCCCAGAGCAGAGGAGTATAGTAGGCAAAGGTAAATCACTAAACACAGAAAGTTTAATTGTTAAATATACGACTACTCACTTCCTAACTACTCTACTCAGCACTCAAAACTGTTACAGACGGCAACTACACCTGAGGTCTTACGGCTCTCACCACTGCCACTTAACTTTAAATAAAGTTACATTAGTCCTTAAGAAAATACAAAAAACTTTAGATGAGGGTGAATTTTATCTCACCCAAAGTCCAAGCAGCGAGGGAGCAATAACCCATTATGTTTGAACACTTCACTTCCGAAGCCATTAGAGTAATTATGTTAGCTCAGGAGGAAGCACGTCGCCTGGGACACAATTTCGTAGGAACTGAACAAATTCTCCTGGGTTTGATGGGAGAAGGAACTGGGGTTGCTGCTAAAGTGCTGGCCGAGTTAGGCGTTACCCTCAAAGACGCACGTCGCGAGGTAGAAAAAATTATTGGTAGGGGTTCTGGCTTTGTACCACCAGAAATTCCTTTTACCCCCAAGGTGAAAAGCCTGTTTGAGCAATCGTTTAAAGAAGCTCATAGTCTGGGACAGAATTACATTAACACTGAACACTTACTCTTAGGATTGACCGAGGCTGGTGAAGGTGTCGCCGCCAAAGTTCTGCAAAATCTAGGGGTTGACTTCAAGAGTGTCCGCAGTGCCATAGTTCGCCGTTTGGGTGAAAATGCACCGGCTTTCGCTGGTGGTGGTAATCAAAAGCGCACCCAACCGCTAACGATGGAAGAGTTTGGTAGAAATTTGACCAAACTAGCGCAAGAAGGCAAACTCGACCCCGTAGTTGGGCGCGAGAAGGAAATTGAGCGGGCGATCCAAATTCTCGGTCGCCGCACTAAGAATAACCCAGTGTTGATTGGAGAACCAGGAGTTGGTAAAACTGCCATCGCAGAAGGTCTAGCTCAACGGATTATCAACCAGGATGTTCCCGAAACCTTACAGGACAAGCAAGTTATCAGCCTCGATATGGGGTCATTGGTAGCTGGAACTCGTTTCCGGGGCGATTTTGAAGAACGCATCAAAAAAGTCGTGGAAGAAGTCCGCACTGTAGGCAACATCATCTTGGTGATTGACGAAATTCACACCTTGGTTGGCGCTGGTGGTACAGAAGGTGGCTTGGATGCAGCTAACATCCTCAAACCTGCCTTAGCACGGGGCGAACTCCAGTGCATCGGCGCAACTACCCTTGATGAGTATCGTAAGCATATCGAGCGCGATGCCGCTCTAGAGCGTCGTTTTCAACCGATTATGGTCGGGGAACCCTCAGTAGAGGAAACCATACAAATTCTCTACGGCTTGCGCGGCGCTTACGAACAGCACCACAAAGTCACAATTTTAGATGCGGCACTTGTAGCAGCAGCACAATTATCAGACCGCTATATTAGCGATCGCTTCTTGCCTGACAAGGCAATAGACTTAATTGATGAAGCCGGTTCTCGCGTTCGTCTGCGGAACTCTCAGAGTTCTCCGAATAAAGAACTGAAACGCGAACTCGCTGGCGTTACCAAAGCTAAAGAAGCAGCAGTCAGAGTCCAAGATTTTGACAAAGCTGGAAACCTGCGTGACCAAGAGTTAGAACTGGCAGAACAACTGCAAGCAACATTTACACAAAACGATCAACCTGTCAACTCCACCGTCGTTGACGAAGAAGACATCGCCCAAATCGTTGCCTCTTGGACTGGCGTACCAGTCAACAAGCTAACTGAATCTGAGTCAGAGTTGCTGCTGCACCTAGAAGACACTCTGCATCAACGGCTCATCGGTCAAGAGCAAGCAGTTTCGGCTGTATCTCGCGGTATCCGTCGCGCCCGTGTCGGCTTAAAAAATCCCAATCGTCCCATTGCTAGCTTTATCTTCTCTGGCCCGACTGGAGTAGGTAAAACAGAATTGGCGAAGGCACTAGCTGCCTACTTCTTCGGTGCGGAAGACTCGATGATTCGCCTAGATATGTCCGAATACATGGAAAGCCACACCGTCGCCAAGCTAATTGGTTCGCCTCCTGGTTATGTGGGATACGACGAAGGCGGCCAACTGACAGAAGCCGTGCGGCGGAAACCTTACACAGTGTTGCTATTCGACGAAATCGAAAAAGCTCACCCCGATATATTCAATATGCTGCTGCAAATCTTGGATGACGGTCATCTTACCGATGCTAAAGGTCGGAAAGTTGACTTCAAGAATACGCTGATCATTTTGACTTCCAACATCGGTTCCAAGGTGATTGAAAAAGGTGGTAGTGGTTTAGGCTTTGACTTCGACACTCAAGCTGATGCTAGTTATAACCGCATCCGCACCCTGGTAAATGAAGAATTGAAAGCTTACTTCCGTCCTGAGTTCCTTAACCGTCTCGATGAAATTATCGTCTTCACCCAGCTTTCTAGGGATGAAGTTAAGCAAATCGCTGAGATTATGCTTCGTGAAGTTTCTAAGCGCTTGACAGAAAAGGGAATTATCTTAGAAGTTAGCGATCGCTTCAAAGAGCTTGTAGTACAAGAAGGCTATAACCCCAGCTATGGCGCTAGGCCATTACGTCGGGCAATTATGCGCCTTTTAGAAGATTCTCTCGCCGAAGCACTGCTGTCTGGTCAAATTACGGATGGAGACACAGCGATTATCGATGTTGATGATGACTCTCAGGTGAGAGTACAAAAATCAGAAAAACGAGAATTGCTCTTGGCAAATGTTGGCTAATTTTATACCTGATCATTTTTTGTTGTAATATTTGAGAAACACTTCAGCCTCTTATCTAAGTAGAGGCGCAAGTAGGGGCATCTCCGACAAACATAAAGTGATATGGTATTATATCTTTCACCCCTGGTAGAAATACCGGGGGTTTTTTGTGTATGAGCGTGTTTTTTTTGATGCAGGTGATTACCCTCGTCAAAATTTTTGAAACTGCACTTAGTATTGTTGCAGCCATGACTAATACGTTTGTACTGTTGAATAAGATGAATCAATTCATCACAATGTGATGGTTAAAATATGAAATCATACTCTAATGCAGCTTAAAGAATAGAATGCCACAGTCTGGACTACTTGAACTAGCACATGAGAAGCTTCACTGGCCGACTCCAACACAAATATTGGAGCCACTTGGTGCTGGCCCGAGTATTTATGCACGGATGGCTAGAGAAAAACTGGGAAGGACTATAAGCAAACTTCCGGATGGCCATGGTGTGCAAATAGGAGTTCTGGCAGCAAATCCTGAAGGTGACTCAACTGAAGCGCCCATTGCCCTTGTGTGTAATTTCGAGATGGAAGTGTCAGAGGCTACTCTTAGAGAAACTTATAAACTCGCATGGAGCTTCTCTCGTACTCCATCATTAATTACAACAGAACCTAACCGATTAAGAATTTGGACATGTTACGAAAAACCACCAAATGAATCTGAGAGCATTCATCCAGTCGTTGAAGTTTCCCGGAGAGAGCTTGAATCTTTCAGTCAGTCTTCTCTTTCAGAACAAGCTGCTGAAACTTTGCGCCTACACTGGGCTGATTTAGTGACTGGTCAGTTTTTTCAAGAATATAGCCAACGGTTTCAACGAAGTCAGGCTGCTGATCAAATGCTACTTAGCAACCTTAAAAGCGTTCGGCAGCAACTCAATGCACTTGAACTTGATTACGATACTATTCATGATTTATTAGCAAGAATTATTTTTATTCAATTTCTTTTCGATAGAAAAGATTCTCAGGGTAATCCGGCTCTAGATGCAAAATTTCTGGCTAATTTGTATAGAATGGGAGAATTATCAGCTAAATACTCTACTTTACCTGAAATATTAATAAATCATAGAGATACTTATCAATTTTTCCGCTGGCTCAACGGCAAGTTCAATGGTGATTTATTCCCAGGTAAAGGAGCCACAGAGGAAGAACGTGACGCTGAATGGCAAATCGAAGAAGCGAAAGTTACACAACCGCATCTCAATTTACTTGCAGAGTTCGTCCGTGGTGACTTGGAAATGGAAAGAGGGCAGAGATGCCTATGGCCATACTATCGCTTTGACGTTATACCTCTTGATTTTATTAGCAGTATCTATGAAGAATTTGTTAGTAAAGAATCTGGTACAGGAATTCATTACACCCCAGAACACATAGTTGATTTCATCCTTGATGGTGTTCTCTCGTGGAATAGTCAAGAATGGAATATCAAGATTCTTGATCCTGCCTGTGGCTCAGGAATTTTTCTTGTTAAAGCATTTCAGCGTTTAATTTATCGATGGGAACAAGCTTATCCGAATAGAAAAATTCAGCCCAGCGATTTGAGGTCTTTACTTGAAAACAATTTGTTTGGTGTTGATGTAGATTCTCAAGCAGTTAGAGTAGCATCTTTCAGCCTGTATTTAACTATGCTTGATAAGATTGAACCTCTGTACTATTGGGAAAATGAGTTTCGCTTTCCAAGATTACGTGAACATCAATTAATAAATGCTGATTTTTTTCAAGAAGATAAAGAATATTTTCGTACCAATTCAGACGTAGTTAAATATGATTTAGTTGTTGGTAATGCACCGTGGGGTAAGAATAGCATGACCTCACTTGCCAAATTATGGGCAAAAGTAAATAAATGGGAGAGTACTTACAACAATATTGGTCTTTTGTTTTTGGCGAAAGCTGCTGACCTGACTAAACCAAGTGGAAAAATTGCAATGATGCAACCTGCTCTTGCTTTGATATTTAATCAGGTAGGTACAGCTCAAGAATTTCGAGAAAAGCTTTTTTCAGAATTCAAAATTGAGGAAATAGTTAACTTATCTGCATTGCGTTTTGGACTATTCAAAAATGCTATCTCTCCGGCTTGCATCATTACAATGTCAGTGATGCCTCCTGATGGTGAGCCTTTGATATATATCTGCCCCAAACCAGCCCTAACTAATGAGGACGATTATCACATACTCATAGAACCACATGATATCAATACAATTTATCCATATGAAGCAATACTAGATCCTTTAGTATGGACATCATTAATGTGGGGAGGAAGACGTGATATTGCGCTAGTTCGCCGATTGCAGAAACAAAATAGTATCGAAACACTAAAGCTTTGTGGTGTTGCTGTGACACGCCAAGGGATTATACGGGGTAATAGAGGAAAGTTACAGGAAATTATTCTTAATAGGCGAATCTTAAAATCTAGTAGATTTCCAGCAGGCACGTTTCTTTTTCTAAAAGCTAGAAAACTTCCTGCTAATGATGATCCATATACTGACTCAGCAGCTTCAACAGATTTTTCTGCCTTTAATGTTCCACAAATGATTCTGAAGCAGAGTTGGCAATCGGCTAGCGGGCGCTTTCAAACAGCTATTATTGAATTAGATGAGCAAGCAAATGAAGGTATTATTTGTTCCGGCAGTTATATCAGTGTTCATGTTGATGAAGAAAATATTTCTGTTCTAAAAGCTGCCTGCTTAAGTTACAACAGTAAGCTAGCAGTTTATTATCTGTTGCTTTCAAGTGGTAGCTTTGCTTCTTATATACACAAAGTAAATGTAGAAGATTTACTGCGTGTACCAATTCCAGAAATTAATCCAGTAATTTTTGAAAATATTCAAAAAATTGACGATATAGATAAATACATTTGTGAAGCATTTTGCTTTAAAGATAGTGAATGGGTACTGATTGAAGATATATTTAGTTACACCCTGCCAGATTTTAAAGGAGACAGTTCTTCTCCTGGACGGCAAAGAACTCGTCGTCAAGATAATCGTCAGTCGCAAAATAATATTGAACCAGAACTTAAGGCATATTGTGAGTATTTTTTGCGAGTTCTCAAAGCAGGATTTGGAAAAGATAAACAAGTTTGCGCCACCATATTTCAGGAGCAAACTAGCACTCGTCTTCCGGTCCGCTTAGTTGCAATTCATCTTAATAGACCAGACTATCAAGGAGTGCATATAGAGGCTATTGATTCTCCTAATTTACTGGAACAATTGGAAAATTTGAATCAGTTGTGCTTGGATAGAGGGGCTACAGAAGATGGTGGAATCTTTTATCAGCGTGTTGCGAGGGTTTATGATTCCATGCAATTGAATGGGTTAAAAGTCCCCACTATTTATTTGATAAAACCTGACAAAATTCGTTACTGGACTCGCTCTATGGCTTTAAGGGATGCTGACGAAGTTGCCGCAGATATTATCATGTGGCGTTCAAACTTTGACAAGGAATCTGAGGTTACACAGGAGTCATACAGTGGGTAGAAGAGGTAGAACTATTCTAGAACAGAGGTGGAAAAATACAGATGACTTTGTTAGATTGGCTAAAGAATGGAATCCTGACACCATAACAATTCTCATAAATTTTGTCTGGAAAGGATATGATCTGCTGGTAGAGGAAATTTTATCACAAATTAACTGCAACGAAGCAGAGGAGCAGTTAGAAAGAAGTATCACTCAATCTCTTGAGCGAAGAATTCGTAGAGTTATGACCGGAGATGAGCTATTTGATGTTCAACATGAAGTCTATGAATTGGAAAGTAGTCAATCAGCACAAGCGCAACCACCACAGTATGATATTGCATTCATTCTCAGGGCTAATGAGAGGATTATTTGGCCTTTAGAAGCAAAAGTGTTGAGTTCAGATGGGGCTGTGGCTAAATATATAAAAGAGATAAACGAAAATTTTATAACTTGTCGATATGCCCCCTTGTCTAGCGAGGGAGGAATGCTTGGTTATCTTTTTTCCGGCGATCCTAGCAAGGCTTTTAGCAACATTGAAGCCAAAGTACCCTGTACACTAAGTCATCATCCAGACTTTCCAAACCGTGACCACAAAACTTCGGAGCACAACCGCATAGTTCCATCAAATAAGCAATACCCTGCTAAGTTTCGTTGTCACCATTTGCTACTAAAAATAATCAGTTCAGTGGCTACTACTGTAGCTTGAAAATTTTATTTTTATACTTATTATCTATAAGTCGGGCAATTCTACAGGAGATTGTAATTCTGAATTACTCATCTCATTACCCCCTTACAAATTAATCACGATGCTGACTCCTCTGTTAACAATTCTGATGCTAATTCACTCTTAACTACATCCTCAGAATCACCAGATTTAGAAAAACCATCTGCTACATCTTTGATAAGACCAGCTACAGGTACCGCGATTAGCAAACCCAAAACTCCACCAACATTGGTTCCTACAAGCAAAGCAATTAACACCCATACTGGTCTAATACCAGTGAATTTACCTAAAAGACGGGGTGCGATCGCCTGATCAATTAACTGATCAATCACAACAGCTACCGCAGCAATCTTCACTGCTAGCCAAAAGTCGTGTGTA
The DNA here is from genome assembly GCF_036919675.1 of Nostoc sp. Classification (GTDB taxonomy): domain Bacteria; phylum Cyanobacteriota; class Cyanobacteriia; order Cyanobacteriales; family Nostocaceae; genus Nostoc. The sequence continues at coordinate 28,527 of NZ_JBALCP010000025.1, forward strand.
GCTATTATGAAAGTTATTCCAATCAGACTAATGACATCGCCAAAGGGAATTAAGCTCAAAACCCCAACTCCCAAACCAAAGAGTAAACCAAACTGGACTTGAAAACTTAAAAATAATAATGTTATTGAAACTCCCATCAGCAAAGCTAAAGTTCCCTGACCAATCAAGTAATTTTGGAAGTTTTGCTGAATAGACTGGCTTATCTCCTGGGCAAAATTCCCAGGTAACTTCTTAAATATTCCCTGCCAAATTCTTGGCCCATCTAACAACAGATAAAAAGTCACGACTACTGTGATTAATGACTCAGAAACACTATCGATAGTATCTATAATAATGCTTAAAAGTTTATCTGAGAAAAACTCTAATTCATTAGGCAATTTGTTAGTTATTTGTGTTAATAACTGACTTAAATTCACATTTAATTTGTGCCTAGAAAACCAATCATTTACAATCTGAAGTTTTTCTTCGCTAGAATCAATCCATTGGGGAAGGACTTTAACCATCTCATGAAATTGATCTAAAACAATGGGAACCAAAGTGATACCCAGAGCAACGACAATTAACAATGCTAATATAAAAACTAATGCTACTGCATAGCTGCGTTTAACTCCCCGCTGTTGGAGAACCGAAACAGGATAGTTTAAAACGAATGCAAGCAAAGTAGCTAAAATAAGAATTGTGACGACAGGTTGAAAATTTTTAACAAGCAAAAATGCTAGCCAACCATTGAGAAAGACTAGAGGAAATAGCAGTGTCAAAATTAACCATTTAACTAGTTGATTGAGTGAAAAATTCATCATCAATTTAAAAATCAAAATTATTCTAGTTACTAGATTGAAGCTGAGAATTAAATATGCTCAAGGGGAAATAGATGAGAAAAATCTTTCCCCATTCCCAATTTTCGGTTATTTGAGGACTAAATTTCAGCAAAAGCTAAAAATTGCTCCTCATTTATCCGCCCTGCTTGATACAGAGTATTAGTAATTTCCGAAATAGTTAAAACCGCATGACTACAATAACCATTTTGCTGTAACCTATCTTTCACACCCTGTTCATGGTCGATAAATACCACAATATCATTAACATTCAATCCTGCTGATTCCAACTTTCCTGCCCCTTCCATAACACTTTTGCCGCTAATGAGAATATCGTCAACCACCACAACTGTTTCACCAGGATGAAAGTTACCCTCAATTACTCTCCGAGTTCCGTGGGCCTTCACCTCTTTACGGGGGAAAATCATCGGACAATTAAGACGCAAAGATAAACCAGTAGCAGTAGGTAAAGAACCATAGGGAATACCTGCTAATCTATCAAAATTTAGGTTCTTCAAAATATCTTCATAGGCAGTGATAACTTGATTAAAAACTTGGGGATTAGAAATAATTTTGCGTAAGTCAATGTAATAAGGAAATATAGCTCCTGATGCTTGGACAAAGCTGCCAAACATAATGCAGTCAATATCATAAAGTTGTAAAATCAAATCTTGTTGGGGATGCTGATTTAGCAAACAAACATCAGGGAACCACACAGAACATGTGGAATTTTCATAAATAATTTCAGTTTTTATTTGATTAATTTCTGCGCGTAAAGACTGGATTTCCTGAGATAATTTTGGTTTTCCCAACATATCTTGAGGAACAGGAATTAGCAAACCATCACCATTAGTATTCAAGCCCGCTTCTAAAATTTGCTTCAGGTTTAGTCCCTCCGCCCAGATGCTACGCGCCATAATAATTCGTTCCGGCGCAATTGCTCGAATAAGTGCTAAAACTTCAGGTTTTGTAGTTCCCACTTCCAAACCCAATTGTTCTGGAGTTCCCCAGGCTTTTGATTCTTTTACCACCTGTAAATAAAGGGGTGATTCGTTTGTAGGATATTGCTGTATAGCTTCTGCGCTTGGATTAGAAGTACAGCATAAAATAAACACAGCTTTATCAGGATATACCAAAAAAGGTGCTACATGATCTTGTCCTGTATAGGGACTGAGAGTAATTGCATCTACCTGCCATTCTGTAAACACAGTTCGGGCAAAAATGGTACTAGTATTTAAGTCACTGTGTTTGGCATCTAAAATAACTGGGATATGGGCAGGAATAGCTGCTAAAGTTTTGTACAACAGTTCTAAACCGGGAATACCTAATGCTTCGTAAAAGCCAAGTGTCGGTTTATAGGCACAAACGAAATCAGAAGTTTCAGCAATAATGAATTGTAACCACTTCTCCAAACCAGTGATGAGTTCTTCAGATTCATAATGTACAGGCATCATCTCTGGATTTGGATCAAGTCCTACAAACAGTAAGCTTTGATTTTGCAAGATATTACGATTCAATTTATCAAAAAAGTTCATATTTTTTGTAAAAAAAAAGAGTTATTTAGTTATTAGTCTTTGTGTCTTTGCATCTCACTTTCTATAGTTCGTTTACAAAAACATCGATTCTGTTAGTTGAGTGCCTCCAGCCTTACGTCCTAATAGATAGTGAATCACTCCAAATAGAATAACCATCGGTACTGAGCTAAAGTGGACAATTCGCAATGCTTGCCAACTGCCAAACAGATCCACAATCCAGGGAAATTGAGCAGGTTTATACATTCCTATTCCTGTAAATAACGCCAGCAGCAAGATAGGAATAATTGCTGTATAGGCAATCCGATGCCAAGCATAAATTAGGCGTTGGAAATTTTTACTTTTTTGTAATGCTTTGAAGTCATTGGCACCTACAAACCGATGTCGCCACCGTCGGGTAATTAAAACGTAAATTCCATACCACAAGAGATTCAGCGAGAATAACCACATTGCTGCAAAATGCCAGTGTCTTCCTCCTGCAAGCCAACCTCCTAAAGTAAATATCGGAGGAATGTGCAAACCTGCACGTCCACCAAAAACAGGGTTGGCGTTGTAAATTTGTAGTCCACTGGTGAGCATGATAAACAGACTAATGATGTTACAGGAGTGGAAAATTTTGGCTCCTATTGCTTGAGTGGGTGGCTTTCGAGTTTGAGAGGAAACAGTCGAAGTCATAGATTTTGACTGATAAAATTTGGTGTTTATCTGTCTTAGGTGAATGGCCCACCTAGTTTGGAGGTGGGCATTACTCACTTTCATTTTCCCATCCTATGATTCAGTATTCTGACATTGATGGTCTACCATCTTCTGTTTTAAATGTCAGTTTTAGATATGGTTAGGGTTTTTCTAAGAGGATGTGTGAAAAAAAGATATTTTATCCAGTGTATCCCTAACGGTGATCAACCAATTAGACTGATATGAAAGAAACTTAATCATTATCTACGCTCACCAATGGCTGAAGCGTTTTTCATCGGATCAACCATTGCAGCAGTATACACCGATAATTAGTGCGATGCCTATGGCGGGCTATGCTTATGCGGTGATTATGGCAAAAAGTATACTGATGGCTTGTGCTGTAATTTAAGTGGGAAAAAGACAAGACCAAATTTATCGAACTCAGGTATTGTTAATGTATTGACTTGCATTGTGAATACGACAGCCGCCTTGTTAATGCATCAGCTTGCAAAAATTAATACCTCGTGCCCAAGGTTAATTAGTTAAAAGCTGGCGTGTTTTCTAATAGCGGCATAGTGTCTTGCTGTTGTATTCATCTCAATGACCAACTCTGTGCCTTGACCTAATTGAGAATTACACTTAAGTTTACCTTGATGTTTTTCAACTATAATTTCCCGACTAATTGATAGTCCCAGTCCCTTCCCTTGACCGACTGGTTTGGTGGTAAAAAATGGTTCAAATATCTGTCTTTGGATATGGGGAAGTATGCCTTTACCATTATCAGAAATGCGAATGATAACTTTGTGTTTTTTTCCTAGTAGTTTGTCATTTACCCAAAGTTCATTACTATTTACTAATGATAAATGATTGCTAATAATTTCTGTATGAATAAAAAGAGTGGGAGTAAAGGAATAATCATGTTTTATCCTTTCTTCTAAGGCATCAATGGCGTTAGTCAAGATGTTCATGAATACCTGATTTAGATCACCAGGATAACACTCGATTAAGGGCAATTCCCCAAAGTTTTTAATGACTTCAATCCTTAGTCTATCAGGCTGTTCTTTCAGACGATGTTGCAAAATCCTCAGAACACTATCAAGTCCTTCATGCAGGTCAACCTTTTTCATTTGACCTTCGTCAGAGGTTGAAAAATTCCGCAAGGCGAAAACAATTTCTTTGACGCGCTCAGAGCCGGCTCGCATTGACCACAGCAATTTCAAAAAGTCTGTCTTCACAAAACCAAGGTCGAGGCGTTGCAAATGTAAGGCAATGACTGGGGTCGGTGTGGGATAGTAATGTTGGTAAAGTTCAATGACTCTGATTAAGTCTTCAGCATATTGACTCGCAGGATGGAGATTGCCGTAGATGAAGCTAACGGGGTTGTTAATTTCGTTAGCCATATCCGCCACCAGTTGACCAAGGTTAGCCATTTTCTGGTTCTGCAATAACTGCTTTTGGGTATATTTGAGTTCTTCGAGGGTAGTTTCTAGCTGCTGTGATTTTTCCCTAACTTGGTCTTCGGTAGACTGGCGTTGGACAATTTCTCTTTGGAGTTGTTCAAATAGTTGATATTGTTGAGTAGCGATCGCCTTATCCTGACTAATATCCTTGTGCGTCCCCGCCATCCGCACTGGTTTACCGAATTCATCCCATTGAAATACTTTCCCACAAGCCAGAATCCACTTCCACTCGCCGGATTTAGTCAACATTCTGAATTCGACTTCAAATACGGATGTGCATCCTTCAAGATAATCGTGCAATACCTGATGAATTCTTGGTAAATCCTGTGGATGCACAAGTTGCTCAAAGGATTTATGGTCGTGATCGATTTCGTCTAGTTCATACCCCAGAATGCGCTTCCACCGGGGATCATAATAGGTTTTATTGGTAATCAGATTCCAATCCCACAATCCCAAGCCATTGGCTATTAATGCCATTTGTAAGGCGGCTTGTGAGCATTGACAAGGATCTAAATTTTCTTGAGATAAGTCTTTTTGTCCTTTTTGCAGTGGCTGTGATTCTGGGAAACTCTGGGAATCTTGTACTGAAAGTGGAGCTTCCGGTTCATGGGTAGTGGGTTCTTCGATATGCATAGCTGCTGGTACGATGAGGAAGATATCCTGTAGCTCTCTCTACGCTGTCTTAGCACCCTGACGATCCAGTTATGGACAAATCGTCTACTTGGTTGATTAGGCTGTAACTTAGCTCAGAGATGTATCAGCCCAGATCATCAATTTGGATGGAATTTAGAAAAAGGTAAACAGACGAATGTAACCGCTGTTGCGATCGCCGTGGCCATTTTTTCTAAAAAATAGCTACATTGTGTGCATCTACATTCTAAGATATGTCTAAAAAAAGTAGTTCAAATCACATATAATCACCTAAAAACTCGAAAAATTTTGTAAAAAAAATTTTATGATTAAGTCACGTCAAATATTTCCGGATACAGAAAAATTCTCAAGCCTGGTTTGTAGCTTTTTTGGTAATACCGATTACCTGTGAGGTTGCATAGAACAATTTGCTCAAGCCCCCTGTGTCACAAGCCTGATTTTGTGCAGTTTTACAAAGAATTGGTATAAGAACTAGCTGCTACCCACACAAGGTAGGCTACATTGAGTTCCAAAGAATAATGCTGTGAGAAAATGTCATGCTGAATTAGAGCCGATGAGTAATGACTATAGATGAAGCAGTACTGCTGCTAAAAGCCAGTCAAGCAACCGGTTTAACAACGCTCCAAGAGATCATATTGCGTTCTTCCTGGGAAGGAAAAACCTACACCAATATAGCCAGTGAAGCACACTACGGTGAAGAACGTGTCAGGAAAGTTGCTGCTCATTTATGGCAAGTACTGAGTGATTTTTGCAAAGAACCGATAAATCAATCCAACTTCCGCCAGACTCTAGAAAATCACCATCTTAGCAAAGTCCATCAGCAGTTAGTTAAGGAATTCAACAAAGCAGCTACGGCTATATCCTTAGAATTTCCTAGTGGGCCAGTATCCCTTAATTCCCGATTCTACATCCCTCGTTTGCCAATTGAGGAACTCGCCTACGCAGAAATGGCTGAACCTGGGAGTCTCATCTGCATCAAAGCGCCCAAGAAGATGGGGAAAAGCTCTCTGATTTTGCGGTTGCTTGCACGCGCTAACAATCAAGGTTTTCGCACCGTAACCTTGAACTTTCAGCAAGCAGATAAAGCAGTATTTGCCAGTTTAGATAAATTTTTGCGCTGGTTCTGTGCCAATGTCTGTCGGGAGTTACAGCTAGAACCAAAACTCAATGATTATTGGGATGAAGATATGGGTAGCAAAGTGAGTTGCTCTATTTATTTCCAACAGTATTTACTCTCGGCGCTGGAAAGTCCCCTTGTGTTGGTATTGAATGATGTGGATTGGGTGTTTGAATATCAGGAAATTGCTGGAGAATTATTATCACTGATCCGAACTTGGCATGAACGGGCCAAAGGCGTAGAAATTTGGCAAAAACTGCACCTGGTTCTGGTTTACTCAACTGAAATACTTGTTCCCATAAAACTGAATCAATTACCATTTAATATTGGTTTGCCAATAAATTTACCTCCCTTTACGAAAGAGCAGGTGCAGGATTTAGCACAACGTCACGGCTTGGATTGGACAGATGGTAAAGATGCCGAGAGTTTGATGGCAATGGTGGGAGGATATCCTTATTTAGTGCGATTGGCTTTTTATCACCTTGTGGGTAAAGGGGGACTAGAAGGGGATTTAGAACAGCTATTGCAACAAGCACCCACAGAAACAGGAATTTATCACGAGTATTTAAGGCAGTTTGTGTTAGCACTACGAGATCAGCCAGATTTGGGAAATGCTTTTTATGAAGTAATTAATACTACAAATTATGTGAAATTAGAGCCAGCATTGGCATATAAATTACAGAGTATGGGGCTAATTAATTTAGAAGGCGATCGCAGTACTCCTGCGTGTGAATTATATCGTTTATATTTCCGACAATATCTGAAAAAAAGTGAGAATTTTAACAACGGCTGTTTTAACTCTAATATTAGATTGGCAAATAGACATTATAATCAACGAAGGAACTTATTTAAGGAACTTGAGTAATGGCTAGTGCAACCATCACCAGCAAAGGACAAGTAACTATTCCTCAAGAAATTAGGGATTATCTTAATCTTGATCCAGGTAGTAAAGTTGATTTTGTCATTGATGAAAATGGAACAGTCAAACTGATTCCCTTGAATGTTCCTATCCAAAGCTTATCCGGGATTTTACATCGTCCGGGGATGAAAAGCGCAACTTTAGAAGAAATGGAAGCAGCAATCCAAGAAGGTTCAAGTGATTGGACTTGATACAAATATTTTAGTGCGTTACCTGACAAAAGATGATGAAAAGCAGTGGAAAAAAGCTGCTAAAATTATCGAAGGGGGAGAGCAATGTTTTGTTGCTAATATAGTTCTTTGTGAATTAGTCTGGGTTTTGCGCGGGAACCCTTATCAATTTAGTAGAGAAGAAATTAGTAACACCATAGATTTGATGCTGCAATGTTCTGTATTTGAGTTAGAAAATCGCTCTATAGTTTATCAAGCATTACAGCGATTTCAGCAGGGAAGTGCAGATTTTTCTGATTATTTAATTGGTGTAATTGCTCAAAATTCTGGTTGTAATTCAACAGCAACTTTTGATAGAAAGTTGAGAAGCGAAAAGGGATTTGATTTATTTGAGTAATGCTCATCTCTAAACTAGGCGATCGCTTCTAGATTTACACTTCTTTTGTAGAGCGATGTCTACGACGGGCTACGCCTACGCTTTTCTTTCGGCTCAATGATATACCAAAATGAATGCGTGAATTACTTAAATGAGTAAGCAAACTGGGGTTTGAGAAAGTAAAAGCTCATTTTGCTTGCGGAAAACACCAAAATGAGTAAGTAAAAGCTGCTTTTGAGAAAGTAAAAGCTCATTTTGCTTGCGGAAAACACTAAAATGAGAAAGCAAAAGCTGCTTTTGAGAAAGTAAAAGCTGCTTTTACTTGCGGAAAACACCAAAATGAGTAAGTAAAAGCTGCTTTTAAGAAAGCAAAAGCTCATTTTGAGTGAGTCAAATGCCATTTTAAGTAAATAATCAGGCATTTTTACTTAGTTCAATATGAATTTTAGTTTAGGCGATCGCGCTTTTCAGTTTTATCACGGTACGCTTTTCATAAAACCTCTAAATTTGTAGCTCCATGTAGTTTATTCTGGATTTGAGGGGAGGCGATCGCGTAGATATATTAAACTATTACGGACATTAACAGTATCGCGATGATTCACCCCTAACTGTCGCTCACAAATATCCAAAAGTTGGATGAAAAGGGGTTCGGCTTGGCTGTATCTGCCTTGGGAGTTGTAGAGATTCGCTAGGTTGTTGAGGCTAGTGGCAACAGATGGATGTTCTTCACCCAGCCGCTGACGCATGAGTGCCAAAGCTTGGATTAAAAGGGGTTCGGCTTCGCTGTATCTGCCTTGGGAGTAGTAGAGTAAGGCTAGGTTGTTGAGGCTTTGGGCGACATCTGGATGTTCTTCACCTAGCAGTTGACGCCTGAGTGCCAAAGCTTGGATGTAAAGGGGTTCGGCTTCGCTGTATCTGCCTTGGGAGTTGTAGAGTAACGCTAGGTTGTTGAGACTAAGTGCGACATCTGGATGTTCTTCTCCCAGCAGCTTGCGCCAGAGTGCCAAAGCTTGGATGTGAAGGGGTTCGGCTTCGCTGTATCTGCCTTGGGAGTCGTAGAGTAACGCTAGGTTGTTGAGACTTTTTGCGACATCTGGATGTTCTTGTCCCAGCAGCTTGCGCCAGAGTGCCAAAGCTTGGATGTAAAGGGGTTCGGCTTCGCTGTATCTGCCTTGGGAGTAGTAGAGATTCGCTAGGTTGTTGAGGCTAGTGGCGACATCTGGATGTTCTTCACTCAGCAGCTGACGCATGAGTGCCAAAGCTTGAATTAAAAGGGGTTCAGCTTCGCTGTATCTGCCTTGGGAGTTGTAGAGTACTGCTAGGTTGTTGAGGCTTTGGGCGACATCTGGATGTTCTTCACTCAGCAGTTGACGCCTGAGTGCCAAAGCTTGGATTAAAAGGGGTTCGGCTTCGCTGTATCTGCCTTGGGAGTTGTAGAGATTCGCTAGGTTGTTGAGGCTAGTGGCAACAGATGGATGTTCTTCACCCGACAGTTGACGCATGAGTGCCAAAGCTTGGATTAAAAGGGGTTCGGCTTCGCTGTATCTGCCTTGGGAGTCGTAGAGTAACGCTAGGTTATTGAGGCTAGTGGCGACAGATGGATGTTCATCTCCAAGCAGTTGACGCGTGAGTGCCAAAGCTTGGATTAAAAGGGGTTCGGCTTCGCTGTATCTGCTTTGGGAGTTGTAGAGATTCGCTAGGTTGTTGAGGCTAAAGGCGACATCTGGATGTTCTTCTCCTAAACGCTTTTTAGTGACTTCTAAACATTGTTCATACCAGGGTAAAGCTTGGTTATATAAACCTTGACCATTATAAAATTTAGCGTTGCCGACGAAAGGCCAAAGTAAATCATCATCGCTGAGGTATTGAATGAGATGATTCGCTACTTCAGCTATATGAGGAATGACGGGAGAAACGGCGGTGATTTGCTTAAGGATGAGCGAGTTAGGAATATTATATCGAGCAACTGCTACCATTACCCGGCAAAGCGATCGCTTTAATTCCTCTGCCTGCTCTAAACCTGTAAGCTTATATTGAAAAAACTCCCTTAGCAGCTGATGTAGTTGGTAAATTCCCTCACCTTTGCGCTGAAGTAAATATAAGTTCAACAACTTATCATCTCTAATTTCCTCTAAATCTCCCTCGTCTTCCTCTGGTAAACACTGTTCCACCAACTTCCAAGATATAGGTGCGGCAGCAAATAAACTCAGCAAACAACCAAGCTGCTTGTCATCGTCGTTTAATTCTTGCCAACTTAACTCAAAAGCTGCTAGCACACCCCGTTGTGCTGTCATGTTACCTTCTGACTTCGACTTAGAGAGGGAACGCTCATCTAGTCGTTTTTCTTTTAATCGCCGCAACATTTCTGTTACAGACAAATCCCGTTTCCGCGCTAGATATCGCCCCACTAATTCCAAACCCAAGGGCAAATATCCCAGCCACTCACACAATTGATTTGCTACAGCTAATTCTTTTTCAATTCGCCCCGGTGTTTCTTTGAGTAAAGACTTTAATAACTCCAGCGCCGCTTCTGGTTGCAGCACATCCAAAGATAATTGTGCTATGCCTCCAAAGTACTGACGTGTAGTCATCAGCACTTTAAACCGGGAAGATGGCGATGGTAAATAAGGCTTGACTTGCTCGTAATCGCTGACATCATCCAACACTAGCAGCACATCACCCTCACGCCAATGCCGAAAGCAATATTGGACTTGCGCGAGTAATTTTTGGTTAGAATCTTCTGTTAAATCCTCTGGTGGGTTTAAGTCAAGCTGCGTTCTGGCAAACTGCACAACTTGAATGCCCACATCTCCAGCCTTTGCCAGCAACCAGCAAATTCCACCCTTGTAAGTTTCATGGTGAGCCATTGCATATTGTAAGGCCAATTCTGTTTTACCCAGTCCCCCCATGCCAGCGATCGCGGCAATGGCCACCTGATTATTTTGCTGCAACATCTGATGAAGGTTTTGCAGTTCATCTTTACGTCCAACAAACTTCACCACCCCACTCAGGGGGAGATTTTCAGGAAAACCTTTTGCCTTGGGAGTTTTTCCCGGATTTGTAATCAGGTTAATGTTCCCAACTTTCATATTGCCGGCAACTTGAACATTTTCAAGCGCACTCTGCCGTATTTTCTCAGAGTTAGAGCGATCGTTCATGATTTTAGGCTTTTATGTTCACATTACCAAGGTCAAGATCGTCGCCAAATTGAGAATCAACCACCGCTTCTTGATTCACTGAACCGTCTCTTGTGGCTGCCAAATCTATATTGCCTAATTTAGCCTTACCTTTTACCTGAACTCCCTTGATAACAATTTGATTAATCGTTTCGTTTAATTTTAGCTGCGTCATTAATTCCTGTAAACGGTTGGCAAAGGCTTTATCTTCCTCCATCTGCGTTTCCAGTTCATCTTGGAACTTTGAAGTATTCTTCTCTATAGGATTTTCTTGCGCTCGTGTCAGTAGTCCTTCAGTTCCCGCAGCCTGGAACTTTTCACGAATAGCATTCAAGAGTTGAGCAACTTTTTCTGAAACACCTTTTCCTAAAGTTTTTCCTCCTTCTTTGAGGGCTTCTGAGAAAATAAGAGTTGCGATTCCAGCCGCCGTCAGTGTTACAAGTTCCATAATTATAAAATAGTTAATTGCACTTAGAGATACAAATGTAGCTCTGTCTATTTCGGAAATATATCACACACATTTAGCAATTATCCCCACATCCCGCCTTGCAATCAATTGCAACGCTAATAGCCCAAGTCCACTCAAGTGGACTCAAACCTTTTCTCAGTCTTCTTCAGAAGACTTTAGCTATTAGCCATAGGTTAGAAACCTATGGCGGGTAATGCAACAGACGCAATATCTCCGACTTACGGACTTGAGTTTAATAGATTGTAAATGAGCAATGTATCCGATGGGCTACGCCTACGCCTTCACAACACCATCATTTCATCTCAGAACTCGGAATTTCGACCTTTTTACTTGGAACTTTGACCTTTTTACTCGAAGGTTCGACCTTTTAGCTCGGATGTTTGACCTTTTTACTCGGATGTTCGACCTTTTTACTCGGATGTTCGACCTTTTAGCTCGGAATTTCGACCTTTTAGCTCGGATGTTCCACCTTTTAACTCGGAACTTCGACCTTTTAACACGTAACTCCGAGATAAAAGCTTGAACGTTGAGGCTGAGAACTTGAATTTTACTACTTTGAGGTTAAGCAATGCCTGGGTTGAGCTACGCCTACGCAAAAAATTGCTGGAACCACAGGAGATACAGGCGGATGATTTGAAGGAATAACCGATAAAAGTTACATTTTCCACAGTAACAAACCCTTACCCCCAGCCCTATTCCTTACAATGGAATAGGGTTTTATTCACTTTCCTTCTTGAGGGAATTTCAAACTCAACACACCAACTGATGCAATTTGATACCCAACTGCTACCACGCATTAATGCCACATCCAAGAGAGAAAATGGTAAACAATATTATGTAGATGCCAAGGGAAATCGCTTTCCCAGCGTTACTACAATCCTTAATGCCACTAAATCACAAGCAGACAGAGACAGATTATTAAACTGGAAAGCGCGTGTTGGTACAGAAGAAGCTACCCGCATTACTACATCTGCTAGTCGGCGGGGAACCCAAACACACAAACAAATTGAGCGCTACCTCCTTGGACAAAACCCTGTTTGTCCCGAAGCGAGTCGCCCTTATTGGGAGAGTATCAAGCCAGTTTTACAAGAAATCGACACAGTTAGACTCGTGGAAGGCTCTGTTTTTCATCATGATTTGAGCTATTCTGGCAAAGTTGATTGTATTGCCAGCTATCAAGGTATTCCCTGTATTTGCGAGTGGAAAACAGCAGACAAACCCAAAGGCTCAATTGAGCATTTATATGAACATCCACTGCAACTTACAGCGTACATAGGAGCAGCTAACGAGTATTATCGAGATTATGGCATTCAGCTAAAGCACGCTCTCTTGGTAATAGCAATTCCAGAAATGCCAGCAGAGGTATTTTGGTTTGAATCAGCAGTCATCAAAGATTACTGGGAGCAGTGGGAAAAAAGAGTCGCCCAGTTTTGGGAACGCAGAAGTGTTTGGGGTCGGTGAGTGGGATTGCAAAGAAGTTTTTAGCACAATACAGTTCAGTTAAGCATTTTTTCCTTCTCTCTGTGTTCTCGGCACCTCTGCGGTACCCTGCGGGAAGCCGCTTTGCGTCTACGTTAAAAAAATTGACTTTGATAAAGAGTTTTAACCTTAACCCAAGCGTATTGGTTTTTAGCAGATATGGAAATTTCCCCATTTAGAGGTAGAGGCAATTATTAGTGATTAAAGTAAAGGAGTCAGCAATCGAGCCACTCTCACAGCTAACTTGAACCAAAAAGGTTTTTTATCGTACTCATCAAGATCAACAGGAACACAGACAGCTAAATCATCCTCTAACATCTTTTTCACACTTTGGACAAACCGAGGCTCGGTAACAAAACCCATAACTTCAAAGTTGAGGGAAAAAGAGCGACTATCTAAGTTAACAGTTCCTACGCCAGCTATATTCTCATCAATGACTATAATTTTCTGGTGCATAAACCCATTTTTGTAACGATACAACTTGATACCGATTGTTTCCATTTCGGTGTAGTAAGAGAAGGAACATAAATAAACAAATAAGTGATCAGGTCGATTTGGTAAGAGAATTCGCACATCTACACCTCGCATTGCTGCCAGTTTTAAAGCTGACAATGTTGCCTCGTCCGGCACAAAGTATGGACTAGCAATCCAGAGATGAGTTTGAGCTTGATTAATTAGTTCGACGAAAAAAAGCTTACAAGCTGGTAGCGTATCTGCGGGGCCTGTAGGAAGAATGAATGCAGTTTGATTAGTTTCCTGATTAATTTTTACCTGCCAATTAACTTCGAGAAGTTTTCGAGTCGCCCAATACCAATCTCGCACAAAGGAGTTTTGTAGGCTTTGCACAGTTGGGCCTTCAAGCATCATGTGGGTGTCACGCCAAGGACTCAAGCGAGGATTTTTTCCTAAATATTCGTCACCAATATTCAGTCCACCGACAAATGCTATTTCTCCATCCACCACCAGAATTTTGCGATGATTGCGAAAATTATATTGAAGCCGATTACCCTGACCTTGAGTGGTGTTAAATGCACTTACAGCAATTCCATGCTGTTCTAGAGACTGGATATAAGGGCGAGATAGTTTCTTGGAACCAATTTCATCATAGAGAAAGTAGATGTTTATTCCTTCCTTGGCTTTAGCAATCAATGCTTCTTTAAACTCATTACCAGCTTGGTCATCGTTAACAGTATAGAATTGGAACAAAATATAATTTGTCGCCGATGCAATCTTTTTCAGCATCGCTTCAAAGGTTTGCTGACCATCAATCAGTAATTCGGCAGCATTACCTGATGTGAAAGGAATTTCTGTAAAAGCCTTTGCTAATGGTTGCAACTTGGCTAGATTATCTGGTGGCGCAACCTGAAATTTAATCAGGTCACTATAAATCGGATGAATAAGGTTGTAGTGTTGTGCATAGACTGAGCGCAGTGTTTCAGCATATCCATGAAATTTAGTTCTTCCCAAAATCCAATACAACGGAATAGCTAGCCAGGGAAAGGTAATTAGAGAAATGCTCCAGGCAATTGCCCCTTGGGAAGAACGCACACTCATCACTGCATGGGCTGCATGTGCAACTCCCACGACATGAACAACAACTGTAGTTGTGCTAAAAATAGCTAAAACACCAGCATCTACAAGCATTTTAATTTTTTGGAGTATTGATATAAGTAAATTCTGCCAGCAATGGCTTATGATCGGATGAACAAATTTGGTCTAGCACCTTAGTACTGGCTTTCTTCACACTGAGATTTCGATAAAAGATATGATCTAAAGGGGGTGATAACAGGAACCGTTTAATTTTCTCCTTTTCATGAGGTGCGAAAATTACTGGCGTTAATCCCAATTGAGTTGTTACTTGATTGAGGATAACTGCTCTTTTTTGACTCCAAGTATTGAAATCTCCTGAAAATATTAGTGGGCCCCGATGTGTAGATAACACTAGCTCTAATTCATTTAATTGTATTTTAAATTTATTTAAATCTACAAAATTTATCAAATGACTATTTATTGTCAGGAGAGTTGTGTTTTTATCAGATAGTAGATACTCTGTAACTAAAGAAATTTTAGGAGTTTTAACAATTGGCTCATAATGTTTAGTAGTGAGAACTTTTTTTGTAACTGGACTGATTGTAGCTGCTGTGAAAATCCCTGAATAGCTTTGATGATGAATATCTACAAAATTAGGAGCAAAAGTCCAATTCATTTTCAACCATTTTTCTAATTTATCTGCTTCTAACTTTAGAGAAAACTCTTGTAAAAATATGAGGTTGGGTTGGTAAGTTTCAATTATTGTTGAAAAATCTTTTAACCAAGTTTTATTATAGTTTTGTTTAGCAATATTCCAACAGAGAACTTTAATTGAGTTAATATTAATTTCTGTTTGAAGGGAATTATTTTTATCAATTGTGAGTTCTTGGAGACGAAGAAATCTATAAGATGGAACAAATTTCGTAACGAAAGTGTTTACGTGTTCTTGAATATTAGGCATCACTAATATTAAACTAGATTTTTTCTAGCTTAACGCTATTGGACGGTCGTTAGAGAGTTATGTTGTAAAACTTGGAAAGCTTGGATAGGTATAGCGATCCTATTTTAGTTGTAAAAATTATCGAACCGCCATCGCGCAGCGTCTCGCAGAGAAGCCGCCTTCTCTACGAGAGGCTTTGCCAACGCGCAGCGTCTCGTAGAAAAGAGCGCCAAGAGCAGAAGAAAAGAAGTTTAGGAATCATTTAGGACTGCTATAGATATATAAGCTGTGCCCCTCACTACTGGATTGGAACTGCTGGATTATCTTTACGACTTTGCCATCTGGCGTAACCATCTGATGTTCACCTTCTACAATATCCAGTGGTAATTGCGGTGTGATTTTACCATTTTTGGTAACTGTGGCAATTGTTTCTATACTTTTCATCTCATTTTTCCTTAATCAATCCATCACAGCTAACACAGCTTTCGGCAATAACTTATCTTTAAACCAAACAATTCTCGCGGGAACATCATTTAATTTGACTCCTGCTTTTTCTAAATTAAGTCGCTCGGAAATTGCCAAAATTAAGTCGTCACGTTCAGCCCGTCGCACCTGAGAAAACTTCTTTTGTAAATATTCTGGCCGCCAATAACCAACAATTTCTAATAAGAAGGTGCGTCCATCAGAATGCACCAAGCGAAAATCAGGAATCATCACACTACCGGGGATTGGGATCAAATCAACTTCTCGCTCTAATGCCCAGCCGCTTTTCAACGCATCCCACTTATCAGCAAAGGATGCTTCGAGCATACTATCGTAGGGCTTACCTGGTGGATAATGGGATACCAAACCACATTCGGAATTAAGGGTGAAACGTCCAGTTTTCCAAGTATTTGTATAGGCGTCGCGGCTTTGGAGAATGGACGAAAGACTCCATTTTGTAACGTGAAGTAAAGCGGGAATAAGTTTAGCGATCGCTAACCCATACCGCGTACTAGGATTAAATAAACTCGTCGGCCCGTCAATGGTAATTGTAAACCCGTGGTCAGCATCACCCTCAATATAAGCCATCAATTGAAACAACTTCAAATAGCGAAACAACAGCTTATATTCACCTGGAACATTGCGATGAGCATTTAACACCAGTTGACTGGCCTTATAAAATACACCTTGCACCTGAGATAAGTTATATCGATTTAACAAATCTGGCGCTGTTGGTGCATCAAAAACAGTCAAAATCTTATTTTCAGATAAATCAGCATATAATCCATTTTGAACCTGTTCTAATAAAACTTCCCGTTCAAGTTCTTGAGTTAACTCATCAGCAACTTTACCAAGACTAACTTGTGTTGATTCCCGACTACAAACAGACTTTGAAGCCAACGAAAATACCCGTTCTCTTAACATTTGTGGTTCCAGAGGACTAATCACCTCAAAAGTGCAAAAACTGCTTTTTAGAATATAAGCTAATCCCCGCTTCACCCGATAATCTGTAGAATCTCCTTCAAAATCAGTCAGCTGTCGCTCAAGCACACCCTGAGTCTTCCCCACCGCTGATTGAAAATAATTAATTAACTCAATCGCCAACTCCGAAGTTTTCTGATCAATCTTCAGTCTCTTCGGAATGATCTCCTCCCCGTTTTGGCGATGCATCAGTAAATCTGTCGGTAACATCTGCTGAATTTTGGTTTTTAGATACTTCGACTTCGCTCAGTACAAGCTTTGAGCTTCCGGTTGAATAATTAATTTCTAACTGTTCCGCAGCCTTCAAACTCCTTTCCTTCCCACTCCCATACACAACCTGTAACTTCCCTTTCTTCTCCTCCTCCTCTCTGCGTCCTCCGTGCCTCTGCGGTTCGTTATTCCTCTCCCCTCTTCGCCTAGCCGAAGTCCCCTCCTCACTTGTATCTTCCGCCACCACCTCATATAAAATCGCCTGCTTATTCTCAATATTCCCCTTCCGTAAAATCCTCCCCAACCGCTGAGTATACTCCCTAGCCGAACCAGTTCCGGATAAAATAATCGCTACAGAAGCCGCCGGCACATCAACACCTTCATTCAATACATGAGAAGCAACCAAAGTATTATATTTACCCTCTCGAAACTTTGTTAATATCTCATGCCGTTCCTTCACAGGAGTTTGATGAGTAATTGCTGGAATTAGCAACTCTTGAGAAATCCGGTAAACTGTCGCATTATCAGCAGTGAAAATCAAAATTCTTGCGGGATAATGTTCCGCCAATAAATTAACCAGAATTCGCAATTTCCCATCAGTACCTAAAGCGATATCTTTCGCTTCCCGGTGCGCTAACATAGCTCTCCGTCCAGATTGCGATCTAGCACTCATTTGCACGAACATTTGCCAACCTTGAAGACTCCCCAAAGAAATCCGAGATTGCTTTAAAAAGTCGTTGCGTGTTTGAATTAACTGGTTGTATCTTTCCCGCTCAAGTTGTGATAACTTTACCTTAATTTGGACAATTTCATGTTCTGCTAACGCCTTCCCCGCCAAATCTTCAGCGCGTTTGCGATATACTTCTTCACCAATGAGGATATTTAAGTCAGCGTGTTTACCATCAGTGCGTTCTGGTGTAGCAGAAAGTCCCAGTCGATAGGGTGCGATCGCATATTCAGCAATCACCCGATTAAAATCTGTCGGTAAATGATGACATTCGTCAAAAACAATCAACGCATACTGATTCCCCAACGTTTCGGCGTGAATTGCAGCACTGTCGTAAGTTGCAACTAGAATAGCTGTTCTATCCCGTGAACCACCCCCCAGCAATCCCACCTCAGCATCAGGGAAAGCCGCCACCAAATGTGCATACCACTGATGCATTAAATCCAAAGTTGGCACTACAATCAGCGTCGTGCGTGGCGTTGACTGCATCGCCATTTGCGCCAAATAAGTCTTTCCCGCCGCTGTGGGAAGCACAACGACCCCTTGTCTACCCGCCAGTTTCCAAGCCGCTAGCGCCTCAGTCTGGTGAGGATAGGGTTCCATTTCCAGACTGGGAACCAAATCTACAGGATAAAATTTCTTCGCCTCATCAATAAAATTAACATCTTCCGCTTGTAGTGCTTCCACTAGCGATCGGTATCTAATTGCTGGAATGCGGAATTTTTGAACTCTATCATCCCATGTAGCATAGTCCATCCAACCTTTGCCGCGTGGTGGTGGATGCAAAATTAATGTGCCACGATCAAAATTTAATGTAGGGGTACGAGCCATTTATGGAGATTGGGTATTGGGTATTGGGGATTGGGGATTGGGGATTGGGTATTAGAAAAACTCTTCCTTGTCTGCCTAGTCCCTATTCCCTAGTCCCCAATCCCCACTCTATTGATTACTAATAACGCAAAAAGGTATCGGCTCAATCAATTGTATAGGCACTTTAAATACAAAAAAACCAGCCTCCCACAGCTGGTCTGAAAAATGTTTTTTTGTGTTGTCTTCTCAAGAGAGTTAAAACCCAATTGCGCGTTCCCAAAATGCAACAGGCAACTTTTCTTAACAATATTGTAACAGCCAACACAGATTTTTCCTGAATATTCATCAAAAAAAGATATGAACAAAGCTTAAAAGCCTCTATCTATCAGGATGATTCTGCAAATTGTAGGGTATAGATGGGGAAGGTGAGGGGCAGCAGAGGGGAAAGATGTAATTTTTCATTCTGCCCCATGCCCAATGATGACCATTTGTGGTTTTCCCCAGAGGATGCTCTCCTGCTTGTAAATTGCAATTCCCGGTTTTGCTCCTTTGGGTTTGTAGACGTGTTTTAGCTGAGTGTAAACTACTGGCACTTGATCACTCTGACGGGCGCGACTGTAGTATGCAGCAAGATTAGCTACAAATTGCAAATCAGCTTCTTCTGCAACAGCACCCGGTTCTAGACGTAGTAGCACATGGCTCCCTGGAATTTCTTGAGCGTGGAACCATAAGTCATAATCTCCAGCTACCCGAAAGGTCAATTGGTCATTCTGGCGATTGTTGCGACCAATTAATACTTCAAAGCCGTTGGGGGTAAGGTAACGATGAAAGTTGGTGCTGGGGACTTCATTGGCGCTGCGGCTGCGGTATTCTGGATCTTCTAGATACTTTTGTCCAATCAACTCTTCGCGGATTTCTTCTAAAGTTCGCAAATCTTCTGCTGTTTGGTAGGTGTCTATCTGAGCGATCGCAGCTTCTACTTGTTCTAAATACTCAATTTCTGTCTGCACTGACAACAGTAGCGGTTCGACAGCAGAACGAGCGCGTTTGAGCTTTTGGTGCTGTTTGTAAAGACTTTGGGCATTTTGGACAGCATTTTTATCTGGCTGGAGAGCGATCGCTACTGGCAAACTTGTATCAAAATCAGAAAGGATAATTTCCTTCATCCCCGGTTCCCAGTTTTGCAGGTGAGCCATCAATAAATCAGCTTTTTGTCGATACTCATCGGCTTGATCTGATTGCTGCAAGCGCGTCTTAAAGGTTTGCGCCTTATTCCGTAATTTTGTCAGAATATTATTCAATTTCTGACTCAACTGATGGCGTAATTGAGAAAATAGCTGTTGATTGATCTGGTTACTGTAGTAGCGGTTAAGTAACTCCTGAATATCTTTGACGTTTTCAACTCCACCCCAACCCATTACGGTGTAGCCATCTTTTGTCCAAGCTGGTTGAAACTTACTGGAATCCAAGGCTTGCAGCCATTCTTGCCAGCGCTCAAATAGCCGTTGCCAATCGTCGGGGTTGAAGCTATCAGTGGATGTTTCTGGTGCAATATTTGCTTCTAATAGCATTAACTCCAGTAGGGCTGCACTCAAGCCACTATAACTTTTCAGCAATTGCCGCTTGATTGCTCCTGGCACTAGACTTACCCGTTCTTGCCAACGTTGTTGGGATTCGCTCAAACTGGGGACAGTTCCAGTCAGTTTTGGTGGTGTTTCATAAGGTTGTCCGGTTTGGATGGGACGGACACTAGATTGTTGCTGACTGACTTGATGGGCTGCGGTGATAATTATATTGCTGGCGTCGGTGAGAATGACGTTACTATACTTGCCCATGATTTCTGCATAGACATGATACAGGGCGCTTTCTCCGGGACGACGGGCAAATTGCAAATCAATAACCCGCTCCCAAGGGGCGATCGCTTCAATAGCCACCAATGCCAAACCACTCAATTGGTGTATTAGTTGTTGACTAAAGGTAAAAGTATCTGGCGATCGCGGTGGTGGCTCGCCAATACAAATATGTGCAGCTTGAGGATGCCAAGAAATCTCTAGCCAATCTCGCTGTTTGAGGGTGCGTAATGCCATAGCAATAGTGTAGCGATCGCGCTGGTAAACCTGTTCTAAGCGTGATGGTAGCCAGTTAGCGCGGATTTCGCTACAAGCAGCTGTGAGAGTGGTAAAGTCAACTGGTTGCAAAGCGATTAGTTATTAACATTCAAATGGTAGCGATCACTATGCTTTTATTTTCGTTTAGTCAAAGCATAGCAGACCTCAACTATCATAGCGGTTACTTGGTTTGGTGATAGCTGCGAATCAAAAAACGCAGAAATCTATCATAAAATAGACTTCTACGCTTAAGTAATAATTTACTTTTTTATACAGGTTGCTTTTAGGATCTAGTTTTGCAAGCTGAAGCGATCGCTGCCAAAGTTAAACCCAAAGTCCTGTAATTGTCACTGCTTTAATTTTATAAGCAAGATGGAATTCTGTAAGTGTTATGACAATAAATGTGATTCTTATAACAGTAAAACTGAAGTTATAAGTTTAGATTACAGAGACATCCACTTATGGTTACTAACGCAATTAATTCGGCAGGAAGTCTTGATGAATTTACAATTGCTATTAATAACAGTTAAAAAGGCAAATTTGTCAACCAAGTTATATACAAACGAATAGGCTAACTAATTCCCACTAATTAAACCAATAGTGCAAATCACTCACCCTAGAGAAATATTTAGAATAAATGATTGAGTAATGGTGACTGAAGACTAGGAAAAGAAAATTATTGCTTACTTCCGAGTTACCCACTCACCATTATCTGTTAGGCAAGAGAATTATTTAGTAACAAAAACTGGCTGTTTTACTGTTGACTGCACTAATTCGGCTGTTGACTGCACTAGTTCTTTTGCTGTTGATTGCACTAATTCGGCTGTTGACTGCACTAGTTCTTTTGCTATTGACGCTACTGGTTGTGGCTGCAACAGTTGGGTGTAAAGTTCACTCAGTTGATTTGCTACGCCATCCCAGCTAAACTGAGTTTCGACGCGCTTTCTACCAGCTTTACCTAATTCATCTCGCCATTCTGGATTTAAGAGAATTCGGTCAATGGCAGACGCAAAAGCATCTACATCTTGTGGTGGAGCCAATAAACCAGTTTCTTGATCAACCACCGTAAACTGAAGTCCGCCGACATCACTAGCCACAACTGGTGTATCGCTTGCCATCGCTTCGATCGCCACGAGTCCAAAGGGTTCGTAGTGACTAGGAACAACGCAAACATCGGCAGCTGCGTAATAAGTTGGCAAAATATCTTGACCGAGACGACCAGTAAAAGTGGTAAAGTCGCTCATCCCCAATTCGTTGACGATTTGCTCAATGCGATCGCGCTCAATCCCATCGCTGTTACCTGGAGTACTACCACCACCAATAATTAGCTGGAGATTGTTGGAGTCACGTAGCCCAGACTTGTTTACTGCACGCACCAAGGTTTCTATACCTTTACGTGAGTCAAAACGTCCTACATATAATACAACTTTGGTTTCTTTCTCAATACCCAATTTATCTCTGGCTGCTTCTCGGGCGATTGAACCAAACCGCTGAATATCTGTACCGCAGGGAATGATGTCAATATTACCTTTAGTGGAAACTAGCGATCGCATATGTTGCTTTTCTTGCGGACTTGTCGCCACAATTCGCTCTGCTGTTTCCAAAACCTGTTTTTCCACTTCTAATCGCTTACTAGCAATCAGAGGAGTATTTTCTTTTTCTATAGTGTTATACTTTATTGCTCCTAAGGAGTGGTAGGTGTGAACCTGTTTACTATTTTGGATTTTATTTAACTCCATCCCCACCCAACTAGAGTGCCAATAGTTAGTGTGAACTAACTGGTATGTAATCTCATTTTTTTCTTGAAATTTGAGGAAATTAGCTACAAATTCTGGCAAATATTCATAAATTTCATCTCGCGGCACAAACTCAAGCGGGCCAGCTTTTAAACGAATAGTTCGACAATTGTCGCAATGTTCAACAATCGAGTCTTGCTCCAGACTCACCTTACGGGTAAACATATCAACTTGCCATCCTAGCCGCGCTAGTGCTTCACCCACGTGGCGCACATAAACATTTTGTCCCCCAGCTTCTTCTTTCCCTATTTCAATCGCCGGGTCTCCGTGGACGGAAATCAAGGCAATACGTTTTTCGGTGGTAGAGTTCATAGTTTGTGTGGTGCTGATTTTAACAAAGTTTTAGGCTGTTCCAAGTCCGTGTATAGCACACTTTTCGGAATTGTTTAGGAACTTTGATTAATATTGTTTTTAATTTACTATGTCTAATATTTTTTTACATCCTCTACCAGAAGTATACTTTTAGAGCAAATATAAATATTTAATTTCTTGAGATAGATGAAATTACTATGGTTATATCTAATACTTTTGATAGATGAAAATTATATTTTTTTCTGGTAAAGATAAAATTCCATAGATGAGATGCATTGACGTGAGTTCGACGAAGTTACAGTCGGAGTCAGGAGTAAAAAAGGTTTTTTATCAGGCTTGTAGACCAAAGCACGTAGCTCACTAACTTGCAATCCGCTGTAAAAAGCAGTCACAGGTAGAACAGGTAAACCTTTTAGGTCAATATTTAAAGAAGGTTTATTTTTTTAATAGACTGTGGCAGAAGTTTGCCTACCTTTAAGTAGTTGCTCAGAACAACTTGTCTAGTTAATTGAGATGGTAGCTGGATTTACGGCAGGCTGTACTAGTAGGTATAAGCAACCAGCCTAGCTAAAAGATTGACCACGCAATTAAGTACGCCTGGTATTGCACGGATTAAAAAAACATTATTTTTTAAAGGTATCGTTGCGATCGCCAAATAAATTACTAAGACTTAATAGTGTTGTGTTTTTTACCCGCAATTAATTCTTCTTAGCATTTGATAATCCGGTATAATTTAAAACTAAAAAATGCCTACTTCTCACATTGGAGTTCAAACCAGTTACCACAGTCAACTCACCGCCTTGATCTCACGTTGTATTAAGTAGTAAGAATAACTGTTAAATATTGATGCAAAATTGGGTACTTTCTGGCATTTGCTTCGGAAAGTTTCAGATTATATTTTCAATCATTAATAAATTTCAGGAGCAAATCAGGTGTTTACTTCAACCTTACTCGCTGCTGCAACTACACCTCTGCAATGGAGTCCGACAGTTGGACTGATTATCATTATTGCCAATATCATTGCCATTGTCATTGGCAAATCTACCATCAAGTATCCCAACGCAGAACCAAAACTACCCTCAGTCAATTTCCTGGGTAATTTTGGTTTACCAGCCCTTTTAGCAAGTACCGCCTTTGGTCATATCTTAGGAGTGGGCGCTGTCTTAGGGCTACATAACCTGGGAAGAATTTAGGTTCTTACTCAAGTTAGCCTTTATTTGATGATTCTTTTGTCTCTAGCTTTGAGCCAGAAAGTTAGTTCTCTGGCTCTTTATTTATTGGATACTGAGTTTTAATTTGTTGAATAGTGAGTGTAATCATAAGATATGGCTGTATTGTAGGGATCAATAAAAAAGCAAGTAACAGATTTTTTTAGCTGGATGAAACTATTGTCCTGTAGAGCTTTCTGAGAGTGCTTGCTATTCCAGATATTAACTAACTATTGCTATCCCTTTTAGAAGATGTTTGAAAAGTCGTAAAGTATACTAAAAACCCCACTTCCAAACCTCCTCCCATTGACTTCTAACTCTTAACGAATGTCCACTTTAGTACCTTGATGGGCGCTTCTTGTAGTGCTTGAGCTAATTCAGTGCTGCTCTCAAATTTTACCTGGGAGATATCGCAGGCTTCGACGTTGACTGTGAATTTATCGTCCTGGAAGGGCCAGGGTTTGACAACTACCAAATTATCACTGCGCTGCATGATGTCATAGCGCTTACCTTCAGGGCCCTTACTAATTTCTAAAAACCGCTCATCGGCAGGTAGTTCCTCCTGACAGAGGATCAGAGAAAGGCGATCGCACCATTGCATAAATGCATAGGCTGCATCAACTTCCTCTTTTTTGATGCCCAGTTCTTTGCGCCAACGCTGCTGGTTTTGAAGTTGCTCATCTAAAACTTTGTCTAGTTCTGAAGACTTACCCCGGCTTGGCTCATTTAGACGACTGATGTGCATGGAAATCAATAGAGCCACCCATCGTCCACGGTAAAGGGCATTCTTTGCCAGTTCAGCCAATTTCTCGACACCGGCATCTGCATCGGCATCAGAATTGAGGGTGAAGTCCTTTGGTGCACCAGCTTCAGTAAGAATATCTTCTTCCCACTCTTTTTCTAAGTCATCGTGATGGGAAATTGCAGCTAGCGTTTCATATAACCTTTCTGGAGCATTTTTACGTCGCCACTGCCCTGCCAGTTGAGCTGCTAACAAAGCATGGGCACGATGATAAATGACTTCCCAACCATTTTGTGTAGCCTTGACAATCACAAATCAATCTCCTGATTCTGAGTTTTGATTTTAAGTTGAATTAATTTCTGAAGTCAGAAATGTTGATGTAGATATTGAAGGGCGATCGCTCTGACTTCTTTAGTGTGGCTTAATATCTATAGCCATTCTCAATTGAGTGTTAGATAGTCTATTCTTCATGGCGCAAATATATGTATCTATAGTACATGTTGCACCCGAATTAATATCAGCAAATACTGAACATGTTAGATTCCCGACTTCTTATAGAAGCCGGGAATCTTGGTGTCCAAAAATGATTTAAGATTGCTATAAGTTGAATATAGCTAAGTTCTACCTAAAAAATCTTTGGTGTGGGCAAACAACCCAATAACTACAAAATAAAGTGGGCTATTTGCCCACCGGATGATTGAGAATTTTCAACAATCTGTCAAAAACATTTGTGCCTCAAATCAACTTATACTCTAACTAATCTGACTACAACCTATGCAATTAAGAGTGACTTTGTAGCGGATCAGCAACATATTCAAATGTTGGCTCAGAATTCCAAGGGCCACGCTCATCTTTACCATTACCGTTTGTAGATAGGTTGTAGTAAAGAGCAACAGTTTCATCTGGCTTAACATTACCAAAGAATGGATCTGTCAACTTACCCAGTGAATCTAGAGCTTTCATAAACATCTGAGTATGAGAAATTTCTCGTGTTAACAGATGGACTAAAGTCTCTTGGGTTCCTTGGTCGGTTGCCAACTTGATCAATGCTTCGTAAGTCTGACGAGCACCGGCTTCTGCTGCAATGTTAGCTCTCAAATCACGCACTACATCTCCGCCTTCATTTAAGTAACTTGCAGTCCAAGTATTACCCTGGCTATCTAGAAAATGAGGCCCCATCCCTCGAACTGCAAATAGAGTACTCTTAAAAGCCTCTGTTTGATCCACATTTTTGGTATGAGCTTCGATGAGTTTACCAACCATTTCTAAATGGCCGAATTCCTCGAGCGCAATATCTTGGAGCATATCTCTAATTCCAGCATTTTCAACATGGAATGATTGAACCCAATATTGCAGGGCTGCGCTAAGTTCTCCAGTAGCTCCACCAAACTGCTCTAGAAGTAATTGAGCATAACGAGGATTTGGTTCACTAATCTTTACTGTATGGATCGGGTCTTTTTTGTGAAAAAACATACTGTTATTCTTCCGAAAATAGTGTTCTTACAGAATGGATCGACTGAATTTTTTATCTGTGAGGATTTTTCAAGTTTTTTCTAGCTAATTGGAGACTTTATATGTTTCTAAAGCTAGTTAGCTAGAAGACTGAGAAAACACAGTATTCGTTTAATGGTTGATAACTACCCATAAACAGTTAGGCATTGCTGCTTCTTCTGATTAATCCCCATAGATAAATAGTAACAATTGCGCCCAGCAAAGCCACTAAAATACCAGGAAGAGTTAAAGCAGCAGCAGCCGCAGTATTTTGCAGAGTTCCTGCTTGTATCAAGGTAAATAGACTTCCACTGACGAAAGCACCAATGATACCCAAAACTATTGTGGAGACAATTCCACCACCTTGATAATCAGGATAAGTAGTCTTAGCGTAGGCGTAGCCCGCCGTAGGCATCGCACCTGCCAAAAGTCCTAAAACTACCCAAGCAATAATACTCATAACTGCCTCAACCATTTCACTTATATATAACTTATCAACTTTTATTCACAATTCTTTCTACCACATGGGATAAATGCTAAATCCAAAAGTTAGACAAAAAACTTTACATCCAGATTGGATATAAATCTGCGTTTTACCATTAAAATGCTAAATAAAAGTTTTTTCTAGATTAAGTCATGAATTATTCAAAATATAATCTTAGTCCTGATTGACTGAAAAATAGACAACATTAATAAATTAATTTATCTGATTTTATATCTATCTTAAGATAGATATGTTTTATCTAACTTTTTGGGGATGCATCAAAAATATTTACTTATTAATAAAATGTATATTTTTTGTGATGATTCATCATTAATTATATGTTATTGCACATATAATCAACTAGGCTTTTTGTGCAATTTTTATTTAACAACTCTATAAACTGACCAAAGAGTAATTTTATTAATCACTAATGTTTTGCGAAAATTAGCAATAACTTTTATGAAAAGCCAGATTTAGCCCAATACGCTTAGGTTAGAGCCACATAAAATATATTGCGTAGATTGGGGAGCGACAGCAACCAAGCGGTTTCCCGACAAGCCTTGCAAGTGGCGTTTGAGGAATGAAACCCAATCTACAATTATCCTTAAGGACTTCCAGTTAAAAAAATATCCCATCGTAGGGGCGCAAGGGCAAGATCCCCTACAAATGTACAAATAATTTTGGATAATTTATTTTTTGTCAGTCCCTTAACTGAACTGTATTGAGATTTAGCCAGAAATTTATTGTATGAAATTACACAGGAAAATTTGCTCACACTAATTATTGTGAATATTGAATATATAGCAATCCTAAATCATTCGTGAAAAGTTAGCTCCCCGACAACTTTTACGAAGTCGGGGAGCTGGACACCGCAAATTTGAACGAAATCAGATAGAATTGCTATATCATATTCCCTCAACCGTTATTTTGAAGGTAGATTGAGGAGATAATATGTAGCCAAAATTTGCAGAAGTTATCTCAAATGGCACGGGAGAATTTTGTCTCTCGCGTTTTTGTGTGAGTATCAAATATGACGGCAATATTTCTGACTAGTAATCTACCAATATCTGTAATATGGATATGATTTTTTGATAAACTGACCAGGCTATCGGCTTCTAGTGGTTTTAACGCCTCTAGTTCATCAGAGAAATATTCATCAAAATTGATATGATATTTGTTTTCAATATCTTGCTTATGAAGCTGAAAGTGAGACATAATCCCCATGATGACATCCCGTCTGATAATGTCATTTTGAGTAAGTTTAATACCTTTACTAACAGGTAAAGCACCCGCTGCAAGTGTTTGATAATAATCCTTTAATTCCTTGTGGTTTTGAGCATAAGCATCTTCTAGCATACTGATGGATGTAGCACCAAAACCAAACAGTTCTGTTTCAGCATGGGTAGTGTAGCCCTGGAAGTTGCGCTTGAGAGTACCATTCCGTTGAGCGATCGCTAATTCATCATTAGTTTTAGCAAAATGATCCATCCCAATAAATAGATATTGGTTATTCGTTAATTCTTCAATGGTCATTTTCAGAATCTCTAACTTTTCCTCTGCTGGGGGCAGCGCCTCTTGAGGGATATTTTTTTGCGTCGGTTTTAGCCACGGTACATAGGCAAAGTTAAAGACAACAATTCGGTCAGGGTCTAACTCAATAGTCTTTTTCACCGTCTCCCGAAATGTCTCACGGGTTTGATAGGGTAAACCATAAATAAGGTCTACATTTACACTTTCAAACTTAGCTTCTTTGACCCAACTCATGACATCAAAAAGTATTTCTTCTGGCTGGACACGATTAACAGCTACTTGAACTTGACGATTAAAATCCTGAATGCCAAAACTAATACGGTTAAACCCAATCTGTCTGAGAAATAAAATGTAGTTTCTATCGATATAGCGGGGGTTTATCTCAATTGAGATTTCTGCTTGTGGATCGATGTTGAAATAGCGATTGATGTTTTTCCATAAATATTCTACTTGGTAACGATCCAAGTAATTAGGAGTACCGCCTCCCCAGTGGATTTGTAGCACTTTTCTGTCTGGATCGATTAAAGCTGAGGTGTTTTTGATGTCTTGAATTAAAGACTCTAGGTAAGGTTTGGCAATATTTTTGTTGTTGGAAATTACCGTGTTACAGCCACAGAAGTAGCAAGCACTTTGGCAAAAGGGGATGTGGAAATATAAAGAAAGAGGAGTTTTGCGTTGATTCGAGGCTGCGATCGCGGCCTTAAAATCAGTTTCAGTGAATGTTTCGCTTAACTCTGTAGCCGGCGGGTAACTAGTGTATCTGGGGGCGCGAGTGTCGTACTTTTGGATCAGATCCAGATCAAATTTGACACTAGGTAATACAAAAACCATTGAGTTGCTTTCCAATAAATGTGTGAGGGGAAGGGGGATGAGGGAGGTAAGAATAATTACTGACTTCTGTACAGACGCGATTAATCACGTCTCCTAACTCCTGTAGAGACGCGATTAATCGCGTCTCTACTCCTAACTTAATTAGCCGCAGCTATTTCGGTGCTACCTGAATTCTGGGAACGAGTGAGGCTATTAAACAGAACTTGACCGAGTGCTTTGATTAAACTTCCCTCTAACTCCTGAGCCATCTGTAAATTGAACCGAAAGGCATTATTAGCTTCTGCAACAATCCGTTCTGCTGTTATATCATCAATGGATAATGCATTTAATGCCTGACGATACTTATCCTTAAATGCCTTTTTGTCAGGAATTTGCTCAAAATTGTAAAAGGACGTGCCTTCATAGCCAGAAAGCTTCAGGGCTGACTGAGCAACTTTTTGTAGCATTTGACCCCCTGAGAGATCGCCCATGTAGCGAGTGTAGGCATGACCTAGCAATAAAGCTGGTTCACTAATAGAAATTTCCCGAATGCGGTCAATGTAGCTCTGGGCAGCAGGTGAGGGTATAACTTGCTCTCTCCAATTATCCCCATAATAGAACACCATGTCTTTTACTAGCGAGGATTGGCGATTAAGTTCAGGGAAGTAAACTGCACTAATTACAGGATGGTCTACATGGTTCTCTAATGCCGCTTCTAATTCGCAATAGACGTAATACAAGTTACTTAAGAACTTGGCGAAGCAGTCTTTATCCACAACCCCTTTCAGAAAACATTTCATGAATCCCACATTTTCTGCCGATGTGTGGGCTTGTTGAGTTCCAGAACGCAGTTTGATGGCTAGATTGCTACTCATTGTTGCTTCCTTCATATTCAAGTGCAAGGTTTCTGGGTAGTCACCAACTCAGGATGTCTGCCAGTACCAGCTAAAAAATTGTTATTCTAGGTTTAGAGAGGATCTGCATCACTGTATCCAGCAAGTACCACTGCCGATGCAAATCCCAGCTATTTTTATTTCTCCTAAAATTATTTAACTATTAATTTATATATAACTATAAAGATATTAATGTTTATTTATTGTTTGACGAGCCAGGAGTCTGAATAGACAATTTCTATCTCTAACCAGTACCAAGGTTGAAAGCTGTAATTTATCCTGTATCGTTAATCAACGTAACTGAGCCAGGAACGAAAGATTGCAGTAAACCGTTAATGTGAAAAATTAATGGTAGTAGGTAATCTGGGCGCGTACTCTTTGCATTTCGTACTACAATTTGTAATGTAGATACTGCAAATTTTGTTGATATGGCTAGTTCTTATAAGGAAAATGCTGAAAACCCCTGAGAAACAGCAACGTAGTTGCATATTTCGGACTTCAGGCAGTGGATGAAAGCTAGTAGCACCCTAAAGGGTGTTCTGATTTAATCTTTTTGGTGTGTTATGTACTCTATTACATTTTTTGTAGAAATATTACCAGCAGTTGAAACAAAATAGCTCGGTGTCCATAGAGTTGGAAGTTTAAGCAATTCTGGAAACTCTTTTCTTAAGTGATGAGAAGCCCGTCCTTTAATTCTGTTCATGATTTGGGAGGGGTTGTCTGTTGGTTTCACATTCAAAAATAAGTGAACATGGTCAGGCATGATTTCCATTGCAATAATTTTCCATCTATTTTCATTGCAAACCTCACAGATGATTTGCTGTAATCTCTCTGCTATTAGGTCTACCAATACCTTCTTTCTGCGTTTGGGTATAAAAACGAAGTGATAGTTAAGAAGCGATATTGCATTGCCTTCATGTCTGTATTCATCTGGAGAAAAACTTCCCATGCTTCTCTAATTACTGATTGTATTTTGTATATAGGTAGTGTATATTCAAATAAGCTAATCGACAATAGGAGGTGATGGTATTTGCTAACAAACTTTTGTTTTAAGCTGCGTCCTAACGTCACTCAGTCGAACAAAATGCGTGGATGGGTAGATATGCTCCGCTCTACTTACAACTGGAGTTTAGCTGATAGAATAGCCCAATATAATCAGCAATTCGTTCAGGGAGACTAAGGAAGCGAGACGGACTTTAAAAATTAGACAGAGGCGAGTTAGCAGAAAAGTCAAGGGTAGTAAAAATCGTAAAAAAGCAGCTAGTAAGTTGGGACGTTTTCATAAGAAGATTACAGATAAACGAGTTGCTTGCCAGTGGGACGTTGCAAACCTCATAGTATCTAGAAAGGTTGATGCTATTGCATTAGAAGATTTAAATATCTCTGGAATGTTGAGACGTTGTAAAGTTAAAGTTGATGAAAATACTGGTAGGTTTCTGAAAAATGGACAATCAAGAAAGAAGGCTTTAAATCGTGCTATCTCTGATGCAAGCTGGGCTGAGTTAATTTTAAAGATTGAGTATCTCGCTGCAAAGCAAGGAAAGATTGTAATTAAAATTAATCCTAAACACTCTAGTCAAGAATGCAGAAATTGTGGACATATCGATAAGTCAAATCGTGATGGTGAGAAGTTCATTTGTACAGAATGTGGATATCACGAACACGCTGACATTGGTGCTGCAAAGACTATCAGAGATAGAGGTTTGGAAATAGTACGTGGGGACTCCGCGAAACTAGGTGTTAATCACCAAAACGCCCAAAAGATATCATCGCGCTCTATGAGCAAACGTGGTGAGTTTGGGAACCTGAGCAATCAGGATATTAAGTCTGCAAAGTCTTAAGAATCTCCGTGGCTTCAGCCCGGAGAGTGTCAACTGCTATAATGAATATCAAGCAGTGTTCTGACCTTAATCTGAAACATAGCAGAGATTAACAAGAGCAATGCCTACGGCGGCAAGCTACGCTCACCGGTTGTAAAATTCTGTCAAAAATTACCCTTCATAGCCTCCATTATTGGGCATCTATTGCAGACTTACCTAATCAAACCTATTGATGCTGAGTCATTGAGAGGGACAGTTCATTAGACCTCTTGCAAAAGTCAAAAAATCAAGAATGTCATTCTGAGCAAAACGCAGTCAACAGAAGAATCTCACTACTCTGTTTAGCTTTGCTCAACATGACAATTTAAGCATTTATGCAAGAGGTCTATTGCCTGCATGATTTCTCCTGTTCAATTACTAGTGCATTGGCTGAAGGCTGCTGCATTGCAGTGGTTATGCCGCATCATCCTCCCGCTCACGCAGTATCCCCGCTCTGCCCACCAGCAAACTGTGCCATCCATGCGTCGTATCCACCATACGCCTTCATGGAGATGAGCGGGTTCCAATATTCCCGGTAGTGCTGGATCTTTCCACCCTTAAACTGGAAAATCGTGATGTAGCGCTGGTTATACGGCGTGTCGTCAAGTAGCAATCTGCCGTTGATCTCCAGTTCGACCGTCGCCGCTTCAGGATCGAGCATCGGGTAGATTTGTAAATCCGCGACTGAATCGACCGATATCTTGCCAGTCGTTCCCGACATGTAGGTGAGGATTGCCTCCTTGCCCTTGAATACGCCCTGTCGACCTTCGGGAGCGTAGGGGAACTTGAGGATGGCATCGTCAGCCCAGAGGTCAATCCATTCGTCCCAGCGCTGTGCGCGCATGAGATCGAGGTATGACCGGACGCTTTTAAGCGTGCGATCGCGAATGGCATCATCGGTAGTCATAAGGCAGTCCTTTCCTGTTCAGGCTGAGATTTGATTGATCGCGGACGGTGTTAACGTATCTGACTTACGCTCGGCTGCTTTGAGCTTATCGGCGAACCAGTTAGTGATGTAGTCCGCGTTTTGGCGAATACTTAAATAGTTACCATACCATCTGTGCCGCAATATTTGAATTGAAAAACCCCTTGGACGTGGAGCGATTCGTACCCACAGGCTTTTCACGGTTTGCAAAATAGCGCATCGCTAGTTCAATAGACCTCTTGCAAAAGTCGCTCAGGCAAATTCGGATTGTGGGAGATGAAGCTCGTAATTGTAAAGAGCAGCAATCAGATTAAACTTAATTCTGTAGAATCTGTGCGATCGCCTGAGAAATCGGTAAGCCAGGACATTCCACCGCTAATCGTTTCTGATTCTTGCTCAGATAGGTCTTCAAAGCTTTGCCCTTCTAAAAATCGGGCAAAGAAGGGTACTGCTTGTGAATTCAGTTCTTCTGGTTTGTTTTAAGACATAATTTTTTCCTCATGTTAAGTAATATAAATTTACACTGTTCTCAATGATATTACATAGCATTTCATCTATTAAGCATTAATTTCATGTGAAATTATTTTTAACATTTACGTAAAAATACTTTTGACCCTATTAAGTACTTCGCTGCAAAAGAGAATCAAGATTTAGGAGTCATCGAAGCCAAGCGATCGCCAGTTTCAAAGCTGGATTTGTCCCCTTGGACTGCACCGTCGCAGACATTAGGGACTGACAAAAAATAAATTATCCAAAATTATTTGTACATTTGTAGGGGATCTTGGCCTTGCGCCCCTACGATAGATGTTTTTTTAACTGGAAGTCCCTTAGTGCTATTACTTTAACCTCTCACGAATGGGCTGTGAGTAAAATCATTTGATTCTCCTGAGCCAGGGGCTAGTAGTGTCACAGTGAAGTTTAATTGGTGCAAATACTCAATAGCCCAATGGATGGCGGAAATCACCAACCACTTTGTCAAGTTGTTGAGCGATCGCTAGCAACTCCATCTCGCGCCATCGCTTGCCAACAATTTGCATCCCAATCGGTAAGCCATTGTGAGTTTGCCCTATGGGAATTACCACCGCTGGATGACCACTAAGATTAAATGGTATGGTGTAAGCTCCGTTTGCCACGGCATGAGGATAGGATTTGCCCTGAATATCAATGGCGCTCCAAGCCGGACGATGAGTAAATGCAGGGGTTGCTGTCACAGGAGTGAGCCATACATCCCATGCTTCTAAGGCTTCATCGATTTGGGCAATGAAGCGATCGCGCTCGGTGAGTGTCTCGAAATAACCTCTTAAGCTGGGATTCAAAAGTTCTGGGAGAAAGCGGCTGAAATTTCCCAAGTTTCGCAGTTTTTTGTCACCTTGAGTTGCCGTGCGAAAGAGTAACTCTAAACTGCGTCGCAGATTATAGCGATCCTTGGGTTGGGCGTAGTTGTTGATGTATGCTTCCATCCTCCCGTGAAGGTTCCACACTGTCGATAGATCAAAGTCTTTGGGAAGCCAGCGTTCAACATGAGTACCTGCTTGAGCAAGTTTTTGCACGGCTGTCTGTACTGCGCCTCGAATTTGTGCAGCAACAGGAACCTCCACCCATTCATCAATCCAAGCAATTTTAAGATCCTGCAAAGACTTGCCAGATGGGGTATCAAGGGGAATCGGTGGCACATCTGGGCGACGCAGATCCGCACCAGCGATCAGTGAAAAACAAAGGCGAATATCTTCGAGCGATCGCCCAAAACAGCCAATAGTCAACATTTGTCGCAAACATAGCGGCATCCCCGGTACTTCAGGGATACTTCCTGCGGTGGAAATCCGGCGATCTGTTGGCTTTAAACCATACACACCACAGAAAGTTGCAGGCTGGCGCACGGAACCCGCAATATCGTTGCCTATATCTAATGGTGAAAGTCCGGCTGCAACAGCAGCAGCACTGCCTCCAGAACTGCCACCTGCTGTGTAGTCAAGATTCCAGGGATTATTTACCCGGGGAAATAGAGAATTTGTACTTTGAAAATCACCAGCCAGTTCTGCCATGTTCGTTTTTCCAAGGATAACGGCTCCTGCTGCCCGCAGCCTTGCTACAACCGTGGCATCCTGTTGAGGAATGTAGTCCTTGAGAGGAATATAACCTGCTGTAGTCCGGAGTCCAACTGTTTCAAAAATGTCTTTGATCGTTACAGGGACACCGTGCAGAGCGCCCCAGTGTTCACCTCTGGCTAGGGCTTCATCCGCAAGCTTTGCTGTAGCACGAGCATTGTCTTCGTCTAAGGTGCAAATCGCATTCAGCTTTGAGTTATGTTTAGAAATCTGCGCCAGGTAAGCATCAAAAACTTCAACAGCAGAGACTTGGCGAGCGCTAATCATCTGAGCTAGTTGATGAGCGGGTAAAAAAACTAAGTCACTCATAGGTTGATTTCACCTCATTTGTCGGATTCCAAAGTTTGATCAAGTTAATTATATTTACGTGAACTAGCTGCACTGACTTGGACGTGCCTTGTACAGTGTGGGCTTCCAACTTCACGCAGGAATGCCGCATCTTAGACTTACGTTTGCGAGTTGCTACAACCAATATTTTTGTTTAGCATACTAAATCAAAAGTTAGGGTCTGTTACGGCTTTAGCCTAACGCACCATGTTCTATGGCGGTGCGTTAGGCGCTCATTTTATATTTTTGGTTACAACTTATATCAAAATATGCGCCTAACACACCCGACAATGATTTTATTTTTACTTTATAAATAGTCTGTAACTTGATAGAAGCTACAACCAACGTTGTTTTTTAGCATAGACAATACTACCAATTACAATTAATGTCATCACACAGATCACAATAGGATAAGCCCAAGGTTGCTCTAATTCCGGCATATATTTAAAGTTCATACCATAGAAACCAGACATGAAAGTGATTGGTAAGAATATGGTCGAGAGGATAGTCAAGCGATTAATTCGTTCACCGGTTTTGCTAGCAATATTATCGCGTTGAATTTCCATTAATTCTGACATCCAGGCTCTCAGAGCTTGATATTCTTGCCAGAGTTTATCAACGTGATGAACCAATTCTTGATTGAATAGTTCCTTCACTGGCTGGGTGAGCCATTGGAAATCTTCGTGATCCATAATAGCCATAACTAACTTGATGCTTTGAAAGTTACGGCGTCCGGAACGAGTAGATTGCCTCATCGTGGCAATTTTTTTGTATGTTGATTCATCACCGGAATTCTCTAAAACTTCGTCTTCTAAATCATCAAGTTTTCTAGAAATATATTCAAATACAGTATCGTAATTATTCAAAACCTCTTTAAAAATGAGATAAAAAAGATAGTCTATTCCCCACTTTTGAATATCTAAAGTTCGCTTTTGCAGATTATTAGCTAGAATACTTAAAATTTTTAGTTCAGTGATTTCAAAGGTGATGATAAAATTATTCCCAACTACAATATTACCACGTGCAGCCTCAAATTCGTGATTTTTTATTTGGGGAGTTAGAATTTCATAGCTGTCAAATAAACAATCTTCTACATCTTCATCAATTCCTAGAGGGGAATGGTTGAAAATCATATTAACACGAGATGGATTGAGTCCAAAGTGCTTGATAATTTTGGCTGTTCCAGTCCGATCACGAAAGTGAATACAGCGCAACCAAATATTGTGAGAACCATCAATCTTTTTTAGTACCAGATCGACATCCCTACTGGTGAACAATTCCAGGTTATTTGGATGAAAAGTGAGAAGAATTAGCATATAGCAATCCTAATTGAGTCGTGAGAAAATATGGTGACTCATATTGAGCGATAATTTATTTGACTACAACTACACATCAAATGTCAAAGCCTACGATTTCCGACGGTAACTGGACATATTGGGCTAAAAGAAGAGGCATATACCCGCCTATTCTACCACTTGTATCATCTCTCCTGAAAGGGCTAGTATAGCGGGCGCGTAAATCCAGCTACCATCTCAATTAACCAGACAACAAAGGGGTTAAGCCCCTTGTTCAAGTAGGTCTGTTTAATTTTACAAAGGCAAGAATTTTGTCAATATCATTAGAGAGAAATATTTGAGCAATTGTGATGGAAACCTGACCATTTTGACGGAGTATGTTGAGTGCGATCGCTACCCGACTATATTGAGTCATAGCTCAATTTTTTTCTCTTTCCCCAGATTTAGGGCGACTAGTTGGTGCTGGTGCCGACTTATTTTGTAGAATTGCAATTTCTCTCAGTGCATCTTGATAACTATTTTTTTCTCCTTGCTGTTGGAATAGTTTTGCAGCTTTTTTGAAATCTGCGATCGCTCCCTGTTTATTTTTCTGCTTGGTGCGAATCACACCCCGGTTATAGTAGGCTAAGGCATTGTTAGCATTAATAGTGATCGCTCGTGAATAATCCTGATTTGCAGCTTTTTTATTTCCCAGTTCGAGATAAGCATTACCACGGTTATTGTAAGTTGCTATATTATTAGGATCTAGTTTCAGTACTTCGGTGTAATCTTCAATAGCGCCTTTATAATCTCCGAAAGAAAAGCGGTGAATACCTCTGTGGCTATAAGCTGCAATAAATTTAGGATCAATCTGTAAAATAGCGTTGTAATCTTCAGTAGCTTCGAGTTTATCTCCCATATCACTGTAAACATCACCACGATTAAGATAAGCTTCTATATATTTAGGATTAATACTAATTGCATCCGTATAATCTTTAAGTGCTGCATATTTTTGTTTATTGAGAGATTGAGTTAAACCCCTTTGATAATAAGCTTTGGCATCACTAGGATTAATCTTAATTACTGTATTAAAATCTTGGATTGCTCCAAGTCTTTGTCTGAGGCGACGGCGGAGAATCCCCCGCTGCAAGTAGGCTTCGCTATACTGAGGCTTGAGAGCGATCGCTTTGCTAAAATCTCCAATTGCACCTTTATTATCCTTCAGTTGGGCACGGGCTAACCCCCGGCCATAGTAAGCATATCCATTCTCAGAATTTAACTTAATTGCTTGGGTATAGTCAGCGATCGCTTCTTTGTATTTGCCTAATTCAGACAAAGCAAATCCTCGGTCAAAATAGGCATTAGCATCTTGAGGATTGAGTAAAATGGCTTGGCTAGAATCTGCTTGTGCTTGCTCATAGTCTCCTAATCGATAATAAGCATCGCCTCGCCGATTATAAGCCAAAGCGTTTTGCGGATCTAATTCAATAACCTGATTGAAATCTTCAACTGCTCCTTCATAGTTTCCTGCGTCATATTTATTTACTCCTTCTTGATATAATTGTTGTTGAGCATCACTTACAGGTTTTAGTGAATGCAAAAACCATGCTCCGACACCAAGTGTGATACAGCCAGCTACCCCCGCTAGAATTAGTAATAATTTTTTATCATGCTGTTTTTGCTGATCGCGATCAACATTTGTTATATTTTTCAGAGCGTCTAAAACTTCGGTTGCATACTGGTAGCGCTTACGATAGTCAAAACGCACCATCCTATTAAGAATTTTTGCTAATTTTCTGTTAATTTTTAGATTTTTGTGAAGCCAAACTATTTCACCTGTCAGCTTATTTTTCTGACTTCGCAATTGAGATATTTCCTTTGCTGGTAAACCTAGAAGTGCTGCGATCGCAACTATACCTAAAGCATATATATCACTGTTGTATTTGAGGTTGCCGTTAACTTGTTCTCTCGGCATATATTCGAGATTATCAACGGTCTTAGTAATGGCTTCGTTAACAATAGCAAAATCAACTAAAACTAAATTTTTATCTGACTTACGACGAATAATATTTGCTGGTTTAATATCCTGATGAATTATGCCATAGCTATGTACAATCCTCAAAATTTCTAGGATCTCTGATAAAAGATGAATAACTTGGTCTTCACTCAGAGGTTGTCCCTGGATAATTTCATTAGTTAAAGGATTACCAGGGATGAATTCTTGGACTATATAGAATTTTTCATTTTCTTCAAAACAAGCAATTAACTTTTGAATTTTATTGTGTTCCTGTCCTAGTTTTTCTAAAGTTGCTGTCTTACTGGCAAACAAGCGACGCAGGATGGTTAAAGTTTGAGGATTGTTACTATGCGGACGTAACTGCTTTACTACAAATTGGCTACCAGGAAGATTAACATCTTCAACTAGATATGTTTTCCCCTTTTCACCATCATTGAGAACTTTTAGTATTCGATAATGTTCATCTAGGAAATGACTATTCATCAATATAAATATAGTTTTATAAATTGTTTGATTATAGCTTACGTGTTATTAAAATTAAAAATGAGATAAATGTGTAGACTGCTACGGCGTGCCTCTACAATCTCCTTACCAGAACAACGTGAGTTCGACAAACCTCTCCCACCTAGCCTCTCTCTCCTTGTAGGCTACAGTGGACACACAAGTTCTAAAAACCTAGCTTAATCAGGCTTTCCTCGTTCTCATTCCCTCGTTCCCATGCAGAGCATGGGAATGCATTCATTGAGGCTCTGACTCAATATCTAACTTGAGGCAGAGCCTCTAATCAGCCATTCCTATGCGGAGCATAGGAACGAGAGAAATCTCTCCTCGCTTTGGGGAGAGGTTTGGAGAGGAGTCATACCAAATCTATCGAACTCACGTTAACAAAACGGGTCGATGTTATGCCATTGTAAGTCGATGTTATGCCATTGCAAGTCGGTGTTATGCTATTGCAGGTCGATATTATGCCATTGTAAGTCGATACATTAACAATGCGGTCGATACATTAACATTGTAGGTCGATGCATTAGCAATGCAAGCAGAAAATAGTCTTTGTATCCACAACCAAGAGGGAGTTAGAGTCAGGTTTTACGCTGGCACGACAAATTTCTCACTACCAGCCAGTCCAAAGGCTGCATGAATGGCTTGCAAAGCTTTAACACCTTGCTCTTGCGCCACGACACAACTAATTTTGATTTCTGAGGTAGCAATCATTTGAATATTGATTTGTTGTTGGGCTAAAGCTTCAAACATTTTAGCGGCAACACCTGGTTGTCCTACCATACCTGCACCGACAATACTCACCTTAGCGATCGCACTATCTAAAACAACTTCACCCCATCCTAATTCTGCCGCTACTTGGGTGAGCATTTCTCTTGCATTTTCCCCATCCAGCTGCGAGACTGTAAAGGCAATATCCCGCCTGGGAACACCATTAATAACTCGACAGCGCTGAGATTGGATAATCATATCAACGCTGATATTATGTTGCGCTAATAGTCCAAACAGCTTCGCCGCCATCCCCGGACGATTTGGCAATTGGCGAATAGCAAGACGCGCTTGGTTCAAATCTAAAGCAACGCCGCGAACCGGAGGAGTGGGCGAAGAGTGAGTAGAGACGCGATTAATCGCGTCTGTAAAGGGGTTAGGAGGAGAGACGCGATTAATCGCGTCTGTACAGGGGTTAGGAGTTAGGACTTCTCCCTTGCTTTTTGCTTCGATCTCAAAGGCGGTGCAGAGTGCGCTGACGGCGCGATCGCATTCGGCTGCATCTACTACGCAACTTACTTTCACTTCGCTGGTGGAAATCATTTGAATGTTCACGCCAGCTGCTGCTAAGGTGGCGAACATCTTTGCAGCCACACCAGGACGGCCAATCATTCCTGCGCCTGCGATGCTAACTTTGGCAATGTTATGTTCTACCATTACCTCGGCTTCGTCAAATTTGGGGTTAGATTGACTCCTCAGTGCTGGGGCGATCGCTGCTGTTACTGCTTCTGCCCGTTTTAATATTGGTGTGGTGACCGTAAAGGCAATGTCATTACTATTACCTTCATGAATTGATTGAATAATTAAATCTACGTCTACTTC
Organism: Nostoc sp.; assembly: GCF_036919675.1. Taxonomy (GTDB): domain Bacteria; phylum Cyanobacteriota; class Cyanobacteriia; order Cyanobacteriales; family Nostocaceae; genus Nostoc. The sequence continues at coordinate 69,019 of NZ_JBALCP010000025.1, forward strand.
TTGCCGAGAAATTTCGCCAAATAACCTTGCTGCTACGCCTGGTTTGTCGGGTACGCGCAATAAAGCGACCTTCGCTTGGTCAGTGTCAAATTCTACATGATCCACCGGACGGGCAATTTCTAGATTGATCAGCGATCGCCCTTGGGGTTTGGGTGATGTTACCCAAGTACCGGGGTCATCCGTCCAGCTAGACCTAACTACAAGGGGTACACCGTAGTTTCGAGCAATTTCCACAGCGCGGGGATGTAGCACTTTTGCGCCCAAGCTAGCTAGTTCCAACATTTCATTGCAGGTGATCGCATCCATCAACTGGGCTTCGGCAACTAAGCGGGGATCTGTAGTTAAAATACCTGGAACATCTGTATAAATTTCACAAAAATTTGCTCGTAATGCAGCTGCGATCGCCACGGCGGAAGTGTCGGAACCACCACGACCCAAAGTCGTAATTTCCATCTCTCCAGCGCTGGTAGTACCTTGAAAGCCAGCTACTACAACTACTTTACCTTCATTTATGTGGCGAGTTAGGCGAGTAGTTTCAATATGCAAAATCCGAGCGCGGCTGTGTTCTGCTTCAGTAACAATTCCTACCTGAGCGCCAGTCATAGAAATTGCAGGCTGTCCGAGTTCCTGCAATGCCATACTGAGTAAGGCGATCGTTACTTGTTCGCCAGTGGAAAGCAGCATATCCATTTCCCGGCGGTTAGGATTTGGAGAAATTTCAGTAGCTAGTTTGACGAGTCCATCGGTGGTTTTGCCCATTGCCGAAACCACTACGACAATAGAGTTTCCAGCTTTAACAGTTTTATAAACACGCTGTGCAACAGCTTGAATCCGTTCGACTGAACCGACAGATGTACCACCGTATTTCTGAACTATGAGCGCCATAACTTTTTATTTAATCAATTGTGCCTGCTTTCATCAACGCTTCCGCCTGGTAAGGAAGCCTTCAAGGCTTATCAGTTATATAGTTTACTAAATATTGCGGCGAATGCCCGATCATAATTGATTATTCAAAAACTACATCTTCGTAGAGTGCTGCCATTGTTTCCTCAAAATCGACGCTGTTGAGTCGAAATGATTGATGTTCTGCTGTGTAGGATTGTAAAATCCACAACCCTTGCTCATTGCGTCGAAAACACTCACCTCGTTGACGCTTTGTATTAATTAAAACATATTCTTGCAGACTTTCCAGGGTTTGATAATCGGCGAATTTGTCGCCCCGGTCAAAGGCTTCAGTAGAATTAGATAAAACTTCGACAATTAAACAGGGAAATCTTTTATAACCTAGATCGCAAACAAGGTTAAGAACCAACGACAAAATCGGCGTTTCTCGTTTGGTTTAGTTTCCAAGACTCAAAGCGATGTCTACGATGGTCACTGACTTGTACTGAGCGCAGTCGAAGTAGCTTGTCGTACCCCTACGGGGAAGCAAGCTACGCGTAGCGTCTCGTAGAGAAGTGCGGGCTACGCCTACGCTAAATTTATGTCAATAAGCGGCGATTAATACAATTATTTTCCAGCCTATTGAGAATAAAATCTTCTTGTTGATATGATGTGTTTGCCCTGCACTGATGGTTGATTAGTTTGCAGTCGTTATATGAAATCATCAATCATTACTGAACGGATATATAGTCAAGCTCACTATCTTTGCATTTCCCCCTGTTGTATACATCCTGAACTCTTTATTGGATGGATCAGGAAAGAATAAACCGCTTAACACGATTCGTCCATCGCCTGCAAACACTTCTACCGAACTTCGATCCACGAGAATCCGAAGTTTTAAGATGCTATTATTCGTACCAGATACCACAATAGGCACCTGAGCGATCTGCGATCTTGTACTGGGTTGGGCGTTCCTTGAACCTGACATGAGTCGCTGAATTATTGGTGCTGCAAGCGGAACAGAGGTAGACAACCATTGACCGATAAACCCAGACTCTTGTTGAGTTAATTCTGAAGTCGATCCACCCGCTTCAGAAGCAGAGCGCGTTAGTGATAGCTGTCCCTTGTCGGCACCAGTACGTCGCCATGTCAACACCATTCCTTGCCCTGTATTACCCGCTCGAAGCTGAATCTTGATTTCAGAGTTGACTTTGGGCAAACCGGCGACATCAATTGCTAGGTCAGCATCGAATGCCGTGGAACGAAAATTCTTCAGTTCATCTGGTGTCCTATTGGTCAGGGGTTTATCCCGTAGCCGAGTAACACGCCCAAGCGCAGAATTTCTTAGAACCACTAGTTCTTGAACTGGAGTTTGAGTCAGCCAATAGGTGCCATTATCTCTAATCAGCCCCAGGTCTCGCGGAATGCTCAACTGTCCTCGCCAAGGCGTTGTTGGAACTTGGTGGGCGTAATGCCAATTATCTTGCCAGGCCGCTAAGATTCGTCGTCCTGGAGTGTTAGACCAGGTTTGAGGTGCATAAAAATCTGACCCAAAATCTAAAGGTCGAGGCTGTGACTCCTGCTTGAACTGCTTACCATCAAATTCGCCGATGATATAGAGACTACGTGACGTAAAATTTCGTGACCTTTCACATTGCTTTTTGAGGGCAGGGGCAGTGAGCGGCATTCCGGTACTGTCTCGAAAACCCTGGCAGGCCACGGGCGGGAGGAACCCTTCGCTATAGGTCAGCACCCACTTGGTTTCGCTAGTCTTTGAATTGCTGACGGGTAACTCAATCAAATCTGGGGTTTCGACAAAAGGGCCTAAAGTGGTAAAGCTGCTGTAGAGCGGGACAGAGGACAGGAGATTCCATTGTTTGAGATTCGCAGACTCGTAAAGCTCGATTCTGTCTCCAACAGCTAATACCATGATCCAGTGTCCCTTATAGGGGAATACCTTCGGATCTCGAAAATCTGGTTTAGGAGGTGTGAAGTTAGGCAACACACTCTCCGGTGCTTTAAAAGATTCGCCTCCATCGCAGCTAGCAGCAAGCCACTGATCCTGGAGGGTGATAATCGGAGTGTTCTTCGTGAATATGGAAGCAATACAAAGGTTTGAGCAGTCGCAGGATGGCTGTTTTGCGGCCTCACCACTAACGACTACAGCCGACCCCGAAAAGGGAGACCAGACTTGATTTTGATCGTCACTACTGCCAAGAAGATCCATCGGCGGATTGAACATGGCGTCTCTGCGCCCAGACCAGTGAACCAAATCAGTGCTAACCGCATGTCCCCAGTTTAGTTGACCTCCATTATCCCGGGAGAACGGAACTGCCTGATAATAGAGATGGTACGTTCCATTTACATAGACAAGACCGTTGGGATCGTTCATCCATCCCCATGAGGGGGCAAAATGAAACAAAGGTCTCCATGAACTGTTGGGATATGCCTGCACACTCAGCCGAACCGTTTCAGAACCTCCCTTGGAGTAATAAAAGTTTGGTGCGATTTGAACCGTCAGGTTAAAATTCTGATCTTTTGGAACATCCAGAGGCACAGCAACTTCCAGTACAACCTGCCCTTTGGCTCTACCCTGTGCAAGTCCTTTCTTACTAAGAAGCCTGACACCAATTCGTGCATCTGAGGAAGCGACCGAAGTCGCAAAATCAATCCCATCTCCGATGACAGTAATACGACGTGTTTCACCTTGATGAACACCACCACCTCCAACAACCTTTTCGATCGCAGACCGAGCAGGAGCAGGAAAGATCAACAAAGCTGCGGTCGCATAGAGCATAGAAACAATACGCACTTTCATCGCTCTTCTCCAAAGAATATCCCTACAATTCCGGCTGAAACTTCACCACCTTGACGCAAGGAAGTGAATAGACCTCTTGCAAAAATCCTTTAATCACCCCTCCCTAACCCTCCCCTTTACAAGGGGAGGGGCAAGATTTCAAGTTTCCCCCCAATATATCGGGGGGATTAAGGGGGGTCTATTCGACTTATGCAAGAGGTCTAATGGATGCATTATATGATTTTAAATTTTCATGATAAAATTTAATGCAGCAAACAAAGCTTCCACTCCTCTAAAAATTAATAACTCCTAACAATTTGGACTTATTTGTTCAAAGTCCAATCACTAAGAAAGCGGAACCAAAAAACTTTAAAAGCTGCTTTAGATTTACACTCTAAAATAGAGCGATCGCCTTTACAACACCATCATTCCACCTCAGAACTCGGAACTACTAGCTCGGAACACGAAACTCCGAGTTCAGAATATGAAACTCCGAGTTCAGAACATGAAACTCCGAGTTCGGAATATGAAACTCCGAGTTCAGAACATGAAACTTCGAGTTCGGAACACGAAAGGCCAAGTTCAGAATATGAAAGGCCGAGTTCAGAACATGAAACTCCGAGTTCAGAACATGAAACTCCGAGTTTAGGCGATCGCAAATCTAACTTTTAACATGGTACGCTTTGCATAAAACTTGCCTATTCTTGATTTGAGGAAAGGCGATCGCGCAAATCTGCCAAATTTCCACGCACAGTAACAGTATTAGGATGATTTGCACCTAACCGAGGCTCTAAAATATCTAATGCTTGGATGTAAAGAGGTTCGGCTTCGCTGTATCTGCCTTGGGAGTCGTAGAGTACCGCTAGGTTGTTGAGACTTTGTGCGATATCTGGATGTTCTTCACCCAGCAACTTGCGCCAGAGTGCCAAAGCTTGGATGTAAAGGGGTTCGGCTTCGCTGTATCTGCCTTGGGAACGGTAGAGTAATGCTAGGTTGTTGAGACTTTGTGCGATATCTGGATGTTCTTCACCCAGCAACTTGCGCCAGAGTGCCAAAGCTTGGATGTAAAGGGGTTCGGCTTC
>NZ_JBALCP010000026.1:0-37806 GCF_036919675.1 Nostoc sp.
CACTTCAAAAGCACTCTTACTAATTGACTAATCAATCAAGCAATTATGCGATCGCTTTCACTGTATTTTATATACTAAAGCGATCGCACTACCTATTGTCTATCAAAAAGAAAATTATTTATAGATATTGCTGTCAAGGAAATTATCGACTCTACTAAATTCCTCCTCCAGGACGCTGCACAAACTCCCTTGGGTGGATGTCGTTACTTAAGAAATAAGTATCCAATATATCAGGAAGTAAGCGACATTCCCTAAGGAGACTGATTGGATGAATTTACAGGCGATTTGGAAGTTATTACAAGAGACATTCAAAGAATGGAGTGAGGATAAAGCTTCACGGTTAGCGGCAGCGTTAGCTTACTACACAATTTTTTCCATTGCACCGTTGTTAATTATTGTAATTGCGATCGCAGGGGTAGTATTTGGAGAAGAGGCAGCAAGGGGTCAAATTGTTGCACAAATTCAAGGTTTAGTCGGTAAAGATGGGGCACAATTTATCCAAACAGCTATTCAGAATGCTAACAAACCACAAACAGGAGCGATTGCTTCCATTATTAGTGTTGTAGTTCTGCTAGTGGGTGCTACTGGTTTATTTACCGAGTTGCAAGATTCCCTCAACACGATTTGGGAAGTCAAACCGAAACCCGGACGCGGCGTAAATAACATGATTCGCCTACGCTTTTTGTCCTTTGCAATGGTGATCGGGATTGGCTTTCTACTTTTAGTTTCTCTGGTAATTAGTTCGGGGTTAGCAGCATTAGTAAAATACTTTGGCAACATCCTACCCGGTATTGATTTCCTCTGGCGAATAGTTAACTTTGTTTTATCTTTTTCGATCACTACAGCACTATTTGGGTTAATTTTCAAAGTTCTGCCAGATGTCAAAATTACTTGGAATGATGTTTTTATTGGATCTGTTATTACCTCATTTTTGTTCTCTATCGGTAGGTTTTTATTAGGACAATATCTAGGTAATGGTAGTTTTGGTTCTACCTACGGTGCTGCCGGTTCACTGGTAGTGCTTTTAGCTTGGGTTAACTATGCCGCACAGATTCTTTTCTTCGGTGCAGAGTTTACCCAAGTTTATGCCAGAAGGTACGGAAGCGGTATAGTCCCAACAAAGGATGCCATACCTCTGTCTGATAACACCAAAGATAATGGCACGAATCCAACGGGGCGAGCGTCCACTAATAAAAAGCCATCTTCTAACTTGATTAATCGCTTATTCCAGTCTTTTAATAAGCCCAAACGCTCAAAAAATAGAAGAAAAGATTAGCGATTTTAATCTCTGAATACTGGGATTTTATATTTAAAAATCTGATAGATATTAAAGGATTTAACCTCTAATAAAAGTCAGCTTTATGAAATAAGACCACAGATAAATAAGCTTATACTGGATTTTTTCCAGAAATCTATTGAGAAAGGAAGAAAATCAGTGCTAAGGGAAAAATGGTTTTTTATCAATTGGCAGTCAATCTTTGTTCCTAGCATTAGCGTCTTGGAGTTGATTATCCGTGGTTCGCTGGTATATTTAGCGCTATTTTCAGTCCTACGTTTTCTTCCTAGCCGACAACTTGGAACACTAGGAATAAGTGATTTACTAGTAGTTGTGCTATTTGCTGAAGCTGCCCAAAATGCTATGGCAAGTAATTATACATCGATTACTGAGGGCGCGATTCTGGTAGGAACTGTGATTTTTTGGAGCTATTTGCTGAACTGGTTAGGCTACAAAATACCCCAGTTCCAACGTTTTATGAATCAGCCACCGCTGCTACTGGTAAAAAATGGTCGGATGATTCAGCGTCATTTGCAACGAGAGTTAATTACAGACGATGAGTTGATGAGCAAGTTACGTCAGCAAGGTGTGGAATTTTTAGCAGATGTGAAGTTTGCATATATGGAGGCTGACGGTAGGATTAGTATCATCACCTTTGATTAAAAAACTCGTTCTGTCCCTGAGGAAAAAGTAGCACTAAAAAGTGATCTACATTAATTAGACTGTAAAATATGACGGTTGTATTCTGTGCCGAACTGTGATTGAGCGCTATACTTTGCCCGAAATGGCTAATCTGTGGAGTGAAGCCTATAAGCTAAAAACTTGGCTGCAAGTCGAAATTGCTGTTTGTGAGGCTCAAGCTGAACTGGGTTACATTCCATCTCAGGCGGTTGAGGAAATTAAAGCCAAGGCAGATTTTGACCTGAAGCGGGTGCTGGAAATTGAGGCTGTAGTCCGCCACGATGTCATCGCTTTCTTGACAAATGTCAATGAATATGTAGGTGATGCCGGACGCTATATTCATTTGGGTTTAACCAGTTCGGATGTTTTGGATACAGCTTTAGCACTGCAATTGGTTGCCAGCCTGGATATATTATTGCAACGTCTGGAAGATTTGATTCAGGTAATTCGCCAAAAAGCACAAGAACATCGTCATACAGTGATGGCTGGTCGATCGCATGGTATCCACGCTGAACCGATTACTTTTGGTTTCAAGCTAGCTGGCTGGTTAGCAGAGGTGTTGCGACACCAAGAACGCCTGAGAATTCTTCACCAAACTATTGCCGTGGGTAAGATTTCTGGTGCAGTAGGAACCTATGCTAACGTTGAACCCCGTATAGAAGCGATCGCTTGCCAAAAACTCGGACTCAAACCCGATACGGCCTCAACACAAGTTATTTCCCGCGATCGCCACGCCGACTATGTGCAACAATTAGCTTTGGTAGCGGCATCCATCGAACGTTTTGCTGTAGAAATTCGCAATCTGCAAAAAACAGACGTTCTGGAAGTTGAAGAATTCTTCGCCAAAGGTCAAAAAGGTTCCTCAGCAATGCCACACAAGCGCAATCCTATCCGTTCGGAACGGCTAACGGGAATGGCACGACTCGTCAGAAGTCATGCAGGTGCAGCCTTGGAAAACGTCGCTCTCTGGCATGAAAGGGATATTTCCCACAGTTCTGTAGAACGGGTAATTTTGCCAGACGCTTGTACTTTGACGCATTTTATGTTGATAGAAATAACCGACTTGGTAAAAAACCTATTGGTCTATCCTGAAAACATGGAACGAAATCTCAACTCCTATGGCGGCGTTGTGTTCAGCCAAAAAGTGCTACTTGCCTTGATAGACAAGGGAAGCAGCCGTGAAGAGGCTTATGCGATCGTTCAAGAAAACGCTCATGCTGCTTGGAATAAGCCAGAAGGCAATTTTCACGACTTAATTAGCAAAGACTCTCGTGTTACCCAAAAGTTGTCCCCAGCAGAAATTGAGGTGAGTTTTGACCCCCAACAGCATCTCCTGCATTTAGAAGAGGTTTACCAAAGGTTGGGTATTTAGCTTTAGGGACATTCCAGTTAAAAAAACATCCCATCGTAGGGGCGCAAGGCCTTGCGCCCCTAAAAATGTACAAATAATTTTGGATAATTTATTTTTTGTCAGTCCCTTAATTGGTAATTGGCATGGGTTCATAGGGTATTACGAATTGGTAAAACTCCTATTTACTTGAAATTGGTGCTAAAAAACCGCACGCCAGTCGCCTCAATGCAGGCAAAATACACACAGCCTTGGCTCATCTAGATGAGACTTTACCCGCATAGCATTTGGCTTATGCAGAGCAATACGCGGGTTACAAAGCGATTAATTAGACTTGCTGATGAGTCTTTGATACTCGCGGACGAGTCTTTGATATTCGCCGATGAGTCTTTGATACTCGCGGACGAGTCTTTGATATTCGCCGATGAGTCTTTTATACTCGCTGATGAGTCTTTGATACTCGCTGATGAGTCCTTGATACTCGCTGATGAGTCTTTAATACTCGTAAATGGAGCTTTTGTATGGAATACAGCGAATTTTAATTTGATAAAGTCCACAACTTATATCATGTCTGGATAGATACGCTTAGTTATGGCAGACGCAAAGAGAAGTCTGAGCGGCGGTTTCTACCCAGCAGAACTTCACTATTGGAGATGCTGCGCGTAGCTTGCTTCTCCGTAGGGGTACGGAGGACGTGGGGACACACAGATACGGAAAGTTTTATTATGGGTAATCAAATGGACTTCCAATTGATTTATTAGGACTTACGCTTGAGCAACTAAAAATCAAGTACTTAAGCTGGACATTGGTCATGCACAGGGCATGGAAAATTAACCAATGCCCAATGCCCAACCTTAACGAATAAATGTATTGCGTAAGTCCGACAAATTTTCGTTCAGTGCTGGAATTATTACCAGCAGTGGGTAGTATAAACAACAAATACTTGCTCACCTAGCACCCTGAGTGCCCTAATGATTGAAATCCTAGCCACACTTTCAGCCTCTGCGGCAGCAGGAATGAGAATAGGTATACCTTTGTTAATTATTGGACTGTTGCAGGGTAGTAACTTATGGTCACAAGTTCCAATTTTATCTCACATTTCTCCACCAATCTTATTAGGCTGCCTCAGCTGTTGGTCCTTAGTTGAATTATTAGCCTCAAAAAAGCTATGGGGGCAAAGATTGCTACAACTAGTTGAGTTATTTATGTCCCCCCTCGTGGGAGCAATTATGGGGTTAGGAGTAGCTTCTGCGACAGCAACGCCAAACTGGCTGATTGCCTTAATTGGGGGTTTGTTAGCTTTAGTACTCCAGCTAGTTCAAGTTGGTTGGTTCTATCGGTTACGTGGCTTACCTTTGTGGGCAGTCTTTCTTCAAGATACCTTGTGTGTAGCTCTAGTACTTTTTGCCTTTGGTGCTCCCTGGCAAGGAGGATTAATTGCTTTAATACTGCTCTGGTTTGCAGTTCGTAGCGCGAAGCAGTGGTATGACTGGTATCACAAGGGCATAGGGCATAGGGCATCGCGGACTAAAAGAGAAGTCTGAAGTATCAGGCTTCCTTAGATCACAACTTCGGGGGGACAAGGGAAGAGTTTTCCAATGCCCCATGCCCAATGCCTTTTACTGCAAAAGCCCAATCATATGCAAGAACCCGTGACCGGTAATCAGCTCGATGATTAAGGCAATGAAGCCCAGCATAGCAATCCGACCATTCCAGACTTCAGCGCTAGTAGTCAGACCCCATTCCCAACGCTCTTGGGGGTACATTTTCACCCTTTTTTTCATTTGGGCAGCTTGCGAAAGCTTGAAACTGGGGTTTTTCAGCGCATCAATCACCAGGTCTGCAAGTGCATTAATAAACACTGGATGGGTATTGGGAGCAGGAACGCGACGGAAGTTGTGAATTCCTGATTCTTCTGCTACTTCCCGATACTCAATATCAATTTCTTGCAGTGTCTCGATGTGTTCTGAGACAAAACTGATCGGCACGACAACCAAATCCTTTACACCTTGTGCGCCTAGTTCTTTGAGGGCATCTTCAGTATAGGGTTGGAGCCATTCTACTGGACCGACGCGACTTTGGTAAGCTAAGGTGTGGACATTGGGCCGATTGAGGGTCTGCATCATCAGGGCAGTACATTCCTCAATTTCTTGCTGGTAAGGATCGCCAGCCTCCTCAACGTAGCTTTTAGGAACGCCGTGAGCACTGAAGAATATATGAACGTCGTCTGGATTAGGAAACTGATCGAGTTCTTGGGCTATAAGTTCCGCCATTGCTTGGAGGTAGCCTGGTTGTTTGTACCAGGAAGGAATGACGGTATAATCAATGTGTTGAAGCTTTGGGTCTTCTTGCCAAAGCTTTTCTAAAAGTCGGAAGCTAGAACCACTGGTGCTGATAGAAAACTGGGGATATAGTGGTAAGATTACCAGGTGTTCTATATTATCTTGGGTAAGCTGTGCGATCGCCTCTTCTGTATAGGGATGCCAATAACGCATTCCCACGTAGATATTGGCTTCTTGCCCCAAATAACCCAACTGTTCTTTTAAAGCTTCCCCTTGCGCTTCTGTAATTCGCCGCAGTGGGGAACCACCACCGATTTGCTTATAATTTTCTTGAGAGGTTTTGAGTCGCCGCGAGGCAATAAACCAGGCTAGGGGCTTTTGCAACCAGCGAAATGGTAGGCGAATAATTTCCGGATCTGAAAATAGGTTGTACAAAAACGGCCCGACATCCTCTAGCTTATCAGGACCACCGAGATTGAGTAATAAGACGCCTACACGACCCATAGCAGTTACTTTCCCCCAATCTTTTCAGGTTTTTTACTAATGTTAACAATATATATCTTTATTAAATAATAAAGCTTAATAGCAAGGAAATATGCAATGGCAACAATTTTAAGGGATTGGAGTTACCGCTATCAGTGGCTGTATGATAGTATCTCTCGTTTAGCAGCCTTAAGTGTAGGTGGTGAAGCCCGTTTTCGGCAGCTTGCTTTGCAAGGCTTAACAATTCACTCAGAAACTCAGGTCTTAGATTTATGTTGCGGCAGTGGTCAAACGACGCAATTTTTGGTAAGATTTTCACAAAATGTAACAGGATTGGACGCCTCACCCAAGTCTTTGCAACGGGCGCGGCAAAATGTACCTGAAGCTTCCTATGTCGAAGCTTTTGCCGAAAAGATGCCATTTGCAGATAATCTGTTTGATGTGGTGCATACCAGCGTTGCATTACATGAGATGCAGCCTCAGCAATTGCGAAAAATTATTAGTGAAGTTTATCGGGTGCTGAAATCAGGAGGGGTGTTTACGCTGGTGGATTTTCATGCTCCTACGAATCCGATATTTTGGCCTGGGGTGTCAGTGTTTTTGCTGTTGTTTGAGACGGAAACAGCTTGGGAATTGTTGAAAACTGATTTGGCTAAGTTGTTAACAGAGAGTGGGTTTGAACCGAGTGAGCAAACTTTATATTCTGGTGGTAGTTTGCAAGTGATACAGGCAAAGAAGTGAAAGATACGCTTTAGTTATATCTTGCGCCTGCCCAATATTCCGCCAATAAATAAATTTCTTCTCCTATAGCGCAAGTCTACTCAAGTTGACTACAACCTTTACCCAGTCTTCTCTAGAAAACTTGAGCTATAAGTAAGTCGGCGAGAAAAATTCAATGTATATGAAGAAATATATTGTTGAAGTAGGGTGTGTTACGCCGTAGGCTAACGCACCTTGAATCGTTGATGGTGCGGCGCTTGGCGACAACACACCCTACATTTAAATTTCTTAACATAGCTTGAAATATTAGCACCGACTTACTTAAGCCTCAGAATGAATTTTGAGGCGGTTTTGGAGACTAGTACCGCAAGGCGGAAGTCAAAAGTCAAAAGTCAAAAGTCAAAAGTATTATGGCATAAGCTCTTTAGGGCTTTTCAATGGTCTGCTTATTTACGCCGTGCTGTACTAGTGCAAGTTCAGAGTTTATTAATGGCAGGGGTTAAGATATCTACCTGAGCAATGAAACAGGGGTAATTGTTATATTCAAATTAGGATAATGAAACTTTGAGGTTAATAAAAATGACACAGGAATTAATAGACCTCAGAACTTGTATTCAGGAAGGACGTTACGCAGATGCCTTGGTAATTGTTGATCAATTAGAGGGGATGAGTAAACAAGCTATTCTGCGGAATATCCAAGCTTATTTAAAGATTCTGCTGATTCATTTGATTAAGAACCAAGTAGAGCAGCGATTAACAAATTCTTGGGTTGCTTCTATTCGGAATTCACTTATAGAAATTAAGAAACTCAATCTCAAAGACAATAAAAAATCCTATTATATCAATTTAAACGAATGGGATACTTATATTGAAGATGAAATAGAAGTAGCAGTGCCTGATGCCAGTGTGGAAGTTTTGAATGGAATGTACAATGAATTCCAACTTACTGAAATAGTAGATAGAAATCAGATTATTCAGACTGCTTTAAAGTTTTTGGCGCTAACTTATTCTTATTCAGTTAAGGAATTACCCGCAGTTGTGGCTGAAACTTTAACTCAGCTAATCGGTGGAGAAGATTGGAAAGCAGGTAGGCGGTAAAAAATGACCCAAGAACTAATAGACCTCAAAAATAGTATTTTGGAAGGACGTTATGCAGATGCCTTGGCAATTGTTGATGAATTAGAAGGCATGAGTAAACAAGCTATCCTGCGGAATATCCAAGCTTATTTAAGGATTCTGCTGATTCATTTGATTAAAAACCAAGTAGAACAACGATTAACTGGTTCATGGGCAAATTCTATTCGTAATTCCATCAGAGAAATTAAAAAACTGAATATCAAAGATAATAAAACATCTTACTATATTAATTTAGATGAATGGGAAAATTTGATAGAAGAGGAAGTTATTGAAGATGCGATCGCTGATGCTAGTGAGGAAGTGATGAGTGGGAAATATAGTCAGTTTCAACTGGCTGAAATGGTGGATATAAACCAGCTAATTCAGACTGCTTTGAAGTTTTTGGTGCTAACTTATTCCTATTCACCTAAGCAGTTACCCACAATTGTGGCTGAAAATTTAACTCAGTTAGCTGGTGGAGAAGACTGGATAAATCGGTAAAAATAAGGCGATCGCTATTTGTATACAAGCAAAGCAATAAAATGAACTACAGAGAACGAAGAGGTAGCAAACAAAGTCAATATCACGGTAAAGTGATTGCTATAACCGTAGTATTTACATTATAGTACTGTACGGATAACCAACAATAAAGTTTTCGCCAATTCAAGGTAGAGATGATGAAAGAAATAACACGCCGCAAATTTATCGCGACTGCCACCGTGGCGACGGGTTTTGCCTTGGCTGTACAACCCATTTCTGCCGAAGTCATCACCACTGATGCCAAGGGGTTGGTAGCTGGTGCAGTGAAAATTCCTGTTAAAGATGGGGAAATTCCTGCCTATAGAGCAGTACCTGCCACTGGTGACAATTTCCCCATTGTCCTAGTGATCCAAGAAATCTTTGGAGTCCACGAGCATATTCAGGATATCACCCGGCGCTTTGCTCAGTTGGGGTATTTGGCGATCGCACCCGAATTATTCATCCGTCAGGGGGATGTCTCAAAATTAAGCAGCACAGACGAAATTCGCCCAATTGTAGCCAAAGTGCCAGATGCCCAGGTGTTATCGGATCTCGATGCCACGGTAGACTGGGCGGTGAAATCAGCTAAGGGTAATGCCAATAAATTGGCGATTACAGGCTTCTGCTGGGGCGGCCGCATTACCTGGTTGTATGCAGCACACAATCCGAAGCTGAAGGCAGGTGTGGCGTGGTACGGGCGACTCGTGGGAGATGCTACCGAACTTCAGCCCAAATATCCCATTGATATTGCATCAAAACTGACAGTCCCCATTCTCGGACTCTATGGTGGTAAGGATACGGGTATTCCTTTAGATACAGTAGAGCAAATGCGCGATCGCCTCAAGTCCAGCAGTAGCAAATCTGAAATTATCGTCTACCCCGATGCACCCCATGCTTTTTTTGCCGATTATCGCCCCTCTTACCGTGAGAAAGAAGCTAAGGAAGGTTGGAAACGTCTTTTGGCATGGTTTAAAGAGCATGGCGTGTAAGTCTGCAAAATATAAAAAAAGCCTCCCATACCAGGAGGCTCAAAATTTAGCGGAGAAAACTTGTTAAACTACGGCTTTGCAGCGATGGCTCCTCCTAATGCAGAGAAAACTGCGGAGACGGATGCTGTGGCAAATAGCCACCAAGCGGCTGTAGCTGCGGCTTTGCGGGTTTCTTCAGCTTGCCGCTGTGCTTGATGCTTCACCTGTTCTAGGCGGCGTTGTGCTTCTTGCTGTATGCGTTCTGCACGTTGCAATACTGTGTTACGGGCCCGTTCAATTTGGTCGATGATGCCATTGGCATCTTCCTCAGAGATATCCTCACGAGAACTCATAATTGCCACCAGGGTCTCACGATCAAAAGAAGATAGGCGATCGCGTAGGGCATCAAACCCTGCCTGGGGATCATCAAAAACTGTGCGAATATCGCGCTTGATACTATCGTAATTGAGTTCCGGGCGATCCAGAGAGTTAAGATAGTTACGGATGCGGCCGAAAACCCCATCAATTGCATCTTGAATGCCTCGTTGGATGTTCCGCACTTGTTCTACAAATTGATCCCTTACGGACACCATGTTATCGGCAATCCGTGCCGCTTCCTCATCAGAAATATCTTCCCGAATTTTTAGCAGGGCGATGATCGTAGAACGGTCAAAATGGGAAAGGCGATCGCTAAAAGTTTCCACCCCAACTCGTGGATCGTGCAACAATAATTGCAAGTCGCGCTTGATACCTTCTGGATTGAGTTCTTCTTTGCCAGTTTGCCGCAGATACTCTTCCACATTACCTTTGAATGTTTCCATTCTTTGCTGTGTGCGAGTAGCTAGGCGACGAGGCGCACGCACAAAGTTGCGAATCGAAGTTTGTGTAGAATCAATGATTTCATTGACTTGTTCTTCACTTAAGTCTTGGCGTTGACTGAGCAACTTCACCAGTGTATCTCGGTCTACCTGTGACAACCGACGGCGCAGTGCGACGGCTCCCTCCTTGGGATTTTCAAACAATCTGGTCAAATCTCGCTGGATACCTTCTGGATTCAGTTCTTGTTTACCAGTATTCCGCAGATAATCTGCGATCGTGGTGGTAACAGAGTCGTATTGCTCTTTAGCTTTTTCCACAACAGCTTGCGGTGTGTGGCGAATACTATGCCACGACTCCTCAGCAGCATTGATGGCTTGATTAACTTGATCTTCACTCAAATCTTCCCGCTGACTCAACAATTGCACTAAGGTATCGCGGTCAAAGCGAGACAAGCGGGCCCGAATTGAGCTAATTCCAGCTTGAGGATCATCCAGTAGCTTTTTGAACTCCGCGCGGATGGCATCAGGATTAAGTTCTGATTTCCCTGTATTACGCAGATATGATTCTACATTCAACCACAGGGTTTCTGCTTGATATTGTGCCTGTTCTGCTAGTCCTTTGGATTCTACCAAGACGCGATCGCGTTGTTTTTCAAACTCATCCAGAATGCTGTCTACTTCATATAGCTGGACATCATTACGTTGCAGCAATATCTCCCGAATCTCCTGACGTGTAACCAGCGCCAGTCGCAATGTCAGGGTTTCATAATCTGCATCTGGGTCTTGCAACAGTGGTTTAAAATTCTGCTCAATGCCTTCGGCTGTCAAATCTGCTTTCGGGGTAACGAGCAGATAACTTTCCACTGCGCGTTGCAAGTCTTGGACTATCTCTCTTTCTTCAACAGCTGTCACTGTCACCAGCACCTCTTGGCGGACAGCTTCTAGCTGATTTGCAATCCGCTGAATTTGGGCTTGGGTAAGTAGTCCCCGTTGTTGCAGAATATTGACGAAATCGTTGTGGGATAGTCGTTCTACTTCTCTCTTGACTATTCCTGAATCAGCAGCTGGGTCGTAGATGACATCACGAAATTCCTGAGCGATTTTTTCCCGACTCAGTTGCCAAGCATAAGTGTTGTGCAGATAGTTTTCGACATCAGCCCGAATTGGGCTATAGGGTTCTGAAGGTGTTGGTAACCCTAGCTTATCTGCTTGTTGAGTGACTTTATCTTTGGCAGTGGTGAGGCTACGCAAGATTTTTTCCACATCCAAATCAGGCAAATCTGTCCGTCCTAACACAGTGGCGCTTAAGGCAGATAATCCTTGTTGGAGTGTACTTTGAATTAGCCCTGGAGCCGCTTTTTGGTCAGCTTGTTTGGAATCACGCTTTTCTGCTACTAACCGATCCAGCTTGGCGTTGAGTTCATCTGTCTTGCTTTGTCCTGCTGGAACTGATTTCAGATAATCCATTAACTCAGCCAGACCGTCTGGGGTGGGTGATTGCTGACTCACCACTTGCTGCCAAACTTTATACAACGTATCAGCAATGCGGCTAACGTCTTTTTTGGAAAGGTCGGTGCGACTGCTGACTAACTCGATGAACTTTTCGCGGTTGATGTTGCGAATGTCTGAAGTCCCAGCGAGCGCTTTTAATTGCGGATCGTTGAGTAAATTTTCAAAGTCACTCCGAATTTTCGACAAATCTAGCTCTGGGGGACGGAGCTTTTCTAAGTAATCCTCTATGTTCTCCCGGATACTTGTAGGGTCGATGGCGCTCCCTAGTTCCCGACGGATAGCGCTAGCGGCAGCTTCAGCCGTCGCTACAACTTGGTTATTGACAGCTTTTGCGCCCAGTGCGGCGGTGGCTGTCCCCATAATCGCCTGAAACCCAGAAGTTGCCGTATTTACGACTGAGCCAATTAAGGAACCTACGGTGGTGGAACTTACCCAAACCAGGATTAAAAAGTAAGCACCCCAAATTACCAAGCCGAGAATCGCTCCCAATGCTGGGTCTAAAATTACCAGGCTCAATTTCACCGCGAGAAAAGAAGCGATTAATAAGGCGATCGTCACAGTGACTAATGTCCAAATCCCCACTGCGGTGCCGATTTTGCGAATGCTGCCGCCCAAACTTCCGACTTCCCCAGAATCGGAATCCGAGTCAGATGAGTGCCCCAGGTAGGAAATACCAGCTGCAAGGGAGAGATTAGTTAGAACTAATTGGAAAGCAAAGGCTAAAATCACGCCGGAGATTAAAGCCACAAAAAAGCGCGGCCCAGAAGTGAGAACTGATGCCTGTGCTGGCGTGACGTTTGAGGATTCTCCTTGAATCTGTGCTAACCACAATAGTGGTTTGTAGAGTCCCACCATGATTTCCGTACTTTGGAACATTGTATTTCCTTCTACTATGTTTAAATTTGGGGAATTAAGATTTTCTTGAGAAGCAACTCTTAGTATCGATTATGTCTGTACCTATGGCAATACCTAACTCTGTTTAGCTCAGAATCGTAGACTTTAGCTGTTTCAAGCATCTCTCCAAAGGCTGAAAACCGTATCCAGCAAAAGATATAAATTTTATTAGCTAACTGTGAAAATGTTCAATATGAAGTTAAAAAGCTGCCTAATTCTTGACCGCCACTTTTTAATTTTAATTGCTTAATCACAATGATTGATTTTTCTGCAACTATAGTTTAATAAATGAAAAGTTACATTTCTTTACATTTTGATTTTTATCACCCTCTTAGGGTGGATTTATCTACACCAATATGTTATTGATTATGTGCCTGTAGTTTGTGCCTACAGGCAGAAAGCAATTTAGTTATTAAAAGGTACATTAAAGTTAACAAACGAATTGTTAAGGATAATGAAGATGGCAACTTGTTCTTCCAGACAGAGATTTGTCAGTAATTGCAACAGAAGGTAATGGTTGCGATCGCAATTATTTTTTGTTTGGCTGGACACTCAAGCCGAAATCTAGAACTGTCGTTTAGCAATCATTGGCTTCCTTGCCTATTTACTTTGGGATTTAGCCGGTTATAGCGTCCTGCGTGACGTTTTACATCTGATTGGCTACTAGATAGAAATTAAACACCTAAAAAGCTACTAAATTTTGGAGAAACAAATGGCAACTAAAGAAACTCGTCCTTCTACTGATTTACCAGCTGTTGCAACAGAATACAACGGTGTAGATCGCAATGCTTTTCTGTTTGGCTTTACTCCTCAAGCCGAAATTTGGAACGGTCGCTTGGCAGCTATTGGCTTTCTTGCCTATCTACTGTGGGATTTAGCCGGCTATAGCGTCCTGCGTGACGTCTTACATCTGATTGGCTACTAGATAGAAATTAAACACCTAAAAAGCTACTAAATTTTGGAGAAACAAATGGCAACTCAAGAAACTCGGCCTTCTACTGATTTACCACCTGTTGCAGCATCATACAACGGCGTAGATCGCAATGCTTTTCTGTTTGGCTTTACTCCTCAAGCCGAAATTTGGAATGGTCGCTTGGCAG
The DNA here is from genome assembly GCF_036919675.1 of Nostoc sp. Taxonomy (GTDB): domain Bacteria; phylum Cyanobacteriota; class Cyanobacteriia; order Cyanobacteriales; family Nostocaceae; genus Nostoc. Next base: position 13,718 of record NZ_JBALCP010000026.1, read on the forward strand.
CTATTGGCTTTCTTGCCTATTTACTGTGGGATTTAGCCGGCTATAGCGTCCTGCGCGATGTGCTACACCTCATTCAACATTAGTGAAAACTGAGGAGTTATACCGATTACCTCTGGAGTAGCTCCAGAACAAGGGGATTTTGCCCCTTGTTCGTCTCACTAAGCTTGTTTTGTGCAGTTTCACAAAGAATTGGTATATTCGTCCTTATACCAATTTACCATCTGTTGCTAAAGCTTACAACCGCGTCGATCGTAATGCTTTTCTGTTTGGTTGGACTCCTCCCGAAATTTAATTGGTTACATAGTAGTAAAAAAGCCACCTAGTTATAGGTGACTTATATATTGATTACAACCTGATAAAAATTACTGAAATTCTAAACAGCGATTATTCATCAATACAACTGGGAATACCCAAAACGGCGCAGGGGAAATTAGAACCTAATGCCTCAATCATCGGATGATTAATAGATTGGCAACCGAGAAACAGAATATCGGCAGCTTCTGATTCAACAACTTTCTTAAGTTCTGTGGAAATGCAGCCAAACCGCAAATGAGATTTGAAGGAACCCTGCCATTCTTCAGCCAGACTCCGGGCTTGCCAAAGAATTATATCTGCTTGTTGCACGGGAGTTACTACTGTCTGCAATTGGGGTTGAGTTAATACCAGTGTGACAGACTTTGATACTTCACTGACTTGACACTCTAATGAAGGCTGTTGTATTGGAAAACTCAAGATATTTGGATACTGGCTGCTTTGATTGTCTTCTAGCACATAAACGGCTTCAACTGTAACTTGTGCATTGGTGGCTAAACGCGTTTGATGGGCAATCCAGAAAGCAATATCTAGTGCCGTATGACTGTTAGGAGATGCGTCATAGGCAACAATTAAATTAACTGCTTTTGCTTTTTGAGGGTTTTTAGAAAAAGATTTTTTTGGTTCTGGCAATAGTACCATTTGTTCAATTAAGTCATTTCGACCTGTGGCACTTTGCAGACGTGCTAACATTGGCTTGATTTGCACAGCTTTACTTCTCCCAATGAAATGAATTAACAATGAGAAGCAGGGCGACAAATTTTGGATTTTGGACTTCGGCTCCTTTCGGCTTCCCTCAAGGCAAGTCGCTCAGTCGAACGATTTTGGATTTTAGATTGAGTGACGATAACCAAAATCTCAAATCTGAAATTAGTCAAGGAAACCCCAATAATAACTGTATTACAGCCAAAGTCTTGGGGGTTCCTTCCATTGCCTACGGAGTTAGCTGACGGGCTAAGACTGGAAGGTGTCTCTCGTAAGATTAGCCCCAAACATTGGTTCCTCCGTTCCAAATCCAGCTTTCATGAATTTGAATTAGGCTACCCACTAAAAAAAATGATAATCTAATTTACTCGTCTTGGGCAAAATATCGATCAAGGAAATTTAAGGCGTAGTTGCGGAATTCAAAATATTCTTGTGAGTTTTGCATAGCGGCGCGATCGCGTGGACGCTCAAAAGGAACTTCCAATATCTCCCCTATACTAGCAGCTGGGCCATTGGTCATCAATACGATGCGATCGGACATATAAATTGCTTCATCTACATCGTGGGTAATCATCATCACTGCTTGCCGATTATTTTCCCAAATATCTAATACTTGCCGCTCCAATTTGCCACGAGTTAGTGCATCTAGTGCCCCAAAAGGTTCATCCATCAGCAACATTTTGGGCTGAATTGCTAAAGCTCTGGCAATACCTACTCGTTGTTTCATACCTCCAGAAATTTCATCAGGATATTTGTCAGCCGCCGCCGTCAAGTTTACCATTGCCAAGTGCTGATTTACAATGCTAATTTTTTCAGCCCGATTAGCATTTTTTAACACTTCATCCACGGCTAAACGGATATTTTCTCGTACTGTTAACCAAGGTAACAGCGAATAGTTCTGAAATACCACCATCCTTTCGGCTCCTGGCTGACGAATTTCTTGTCCATCTAGCCGAACTGAGCCGGAAGTGGCTTTTTCTAACCCAGCTACTATCTTCAGCAAAGTTGATTTTCCACAACCTGAGTGACCAATTACAGAAATATATTCATCTTCACCAATCGTCAGATTAACCCCATCTAAAACGACAAAGTTATCTTTATCAGGTGTCGGATAAGACTTGACTAAATTTTCAATTTCTAAAAATCCAGGGCGGGGCAGAACTTCAGTCTGGGTATTAATAGGTAATGAGGTATATTCCATCATCAAATGCTCCGGAAAGAATTTAGTCATCAGTCAATATTTGAACTTGGAATTTAAGACATGAAAAAGTTAGTGGGAGCATTAGCCCTGATGGCAAAACTATTCAGATAACCCACAGGATCGCTGGGGTCGAAGCCTTTCTTATCTATAAATACTTCTGGTGGTTCGACCTTGTAATCATCCTTGGGACATTTGATGCCCATTTCAGATGCTATCTCCCGATATAAATCTGTTCTCCAACCTTGTGCAGCTAGTTTTTCAGCATTTTTGGGAAATTTCTTAATTTGTCCCCACCGCGCTGCTTGTGTCATCAACCAGATACTTCTTGATCTCCACAAAAATGTGGAGTGTTCTCCTGGCTGTTTGGGAAGATTGTCAGGAATATCGAAGAAAATCGTGGTGTCAGCGGCTTTGACGGTGCGGTCTTTGCCATCAAAGCCGCCATAGTTGTAGTTGCCGAGAATTCCCGGACTGGTAAACTTTGCTATTGGGGCATCTTTATTTTTAGGTCTTGCACCTGTAAAGGAACGGTCTGTAATTAGTTCGGCTACTTCTTGGCGGTTTTCTACTTTGCTGCAATACTGGCAAGCTTCAATCATCGCCTTGACTAGTGAACGATAGGTTTTGGGATATTTGTCGATGAAAGATTCCATCACCCCCAACAGTCTATCTGGGTGTCCCAACCAGACTTCTTTGCCTTGCGCGAAGGTAAAGCCGATGTTTTCATTACCTGTTATTGCCCTTGTATTCCAGGGTTCTGCAACCATGTAAGCTTGCATTGCACCAATCCGCACGTTTGTTACCATTTGGGGCGGCGGAACGATGATAACGCGAAACTCTTTTAGCGGATCAACACCAGCGGCGGCAGATATGTAGCGGACAAAGTATTCGTAAATGGCAGAACTTAGAACAACTGCCCAAACTTTGCGTTCTGGCGGCTGCTGGTCAAAGTAGCCGCGGAAATCGCGCCCAAAGGCTTCCAAAGCACCATCACCATATTTTTGTTGATACTCGTACCACGGACGCAGCCCAAAATCCCACATGGCTTTGTTCATGGTCATGGCGTTACCGTGGCGGTGAATGGTCATGGCTGCACACAAGGGGGCGTGGCGTGCGCCTTCAGCACCAATTCTGGCGTTGGTGACTGCACCAGATACTACGGGTGAAGCATCTAGGCAACCAAAAATTAGACCGTCACGGGAGGTGGCCCAACTGGCTTCGCGGTTGAGTGTGACGTTCAAACCATATTTGCGGAAGAAGCCTTTTTTCCAGGCGATCGCAAATGGCGCACAATCATTAACGGGAACGTAACCAACCGTGATCTCGGATTTTTCTAGGTCTTGTGATCTAACTACAGGCTGTACAGCTAAGGCTTCTTCAGTTAGTCCTTTGGCGGATCTATCTCCTGAAATTCCACAGGAGGACAGCGCTACTCCCGTTGTGGTTGCTCCTATTCCTTTCATAAAGTCTCGTCGAGTCCAGTTATTATCACCCATTCTTGTAGCTCCATTGGTGATTAATTTGGTTGTAAGATAGGCTAACGCCAAGGCGCAAAGTTAAAGCGTCTTAGCATTTTGATCCGAAAAAATTTAATCAGTTAGAAGCTGTAGGGCGGCGAGTTACTAATTCTTGGATTTTGCCCACAGCGTAATCTAGAATTAACCCAGTTAAGCCAATTATCAACACAGCTAAAAAGACTGAACTCAGGTTTAAGCGACTCCATTCATCCCAGACAAAAAAGCCGATACCAATACCGCCTGTAAGCATTTCCACCGCTACGATTACTAGCCAAGCTATCCCTAAACTAATTCGTAAACCTGTAAAAATATACGGCAAACTTGCAGGCCAGATGATTTTTGTAATTCGTCGCCAACGGGGCATTTCTAGCACTCGTGCCACATCTAAATAATCTTTGGGAACGCTAGAAACTCCTAAGGCGGTATTAATAATTGTCGGCCATAAGGAGGTAATAAAGATGACAAAAATGGCGGAAGGATCTGCTAAATTGAAAATAGCTAAGGCGATGGGCAGCCAAGCTAGGGGCGATACGGGTTTAAAAATTTGAATGAGCGGATTGAGTGCTAGCATTGCCGGTCTGGACATGCCAATTAGAAACGCCAGAGGAATCGCTACTACCGCACCTAACAAAAAGCCTAATAATACCCGGCGCAGACTTGCGATCAACAACCAACCAATTCCCAAGTTGCCGGGGCCTCTTTGGTAGAAGGGATTTAAGATGTAGTCTAGATTAGCAACTAGCGCTTCTGGTGGGGTGGGCATCAATTCATGGTTGGCAAGTGCAACAATCCACCACAGCACAATTATTCCCAACAAGCCCAATACAGGTAGAAAGAAGACATCTTTAAGGATGACAGGTTTTGCCTTTTTCCAAGCAGCTTGCCCTGCGATCGCTGCGATCGCAGCCAAATTCAGTTGAAATATCATTTACGACCTCAACAGATTTAAGTGCAGGTACAAAAAATCCGAGCAGTACCAGCCTTGGACACCGATGAGATCGGAACATTATAAAAATGCCGTCTCTTCAGTCTCCTCTCAATGCCTACGAAGTTAGCTGACGGGCTAGGGCTGAGAGATGCCCTTCTGAAGAAAGTTATGAGTTATGAGTTATGAGTTAAATATTAATAACTTCTAACTCCTCACTCTCAACTTTTCACTTTCTCTGAGATACGCCCCACAATTTGGTTCCTCCGCTCCAGGGTTATGCACTGTCACACGCTGGATTAGGCTGACTTACTCTAATAGATACTAGTTCTCAACAATATAACATCAATGCTGAGTAAAAGCCAACTGTATTATGATAAGTGTTGTTTATTTCAATACTTAAATCAAGTGCTTACCTTTGCTTTTCGGTAATTAATAAAATTTATAATTTTTTAGAATTTTAGCTGTGTTGTGAGTAAACTCATTGCACAGTTAAACAACAATACTCGAGTCAGGCATCAAAGTTGGTTACCTGCTTGGTTAACATTTATTAATAAATGTTATTATATTATTTAGAAGTTTTATATACAGATAGTTAAGTCAGTAAATAAAAAATAAAATCTATTTCTTTTGGTAGGTGAGCTAAATCACTAAATTTGGTAGAAGACCACTGCACTCGCTAAACTAATTGCATATGGAAGTTTACTCATCTATCTCTTAGCTGAATTTAACAAAATGGATTTTAGTCAAGTACTGGCTGAAAAAACGGACACCATCATAGATAAATGGATTGCAACAGTTCGCAAGGATAGACGGATTGAAAGTGCTGATGACCTATCTTATACAGCCGTAAAGGATCATATCCCTGATGTTTTGAAAGCAATGGTAACGGTGCTTTCAAAATATCAGGATAATGATATTAAGTCAATAGTTACTGCCAGTTTTCAGCATGGGGCTATTCGAGCTGAACAAGGTTTTGATCCAGCAGAAATTGCTAGAGAATATCATTTGCTACGAACAGTAATATTTGATGCTATACAACCAGATTTATTGAACGGAACACCTGTAGAGATAATTCGTTCTATGCGTTTGATTGACGCTATGATAGACGAAGCGATCGCTCGGTGTTTCAAGAGTTATGTTGAGGAGCGGTTGCGAGAATTACAGCAGTTGCAGTCATCACTAACACTCCATAATCAGGAACTAACACGCTTGATTAGCGCCAATCAAGAGTATCTTTCGCAACTAGTCCACGAATTGAAACATCCTCTAACTTCCATTATTGGTTACTCGGATCTGTTTTTACGCCAACAACGACGAAAGACACAGGTGAATGATACCTCTGCCAATTTAGAACATATTGAGCGGGTACTACGCAATGGTAGACAATTACTCCACCTGATCAATGATGTATTAGAACTTTCGCGGTATGACGCAGGACAGATAAAGCTCCACCTAGCATCCACTGATGTGCGTGAATTAATCAATAATGTGTGTGAAATGTTGGAACCTTTAGCTGCTGGGAAAAATTTAAAAATCGTAGTAGATTGCGATCGCGTTCCCAAAGAATTAATCACAGATTCTTTTCAATTCCAACAAATTGCTACAAATCTTATCAGTAATGCGATTCGCTATACAGAGTTGGGGACTGTTATTATAATGTGTCAGGTGTTAGAGAACCAGAGATGGGCGATCGCAGTTTGTGACACTGGAATTGGCATTGCACCCGAAAACCAAGCCCAGATATTTGAACCCTACTTTCGCGTCAGTTTTAGCGATCGTCCCTATCTCCCTGATAGCACAGGATTGGGATTAGCGATCGTTTCCCGCTTGGTGAAACTACTACAAGGTACAATGAACTTAGTATCTGAAGTGGGAGTTGGTTCTACCTTTACCGTCATTTTGCCTTTAGAAATAGAGAGTTGATTTCGCGCCAAGACGTAAAATTTTTCTCTGCATCTCTGCGTGAAATCAAAAAACATTTTTACAATAAACCTTGTTTTTTCAACTTAGCTAGCGCATCCTCAGCAGCAGCTTTCTCTGCATCTTTCTTATTGCGTCCTTTACCTTCCCCGTAAATTGTTCCATCTACCAATACTTTTGCTATGAATTCTGGCGCGTGAGAAGGGCCTCCTATGTGTTCTGTGAAATATTTAGGAGGAGTTGGGGTAACGTTACGTTGCACCCATTCTTGAAAGCGATTTTTTGAGTCTACATTAGAACGAGACACAACTATATGCTTAGGATCTACAGAATCAAATAGTGGTTCTATAATTGCGCGAACTGCATCAATATCTGAATTTTTATCCAAATAGTAAGCACCAAGAACTGCTTCAAAGGTGCTACTGAGCAAATTAGGATTTTGGTAGCCTCCGTCTCGAATAGCGCCTTTTCCTAACCGCATCCGAAAGTCTAAACCTACTTCCTCAGCGAACTTTGCCAATTGCTTCTCATCTACCAGCGCCGAACGCCGCCGCGTTAATTCATCTTCTCCCATTTCTGCGTGACAATTATATAGATACTCACCACTTAAGAAATTCAGCAAAGCATCACCGAGAAACTCTAAGCGTTCGTTATGTTCCCCTTCTCCAGGGTTTTCATGGACATAAGAACGGTGAGTAAGCGAACGGCGGAGAAGTTTTTCATCATGGAATATCAGAAGTTTGTGCATTTTTATCTTGTATCTTGTTGCATAAATTGACTGTTGGGAAATTATACAAATGTGATTTTATTCAGACAGCAAAAAACCGAATTTGCGGTGTCTTGATAAAACCCAGTTGAGTAAAAAACTGGGTTTTTCAAAGCTATTTTAGGCAGTTAGTATATCTAACTCAGTTAAAAATAACTCCTGATTTTGCTTTCGGACTTTGCCATCCTTTACAGCAACATCAATAAACTTGCTAAAATTTTTAAATTTTTTGCCATCAGATGTATAAATAGATGAGCATCCTTGGTATTTGGCACAAAGTTGACGCATCAATTTATCAATGCAACAAAATACGGTAGGCTTACCTTGGCTTAAGGCAGTGTTGATAGCTTCAATTAGATACTCTATAGCCTCATTGTAATTAATTTGGGACACAACAGAAATAATTTGAGGCTGATTTTTCTCACTAATTAATTGGGGTAAATCATCTAAAAAGTAAAATTCATCAGCCAATTCTTTAAGCTTTTGTTTTACATTACCTATTTGAGCAAGGATGATAGCTTGTTTTCCTAATTTTTGCAGATTATGAACCAATTTTACAAAGTCTCCATCTCCTGATATGAGCATAATTTTATCTGGAGACATATTACTGTGAATCTCCTCTAAGCAATCGGCTATTAATTGGTTATCTGCACTATTTTTTAAAGGACAGGGAACATTAACACAGTTCAAACCAAGATTGCCTAAATCATTCTTTACAGTAGCTTGATCTTCACGCTGTGAATTGTAGTAGACATTTATGCTACTTACACGCCCTTTAGATTGGGCTAAATTCAGCAATGACTTAGCCTGAGATGGACTTAATTTAGTGTTTTGATAATCCCAATAAATGGAAACTAGAGGTAGCTTCTGGCTTGTTTGTTTTTTGGAAGATTGATTAGCGTGTGGCATTGTAATATATCCAGTATTCTTTGGTGAACTGGACAGCTTCAACAAATCATACATCTATCAGTAGCAGAACTTTACACGAATAATTTATACTCAAAAAGTACTTTTCTGCGATAAAGCTCTCTACCGTCGCTTTCCTTTGGTTTAAGTCTCAGCCGTAGAATTCCTAGTTTCCTAGCAAGTTTTGCGTCATCCTTTCCCCTGAAAATCTACTCAAACATCTTGTCTTCCCGTTGAAAGTCTAGTCAATCAGTTAACTTGACATTGGGCTGAATATTCAGTCGAAGGGATGACACGAAGCTCGGCAGGAAACTAGGAATTCTGCTGCTGAGACAACACCAAAAATTTGCGCTTTAGAGTGCGGTTATTTTTCTGTTCTTAAGTATCTATTGCCATACTTTATACTAAATGTCAATTAGTTATTCATGAAGATTCGTCAAAGCGATCGCCCATATCTATCAAGTTTTAAAATCATCTATGCAAAAGTGTTGAATGTTATGAAATCTGCTATCAAAATAGCCGAAAATATTTTGAAATTTGGGCTAACTCTTTAAAGATAATGATTATAAATTAATTTTTCCAGATTGTAAAAAATATCCTTAGCCCTTTGCTTAAAAATGATTATCCAGTTTTGAATAGCCGTCTTATTGTTGAGTGTTGGTTAGTTTATGCACTGGATAATAGTTGAAGGAGTATGCATGATTTTTTTAAAAAATCGAATTAGACATCTGGTGAAAAAAGAGACATAGCACTGCTACGTCTCTACAAGGGTTCTGGATAAGCTATATTTAATTTATGAGATGTCTATTCAACTCTATGGTTAATCAATGGGGTCAGCACCGATCCCACCAATAGCTGCTTTAGCGATCGCGATATCCTGCTCAACAGTGCCACCACCGACGCCAATGGCTCCCACATGCACGCCACCAAAACGGATAGGCAGACCATCCCCAAGATTGGTTAACAAATTTCCAGATGCTAAGGGTAATGCCACTGCTAGGTTATCTGAGAATGTCCCAGTGGGGCGGCGGATTGAAGCAGCGGTTTGGGCTTTGCGTTTGCTGGTTTCGATGCTATGGGGAGTTGCCCCATCACCATGCACAAAGGCAATCAGAGTCAAAAACGAGTTGTAAACAGCAATAGATACGCCAACTCCCTGACTGCGGCTTTCTTTTAAAGCAGCTTTAGCAGCTGCTAGTGCCGTATCAACTGTGATTAATTTAACAGTTCTAGTAGACGCAGATTTTTGTACCATGATTATTAAATCCTGACTCCAACTGTTTGCCGTTCTCGCCGTGCGACTTCTGCATGTACTAAAGGAATGACATCACGCCCATAAGCGATCGCATCCTCTAGGGGATCAAAGCCCCGGATTAACAAGGTAGTCACACCCGCATCATAATAATCAACTAAAGCCTCTGCTACTTGTTCTGGTGTACCCACTAGAGCTGTAGTGTTGCCTGCCGCACCAGTAGCTGCTGCGATCGGTGTCCATAGACGCTTATCGTAAACCTCATTTTTGGTTGCAAAATCTAGGAGACGTTGTGACCCTACCGCCTGGGGTCTAGCTGGGGCAGCTATTTTCGCCCCTGCTCGCAAGTCTTGAATTCGCGCTAAAATGCTATGTGCTTTCTCCCAAGCCTGTTGTTCTGTAGCACCAAGAATAGGTCGCAGGGAGACGCTGAAGCGAACGGAACGACCGGGTGGTAAGGCAGCACGTACCTCTGCTATTCGTTCTTTAACTGCGGCAATTGGCTCACCCCACAAGGCATAGACATTACTGTGTTTAGCTCCTACCTGTACAGCTGGGCCAGATGCACCACCAAAGTAAAGCGGGATGTGGGGCTTTTGCAGCGGCTTGATCGCCGAGAAAGCATCCTTGAGGCGGTAAAATTCACCTTCGTAATCAAAGGGAGTGTCGCTTGTCCAGATGCGACGAAGGATTTCTAAATATTCATCGGTGCGGCGGTAGCGGCTGTCATGATCCAGCCAGTCGCCATCTTTCTGCTGGTCAGCATCACTGCCACCAGTAATAATATGTATTGCTATCCGACCGTTGGTAAAATGGTCAAGGGTAGCTGCCTTGCGATCTGCCAAAGTTGGAGCCACAAAACCCGGACGATGAGCAATCAAAAAGCCCAATCGCTCGGTTGCTGAAGCTGCGAAACTAGCAATAGTCAAGCCATCAGGGCTACTAGAACTATAGCCAATCAATACTTTGTCAAAACCTCCTTCTTCATGGGCTTTGGCAAATTCACGAACATAGGCTGGATCAATGATGTCATCGCCCAGACTACCTGCTGCACTATTTAATTCCGAAGCTGGTTTTGTCCGGATCAATCCAATAAATTCAACTGGCATAATTAATTCTCCTGAAAATGTTGGGGAGTGGGGATGAGAGGACAAGGGGACAAGGAGGATAAGCAGATATAACCAATGCCCAATGCCCAATACAACTCTTGGAGAGGCTGCGCCCTAAGCGTAGCTATGCCGCAGGCTTTACGGCAACTCTTAGAGACGCTCTTGCGTTCACTCAGTACAAGTGCCCCATGCCCAATACCTAATCAAATAAGTCTGGTTGGTCGTGGGTAATTTCATCCCACAAATACTGGAATCCACCCCAGCCTGCTTGGTGAGTACCACCGCGTTGTTGTATTTTTAAGGCGATGTCGTGGTCAATCAGGATGGGTTTTCCTACGGCTTCTGCTAGCAATTGCGCCTTAGCAGTATCCTCTAACCTGATGTACCACCAAGCGGCTTCATCCACACTGTGTCCCACAGTCAATATTCCGTGGTTGCGTAAAATCGCAGCTTTGCTTTTGCCTAGTCCCTGAGCAATGCGTTTTCCTTCACTTGTCTCCAATACAATGCCTGTAAAATCATCAAATAGAGCATGATCTTGGTAGAAAGCACAGGAATCTTGGGTAATCGGGTCGAGCAACCGACCCAAAGATGACCAAGTTTTGCCGTAGAAGGAATGGGCATGAGCCGCTGCGATGACATCAGGGCGGGCTTCATGAATTTGAGAGTGAATGGCAAACGCTGCTTGACTTACTTTGCCTTCACCTTGGACTACCTGACCTTCACTATTCACTAGTATCAGGTCTGATACCCGAATGCGACTGAAATGTATCCCAAAGGGATTGACCCAAAAGTGATTGGTAAGTTCGGGATCACGGGCAGTGATGTGTCCTGCCAATCCTTGAGCAAAACCTAAACGTGCAAATACCCGAAAGGCTGCTGCCAAGCGTTCTTGGCGATGGCGACGCTCCGATTCAATAGAGACGAAGGTCGGTAGTTGAAAGGGATTGCTGGGGCGGACGAGAGAAGTTTGCACCATAATTTTCAACTCCTACGTATGGATTAGGTAGACAGTGCTGCATCACTACTGGTGGGAGCGTCAAGGTTTGTCGTATAGACATCGCTTCACCATTAAACTAGCGGACAACAAATGATTTATGGTTATGGCTCAATAGGCGATCGCAGTTTTTACCGCTGCAAATACGTATTGTTCAATCAATGTCCAGTGGACAACGCTACAAATAACTTTTAGCTGATAACCGTAAATACGTTACTAATTACCTGATATCAGATTTTAAACTACTTAGTAACAACAAATTTCTTAACTAGAATAGTGATACTATCAAATAAACTACGGTAAATCAATCTGTTTACAGTTGTTTAAACTACAATGAAATTACCACAGTTCATTTAAATAAGCAAGCTGAATATGGAGTTCTGCTGGAAAATATACTTGAGGGGAGTGTTATCTGTGTTGGATAGAGACTGTTGCGATTCGTTAAGCTGTGGAGCGATCGCTAAAATTTATGAACGCACGGTTTTTTCGGTTATTACTAGGACTAGCCCTTTCAAGATGACTCGTAAAATCTCTTGTTTTTTCTCAGAGGATGTCTGAGAAGTTAAAAATGTCATGCTGGAAGCGATAGCCAAGTGTTGCATCTCATCAACCCAGGGTAAATTGCGATTCTTCGCTCCACTTCGTTATGCTCAGAATGACAAATTATATTTTTGGTACACTTTTCAGACATCCTCTCAGCGCTCTCTGTGCCTCTGCGGTTTAAAAGTAATTTATTTAACTGTAAAGGCACATATAACATACAAAACGCAAGAGTTTTCAAGTTCATCAATCCCTATGTTGTCAGTACGTCAGTTATTAGAGCAGTTAGCATCGCTTGAGAAGTCTCAAAATTACTAACTACAGCATTTCATTAATTTGCAGCGAATTAAATCTGGTAATACCCTGCAATGTCAATGCATCGCCTTGTATTGTTAATGCATCAGCTTGCATTGTTAATGCGTCGGTTTGTATTGTTAATGCAAGCTGATGCATTAAAAATGCTACGAACTTACGCAAAACTGTACTAAGGTTTTGCACAACGCGATCGCAAACGTAATCTGCTTCAGGCATAAGGATGCTGTAAAGTTGTTGTAAACTTGATAGCAATTAAAAAAACAGACCGTGAGCGTCCCATCAAGCAGTAGAGCCTTCGTAGCAAGTCATAACAGTAGTTTGAGCTTTACCAGCCTCGCAAAACTATCAAGTGGAAACTTGCTTGCAGAAGTGGATCTTCGCCGGGCTGTAGTAAGTTCAAAGCTAAGGCAAGACAAAAAAGGGTCGATGGGTCAGTTTCTGACTCCCGCTTCAGTAGCAGAATTGATGGCTGGAATGTTTAATAGGCTGGATTTGCCTGAAATATCCTTGCTTGATGCTGGAGCAGGAATCGGTTCATTACTAGCCGCTTTTGTGGCAAAAGTATGCCAGCATCAACAACACACATCAAGTTTGCGCGTTATAGCATACGAAATTGACCCTCTTCTAATTGGATATTTGCATCAGACTCTAGAGCTATGTGAGAGGGAATGTGAACATGTGGGTATTTCCTTCAATTACGAAATTCGTGAGACTGATTTTATCGAAGATGCAGTCAGGCTGCTTCAGGTTGGTTTATTGAATAGTGCAAACGCAACAGAATTTACTCATGCTATTCTCAACCCGCCTTATTTGAAAATCAATGCTGATTCCAAGGTGCGCGAATTGCTGCGTTCCATCGGTTTGGAGACTAGCAATCTTTATACTGGTTTTATGGCTGCTACAGCCCAACTTCTAAAACCAAGTGGGGAGTTTGTAGCAATTACACCGCGCAGTTTTTGCAATGGGCCTTATTTCCGTGACTTTCGCAAGATGTTTTTAGAGATGATGGCTTTACAACAAGTACATCTTTTTGAGTCGCGGCAAGAAGCATTTAGTGACGATGATGTTTTACAGGAAACTATCATCATCCAAGCTACAAAACAAAGGCAAAAGTCTAGCAGCGTCATCATCAATACCAGTTCTGGTACTAATGATGACTTGATCATGTCACACTCTGCACCATATTTTGACTTAGTTCACCCCGATGATATAGAGCAGTTTATTCATATTATTCCAGATAAGATTAGCCAGCAAATCGTTCAGCGAATGGAACTTTTCACCTGCACGTTGAAAGATTTAGGGCTAACAGTTTCAACCGGACGGGTAGTAGATTTCCGAGCAAAAGATTACTTAAGGACAAATCCAGAAAACAATAGCGTTCCTTTAATTTATCCGGTGAATTTATCGAATGGATATGTAGAGTATCCAAAAATCACCAAAAAGCCTCAAGCGATAGTGCATATAGAAGAAACAGCGAATCTTCTAATACCAAATGAACATTATGTCTTATGCAAAAGATTCTCATCGAAAGAAGAGAAAAGGCGTGTTGTTGCAGTGGTTTATAATGCCAACCAATTTAATTATGCCTATGTTGGCTTTGAAAATCACTTGAATTACTTTCACAAAGATGGGCAGGGACTTAACCTTACCTTGGCTTGTGGGCTTACTGTTTATCTCAATTCAACCCTAGTTGATTCTTTTTTTCGATTGTTTAATGGGCATACTCAGGTAAATGCAACAGATTTGCGAAAATTAAAGTACCCTAATTTGGATCAGCTATTGTCCTTAGGGACAGCGATTAAAGAGCAGTTTCCTTCTTTGCGGGAAATTGATGAACTCATAGAAAATCAGCTACTGAGTATGTTGAATCAGTCAGATAATAATCCAATTACAACTAAGTCTCGAATTGATGAAGCACTGCAAATCTTGACACAATTGGGCTTTCCACGAGCACAGCTTAACGAACGGTCAGCTTTAACCCTCCTGGCATTGCTTGACTTAAAACCGACAGACTCTTGGCAATTAGTAACTTCCCCTTTGATGGGAATTACGCCGATGATGGACTTTATGGCTCAACATTATGGCAAAACCTATAAGCCCAACACACGGGAAACAGTTCGCCGCCAGACAGTACATCAATTTCTGGATGCAGCTCTGATAGTTGCTAATCCAGATGATTTAAGTCGCCCTATCAACAGTCCCAAAACTGTATATCAAATTGAAAACAGTGCGCTCGAACTATTACGAACCTACGGTACTGACGAATGGGAAAAGAGCATTCACACCTACCTTGCTTCGGTTGAAACTCTGAAAAAGCAGTATGCTCAAGAACGTGAAATGTCCCGTATTCCGATAGTAATTGCAGGAGAAATTAAAACTTTATCGGCAGGTGGTCAGAATATTCTGATTGAAAAAATTATTAATGATTTTGCCCCTCGTTTTACTCCTAGTGCAAAGCTCATCTATGTTGGCGATACAGATGAAAAATTTGCCCACTTCGATGAAGCAGCATTGGTAGATTTGGGGGTTAACATCGATTCTCACGGCAAAATGCCAGATGTGATCATTCACTTCACAACAAATAACTGGTTGGTGCTGATTGAAGCTGTAACCTCACATGGCCCAATTAATCCTAAACGGAAGAAGGAACT
Organism: Nostoc sp.; assembly: GCF_036919675.1. Classification (GTDB taxonomy): domain Bacteria; phylum Cyanobacteriota; class Cyanobacteriia; order Cyanobacteriales; family Nostocaceae; genus Nostoc. The sequence continues at coordinate 28,837 of NZ_JBALCP010000026.1, forward strand.
TGAAGTCTTATTCAGAGATACCCAAATACCTCTGGTGATGATAACAACATTTCTCAGTCGTAAGGCAATGGTGGCATATCTGGCAGAGATTGCTTGGGAAACGGATGTTTGGGTTGCTGAAGATTCAACTCACCTGATTCATTTCAATGGTGAATATCTATTGCAAGCTTACCAAAGAGAAAAGAAGCAAACTTCCTGAATATACAGCAGAATTCAGGTGTCTGTGTAACAATATTCTTGGGTTCAGGCTTGACTCTTTATCAAAGTTAGTTTTTTTAACGTAGACGCGGAGCGGCTTCCCGCGGGGTACCGCCATCGCGCAGCGTCTCGCAGAGAAGGACGCATTCGCGTAGCGTCTCGTAGAGAAGAACGCAAAGGAAGAGAAGAAAAAATCCTTAACTGAACTGTAATGATTTATAGTGCTAATTTAGGCTATTTAAAAAAATCGAATAATTTTGCGGACATGATCGATAAATTGCCCGTCAATTGAAAGTTAAGCGATCGCATTTCGTGCTTCTCTTTTCAAACCCTTATCTTCAAGCCTCTGGCTGGAAATGCTGCTCATTGCGGCAGAGGCGCAAGTAAGGGAGGCAGAGCCTCAATGAGGGGCATTCCCAGTCGCAGACTGGGAACGAGTTAATGTCTCATTTCTTAAACCTGAATCAAATTACTAGTTTACATATCTTGTTTGTATTCTTCTAATAATTGTGGAATGTGATCATACCCATCTACACCAATAACTGCAATAATTTTAGGGCGATGTTGCTGTAAGAACTTTTGGAAAGCTTCTGCCCCTATTTGTCCTTGTAAAATTGTCAATAACCCTGCCGGTTGACGCCACTCACTAGAAGCAATTTGCTCTAAAAGATACATTCCCAAGCAGCCTGTGTAAACAGTTTTTTCAGAATTTTGTAGATGATAATAAGCTTCTGCCAAATAAGCTAAGTTCCGCCCTTGCAGATACAAATCACCGGAAACTTGCGCTGTTTTAAAGCCATCTTCGAGATATTTAATTGCACTTTGGTGTTGTCCAATTACTAAATAAGCAATTCCTAAGCTGCTGACACATAAGGCTTTACTTTGAATATCACCTAATTTTTCTGATAATTTTAAACCTTGTTCCAAATAATTAATTGCGGCTTCATAGGTTTCGGGTTCTAGATTTTCCAATTCCTGAGCCTGCATGACTTCGCTGTAACCTAAATTTACCAGCGCGTTGGCTTCTCCTGTGCGATCGCCTGCTTGCCGACTCAGTATTAATGCTCGTTGACTGTAATTGATTGCCTCAGCATAATTTTGCTGTTGCACGTAAGTACGGCTGAGGTGGTTGAGATTGGCAATTTCACAGGGGCGATCGCTTGCATTCCTGGCGATCTCCAGCGCCTGCTGATGAAAATCAAGTGAGCGCTGATATTGCCCTAAAGCACGCTGAGAATAGCCTAAAAGGGTCAAAATCCGCGCCTTTTCCTGGGTTCCCTCGCCTTGTCGCAGCGGTTCATCCAAATAATCTAGGGTATCTCGCAAATAAGTGCCAGTAAAAGAGGCAAAAATCCCGCCGTAAAAGGGAAAATACGGACGCTGGGCAAAGGTTCGCAAAATCTGGAGCATAATTTGAGAACAGGCATCGCCGTATACTGTCCCAATGCTGCCAAAACCACTTGCTAACTGACTCCAAATCACTGCAAAGGTCAAAAAAGTGGAAATGGACAACTTTGGCCCGGCTTTAACATCGTAAGCTTGTTGGTCAAACCAGTTAATTAGTCCCCGTTGCAAGTACTGTAAAATCAATGCCATTTCCACCCAATCTCTGAGGGTGATTCCCCGTTGTCGCTGGGCAAACTCAATTGCCGATTCTTCCATAGCCAAGGTGCGAAGCAGTGCTTGGGGTAACTCACTATTGAGTTGTTTAGCCCAACTTGCCCAAGGGCCACGTTCTCCGGGTACGCCGCCAAATCCTAAAGATTCTTTTTGTTCGTACATCCAACTGAGCAAGTTATCTTGCAATCGCTGCCAAGAAGCTAAACCACGGGTAATACCTTCAGAAAATTGTTCTAAATCAGCATCTGCCTGAGCAAATTGCTGTAATGCTTTTGACAATTGCTGTAGCTGTTGCAAATTTAGCGGATACTTCTGATTGGGGTCAGTAACCCGTAAAAATACCGCCAGCCGATCGTCTGCCGCAGATGTGGTAATTTCTGTAACTGCGGAGGCGATCGCTTCTGTGGCTTTATTTTGCTCTTGCCAGCGTTGCCATTGACTTTGAATGGTTTTAATGGCTCTCAAACTCCGAGTCGCCTTGCCTTTCTTGAGTTCATCTTTTTCACTATCTACTTGGCTTTGGAGAGCATTCAGGCGATCGCTCAAAGCTAGCTCAAAGACTTCCCCTGTACCGGAAGTAATTCCTTTAAGCAGCATTTGATACACCATATCAACAGAGCTAATTTTGCCCTTGAGGGTGGTTTCGACAATTTCATCGATTAAGGCAAGATAGCGATCGCGCAATGGCAGAGATTCTGACACTTTGGCTATTAGAGAACGTCACGTCAATTCTAATTCTAGTCTTGACAGAGGCAAAGGAGTGGGGAAAATCGGCAATTTCAGTAATTCAAAAATTTTCCAGAAGCTTTATCAGCCCTTCATTTGAACTAGGAAACGCAATCCGCCGAAATCAGCTGATGATTTGCTGCTCATTTACCCCGGTTCTGGATGGACTTTCCTGTGAGCGCGACTACTCGCGCTCTCCAGCCTCAAAAATATTGGCTGAAACCCTTATTTTTCCAGCTAATTTTTCTAGATACTGAAGTTTTTGAAGTATCTTAACTGTTTTATTAGTAATTACTTTATTTATAAAGAATAACAATATATACAAAAGTAATTATTATTATTTCTAACAGTAGCTTTGAAAACTCAATAAATACGAGGAAAAAATTATTTAAACCTTAAGGAGTAGCTTTAAAACCTTATTAAGCATGAGTTAAATAGGCTAATAATATGATATTTCATGTTTTTATATTACTAAGTAGACTTTTAAAAAATTCTAAAAGTAATGTTTGTAACAAATGCCAAATTCCAATAAGTTCTTAACCCTACGCCAACCCACAAAGCACCAGATTTAATATCATTAATGGGCAAGCTAATACATTTATTTTGTACTGTAAAAAAAATCGAGAGAATCTTTAATGAGTAACCTATTGCCGGACAAGGATGTAAACATTTTAGTAATTGGGGCGGGAGTAAGTGGTCTAACAACCGCGATATGTCTGAGAGAGGTAGGTTTTAGAGTTGTGATTGTTGCAGATCGTTTTGCCCCAGATTTAACCTCTATTGTGGCAGGTGCATTGTGGGAATGGCCACCAGCAGTTTGTGGTAGTCATGGTGCTCCCAGATCCCTGGAACGCTCTAAAAACTGGTGTATGACTACGTATAATAAATTCAAGAAAATACACGCAGAGTTTGGTTCAGAAGAAACAGGACTTTATTTGAAGGATGCGTATTTCTATTTCAAAGATGTTTTGGAAAATCGACCTACTGAACTTCGTAAAATGAATGAGTTGAAGGATAAGGTTGATGGATTTGAAAGAGGCTTACAGATTGTCAAAGAAACGATTGATTTGAATTTTAAAGGAGGTATAAAAGATGCTTATAAACACATGGCTCCGACGACAAACACGGATGTCTACATGAAGTGGTTACTTCAACAGGTAAAGGATATTGGATGTGAGATCATCCAGGAAAAAATTAATGTCAATGTAGTTCAAAATGAACAGGAACTACTTCGTCGTTTTAATGCAAAGGCAATTGTTAACTGTGCTGGACTAGGTTCAATAGCAACTACAGGGGATACTTCCATGTATCCGTTGAGGGGCGCACTTGTCAGGGTTAAGAATCTCGGTGGAGTTGTGACAGACGCTCATTGTATTTCCCACGAAGAATCTTCTTTAAATGAGCAAGACATCGTTTACATAGTTCCTAGAGGGGATGATTTGGTGGTCTTGGGAGGATTAACGCAGCAAGACCAATGGGATACAGACCTATCTCTTGAGGTTCCAATTATCCGACAGATGTATGATGGCTGTTTGGAGTTTCTACAGGAATTAAGAGAACTCCCACTAGATGAAAAGGAGCCTGTTAGGACTGGTTTACGACCATTAACAGAGGAAAATGTTTGTGTAGAGAGGGTTTTAAATACACACGTATTTTATAATTATGGACATGGAGGGTCAGGAGTAACTCTGTCATGGGGATGTTCACAGGAAATTGTCCAGTTGGTACAAGAAATGCTCCGTGAGGAGGCAAATCCAGTTGCCTTTTCCAGTAGTAAGATAGATAGCAATAAGCAGACTGTCTTTGTGCTGCATGATATGCTTGCCAGCAAAACTGATTTTGGGCATATCCGATCAGATAATAGAAATCTAGTTTTACTCTGTAGTAGGGAAGGACTTAGTAAAGTTATACCCTCCCAGTATCAGCACTTGGATCTTGTGCAGATTGTAGAACCTTATAATTTGCAAAATCTGCTCCAAACCTATCAACAGATTAAGACTGATTATAAACTTTTGGATGACAACTGTCGGATTGTTACCAATGATGAGTATTCAGTGCTGTTAGCTGCACAGTTGCGTGAAGCTCTAAATCTGCCAGGCGATCGCCCAACAATGATCCGCCAGTTTACCGATAAGAGTTACCTCAAATCTACCCTCAAAAATTCTCTGATTCGGGTGCCAAAGTATCTGATTTTTGCTCAAGAGCAATACCGTAAAGAGCCAGTTTCATACTTAAAGTTTGTTCTAGAAGAACTAGGCAATCACATCTTTATCAAACCAGTTACCGGAGCCGGAAGTGAAAAAACTAGAAGAATTCATACTGTTGATGAATTGAAAGCCTGGTGTGACAGCAATGTAGATTCAGATGAAGAATTTGAATTCAATGAATTTATTACAGGTCAACTATACAATACAAGTGTTGTCATAAAAAATGGTCAACCTTGTTATTTTGCTGCTTGCAAGCAGTATCGACCTAATGATGAGTTCATTTATGGTCATCAAATCGGCAATATTATTGTTAGAGAAGAAGATCCAGAATTTCATAAACTTTGGCAATTTTCAAGTGATACGTTACAAAGTTTAGAACACGGTTACCCCAAAAATGGTGTACTCAATATTGATTTATTCCTCCAAGAAGGTAGCGAAGAACCGATTCTGATCGAAGTAGCTGCACGCACCCCTGGAGGGCTTGTATCAAGAATGTTTGATATATATCAGGGGGTACGTCTAAACGAGTTACATCTCCAATTACAGATTGGTGATTCTCCTGACATCATTCTCAAGGATAGGAATGAGTGGAAGTACAGCGCTTCCTCGATTCATCCCAAGCAGGACGGTGTTGTTACAGCAATTGAGAAGCCAATTCTCGAAAGTGATGTGGAAATTTCTTGGCAGATTTATTTGGAACAGAGACTCAAAGGATCACAAAGTACGAGGGATGTTGCCATTGCCATTCTTTTGAGCAATCATGACTATTCAATCCTTCAAGGAGATTATGAGGTAGCCAATTCTAGCAATTTCTACAATACTAAGTAAGGATTTTTTCTAGCAGGCTGAAGCTATAGCAATCCAATTTGATTTGTAAAAAAATCTAAGTATATGTAAGGGAGCCAGCCGTCTGGGCGGGTTTCCCCACTTGAGCGGACTGGCGTTGTGTTATCGCCGAGAGTACGGCACTTAAAATCTGAGGTGGTGCGTTATCCTTTGGCGTAACGCAACGCCCTTCGGGTGACGCTCGTTCGCCTTTGGCGTCTCCCCTTGGGAGAAGACTCGCTAACGCTGCGCTAACACCAGTCGCCTACAGAAGGAAACCAACTTGGGTGCGCTGGTTCACCAGTTGCTACAACGGATAGCGCACGCAGCGTAAAGCCTGCGGCATGGCAAATCTTAGAGACGCTCTTGCGTTCGCTTAAATCAAGTACAAAACCAATAATATCGTTTGGATTATTTTCTAACAAGGCAGAACCTAACAGGATGGGAACGCGGCTGTCATCTTTGCGGATGTATTCGTTCTCAAAAGGCTGAGACACACCTTTGGTTTTAAGTTCTGCGATCGCACTGTTGCTTGCTTCAATATATTCTGGTGCTATCATGTCGCGCCATCGCACTTGCCCTGCTAGTAAATCCTCTTGCGAATAACCTACCATTCTTAAAAAAGCATCATTAGCCTATGTGGTAACCGCTATGCGCTATCTGTATAGAGGTGAGCAAAAATCATCCCAATTACCTAGAACTACTCTCCTACGGTGCGATCGCCGCTTAATTCTGTCCAGAGTATTGTTAAAATGTAGTCATCCTAACTCATGAGTTAAGCAGCTGGGGAAATGGAAAGCATAGTTGCTTAGTTTAACAGGAATGCCCCTAAAGGAGATGATGCAAGGGTATCCCCTAGAGGAGCAAAACTTGTCAATTCAGTTGTTCCTAAACTTTCGGATTCCTAGAACAGGAATTATCTAGGATTAATGTGGCGTCTAATCCCCCATCCTGGATTGACAATGGCGGCTAAATCTTCTTCAGACAATTTGTTGATTTCACTGTCCAGTTCTTCGACGTTGAAATCATAGCCCTGCTCCTGAGCAATCTTAATGAAGGCTTCTGGATCAGCTGTTGCTTTGAGTCTTTGCTGTAATGCTTGATCTTGTTTTACGGCTTGAAAAAGTCGGGTAGCATTTTGCTGTGTCATGACAATCCATCTCCTGTTTGAAATATCAGGTTTGAATGTAGTAATTTAACTCCTGTGGATTCCCTAAATTCTGTGAAGAACTTTTAGATTAAGCGTGTAAGTCTAATTTTAAAACAAAGAATAAAAATGTGTGGATTCTGACAAGAAAGTATAAGTTTTAGTCTAAATATTTCTGTTACTTTGTAAAAGTCAGCCCTAAGATGGAAGCAGTCTTTAACTAAAAAACATTGATTCTGAATTGTAAATGCACCTTACATTCTTTGGATGGGTGATCAGCCATGACGGCTTTTGGTAAATGAAAGCTTGACTTGACACCTGTTAATAAAATAAGATATTAGATTGTCTGTCTAATTCCTGCTCGGATCAGGTAGACATATTACAAAAGCTGGTAAAAGCGTCTCTATAGGAGATAAAAACCAGCTACCTGTACGGCAACCCCAAGGACAATTCCATGACCTACGCAATTATTGAAACTGGCGGCAAACAAATACGAGTAGAGCCAGGGCGGTTTTACGATATTGAACTGCTTACGACCGAACCAGACGAAAAAGTTACAATAGACTCCGTATTACTCGTGCAGCACGATGGCGAAGTCAGCATTGGACAGCCACTAGTGACAGGTGCGACTGTAGAAGGGACTGTAATGCGACATTTCAGGGGTCGTAAAGTCCTGGTATACAAAATGAAGCCGAAAAAGAAAACCCGCAAAAAGCGGGGGCATCGTCAAGAAATTACCAGACTTATGATTGACTCCATCACTCTTAACGGTGCAGTGTTTGCTGCCCAAGGAGAACCGGAGAAGGAAACCCCTGTTGCAGATGACACTCCTGCCGAAGAAGTTGAAACCGCTGCTGAATAATAAAAAGAAGTAGATACACAAGAGGAAATCATGGCTCATAAGAAAGGAACAGGTAGTACACGCAACGGTCGTGATTCTAATGCCCAACGTCTGGGTGTCAAGCGTTATGGCGGTCAAGTTGTACGTGCAGGAAACATTCTCGTGCGTCAGCGCGGCACCAAATTTCACCCTGGTAACAACGTCGGTATTGGTAGCGATGACACTCTGTTTGCTTTAATCGACGGTGTTGTAATGTTTGAGAGAAAGGGCAAAACCCGTAAAAAAGTTAGTGTTTATTTACCCATAACTGCTGCCTCAGCAGCCCCTGCTGAGGCAGTAGCAAGTTAAAGTAGTTTGGGTGGGTAACACTGCCCACCCTACTGGCTAGTTGATAGTGAGATTTGCATAAATATTCCCAACAGTTGCTTAAAAGCTGCTTTGTTCCTCTGCCGCCCATAGATTAGTATCAGAAGCATCAAAGCGCACAGGTTATTCACTAACAAAATATTACACAAAGAAATTGAATTGCGTAGCTTGCCGCACTTTTCTACGAGACGCTGCGCGAACGACAGGCTCAGTGACCACTGTAGGCATCGCCTACAAAGTCTTAGCCACCAATTTTTGTCAAGCTTTCGGATGATTGCACTAGATCGCCACAGTGTACTATAGCAATCCTATCTGATTTGTGAAAAGAACGAACCGCCGTCGCGCAGCGTCTCCAAGAGTTGCCGCCAAGAGCGCCAAGAGGAGAAATAGAAAAGTTCATAAATCATTTAGGTACGACTGCTATAGTCACAATAATATCAGTGCAATGTAGGCATTCGTAATTATGCTAAGTTGTGTTTATTAACTTCAGAATCAGGTTTACCTGAGAGAATACTTAAATTAGGCTATAGCTTTGAGCTACCATGATTACCTGAGAAAATGCTGAGAATAAACTAAATTTTCTCAAGGCATAAATTTATGAAAATCATGGCTTAGTTTCAATAAGCTCTCAGTCCTTATAGAGATACTTTGGATGTTCGGGATAACTCAAACATCAGTAGCAAAAGTCTGATGGAGTCCTCTATAAGAAGGCATCTTCTTTACCCCAATAGCCTTTATGAATCTGCTTGTAGCTTAATTTCCTCTGATCAATCAATACAAAAAGAACTATCCAAAGGACGAAACAAGACTATGAACTGGAAAATACTTTGTTTAATTGCTGGTTTAAGCTTAACCACCAGTCTCACTGCTTGCTCTGGCACTCCGGCAACCAACAATCAAATCGCTCCTGAAGCCTCTCCTGCGATGAGTAAAGATAAAGCTGGCGATGCGATGGGTAAAGATAAGGCTGGTGATGCAATGAGCAAAGATAAAGCTGGCGGTGCTATGGGTAAAGATGCGATGGGTAAAGATAAGGCTGG
>NZ_JBALCP010000027.1:0-21029 GCF_036919675.1 Nostoc sp.
TGATGCACGAGCGCAATGCTCACAACTTCCCCCTAGATTTGGCAGCAGGTGACTTTGCTCCTGTAGCTCTAACCGCTCCTGCTATCAACGGTTAAATAGCAAAGTTTAGCTAAATCGAAAAGCGCTCTCCCAAATTGGGAGGGCGCTTTTTAGTGTCAACGACTATAGCGCTGACGGTAAAATATAGCGGTTCTGGTTTGGATGCAGGGCACAGCATTGCTCATTGGTGTGCCCCTACCCTTTTTGTCTAAAAAAACTTTTAAAATTTGCAACCATTTTTTTTAACAGATTTTACTTTAAAATATATGTATATTTTTAGATTAATTTTTATTATTGAAATTATTCTACGCAATTTGAAACTTTTCATAAAATATAATGAAATACCTATATCCCCGACTTCTTTAAGAAGTTGGGGATATTATTGTTCAATGAATAATTTAGTGCTAGTCTACTGTCGATTTAAGATAATGCACGATCGCCTCTGCTGTTGGCAAATTAGTTGCCAGTAAAACTTGATTAATGGTGCATAGCCTTAGCAGTGCTTCTTCATTTGCTTGACCAGACTGAGGTTGCAGCAAATCTCTCAGGAAAATAACTGCTAAAATTTCTCCTGATCCAACCAATGATGCAATTGTTTGATATCCTCCAGAAGTCGGTGCGGCGGTTTCTTGACTAATAGTTATCCCCGCCTGTTGATGTAAAACTTCGCTAACAGATGGCCAGGTAATTGTAAAACTCTGCGAGAAAAATTCCTGATGTTGAGAAACAAATTCCGCAAGTTCTGATTTCTTGCTTTCGTGAGCAATTAGTACTATGTTTCTTTCAATGATCATTTGAGAAGGCTCACTTACATTTGTTTCTTCTGGAGTTTCATCAGATTGAGTTGCTTCTACTTCAGAAACCTCTTCAATAGTTTGACTGATGATCTCAGGAACTTCACTTTCTGTTTCATCAATAGCAGAACTAAGTTCTACTTCTTCAACATCTGCGCTGTCTTTTGCTGTAACTGATGTATCCAAATCTACTACTTCATTATGGGTAGGTTCTGTAACGGCAATCTCCTGTGCAGGAACTTCGCTAAAAAAATCACGCGGCTGCACGAAGGTGACTTCTGCTTCCAGTGCTGCTTCCAACTCTGCATCCTCATCGGAGGTAGATTCGGGAACGGTACTCTCTTTTGCAGGAACTTCGCTGAAAAAATCACGTGGCTGAACGAAGGTGACTTCTGCTTCCAGTGCTGCCTCCAACTCTGCATTCTCATTGTGGGTAGCTTCGGGAATGGCACTTGTATCACGCTGCTGTACGAAAGTAGATTCTGCCGCCAGTGCTGCTTCCTCGTCGTGAGTGGTTTCTGGAAGAACACTTTCCTCTTCAGGAGTTTCAATGATGTTTTTAGGTGAAGCGATCGCATCATCAGCTACAGTAGAAAAAACTTCTGAGGCTTCGTTGACTTTTGGAACTTCTACTTTTTCAGCGTCTGCGCTGACTTCTGCTGCAACTGATGTCCGCAAATCCCCAACTTGATTATGGACATCGTGTGGAACTTCGCTGACTGCTTCTGGTGACTGAATGATGTTTTCAGGGATGACATCATCAGGTTGAGTTGCAACAACTTCTGAGATTTCGCTGATTTCTGGGGAAGGAGGATTAATTTCAGGTGTTTCTACTTCGTTACTAATTGGCGCTGGAACTTCGTTAACTACTTCTGGGGCTGGATTAGCAACATTGGAAGCGCTGACATTTTCAGGCGATCGCGGTCGAGAAAACAGTGAAGGATCTATAATTCTAAAGACTGTCTCTGGTTGCTCATAGGCAGGAGTAACTCCTTCCAAGATCAAAACGTAATCTGCAATCCGGATGACGTCTCCATCACTCAAAGAATATGGTCGGTCTTTTTCAGCCTGTTTACCGTTAAATATTGAGCCATTTCTACTGCCAAGGTCAGAGAAGTAGTAATTTCCACCTTTAACAAAAAACTTAGCATGTAACCGACTGATATCAGGGCTGTCTAGGACTAAATCAGAATCAGGAGAACGACCTATTAACCATTCTCCTCTGGGTGTAGTTTCTATGGTCAGGTCAACTTCATTGACTTCATTTAGATTTGGTGAGTAGCTAACTTTTACTTTCATATTATTTTTTGGTTAATTTTATTGATTTCTGCTACCCAGCGCTGACGGGTAGTGTGTTCTAAGTTTAAAATATCATCTTGTGACCAGTGAAAATGATAAGCAATAAAAGCTACCTCCTCATATAAAGTATCAGAGGGGTAGCTTACGACTCCCCCGCTAGTTCTAGCTCCACTGAAAATTGAGTATTGCAGTGGGGACATTGTGTCGGAATGTGTACATTGCCTTGCTGATTGATTCGATTGTAAAATTCTCGGAGATAGGCAATGTCATGTAAGAGCAGTCCTTCGAGTAAATCAGGACTAACAGAGTTGAAACTGCCCAAGCGAGTAATAACCAGTCCAAGCATTACCAATACGCCGTAAGCTGGATTTTCTTGAACTCTGCGCTCTTGTTGCACCAAAATTTCATCTTTGGCGGTGGCTAAACGCATCACCCCCTGACGATGTACTCGGTTTTCACCATCACTCAACCCTCTAGGAAGAGTGAAGGTAAATTCTGTGCAGAAAGTATCCTTTTTACGGCGCATAGGTAATTTTATTTGGGCATTGGGCACTTGTACAGAGCATCTCGACTTCCCTCGATGGAGCCGGGGTTGTTGGCGTAGCCTCTCTAAGAGTTGTATTGAGCATTGGGCAATAATCAATAGTTCTTCCTCTGCTCCTTCATCTCCCTATTCCCCATTTCCCAACTTAATTATGAAGAAGTGGCTCAGGGGAATTTATTGTATCTTCTGGTAGGGAAGTTTCGCTTTCCAATCCATTAATTCGACGGTAAAAATCTTGGAGGTAGTTTAAATCTTGGGCAAAAAAGTTTTCCACTATCGCCGGAGTCACTTCTGATAAAGCACCCAAGTCGGTAATCACTCGCGCCAAGATAATAATTGTGGCATAAACGGGATTAGCTTTAACGCGTGGGTCACGCAAAGGTGCAATCTCGTCTATCGCCGTTGATAACCGCATTACACCTTTGCGGTGGAGGTTGCCTTCAGAGTCTAGATACCCCTTCGGCAGTGTAAATTCAAACTCTGTGGGAAACATAGTCCTCCTGATTATTTCACGCGTTTAAATTCCTCAAAAGCAATCTCCAACTCCTCAATTTCTATCTCATGACTGTTAGCGTTAAAATCAGCAATTTTGTAACTAGTAGGCCAAGCACCAGCTAATTCAAATCTAGCTTGTTCTGTGGCTGCTTGATCGTAAATAGATAAAGAAATAAATTCACGCTTTTTAGCCCACTTCCCTGTTTCAACTTCTTCAAACCACTTCCAAAAATCTTTGGAGTTGCTCAAACCTTTACGTAAAGTAATATTACCACTCTTAGCATTGCCAGGAAGTTTAGTTATAACCGCCTTCCCTTTTGATGCACTTCCCCATTTTTGAGAAGTGACTTCACAAATTTCAATTACATCCTGGGTTCTTTTGAAACCTTGGCATTCTAAAAAGTAGCCATCACTATCATTTGTACCTATGTCTAATCTTAAAAAAAAATGATAACCTGTGAGCAATTCAGGTGGGATTGGAGCCATTTTATTTCATAGTGAATTTGAAACTTTAAATTGTTATGCAAATCTAATTTAACTTAGCACTCAAGGTTGCTATCTATAAGTGATAGCAACCTCCCGTCAAAAACAGACAGCTAATTCATCCCTTGATAAAACCCAATAATTGAGTTTCCAGTTGTTTATTTTACGTCTTTTTTCTTTGCTTTGATCTCATAACTTTCAATAGACACTTCAATTTTCTCTGTTGCAGGATCATTGTTTGTAATATCGAATTCTGGACCTGTATATGATTCGGGAAAGCAACCTTTAAAGTCATAACGGATTATTTCAGTTGACTTATCTTGGCTATAACCAACAACTGAGAAATTTTTACGATTCTCATTCCATTGACGAGCTTTTCCATCTTGGCTACAAGCTAAATACCATTTGTGTAGGTCTTCTTCACCATTGTAAGTCACAGTTACTGTGACATTATTAAACTCAGCCTGTCCAGGAAGGTTTTGACGTAATATCTTACCATTTTTGCCTGAACCTCTAATGGTTTTAGTAGTATTATTTTTTGCCCCCATTCCTGCGACTGATTGAACGAATTTGTCAGTCATGCCATCTGCTTCAAAGTAGAAGACAGAAGCAACAACATATTCTCCAGGCATATCTCATCTCCTAATAAATTAATAATGTGGAAAAATTGCAGAAAATACTAAGCTATTACGCATTAAGGGTTATCACCGTTCGCGCAGCGTCTCCCTTAGGAGAAGTTCTGATGCCTTCTTTTCTCTACGAGAGGCTTCCCCTAAGGGGTACGCCAACGCGAATAGTGGGCTGCGCCAACACCAAAAGCTGGCGCTCAGACTTCTCTCTTTATCATTTGTCATTTGTGTTTACAAAGGAATAATCACTAATGACTAATGACGTTCTTCATGGAAAGTAGTGCAATATGTAAGCAGGTTAGCTTAATTAGTTATTGCTCATCAAGTGCATTCCATTGACTGATGCGGAAGATCACAAACTCTGCCGGTCTAACCGGGCAAACACCTACTTCGACATACAAACGACCTAAAACCATAGTTTCTGGTGGATTCAATTCCGCATCGCATTTAACATAAAATGCCTGTTCTGGTGAAGCTCCAAATAAAGCACCCTCACGCCAAATCCGCTCTAAAAAGTTACTGACAGTACGGATAACACGTGCCCACAAATCTTGATCATTCGGTTCAAAAACTACCCATTGAGTGCCTAGTTCAATTGATTTTTCTATGTAACTAATCAACCGACGCACGCTGATATAACGCCACTCTGTTTTATCTGGCTCAACTAAAGTTCGTGCCCCCCAAATGCGGATACCTCGGTTCGGGAAATTGCGAATGCAATTTATCCCCAGTGGGTTCAATAGTTCCTGTTCCCGGAAATTGGTGTCGTAACCCAAACCAATTACGCCTCTGGGTACTTCATTTGCAGGCGCTTTATAAACACCTCTGGTTTCGTCGGTGCGTGCCCAAACACCCATCATATGACCACAAGGAGGTATTAGAATTGGATTGCCGCGATCGCGCGGGTTAGCAACTTTGATCCAAGGGTAATAAAGGGCTGCAAACATCGAACGACGGTTAAATCTATTCAACCAATCCACCACCTGTTGGGGTTTAACGGCGTCCGGTGGTGCATCAAGTACAACCATGCGGTTGGGTGGATTGGGAATATCGCCACTGGCAGAACCCTCGCACATGCTGATCATCAGTTCCATGATCCCGTGGACTTGATCCAAGTTCAGCACTTGTTCTTGATAAGCCCTCAGTAAATCAGGGCAAGCCAGCATTGTAATTTCATCAATTTCAAAAATACCGCGTACCCCTGTGCGATCGTCCCGAACCCCTTCTATATCTCGTGAAAATCTATCCAGCGAGGGGGCAACAATTGGTGGCGCTAGTTCGTACTGACCATTAACCGGACGGCGAGTTAAAGGCTGTCCGCTTTGAGTAATGTCTTCTAGACTGACATACATAGAATTTCTCAATGCTGCCAGCGCATATGCTGCTTGAGCACCAGGCTCGCGGTTCATCGTCAAGTTCTCGTATTGCTCTAGAAGTTCATCTCCCCGACGAATCTGGATTGTGAAATATTCCCCCGTATTTGGAGGAGCTTCTCCTTCAGTACCTTCAGGTAGGGCACGAGGAGAACCATCAATAATTAAAATATTTACTAATCCGCCTCCTGCTTGTTCGGGGCGCAAAGTAAACCGAAGGGCTGGACGATTCCCACGAGAGTTGATTCTTAGGGTGGTAGGTTCTGGAGTCGCAGGTTTGGGTGCGCCTGGTAACTGAGTACCGATGCTTGTCACCCAGCAACGACCACCACCATTCATAAAGTAGCCATAAACAGCAAAGGGTAAGTAGGCGTTGAAATCGGTGAAACCATCAGAATTAGGACGACTAAAATAGTTCAGATATTGCGTCCAAGTAGTCACCAACATTGGCTTAAAGAGTTCAGCATCATCTCGAACATCTTCTGTAAAGCCTACAAACCCGGCAACTGCTGTACTAACACCTTCAATCGGTCGGCTCCCCCGGTCAAATTCTTCAATATAGACACCAGGAGCAAAGTAATCAAGTCTAGCCATGAAAGTCTCTCCAAGTCAGTAAAAAGTTAATTATTCAGGAGTTAGAAATATCTCCTTGAAGGTATGACTTTGGTTATCTACCAATGCATTAATATTCTTGGATAAATAACCAGGACAATTTAGATTTAAAACATAGTTACCTATCTCAAGGTTTTCAAAAAAGAACAGTCCTTCTTTGTTGCTCTCCATGAATTTTTTAGTTCCCAGCAGAGTAACTTTTGTCGCCAGCAGTGGCAGATTTGTTGTCTCACTCTTGACCATACCTGCAATTACTACTCGCTTGGTCAGAATTTGGTTGCTACCATTCTCATGCATGTTATTTCGCAGGTGAAAAATTCGTTCCCAAATCAAAGGTGTTGTAGTAGATTGCGTAATAAAAGGCACGCTTATTGTTAAATATAAGGCTGAACGCAAAGGTACATTAAGAGCGCTCCATAAGCCGCCAACCTCAAGTGAGGGCTGTATTCCAATCATCATAGGCAAACTACCATTACCCCGCAATTCAGGAACTAAAAACTCTTCCTCCAAAGCTCGATGGCGTATAAGTACGGTCAAAGCTTCACTAAGGAAATGATGTTCGCCTAAAGTCGTCCTATCCCAGGCTGTTAATAGCAGCGAAACATCAAACCAAGCAGGTGCCCAAGTTACAGTGCCAGCTTGTAGATGGCGTGTAGTATTACGTTCAACTTGCCTTCCGGCTTGTTGATACTGCTTACTCTCACGAATATCATAAATGTATAAATTGAGAGTCGGACCTGCTCCCTCTTCCCTTCGATTACCAGGATGGCTAAAGTCAATTTGCTCCGTACTGGTAAGTGAGGTTCCTCCAGCTAGAATTTCGGCTAAAGTTTGAAGAACGAAGATAAGCATGAAGGTGTTGTGCTGGTAGCTAATCCAGATACATCTAGAGTATATGTATCAGCCTTCTAAAGTTAATTAGACTTTTGTCGATATTTGTGGATGGGGCATTGGGCATTAGTTAACGTAAGTCAAAAGACCTCTCCCTGACTTAAAATAAAGTTCAAGTCTGTCCTTTGCGACGGGCGAGAGGGACGGTTTTGCGTAGTAAAACCTCTTAGAGGCTTTTGACTCAGATCATTCGGCAATACCACATGAACCGTCGAACTCACGTTTAGTTAGTAGTTATTCTCCATCTCCCCCCTGCTTGATCATCCTCACTCCCTAGTTTCCCCAGAATGATGATTGAGAGGGCTGGAAAATATTAGTTTTTCAAAAATCCGAAAAGCAGTAACTTCAACTTGTAGATCAGTCTATCCCTTGAAATTAGCGCTCTTTTATATCTCTGAGGATAGAAAAATAAGATGCTGACCTTGAATCTTTTTAAAAGTCTCGCTTTATCAGCAAAGCCAAAAAATCCTTGTTTGGAACCTAGCACGGAGAAACAAGGGTTTAAATATTCTCTAATGAGAGTAAGAAGAGCGTTAGGAAGGTGAGAAGCACCAGTGAATACAAACTTAATAATTCTTTGGATTAATTATCTAACAAAATAACTTAACAAAAAATAAATATTACTGATCCTGCATAATTTTATACTGGTCAGCAGAAAAGTAAAAATATTTGGTTGTAAAAAGCGAGTTAAAGCTATGACACTAGGCTTTTCTTTACAAAAACTAGAAAATGGCTCTAATTATTTGAATTCCTCAGATATTCAGAGCTTTTGTCAGCTAGAGTCTGAGCAGCTAACTAGTCAGTATCCAATTTTTTTCGCTCGGATTGTCTATCATGATTATTTACTAAAAAATCATCAGGAAGTTATACATTATGGTCAAGACCAAGCTTCTTTTTCGCCAAAAATTTTAGCTTATTTGCGGTCAGAAGCATGGCTTACAGACTTTCCGCCTGCTTTGACTTTACATGAATTTAGACTTAATGACTTTTCATCCATTTCTTACATTTGTCCCATAGGCTATAGAAATCAAAAACCTGAATACATTCAAATCATTACTCATGAACCTCTGTCATCGAGTTTGCAATTATACGTAAAACGCTCTGCTATGCTCCTGAGTAAGTATGTAGATATTTACTTAGACTATGGAAGACAAAAAACTGAAATTCAACTCCTGGAAAATATCCTGCATCGAGTAGGTCATCAATTGCGTAACTCTCTAGGACTTATTGGATTGTATGCCCATAACTTATACTTAGGGTTAAAGGATAGTCCTTGGCAAGAGCAAGCAACAATCATTGGCGAAAGTATAGAAGATTTAGATACTAATTTAAATGAGCTTATTGATTGTGGTCAAAGTGCAAAATTAAGGGTAACATTTCAAGATTTAAGAAATTTGGTAGTTGAAAGTATCACAAATTTACAACCTCTAATTAATCAGAAAAAAATTAAAATATCGATTCCCGATACATCGACAATACTGAAGATAGACAGATTGCAAATGAAACAAGTATTTGACAATCTCCTCAGTAATGCTGTTCATTTCAGTCCTAATTCAGGAACTATTACCTGTAGCTGGCAAATTTTTCAAGATGAAGTTTTAATTAAAATCTTAGATCAAGGTCCAGGACTATCTCAAGAGGATTTACAAAAAGTATTTAGCCCATTTTATTCCCGACGTAGAGGAGGTACAGGGCTGGGTTTAACTATCGCTAAAAAAATTATCCTGGATCATCAAGGAAGTATCTGGGCACAAGTTTTGTCAGAAAGGGGAGCGCAATTTTCTCTGATTTTGCCTCGACCAAGGAGGAGATAAATAATTTATAATTCGTAATGGGCTAGCCCCGCTACGCTAACGTAATTCGTAATTACAAATATGACTAATGATCATAAAAAACTTTCAGTTTTGCTGGTAGATGATGAAGAACGCTTCCGCCAGGGGTTACGTACCCTCCTCAACTTTTATAGTATTAATTCTGCTTTACCTGTAGAAGTTGTGGGTGATGCTGATACTGTAGAGCAAGTTTTAAAATTAACAGCCCAGAAGTGTCCAGATTTAATTTTGCTGGATATGCAATTGAAAGGATGTGATGGGATTACAGTTTTGGCACGTCTTAAGGAAACTGCTTACACTGGCAAGGTTTTAGTATTGTCGGCTCATCAAGAAGATGACTGGATTTTTAGAGCAATGCAAGCGGGAGCCGCAGGTTATGTGTTTAAAAATCGTTTGGCAACACAATTGTGTGAAGCTATTGACACTGTTACAAGGTCAGAAATTTATCTTCCTTCAGAGGTTGCTAGTCGATTTTTCCGGTTTTTTCAGGCTTATTCAGACTCTAGTGTAAAAGCATCTCATGAGGTGCGTTTAACCCAAAGAGAGCAAGAAGTTTTACACTGGTTAACTCAAGGTGCTTCTAATGAACAAATCGCAAAACATTTATATGTAACAGTTGCTACTGTTAAGGCGCATCTCACAAGTATTTTTGAAAAATTGAAGGTTACTAGCCGGACTCAAGCTATTGTGGCTGCTCTCAAGTTAGGATTAGTTCACGCTTGAGCGCGACAGAAGTAATCGGCGCAATTCACGAAACTCTTTGTATATGCCTTCATTTGAATCTTTTTATCAAGAATACCCCTGCTCGTACAATTCTCCCTTAACTTGCGATCGCCCCTTCCAAACGGCGCAGCAAATCAAGGGTGCTAAATTTTGCTTGGAATGTGGTTTTCCAGCAACTTTACCGCAGCAGGCTGAGATTAAAGGAAATCAGGGGACTTATCAAATAGCTAGTTTTGCTGGTGTGCGGGGTTTAGGCCGCTTATATTCAGGTATCCAACTCAAAGACAAACAGCCTGTAATCATCAAAGAATACCTGCTACCCGATCGTTCTTTTAATGAAAGCGAGACTCGGAAGCGGAAAGAGACTTTCAAACAGGTGGGTGGGGTAAGTTTAGCCGATAGTAGAATTCAAAACTTCCGTCTTGTCGAAACTAAAGAAGCGATCGCTGATGAAAAAGGAGAACGCTGTTATTTAATTACTAAAGGAGTAGAGTTATCTCAAACTTTAGGTAAATATCTAATAGACAAGGGAGCAATGACATCTCCTGAAGTCCGTGAGGTGCTAAATCAAGGTCTACAAACTCTCCAGTTTCTCCACACCCAAAAGCTGCGTTTTCCCTCAAACCAAACACAACTCGGTATCACTCACGGCAACATCAATTTAGATAGTACTTTAATTAAAATAGAAAATAATCAAAAATTTTCTATATACTTTTGTGATTTAGCTATCTGGGAAAACTTATTTCTTCCGCCCATTATTCCTCAACCCGCGCCCGTCAGACCGGAGCAAGATTTAGAATCATTAGGATTGGTAGCCTTTTCTTTATGGGCAGGACGCACAACTAATTTTTCATCCAACCAGCCTCTCGATCCTAGAGATAATCAACAATGGCCAGATACCGATAGCCATTTAAAGCAGTTTATTTATCGACTAATTGGGCTGGAAACTCGTTTCGAGAGTGCAGAAGCAGCTCGTCAAGCACTGCTGGAACTTCCCAAAGAAGATCATGGCAAAAGTTCAGCGCGATCGCCAGCTTCTCAAGAAATAGAAAAGCGTTTTCCAATGCCCTTAATTCTGCTAATAATTCTGGCTTTATTATTACTTGCGGGGGGAATTTGGTATTGGCTTTGGGGTAAGAAAACAGTTAGTTTTAATCAATATATCCAATGGTCTGGACTTGTGCGGAATTTCTCTGAAGTCCCCAACATTCCTTCCGGACAATTTACTTATACAGGAGAAAAAGACAGTACATGGAGCTTTGTTTTGACACAACCAGTGGACAACAGTCGTTTAGGAGATTTATTGACCAGACCAAAGTCAGATGCAACAGCAACATTTAACTATGAATCTGTTTTGTCATCAAATATAAATAATCCGATTAAAAGTATTGAAGAAGTCCAAACAAGCAAAAAAGATTTTGCAATTACTAGTTTGGTAGACAATATCACAGATAAGCTTGCTAAAAAACCAGTTGCTTATGATGGGTTACTGGTATTTGTAGCATTTAATAAGAGAGACTCAAATCTTGCTAATGCTCTTGGGGGGGAAATAAGTCTTGAGCAATTGCGTCAAATTTATACAGGTAAAATTACTAATTGGCAGCAAATTAGTCCCAAACTTCCAAATCTGACTCTGAAACCTTTTGCTCCAACTGAACCGGAAGCAATCAGTAAATTTCAAGAAATAGTTCTCAAAAACGCCCCTCAGGACGAAGCTTTATTTGCAAAGGTTACTAAACTTGATACAACAAAAACCCAAAACCAGATACGCAGCGAGACTCTAAAGGGGCGAACTCCTGGTATCATCAGTTTTGGGATTATCAGTAAAACTTCGAGTCAGTGTACTGGCTATCCCCTAGCGATCGCAGATGGCAACAAATCAGCGATTCAACCTCTGTTTCAACGGCGCGATCGCCGCTCAATTAATCCTTCAGATGATTTGTGTCAACATGATGATTATTATGTTGATGTCACAACTTTCCAAAGCTACCCTTTGGGATACCCAATTTTTGTAGTTTACCCTAAAGACAGCAGCCGCCTACCAGGTGGTTCTACATTTGCCCAGATGCTAACCACTCGTCAGGGTCAGTGTTTACTTAGTAAAGTAGGTCTTGTAGCTTTACAACCTATGCCTGATGATATAAATTCTTATGCCTGCAAATCGGTGCCCTAATCCCAGTTGCGAATATTTTAACCGTGCCCTGCCTAACAATGCTAAGGTTTGTCCCTGGTGTTCCACTCCTCTCGGTAATGTAGTTTCCTCTACACCAGAACCATCTAGTCAACCACCGCCTAGTCAACCACCGCCTAATCAACCACCACCTAGTCAACAACCACCTAGTCAACAACCACCTATTCAGTATCAGCGGCCACCAACAAACCAGCCTAACTACGAAGTTCCGCAACAAGTTCCTGTTGATCATTCAACAGTCTATCAGCAACGGGTTTATTATCCACCAACACCGCCTGTTTATACTCCCCCACCTCAAAGAGCGCCACTCTTAAAGTTGATTCATACCACTGGAAGAGAATTTAACCTCGTTGGGGAAGGAGGTTACATTGGTCGTCGCAGTCAGAGTCCAGGAATAGCGCCGCCAGAAATTGACTTGACAGGTATCCCCAGTGAGGGAATAATCTCTCGTCGTCATGCGCGAGTCGATTGGGACTGGTCGCAAAATGCATACATGATTGTTGATATGAGTACTAATGGTATTTATTTAAACAATACTTCTCTAACTTCTGGTATGCAATATCGACTGCTTAATGGTGATTCACTGCGATTTGGTCAGGATAACCTAGTGAATTTCACTGTATATGTTGTGTAATTAAAAAGCGTGTAGGGGCGCAAGGCCTTGCGCCCCTACCCCCACACCAGAAGTTGCGCCGATGCCCCTAGATTACCATTTTGAAGGATTGTCGGGATGCAATTGATCGCAATTCCATGATTGGAGATTTATCTGCACGTATTTACGAATTTTGTGTAATGCTACCTGATTACGAATAATGTGTTCGTAGTAATTGCGTTGCCATATTGGCACGCTTGGTGTATCTCGCAATACATTAATCCGCTTGGTAACTGCCATTTTAAACCCTGCAATCAAAGATCCGAGCGATCGCGGTTTTCGGCTGGGCATCTTAGTTTGTACGGGCGCATCTTGGGGCGCATGGGTTTGTAGGGGCGCAAGGCCTTGCGCCCCTACGACAGATGTGGTTCAAATACATGAAAACTGCTGTAAAACAGAAAAGAGCGCATTACTGCCTTCCCGGAATTAACTTCCGCCTTCACGTTTGAGTGTTTCGCGCAGTCTGTAGCAACTTCTGCCTTCCCGGAAGTAACTTCTGCCTTCACGTTTGGGTGTTTCGCGCAGTCTGTAGCAACTTCTGCCTTCCCGGAAGTAACTTCCGCCTTCACGTTTGGGTGTTTCGCGCAGTCTGTAGCAACTTCTGCCTTCACGTTTGGGTGTTTCTACGCAGTCTGTAGCAACTTCCGCCTTCCCTGAAGCTATGTAGGGTGCGTTAGCGACAGCGTAACGCACCGCACCACACCTCAACTCTTCTACATATCCCAAATACTGTTAAGCATTTCTGGAATTTCAATCATTCCCCAATTTGGCGGATAAATACCTTGATTGATAAATCGATGAATTGTTGAAAACTGCCAAGCCTGCGGAGTCAGACATAATTGATATCGCACAGGATTGTAATGAATATAATCGCAATGTTTGGCAAAATCTCTATCGTCCCGAATTAGATGTTCCCAAAATCGTCTTTGCCATAAATTGCGTTCAAGTCGTTTTTGTCGAAAGGTGGAAATCTCAGCATTAATTCCCAATTGGCTCCCATACTTTTTGGTGACGAAGGTTTTAATTAATCGCAGTCGAGTTGATAAATCGCTATCTCCTTCTGGTAACGTCCATAAACAATGGAAATGATCGCTTATAAGCACAAATGTGTCAATGGTGAAGGGATATTTTTGACGCACATGAGTAATAGCAGTGCGGAGTACAAGGCGTGCGATGTCGGTGATCAGCCAAAGTTGGCGATGATGAGTTACTTGGGTGAGGAAATAAGTACCACCAGGAAGTTTGGCGGGCGCGGTAATTAGGCATGAGTATTCATTGATGAGTTGATTGTTTTAAAATACCCATTGTTCATGCCGAATCAATATCTGTCGTAGTAATCCACCATTATATTGGTTCGGTGCGTTACTTCGTTAACGCACCCTACGAGATCAGGCGATCGCACTGTCGTAGGGTGCGTTAAGGGTTTGTGGTAGGATATTTGACAAGCGATTTGGTTGTTTACGCCGTAATGCATTATTAGATTGGTTCGGTGCGTTACTTCGTTAACGCACCCTACAAGATCATGCGATCGCACTGAATAGCCTACAGATAATTTGAGTGTAGTGATTGGTATTGTTAATAAGGCTTAGGCCTTCTAGAGGTGCGATTTGACCGCGTAGTGATTGCCGATGGACTCTTATTATAGTCAGTGTAGTCATCGTTATCTGATTTGTATGAAGGCTGCGGTTTCACCTTAGTCGGTGGTCTTGTACCAGGAGCAGGGGGATACGGAGGTACATTCTGCACAATTGCGTCGGTCACTTTGTACGCTGACATCTCTGGCCAAGGTTCTTCTACTCTTGTTACCTTGTGGATACGAATAGGCGTGATTGATAGCTTCAGACCGCTCACGAGCAAATGCTCTGCACGAAAGGTCGCGGTGCCGTCTGGACTGGGGGTAACTACCTCTACTTTGTAGTCAGCCCCATGCTCATACGCCTTATCTCCATACTTTTGAGTCAAACTGACATCAGAACGCTCAATAAAACCAGCCCAATATGCTAAGGTTTTCAAATTTCGTTCGTAGCCTTTATGAAAATTGTTACACTGAATACTAAGTACAGTCAAATTCGGATTGTCTGCTAGTCCTCCTATTTCTTCATTCATCAAATGTCCCGCTACATAGCGACCTTTGATAGCCCCCACATGATTGATGATTGGAGGTATCCCTCCTCCCGGAATTCGCCCTTTAACGCTTTGTGCTCCTACTCTGGCTGTAATACCCTTACCACCTGTGTAGGCATGATCTGCGTCTGGGGTGTAGGTAGTTGCAAACCGTTGAATAACTGTTGGCGTTACGATCCTGTCTATCTGTCGCTGCACTGCCCCCCCATTCTGCTGCACAACATGTGTTAACTCATGCGCCAACAACTCTTGTCCGCCCCGACTCCCAGGATTATATTCTCCCTGCCGAAAGAACACATCTTGTCCCGTCGTAAAAGCCCGCGCCTGAATTGACCGATTCAACTGGTCAGATTGACCATCGGTGTGAACCTTCACCCCACTGAAATCAGCGCCAAATGCCACCTCCATCGGATGGCGAATATTCTTTGCCATCGCCTGTCCGCCACCCCTTGCTTGGTTGATGGACGCTTCCAGGTCTGGCGCAGCAGCCATCCTAGCCTCAGCCCGACGCTGCACCATCGGCTTCATCTGCAATTCTTCCTCATCCTCTGGCACTTCTTGTCGTTGAAGTGTGCTACTGTCCAGAGATTTCATTTGCAATTCTGACTCATCCTCTGGCATTTCTTGACGTTGCATCAAAGGCGTGATGAAATTTGCCATTGGTTTCATCTGCAATTCTGACTCTTCTGGCAATGCTTGTGGTTGGATAGACTGGCGATTTACAGGCTGCGCCATTCTTTGCATTACCTGCTGCGCGACTCTATCAGCTTCCTGTTCATATTTATCCCCAGGCTGGCTAATTGAGAGTTTTGCTTGGGGACGATGCAGTGACATTCGACTAATGTCGTGGGTGAGAGGTTTATGAAGTGATTGCACCAATGGAACTGCTTGGGGTGAAGCTTGTGAGGAATCTAAACCAAAGCCGGGTATGCGGTGTTTGAGAGATGGGATTGAGAAGGAAGCAGTGGTAGCTTTTTTGGACTGGCTTACATGTTCTCTCATTTTTTTCTCCTGATGCCCAAGCAGTAAGTTGATGAATATTTGCTAGTTCATATATCTAGAGTACAGCGATCGCACTTTTAACACAATTCATCAAAAGTCTAAAATCAAGCTGAAATCATGTTGGCTATTATCAGCAAACAGTTGCAATGAGGATTTGAGCGCATATCATCCAGCGAATTGCAAGTTAGTCAGGTACAGTGCTTTGGTCTATAAGCCAGATAAAAAGCCTTTTTGACTCCTGACTCCTAACTCATGCTCTATCAGGAGGGCTACACGAGTTTTGCCCCTGGCTGTAATTAATAAATTTCAGAAAAGTTGTTTAATATGGCTTGATCAACTTGAGAGGTTACTTGAGCGATCGCTTGATCATATCCTTGGGCCACCAGGGAGAATTTGTCGCGCTCGAACTGCTTGAATGCCTCGTTAGCAGCAATGGGGGGCTGACCCGTCATTTGTTACCTCTTTCTGTAATTAGTTAACACACCTGACAACAGCGATCGCATTTATTACTGCACTTTGAGCGATCGCACTAATCCAACTCCATTCCATCCAAATGATGCACCTTGTTATTCCTGAATGCGTAATTAAGTCTGCCTGACTTAATTTTCGGTTCTTTTGGTTCTCCTCTGGTGTTATATTGACACTCAGCATAAGTGATGTTTGTTTCTGTTGTGAGTATCCCTTCAAGATTCCCCTGTAATACTTGCGCCTTGATCTCGGAGATGATTTGCTGTACCCCATTCTGTGTGATCAGAGTACTCCTTGGCACCTGTCCTGCACGCCGTTTAGCCACTTCCATAGCACTTTCACGATCGCCGTGGAACACATGATCCTTTAAAAACTTCTCGGAAAACCACTCCCCGTATTGGATGCGATTAGAATTAGGCGCAAGTTGTATGCCCACGCCCGGTTGTGTCTCTTGCACAGACCAGCCACCTTTGTTTGGTTGTTCCACCCGCATAGTTTCTCCCGATCCCTTAGTTACGTTTGGATCCTTGACCATACCTGCCGCCCCCCCACTCTGCTGGACAACATGGGTCAACTCATGCGCTAACAACTCCTGACCGCCCCGACTCCCAGGATTATATTCCCCCTGCCGAAAGAACACATCCTGCCCCGTCGTGAAAGCCCGCGCCTGAATTGACCGATTCAACTGGTCAGATTGACCATCGGTGTGAACCTTCACCCCACTGAAATCAGCGCCAAATGCCACCTCCATCGGATGGCGGATGTTGTCCGCCATCGCCTGTCCGCCACCCCTTGCTTGGTTGATGGACGCTTCCAGGTCTGGTGCAGCAGCCATCCTAGCCTCAGCCCGACGCTGCACCATCGGCTTCATTTGTAATTCTTCTTCATCCTCTGGTGCTTCTTGTCGTTGCAGTGTGCTATTGTCCAGAGATTTCATTTGTAATTCTTCTTCCTCTGGCATTTCTTGACGTTGCATCAAAGGTGTGATGAAATTTGCCATTGGTTTCATCTGCAATTCTGACTCTTCTGGCAATGCTTCTGGTTGGATAGACTGGCGATTTACAGGTTGCGCCATTCTTTGCATTACCTGCTGTGCGACTCTATCAGCTTCCTGTTCATATTTATCCCCAGGCTGGCTAATTGAGAGTTTTGCTTGGGGACAATGCAGTGACATTCGACTAATGTCGTGTGTCAGAGGTTTATGAAGTGGTTGCACCAATGGAACTGCTTGGGGTGAAGCTTGTGAGGATTCTAAACCAAAGCCGGGTATCCGGTGTTTGAGAGATGGTATTGAGAAGGAAGCAGTGGTAGCTTTTTTGGACTGGCTTACATGTTCTCTCATTTTTTTCTCCTGATGCCCAAGCAGTAGGTGGATGAATATTTGCTGGTTTACACATCTATAGTACAGTGATCGCACTTGTAACACAATTCACCCAAAGTCTAAATCCAGGCAAAGACCAAGTTAGACTTTTGGCTACTTTTGATTCTGATGCAGTACCTTTAGCCTTGATTCTAGGAGAGATTTTTTTATTTATGGACTCAAAACAGCAACAAACTTTTTTCACGTTCGATGGAGATGTTGGCGGTACTGCTGGCTACGCTGGGGTTTCAGTAACTTATAATGCCAACAAAGTCGCTAAAACGGCAAGTAAATATCTCAACGACTCACTGCTTATGAACCAACTGACAGAACACGTATATAAACTTTTGCTAGAAGACCTGCGATCGCAGCGTGAAAGGGTAGGTAATTATAGTTCTCAGAGGTGGTTGTGATGGTTACAGCTCCTAAAAATGCCAGGGTTACTCCAAATCCTAAGAATGCCAACATTACTCCAAGTTCTAATAATGGCAAGGTTACTCCAAGTTCCAATAATGGCAACATTACTCACGAACTAAACTATGTCACTACTAATCGTTTCTATGTAGAGATAGACAATACTATTGCTGCATCTTTTACTGAATGTTCAGGATTAAGTGTTCAAATTAAGAAAAATGTTTTTAATGAAGGTGGTGTCAACGACCAGCAAAGAATTTATTTAGGTCATACAGAATTTGCAGACATAACTCTTAAACGTGGAGTTACAGATCATCCAGGTTTTTGGAACTGGATGAGTGCAGTTTTTGATGAAAAAAAGAAGACATCTCGACGCAATGTCAACATTCTGATTTTCAATCAGGCTGGTGAAACAATGATGAGTTGGACTTTGATTGGTGCTATTCCCATAACTTGGAAAACACCTACACTTCAAGCAGATGGAAATGCAGTTGCCATTGAAGAATTAACTTTAGCTTATGAAGGGTTACAAGTTGCAAGGGCTACAGGAGGAGGCACTTCTGTACAACGAAATCAAAAAACAGGATATTTCGTTTCTAGTTAATTGGCTATTTTTCAATTATAACTATGCAAATTATTCAATCTCCATTAGGAAACAATGTTCATCCACTTGGGGTAATATCATCTTTATCTCATTTTCATAGAATGGGATTGAGAAAAGAGTCTCATTCTCTACATTTGCGAAGTAATTTTATCAGTACTATACAAACTAAACCATCATTAGTCAGCTCCTCTAAATTTTTATTGTCTCGTGAACATGAAGCATCGATCCAACCATTAATAAATTGGGATAGTGGGGATACTCAGGATATAAATAGTGAGTTTCCATTACTTGAATTTGATTCTTTGGATGCAATAGCCCTACAAGATAAAAGTAATATTAAGAGTAATGAATCAGGAAAAGGTAATATTACAGATATACTGCCAAATCGCATTGATAACAATTCGAGTAATGAGATTTTGACGGAAATAAATATTCCAAGTAAATCTAAATCAAAAAAAACAAATAAATCTCAAAAACCACCAGAGAAAAAAACAAAATCCACATCGAGAACTAAAAAAGCAGTGAAATCATCTGCAACTAAGAATATTGAGCAAGCTTTTGATGAAAACAAAATTACGATTAATCGTAAAGAAGATAGCTTATTAGCAAATACCAATAGTAATTTAGAGGCAATTACAGCCATTGAACCAGACTTAATATTAAAAAGTACCGCAAATAATTTGGTCACAGATAATGCTGTCGTTGATAATTCTCTAACTTTGTCGTCAGCACTTACCTCACCTGATGTAAATGATGCACCTACTTTACTCAATCCTTTAGCGAATAATGAAAATAGCGTTGGGGCGCAGAGCTATGCGCCCCAACCACATGTTGCTGTACCTAATTCTGAGTCTTCAGTTGCAAAAAGCCCTATTGCAATAGAACAAGAAATTGACTCCAGTGTAACGAGTGAATCTCCAGCCAGTGCGCCTGTTCAGTTAACACCTACCTCAGCCAATATTAGCGCCACATCGCCTGAAATTGGTGAAGCACCATTAATTACTGCCACATCACCTGAGATTGGTGAAACAGCGATCGCACCAAAAATTACCGCCACATCGCCTGAAATTGGTGAAGCACCAAAAATTACCGCCACATCGCCTGAGATTGGTGAAACTGCGATCACACCACAAGTTAGCGCCAAATCACCTGAGATTGGTGAAACAGCGATCGCACCAAAAGTGACTGCAACATCATCTGAGATTGGTGAAACTGCGATCGCGCCAAAAGTTAGCGCCACATCGCCTGAAATTGGTGAAACTGCGATTGCACCACAAGTTAGCGCCACATCGCCTGAAATTGGTGAAACTGCGATTGCACCAAAAGTGACTGCAACATCATCTGAGATTGGTGAAACTGCGATCGCGCCAAAAGTTAGCGCCACATCACCTGAGATTGGTGAAACTGCGATCGCACCAAAAGTGACTGCAACATCACCTGAGATTGGTGAAACTGCGATCGCACCAAAAGTTACCGCTACATCGCCTGAGATTGGTGAAACTGCGATCGCACCACAAGTTAGCCCCACATCACCTGAAATTGGTGAAAATGCGATCGCACCAAAAGTGACTGCAACATCATCTGAGATTGGTGAAACTGCAATCGCGCCACTTACCGCCACATCACCTGAAATTGGTGAAACAGCGATCGCACCAAAAATTACCGCCACATCGCCTGAGATTGGTGAAGCACCAAAAATTACCGCCACATCGCCTGAAATTGGTGAAACAACGATCGCACCAAAAGTTACCGCTACATCGCCTGAGATTGGTAAAACTGCGATCGCACCAAAAGTGACTGCAACATCATCTGAGATTGGTGAAACTGCGATCGCACCAAAAGTGACTGCAACATCATCTGAGATTGGTGAAACTGCGATCGCGCCAAAAGTTAGCGCCACATCGCCTGAAATTGGTGAAACTGCGATTGCACCACAAGTTAGCGCCACATCGCCTGAAATTGGTGAAACTGCGATTGCACCAAAAGTGACTGCAACATCATCTGAGATTGGTGAAACTGCGATCGCGCCAAAAGTGACTGCAACATCGCCTGAAATTGGTGAAACAGCGATCGCGCCAAAAGTGACTGCAACATCGCCTGAAATTGGTGAAACAGCGATCGCGCCAAAAGTGACTGCAAAATCACCTGAGATTGGTGAAACTGCGATCGCTCCAAAAGTTAGCGCCACATCACCTGAGATTGGTGAAACTGCAATCGCACCAAAAGTTAGCGCCACATCACCTGAGATTGGTGAAACTGCAATCGCACCAAAAGTTAGCGCCACATCACCTGAGATTGGTGAAACTGCGATCGCACCAAAAGTGACTGCAACATCACCTGAGATTGATGAAACTGCGATCGCGCCAAAAGTGACTGCAACATCATCTGAGATTGCTGAAACTGCAATCGCACCAAAAGTGACTGCAACATCACCTGAAATTGGTGAAACTGCGATCGCACCAAAAGTGACTGCAACATCACCTGAAATTGGTGAAACTGC
>NZ_JBALCP010000028.1:0-34151 GCF_036919675.1 Nostoc sp.
CTTGCGCCAGAGTGCCAAAGCTTGGATGTAAAGGGGTTCGGCTTCGCTGTATCTGCCTTGGGAACGGTAGAGTAATGCTAGGTTGTTGAGACTTTTTGCGATATCTGGATGTTCTTCACCCAGCAGCTTGCGCCAGAGTGCCAAAGCTTGGATGTAAAGGGGTTCGGCTTCGCTGTATCTGCCTTGGGAGTCGTAGAGTAATGCTAGGTTGTTGAGACTTTGTGCGATATCTGGATGTTCTTCACCCAGCAGCTTGCGCCAGAGTGCCAAAGCTTGGATGTAAAGGGGTTCGGCTTCGCTGTATCTGCCTTGGGAACGGTATAGTTCCGCTAGGTTGTTGAGACTTTGTGCGATATCTGGATGTTCTTCACCCAGCAGCTTGCGCCAGAGTGCCAAAGCTTGGATGTAAATGGGTTCGGCTTCGCTGTATCTGCCTTGGGAACAGTAGAGTCCTGCTAAGTTGTTGAG
The DNA here is from genome assembly GCF_036919675.1 of Nostoc sp. Lineage (GTDB taxonomy): Bacteria > Cyanobacteriota > Cyanobacteriia > Cyanobacteriales > Nostocaceae > Nostoc. The sequence continues at coordinate 469 of NZ_JBALCP010000028.1, forward strand.
GCTAGTGGCGACATCTGGATGTTCTTCACCCAGCAGCTTGCGCCTGAGTGCCAAAGCTTGGATTAAAAGGGGTTCAGCTTCGCTGTATCTGCCTTGGGAACAGTAGAGTCCTGCTAAGTTGTTGAGACTTTGTGCGATATCTGGATGTTCTTTACCCAGCAGCTTGCGCCTGAGTGCCAAAGCTTGGATGAAAAGGGGTTCGGCTTGGCTGTATCTGCCTTGGGAGTAGTAGAGGAACGATAGGTTGTTGAGGCTAGTGGCGACATCTGGATGTTCTTCACCCAGCAGCTTGCGCCAGAGTGCCAAAGCTTGGATGTAAAGGGGTTCGGCTTCGCTGTATCTGCCTTGGGAACGGTATAGTTCCGCTAGGTTGTTGAAGCTAGTGGCGACATCTGGATGTTCTTCACCCAGCAGCTTGCGCCAGAGTGCCAAAGCTTGGATTAAAAGGGGTTCGGCTTCGCTGTATCTGCCTTGGGAACGGTAGAGTCCTGCTAAGTTGTTGAGACTAAGTGCGACATCTGGATGTTCTTCACCCAAGCGCTTTTTAGTAACTTCTAAACACTGCTCATACCAAGGTAAAGCTTGGTTATATAAACCTTGACCATTGTAAAATTGAGCGTTGCCAAGGAATACCCAAGGTAAATCTTCATCGGCTATATATTGAATGAGATTGTTGGCTACTTCTGCTAAATGAGGTGTGGCGGGGGTGACATCGTTGATTTGCTCAAGGGTAGCTGAGTCAGGAATATCTTTAGCAACTGCTACCATTACCCGACAAAGCGATCGCTTAAATTCCTCTGCCTGTTCTAAACCTGTAAGCTTATATTGAAAAAACTCCCGCAGCAGGGGATGTAGTTGATAGACTCCCTCACTTTTACGCTGGAGTAAATGCAGATTCAGCAATTTATCATCTCTAATTTCTTCTAAATATTCGGCATATTCTTCTGGTAAAAACTGTTCCACCAACTTCCAGGGTATAGGTGCGGCTGCAAATAAACTCAATAAACAGCCCAGTTGCTTATCATCATTATCTAATTCCTGCCAACTTAACTCAAAGGCTGCTAACACACCTCGTTGTGCTGTCATGTCAGCTTCCAACTTAGATTTAGAGAGGGAACGCTCATCTAATCGCTTGTTCTCCAACCGCCGCAACATTTCTGTTAAAGATAAATCCTGTTTCCGCGCCAGATAGCGCCCCACTAATTCCACACCCAAAGGTAAATATCCCAGCCACTCACACAACTGATTTGCTACAGCTAATTCTCGCTCAATTCGCTCTGGTGTTTCTTTGAGCAAAGACCTTAATAACTTCAGCGCATCTTCTGGTTGCAGCACATCCAAAGATAACTGTGCGATGCGTCCCAACTTCTGGCGCGTAGTCATCAGCACTTTAAACCGGGAAGGTAGCGACGGTAAATAAGGCTTAACTTCCTCGTAGTCGCTGACATCATCCAGCACTAGCAGCACCTCACCCTCACGCCAATGCCGCCAACAGTATTGCACTTGGGCGAGTAAATCAAAATCTTCTGGCGGCTTTAAATCAAGTTGCGTTCTCGCAAATTGCACAACTTGAATGCCCACATCCCCAGTTTTTGGTAGCAACCAGCAAAGCCCACCGTTGTAAGTATCGCGGTGCTTGATTGCATATTGCAAGGCGAGTTCTGTTTTACCAACTCCACCCATGCCAGCGATCGCAGCGATCGCAACTTGTTTATTATCCTGCAAAAGTTGGTGGAGATTTTGCAATTCTTCCTCACGCCCAACAAACTCAACCACCCCACTCAAGGGCAAATTTTGCGGTATTCCAGTAGGGGGATTTAACTTTACCCGTTCCCCTTCAGGCGACTGTAGTCAGAAGTTTAAGGTGTTACCAGAAATGGTATTAACTCCACCTTTAATATTTATCCCCTGCCAATTTTCAATAATAGTGTTCGTTAGTTGAGGTTGTGCTTCATTGGCTACAGCTTCTACAGCTTGAGCAATCTCAGGATCTTTCTTTGCTGCTTCCCCTACCTGCTGCCCAATGAGATAAGCTTGACCATAATCTAAAGGTTGTGTTTTAGCCTGTTCGATAACCTTCGCCGTGCTAGGTTCCTTGCGTTTGAGCAGAACTAACAACTTTTCGCCTTCGTTCCAAGCCTTTTCGCCGATGATTTCACCAGTTTTTTCAAAAGCCTTGATGATGACCAAGGTTGCGATCGCAGCTGCTGTAAGTGATACTGGCTCCATAAGTTTGCCAAAATACACGAGATTTTACTTATGGTTCTCAGTTTAACAGTCAAATTAGAGCCAAGGCAAATGGAATTCGCGGCTACATAAACAAAGTCCGCCTCCGCGGACTAAGGAAAAATTGAGGCTTTGAAACCCACCTCCGTGGGTTTTGTGTGTGTAGATGCGGTTTCTAACCGCCCTTTTAAATATTAAGGGACGACTTCTACAGGTGAAATCGTCCCTCTCAACTTATAAAAGTGAAATATTTCCTATCTGCTTACCCTGAAAGGTTCAACCCACTCATCCCAAGAGCGATCGTAGCCATCATAAGTAATTTTATAAAGATTGTTATCAACTTCTAAAACCTGTCCTTGATACCATATCCCCTTCCACAAAATTCTTACTGAATCTCCCGTTTGAAATGATGCCCGAAAGCGTGAATATCCAACCCATTCATCGCAGGAACTATCATAACCATCGTAGGTAATATAGCACTGATCATCATTAACATTAAGAACCGTTGCCGGATACCATTCTTCCTGCCAAAGAACCTCAGCCTTTTGTCCCACAGCATAGGGTGAAGCAGCAAAACCACTGGGAATCAATGTTCCTACCCAAGCTTCCCTGATCTTCATGGCAAACAATACTCTGTTTTTCATAATTTTTTCTATCCTCAATCAGTAAAACCGAATTTTGATGATGATTTCTGGAAATCCCATTCAAAATTTGCCACTAACTGTTACTATCTTTATGGAATTAAATTAGCGATCGCCTCAGCAAAAATTATGATTTTCCGCCGCTCGTTGTGAAGATATCGCTGAAGTATTCCGTATTTAAAGTTAACAGCAGTTACCGATTTTACTTAATTAAAATTTTTAGATCCCCGACTTCTTCGATAAGTCGGGGATCTTGTTGTTCGTGTTAATACTTATAACTGAACTTTACAGTTTATTGATATTTTTGAAATTACCGGATCTCAATCTAATTTCATAAAGTCCTAGTAAACCTGCTGCTACTAGCAAAGGTAAGAAATAGTAGAGTCCCCGATAAGCCAGCAATGAACCCAAAATTGCTGCCCCAGAAACTTTTGAGGAGAGAATCAGCAAAATTATAGTTTCAAACACTCCCAAACCACCGGGGACATTACTAACAACACCTGCAAACATCGCTAGTAAGTAGATTCCCAAAAAATCCATAAAAGACAAAGATATATTAGCAGGAAGCACAGCATAAAGAACTGCCGCTGCCAAAATCCAGTCAAAGCTTGAAATTGCTATCTGTGCAAGGCATATTTTAAAAGAAGGAAATCGAAATTCTTGTCCACGAATTATTAACGGTTGTTTAATAAGAATACTTCCTAGCAAATAGATAGCGACCAATAGCAGAAAAATCACGCCAATGGGACGCACAGTGGCAAAAGGTAAATGTAGTTGAGTGGGAATTTTCAGGTGGTTGACAAGGAACAAGAAACCTGCAACGGCAAACATCCCCAACCAAAAAGTAAAATTGGCAAAAGCAATTACTTGAGCGATCGCTACTGCTGACACTCCCCAACTAGCATAAAATCGATAACGGATAGCACTGCCAGTCAGCAAGGCAAAACCGATCGTATTACTAAATGCAGAGCTAATAAAGTTGGTTAAAGCAATCTTGTTCCAACTTAGGGAACGATTAATGTAGCTAAAACCTAAGATATCATACCCAATCATCACTAGATAGCCCAAGGCTGTCAGCCAAATTGCCCAGCTTAAGCGACTTTTGGGAATAGCAGCTAGAGAGTTGAGGATATCAAGATAATTATACTCACGCAATTCGTTAGCGATCGCCCACAGGGAAAGCACCAGCAGCAATAAGCCGAACAGGGTGCTGAAATTTAGTTGCAACTTTTTAAGCATCGTGAAGAAACTTATCCTAACTCTTGACTTTTAACTTATTAGCAGTCGCAAAGTTTCCATCAGGTTGACACAGCGTTGACATATCATTTGCATAAGCTTTTGATTGCCAGTACCAACTGCCAAATGCCCCATACCCTTCAAAGATGAACTACAAACAATCTAAAATTCTCTTGCTAGTTTTAGTATTAACTCTAGTTGGCTGTAATTACCGTCAAACTGTAGCAGCAAAAATACCTCAACAGCAGGATTTACAAACAACGGCTTCTGTCCCGCCAACCCAACCTAATGCTAGCGACGTAGCTACTTCGCTAAGTTACAAAATTGAAACTTACGATAGTCAAGTAATGGGCGCAAGTCGTACCTACGGCGTTTCTTTACCCCCTGGCTATGGGGAAAACCCAAAACAAAGGTATCCTGTAATCTTTCTCCTCCACGGTGGACATGGTTACCCCACTGATTGGTTTATTCAAAACAAGGGACAAGCTCTCAAGACTGTGGAACAACTTTATACTACAGGGAAGTTGCCACCCAGCATCATTATCACACCAGATGGCAACGACAAACGTGGCTCTAGTCGCTACTGGGATCCTGAATATATTGATGGCCCTAACGGTAAAGTCTCCACAGCGGTGGGGAATGAGTTAGTAAAAGTTGTGCAAAGCCGTTATCAGACACTAACCAATCCAGATTTTTGGGCAATAGGTGGTTTATCTTCTGGTGGTTGGGGAGCAATCAATGTCGGATTACATAACCCGGATCATTTCTCGATCTTATTTAGTCATAGTGGTTATTTTCAGGATAAAAGCGGCCCAATCAATAGTCCAATAACTTATATCAAAACCATTCCTCCACAAGCTAAAAAAAGGTTGCGGATATACTTAGATTCAGGTAAATCAGATATTGAAGAAATCGACCAAGCCGAACAATTTGCTAAAGTCCTAAATGAACTAAAAATTTATAATCTATTTCGTCAGTTCCCTGGCAGTCATACCTGGAAATACTGGCGGAAACATTTAGCCGATTCTTTGACATTTGTGGGCGAACAATTTAGATTGTCTGATATAGCACATAAATCTGAAAAATTATATTTCTCTGCTAAAGATACTCAAAAATAATCCAATCTTATCAAAATATCCATATCAAAATGTAAATATTGAAAACTCTGCTGAAAAATTGTAGCAGATTCACTATAAGTAAGTTTGAATAGAGGTAATTTTTTTACCAACTAAAAGAAGATGAAAATTTCTAAATTTTTAATTAGTTTGGCAGGAGCGATCGCTATCCTTACTATTACTGGTTATTATTATGTATTTATCTTAGGTGCGCCGCAACTAGACCCGCCCCAAAAACAAGCAAATACTGGGTTAAAGTTTCAATTAGCAACCTTCAACTCCCAAGCGATGGGTGCAGTCCGCAACTACGGCGTGATTTTGCCCCCTGGTTATAACAAAAATCAGCAAAAGCGCTACCCTGTGATATTCTTACTACACGGTGGTCATGATGATGCCCGTGCTTACGCTGATAAATACGCAATCTTAGACATACTGCATAAGCTTTATCAAAATGGAAAATTACCACCATCGATTGTGATTACACCTGATGGTAATGATAATCGCGGTTCTAGTCCTTTGTATGATCCTGATTACTTTGATGGGCCGAATGGTAAAATAGGGACTTTGATTGGTTTAGAATTAGTACAAGTTGTCAAGTCGCGCTACCGCACTTTAGAAAAACCCCAGTTTTGGGCGTTGGGAGGTCTGTCTTCTGGAGGATGGGGGGCTTTTAATATCGGGTTACGCTACTTAAACAACTTCCACATTCTGTTTAGTCATAGCGGTTACTTTACTGATAATAGCGGTTCACAAAATAGTCCCCAACAAATCGTGCAACAGCTATCACCTGAAGATAGGAAGCGGTTGCGTGTTTACCTGGATGCGGGTCTGAACGATACTAATTTGCTGGCTTCTACCAAAGCCTTCAACGAAACCTTAAACAAATTAGGCATTGCTCACGTATTTTATGCGTTTCCAGGAGGTCATGGTTTGTCTGGTCCTGATATAGGCTGGAACTACTTCCACAAGCACCTTAAAGATTCGCTCTCATATGTAGGGGAACAATTTAAAAAAGTTAAGAGTTAAGAGTTAAAATTTGAAAAATCAGGTTCTACCGCTCCGGTTGTGCTACGACATTAAAATTAAGGTGTTATGGAGAAAATTCAAAACGTCAAAACTTAATCTGTATAAGTAACACAGCCGATAAAACTAGTTTGTTTATTATTTTAGTCCCTAAAGAGAGTGGTAGAGCCAAAACTCCTAACTTATAATTAATACTTTTAGACTAATGACCAATAATTTAAAAACTCAGATTGGACTTTGGAATGTAGCTTTCCTTACAGGTTTAGTCGGAGTAATAAATTTGTTATCAGCAGTGACACCTAACCTATATGGGCGAAATCACTGGTTGAAGGAATTTTTACCATTTGAAATTCGTGCTACTGGTCATGTATTTGCAGCGCTGACTGGGTTTGTTTTACTCACACTTGCTACTAACTTATTACGGCGAAAAAGAATAGCCTGGTTACTTACCATTGGTTTACTAGTGATTTCCATTTTCAGCCACTTGCTGAAAGGATTGGATTATGAAGAAAGTCTCCTCTCTGGAGTTTTGCTGCTGCAATTAATCTGGATGCGCCATTTTTTCACAGCAAAATCAGACCGTCCTTCGATCGCACGGGGAGTTCGAGTGCTAATAGGCGCTTTATTATTTACCCTGGCATACGGTACTATTGGATTTTACTTGTTAGACGGCAAGTTTTCAGAGAATTTTAATTGGCGTGAAGCGATAGTTCAGACTTTAGCGATGTTCTTCACCGAGGATAATTGGGGACTGCAACCAAAGGGACGATTTGGAGAATTTTTTGCTAATTCTATCTATATTATTGCCGCGGTTACTATTACATATGCAATATTAATGCTGTTGCAACCTGTGTTTTGGCGGAATCTAGCAACCCCAAAGGAACAGCAAAAGGCAAAAGAAATTGTCGAGCAATATGGCCGTTCTTCTTTAGCAGCGTTGACCCTATTAAATGATAAAAGTTATTACTTTAGTCCTACTGGTAACAGTGTAATTGCTTATGTTCCTAAAGGACGGGGTGCGATCGCCTTAGGAGATCCCATGGGCCCGATTGAAGACCGCAAAGAGACGATTCTTGCTTTCCAGCAGTTTTGCCAGCGCAACGATTGGTATCCTGGCTTTTACCAAACTTTGCCTGATGATATTCAGCTTTACAAGTCATTGGGGTTTAAGGTACTCAAGATTGGAGAAGAAGCGATCGTTGACCTGAAAACTTTTACCTTACAAGGTAAAGCCGGTAAAAACTTTAGACCATCAATCAATCGTTTAACTAAGCTAGGATACCAAATCGACTTTCACCAACCACCCATCACCAACGATTTGTTGCACCGACTCAAACCTGTGAGTGATGAATGGCTGAAGATGGTACAAGGTTCAGAAAAACACTTTTCTTTGGGTTGGTTTGAGGAAGCTTACCTGCGAGAGTGCGAGATTGCTGTGATGTATAATCCCGATGGTCAGATCAGCGCCTTTGCCAACATTGTCCGGGAGTACCAACTCAACGAAGCGACCATTGACATGATGCGACACCGCCCGTCCATCGAAAATGGCACAATGGACTTTCTATTTATTTCCCTACTCCAGCATTTTAAAGAGTGTGGCTACGACAGCTTTAATTTCGGTCTTTCTGCCTTTGCGGGAGTTGGAGACAACCCAGAATCGCGCCGCTTGGAGAAAGTATTGCACTATCTTTACCAACATTTGAGTCGCTTCTACAATTTCAAGGGACTGCACTCCTACAAAGACAAGTTCCGCCCCGGTTGGGAACCACGTTATTTGATTTACCCCAGTTTAGCCACCTTACCCGATGTAGTTGTGGCATTGATTCGCGCAGATTCAGGCGATCGCCTCTTTGATTATTTCAAACCCGGAGCGTAAATAACGAATTTATACAAAGTTACTCAGGGGCGCAAAACTTAGAAAGCGTCTATTCTGGCGTTATTCAGCAGTATGGCAGAAATGCCCGGTGGCGGAATAACACCTCATTGCAGGGCGATGTCTACGAGGGGCTACGCCTACACAATTTTATTTTTTATAGTATAATCGTACTACAAGAGGATGTAATACCATTTCACTTTAATAATGATACAAATACGTTGGTAGGGGCATGGCAATGCCCAAAGTTTATAGTAACTGAACGCCGATAGTAGCTAGTACACTGAGGCGGAAGTTTGCCTACCTTTAACAAGGGGATTTTGCATATATTTGGTATCAATTTATTGTGTGTTTGTCCTTCAACTTTGCCCGGTTGGAAGAACTTATTTTGAAAGAGAAATAGACTTCATAAACCGTGGCTTTAATAGATTCTTGACCTTTATATCGATGGTAACAATATGGCAAGTAATCAAATTTCTCTGCTAGAACTCATCCAAATTTTTGCAGAATATCGCAACAATATCATCATCAATATTAAACATCTGCAAGAAGATTATCAAAGAACAGGTATCAAGCGTATTAAAGGTGTTAGAAACGAAAACGGGGAACTGCTTCAACCTTGGTTAAGAACAGAATATATAGATAATGCTGAGTATGTTGGTATGGGCGAGTTTCAGTTTAACCGCAATACTGCTACTATTAACATGCTTGTCAAACGTAAAGTCAAACTTGCCAAATTTGAAGACCAAACCCCCACTCTTGAGGTAGCAGGTTTGCTGGTAAATGACCTCAATAGTTTTAATAATTACACGATTGTAAGTGACGGCAAGATAAATGTGAAGTCCTTACAAGTCAAAATTAGCAGTAAAAAAGCTTTTGACTTACTCAAGAAAAAGGGTGTGGTGGATGCAAAAGATTTTGACTTCAATGCTGAATATTCCATCCAGCTAGATAAATTGCCGCTTGTAGCCTTTGATGGTTGTTACAGTAGCATTGATGGACTATTCTATCAGCTAGCAGAAATTAAAGTGCTTGCAAGTATTATTTCTGCTCACTTGAAAAAAGAGTCAGATGTATTTATCGCGGCACAGTTAGATGAGTTTCAAAAGCACTATTTGTCCAAGAATATTTACATCAACTTTCCTACAACTAACGAATACACTGATATCAATCAAGCTTTACTTCATGGGACTCTTGACTCAAGATTGAGCTATAAAATCGACATCGGTAGTCAAGATATTCTTAACCTCACTAAGTTACATTCTGCAAACAAATTTCTAAATAGAATGTATCGTCTTTATGACAAAAAAACTGGAGAAATTATTATTAAGCCGAGTTTTGAGATGGCATTTAATGATAATCTCACTGTTAGGCACAGGCTATTGTCATCACGCACCAAGATTACGAAAGTTGATGAGTTTATGAAACCAATTTTTGATGATTTTCTTGGACTTGAGCAAAATGGCATAGTTGTAGGTATTCTCACAAAAGTTGGTGCTGATAGTTTGGCGCAGTTATTGGAGGATAAACAAACTGGTAAGCAAATTAGCAAAGAGGAAATGGTTGCAGCTTTGACCGCAGCGAATACTAAGCTAGAGCAATATGTAGAAAAAATTTACCGAGATCAGATATCTCCTTTGGTATTTTACATTGGTTGTACTGGATTATTGCCGGAGCAAATGGAAGCAGAAGCCATGACTGCTGAGGAAGCTGCGGCTAAATATCCCGATTTGCAATTTTCTAAAAATGAGCAAGAAGGTACTTTTTTTGCAGTCGGTGATAGTATCATCAGCATCTATGCAAAAACTGAATATTACAGCAAACTTATTTCTGTCGATATAGACAATCAGATTGCATAGCAATTCTAATTTTTGCTTATTACACAGTAGTGGCACAAGAACTTATGCCACTACAAATATGTATTATAAATCTAATTGATGACTACTGGAAAAACCCCATATAAAAAACAAAATTATTAAGTATTTTTAGTATTTTTGCACTTCTTGATTATCAGCCAGAAGGTTTGGCTGTATGGGTTTATTTTGTCGAATAGGAATCTCAATTATAAACGTTGCTCCTTATCCTAGAAATGAAATACATCGCAGTTGACCCTGATGTTTTTCTGTGACAATTTGATGGCTAATTGACATTTATTGGCTATACGTAAGTATATTCTCACATCATCAACCAGCTAGAAAAACATGAGATAATTTCTTAATATTCTTGAGAATAAGCTTAATTAACTAAAATGGCGGAAGTTTATACAAGTGCCCAATGGTCTGAAATCTACGAAGAAGGCTTAAAAACTGGAAAGATTACCTATCATTCTGATGAGATTGAAAGCGTAGAGATTTGGCAGCATCCACTCATAAAAGGTCTAATTAGTAACACTCCACTTTGTCTGGGACTTCGAGCAGAAATTATTAACTTGGAGTTACCAGAGACTGTTGGTTGAGATTTTGTGGATGGTGATACCTACGTGTCTCTGGTTTTTCGCAGCGCAGGGGTACTCAAAGAGGAAATTGAAGATATTTGCGAACAACCTGGAGAAAGCTATTTATTCTACAGCTTGGGAGAAGTAAGAGAGATTGAAAAATTGATGGCAGGACAAGATGTGAATGTCAGAATTCGTTTGGAACCGCATCTGCTGAGATTATTGAGTATGGGTCAGGAAGCATATTTACCCAGCAAACTCAAACCATTTTTAGAAATTGACACACCGCCTTCTTTTCATCAATCACTCGGCAAAATGACCCCGGCAATGCAATTAGCATTACAGCAACTGCTTCATTGTCCGTTTCAGGGAATCATGCGACGTACTTATTTAGAAGCTAAGACACTGGAACTGATCACCTGACAATTTGCTCAACTGTTTAATGATGGTACACCCTCCCAGCAGTTGATTAATTTGAAGAGAAACGATGTTGAGCGCATCTATCAAGCCAGAGATATTTTGCTTCAAGATATTATCAACCCACCCTCATTAATTGAATTGGCAAAACAAGTGGAGTTAAACGATGTCTTCGACAAGCCGCTTCTCTACGAGACGCTCCGCGAACGCGTCTACGCAAACTCAAGCAAGGATTTCGTCAAGTCTTTGGTACAACAGTGTTTGGATATCTGCATGATTATCGTTTAGAGAAAGCTTGTCAATTCCTGATGGAAGGACGGATGAATGTAGCTCAGGTGTCCTACGCTGTGGGATTTGCCAATAGAGGTTACTTTGCTGCGGCATTCCGCAAAAAGTTTGGCATAAATCCCAGCGATTATCAAGCACAGTGGCGAAAATAGTCCGGCAAGCGATCGCAAATGACCCTGTAGAGATCACCTGAAATCAGAAAATGCTTTATTCTACCTAAAAGTTATCGAAACTTACTTGCAACTGTTTTGCAAATCTGCGATCGTGGTGTGGAGCAATGAATCAAAAAAAATCTTATATTCTTTTCCTAGTGGGTGTAATCTCAATTCTGACGATGCGACCTGCTCAAGCAGATTCAGATATTTCTCGCCTTCAGGATGTTATTCATCCTAAGAGAAGTGCTGCACTACTGGCTCAAGACTCTAGTGTAACGGTAGTACAGGTGACGGGAGTCAAAGCTAATCCCACCAACAAGGGTGTGGAGGTGATTTTACAGACTTCTGTTGGTCAACAGTTACAAGTTATAAATCGCAGTACTGGTAATAGCTTTATCGCTGATATTCCCAATGCTCAACTGCGTTTACCTAACAGTGAAGCCTTTACATTCCGCTCCACTAAACCAATTGCAGGTATCACTCAAATAACAGTCACTAACTTTGATGCCAATACTATTCGGGTGACAGTTATCGGTGAAGGGAGTGTACCAACAGTTGAGTTATCTGACAGTCCAGATGAGGGTCTAATCTTCGAGGTTGCCAGTGCTGCATCTAGAGCGCAAAACCCCACCCCGCCTGCGCCAGGGTCACAACAAACCCAGCCAGAGCAACCAGCAGCCCAGGATAATCAGCCGATTTGGTAGTCACAGGTGAGCAGGATACAGGATATAATGCGCCAGACGCGTCAACTGCCACCAAAACAGATACACCCCTCCGCGACATTCCCGCTTCAATTCAGGTAATTCCCCAAGAGGTGATCCGCGATCAGGGTGCAATCAGCGTCAGAGAAGCAGTGCGAACACAATCGCCTGAAATGCTCTATGAGTAAGCTTTTCGAGCGCTCATATGAGCGAGCAGTAAACTGTTCTTTTTCATGACTAATTGCGATCGCTTGATACCCTGTAGCGCCATATTTTGATCAAGGCAGAATTTGTCAACCCCACAACAAGAGAGGATTTTGAGGCAAACAAGTGTCTGAGTAAATAAAATGATAATAATTATTACTAAAAATCAGTTGTATATTACTTAGCAAAGTTAATTTTATTACTTTAAATAGCAATAGATTTACTAATAATCTTTAAGAAAATTACGCAGAAATCAACTTCAATGAGACAATCTGACCTAATCTTCTCAACCCAAAGGAAGACATGAACGATCGCACAAAGGCTCTCCAGGCTCTCGCGGCTGAACGTTGGCGAGTATCCCTGATTCTCAGTGGAGCCATGATGTTTATTTACTTTGGCTTTATCTTGCTAATCGCGTTCAATAAGCCCCTGCTGGGGTCATTAGTATTTCCTGGCCTCAGTCTGGGAATTTTATTGGGGGCGCTGGTAATTGTCTCAGCATGGGTATTAATTTTTATCTACGTGCGTTGGGCAAATAGCAGTTACGACGACCAAATCGCAAGGCTGACACGCAAGTGAATTAGCTATGAGCAATTTCTAGTCCAAAATCCAAAATACTAAACCAAAAAAGCATGAATAGTGTGTGGTTCGATCTGCCACTAGCGGCGGATATTACCAGTCTTGGTAAGTTTAACCCGTTGGCGATCGCTTTCTTCTTTGTGTTTGTTGCAAGTTCTTTAGGCATTACCTTTTGGGCGGCAAAGCTGACCAAAAATACCGCCCACTTCTATACAGCTGGCGGCAAAATCAGCGGTTTCCAGAATGGGCTAGCCTTAGCAGGAGACTTCATGAGTGCAGCTAGCTTTTTAGGTATCACTGGGCTGGTGGCACTCAACGGCTTTGACGGCTTAATTTATTCTATTGGCTTTTTGGTAGGCTGGCCGATTGTGATGTTTTTGATTGCAGAACCACTACGTAACTTAGGTAAATACACCTTTGCTGATGTGGTGGCTTATCGCTTACAACAAAAACCAGTCCGCATTGCATCTGCGATTGGAACGCTGGCAGTGATTAGCTTTTACTTAATTGCCCAGATGGTAGGGGCTGGGGAGCTAATCAAACTGCTGTTTGGCTTTGATTATGAATTAGCCATGGTGATCGTCGGTTGCGTGATGATGGCCTATGTGATTTTTGGCGGGATGATTGCCACCACTTGGGTACAAATTATTAAAGCAGTTCTGTTACTGGGCGGAACTATCTTGCTAGCTATCTTGGTACTGGCACGATTTGGTTTTAACCCGATCGCTCTTTTCGCCGCAGCCGCAGATAAGTATCCAGGTGTATTAGCTCCGGGCAAACAGGTTTCTGATCCCTTTGATGCTATCTCCTTGGGGATGTCGTTGATGTTTGGCACTGCTGGACTACCCCACATCTTGATGCGTTTTTACACAGTACCCGACGCAAAAGCAGCGCGGCTCTCTGTTACTTATGCTACAGCTATTATCGGCGTTTTTTATCTCCTTACCTTCATCCTGGGCTTTGGAGCGATGGTGCTAGTAGGTCAAGATGCGATCAAGCAAATTGGGACTGGTGGTAACATGGCTGCACCGATGTTGGCAGAATTTCTCGGTGGTGATGCTTTCTTAGGCTTTATTTCCGCTGTTTCCTTTGCGACGATTTTGGCGGTTGTGGCTGGGTTGACCCTCTCTGGAGCCGCTGCACTGTCTCACGATTTGTGGGTGAACGTGGTGCGATCTGGTCATGCTGACGAGTCAGAACAACTAAAGGTAGCTCGCGGTGCGACAATGGTTTTAGGGTTAGTGGCGATAATTCTGGGTATTTTGTTTAAAGGACAAAACGTCGCTTATATGGTAGGTTTAGCATTTGCGATCGCAGCTAGTGCCAACTTCCCAGCGTTGCTCTTATCAATGCTTTGGCGACGCTTTACCACCAGCGGAGCGGTTGCGAGTATGTTAGTGGGTACCTTCTCCTCGTTACTGCTGATTTATTTGTCACCTACTATTCAGGTAACAATTCTCAAGCACGCTTCTGCACCCTTTGGGCTAAAAAATCCTGGATTAGTTACTATTCCCCTATCGTTTCTGGTGGCGATTGTCGTTTCCCTATTGACTACTGAACAGCAGGCACAGGAAAAATTTGCCGAAGTTGAGGATCGCATCCACATTGGTTCTGGGATGTGATTTTGTCAACGTACTAACAAGGCGAATTCTATGAGACTGTTGGTCAATTGACAAGCAGTTTAACCCCCCACCCCTAAAACTTTAGTTTTGCGTTGCTTTCCCGCCCTGCAATAAATTGATTGCTCATAGCTAAAGTGCGTTGAAACGCACTAAAATTCCAGAAATTTCAGATAGATTGGGGCTGATGGGTTAGACCCCCGATCAATTCGCCAACAGTCTCATAGAATTCGCGGCTACACAAACAAGAGCTACACCTGCGTGGGCTAAGAGAAAATTAAGGTTTTTTTTAACCCACCTCCGTGGGTTTTGCCTGTTTAGACGCGGTTTCTAATCGCCCTTTTGCCTACCGTCCAAGTTCTTTGATGTTTTTCGTCACTTGTTGGTATAAATCGTTGTTACCCTGACTTTGAAAAATGCTTGCTGCTTGTTCTAAGTCCTTAAGTGCTCCCTGTTTGTCTCCATTGGTGGCGCGGGTATTTCCCCGGTTATTGTAGGCAGGGGCAAAGTTAGGATTGAGGCTAATGGCTTGATTGTAATCTTCGATCGCCCCCTGTGGATCTCCAGCAGCACGGGCATTTCCGCGGTTATTGTAGGCGATCGCATATTTTGGATCGAGGAGAATAGCTTGGTCAAAATCATCTAACGCCCCTTTTTTATCCCCATTGGTGGCGTGGGCATTCCCCCGGTTATTGTAGGCTTCGGCATAGTTGGGATTAAGGCGAATCGCTTCACTGTAATCTTTAACTGCTTCTCTGTTGTTTCCTAGTGAGGCGTTGGCATTCCCTAAGTTATTGTAGGCTTCGGCGTCGTTAGGGTTGATGCTAAGTGCTTGATTGTAATCTGCGATCGCTTTCTCCTTGTCTCCTAAATCAAAGTAGACTAATCCCCGGCCGTTGTAGGCAGCACCATATTGAGAATTTTGATTAATTGCCTTGCTATAGGAAGCGAGCGCAGCTTGCAAGTCGCCGTTTAAATGCTGATTCTTTCCCTGAATATAAAATTCCCCACCAATAGATGTTGTAGCTGAACGACGGCTAGGTTGACTGACTCCTATTTCTGTTACCAATACATTGTCATTCTTACTACAAGAAACACTGCTAATTGCGGTTAATGTAGTAAAAATAGCTATGGTAAATACTTGATTTACCTTTGTTCGCTTTTGCCTAAATAAACGCCGTCTCATAATTTAATATAAACTGCCATAACGCCTGAATGAAATTAGTACCGAAATCTAGATTTTAATTCTTTAACTCAATAATTATTCTAACTTTTGATATACCTTTAAAGTCAATTGACAAATTTCACTGATATTTTATAGATTTATAATAGAAGGCAGTTCTTGCTGGACGAAATAATTATGAAACGTCAAGATTTATCCTTCACAATAACTCGATAAATTCTGGCATTTGTAGCCTGATGAACAATTTACTCATCCTCAGTTTCACTCGCTTGAGTTTTGGGAGTTAGCCTCCAAGAGGTGGTTTTGTCAATATCTACAAACAGTTGTTCCAGATTTTGCCCTAAATCTTTCTGGAGTTTCTGAGTTAGTGTGATTGGAAAATCTAAATTAATCCCTTGAGTTTGTGCTAGTCTTGCCAATTCTGTAAATGCAGCTTTGACTGTAGTCCGCTCATAACTAGTCAGCTTATAATCAGAAGTTTCCGATATATTCTGAGCCTGCATGGCTTTTTTTATCCGTTCTTGCAAATGCTCAAATTCTGAATTCAACAACTTCCATTGCTGCTCAAGTTGCGAGTATCTGGTACTTAGTGATATTAAGTCTTCCGTTGTGGGTTCGGGGCTGGCTTTGGCTTGTAATCCTAACAAATTTAAGTGGATTTGAGCAAGATAAATACAATCTAAGTAAGCATACTCGATCTGTTCTTCAGTTAAGGGACGTTTTCCCCAATCGCTTTCTTGTTCTTGTTTGTCGATATTGTTAAAGCTACAAAGTGCTGTAGCTATGGTTTTGAGTTGGTAGTTGGGTAATGGCAAAAGATAGTAGGGAATTTTTTTTGCCATTTCCAAAGTGCAAGTAATATTTTTGGCTTTCTTGTTACCGAGAAGCTTTAGATCATAACTGGCGTTGTGAAAAACTTTTTCAATGGCAGAATTTATCATAATTTCTTCAATAAATTCAGCTATAATATTAGGCTGATCTAGGACATCTAAAAGATAGACGCGATCGCCACTCATATCTTGAGGATTATCTAATACCTGAATCAGCGATAGTCGGGGATTACGACTTTTATAGTCAGCTACTTCTGTATCTATCCACAGCGTTTTAGCGTTGGTATATTCAGCAACAATGGCACTAATTTCGCGGGCGGAAGTAAGGTACGGCATTGGCTAATTTTTCCTGATATTTGGGGCATTGTAAGCAAGCCATAGTTTTATAAAGTAACATTTTGTTGGTAATTTTGCTGGTACAGTATTGCAAAAACGCTGAAGTTTTGAGTTACTTAAGCATAGACATCACCAAACTTGCCTCAAATCTGATAACATCGAGTCACCACTGTCAGGCTGCATAGTCTACCCTCAAAAAAAGCTCCTCAGCATCTACGTTAAATTCACACAGAGCCACAGACTCTATGCACTATACTGGTTACCAGCCGTCAGGAAAATTGAATTGGCGCTTCTCAAAAATGGCTGCAAAATCTTAGCCTGAAGAAATCGTCCAAGTTTCAATTATTCAGTAACCTGAGTGCTTGCTTGGGCACTTTTGCTACTTCACCTTTAATTGCTTTTTAACATCTGCTCCTCACCATGACACACACCTCAATTAATCGCTTCAAGTACTCAATTCGGAGATAGATAATGAAAAAGTTAATTCCATTACTAGTTAGTAGCATTTTGGTAGTTGGTACTTTTGGTTGCCAAGAGGCTCCTAAAACTGGTTCGGAAACTCCTAGCACTACTAATGAAGCCGCTCAAGCACCAGCCAAACCAGCTTCCCAGACAACTCAAACTGCCAAAATTCCCGGAACAGAAACGACTCCTTTAGCAGCTAGTACAGATACTAAAGTTAAAACCGGTTCTGAAAAAACGGCAGCAACAAAAGTTAAGAGCGATTTAAAAACTGAAGTTAGCACAAAGTTGAACAAAGGTTTACCAGGCAATAAGTTACAAGTTGAAAACAAGGAGGGTGAAATTATCCTCAAAGGCACAGCGACTTCTGCTGAAGAACTCAAGAAGGCTGAAACTTTGGCTAAGGAAGTTAAAGGTGTAAAGACAGTGAAAGTAGAAGCAAAAGTTGATGCTGTGAAAAAGCCATAAAAGAATAACTGAAGCTTTCAGTTAGCATCAGCATGAAAGCCAAACAGAGACTTACACAGATGTAAGTCTCTGTTGTTTATTTGCTTAAATAAAAGTAAGCAGTAGATAATTAATACCACTTGAATGACTTTAGAAACCTATAGCTAATAGTTAAAGTCTTATCAAAAAGACTAAAAAATGGTTTTAGTTTGCTTGAATAGACTTCAGTTTAGCTATGACTTCTCTTTATAAATACCTGAAAAGCTTATCTAACTAGCAATCCAATCCTATCAAATAGGTTTCAGTCATGGTGATATATAGAGTTAAAATTCTATATTTTC
This sequence comes from Nostoc sp., assembly GCF_036919675.1. Taxonomy (GTDB): domain Bacteria; phylum Cyanobacteriota; class Cyanobacteriia; order Cyanobacteriales; family Nostocaceae; genus Nostoc. Next base: position 18,579 of record NZ_JBALCP010000028.1, read on the forward strand.
ATCTTTCAACTTCCATTATTTGAACCTCGATAAATTCGCTCCATCTGCTCTGGAGAAAGACGTTTCATTGGAAACCACTCAAATGGAGAAACAGACCGTTTCTCATAAGATTGAACATCATCCAGCTGATTTTCAGGGGAATGAGCTACTCCATTGGTATTTAGAAACCGACCCCTGAGTGACTCATCTATTTCTAATTCTGGAACCTGAGTTTGAGGCAAAACATAAGCGTGCTTCTGGGGATCGTATGCGAAAACTTCTCCTGTTTCAATGTGATAAATCCAAGCATAAATGCTGAGTTCTCCCTGATAGAGCTTAGAGTGAACCACTGGATACGTCCGCAAATTCTCAATTTGAGTAAGAACATTTTCAGCAATCATAATCTCTAGCAGTTCTTCTCCGTCGTAGTCACTGTAGTGGTCCATAACTAACCTTCGAGTTGCCTCTGCATATTTAAGCCAATCATGTACAAGCGGCATTTCATCGCTGAGATTGTGTAACTTCATTAGTCCTTTCATAGCACCGCAATGAGAGTGACCACAAATAATAATTTGGCGAATATCTAAAGCTTGAACAGCATATTCAATTGTCGCACCTTCACCGCCATTACTTGCCCCATACGGTGGAATTATGTTACCTGCATTGCGAATGACAAATAATTCACCGACTTGGGCTTGTGTAATTAGATTTGGATCGAGACGCGAATCAGAACAGGTAATAAACAATACCCTGGGCTTTTGGCCATGTGAAAGTTGCTCAAACAATTGTTGATGTGTCGAAAAATAGCTAGATTTAAATTCGCGCAGACCTTTAATTAATCTCTTCATTACTAAGTTCTACAAATATTTGAAGGTTAAGAGCCAAATTACAGAGAGCAGATTGAGGTAGTAAAGAGGGATTTCTTTCTACGCTTTGACAATTGTAAAGATTAATATATTATAAGTTCCTTTGGTGCTTTTAATATCCTTTGGCATTTGGTTGAGTTGCTTTTTTCCCTTGCTCCCCTCTGTTGCTTAACAGGTCATGTTACTGTGTGAGAACGCCTAGAGCGTGTTTTCAAACTCGTTATATCCTGAAATAAAAGATGCGATCGCCTTGCGGTAAGCCCTTCAGGTAAGCCAGTCGCTCATGGGGAGCCACTGCGGTCTTGTCTTGGGGTCTCCCCAAGGCTCCTCAAGACCGCGCTGGCTCACCGCTACGCGTCTACAATGATCCCCAATTCTCCTGCCTACCCTCTTGCGAATTTTTAATTAGTTGATACACTTGTTCTTCATTAGCCCAGTGAACCAGCGCCTATGGTGCACATCAAGCGGGTGGAACTTACGAACTTCAAATCCTTCGGTGGCACTACCTCAGTCCCTTTGCTACCGGGGTGTACTGTCATATCTGGGCCAAATGGTTCGGGTAAATCTAATATTCTAGATGCCCTGCTATTTTGCCTGGGACTCTCTAGTTCTAAAGGAATGCGAGCCGAGCGGCTGCCGGATTTGGTAAATAACACCCAAACTGCTAAAGGACGCGCTTCTATTGAAGCTAGCGTCACTGTGACGTTTGATTTGTCGGGGGAGGATTTATCAAGCAGAGGCGCAAAGGCGCAGAGTGAGGAAGCAGAAGAAGTAGAGGAAGCAGGGGAAGCAGAAGAAGAAAATCCAAAATCCAAAATCGTTCGACTGAGCGAAGCCGAAGTCCAAAATCGCTCGACTGAGCGACTTGCCTTGAGCGAAGCCGAAAGGAGCCGAAGTCCAAAATTGGCAGAGTGGAGTGTTACTAGAAGGCTGCGGGTTACTCACCAAGGAAGTTACACATCGAATTACTATATCAATGGTGTAGCTTGCACGCTGACGGAATTACATGAGCAACTAAGTAACCTGCGGGTTTATCCCGAAGGCTATAACGTGGTGCTGCAAGGAGATGTCACCAGCATTATCTCAATGAATGCGCGGGAACGGCGGGAAATTATTGATGAATTAGCTGGGGTGGCGGCGTTCGATCGCAAGATTATCCAAGCCAAATCAACTTTAGATGAGGTGAAGGAAAAGGAAGATAGCTGTCGGATTATTGAGACGGAATTAACTGCACAGCGCGATCGCCTTTCCCAAGATCGGGCTAAAGCTGAGAAATATCAAAAACTCCGCACGGAATTTCTGGCGAAGCAATCCTGGGAAGCAGTTTTATCATGGCGATCGCTACAAGCACAACAAGAAAAGTTAGTTAACGAAATTCAAACAGGCGATCGCAATTCTGGTGAACTCACTACCCAACTCACAAACTTAAATTCTGAAATCGTTCAAAAAAGTGCTGAACTTGAACAACTCAATGCCCATGTGAAAGCATTGGGAGAAGATGAACTTTTGGCGGTACAATCTACCCTCGCCACCCAAGAAGCAGAACGAAAACAACTCCAGCGTCAGTTAACGGAATTAGAAACAGCAACGCAGGAAACTGCCAAACGTCTGGCTCAAACTCAGCAAGAGATTCAAAAATACCGTCTTTCCTTAGAAGAAATTGCCGAAACAGAGGTTGTAGAGACGCGATTAATCGCGTCTCTACAGCAGCAAAGGGATGAGGCACAGCAAGCTTTAGAAACTTCCCGCGAAGCAGCAGCAGAAATTGCCTCGGCTTCAGAAGCGTGGGTGCAGCAACAAACGGCATTCAACCGTCAAATTGAAACTCTGCTGCAAACTCTAGAACCGCAACGCACGGAACAAGCACAACTTAGGGAACGCAATAATCAGTTACAGCAACTAATTTCCGAACAAACCCTGTTAATTGAACGCGACGAACCCCAATTAGCCCAAAAACAAGCTGAATGCAGTCGAGTTGAAACAGAATTTAACGCCTCTAGTGAACCCATCCAAAATTTAGCCGAAAATCTCTCAGCCACAGAACAAGAATTGCAAATCCAACAGGAAACCCAAAAGCGGTTACTTTTTGAACAACGAGAAAAACAACGCCAGTTGGATAAAATAGAGGCGCAAGCGCAGGCACAGCAAGAAGTCCAAGGAACCCAAGCTAGTAAAGTCATTTTACAATCGGGAATGCCTGGACTTTGTGGCTTAGTTGTGCAGTTAGGAAAGGTGGAACCCCGCCATCAGCTAGCTTTAGAAATGGCCGGCGGTGGACGCTTGGGACATATTGTGGTGGAAGATGACAGCATCGCCGCAGCGGGTATTGAATTGCTCAAACAAAAACGTGCTGGGAGAGCGACTTTTTTACCGCTGAATAAAATTCATGCTGCCAAATTTACTCAAGATGCAACGCTGCGTTTTGCTAACGGTTTCGTTAATTATGCTGTTAACTTAATCGATTGCGATCGCCGTTACAAAGATGTATTTAGCTATGTTTTCGGTAATACGGTGGTATTTGCCAACCTTGAGGCGGCGCGGAAAAATTTAGGGCTATATCGCATCGTCACCTTAGATGGGGAATTGTTAGAAACTAGCGGTGCGATGACTGGTGGTAGTAACACCCAGCGTTCAGCCTTACGTTTTGGCAATGCAGAAGCGGCGGAATCTGATGAAGCGATCGCTTTAAGAAGTCGCTTGGTGGATATTGAGCGGGTTTTAGAGCGTTGTACTGAAGCGATCGCTACTTTGTCAACCCGAACAAAAAAACTGACGCAGGAACTAACGGAAGCCCGTCAGGCGCGGCGCGAACAGCAGTTGCAATTGGAACAGTTGCAGAAAGACATTAAGAGTTTAACAGCGCAATTACAGGGGACGCGATCGCAACTCGCACAAAACAGCGAAAAGTTAGCCACTGCTCAATCCCGATTGGAAATTTTAGAGCGGGAATTACCAGGACAAGAAAATCAGTTGCAACAATTGCGACACGCTTTAGCAGAGTTGGAAGCATCCCAAACTCCCAGTGAATGGCAGCAAATCCAAGCGACGATTAAAATTCAAGAGCAACAATTGCAACAACGGGAGACAGCATTACGCGAAGCTGAACAAAGATTAAAAAATTTGGAAAATCAGCAACAGCGATTGCAAGAGAAAAGCCAAGAAGCAGAAACACGAATTATCGAATACGAAACCCAAAAAATCTCATGTGGAGACGCGATTTATCGCGTCTCCACACAAATCACAACGATAGACGACCAAATCACCCAAACCCGTCTATCGTTGAGTCAAATGGAACAGAATTTGGGAGAAGAGAAACAAAAACGCGACGCTACAGAACAGGAAGTGCGATCGCATCTTTTGCGCCAACAACAATTGCAATGGGAAATAGAAAAACTTAAAGAAACCCAAGAGAAGCGGCGGGAGGAACTAATTGCACTGCAAAGCCAGTTGCGGGATGTGGGAGCAGAATTACCAAATCCGCTGCCGGAAGTTCCAGATCAGGTAGACTTGGAAGAATTGCAGAAAGAATTGCGATCGCTTACCAAACGCTTGCAAGCGATGGAACCCGTAAATATGCTGGCGTTGGAAGAGTACGAACGCACTCAAAACCGCCTTCAGGAACTGACGCAAAAGTTGCAAACCTTAGAAGGGGAACGCACCGAATTACTTTTGCGAATTGAAAACTTTACAACATTGCGCCAATTTGCCTTTAAAGAAGCTTTCGATGCTGTCAACGAAAACTTTCAATCGATTTTTGCCATCCTTTCAGACGGCGACGGCTACCTGCAACTGGAAAATCCCGAAGATCCCTTTAGCAGCGGACTGAATTTAGTCGCGCATCCCAAAGGCAAACCAGTACAGCGCCTAGCTTCCATGTCTGGGGGAGAAAAATCACTTACAGCCTTGAGCTTTATCTTTGCCCTCCAACGCTACCGCCCATCGCCATTTTACGCCTTTGACGAAGTGGATATGTTCTTGGATGGGGCAAATGTAGAACGATTAGCTAGAATGATTAAGCAACAATCACAACAAGCGCAATTTATAGTTGTGAGTTTGCGTCGTCCGATGATAGAATCAGCCGAACGCACAATCGGCGTTACTCAAGCACGAGGAGCTTACACTCAAGTTTTGGGGATTAAGTTACAATCATCCAATACATCTGCTTGAGTTTTTGTTAATAATAGTGTATAGATAAACCGGATTCGAGATCAGGACTCGGTATAGAATGACCTCTGAACAGATAATTAGGCGTTCCGACATATTAAATACCCAGGTGATTACCCGCGACAACGGCAAGCGGCTAGGCATCGTCAGTCAAGTCTGGGTTGATATTGATCAACGAGAGGTTGTGGCTCTTGGTTTGCGAGACAGCCTGATCTCTATTTCGGGCATACCGCGCTACATGTACCTCAACAACATCAACCAGATTGGTGATGTCATCCTGGTTGATAACGAAGATGTAATTGAAGATATCGAAGTTGAATCTCTCAGTAATCTGATTAACTGGGAAGTAATTACAGAAACAGGTGAAGTATTAGGCAAAGTTCGGGGCTTTAAGTTCAACGCCGAAACTGGGAAGCTTAACTCCATAGTCATTGCTTCTTTAGGATTACCCCAAATTCCCGACCAATTTTTGAGTACTTACGAGTTCTCAGTGGATGAAATTGTCAGCACCGGCCCCAATCGGTTGATTGTGTTTGAGGGAGCCGAAGAACGGGTAAACCAGTTGACAACTGGTTTGCTAGAGCGCCTGGGCATCGGCAAAGCGCCGTGGGAGAGGGATGCAGAAGAAGAATACGGTTATACTCCACCACGCACAATTGCAGCACCCAATCAGCTGCCCAGTGGAGTGCCATTGCAGCCACCCAAACAGAGAGTTCGTGCCCCTGAGCCCGTAGCGCGGGAAGAGGAATGGACAGAAGACTATGTGGAAGAGCAAAGGCCACAGCGTCAGGTAATGAAGGCGCGGCAGTATGAATCTATTCAATACGAAGAAGACGAGGAAGAAGATAACTGGAGTGAGGCAACGGGCAACGACAGGTATCAACAACCGCAACCGCTAAAGTATGAAGCCCAGCCCTACAGCAAGCCATACGTTGACGAATACGATGATTATGACGACGTAGAGGGCGATGCTTGGGAAGATGCGCCGAAGCCCGTGAATATTCCTAAGAAAGTCAAAGAAAGACAGCCAGAATACGAAGAAGAAGGCGGATATTAGGCTAGCCCCACCCCCAGCCCCCTCCTCGCTTGCGAGGAGGGGGCTTTTTTATGAATAAAAGCAAAATCAAAATGCACCGTCTAAACTAGTACTCCACCACAGGGATTATGACAGGTTAAGGGAGCTTCTAGTAAAGCGAGTCTACATACCCCACTCTTACAGCTATTTTCAGGTAAATAGACCACGCGGTAGGGGCGCAAGGACTTGCGCCCCTACGACAGATGTGGTTCAAATACTACGCACACGTCTTCTAGAGAAGTGACAGGACTATTTTGTTAATGCTGCATTCGCAGTTTCAGAGAGTACCCTCTAGGGTACTGTTAACCTCTAAGTAGTCATGCTACGATGTAAACAAGTAATCAAGGGGTTAATTTATAGATTTAAGTAAGTAGAAAAGTACAAAAAAAGATAGCTATGTAAAGAAAACTAAGGGGCTAAAATCCTCTTTGCTTCTGCCCTTCTCCTAATGGAGACGCTCTTGCTAGCAAGATCCGCGTAGGGGTACGATTACTCGCTACAGCTGCGCTAACAACAGTTGCTCATGAAAGAAACCCTTAAGACTGCACTGCTTTACCTTTTGATAAATATCTAGTACAAGTCGGCAAAAATCCAGCTACCATCTCAATTAACCAAGTAAGGGGTAAAATCCCTTGTTAAAGGTATGCAAACTTCCACCGACTTGTACTAGTAGTCTGCCAATCAAATTTTGGATAGTATAGCAGACTTTAATTACTTCCTAAATAAGCATTTTGGCTTCAATTACCTAGCAAAGTTGTCTTGGTATATCGGCCTAAAATACCTAGCTTATCCGCTATTTTGACTAGGATGAGCAGAGGTTATTTTTCACTGCCTATACCTGTAGTTTCTACTATAGCCAACAATATTATTTTTAGAGATTAATCATGGTTTCAATGGATGAATCACCCCTACCTAATATTTTGGGATTTTTATCATTAGCTAGTTATATATTCACATTAATTCCCACAATTATAAGAATTATTTTTCCGCAAACTAAAGAGACTGGAATTCCCCAATGGCTGCTCAAACGCCGCCGGCTCATCGGTATTATTGCTTTCTTTTTGGCTTTAGGTCATGGTTTCCTAATGGTTCAAAAGAGAAACTTTGATTTTTTGGACATCAAGACATTTTGGATATATATCCAGGGTATAAGCACTTTCATAATTTTTACACTTCTGTCTATAACTTCTAATAATTGGAGTGTAAAAAAACTGAAAAAGAACTGGAAGCAATTACATAAACTTACTTATGTAGCTATGGTTCTTTTGATTTTGCATATCTGGGACAAGATGTCAGGTCATTGGACGTATTTAACACCGATTAGCCTTGTTGCTACTACCATAATCACAGTTTTATTTCTCATCCGACTTTGGATTGAACACCAGGGTAAGCAACAAAAAATTGCAAATAAAGTAACGAAAGCAGATTTAGGAGAAAAAAACACTCGGTAGTTTCATTAGTACAACATGCCGGAAGTAACTAATTAGTTGAAAAAGTTAAAACAAGCTTTCTTTTCTTCTGGCTTCTGTTTTCTTGGACTATTTGTCACCAAAATTATGTAAATGGAGAGTCCCTCTGTAGTGTCAAACCCAATTGTTAAGAAAATTACAGTAGTACTGGCAATTACATCTACAGCAACCTTGGTTGGGTTTAGCTCTTATCGTTTACTATTAGCGTTCGAGATGGTCACACCTGGCGTTATCTCCTTGCCAATCATTCAACCTTATCAAACCCTCAAAGGACATTCAGCGTGGGTTTATGCGATCGCTATCAGTCCAGATGGCAATACTTTAGCTAGTGGTAGCTATAATGGCACGATCAAGATTTGGAATCTGCATACTGGCAAATTACTCCACACTTTTAAAGGTCATGCTGATGCAGTTGTATCCTTGGCGATTAGCCCTGATCACCGTATACTCGCTAGTGGCAGCTGGGATAATCGAATTAAACTGTGGAATCTGGAAACAGGAACTCTCATCCGTACCCTTGATCGGCATAGAGACGATGTAGAAGCAATTGCGATCAGTGGCAATGGAAAATTGCTTGCTAGTAGCAGTGCTGACAATACCATTAAGCTCTGGAATCTGGACACAGGCAAAGAACTCTTTACGCTCCCGGATGTAGGCTGGGCAAAGTCTGTTGCTTTTAGCCCCGATAGCCAGAAGTTAGCTAGTGGCAGTAGAGATAACTCCATTAGAATTTGGCAGCTAAGTACTGGCAGTCCGACACTCATACAGACTTTCACAGGGCATTCCCAAGAAGTATGTTCTGTTGCCTTTAGTCCTGATGGGCAAACCCTTGCCAGTGGCAGTAGGGATAAAACCATCAAACTGTGGCGTCTGGGCGATGGTAAATTGTTGCACACTTTAGCAAGGCATTCCGAAGCCGTATGGTCTGTTGCCTTTAGTCCTAATGGACAGACCTTAGCCAGTGGTAGTTATGACACAACAATCAAGCTCTGGCATCTAGCTACTGGCAAACTCCTTGCTAACTTTGCCGGACATACCAAGTCTGTATGGTCTGTTGCCTTTAGTCCTAATGGGCAAACTTTAGTAAGTGGTAGTGGTGACGAAACCATCAAACTTTGGTTTATACCCCGCGATCGCACTGCTCATACTCAAACACTTGAAAAGATGAAACACAATCAAAGATATTTAACCCCAGTGACATCAAGCCTTGGCAAATGGCATTCGTAGCTACGCAGATGCATTGCACCTGTAGGAACTAACAAAGAATCATCGATATATTCTGATTCGGCAACGTCACTTTTTGGAACTAATTACTTAACTATTCAGAAACTCCCCAAAAGCTGATAGCGTCAAACAAAGGAAAGATATCGTTGTGGACCTTCGAGCTTGAAAACGCGTTCTAATTACTGGCAACTTCTGCCTTATATTCGACTCCAGTGGCAAACCATCACCAAGGGATTTATTGGCATCTTAGGATACGTACTGGCGACATTAGTGTTGATCAATCTCGCCGGTAAATTGGCAATTCCCTTTGCACAAGGTAATGTAGTAGCGATCGCTCAAATAACTGGCAGCTGTGCCTTAGTCTTTCTTGTCAGAGGCTTGTTTCAGTCTATACAAGATATGTACATGGCGAAAGCTGCTTTGAGAGTTGCTTTTCATCTCCGCCAGCAAGTCTATGCCCATCTTCAAAAGTTAAATCTCAGCTATTTTGAAACGGCAAAAGCAGGTGATTTATCTTACCGCCTCACTGAAGATGTTGACCGAGTTGGTGAAGTGGTAAATAAAGTATTTCACGACTTTATCCCCTGCATTTTGCAGTTGCTGGCAATTCCAATTTACATGATTTACCTAAATTGGCAGCTGACACTAGCAACAGTGATAGTTGCACCGCTGATGGGTATTTTAGTCGGCTGGTTTGGTGAACGGTTACGCAAGTATTCCTTAAAAAGTCAAAATCGCGTGTCAGGTTTATCAGCCATCCTCGCGGAAGTTTTCAACGGTATTCGTTTGGTACAGGCTTTTGCTGCCGAAAATTACGAAATCGCCCGCTTTGGCCATGAAGCAGAACGCAGTCTCAAAGCAAAATACTCAGCCGAACGCCTGAAAGCGATTCAGATTCCCATCGTGGGATTTCTGGAAGCCTTAAGTGCGTTATCGTTACTGATTGTGGGAGCGTGGCAAATTTCCCAAGGTAACTTGACAGTGGCGAGTTTTTTCAGTTATCTGGCGGCGGCGGCGCTGTTAATTGATCCCATTGGTCACACTACTAACAACTACAACGAATTTAAGCAGGGTGAAGCATCTGTTGACCGCGTTTTTGAATTGATGGCGATTCAGCCGACGGTGATCGAAAAGATCAATGCGATCGCTCTCCCCTCAGTCAAAGGCAAAGTAGAATATCGTCATATTTCTTTTGCTTATAAACCAGGTGAACCTGTATTAAAAGATATCAGTTTATTGGTATCGCCAGGGGAAGCGATCGCTCTTGTGGGTGCTTCTGGTGCTGGTAAAACCACATTTGTGAATCTCCTCCCCCGTTTTTATGACCCCGAAGTTGGGCAAATTTTAATTGACGGTGTTGATATTCGGGATGTGAAGCTGCATAGTCTGCGGCGACAAATTGGGATTGTTCCCCAAGAAACCATCATGTTTTCGGGAACAATTGCCCAAAATATCGCTTTTGGACAAGACGTTTTTAAAATGAAAGCAGTTACAGAGGCGGCGAAAATTGCTAATGCCGATCAGTTTATTAGCCGGTTGCCAGAAGGTTATCAGACTTGGGTGGGTGAACGTGGGGTAAACTTATCCGGTGGACAAAGACAAAGAATTGCGATCGCTCGTGCTGTTCTGCTCAATCCCCAAATCTTGATTCTTGATGAGGCGACATCAGCATTAGATTCTGAGTCAGAAGCACTGGTACAGGAAGCGTTGGAAAGATTGATGGAAAAACGCACAGTGTTTATTATTGCTCACCGATTATCAACAGTCAGACGGTGCGATCGCATTTTAGTTCTTGAACAGGGACAAATTGTCGAATCAGGAACCCATGAAGAATTATTAGCCTTAGAGCGTCGCTATGCACGGTCTTATGCCCAGCAGTTTAGTTAGCTAAAAGAGGGAGTGGAGAATCTCACTTCTTTATTCAGGGCAGCCACATCTAAAGTAGTACTTTGTCAAGCTAGTAATCAAGGGTTTGTAATAAGCACTTTAGTGCTTAGAAAATAAGGACTTTAGTCCTTACTACGAACTTACTTATCCATCAATTTAAACTTGACAGACTAGTACCGCAAGGCGGAAATCAAAAGTCAAAAGTCAAAAGTCAAAATGAATACAGCGTAAGCGTTTCGTTGATTTGGAATGGGTTGCTTATTTCCGCCGCGCTGTACTAGTACGTCACGGCGTAAATAGAGCAACCATTTAAAAACCCTTTAGATGTTTTTATAGCTAATATCGCTCACCTCTATTGTTTGTGGTGGGTTCCCAGCAGCATAAATCTCCCACATAGCAAAATAGGCTTGTTCTAGATTGCGGGTAAAGCCTGGTGTATCAAATAGGGGGTAAGTGGTACGATTTTGTGCTAACCTCTGTTTTAGTTCCTGCAATGCTGTAGGGGAATGGCCTAAATGTATTGCCAATTGCTCATATTGCTCTAAGTTATTAGTAATTAAGTCTGGTAAACCAACTGCTATCAGCAAACTAGCAGCAACACGAGAAGCAAAGGTTTTTCCTAGACAGGTAATAATTGGTAAACCTGTCCATAAAGCATCACTACCAGTAGTGTGAGCATTACAATATAGAGTATCTAGAAATAAGTCTGCTAATTGATGTCTTGCTAAATGTTCGGCTTTGGGGTGATATTGGGCAAAAATTAAGCGATCGCTATTAATTCCCCGCGCTTGAGCTTCTCTTTTGAGATTATCCTCCGCAGGCGGGAATTTGACAAGTAACCACAGCACACTACCCGGAACTGCGGCGAGAATTCTCATCCAAACATCGAAAATCTGCGGTTCAATTTTATAGTTGTTATTGAAGCAGCAAAAGACAAAACCCGACTCTGGTAAATTATACTGAGAACGAGTCACAGGGGTAGAAGCGATCGCTTGTTGATGATCGTTAACTCGATAGCTGTGGGGTAAGGTGACTAGCTTTTCGCTGAAACCATCAGCAAATTCTGGTGGTGTGACTACTGGATCACTAATGATATAATCAATAAATTCAGCACCCATCGTTCCAGGATAGCCCAAATAGCTGACCTGAATGGGAGCAGGTCGCAAAGCCAGAATAGCGCTGCGAGAACCAGCAGTGTAACCTTTGAGATCGATTAATATATGAATGCCATCATCATAAATCTTGCGGGCGCTTTCTTCTATAGATAAAGTAGTAATATCTTGGAAGTGTTCGCAGTTAGCAGTGATGTGTTGGCGGTATTCGCTCTTATCGTCTGCGCCGAAAGAGTAAGCAAATATCTCAAAATTAGCTTGATCGTGCAGGTCAAATAAACTTTTTATCAAATGACTAGTAGCATGGTTGCGGAAATCATTCGATAAATAACCAATGCGTAGCCGCCCAGTCAAGGAACGGGAATGAGGAAAATTGAGAGATTGCTGCACACTTGCCCATTGTTCCTGGATATTTTCTCCATGAGTCCGAGCTATTTTTAGTAAAAAAGTCCTGTCCCAAGGCTTGTATAAGGTATCAAAGGGGGCGATTGTTGTCGGTTTTGCTTTCTCAACCTCTGAAAGAGTTTGTTCCCAGATGCGGGTTAAATCAGACTGACGCATCCGCCAATCGCAAGTCATTTCTTTGAGGTAAAACAGGTAATTGAATGCTTCAGCCGAGTCTGGTTGCAGTTCTAAAACCTTTTCAAATATTACCCTGGCTGCATCTACTTGACCATTACCAGCGATCGCCAAAGATAACAGCGCTGACCCCAAACGGTTGTAAGCTTTAATATAGTCTGGTTTGTGGTGAATGGCCGAACGATAACAAGCGATCGCACCTTTTAAATTCTCTTGTGCCTCTAATACAATCCCCAGATGCAGATAAGCTTCTGGATAATCGGGATTTTTCTGTAAAGCCTCCTGAAACTTAGCTGCTGCTGCTGATAGCTTCCCTTGCATTTGCCAAGCTAGACCCAGATTATTGTGAGCAAAAGCATAGTTCGGGTTGCTGAGAATTGCAGATTGAAAACAAGCGATCGCTTTTTCTAAATTTTTCTGGGCTACTTGCACGATCCCTAAATTATTATGTGCCTCTGCATATTTAGGGTTAATTGTCAATGCCTGTTGGTAAGCCAGAACAGCTTGGTTCGTTTGTCCCTGATTGTCCATAATTACCCCCAACTGATACCAAGCGGGAGCATATTGGGGATATTGGCTAATTATTTGTTCGTATAAAGCGATCGCCTCTGTCAATTGTAGTTGTGTTTGTAAGGCTAATGCTTGTTGATAAACCGGTTCTACAGCTAGAAATTGCTGCGCTGGAGTTGGCCATAACCAATCAGAATTAGGCCAGTCTTGATTCTGAGGCGTAATTACACAGATCATGTTGTCTTGATCTGGGTTCTCAGTAAATTCTTGTGCAGGCGCTGACTTGTTAGTTCGCAAATTTCCCTCAATCAGAGGAGAACGTGGATCAAGGGTAATTATCTGCTGAATCTCCTCAGTCTGGAATCCCAACGCTTGCGGGCGGGCGACTCCTGATAACACTTGCACGTCATAAAGTTCCGTAACTTCTCCTTCTAGACGTAACCAGTGGACAACTCCCCCCGTTTTCAAGTCAATGACCATCAATCCACAGCGGGGTTCAGTATTTTTACTGACTAAATTCTCATCCAATTTTAAACCAGAAAAAGTTTTGTCGCGGGGTTTAGATAAGCCGACAATGGCATAATCTCCACTAAATGCCAAACCACGCAGAAAACCGGGACAAAAAGCAATTGGCTGAAATACTCCATCGGAATCGATATAGCCAAATTCTCCCGTGCCAGCATTCAGCAACCACAACTTCCCCTGATAAAATCGTGGGGCGTGAGGCATAGATAAACCCCTAGCAATCACCTGATCAGATTGAATATCAATAATACAGCCGCCGCTTTGTCGCTTATCCCGCCAACCATCCACCACATCAGATTCACCACAAAGGGTAACATAGCGGGGTTTACCGTCCACCATCGCCAAACCATTCAGGTGACAGCGATCCTCATTCACCAAACTAGAAATAAACTTCGGTTTCCATAAAGGAATGCAACTATGGCGATCGCTCACCGTTGCCAGACAATTTAATATAGTACTGATAAAAATAATGCGTTCGTGATCAGCTTCCACCGCCAAATCATGAATATCTAAATCTCCAGTAGTATAAGCAATTCGGGGAATATAAAGCTTGTCATAACCATCATAAAGTTGTCCTGGGGTCAGCACATTGTCTAACTGCCAGAGTTGGGATCTAGAACTGAGATAAATTCGTTCTGGGGTAGCATATAACCCCATTGCGCGGTCAAAAACGCGCTCAAATCCCGACAATTGTCCGTGGGCGTTCACCCCTAACAGCATTAGGCGCGAACTTTGATAGGTAGAGAAAGCCAGACTAATTTGCTGAGATTGCAGCCAGTCGATGAAATAACGCGAGGCGAGTATTTCTACAGGGAGAGTAGCTTTAGCAGTAGATTGTCGGATCATTGGCAAAAATATAATTTTTTGACACTAGGGATATTCATCGCTAGAATGTTGGGCATTTAGTTATTAACTATACATACATAAGAAATCAAGTCAATAGCTACGTAAAATTCATTAGAATACTTCTCGCCCCCGATCTTCCCCGCAATCCTACTGAGGGGCTGCAAGATCCCCGACTTCTTTGAGAAGTCGGGGATCTGACCACCAAGTGATTTTATCCAACATCAAAGTTAATACTAAAACAGGGAAATACTTAAACATCATGACAACTGCAACTACCACAAAGCACACCCTAGTCATCATCGACTCAGCAATTAATGACTATCAAATACTCGCCCAAGGCATCATACCCACAGCCAAAGTAATTGTCCTCAACAAACACCAAGACGGCATTGCCCAAATCAGCGCCCTCTCAAAAAACCATCCCGCAGCCAGTATCCAGATAATTGCCCACGGTAGTCCCGGTAGCTTGCAACTAGGTAATAGCCAACTCAATTTAGACAGCCTCCACACCTATCGCCTGCAACTACAACAATGGCTTGCCGCAGAAATCCTGATTTATGGGTGTGAAGTCGCCGCCGGAGAAGCCGGAAAAACCTTCATTGAACAGCTACACCAACTCACCCGGGCAAACATTGCCGCCTCAGCCCAAAAAATCGGCAACGCCCAACAAGGGGGAACCTGGGAACTAGAGGTGAAGATAGGGCAAATCGCCTCCACCCTGGCGTTGCAACCAGAAATTAGGGAAGCCTACCCTGGAGTGTTTGTCACCTTTGCCACCGCCACCAACTTCACCGTCAATGGTCCCCAGTCAGTAACAATGGGAGATTTCAACAGCGACGGCAAGCTTGACTTAGCTACCGCTAACGGCTCCAGCAATAACGTCTCAGTGCTGCTAGGCGACGGCACAGGCGGCTTTGCCACCGCCACCAACTTCACCGTCGGCAGTAGTCCGTATTCAGTAACAGTGGGAGACTTCAACGGCGACGGCAAGCTCGACTTAGCTACCGCTAACCGCTCCAGCAACAACGTCTCAGTGCTGCTAGGCGACGGCACAGGCGGCTTTGCCACCGCCACCAACTTCACCGTCGGCAGTAATCCCAAGTCAGTAACAATGGGAGACTTCAACGGCGACGGCAAGCTGGACTTAGCTGCCGCTAACCAATCCAGCAACAACGTCTCAGTGCTGCTAGGCGACGGCACAGGCGGCTTTGCCACCGCCACCAACTTCACCGTCGGCAGTAATCCGTATTCAGTAACAGTGGGAGACTTCAACGGCGACGGCAAGCTCGACTTAGCTACCGCTAACCGCTCCAGCAACAACGTCTCAGTGCTGCTAG
>NZ_JBALCP010000029.1:0-93480 GCF_036919675.1 Nostoc sp.
AAGGCGCAGGGGAACAATAATATCCCTGACCAACCTACGAATACGAAGCGATCGCGCTTGAGCCAGTCGTCTAGAACGTCAAACCACCCTCTACTAGGGGCGCGTCCAACTGCGATGGTCATCGGACTAAAATCCTCTTTTTTTACTAAAATTGCAACGTTTCTAAAGCAATACGGAGAGCCGATGTAACCGACTGCCGTGAGGAATTAACGTTTTTTTTGACAATCTCAACTGCGTGAAAGCAACTAAGATTCTGAGAATTTGCTGATTAGTGAAATCAGTATTTCTCTTTCTTTATGCCATTACACGTACCATCGGCTAGTAATCTAGCTTGTGGTAACTTAATGATTCTTAACTTATCACACTAGTCGCGGTTTTTGCCTGATACACAGAAGCAAATCAGGCATTAGACGCAAACCTTATAATTAATATGAATATCAGAAATTTTACAATTTGACACAAGTTTTCTCAGAAATGTAAAAAAATTTAGTGCAGATGGACGTAGGTAGGTAACTCATTCTCAAGAGGTCAGAAAGAGGCAGGGGGCATACAACTCTTGGAGAGGCTGCGCCAACGACTGCGCCCTTCGGCTACGCTCAGGACAAGCTCAGTAACCAGGGGGCAGGGGAGAAAGAATTTTTATCAGCTACTGAGTGAAAAAATTATTATATAACGTGCCTTAACAAATTATATGGATTATATGGGTAGCAGGAACAGGAAGGGGCGCAGTTGAGTTTTTGTCAACAATGTTTGGTAAAATGTGGATGGTTACTTCGCAGCCCTGGTCGTTGATACACCTCTGGAAAACCTATGTGAAACGTTGGACAAGGGGAAAGGAAGTTGGCACATCTTGACTAATACAAATAGCCTAAGTGGTTTGTCCCATAGTGCAAGTAAGCCAGCATCATCCAGGACAGTAAAATTTGTCGGGTACAGGGTAAAAAATTCATAGTCTGCGGTAATGTATCCCGTGGACTTAAGACAGAGCTTCAGTGCCTCCTAAGCATTAGCCAGGTTGGCACCGAGAGCCACCACTCTATGCAAGAGCATTCAGTGTACGAGTATGTCACAGCGAGTATCTCAAGGGCAATGGTAGTTCAATGATGGCATCAACAACAATTAACAAAGGCGATCGCCTCCTGCATCAAAATGTTCTCGGTTCTCGTCGCTTCAGTAACTACTGGTGGGCAACTATCGTTACCTTGGGAGCAAGCGGCTTTTTATTGGCTGGAATATCTAGTTATTTAAAAGTTAATTTACTCATAGTTTCCGATCCAACTAAACTGGTATTTGTCCCCCAAGGATTAGTGATGGGATTATATGGCACTGCTGGCTTGCTATTAGCCACATATTTGTGGCTAGTGATTTTATTGGATGTAGGTGGCGGTTACAACGAATTTAATCAGGAAACTGGCACAATCAAAATCTTCCGTTGGGGGTTTCCTGGCAAAAACCGCCGAATTGAGATTGACAGCCGCATAGAAGATGTGCAATCTGTGCGAATAGCCGTCAAAGAAGGTCTTAATCCCCTTCGTGCCCTCTATCTACGCATTAAGGGCCGACGAGATATACCCTTAACACGGGTTGGACAACCGTTATCTTTAACAGAGTTGGAAACAGAAGGCGCAAAGTTAGCCCGCTTTTTGGGAGTGTCACTAGAAGGACTTTAATTAATTGGGCATGGGGCAAAAGAATTTTAGATTTTGAATTTTAGATTTTGGTGAAGCAGCGCTAGCCTCTCCCCTTGGGAGAAGCTAGCGCCAAGGGGGTTTCCACGCCACTTGCTTTATGCCGGGGAACCCGTCCACCGCAGTGGCTCCCCATGAGTGACTGCACCAAGCCGAAGGGATTGAACAATCTAAAATCTAAAAGATGATCGTAAGCGTTGTGTAGAGCCTGCGGCATGGCAACTCTTAGAGAGGCTACGCGTAGCTTGCTTCCCCGCAGGGGTACGCTTAGAGCGACTGTGCGTAGCGTCTGACTCGCTAAGGCAAATCCAAAATTGAGGGGGCATGGGGAATGAAGAAAAATAATGTTTTGCTTGCTCCCTCATCTCCCCCTAATCCCCAATGCCCCTCGAAAGGATAAGATACTGTGGTTGAATCAGTAACTGGCAATGCGGTTAAAAATTTCACAATTTTTGCTTTCTCTTGTGATCATCAGTGCTTTGATGTTGGGAGGATGTTCCACACAGCAAGTAGCTTCTAATACGTCTTCTCCAAGCTCGACAGCTACCTCGGCTACAAGCCAGGCAAGCACTAAGACGACTACTGAAGCAACATCTGTATCTCAAACTAGTAGTGAGAGTATTCCTGGAATCACAGATTTACCACGGCTCGAAGGCAAGGCTACTGTGGTGCTCACAGTTAAAGGTTCGCCGATTACTATCGAAGTAGACGGCACTGATGCCCCCATTACAGCTGGCAACTTCGTAGATTTAGTGCAAAAGGGTGTTTACAATGGTTTAGCTTTCCATAGAGTTGTGCGCGAACCCCAACCGTTTGTAGTTCAAGGGGGCGATCCCCAAAGCAAAGACCCGAAAGTTCCAGCAGATAGACTGGGAACCGGTAGCTATATTGACCCAAAAACGGGAAATGCTCGCTATATACCTTTAGAAGTTAAACCAAAAGGTTCAGATACTCCGATTTACAATAAACCATTTGATGCTACTGCTCAACCTGTCGTATTACCCCATAAGCAGGGTGCAGTAGCAATGGCGCGATCGCAACCACCAGATTCCGCCTCTGCTCAGTTTTACTTTGCTTTGGCAGATTTGGCGTTCTTGGATGGTAACTACGCCGTGTTTGGCAATGTCACTCAAGGCTTCGATGTAGTGAACAAAATTCAGCAAGGCGATCGCATTGAATCTGCTAAAGTCACCCAAGGGGCTGAAAATCTGAAAACACCAGGGCAGTAAGAGGAACAGGGGAGATGGGCGAGATGGGGGAGATGAGGAAGTTTATTAGACATATCCGCGAATTAAATCTCGAAGGGTTATAAATCGAGAATCAAAACCTAATTTCCGGACAAGTGGATTAAAAATTACGCTTCCTCATCGCCCATATCTCCCTCATCCTCCTCATCCCAAAATTCAAATTGGTTAAAATTTGTGTAACTGGTATTGGTTTAATTTCTGCCTTGGGTGGAAGCTTAGAGGATAGTTGGCGAAATTTGCTAGCAGGTAAATCTGGAATTCGGTTGCATCAACCATTTCCAGAAATTACACCACTTCCTCTAGGTTTGATTGCTCAACAACCATCTGAGTTAACATTGGCAACTCAGATGGTTGTTGCTTCTGCTTTGCAAGATGCTGAGTTAGTTTCACCTTTAGCTGATTGTGCTGTAGTCATTGGATCGAGTCGCTCTTATCAAGCGTCTTGGGAGATGCTGGCGCGGCAAATGTATGAGGACACGGGCTTCGCCGTGTCCTCTTTTGGAAATTGGCTAGATACATTACCTCACATGAATGCGATCGCAGCTGCAAGACAAATCGGTGCATCTGGCATAGTTTTGGCACCGATGGCAGCTTGTGCAACTGGAATTTGGTCTATTGCCCAAGCAGCTTTGCTGATCCAAACTGGGCAATGTCAACAGGCTCTAGCTGGTGCAGTGGAAGCGCCGATTACACGTTTAACTTTAGCTGGATTTCAGCAGATGGGTGCTTTGGCGAAAACTGGCGCTTATCCCTTTGATTTGCATCGGGAAGGCTTAGTTTTGGGCGAAGGTGCAGCTGTGTTTGTCTTGGAATCAGCAGAGTTGGCAAAACAGCGGCAAGCAAAAGTGTATGGTGAAATTCTCGGTTTTGGTTTAACTAACGATGCATATCATACCAATTCACCAGAACCTCAAGGGAAAAATGCGATCGCTGCCATCAACCAATGTCTAGAACGTAGTTGTCTCTCACCAGCCAATATTGATTATATTCATGCTCATGGCACAGCTACCCAGCTAAATGACCGGATAGAGAGCATGGTAATCCAGCGTTTGTTTCCCCAAGGCGTAGCAGTTAGTTCCACCAAGGGAAGCTCAGGTCATACACTAGGTGCATCTGGAGCTTTAGGTGTAGCTTTTTCTCTCATGGCATTAAAGCATCAAATTTTACCACCTAATGTAGGATTGCAGCAGCCAGAGTTTGATTTAGATATGGTTACAGCAGCCCGTCTAAGTAAAGTTAGGCAGGTATTATGTTTGAGTTTTGGCTTTGGGGGACAGAATGCTGCGATCGCGTTAGCAAGGTAAAAACTTGTGGGTTTAACTATCTGAGCGACATCAAGTAAAAAATATCCAACTATTTCTTGTGGGATGGGCGTCTCATACCATTTCACTTTAATAATGATACAAATACGTTGGTGGGGGCATGGCATTGCCCATACGTGTCAACTTAAGCAAAAACTCCTTTAAAATCTCGTTTCCAGCCAGAGGCTGGAAATGCTCTTTCATTGCGGCTCTGCCGCAAGTCTTGAGGCAGCAGCCCCCCATTAGGCATTCCCAGTCGGAGACTGGGAACGAGGCAATCTCTGAAGGACTTATCTAGAGAGGCTTTTACGTTCTCCTGGCGGCAGAGCCGCCAGGGTATGCATTTCCAGCCAGAGACTGGAAACGAGATTTTACGAAGGTTGGCTAGGGAGCCACTTTCCACAAGATTGGATAATTTATTTTTTGGAATTCCCTAACTTTGCATACTGCTTTGCACCCTTACCAATATATAAAATATAAAACTGTAACAAAAACTACAAAAACCCTATTGTTTCCGAAAAAAAGATAAGCTAGTTAAATATAATATCCGGTTCGTAAAGATACCGTGATTAGGAGAAAATTTTATGATTTCAAAATCCCTGTTGCTGCCAGAACCTGCTTCTCCAGCACATATATGTCCTTTTTATCAAGCCTGTAGCTACTTAGAAGCGGCAGCTAAAGAATTAAATTTAAATCAAGGTTTGCTGGAAATTCTCAGCCACCCGCGTAAGGTGGTCACGGTTTCCATTCCTGTGAAACTAGATGATGGGCAAATACAAGTTCTCGCTGGACACCGGGTACAGCACTCCGATGTTTTAGGCCCCTACAAAGGTGGAATTCGTTATCACCCGGCTGTGACACTGCGCGAAGTTTCAGCTTTGGCAATGCTGATGACCTGGAAATGTGCTTTGTTAGGTATTCCTTACGGTGGTGGTAAGGGTGGTATTGCTATAGATCCAAAACGTTACAGTGTTGGCGAATTAGAGCGAATCAGCCGCCGTTATATCAGCGAGTTGATTAAAGATATTGGGCCTGCGGTAGATATTCCTGCACCGGATATGGGTACTTCGGCCCGTGAGATGGCTTGGATGATGGACACTTACTCTGTGAATGTCGGTCATGCTGTACCAGGGGTTGTGACTGGGAAACCGCTTTCTATTGGTGGTTCACTGGGACGGGAAATGGCAACCGGACGTGGCGTGATGATTATTGTCCGTGAGGCGCTAGCAGAACAAGGTAAATCCTTGGCAGGAGTACGAGTAGTTATCCAGGGTTTCGGTAACGTTGGTAGTGCCACAGCGGAATTACTACATCAAACAGGCGCGAAAATTATCGCTGTTTCAACGGGTGCTGGGGGAATATTTTCCGAAGTTGGTCTTGATATTCCCAAGTTGAAAGTCTACGCTGCTGAAAATCGCAAGAGTATTGTGGGTTTCCCGCAATCTGTACCAATTAGCAATGCAGATTTATTAAGTTTACCCTGCGATGTCTTAATACCAGCGGCTTTGGAAAACCAGATCACTGAAGAAAATGTGAATCAGGTACAAGCGCAGATTGTGGCAGAAGCAGCTAACGGGCCAGTTACTCTTGAGGCTAACTTGTCGTTAGAAGCGCGGGGTGTGACAGTGCTACCGGACATCTTGGCGAATGCTGGTGGTGTGGTAGTCAGTTATTTGGAATGGGTGCAGGGTCTTTCCTATGTATTTTGGGATGAGGAACGCGTCAACCGCGAAATGGAGCATTTGATGGTGCAAGCCTACCGCCGGGTGATTCAGCAGTCGAAGGTACGGCAAATTCCTTTAAGGTTAGCAGCTTACACACTGGGGGTAGGTAGAGTGGCGCAGGCGCTGACTGACAGAGGTCTTTATCCTTAAGTTTTTATATTTAGTTGTTCACGGGGCAGAATAGATCATTGTCGCCAGTAATTGTACTTGATCCGCCATTGATTGATCTGCCTTTTTTTGTTGAGCGATCGCTACAACATGAAGATACCGATTACTGTAAAGTCGCATAGGACAAGGGGATTTTGCCCCTTGTCTCACCAAGCTGATATTATTTGGTCAAAGGATACTTCAACCTAACTTACGACTCCTTAGAAGGTGCAGCAGCATGAATCAGGTCTGGCGTCTCCTCAACAGGAGGACGCTGAATAGTTTGAGCCGATGTGGGACGTTGATGGCGATCGCGAGTTTCTATCTGCACAGGTTGACGCGTCTCAATTGACTTGTAGAGCGCTTGAATGATCGAAACATCAATCAACCCTTCCGTTCCAGATGGCTCTGGGTTTTTATCTTGCAGAATACAATCAGAGAAGTAGATAAATTCAGCTGCTAGTTGATCGTGATCCTCAAAGGTACGCTCTTGGGTTTCACCATTAATTGTCAGGTAGTGCTTCAGTTCTCCCTGCCAAGCATAGGCAGATTCTACTCGCAAATCGCCTTGAGTACCTACAATCTGATAGCTCGAAACACTTGCCCCTCCAAAGCTACAGGTAAATGTTGCCAATCGCTCGTTGGGAAAACGCAAGATGACGCTAGTCATTTCTTCCACTTCGCTGAAGCGTTCTTCTCCGTTATTGGCAGCTACAGCAAATACTTCAATTGGTTCATCTTGCAATATATAACGTGCAGCATTAATGCAGTAAATGCCAATATCATAGAGCGTGCCACCACCTGTGACTTCTCGTAAACGAATATTGCCTTCTTCTACTTGCTGAGTAAAAACTGAGTTGAAAATCCGTGGTTCACCAATTTGCTTTGAGCGGACAATTTCAACTGCTTGTAAATTGGCTTCTTCTAAATGTAAGCGGTAGGCAATCATCAGCTTCACATTGTTGTCATTGGCAGCTTTAATCATTGCCTCACACTCTTGTTCAGTCGTTGCCATTGGCTTTTCACATAACACATGAATTGCCTGATTAGCAGCCCGTACAGTATACTCGCAATGCAAGTGATTGGGCAGCGCAATATAAACGGCATCAACCTCGCCGCTTGTCAGACAGTCCTCATACTGCTCGTAGGAGTAAGTATGCTTAATGCCATACTTTTTGCTTAGTTCTTCTCTTTTAGTGGCGTCATCTGAAACCAGTGCAACTAATTCTGAGTTTTCGGCGTGGACAAAGGAAGGCAAGGCGGCTTCTTGAGCAAACCAACCTAAACCAACAACGGCATAACGAATTTTACGCTGATCATTTGTAGCAGTCATTTTTATACCTCATGATGAATAGCTCGGTAATTTTAAGGGACTTCCAGTTAAAAAAATATCCCATTGTAGAAGCGCAAGGCTTGCGTCCCTACAAATGTACAAATAATTTTGGATAATTTATTTTTTGTCAGTCCCTAATGCCCTAATTACGTGCAAATTATGGCTTGTTTATCTGCCTCAATTAATGAAAGAATGTCTGTTACTTTAGTTTTAGCTATCTTCTCCCTTCACTAATA
This sequence comes from Nostoc sp., assembly GCF_036919675.1. GTDB lineage: Bacteria > Cyanobacteriota > Cyanobacteriia > Cyanobacteriales > Nostocaceae > Nostoc. The sequence continues at coordinate 7,677 of NZ_JBALCP010000029.1, forward strand.
ATCAATTTCTAGGGCTGAGAATTTGGAGGTTGATCAATGGTATCTCGTATATTCTCAGGGACTTGGTAAATTAAAACCTCATTCTTTCAGTAAGCTTTAGTTCAGACTTAAGGAATATTTTTGGTATTGCACCTTAACTAAAATTCATAACCTTGGCATGATGGATACTGAGTATGGAGCATTAGCAGCCCAAGGCTACGACCCCAACCTGAAACACCAACTGAAGATTTCCCCACAGACCAACCGCTTATATAATCAATCAACCAACAACTCAACTTTCTTTATTATGATGGTGTCACAGGGAGTATTTTTATTTTGGTGAGAGATTGGAGGCAACTCTGAGTATTCACAACCTGAAGCACAATTGGTGGATAAAACACACTGTGTCTAATACAAATTATCGGAGTTTAACAAGTGTATGGTGATCCAAATACAACCATCAACTTAGACTTTATACGACCAAGATTATTACCTTTGGCTTAGGACAACCATCAACAAACTTCGCACTAGTCAGTTTTCATCTGTAGATTTAGATAACTTAATTGAAGAGTTGGAAGATATGGGCAGGAGCCAGAAGCGAACGGTGAAAAGTTTGTTAATTCGACTTTTTGAACATCTGCTTAAGCTCACATACTGGAATGTGGAACAGGAGCGAAATGAAGGGTATTGGAAAGGAGAAATTAGGACATTCCGTAGAGAGATTAAGGATGAACTCAAAGATAGTTCTAGTCTTAAGCCTTACATCTTAGAAATATTTGATCAATGTTATGAAGACGCAAGGACAGAAGCAAGCGATCGCTCTCAACTTGCTATTCACATATTCCCCTTGATACCCATTGGCTCTTTAGAGCAAATTTTAGATGAAAACTGGTTTCCCGAATATAACCACAATCATCACGCTAAAGCTGATTAGAATAGATACTTAACTTGTGCTGACTAAAGAAAGGATCATAATCTAAATCAAAATGATAATAATTTTTTCTGAATTGCTTTCATCCAAAGAGCGATGCGGGAATTGATATCTTTTTGCTCAACTTCATCGACACCCAATTTTACCTTGAGGTATTGGATATGATTTTGAACAGCCCTGAGCGATATATGAAGACGATGAGCGATCGCTTAGTCGTTTATTTACTGAATTAGTCTAGCTATTTATTATACGAAAAACTTTCTTGATGTTTTCCCGACTTAGGATAAATGACGGGAGGCTAAATTGGCGTTTACCCTTTAAAATAAATACGCAACTCGCGCTTCCTCAAGGAGTATCAATCCGTGCAGCCGGACTTAATAGGCTTGGAAATTAGCAAAGGAGAACTGAGACGTTTGACTGGGTTCGATCCAGAAGACGTTTTTAGACCTTCTGTTTTGCGAGATAGCAAGAAGCGATTAGGGTTTTTCATCAATGAAATGCTAGTGACGCTGGCGCTAACGCCAATAATTGTTGGCTTTGTTTACGCGTTTATTATTCTGCCGACAATTGGTTCTTCAATTCGACTAGGAATTCTTTTACTAATTCTAGTGCCAATCCCGATATTAGTTGGGCGAGCGCTCTGGCGGCAATTGACCTGTCCCCAAGGACTGACAATACTTTTAGATGAAGTTGATAAATATCATGACCTGGTTGGCGCCATAGATATTAATGACCAATTGGCAGCATCAGGAAACGTAGAAAGCAGTATCCATGACCGAGATAAAGTAACCGCCGCCCTGCAACTAATTAGAGAAGATTTAGTCCGCGCTTTGAAAACGGAACGAATTTTGCGAGATAATAAAAAATTGCTTGCTAATAACCAAGAGTTATTTGTCAATAATTTAGCCAGTCTGCAAGCTTTACAACTTAGTACTCAAGCAGGCGAATATGCTCAACTGCTAAATCAATCATTGCAAATTGCGATCGATGTGCAAGCAGAAATCAGAAAATTGCAGAAAGGCTGAATTGATGTTTGAAAAGTTACAAATGATACTGACAGACCTCTCTTTTTTGAGGAGAAAGGCTTTGAATCTCTCCCTAACTCTAGTATGGAAGGGGGTAGGGGGTTAGGTTGCAATTACTTTGATGTTTAGCAAAATACTTTTCAAATCCGAACTTTCCTAAAAAACAATCGTCCCGTTGACTTAAAATGAGCAACAAACCAAAAATAATTGTCCTGGATGATGACCCTACAGGTTCTCAAACAGTCCACAGCTGCTTGCTGCTAATGCACTGGGATGTGGACACTTTACGCAGCGGGTTGCAGGATGATTCGCCGATTTTCTTTGTGCTGACTAACACTAGATCACTAACCCCGGAATCAGCTGCATCTGTTATCAAAGAAGTTTGCCATAACTTGAAAATTGCTTTGAATGTTGAAGGAATTGACGATTTTCTGATTGTCAGCCGTTCTGATTCTACTTTGCGAGGGCATTATCCCATTGAAACTGATGCGATCGCACAAGAACTCGGCCCCTTTGATGCTCATTTTCTCGTACCTGCATTTTTTGACGGCGGACGCATTACCCGCGACAGTGTACATTACTTGATTATTGCTGGTGTACCCACCCCAGTGCATGAAACCGAATTTGCCCGTGATTCAGTCTTCAGCTACCATCACAGTTACTTACCCAAGTATGTCGAAGAAAAGACTCAAGGACGAATTAGTGCCGAAGTTGTAGAAAGGTTTCTCCTGGCCGATATTCGGGCTGGTAGTCTAGAACGCTTGTTAAAACTGAGTAGTAATCAGTGCGCTGTCGTCGATGGTGAAACTCAAACTGATCTCAACCGCTTCGCAGTGGACATATTAGCAGCAGCAAGTCAAGGGAAACGCTTTCTGTTTCGCAGTGCAGCCAGTATTTTAACAGCTTTAGCCGCTTTACCACCCCAACCCATCGCCGCTGAAAACATGGCGCAGTATGTGCGCCAAGGCAAACCAGGTGCGGTAATTGTTGGTTCCCATGTGAAAAAGACTACTCAGCAATTAGCAGCGCTATTGCAAGTAGAGGGAACTGTGGGAATCGAAGTAAATGTAGCACGATTACTTGATCAGGGGGCAGATGAATCTGCGGCACTGCTAACTGAAATCAAAGAAAGTACACGGGCGGTACACGACGCTGGCAAAACACCAGTGGTTTATACTAGCCGTCAGGAACTGAGTTTTAAAGATGTCAACACCCGATTGGAGTTTGGGGCAAAAGTTTCAAGTTTATTGATGGATATTGTGCGGGGTTTACCATCTGATATAGGATTTTTAATCAGCAAGGGTGGTATTACCTCAAACGATGTCTTGAGTACTGGACTAGCCTTAACTTCAGCCCGCTTACTCGGTCAAATTTTAGCTGGTTGTTCAATGGTCTTAACGCCATCCGATCATCCCCAGTTTCCTAATTTGCCTGTGGTGCTGTTTCCAGGTAACGTCGGCGATGCTGATGCCTTGGGGACAGTTTATCAGAGGTTAACCGTGCCAATTTTAGATTTTAGATTTTAGATTAAAGGATCTTTTGGTTCATGTCAGATTAACGTCCTGCTACGCGCTTTCACCTTTTGTGGGTGACACAAATCCAAAATCCAAAATTGAAAATCCAAAATCTGTTGGCTAAAACTGTCCCTTGTCTTTTGGCTAGTACTGCATGAATTCTGATTCTGCGATTCCCAATCTAAAGTCAAATTCTGCACTTCCTGATGCAGAACCGAACTCTATCCTTTCTGAGGTAGAGGTAAATCCTACTGTTTCTGATCTAGAGTCAGATTCTATCCTCCCGGATGCTGAGTTAAATTCTGTCCTCCTTTATTTAAAATCAAATACTGTCCTTGCGGATGTAGAGTCAAATCCTGCTAACCCAGATGCAGAGTCAAATCCTGATGCGGGATCAGATTTTATCCTGACTGATTTAAATCCCGATGAGTTAGCATTACCAGGGCATCGCGTAAATGATAATACTCAAGTCCAGTTAAAAAGTCAGGACGGACGGCTGTTATTAATTTTGCCTCCGGAATCTCAAGGATTTGGCTCAGAACTCAGTTGGTCTGATATTTGGCAACAAATAAGGCAACGTCTGAATGCAGGCGATCGCTTCCGTATATCTAACACGCCTGTACATCTAATGGCACAAGACCGCTTAGTAGATACCAGACAACTGCAAGAACTTGCGGAGGCTTTGAGTGAAGTTCAACTCCGGCTAATATCTGTCTCGACGAGTCGTCGGCAAACTGCGATCGCTGCTGTGACATCTGGGTATTCTGTAGAACAATTACAGCCCGTAACTTCTCTGATTTCAGAGTCAAAAGCGACAGCTACACCCCAGGCAGATGCCCTCTATCTAGAAACAACAGTCCGCTCTGGAGTAGAAATTCGTCATCCTGGTACAGTAATTATCTTGGGAGATGTAAATCCAGGTGGTATTGTAATTGCAGATGGAGATATTATCATCTGGGGTCGTCTACGTGGAATTGCTCATGCTGGGGCCGGAGGCAATCGTGAGTGTCTGATTATGGCTTTGCAAATGGAACCTACCCAATTGCGGATCGCAGATGCTGTAGCTAGGGCACCAGAAAAATTACCCATGCAATTTTCTCCAGAAGTGGCACATATTATGCCCCAAGGGATTCGCATCGCTAGGGCTAGTGATTTTTCTAGAAACCAATTTACTAAGATCTAATCAGTAGCGCTGAATATTTACTTAAAGAATGAAGAATATGAAGGATGAAATATAGCGGTTTTCATGTAGATGGAATACACTACTCTAATCCCTTTGTCCTAGCGAAGTGTATTGTATACAACTGAGCACAGACGCAAAGCGGCTTGTCGCCAGACATCGCAATAAAAAAATATTCATCCCTCGCCCGAATCAGGGAGACCAGATATTTCTTAATACCTGATACGATACTTCATACTTTATACTGCAATTTACTGTTTTATATTTTCTGAACCCTCATTGACCGCATTTCTATCATGACTCGCATTATAGTGATTACCTCCGGTAAAGGAGGAGTGGGTAAAACCACAGTTTCAGCAAATCTGGGCATGGCTTTAGCCAAAATGGGGCGTCAAGTTGCTTTGGTTGATGCGGATTTTGGTTTAAGAAATTTGGATTTGCTGCTAGGGCTGGAAAATCGCATCGTTTATACTGCGGTGGAAGTCTTGGCCAGAGAGTGCCGCTTAGAACAAGCCTTGGTGAAAGATAAGCGCCAACCCAATCTCGTACTCCTGCCGGCAGCCCAAAATCGCTCCAAAGATGCAGTCACACCTGAACAGATGAAGTTACTGGTGAATGCCCTAGCGCAAAAGTATCAGTACGTGATTATTGATAGCCCCGCCGGCATTGAAAATGGGTTTAAAAATGCGATCGGCCCGGCAAAAGAAGCGCTAGTTATCAGCACACCAGAAATTTCCTCAGTTCGTGATGCCGACCGGGTAGTGGGGTTACTAGAAGCACAAGGTATCAAGCGTGTTCATTTAATAATTAACCGCATCAGACCCGCAATGGTGCAGGCAAATGATATGATGTCAGTGCAAGATGTTCAGGAACTTCTCGCCATTCCCCTGATCGGGGTAATCCCTGACGACGAGCGTGTTATTGTATCTACCAATCGCGGCGAACCCTTAGTGTTAGCGGAAAATCCCTCTTTAGCTGCTACAGCCTTTGAGAACATTGCTCGTAGATTAGAAGGGGAAAGTGTCCAATTTATGGAGATCGACTCGTCCCAAGACAGCATCTTCGCCCGTCTACGAAGGTTGTTCAGGACAAAGATTGTTTAACTTACTTTTCCAGTCTCCGCGCCAGACCTATTCGTAATGATTGAACTTCTAGAACGACTTTTTTTTCGCGGTCCTGATAGCAGTCGAACTCAAGTTAAACGTCGCCTGCAATTGGTGATTGCTCACGATCGCGCTGACATAGACCCTCAAACGTTGGAAAAAATGCGGCAAGAAATCTTAGATGTAGTCTGTCGCTATGTTGAAGTTGAGACAGAAGGCTTAGAGTTTTCTTTAGAAAGCAATCAACGAACCACAGCTTTAATTGCTAATTTGCCCATCCGCCGGGTCAAAGGTGCCATCCCTGAGTGGGAAAGAGGTGATAAATCTTTATGAAGTAGTTAAATTATCTTTAATTGCAACGAATCATCCCAACTTTTGGATTAAAAGTATTTACAAAAAAGCGATTCCAAGTGAGATAAGTTAAGTAAGTGAGTATTGTATACAAGTATACTTACATACAAAAATTAGTTTCAACTAATAGAGTGCGAAAGCCTCAGCTTTGAGCATCATGAATCGCTTTGAGCAGTTCGTCTTTGCTCATTTTGCTACGACCTTCAATATTCAGCGCTTTCGCTTGCTTATATAACTCCCGCTTTGACGGCTCAAACCCATCTTTAACCTCATGGATAGCTCGCTTGATAGCAGGAGTCCATTCGACGTGTTGCTTACCTTCTTTAGAAGCTTGTTCCTTTGTTTCCTCTGCTTCTTGTTTTTCCTTGTCGCTCAACTTATCCCACACGGAGGAAGGCAAGTAGCGCTTAGTGACTTTGCCCTCACGGGCGCGGTCTTCACCTTCTTCAGTCTGCCAATCTTGCTCAGACCATTCTTCCAGTGATTTTGCTGCTTCGTCTTTTTCGGCTTGCTTGTAGTCTCCACCTTGTTTCTCATATTCCCGCACTAAAAGCTGACTTTTTCGCGCAGACCACTGACCAGGCTTACCACCTTTATCGGATTTGAGAATTTCTTCCTTGAGTTGGCGACGCAGTTCAGGGTGAGTATATTTTTCTTCGTAATTCTCATCAGCCATATTATCTACTTGCCTTAAATTCTGTGTGTGAAGAATCTTACAAAATTATTTTTCTTTCCTCAACCAAGATTTATTGACTGTTTTTGATAGTTTTGAAAGCGATAAATATTTTTTACCAAGGTATGTGGTTTTGTTGATATTTTCCTCTGTCAAAGGGGGAGTCAAAGAACCAAAAATCCTCCGACTTTTTGTGTAAATAAACTATTAGTATTTCTCCTCTTAAAAAAAATCTCCCGTTGTCAGCAGTGACGACAACGGGAGGATATAAGATTTTTAATAAACTATCGGTACGCTACTTGTGGCCCTGCCCAAATTTCTGTAACCTTTTTACCAAAAGTAATCGGCTGATCATCATATGTTGTAGTGACAGTTTTACCATCATTACCAACTTGCATTAATGGCCAGTTTTCCTCGCCCAATTCACCCGCCCGAAATAGGACATGATCCGGTTGGCTTTTACTCCAACCTAACAATACTGCAATTTTTTCATGTTCTTCCTGATTAACAGGAGAAACCGTGTTAGCGTGATTTTTTTGCCGATCCCAAATTACTGCGCTATCTGTGGAATCACCTGTGTTAAATATACCTTCAAACTTGCGTGCTAAGAAGCGATCGCCTTTTTCCGACCAACTAACTGGAACTAATACCCCAATTTGACCATTCGGATCAGTTTCTTCTGACGACGCCGCCTTTACAGCCTTTATCTTTAATAAAGGATCACTAACAGGAGTAGTTGAAGCCATCACCCACAACTTCTTGCTTTGCATATCTTGGACAAACAGAACGCTGGTAACACGGCTGTTGTACATTTGGGGTTTTACCTCCAGTTGTACCCGGCTATAAACAGCATATTTACCATCTGGAGAAACCACGGGTACGCTGCGGTAGTGACGCACTCCCGAACCACCTTTAGAACTAATTGCCTCTTGAGTAGCTGTAATCCATTTCCAAGGAATAGGATGAGGACTACCTATGGGATCTATTTGTTCTGCTTGGGACTCCTCAACTGGTTCAACAACAGGTATTTCCGTCGTTGTGCTTGGTTGTGCTCTAAGAGTTGGTGCAACTTGAGTTGCTGTCAATGATTCAGTAAAAGACTTTTCTCTAGAGAGAGAATTTTCTTTTCCTTTCAAAGACTTGATATTAGCAGCTTTGAGTTTTCGGATTAAATTAAGTTGATTAACAGGAACATCTGTTAATGGTGCGAGTTCAACTGCTGCCAAACTATCAGGAACAGTTAAATCGCTATTTGACACAGAACTATCTGCTTTAGCCAGAGGCTCAATTTTATCCGCTGGTAATACTTGCAGTTCCTGAACAGCAGTACTTTGTGTTGGCACAGAGTCAAATTCTTCTGTTAAAGAGTTGATTTGATCTGTTTTTAATATTTTAACTATATCAGGTTCCCCAACTACAGCTATTTTCTTTGACACAGAGTCAGAATTTCCAGTTATCTGTGTTAATTTAGCTACTTCGGATCTGACTTGGGTCGAGTTACCTGACGCCGCTAGCAAAGGTGCAATCAGTATCACAACGACAACGTAATTCAGAAATGGTTGTAAGCGGAACCATCCTGATAGCAAAAGGGGTTTAAGCATTTGTAGACTCTCTAGAGGGGCGGTTGCTATGTGAGAAGCAATACCTATGCAGCAATGGGGCAGGCGGTAATTATATGTATAACAAGAAACTAAAAGCTTTGACGAAATATTTTCTTCAAAGTTTGGAGAGTTTTACAAAAATTAAGTATCATTGTTTACACTTTTTTTACTCAGGTAGTAGTTTTTTTGGCAAAAATATGTGAGTATAGTAAATATGCTGAAAACTCAGTAATTACTACACGATATAGAGTGTTGCAGTTCCTATACCCAACCACACCAAAAACAGGTATTGGTTAAGGGATATTCCGGGTATAGCTCAGGCGATGACGCTGGCAATTAAGAATGAGATAACTCGGCTATTGGGGATCATAATAGCGATCGCTATTAGGCAGCAAACAAGCCAGGTTACACATTAAATATAACAGCGCAAACCCTGATAATGGTAAACATGAGGCGTTACGTAGAAAACCTGGGAAAGCCGATGCATAATACATCATACTCAGAAAATACTGTTGTCAGCAACCCAAAGTTATAAATTGCAATCTCAACTACAAAAATAGCTAAAACAAGCAATAGTTTTTTAGAAACTCAACTGTATTTAACGCCAATTTGGGAAAAATAATCGGGAACACAAGAAAATTTACTCGGTAGATGCTCTAGCGGCTCGTGACGATACACCACTAAACTATGAGGCTCACTAAAGGCAGATGCAGCTTATATTAGCTGTTACACTTGTCAACTTAACTATTAAGTTAAATATTCCAGCCTTTGGTTTCACCAATACGAAAATATTCTATCACCAAACAGCCGATATTATTTACCATTAACTAATGGCTAACGATTAACAACTAAATTATTAATGAAAATTGTATTCTTTGGTACACCACAGTTTGCTGTGCCCACGTTGGAAAAGTTATTGAATCATTCAGAATTTGACGTGTTGGCAGTTGTCACCCAACCAGATAAACGCCGGGAACGCGGAAATAAACTTACGCCAACACCTGTAAAAGCGATCGCTACTGCTCACAACTTACCAGTATGGCAACCCGAACGGGTGAAAAAAGACACTGAAACTTTAACCCAACTCAAACAATTAGACGCAGATGTGTTTGTTGTTGTTGCATACGGACAGATATTATCGTCAAAAATCCTAAATATACCAAAGTTAGGCTGCATTAATGTGCACGGCTCGATTTTACCCAAATATCGCGGTGCAGCGCCGATTCAGTGGTGTTTGTATAACGGTGAGAGGGAAACGGGGATCACAACTATGTTAATGGATGTGGGGATGGATACTGGGGCGATGCTACAAATAGCCACTACACCGATAGGATTACTGGATAATGCCCAAGATTTAGCCGAAAGACTAGCTGTGATCGGTGGGGATCTGTTAGTGGAAACTCTGTTGAAGTTGGAACGTCAGGAAATTCAACCAATTGCCCAAGATAATTTAGCAGCTACTTATGCCCCTCTGATTCAAAAACAAGATTATGGTTTGGATTGGTCAAAAAGCGCTATCCAATTACACAATCAAATCAAAGGCTTTTACCCTAACAGCACTGCTAGCTTTCGTAACAACCTGTTAAAAATCACCGCTTCTGCTCCCCTTGCTTCTGTAAGCGATCGCGAGCTACCACCAGAATTACAAGAATTAATTCATAAATTGCCTGATTTGTCAAATATATCAGACAGACCGGGAGTTGTAGTGAGCATTGCCAAAGGAATTGGGGCGATCGTCCAAACTGGGGAAGGTTTGTTGCTGTTGCGAGAGGTTCAGCTAGCTGGTAAACGTCCCCAGTCGGGATGGGATTTTGTTAATGGTACCCGCTTAACTGTGGGAGAAGTTTTTGGTGTAGGCAGTTGAGGGGTTGCCAATTTTAGATTTTAGGTTGCACCTTTGGTGCGCTAGAAGCGCAACTTGGATTTTGGATTAAAAAAAATCTAAAATCTAAAATCGTTCGACTGAGCGTTCGCGCAGCGTCTCGTAGAGAAGCCGAAGTCTAAAATCTAAAATTAAATAACTCCTAACTTTTCATAAAAGCGACAAGATTTGCAAGGGCCATCTGGGTTAACTGCACAGCGAATAATTTCTGAATGAGCATTGTAGCAGCAGGTGGCATCACCAATTACCCAACGTCCCTCAACCAAACTTTTCTCAGATGGTCGTTTAGCCGACTGCACGTAAATGGCAATATTATGCAAACGGTATCGCCCAGCTTTAAGTTGGTATCGATGGCGGCGCTCTAAAACTGCATAGGTTTTACCTTGAAAATCGAGATAGTTTCCGGGTTGGGGTGTCCAATCAAGTTGCACTCTACCGAGGGACTCACGCGGGTGCGTCAGAATCACTTCGGTTTGTAAAGAGTCTGACTCCATAAGCTTATGTGATTTGATTTACATTATAAGGATGGTATCGCAATAGCTTTCTTTAGCTTACCGAATTTAGATTACAATTAATGATTCACTCTTGGCGCCCCTAAGGATTACGGCAACCAAAAGTCAGGTAGGATAGATTTGCCCAAGTCACGCAAAGTTTGGTTGAGCGATCGCCCCACTTGTATATGCACTTCATCCTCTTCTACAGCTAAAATCTCAGATGGCTGACCTTCTCCCAAATAAGACACCACCAAATTCGCCGCCTCCAAACCAGTAACATAAGCCTTTTCCTGTGACCAGGAACCATGACGGTTTACAATCCAATCCCCACTCATAAACACATTCTCAAAACTTGTCTTAGCGGGCAACATATAACGATAGCTACCAGGTGCAAAGTGAGTCACCGCCTGAGGTAGCCGAATTACACTGCTATCAATGATCTTTGCCTCCCGAAACGCTGGCAGACAAGTTGCTAAATAACCCTGAACTATTGGTAAAATCTCCTCATCGCTCAAACTGAGAAACTGATTAGCGTGATAGAAATCAGCTTCAATTACTGTTCCCGGCTCATTTTGATATTCATCATGTAGAGCATTCAAATCAAAAAATGTCCAACCTGTAGTTGTGTCGAATCCAAAGCAAGCATTAGAAGGACGAGGAATATCAATTTTGCGGTCAAACCATAGTCGTGTTGCTAAAACATCAATTGCTCCTAAATTGCTCAAATTACGGAATTCTTCACGGCTTTGTAAACTAGGGCTAGTTGAGACAATTTTCTTCATCCCCGTGATCCCAACCGCAAAAATTACGGCATCTGCTTCAATTACTTCATCACCGCAAACTACACCCTTTGCTCGATGATTACTATCAACAATTAAGTCTGTAACTCGGCGCTTAGATAACACTCGCACACCAGCTTTTTCAATCCGTTCCACCCAAGGACGAAATATCTTTTCCCCGACAGTTCCCCGACACCAAACCACATCAAAATCTGGTTGATGAGCCAGAATAAAAAAGTAAAGCATCCCTAAAGTTGCTGCGGCTGAACATTGTTCACCAGGGGCAAACAAGCCCACTAATAACATTGGTTCAAAAGCCTCACGGTAAAGTCGTGCAGAAACGTTAAAGTCTTTGAACAATTCACGGGCAGTTACAAAGTCATAGCGCCGCCAAGCATCATCAGAATTGTCAAAATCAACAACAGCATAAAGTAAAGGCAGGGCGCTGAGACGGTCAATTAGTGGCAGCCGTTTAAACTGAGTGTAGAGAAAAGTTCCTAGTGGGGAGGGGAGTCGCGGTAAGTCTTGAAAAATCGGTGATTCAACTTCCAAACCTGCTGGCGAATATTGCGAAGAACGAGTCCAAGTAGTAAAAGGATTAATTTCTAATTCATTGATTAGGGAAAAAATATTTTTGTAAGGATACCAAAAGCCATGAATGCCAGCTTCAACAGATTTTCCGGCGGCTGTTTGCCAACCTGCCACCAATCCACCGGGATAGGGGCCTGCTTCTAGAAGGGTCACATCATAGCCTTGTTTTGCCAAATGGTAGGTTGCTCCCAAACCAGCCCAACCTGCACCTACAACTACCACCCGTTTTTGTTCTGACCCTTCTACCATCCCAGCCTCCGATTGTTGCAGTCCATTAACTAATGTATACGAACTTGCCGCTCTCATCAGATAACGGGTTGCTATTACAGCGGTTTTCCTTTGGATGCAATACGCGCTTTGGTAGCCCAGCTGTGCGCCCCTACGATATATATTCCATCGAATTGAAAACAGCTATAAACTTTGAAAAAAGGCTAAGGGGAAGCAGTTCAGTAAAAATCCCTTGCGGTTAATGCTGAGTTAAGAGTATAACAGAAAACAGAACTAACTATTCATAAGGAATAATCCTAATGACTCAATTAGCAAATGTAAAATCCAGTCTGAATGATTTTGAATTACGAGATGGCATTTATTTTCCTAGTGACTATGAACAATTGAATAATACTCAACATAAAAAAACATGGGACGCAATTGGTAAAACATATTATGGTTCCCAAAAAATTGAAAAAATTGCAGAAACATCGCCCATCAAACAAGATTACACTCTGCTAACTGGCACGCCTGGAGGTACTTGGAACAAATTTCCGTCGAATAAATCTTTTGACTCTATTCTGGAGATTGGTTCTGGTTATGGTCGCGCACCTTTACATCTCTCAAAAGCTAAAAATCTAAGATGCAAAAAATATTATGGAATTGATATTTCTGAACCTTTATTGCGGCGGTTAATCAAAGTTAAACAAGAATATAATTTTTTTCCAGAAGCTGAATTTAACTTGATTTGCGATTCTGCTGAAATATTGCCCTTAGAAGAAAATTCTATAGATTTGGTAATTTCTAACTGCGTCTTTATGCATATCCCAGATGCACAATTAAGAAATTTGTTGGCTGATATATCTCGCGTACTAAAACCTGGTGGAATTTTTGTTTTCAATCATTCCTTTCACAACAAGTCTTGTCCTTCTCATATTATCCATAATTTTATCAGAAGGCTGAACCCATTTGTGAGAAACCCAGTTTATCTCAAGCAATATTCAGCCGCTGAAATTAATGAAATGTTAGCGACTGCTGGCATCCAAACGAAGTGTCCAGAATATATTGTCGAACCAACGGAAGAATATGCGATTTTGCCGGAAACTATTAAAGGAATCCCAGTACCCTTTGCTAATGCTATTAACAGAAGTCTTAAACCATCAGATGCTTTAAAAGAAACTTTGGCTTATGGTTTTAGTGCCTACAGCACTCAACTGGACTAATTACAGCTATTTTCAGGTAAATAGACCACGCCCTACGGGCACAGAATTGCTCATTGGGGTCAACTTAAGCTAAAACTCTTTTAAAACCTCGTTTCCAGCCAGAGGCTGGAAATGCTCTTCAATTGCGGCTCTGCCGCTAGTCTTGAGGCAGAGCCTCTCATTAGGTATTCCCAGTCGGAGACTGGGAACGAGGTACCTCTAAAAGCTTGTTCGCTTACTGGCTTTTGCCTTAAGTTGACACGTATGAGCAATGTTGTGCCCCTACGACAATGGTTCAAATAAATGAAAACTTCTGTAAGAAACTATCTCGTTGTCAGTAGCCAAAATATATAGGTCATTAAGCCACGATAATGTTGCAGAGTGTGCTTTCCTGATTTACTAACTTGTCCATAAATGATATTGGGGCAATCAAAGTTTTGGATGCTAAAATCAACTCTTCACCCCTTTTAGTGCCTCAAGCTTGACCAAGATTTTTTCAAAAAGCTTACCAGATAGACTTTTTGAATCTTGATCAACCTTATTGCTCGATTATGCCTTTTAGTTCATACAATAGATTATCAAAAAGTTGAACAACTTGATTATTACTACTAAACTCAATAATTTCAGCTTCAGTGATCTTACTCCTATTAGGCGATCGCTTTCACCAACTACTACTCTAATTGTAATTCTGGGCCTTCTGAGGTCATTATGATGCCAGAAGTCTCTTCAGCCCATCGCTATCATATTTGATTTGTAAGAATTGCAAGCCGAAGATCCCCGACTTCGTAAAAGTTGTCGGGGATCTTGTTTCTTACGAATGATTCAGGATTGCTATATTTGTGATGTAATTTACCAACTTTTAGCAAAATATTGAGATTAAAGTTGGTAAATTAGGGATTAGTTGAGCTAATTCTTCCCCAGACAACTATGCCATTGGATTTATCGCCTCTTTGGATATCACTCAAAACTTCATTACTTGCTACATTTATCACCTTCTTCTTGGGTATCGCTGCTGCCTACTGGATGCTGGGATATCGTGGCAAAGGTAAATCGTTGATTGAGGGTATCTTTATTGCGCCCCTGATCTTACCACCCACGGTTGTCGGTTTCTTGTTGCTGCTATTTTTTGGGAAAAATGGTCCCGTAGGGAAACTCATGCTGGCTTTTGACTTCAGCATCGTCTTTACTTGGTATGGTGCAGCGATCGCAGCTACCGTAGTTTCTTTCCCGTTGATGTATAAAACTGTATTGGGAGCCTTTGAACAAATAGATGGTAATCTGCTGCGAGTAGCCAGAACTCTTGGTGCAACCGAAGCCACAATCTTTCGGCGCATCAGTTTACCCCTAGCCCTACCCGGCATTGTCGCCGCCACAATGCTAGCTTTTGCCCGTGCTTTAGGAGAATTCGGCGCAACCTTGATGCTGGCTGGTAATATTCCCGGACAAACGCAGACAATCCCAATGGCGATTTATTTTGCTGTGGAAGCGGGAGCAATGAACGAAGCTTGGTTTTGGGCGATCGCAATTATGGTGATTTCTCTATCTGGAATTATTGCAGTCAACTTCTGGCAAGAATTGAGGGAAAAGAGAAGGGGAGGCGGGAGCAGGGAGCAGGGAGCGGGGGGAGAAATTCTCTACAACCCGCACTCTAGCTTTGAATCTGGTGGATTGTTTGTCAATATTGAAAAAATACTTCCTAGCTTTCATTTAAAAGTTGCTTTCACTACTGATGAGCAACCCTTGGGATTGTTAGGGGGTTCTGGAGCAGGTAAGAGCATGATTTTGCGCTGCCTTGCGGGGATAGAAACGCCTTCTTGTGGACGCATAGTTTTAAATGGTAGAGTCCTGTTTGACTCCGAACAAGGGATTAATTTACCCAGTCGCGATCGCCGCATCGGTTTTTTAGTGCAGAATTACGCCCTCTTTCCGCACATGAGTGTGGCGCAAAATATCGCTTTCGGCTTGCCCAAAAAACTATCTGCTGGAAGTATTAGGGTGCAGGTAGAACAGCAACTATTAGCCATGCAGTTGCAGGGATTAGGCGATCGCTATCCGCACCAACTTTCTGGGGGTCAACAACAACGGGTAGCTTTAGCACGAGCATTAGCAAGTCAACCGGAAGCATTGCTTTTGGATGAGCCATTTTCGGCACTTGACACCCATCTACGTAGTCAATTAGAGGAGCAAATGACAGAAACTCTAGCTGGCTACCAAGGTGTGACTCTATTTGTCACCCATAATATGGAAGAAGCTTATCGGATTTGCCCGAATCTGTTGGTATTGGAGCATGGTAGAGCCGTTCATTATGGCAGCAAACATGATATTTTCCAGCATCCAGCTACTGTGAGTGTCGCCCAACTTACCGGATGTAAGAACTTCTCCCGTGCTGTTCTCCAGTCATCACAACAGGTAGAAGCGACTGATTGGGGTTGTACTCTTCAAGTTATTGAACCAGCCAAGAGCGAATTATCCCACGTCGGCATTCGTGCCCATCAGTTCATTTTTACCAACGACTCATCACAGGAAAATACCTTTCCCTGTTGGCTAGTACGAACAAGTGAAACGCCCCATCGAATGACGTTGTTTCTCAAACTACATTCTGCTGGCAAGAATTCTCAAGATTACCATCTGCAAGCTGAAGTCTTCAAAGAAAAATGGGCGACTATGAAAGACCAACCTTTTCCTTGGTATGTGCGTTTAGATCCTCTGCGCTTGATTTTGATGGAATGAACGCAGAGATGCACGTAACAGGGGGCATTGCATAAAATGCTTGTGGAGAGTTGGGTTAGACTACGACCTGGAAGTCGTCAAACTCCAGTTCCCTGTGAAGTTAAGAATCCCATCGGCTAAAAGGCGATCGCTGCTGATATTTTGCAATTAGACCATATACTAGCGTACAAGTTAGAAAGTATATCAATACTATGCGCTTGCAGCAAGATTTAGAGTCAGAGGTGGATTGAGTTCTCCTTTTTGCCTGTACCAGGGTTGATTGTCATACCTGGCGTCAGGAGAGAACGCACAGTGCCAGAGGCGATCGCGAAGACAAGCGTGTAGAATGTGTTAGTTAATAGGGTAGGCATCTTTCACTTAAATCCCTATTGTGTAAGAGGTCAAGATGGTACAGACACCCGCCAGTCCAGAAACCGAAACCCTATTGATTGAGTTGCCTAAGACAATCGGGTTGTACGTCACTCAGGAACAGTTTGCAGCATTAGCAGCAGCCAACCGAGACTTGACATTAGAAAAAACCGCAGATGGAGAGTTAATTGTGAACCCACCAACGGGTTGGGAAACTGGAGAACGCAACCGCAGCCTCACTGGACAACTCGATCGCTGGTACGAAGAAAACGAAGATTTGGGTAAAGCCTTTGACTCCTCGACTGGCTTCATTTTACCCAATGGTGCGACTCGCTCCCCCGATGCCTCTTGGGTAAGCCGAGAACGTTGGCAGGCACTCACTCCAGAACAAAAAGGAACGTTTCCTAATATCTGCCCGGATTTTGTTGTAGAGTTACGCTCTAGCTCAGATCGGCTTGGGTCTTTGCAATCTAAGATGAGGGAGTACATTGACAATGGCGCTCTGCTGGGCTGGTTAATCGATCCGCAGCAGCGACGGGTGGAAATTTATCGACCGGGATTAGCAGTGGAAGTATTGGAGAATCCGACTGAGTTGTCCGGTGAAGCGGTGTTACCGGGTTTTGTGTTGAATTTGCGTCGGGTGTGGGATTGAAAATTGAATATCTCCTAGATGACATCTGCAATCTGCCAGGGGAGTGGCACTTTCATCCTTTGGTTTCGCCTGTTAATCCGACTTCTTTGCTCTAAAGATACGCGCTCAAGAAATACTGCTTTGGGCGATCGCTTTTCTCTTCGTGCAACAGGCTAACAAAAGTGAGAATGGCGATTTATTTATATTCTTGCATTTTTTGCAAGAGGTAGCTGATTTTAATGTTGGTATAGTGATCGCGTGCATCTTTAATGATTGATCGCTTGCTCTGGATTGCTGCATGATGGCTTATATGAGGGAGTTGCTGTAGATGAGAGTTGCGGCGGGAATCCCTAAAGAGCAGATTGTTTTGTGCTAAACAAGCAACGAACAACTAGCGGGACTTAAACATTTTTGAGTGAGAAACAAGCCTCAAACCCATGCAGAGTAATGTAAATACACCAAATGCTCAAAAATAGCCCAAACCCAGATATATAAAGAAAACAAGTAAAACGATGTCAAAGTATTTCTATATATACATTTGAGGCTATTTTAGGGGTGTTTTTTGTCTAAGTCCCACTAGATGCGATCGCATTACAAGCTCAGGCGATTATATTCTGAGGGGTCATGTTAGGATGTGGGTTATAGATTTGATTGGAGTTTTAGTAAGCGATCGCTAGCTGTTTGTAATGTCTCAGGCTTTTTGCTGAAGCAAAATCTGATCAATGAATGTCCTTTTTCTGGTTGGCTGAAAAAGCTGGAACCAGGAACTACGGCAACACCAATATTTTTAATTAGATGATAAGTGAATTCAACATCAGTTTTGTAGCCAAATTTGGAAATATCTGCAAGAACGTAATAAGCTCCTTTGGGAACGAAATAGGGAATGCCAACTTGATCTAGAATCTGTAAAATCCTGTCTCGCTTCTGGTGATAAAGTTTGGCTAGTTCTTGATAATAGGATGGTGGCAGTTGCATGGCGGCAACTCCGGCTCGTTGCAATGGTGCAGGAGCGCCAACGGTGAGAAAATCATGGACTTTGCGAATCGCTCCTGTCAATTCGGGGTTTGCGAAAATGTAGCCGACTCGCCATCCAGTGACGCTGTAAGTTTTGGATAAACCGTTAATGGTAACGGTGCGTTCTTCCATACCGGGAAGGGTCGCTAAGGCAATATGTTGAGTGCCATCATAGAGAATATGTTCGTAGATTTCGTCTGTAAACGCTAACACATCCCACTTTTGACAAAGTTCAGCAATTAGGGTGAGTTCTTCATGGGTGAAGACTTTACCTGTAGGGTTGTGAGGTGTGTTGATAATAATAGCTTTGGTATTGGCATTGAAAGCTTGACGCAACTGTGATTCATCAAATGTCCAATAGGGGGGATACAGTGTTACGTACTGGGGTTTAGCACCAGCTAAAATCACATCAGGGCCGTAGTTTTCGTAATACGGCTCAAATATAATTACTTCGTCACCGGGATTGACTGTCGCTAGCATCACAGCTGCCATTGCTTCTGTGGAACCGCAGGTAACAGTGATTTGGGTTTCAGGATTGATATCTAAGCCGAGATACCAACGAACTTTGTTGGCGATCGCATGACGAAATGGGCCATCGCCCCAAGTAATGGCATACTGGTTGACATCTGCCTGTATTGCTTCGTAAGCTGCTTGTTTCAATTCCAAGGGACAGGGAAAATCAGGGAACTCCTGCGCTAGATTCACTGCACCATGTTGCAGTGCTACCCGCGTCATTTCCCGAATCACCGACTCTCTAAACTGGTCTGCCTTCGCTGATATTTTTTGGCGCTGCATCTCACTCACCCCTATACCTCCGTTGATCTCTATTGCAGTTATGCGGAAATTTCTGTAAACCAAATAAAATTCATAATATCGATAGATTTATCGTAGTATACTCAAATTCCAAATTTATAGAGAATGCAACCTTAATAATCTATATACTTAATTATTGATATTAATAGTCAATTACTGAAGTACCGATCCAGAATCATCATGAAATCTTTGCACCGTCCCGATCTTTATAGCTGGTCTAATTTCAATCCGGCAAGAAATATTGATTTCAATGGGATTGCCTGGATTCGCCCAGATGGCAACATCTTGATTGACCCAGTAGCCCTATCTAACCATGATTGGAATCATCTGAAATCCCTCGGTGGTGTAGTTTGGATTGTGCTGACGAATTCCGAGCATGTCAGGGCAAGTAAAGAAATTGCCGATCAAACTTATGCTAAAATAGCTGGGCCTCTGGCAGAAAAAGACATTTTCCCCATACATTGCGATCGCTGGCTGTCTGATGGTGAAGAATTTGTACCAGGATTGGAGGTGATTGAACTCCAAGGCTCAAAAACTCCCGGTGAACTAGCTCTACTACTGGAGGAGACGACTTTGATTACAGGGGATTTAGTCAGGGCACGCAAGGCAGGTAGCTTGACAATATTACCAGATGATAAGCTGCTGAATCGAGAGGAGGCTGTTGCTTCTGTGCGGAGGTTGGCTCAACTGAGTCGGGTAGAAGCAGTGCTAGTGGGGGATGGTTGGCCTGTCTTCCGCGATGGACGCGATCGCTTAAAGGAACTTGTGGCGACGTTGTAAATGTTTCCCCTAATGAAACAGAGAAACTGTGTTTTTGCCGGAAATGGCAGATAATCCATTAACAGCGATCGTGTCATGATTTCACTGTCGCTCATACTTGTTTTCACCTCTGGTTTTACCAGTGTTGTGCTTTTTACTTGCTTATGACAAAAATTGTTGTGATTAGCGATCCATTATCTATGCTAGTCATCGGGGAAGTCTGATTTGAAAAGCTAGTACCGCAAGGCGGAAGTCAAAAGTCAAAAGTCAAAAGTCAAAAGTATTATGGAATAAGCTCTTTAGGGCTTTTCAATGGTCTGCTTATTTCCGCCGTGCTGTACTAGTAACTTTGATCTTCTTACTTCTCCAGCCTTTTTTCCTAATTCACATTAGGCATGATTTTATATTTCTTAACCTTCACTACTTCCGTAAATCTGCTATTAATACTAATATCCATTTTTACTCAATTATGTCTACTTGTAGTTTTTTTACACACAATATAGTCTAGTACAGTGCGGCGGAAATAAACAACCCATTCCAAATCAACGAAACACTTATGCTGTATTCATTTTGACTTTTGATTTTTACTTCAACTACGCTCAGTACAAGTGATTTTTGACTTCCGCCGTGCTGTACTAGTGGCTATGCACATTAGTAATGATGTCAAAAAGTAGTTCCATGCGGCTTGTGCTTTACGTAGGCTGAAGATCAGTCAACTCAATTGTTCAAGTTATTTTTACATAAGTTCTTAAGATTGATTATGAACCTATCTGGTGCTGAACTCAAAAAGTTAGTTAAAGCCATTGTTAGTGCTTATCCCACTAAAAGTGATTTGGCAATGATGGTTGAGTTTGAATTAGAGGAAAATCTGGAGGCGATCGCAGGTGGTGAAAATCTTACAGATATTGTCTTTAAGTTATTAACTAGGTGGGCTATTCCCAGAGGAAAAACATATAGGTTAATTTTAGCCGCCTACGAAACTAATCCTGGTAATGAAGACCTGAAAAAATTTTATGACTCAGTTGTTATTAATAAACGGTTTATTCTTGACGTTCCGGTAACAAGAACAGATTTTGGCCCCAATATTAACTGGAAAGGGGAAACTGATGAAATTCAACTGCAAAATTGGCTAAAACCTAAATTTGATTACTGGGATGTAGGATTTTTGAAACGGGCAATTCAACAATCTACATCGGTATGTCGGATTGAAATACCATCTTGCAATATTATGGGGACAGGAGTTTTAATTACTCCTAATAAGGTATTAACAAATTATCATGTTTTTCATCCTAATGAAGAAAACAACGCTCGTGATGCGGTTTTGAATTTTGGCTGTTTTACCTCAGACAATGGTGTTAAAGATTATGGTAGTTCATTTAAACTAGATAACCAAAAACCCATTTTACGTTTTAGTAAAACTGAACATCTAGATTATATTTTATTACAGGTAGAATCTAAAATTACCCAAGAAAAGAATATTAAACCTGCGCGTTGGGATGAGAGGAAGTTACCTATTGAGAAAATGGGAATTAGTGTTTTACAACATCCTGAAGGTGATTCCATGAAACTGTCCATCAGTCACGATGGAATCACAGGGGTTTATCATGATAGTGGTTTAGTTCAATATGTTAATAAAACGGCTTTAGGTTCGAGTGGATCACCTTGTTTTGATGAAGATTGGTGTTTAGTTGCATTACATCATGCCCAGAGAGCAAAAACCTTTGGAACAATTCGGGAAGGAATTTTGTTTGCTGCTATTTATCAAGAAATACAATCAGATTTAGCTTAAATTATTAAAGAGTTAAACATGGGACGTAGAATAATTAGTGACCAATTGGAAGCGAAGGGAGAGGGAGCGAAAATTGATGATTATTTTTCCAAGCTGCTTAAATATATTCCTACAGAAATTGTTGGCGGATGGATTGCCATTACGGGATTAATTAAAAGTGCTACTGGTATTCCTACAAATACTATATTGTGGGTTTTGTTGATTATTTTTACAGTAATTACTGCTGCTTATATTCTTCAGCAAACATCTGAACGACAAAAACCACCAGCAGTTAAACAAACTATTATTTCCAGTATAGCATTTCTTGTTTGGGTATTTGCGCTAGGAGAACCTTTTAGTTCATTAAGTTTTTATAGCCCTGTTTATGGGTCAATTTTATTGATTATATGTAGCTTAATTATTCCTTTAATTAACCCCATTGAAAGTAAAGTTAAAAGTTAGTCAAGACAAATAGAGTTGCTATGGAATCGTGGTTAGAGAACAAGAAAAAATATTTAATAGATGCCATTATTCACGTTTATCCTGATAAAACTGATTTGGCAATAGTGGTTAATTTTGAATTAGGGGAAAATCTGGAGGCGATCGCAGGTGGTGAAAGTCTTAGAGATATTGTCTTTAACTTAGTAACTAAATGGGCAATTCCTAACGGAAACTTAGAACAGCTTTTTCAAGCCTGTTATCAAGAAAAACCAGATAATTCTAAATTACAAGAGCTTGAACAACAGTATCAAAACCATGAAAAGCTAGACAAACTTGTTCATATATTACAAGGATACTTTGAAATAGAAAAAACTATAATTTTTACTGCTTATGAATCATCTTTATATCAAGTACGTAAGCTTAACAAAACAAAACCTCAAAAGGTCGAAGAAATAATTAATGAGTTAGATATGCCGATACAAGGTAATTATAATTATATAGATAAATTTGTCGGCTATTTATCTTTGCTCAACACAGAAACATCTTTATCTAATGATTTAGAAAAATGGGGGAAAGAAAACATTATAGACTTTGATGAATTAATTCAACAGGTAAAAAAAGAGCAACGACAACGAGAGAAACAATGTCATCCCTGTCTAATAATAGCAATTAGTAAATCAGGGGATAATTATGTTGTTGAAGCATGGCTCATAAAAAATATAGTCCAATATCATCGAGAATCTTTTTCTGATTGTGAACAACTTAAAATTGAAAATAAATCAGAAATACCTACAGATAAAAATTTAAGCAATTTATCTAAAATTACAATAAATTTAATCCAACAAGGCTTAATTAAAGCTAATAAGTCCATAAAACAAATTCATGTTTTATTGCCATCTGAATTAATAAATCATGATTTTGATTCTTGGAAAACCGAGGAAGATGAGGAAGGTGAAGAGGATTTTTGTACAGGAATTTGTGAAGAGTATGAAGTAGTAATTCGTTGTTCAGATAGATTAAGAGGTAAAAGTCCACCCGTTTTTAAATGGCGGGAAAAAGCAAATACATTTAAGGATCAATTAAAACAATATGCCAATAGTGTTTTTGTTTTAGCCTCTAGTGATAATCAAAAAACTTTATTTGATCAAGTCAAACAGGAAAACATTATCGCCGTAAAAATCACAAGTGTCTTTGAAAAAGGAGAGGTATTAGGAAAAATTCTTTTCAAATCTGCTGTTCCTCTAGCATTATGGACTCGTCAACAGATTCCTGATATTGAAGAGAAATTCAATAGGATTTTAAAAAATGAAGATAATGATATATCTTTAAGAGAGTTACCCTCCCAATTGAAAAGCAAAAAAGCACAAGGTGAGAAGAATATTAACCATTTATGCTTATTGTGGGATGACCCCGATTTACTACCACCCGAACAGCTATTAACTGAAAACAAACTCTAAACTGATTAATTTTATGACTGACTGGCAAATTTTTACAGGAAACAGTAAACCTCACGATGATTGGGAATTACCCAAATCTCCCAAGTGGCGACCTTTTGGTAATGAAATTGACCCAGATCAAAGTCGCAGCCAAGTAAGAGGTGAAACTTTTCAACCTCGTGAAGAAGAAATAAAAATAGTCAATGCAGCTTTATACCTGCGACGACCTTTATTGATAACAGGTAAACCAGGAACAGGTAAATCATCCTTAGCTTATGCAGTAGCTAGAGAATTGATGTTGGGGGAAGTTTTATATTGGCCGATCACATCTCGAACTATTCTTAAAGATGGATTATATAATTATGATGCGATCGCTCGATTACAAGAAGTTAAACAGCAGCCAAATTCCTCAACATTGTCTCCAAAAGACGAAAAGAAACAACAAGCCAGCAGCATTGAAAACTATATCACCTTGGGGCCTCTAGGAACAGCTTTACTCCCATCAACAAAACCCCGGATTCTCCTCATAGATGAAATTGATAAAAGCGATATTGATTTACCTAACGACCTGTTAAATGTTTTTGAAGAAGGATGGTTTGACATCGAGGAGTTAGTTAGACTAAAAAAAGAAATTCCCAAAGTTAATGTTCGTACTGCATATACCGCAGATAAGAGTCACGAAATTATAGAAGGAAGAGTAATTTGTACTACTTTTCCCCTAGTCATCTTAACCAGTAATGGAGAGCGAGATTTCCCTCCACCATTTTTGAGACGATGTTTACGGCTAACTATGAAAGAGCCAGATAAAGAACAGTTAGTTAAAATAATTGCGGCTCATTTAGGTAAAGAAATAGCAGATCCTGACAATTCCACAAAATTAACAAATGAAGCTCTTGATACATTAGTTGAGAATTTTATGAAAGAAAGAGATACAAAAACCCTAGCCAATGATCAACTCCTCAATGCTCTATTTATGGTGACAAAAGGACGCATTGACACCAAAGATGGACTGATTAAACAACTGCTGCAAGATTTAGGTCAGGTTGAAGAAGATGAGTAAACCTTCTTACTATGACGCAGTAAAACGTTTTGTTAATATCTTGGAGCATAGTGGTTTAAGGAAACGTTTAGAACTGAGTGATGAGGATATAGCAGATACTCTTTGGTTAGCTTTGCAAATGGCAGTAGAAAATACTCAAATCAGAGAAAAACCACCTCAAGCTCCAAAAGAAACCGAAACCATTTTTGAAAAGACAGACATTCGGCCTCCTGAACCAGTTGAGCCGTCTATTAATATTTATACGCCACCCTCAGATTCGTCGTCTACACGGTCTCAAAATGAAGAAAATATAGAGGGTTTACCCTTTCAAGCTCCTGCTGCACCGGCTTTAACAAACAAACTACAAATTAGTAGAGCTTTGCGTCCTCTCATGCGTAAAGTTCCTTCATACTCTAGAAGAATTTTGGATGTTGAAGCCACTGTTAACCAGATTGTAGATTCTTTGATTGTAGAACAGGAAAGTTGGGTGGCTATCACTAAACCTCAACCTGAACGCTGGTTAAATCTTGAGTTAGTGGTAGAAGAAAACCGTTCTTCATTTATTTGGCAAGAAACTATTAATGAATTAACCCAAATATTAGAGAATTATGGTATCTTTCATACTGTCAGAACTTGGAATTTATCAAGTTACCATCAAGGAAATTTACAATTAGTCAGCAGAAAAAAAGGAAAGCAAAAAAATCATTGTCAATATAATTATCGAGAGTTATATCATAGCAATGGGCGAGGCTTAATTTTACTCCTCAGTGATTGTGTATCTACTATTTGGCAACGAGAAACTATCTATCAGTGGTTACAAAAATGGTCAAATCAATCTCCAACTGCAATTATGCAGCTTTTCCCAGAAAGACTGTGGTTAAGTAGTGAGTTAAGTTTCGGCTATAAAGTGAAATTGAGTGCTTTTAACCCTGGTGTACCTAACTCTAAATTAATTTGTAGGGAAGATTTAGATATAGAGCAAGCCTTAAATTTACCTATTATTACCCTAGAACCTGAATCTCTCAAAGAATGGGCTAAAGTGGTTGCAGGTTATGGCAGAATCCAAACACCAGCCATTGTTTTAGACCTTGATTTTGTTAAAGAACAAGTAAACAAAACAGTAATATCTCAATCTTCAGAAGCATCACCCGAAGCAATAGTAGATCGTTTTTTAGCCACCGCTTCACCTACAGCACAAAGATTAGCTGGATTAATGGCAGCTGTTCCTGTGAGTTTACCTGTAGTGCATCTAATTCAAAAGACTATGCTACCTAAATCTACACCTGTAAATGTGGCAGAAGTCTTTTTAAGTGGCATGATTGAAAGAAAACAAGATGTTTCTTCTTCCGTCTCTGTGCATCAAGAAGAGGTCAAAAATAGAGAAGTTCATGAATATGATTTTGTGGCAGAAGTCCGAAAATTACTCAACCAGGCAATGCGTTTAGTGGAAACCGAGAAGGTTTTAGATGTGGTATCTGAATACATCGCTGAAAAAATGGGATCATCCATTAAAAGCTTCACTGCACTGCTTTTAAATCTGCCAGAATTAAGTCAACAAAAACAAGAAGATTTATTACCTTTTGCCCATGTTGCAGTAGAAGTTTTACGCAATCTTGGTGGAAAATATGCCGAATTTGCAGAAGAAATTGAAACCAATAAATTACAAAAAATACTAGATAATAATCAACCAATTTTCCAATTAGTTGCAGGAGAATACACTTGTGCAGTTAAATGGGGTGGACAGACTGGTACTTGGCATGAAGGCACAGAAATTTTATTGATTTCTCCACAAGGGAAAGTGAAGTTTCGTTCGCGGTTGGGTTTGGCGGTAATTGAAAATTTGCAAACAGAACAGCAAAAATTGTCATGGAGTTTTGAGAATAATCGCACTGCTGCTAGCATTACTTTTAAAGAAAATAGTGAAAATAGTTATTTTTGGTCAGGACATCAAACAGGCAAGTTATTTGAGGGATGGTTGAATTATCCTAATGAAGGCAGAATAGATTTTAGAGGTTGCTTGTCTAATTTTGAAGATCAGATATTAAGAGTTAGCCGCGAAACTTGTCCATCTGGCTTCACTTTGGTGACATACGAAGAAGCTATAGAAAATAGAGACATTCTGAGTAGAAAGTTAGAGGCTTGGGACATTGCCCGACTTGCAGGCGGCGGTTCTATGGATGGTTCAGGATATGATTCAAAGATACGTCAGCAAGATGAACGCGGACTTGGGCATTCTCTTTGCAAACGATTAAATTTAGGCGTTATTCAGTTCACTATAGCCACCCTAGAAAGTCAGTTAGACAAAGCTAAAGGCAAACAAGAAGAATGGATCATAAACCGTCAACAAAGCCAAGCAGAGAGCATTACTGAGGTATTAGCAGAAGGCATTGAACTTGAACTGATAGAAATTCCTACAGGGACATTCTGGATGGGTGTCCCGGAGGATGAATTAGAGAGTAGGAGTAATGAAAGACCACGACATCAGGTAACAGTTCCTAGCTTCTACATGGGGCGATATCCTATTACACAAGCACAATGGAAAGCTGTAGCCGCACTCCCACAAGTTAACCGACAACTACAACCAGACCCATCTAATATTAAAGGTGCAAATCGCTCTGTTGAGGAAGTTTCTTGGTACGATGCGGTTGAATTTTGCGATCGCCTCTCCCAACATACAGGCAAAAGCTACCGCTTACCTAGTGAAGCAGAATGGGAATATGCCTGTAGAGCCAGAACTACTACCCCATTTCATTTTGGCGAAACAATCACATCAGAACTGGCCAACTATCATGCTATCCAAACTTATGGTGCTGGGGTGAAAGGAATATATCGAGGGGAAACAACAGAAGTAGGGAGTTTTGGGGTAGCTAACGCCTTTGGGCTGTACGATATGCACGGGAACGTATGGGAATGGTGTCTTGATGATTGGCACGATAACTATGAAGGTGCGCCAACAGATGGCAGTGCTTGGTTCTATTATAATAATAACCTTTCTCAAAAGCAAGGAAATGTCGTGCTGCGGGGCGGTTCCTGGGACTACATTCCTAAAGACTGCCGTTCCGCGTCTCGCTTCAACGGCGACCGCGACCTCCGCAACGACTTTATTGGTTTTCGTATTGTCTGCGGGGTTGGGAGGATTCTTCAGTAGCCCTTTATACTTTAGTCCTTTTACCCTTTACTCTTCTTTTTTTGCCCTTTGTTAGCGAAGCGGAGCGGAGCGTTATAAATTTTTTTTCAAATTTAAGCTTGGGAAGTTCTAAACTGACAATTAAGTGAATTAATGTGAGTTCTACGAGTCATCTTACATATCCGCTGAAAAAACCTCTCCCTGGTTTTACTACGCAAAACCTGTCCCTCTCCGAGTCGGAGAGGGACAGACTTGAACTAAAGTTCAAGGCAGGGAGAGGTTTATTGAACTTAGGTTGAATTAGAAACGCCCTTTATCCTTCCCCTGTCAGTTAATTTCAGTGCGATTATTATCAATATATTGACAGTCAATAACTTGACCGACTAGCTAAGTAAATCAAGAGGGGAACGATGAACAGTCGCCGCGTTGTCATTGTTGGCGCTGGATTCGGTGGGTTGCAAGCTGCCCAATCTTTAGCTGATTCTGGTGTAGATGTATTGTTAATTGATCGCAACAACTATCACACCTTTGTACCGTTGTTATATCAGGTTGCGACAGGTCAATTGGAACCAGAATACATTGCTTACCCAATCCGGACAATATTACGGCGATTCTCTTTCCTCCGGAATAAGCCTAAGGTTCAATTTTTGATGGCTGAGGTTGAGCAAATTGATTTTTCAAGGCAAACTGTTGAAACAGATAGTTGTGTAATCACCTATGACTTTCTGGTACTTGCAACTGGAAATCGAACCCAGTTTTTCGGAGTTCCTGGAGCTTCGGAATATGCTTTCTCAATGAGAACGCTAGAAGAAGCAATAGCAATCCGAAATCACATTTTCTCTTGTTTTGAGCGAGCTATCCAGGAATCTGATTCATCACGACGCCAACAACTGCTGACGTTTACGATCGTCGGCGGTGGGCCAACGGGTGTTGAGGTGGTAGGTGCTTTCGTTGAAATGCTTCGAGGTCACTTGCGTCGAGATTATCGGATACTTTTAAAGGAAGTGAGATTGATTCTGGTGCAATCAGGCGATCGCTTATTGGCCGATCTGCCAAAGAAGTTGGGAGCTTACACTTACAAACGATTACATCAGCTAGGAGTGAAGGTTTATCTACAAACAAAAGTGATTAGAGTGACTTTTGAATCTTTACATCTGCAAAACCATGAAGTAATTTCAACTGCAACCGTCATTTGGGCTGCGGGGTTAGAGGCAAACTCTCCCACAATATCTCAGGAGGTATCTTTGGCAAATAAGGGAAAATTACTTGTTCATCCCACACTACAATTGCTAGAGCAACCCAATGTTTATGCGATTGGGGATTTGGCCTATGTGGAACAGAACGGTAAACCATTAACTGGGGTTGCACCAGAAGCGGTTCAGCAGGGTGTTGCTGTAGCCCGAAATATTCAGCGGGAATTTCGAGGTAAATCACCAAAGCATTTTAGCTATTTCAATAAGGGAAGATTAGCGATTATTGGCTGTTATTCAGGTGTGGGAAAAATTGGCGCATTTACCTTTACAGGCTGCTTGGCTTGGCTGATGTGGCTAGGAGTTCATTTAGTATATCTTCCTGGCTACCGCAGTCGTTTGCTAGTGTTACTTACTTGGCTTTACACTTACTTGTTACGCGATCGCCCAGTTCGCTTAATTCTGTCTGTGAAAGAACGTTAGCTCTCAAAAGCGCCAAATATTTCCAAATTCCTGCAATTGAAATCAACCGCCGTTGACGTACCATAGTTGGAGTTCAGGCAATGACTGAAAATAGAACCTACATTAGTCTCAAACCAAAAGATGTTGCGATTGCCTATTTGTTGCTGCGAATTCTCATCGGTGTGAATTACTTTAATCACGGATTCACTCGCATTTTTAACATCCCTGGATTCGTTGAAGAGACTGTCAAAGAACTAGCAGATTCTTATTTCCCAGAATTTCTGGTGAGAATCAATTCTTACTGAGGGGATAGTTGGCCCGTCTTCCGCGATGGAAGCGATCGCTTACACGAACTTGCAGCGACGCTGTAAATGGCTGGGTAGCACAGATATCTGTGCTACCTAACAGAAGATTGTGGTTCAAATAAATGAAAAAGGCTACAAAAACAATTGTAATCTGAATATTACAGGCCGATGCAAGTTAAGACAGCTAATAAATAATAGCACCTGAATTTGACTCTGTTTAATTATCAGGGGCAAAGCGCGATTCTCCTGTGAAAAGACTGCGCGATCGCGTGCAGAATATTTACAGTGTTGCCTAAAATTATGGATAATTCCCCAGTGGTCGCTCAAGCAGATGCATCCTTACCAAATTACACTCAGGAAAATATACATTTAGTGGAGTCAGCAGTTGGATCGAATTCACCACCGCAGGAAAAGGTAGGAAGTGATTTTGACTCTCGCATGATGCTGCGGTGTTTGGAACTTGCTCGCCGCGCTTTAGGACGGACTTCACCAAATCCGTTAGTCGGAGCGGTGATTGTCAAGGATGGCGAGATTGTCGGCGAAGGGTTTCATCCTTGTGCAGGTGAGCCTCATGCCGAAGTGTTTGCCTTGCAAGCAGCAGGCGATCGCTCTCGTGGTGCAACAATCTATGTCAGCCTTGAACCTTGCAATCACTACGGACGGACTCCCCCTTGTTCGGAAGGCTTGATCCAAGCAGGGGTGGCAAAAGTAGTAGTGGGTATGGTTGATCCCAATCCACTGGTAGCTGGAGGTGGGATTGCCCGTTTACGTGCGGCGGGGATCGAAGTGTTGGTAGGAGTAGAAGAAGAAGCTTGTCATCAGCTAAATGAAGCTTTTGTGCATCGCATTCTCTACAAACGACCTTTGGGAATTTTAAAATATGCCATGACTTTAGATGGCAAAATTGCTACTACCTCTGGTCACAGCGCCTGGGTGACAAGCCAAGAAGCCCGTACTGAAGTACATCAACTGCGGGCGGCAAGTGATGCAATAATTGTCGGCGGGAATACAGTCCGACAGGATAATCCTTATTTAACCAGCCATCAGGTGGAGGCACATAATCCCCTGCGAGTGGTGATGAGTCGCCATCTCAACTTACCGGAAAATGCCCATCTGTGGCAAACTGCGGATGCTCCAACTTTGGTGTTGACAGAGGAGGGTGCTAACCCCGATTTTCAAGAACTGTTGCGAAAACTTGGGGTGGAGGTGGTGGAATTAACATCCCTTACACCAGATAAAGCTATGGCGTATTTATATGAGCGAGGTTTTTGTAGCGTGTTGTGGGAATGTGGTGGGACTTTAGCTGCTAGTGCGATCGCTCAAGGAGCAGTGCAAAAAGTTCTAGCATTTATCGCCCCGAAAATCATTGGTGGTAGTATTGCTCCCACACCTGTGGGTGATTTAGGTTTTACTACCATGACTGAGGCGTTGTCTCTAGAACGTGTTCGTTGGCGTGTAGTAGGCTCTGACTGCTTAGTGGAAGGTTATTTTCCCCAAAAAGCCAATAGTCAATAGTAATAACACTTGACTATCAATTAATTCATCGTGATTTTGCTATCATGAACACTGACGTTCATGGGCAATATCACGGATAAGGGCTAGCCGAGATTGAATGTAGTGGCACAGAAAATCAGTTTCGTTAGAATCTAACAACACTTGCGTTTCGGTTTGTTTCACTAACCACTGCACCAAGCTAGCATCATCCAGTTGCAACAGGAGCTTGGCTTGGGCAGTTTCAACCACTGACCAAAGCTGACGCATAATCGTAGGAGTCATCAGACCTCAATTGAATAATTAGCTTTGTTGTTTTCAGATTACACAATTTTGATCGCACTTGAGACATAAATGTAGAGGCTGAGACAAGTATTATCAAAAACTTAATAATGGTATTTATAACTTTATGAAGATTAAGAATTTAAAACTCAGTTTTAAAAATGGGGATTGGAAATTGAGGCATGGGAAAGACAGATTTTCGTGGATTTAGTCGCAAATCCGAGAAAACAAATCCACTAAATTCTAAAAACTGGTTTTTTGTGTTTGCGAAGACCGAAATTATGTTGATTGTAGCCCAAGAAAGCCAGTTTTTTCAGGACTATATTGAATACTAAATCTGTCTTATAGAGTCCGTTTAGGATCTGAAGGGGTCGGGAATGGCGATCGGTCGCATACCAATATCGGCGAACAGCCTTGCACGCTGGTCGTCCGGCACCTCCGGCTGAGTCCAACCGGGCGGCGGCAGGTTCCTCGACTGCGTTAACTCGCCGAGCATGGCGACGCTGCGCTCAAAGCCGGCCGGGGTGTAGAGATTCAACAGGCGGGCGCTCTCGCTGTTTATGCGGAAAGCGTGGACGGTTCCTTTCGGGATGAACACGAGGGCGTTCTTGCCCGCATTATCGATGATAGTTTAAGGTTATTTTCATTTTGTCAATACCTCTAAGGAGTGACAAAATATGTAGTAATAATGTGAAAAAAAGTCCAATTTGGTGGGGGCGATCGCTAAGCAAACCGAGGCCGCCGAGGCTGCAAAGCTGTAAAACGCCGGCTAGGTCCGGCGCTCTACAAGAAGGGATCGTCCCTGTGCTTTGCTTGTTACCGACGTTCAACAAACGTTCGCGAACGTGGCATTTGCTTTGCGAAGCCCGTCACTTCGCGCGATTGTGCCCCGGAAAAGCCGCGGACGGGCCTTGATCTGAGTTGCTTTCGCCTTCCTTAATGTCCATGCCTTCGATCAGGCCGTTCGCGATGGTATAGACGTGCCACAACTCCGTATCTGACAGGACATCGCCTTTGAGATTTTTAACAAGTTGATGGACCTTGACATCGGCTTTGCCTGCCTCACGGTCGATGATCTGAAGCACTTCCACGTAAGGATCGAATTCAGCCCACTGACGCGTCCAGTAAGCACGGATGTCTTGTTTCCCGACTACTCGACCGCCTTCTGAAGCCTTTGGCCAACTGACGTTCTCACTCATCAGCGCGAGCGTGCCATCAATGTCTCGCCGATTAAACGCAGAGTAAGCCTGAGCTACCAATGTTTGTGTATTCATGATTCTCCTTTGAGTCGGGTAAGTGTATTACACACATATTTAAGAGATGCCTCTGGCGAGTTCCAGGATTGATCATTTCAGACCTTGCATGCACCTCGATTACGCGTTGCCGCCGGGGGTCTCGTTCAGCCTGTCGGCAAGCATTCGCATCAACCGGACGAGTTGGTCGAAGTCATCGCGGGACCAACCCCGGAATAGCGTCAAAGCGATCCGTTCGCGCGCTTCATCTACGGCATCTGTCGCGATCTTGCCCTTTTGCGTGATGACCGCTTCCCGCATTCGTCGATCCGCAGAGCTGATCTGACGGCTTACCAGACCGAGTTCTTCCAACCGTGCGACCTGCCGGCTAAGGGTCGTGTAGTCACGCCCCACGCGCCCCGCAAGGTTCACCACGCCGATCGGACCCAACTTGGCAATCAGCACAAGGGGCGTGAATAGGGCTGGTTCGAGGCTCAGCCCTGCCATCTCAAGCATGGCTTGATCAAGTTCGGGCCGATTCATAACGCCGACGATATCAAGGAGGGAACGATGCAGTCCTGGGAAAGCAGACTTAATGTGTGTACTGTGCACCTTCTCTAATGACATCCGATTGCCTCCCTCAGACATTATAGACGCACATAGATCAGCAACTGGAGAATGGTGGCAACGACTTTGCTGCCATGGCGTGAGAGGGCGGTCAGTTTGTTGCGTTCTGTGCGCATAGCACTTCTCCTCTCATCACAGTTTTTTGAGATCCATCCGCACTATGAGCCGATCCTTGATCTGGCACGTATGCTCAAACATGCCTCTTGAGATGACGGAACCGTCTAGCGCATAGACAACTTGGTCAATGCGGACCGCGCTCCTCTCTTCGGAGAGATCACTGATTGCGACGGGTTCATCGTGCGGGTGAATTTTTGCCCACTCTTTGAGCCAGTACGCTCAGACTGCATCTTTGCCGTGCAGCCTGACATCATCTTCCGGCCAATCGACATCGTCGCCCACGAGAGCGAGCAATGCATTGGCGTCCTGTCGATTGAACGCCGCGTAAGCCTGCAATATCAAATCTTTATGCTTTGAATTCATAATGGCTCCGTTGCTTTTGCCCGTATTCGGTTTGCTGGTCTGTTTGGTGGCACGTTCGCCGCTGCGACCGGTTACGTCGTCCTCGGCTAAGCCTGCGACGCCAGTCAACGGTAGCAGCGCAGCTCCGGAGATCAACGCAGTCAGAAGACGCATGGCCTCGCGGCGCGAGAGAGAATCATCGAGCAGAAATCCATGTTTCCCGAGTTTCATCTCGACTCCCCTAGTTCTGCACTGTTCGCGCTTATATGTGTAGGATACACACAACAGGCTCAGGATGCAAGAGCGAAATGATAATGTGCACAGCACACATAAATTTGTGTGAGGTCCATCAGATATTAGAGTGCGCCGTGCCGAGAATAGGCGGTTCTACCCATCTGTGATAGGTTAGGAGAACTGCCCCTTTGTCAAGGCAGGGCTGTTTCATTCGATAAGGTCATTATTTTGTCAAGAGTATGAGCGGTAAATTTAGGGAAGTGGGAAAAAGAAAAATTACCAGTTCAACGGATAAATTTAAGTGCAAATGCCATTTCCTTGTCTAATCAGATTTTTTAGTTACCTGATTTTTTTGCTTGAAACGCTTGTAAACCAGCGCCTTTTAGGGGATGAAACAGCCCTGCTTTGTCAAGGGGGTAGAGGAAAAGGTGATAAATCCAGCTTGGGGACAGGCTTTCGGAGATATTTAACCACGCCTAAATCTTGGTTTTCTTTTGCAGTGAAGTACTGAACTAGGTCTGTGGCTTTACCTTTATCGTAAGCGACGCTAAAATGATACAAACCCCGATAGACCATCTCTAAAGAAATGCGATCAAATGGAAGGGATAATTGATCGGCGATCGCGTCCCCCAAGTCAACCAAAACCGCATAAAATAACCAAGTAGCCCATACCTGTAATTTGATACCATTAATAGAACCCTTCGGGTTCGCCACTTGCTTCAAGCCGGGGAACCCGTCCAACGCAGTGGCTCACCAGTCCACAAATAAGACAATCCCAATAAACGTTTTACCGTGTGAAAAGCCTCTTCAATTTTCCATCTTCGTCGATACAAATCAGCCACAACGTAAGGAAGTAAAACATTTGGAGCAATGGCAGAAGTAATGTAATATAAGTCCGCTTTCCCAACGCGGATTTCCACCAATCGTAAAGTTAGAATAGGAGTGCCACCTCGACCAGTGCCAAGTTGAATTAATTGGTCTTTTCCAGAATAATCGTAAGTAAATACCTTTAATACTTTAATAGATGCTTTGGCTTTTAATCGAGTAATAAAGTCAACATTTTGATTAATAAGTTGATGAAAAAATTGGAAATGATAAAAGCCTCTGTCTAATAAAACTAAGGTTTTAGCAGGAAGTAAATTCAGAAGCAGTGTCTCAAAATTAGTATCGCTTGCCGATGGGTTTGTATGAAACCAAATTTCTATTGGTAGTCGAGTCACCAAATCAATCACTGTACAAATCTTTCCGGCTAACTGTCCTGTTTTCAGGTCTTCTAGGCTTTTGAGCTTACGGAATAAAGCTTCCAATGTTGTTCCATCCGCCACCCAAAGTTGTTCAAAATTCGTCTACGCAAACTTAATACTATCTGGTACTGGACGCCTGAGTCGTTGCTGCCAATTGTGTTGTAATTGAGGCAGTAAATCTTTAAATACTTGTTCAAATAGTTCTGCTGGAAAAACTAAAAATCTTTCTGCTAGCGACTGCTGAACAATTTTAGTAGCGCAACACCACAACAAATCTTCTCGTGCTAACAGACGAGTTAACTCTTGAACAGAAGGAACTTGTCTCCATAAAAGTGTTAATACTGCTGCTACCATTAAGGATAAATTAATTATACGATTTCGCAATCCTAATTACTTATAGTATTTTTGTTGAGGATCAATTGCTGGAGTTAATAAAGCCTCTAATTGTTGACTAATTACTTCGTTATTAATCGTAGGCGTATTATGCCGTTTGACATGGTCAGGATTACGGTTTGTTCGCTTAGGCATTTTGCATCAGCCAAACTTCTCATCACTTAGTTTGACATCTTTATCCGACAGTACACCTCCCGCCAACGGTGACCACGGTGTGACTGCCAGATCGAAGGCGTTTGCCATCGGTAACAAATCGCGTTCTGGCGTGCGTTCGACTAAACTGTACTCAATTTGCAGTGCGATAAATTGCGTCCAGCCATTGCATCGAGCTAACGTATTCGCTTCTGACACAATCCACGCAGGCGTATCGGACACGCCAATGTAAAGCACTTTACCTTGCCGCACCATATCATCAAATGTTCGCATCACTTCTTCAACGGGAGTGGTGAAGTCCCATGCGTGCAGCCACAGCACATCGACATAATCTGTATTCAAGCGCTTCAAACTGCCTTCAAGCGATTGCATGAGATTCTTGCGATGGTTGCCGCTGCCATTAGGATTTTTGCTGCTATCTTTCATCTGATTCGATAGCGAATACTTGGTGGCAACCACAAAGCGTTCTCGATCTGAAGCAATCAATTCACCGACAATCTTTTCGCTGCTCCCGTTGGTGTATTGGTTTGCCGTGTCGATAAAGTTTCCACCCGCTTCAACAAACGTCTCGAAAATCTGACGGCTCGTGTCTTTGGGCGCACCCCAGCCCCAGTCTTCACCAAAGGTCATCGTGCCGAGACACAGTTCAGACACGCGCAATCCACTCTTGCCAAATAATTTGTACCGCATGTTAGTAATTTTATTGTTGGGAGTTGCAATCAAATGACCAATAATCCTTTCTGATGAAACAATACCAACTCAACGAATACATCTACCGATTGAGATATTAGTGGATCAGCCTGAGAAACTGATTGATCGCGTTCACAATAGTTTGGCACTCCTAGCGATCGCAGGTAATTGGGGATCAAGAAATTAGTTTGGTTGATGCCAATTCTAGTTGCATAAAGTACTTTAAACTTTTAAGAACAATCTTTCCCAGGTAACTAACACCTTTTGGCTGTCGATGGACTCACAAAATCATGTAAATCTGCATCCCAAATGCTGATGTAAATAAAATCACATTTTTGGCGGATAATCTGACCTTTAACTGAGCCATTCTGAAAACTAAAATTATCAGACTGGCGCTGTTGTACCTGTTTAAGTCCCTGCTTCATTTCTTCAGTGGCTTGCCCATCTAACATTCCATTCAAGGTAGCCTCCATTACCTGCGGATCTACCGATTGAGCAAAAGCTACCTCAGTTTGACGCAGCACTTTAGAATTACGATCAAATAAGTAGCCAAGGTCAATTTTGTTTGGCACTAGTTTGTAAACAACAGCACGCGTCTTGGGCCATGCGCCTCTTAAATCTTGATTTGGTTTGCCGAGGGTAGCTTCTACGATGTTTCTTGCTGTACCTGTAGGGAATGCGGGGACGCTTTGTCTGCTGGTAGTGGCAGCTAATTTACTCCGGGGCTTGTTCTGTGGTGTGGAACGCACTTCTGGTGTGGGAACTGCGTTGGCATTGCCCGCCTTTGGCATCGCCTCATTCTCTGGTTCTGGCTGTGGTGTGAATACTGCTACTGGCGCTGGAGTATCTGAAGTTACAGGCTTCTTTTTTGGCAGTGGTGTGGATACAACAGGGGGATTAAAGGTTGGCAAAGAATCGGGAATTACTGGCTGTTGTGGTGGTGAGATCGGTACAACTGGAACTGGAGAAGTTTGGGAAGAAACAGGTGGTTCGGGAGATGCAGGAGTGGAAGGCAAAGATTTTGGCGATGGGGTGGGACTTGTGGCAATGGTTATTTCTGGTTGTTGCTGACGAGTGATGTTAGCAATTGCGATCGCACCAAGCAAGCCACCTACCAGCAAACTACCAACAATCACAGCAGGCTTTTGCCAGTTTCCACCAGAGGAAGACTCTGCGATCGCAGAATTTTTTTGCGGGGAATATAATGGTTGGGTTTGTCGAGTCGATGTCGCAGTGGGAGAAAAAATGACTGTGGAAGCATTTGCACCTGACTCAGGAGGTATATTACTAGCAGATTGCAAGGCATCGAAGATTTTACTAGCAGTGCTGTAGCGATCGCCAGCATGAGGTTTAATTGCCTGATTGAGTACCGCCGCCAATTGGGAAGAGACGTTAGGGGCGAACTGAAGCCAAAGTATTTCCCCAGTTTTGAGATCAGTTAGTAGTTCTTGCGGGTGTTTGCCAGTCAGCAGATAAATCGCCGTTAAACCTAAGCTGTAGATATCAGTGGCGTAAACTGGGCGGCCAACGGCTTGTTCGCTAGGCATATACCCAGGCGTACCAATGACCAGCGATCGCGTCGGGTGTCCTGGAGAATTCACCACGGAACGGATTGTTTCTTTGACTGCACCAAAATCAATCAAAACTGGCTTGCTATCAACAGAACGGAGAATAATATTATCTGGCTTGATATCCCGGTGAATAATGCCTTTGCTGTGGACATAATCCAAGACTGAAAGCAGACTCAAGAGAATTTGCCGAACAGCAGTTTCACTCTCAAATCCTTTGGCTTCGACAATTTTTGTCAGGGTTTGGCCGTGAATCCATTCTTGGACGAGGTAAAATTGCCCGTTCTCAGAAAAGTAGGCGTAGAGTTTGGGAATTTGGTCACTACTTTCACCCAAATACTCCAAGGTTGCTGCTTCCCGTTCAAAGCGCTGTTGGATAAGTTGGTAGGTTTGCGGGTCATTATTGGTTATCGGTTTGAGTTGCTTGATCACACAGCGACGGCGAGATGGCATATGGACATCTTCTGCCAGAAAGGTTTCGCCAAAACCACCAGCGCCGATTACTTGGATAACTCGATAGCGATTGTTTAGCAGGGTTAAAGTCATGAAAAATCACAAGCGTAGACACCGGAGATACTTCGCCTCTGGGCTTGTCGTCAGACATCGCCCTTTCCAAATGTACATCAGATGAGTTGATGAGTTATGGACACTGAATTGAGAACGGGTCTGTCTCCCAGTAGGGCGGATTGCCAAATTGCTGAATCAGGAAATCCATGAACACTTGAACACGTAGCGAGTGCTTACGATTGGGTAAATACAATGCATAAACACCTGTATCTGGATCAGTTTGTGGAGAGATTTGAAAATCAGACAACACTGCCTGCAATCGTCCAGCTTTAATATCTTCACCGATCAACCAGGTTGGCATCAAGATCAAACCACTGCCATCTAAACAAACTTGACGCAGTATCTCCGAATGGTTTGCTACTAAAGACCCACTCACTTTCACTTCACACACTTCTGTCTCACGCTGGAAGCGCCAGATTTGATGATTTGTGGAATAAGCAAACAGCAAACAATTGTGCTGAGTTAAGTCGTTGGGATGACTCGGTTTACCTTGTTGTTTAAAATAGGCTGGGCTACCGCAGACCAGCCAATGGTAAGTCGCGAGTTTGCGAACCATTAGATTGGCATTGGAACGATCGAGGTTGCCGATGCGGATGACCAAATCTAGATCGGCTTCTGCCAGGTTTGCGAGTCCATCGCTCAGTTGGAGGTCGAGTTTCACTTCTGGGTACTGAATCAGAAAATCGCTCAGAATCGGAGCAATGTGCAGCCGCCCAAAGGTCACAGGCAGACTGATTCGCAAAGTGCCGTGCGGAATATCACCCTGTTCCACAACACAAATGTTGGCTTCTTCCACATCTTGCAGAATCTGCACGGCTTTGTCGTAATACTTCTGCCCCTGTAGTGTGAGCGTGATGCTGCGCGTGGAGCGGTTGAGTAACTGAGTGTTCAGCATCGCTTCCAGGGAATTGATTTGGCGCGTCACCGAGGAGACGGCTAACCCTAACTGCCGTGCAGTTTCAGAAAAGCCACCAGTTTCTACGACTTTGACAAACGATCGCATCGCTGCCAGTTGATCCATCGCCTCCTCCCGGAACTGATTATTGCAAAAAACGCAAAGGTATTTAGCGTATTTAGTACATTAACATTCTTTTCAAATGAGATTAAAGTGAAACTATCAACAGTTGCAAAATAGTCCCAAAGGAGGCAACAATGACGCTGACGATCGCAATTACTTCTGATTTCATTTGTCCTTGGTGTTTAGTGGCAGAAACGCGGTTGAATCAAGCGGTCGCGCAACTAAATTCTGCTATTGAGATTGAGTACCTCTGGTTTCCCTTTGAGCTAAATCCGCAAATGCCAGCAGCCGGAATGGATCGCAAAGCCTATCGCACTGGCAAATTTGGCAGTTGGGAATACTCGCAAGGGTTGGACGCAAAAACGGTGCAGGCAACACAAGCTGATCATATTAACTTCCGCTACGACCTGATGAGTGTCACGCCCAACACCCTGAAAGCACATCGATTGACCTGGTTTGCAGGCAATCAGGGCAAAGCGACTGAGATAGCTGTCCGCATTCTTAATGCCTATTTCACAGAAGGTCGAAACATTGGCGATGTTGAGACTCTAGCAACTTTGGCAGCAGAGATCGGGATTGATCCTGCTCAAGTGAAGGCGTTTCTTGAGTCAGAAGCAGGAATTCAAGAAGTCAAAGACTTGGAACAACAAGCGATCGCCCAAGGAATTCATGGTGTTCCGGCCATTCGCATTGGTAGAGAAATCATATCTGGAGCGCAATCAGTTGAAGTCTTTCGGGTAGCTTTGCAACAAGCAGTGAATGAATTAGCAACCGCTTAATCACGCCTGTTGCAATCACAACTCAAATCAATAATCACAAAACAATGACGAATGATACAACTGCACAATCTGCTGCAAAAGTTCGGCTCTATGGTTTACCGAATTCAGCAGAAGCCTATGAAATTCGAGACTTCCTGAATCGCAGTGTGGTGGAATTTGATTGGATTGAACTTACGATTGATCAAGACTGTAATCGAGAACTAGGGTTTTCAGCCCTAAGTGATCTCCGCTTGCCAATGGTTGAGTTTCCAGATGGCACGCAACTTTTCTCGCCTTCCATTCGAGAAATTGCTCAACGACTGGGTTGGGTGACACAGCCAAAATTCCGTGAATACGATTTGTCAATTTATGGAGCAGGCCCGGCGGACTTGAGTGCGGCAGTATATGCTGCATCCGAAGGGCTACGCACGGTTTTGATTGAGCGTCACGCGGTGGGTGGACAAGCGGGTACGAGTTCATTGATTGAGAACTACATGGGTTTTCCTAAAGGAATTCGCGGGGCAGATTTAGCTGAGAGAGCGCGGCAGCAAGCCGTTAAGTTTGGGATTGAACTGTTGCTGTTGCGCGAAGGCATCAAAGCTGAGTTTAAAGACAATCGCATTAAATATCTGGAGGAAAATAGATGAACGCTACTGATTGTCGTGCCATTGTGATTGGTGGATCACTGGCAGGGCTATTTACGGGAACCCTGCTGCGATCAATTGGTTGGCAGGTCGATATTTATGAGCGATCGCCTCATCTGCTCGATAGTCGCGGCGGCGGCATTGTGCTCCAGCTTGATGTGATTGAAGCGTTTCAACGCGCGGGCATTTTCCAGGACAAACTGGGTGTCGTGGCGCAGGAGCGTTATTACTTGAAGCAAAATGGCAGCATTCAACGAATGCCGATGCGTCAAACCTTGACCTCCTGGAACTTGCTCTACGCTTCGATGCGGCGGCAGTTTCCAGATGAGCATTACCATCAAGGGAAATGCTTGAGCGAGATTGAGCAAAACGGCAATCAGGTGACAGCCATATTTGGGAATGGTACGCGTGAGACGGGCGATTTATTGGTAGGAGCCGATGGGCCGAATTCGACCATCCGCCAATTGCTGCTGCCTAGCTACACGCCCCAGTATGCAGGCTATGTCGGTTATCGCGGCTTAGTTGATGAATGGGAGCTAGACCCAGAAACGGCTGCCATTTTTACCGAGCGCTTTGTGTTCTATCAGTTTCCCAATTCACACATCCTGCAATACGTCATTCCAGGCGAGAATGAGTCGCTTGTGCCGGGAAAACGTCGCTTTAATTGGGTGTGGTATGTCAATTACGATCAAACAACTGAATTGCCGCACATTCTGAATTGCCGCACATTCTGACTGATAAGCACGGCAAGCGTCGAGATTTCTCGATTCCACCCGGTCTGATCGCGCCATCTGTAGAAGAGGAGATGCGATTGTATGCGAATCGAGTCTTAGTTATTCCGTTTCAAAAGCTAGTGGCAGCAACAAAAGAACCGTTTGTGCAAGCCATTCTGGATCTGGGTGTGCCCCAAATGACATTTGATCGCATTGCCTTAGTGGGAGATGCAGCGTTCATCCCCCGCCCGCACACCGCAGCGAGTACCTCAAAAGCAGCAGCAAACGCGATCGCGCTCGTTGATGCCCTCATGGTTCATCAGGATGTCTCAAAAGCACTCTCCGCTTGGGAAGGCGATCAACTGGCGCTGGGAATGCGGTTATGGAAACATGGTCAAGCTTTGGGAGAGCAATCCCAGTTTATCTATGGCCCAGAGCGCTGGGAGGGAGAGCAATGAAGTCATTAATGAGCCTGAATCGGTTTGAGACATTTAGCAATGGCGTGTTTGCGATCGCAATCACCCTACTGGTAACTGAAATTAAACTACCGGATCTGTCTCACGCGGCTCCATCAGAAGTGACCAGTGAAATGATGCACATTGCACCGCACCTGTTGAGCTATGTCACTTGAATCGACGAAGCCCGTCTAGTGTCAAGTTCGTGATTTTCTCAGTACCCATCAAGAACACATTCAATGCAATCCCAATGCATCAGCCACATTGTTAATGCGTTCCCCTGCATTAAAAACGCTACGCTTTTACGCAAAGCTGTACTAAGTGAACTCTATAGTCTCAACAAACTCTAAAATACTCTCCTTGATGTCTTCCGCCTCTTCTTCAAGGGAATCAGGAGTTTCGCCGTTAATAAAGCTGTGCTGACTACTAACTATATACAAAAATTCACCACTGATAAAGGTGAGCAGCCCCCGGTAAGCGTCTAATCTGATCGCAGTTCCATTATTTTCTTGCTTAGAAATTGTCGAACCTTTGGGCATATCGATTAACACGTAGTAAGCGCCTCGCAAAGTATCTTTCAGATATTCGCTATACTCCACAGAAGCATCTGGTACATTCACAAAAATCGCTTGCGGTACGTACTTGTCTACTAAGATTGTTTGTAAATATTCTTCTTGTCCAACAGACTCCAGTTCCTCTAACTGTTCTAGAGGGAAAGGATAATAATCGATTCTCAGCAAAGTACCGATGTCATCAGAAAAGCCAACTACTCCTTCCTGGCTTTGAATTCTACCACCCTGATGCGGATCAACTGGAATCTGCACAGTAAAGTTACCTAAGGGTGATTGATATGTCTGTTGACTAAAATCTTCTATGACTACTGTTTCATCTTCGTCGTCTGCATATTCGTCGTCTACATATTCTTCTTCTGTTTCTTTAAAGGCTGCAATTACCTCCTTGATGATTTCCTCTGCTTCTTCATCCTCCAGTTCTAAGGCTGCCTGTAGCTTTTTGAGGTAGGCTTGTTTCGGTTTCGAGATGGCGAGTTGATCGTCTAAAAGCACTATCACCCCAGCTGCAAAACCATCCAGCACTAATTCTTCAGACAGAGATACTTTGGCGGTATTAAACAGGGGTCCAATTCCCTCTTCTTCGGCAATGCCTATGAGTCTATCAACTATTTCGGCGATTTCATCTTCTGAGTATTCCTCGAAGACCTCGAATTCCCAGAGGATACCCGCTAAACTTTCTGCATCTACATCTTCAATGGCTGAATCAGCGATCGCAGTCACAGTTGCGATCGCCGCCACCGCTTCCTCTGGACTTAGTGATTCCTCTGATGTCTTTGGTGAGTTAAAAACCAAGTCATATTTTGTCATAATTGCTACCTAAATTAATTCTTTGATAGTAATAACAGATTGAAAGTGACAATGGTCAGTTTACCAATGGAGCGAATCTTCTAGAGAAAAAGTTGACTAACTA
The DNA here is from genome assembly GCF_036919675.1 of Nostoc sp. Lineage (GTDB taxonomy): Bacteria > Cyanobacteriota > Cyanobacteriia > Cyanobacteriales > Nostocaceae > Nostoc. Next base: position 51,262 of record NZ_JBALCP010000029.1, read on the forward strand.
AGTAGGACGGCGTAAATAAAAAGGTTTGTAGTGTTCCCATAGCGTCTCGTAGAGAGGACTAAAGTCCTCTGGTGCGTCCGCTACGCGAGCAAAAAAGGGCTGGAGCCGCTGACTACCAAATCAATTACAATAATTTTACATTGCAAAACACATAGTTTGATTTATTCCCACCGACTTAACTTACGTCGTTTACTCAGTATTGCTCAGGGATAACGAAACCTTGTTGACAGCTAATCTCCAGCGCTAATTAAGCCTTGCTGTAATCAGACTCTACAAAACGCTGACTTCCCATATCATCGGCTCAGTATTTACCGCTGGCGACTTTGACTAAATATTGTAAATTTTTATGATCAAGCAATTACTGTTAATAATTGCTATATTGTTTGGTTTTTATTCTCTAGCAGATGAATTATATCTATCGATAGAATTAGGAACTAGCTAGCGATAGATCCTTACACCGTGGGCCGGATGTCACAATAGCGAAATTTGTAGTTACACACAATACTCGAAACGTTGTACTGTTGGTTCTACAAACGTGAAAACGTGAATTTCATGAAATTTTGAGTTTTTTTTATGGTACAAACCCCTCCATCTCAGTTTTCACCAGATCAATACAAAGTTGATTCTGCACACGAAAAAGTACAAGCTATTATAGAAACACCACCATCAGAGACTGAGATTGACCTAGAGTTTCTTTACACCAGAGATATTGAATTTCGTCAGGAAACCATTTACTTTCTTGTGGTCGATCGCTTTTATGATGGCGATCAAGATAACAGCGAAGGTGCAAACTCAGAACTGTACGATCCAAGTAGACAAGAATGGGGTAAGTACTGGGGTGGTGACTTGCAAGGTGTCATCGATAAATTAGATTATCTCAAAAATATGGGAGTGACTGCCCTTTGGCTAACTCCACTGTTTGAGCAGGTTGAAGAATTATTTGTTGGTAATGCAGCGCTACATGGCTATTGGACAAAAGACTTTAAACGGCTCAATCCTCGCTATATTGCTGAAGGAGAGAACCCTTCTTTAAATGCTACCCAAGAAGAAAAAAATACAACCTTTGATCGGTTAATTGCAGAACTGCACAAGCGCAATATGAAGCTAGTGCTAGATATTGTCTGCAACCATAGCACACCTGATACCAGCGGTAGCAAAGGAGAATTGTATGATGATGGTGTGAAAATTGCTGACTTCAATGATGATGTCAATCATTGGTATCACCACTATGGCGAAGTGCAAAACTGGGAAGACGATTGGCAAGTGCAGAATTGTGAACTGTCTGGTTTAGCAACTTTCAATGAAAACAATACTGAATATCGTGAGTATATCAAGTCAGCCATTAAACAATGGCTAGATCGCGGTGTAGATGCACTGCGGGTGGATACTGTCAAGCATATGCCCATTTGGTTTTGGCAAGAATTCACTGGCGATATGAGCAATCACAAACCAGATGTATTTATTTTTGGTGAATGGATTTACAGTAATCCTACTGACGATCTCTCAGTGGAATTTGTTAACCACTCAGGCATGACACTTCTAGACTTTGGGTTATGTGTGGCAATCCGAGCCGCACTGGGGCAAGGTTCAGAGATGGGATTCCAAACAATTCAATACATTTTTGACCAGGATTATCGCTATAACGGGGCAGCAGAATTAGTCACTTTCATCGATAACCATGATATGTGCCGCTTCCAATCGCTGAACCCCGATCCAGCGATGCTGAAGGTTGCGATCGCCTTAATTATGACATCTCGCGGCATTCCCTGCATTTACTACGGTACAGAACAGTATCTGCATAACGACACCGACGGTGGTAACGACCCTTATAACCGCCCAATGATGGAAAATTGGGATCCTGAGAGTGAGATTTATCGTTGCATCAGGCTGCTGTCTGGTTTACGGCGACTAAATCCTGCCGTGTCAATGGGTAGTCACTGGCAAAAATATCTCACCCCCGACATTTACTGTTATGTGCGTCGTTATCGTGACTCCCTATGTTTTGTAGCTTTAAACCGGGGAGGAGAAGTTACTCTCCCAGAAGTAGAAACAGAATTGCCCGATGGGGAACATACCTGCGTAGTGACTCGCAATAAGTATGAAGTGAAAGATGGTAAGATTTATGACTTAGTACTAGAAGAACGGGGAGTGATTGTTTTCAGCCACGTTGGGGAACGGATAAAAGCACAGACAATTGTGCGCGTCCAACTCAATGGTGTGGATACCCAACCCGGTGAAATCATTGTGGTAACTGGAGATTGCCCAGAGTTAGGTAACTGGGATATCAGCAAAGCATATCCCCTAGAGTACATCAACTCGAATACCTGGTCTGCCGAGATTCCCTTTGATGAGAGTACTGGTAAGCTGATTGCTTATAAATATGCCATGTGGCGGGAGGGGCGATCGCCTCTGCGTGAAAATCTTGTAAATCGTCGCTGGGTAATTGCCAAAGAAGGGACTGTAAAATGGCGTGATACCTGGGCATCGGGAAGAGAATCTTAGAAATTTCAGATAAATAATCAAGTGTGAAGGAGCAAAATTTTCATCCTTCGCACTTCATTGGATGTGAATTGATAGCGCTTCTCCTACCCTGTCTTAAGCCGCTACACTCTATGTATGCAATACTCTAATTTCTAAATACTTCTTGAATATATTTTAGTTTACAGTGATCGGGATCACACCATTTTATTAGTAAAAATAGATAGTATCAAGCACATAAACACCAAGTAACTGTCAAAATGAGGAGCTAAAAGGCTCTACTTTTACAGGATAAAGGGATGCATGATACCTTGATGAGGACTAAACTCACCAGTTTTTAATTCTTACCAAGTTATTTAAAAAAATGAGAAAAAGGTAAATGATAATGCTCGAACTATTACAAAAAAATCAATTAAGTGCTACAAAAACACTAAAAGTTAAAAATGAAATCTTGGCACGAGTTCAAGATCGAAAACCAGAAACTTTAAATGCCGAAATGAAGTTTTACAAAACTGAATTACTTCCCTATTTTATCAAGTTGAGCCAACATAATCCTACTTTCAGTGTAACAGAGCAATTACGGCTTTTAGTAGGTGTTTGGACACCAATCTGGTCTACCATATCGTTTCATGAAAGTTTACCAAAAAGAATACAGGAGCAGTCCTTCCAGATTTTCCAGCGTGATGGTTACTGTGCCAGTATAGCTCGCTATATACTGGGAAAAGAGTCGTCTTTATCCCAGAATTTTGAATCAAAATTACCAGCTTATGATTTCATGGTGATCCAAAAATATGGAGTTCAAAATGGTAAATGGGATCTTCAAAACATTGATAGATTTCAGGCTTTTAAAAATAGAGAAATTCCTCTAACTTTAGAATCAGTCTACAACTGGTTTACTAATGTAGTTAACACTAAAGTCAAACTGAATGCGTCAAAACTGGCTTTGCCTAAAGCTGTCAAATTAGAAAATCTAGAGATAAATCATCCTAATGAATTTCAAAAAACATCCTTAGCAGCTTCTCAAGTGTTTGAGAATTTATATATAGATAATGACTGGCGACTTGTGAAAACTCAAACAGATGCCTCACATCTACCTAATTACACAATTGCTGTGAGGAGGCGATAAAGATAATAATTTCTGTCAATCGAAAAGTTTTTGTCAGATACCAAGTATAAGTGTGCTAAACCGTAGTCTGCGCCATACTAATGTAGTAGTTAGCTGCTTTAGTAATTTTATACTCATGACACTTTTCTCCTACTGCCTACGTTTCGATGATGGCTCGGCTCCTAACCCATTCTGGGAAGTTTGCACTCTCGCAATTTGCAAGCCTGTTATCCGACGAGTAGCAAGCATTGGAGATTGGGTTGTAGGACTTGGTTCTACACAGTCACCAATTGGGAATATCGCTGATTACGTTGTGTATGCGATGCAGGTAACGGACAAGATGACATTGCAAGAATACGACGAGTTTTGCCGAGTTCATAGTCCTCACAAAATTCCAAAGTGGGAGAGCGAGAAATTCGAGTATCGTGTTGGCGATTGCATCTACGATTACAGCCAAGGAGAACAAATAGTATTGCGTCCAAGTGTTCATGGCAAAAGTAATCAACAAACAGATTTAGGCGGTATCAGTGTTTTAATGTCGCGGCACTTCTACTACTTCGGTGACAAGGCTGTTCATTTGCCTGCTTCGCTCACTCCACTTGTTCATAAAAACCAAGGACACAAATCGACAGCAAATCACCTATACGTAAAGCCATTTGTAACTTGGATCGATAATTTAGGGTACACGCCTAACCAAGTATATGGTGAACCCCAACTAAAAAAGGAATTTATCTTCAACCCAGATATTAACGGTTGCTGTGCCCGATGCAACTTGCAAGATGACGATGCTGATGAGAGGAGTAATTGCTAGATTACTTTTGTAAGATATCTAGTACAGCACTGCATTGGGCGAAAATATGATAAATGTCGTTGAAAGCAGAGGGGGTAACTGTTGATGAGTAAAGCAACACTCTACAATCAGGACTTTCTACTGTGGACACAACAACAGGCTGAGTGCCTGAAGAAAGGACGCTGGGCTGAGTTAGACGTTGAACATTTGGTAGAGGAACTAGAGGCTTTGGGTCGGAGTGAACAAAAGGAACTTGGAAGTTATTTGCAGGTGCTTTTAATGCACTTACTCAAATGCCAATATCAACCAGAGCGAAAAACCAAAAGTTGGGTTAACACAATCTCTAACAGCCGAAACCAAATTCAAGATTGCTTGGAAGATACTCCCAGTTTGCAGCGCTTTCTTGAGGATTGGGAGTGGATAGAGAAATATTATCGCCGTGCCCGTCGAGACGCAGCGAAGGAGACTCAAATGCCAATAGAAACTTTTCCCCTTGAGTGTCCTTTCACTATGGAACAAGTTCTTAATCCTGACTTCCTCTAAGTTAGACTGCTGATCCTAAGCAATATGAATGATATCATGTCCGTTGCTGAATCAGAGTATGAATTGGCATTTTTCGATATGACTAAACAACGGTTCTTTGCGCCTTTGCGTCTTTGCGTGAGACTAATTCATACTTTCAATCAGCAACGCCATATCATGTCCGGCTAATCACAAATCAATTAAAATTTCTCCGCGTAAGAGCGTCCCCGTGTCTTTGCGTCAGCCTAAATAATAAGTCTTTTACCGGACATGAGATGAGTGGTACAAAGAAGACCTCGCCTCCACGCAAACCAGCATCATAAATACCTGAATCAAATCCTATATCTAATTTTTTTGCTATGGTGATCCCAAAGGAATTATTAAGTACTTACGAGGTGTCAATCAAGTAACTATTTAATTAACTTGTATATTAAACTACAAATGCACACAAATATATTCTCTAGAAAGTGGATCTATTTTGTTACTGATTGGGTTGGGCAATACGCATTTCGCTCTCTTCCAATGTTTGTAACAATAGACTCCTTGCCTGCAATTGCCAACCCCATTTCTGAATTCTGTAAGCTAATACAGTCCCCACTACAGATGCTAACAAGCCTATGGGTTGATTTAAAGAAATTCCCAGTAACAAACCCAATCCAGCAATTCCCCAAAATGGTAAGGCTACCGCTTGTCTTTGTTCTTCGACAATTTGGGTAATTATATTAGATTTTGTAGTAGCAAGTAATGCCTCTTTGACTTGCTGCTGTTCTGTTGCTGATACTGTTAAACCTATTTTACGGCGCAGTTTTTCAATTTTACGGGCATCAGTGCTGTACTCAGTTAGCTCATCTTCTGCCATTTTTAGCAGTCGTTCTAGTTGCACCATTGTGGATTGCTTCAGGTATTCAGATATAGCCATTATCTCGAATAATTGTTATTTCTAAACTATAGTTTGCAATTTAATTGCACAATCCAAAATCACCTCGCTGGCTGCAAAATCTAAAATTGAAGATGGAAAAAATATACTAGTACACCACGGTGTAAATAAGCAGACCATTGAAAAGCCCTAAAGAGCTTATTCCATAATACTTTTGACTTTTGACTTTTGACTTTTGACTTCCGCCTTGCGGTACTAGTGGTTACGCACTGATCAAATTGAGTGTAAACTTAAAAGGTAATATTTATGGCTACTGTATCTAAAAGCACTTTATCTCTATCTGCAAAAGAGCGATCGCTGATTCTGTGGTTTGATGAAGTTGGCATTGCTGATATCCCTGTAGTTGGTGGTAAAAATGCCTCACTGGGGGAAATGATTCAACAGCTAACGCCCAAAGGTATTAACGTTCCCACTGGATTTGCCACTACTGCCTATGCTTATCGTCATTTCATCCAATCAGCAGGGTTAGAAGCAAAGTTACGCAAACTCTTTGCTGACTTGGATGTTGAGGATGTCAAAAATTTACGAGAACGGGGAAAAAAAGCGCGATCGCTATTAATTCATACCCCATTTCCTGTAGAATTGCGAGAGGCGATCGCCAAAGCTTATCACAGTCTCAGTGAACGATACAACGCAGAGACAGATGTTGCAGTCCGTTCCAGCGCCACCGCCGAAGACCTCCCCGATGCTAGTTTTGCTGGACAGCAGGAAACTTACCTCAACGTTGTCGGTGCTGAAGGAGTTTTAGCAGCTTGTCATAAATGCTTTGCTTCCCTATTTACCGATCGCGCCATATCTTATCGCCACACCAAGGGATTTGACCACTTTAGCATTGCTCTAGCTGTGGGCGTGCAAAAAATGGTGCGTTCTGACTTAGCAACCTCTGGGGTGATGTTCTCCATTGACACAGAAACCGGTTTTAAGGATGCTGCACTGATTACAGCCGCTTACGGTTTAGGGGAAAATGTTGTTCAAGGGTCTGTAAATCCTGATGAATACTATGTTTTTAAACCCACTTTAAAAGCTGGTTTCCGCCCAATTATCGATAAAAAATTGGGCAGTAAAGAACTGAAAATGATTTATGATGACGGCTCTAAATTTACGAAAAATGTGTCTGTTTCGTCCAGCGAAAGAGGCAAATTTGCCCTGAGTGATGAAGAGATTTTACAACTAGCAAATTGGGCGTGTTTAATTGAAGACCATTATTCCCAAGTCCACGGCATTTACACTCCAATGGATATCGAGTGGGCAAAAGATGGAATTACTAACCAACTTTTTATTGTGCAAGCGCGTCCTGAAACCGTCCAGTCGCAGAAGACGGGAAATGTGTTGCAGAGTTATCGGTTGGTATTAGAAACTGGAGACTGGGGACTGGGGACTGGGGAAAAATCTTTCCAATCCCCAATTCCCACTCCCGAATCCCTAATCCCTCTAATTACCGGACGGGCGATTGGAGAAGCTATTAGTCAAGGGAAAGCACGCCTAATTTTAGATGTTCAGAAACTCGAACAGTTCAAACCTGGGGAAGTTTTAGTGACAGAAAGAACTGACCCCGATTGGGAACCGATTATGAAACGCGCCAGTGCAATTGTCACCAATTCTGGTGGCCGCACATGTCATGCAGCGATCATTGCGCGAGAATTGGGTGTACCTGCGATCGTGGGATGCGGCAATGCTACAGAAATTTTGAAACCTGGTCAAGAGGTAACAATTTCTTGCGCTGAAGGGGAAGAAGGAAAAGTTTATGCAGGCTTATTACCTTTTGAAGTGAAAGAAGTTCCTTTAGAGAACTTACCCCGCACCCGCACTCAAATTTTAATGAATGTTGGTAATCCCCAAGAAGCATTGAGTTTATCTACAATTCCTAACGATGGGGTCGGTTTAGCGCGGACAGAATTTATCATTGCTAACCAAATCCAAATTCATCCAATGGCGTTAATTCACTATGACTTATTAAAAGATGAATTTGTCAAAGCTAAAATTTCTGAAATTACTGCACTTTACGACGAAAAACCCCAGTATTTTGTTGATAAATTAGCTCAAGGTATAGGTAGAATTGCGGCGGCATTTTATCCCAAACCAGTGATTGTCCGAACCTCAGATTTCAAAAGTAATGAATATGCCAATTTGTTAGGTGGGCGACAGTTTGAACCCCACGAAGAAAACCCAATGCTGGGTTGGCGGGGGGCGGCACGTTACTATGATCAAGGTTACAGGGAAGCTTTTGCCCTAGAATGTTATGCCATCAAACGGGTAAGGGAAGAAATGGGTTTGACGAATGTTATCCCGATGATTCCCTTTTGTCGTACTCCCGATGAAGGGCGTTTGGTTTTGGCAGAGATGGCAAAAAATGGTTTAAAGCAGGGTGTTAACGACTTGCAGGTTTATGTGATGTGTGAGTTGCCCAGTAATGTTATTCTGGCTGAGGACTTTGCTGAGGTATTTGATGGCTTCTCGATTGGTTCCAATGATTTAACTCAGCTGACACTGGGGATAGACAGGGATTCAGCGTTAGTAGCGAGGTTGTTTGATGAGCGCAGTCCTGCTGTCAAGCAAATGGTGAAAATGGCTATAAAAGCTGCAAAAAAATATAACTGCAAAATCGGCATTTGTGGGCAAGCACCCAGCGATTACCCAGAATTTGCTCAGTTTTTGGTTGAACAAGGAATTGACTCAATCAGTCTGAATCCAGATTCGGTTTTAAAGACGATGCTGGAAGTGGCAAAAGTCGAGGGTACTAATTCGTAATTCGAGTAATTTATGCCAGTTAGAGACCGTTACCACGAAAACTTGAAGAATGCCCTAATTAAAGATGGCTGGACTATTACTAACGATCCCTTTCATCTAAAGTGGGGAAAAAAGGATCTTTACGTGGATTTGGCGGCCGAAAAGTTGCTCATAGCAGAAAAAGGAACACAGAAGATTGCTGTAGAAATCAAAACCTTCAGTGGCGACTCAGAAGTAGCAGACCTAGAACAGGCGATTGGTCAGTACTTTACGTACCTTGCTGTCATGAGCCGCAATTATCGAGATCGGGTTTTGTATATCGCTGTTCATGAGGATGTTTTTACTGATATTTTTGAGGAAGAGCCGCTTGGTAAACTTATATTGGAAGACTACAAAATTCCTCTGATCGTTTTTAATCCAAAGCGAGAGGTTATTGTCCGATGGCTAATCTAGAGCAATACAGGCAGCTAATTTGCAGCATTCTTACTGAACACACAAAGATTCCTTACTCTTACGGCAATATTCAGCATGAAACTATCTTTGATCGAGAACAGGATCGATATTTGGTAATGATTCTTGGTCGAGAGCCAGTGCCAGAACTCTCTCCAACTGCAACGCGTCGCGTTCACGGCTGTCTGATTCACATTGATATTATTGATGGCAAAATTTGGATTCAACGTGATGGCACTGAAGAGGGTGTAGCAACGGAACTGGTGAAGGCAGGTATATCAAAGGATCGGATTGTATTAGGGTTCCGGTCTGAAGAACTGCGGAAAGATTCAGAATTTGCTGTTGCATAACCAACTCAATGACCAGCAATTTGGGAAATTACTCGAAAATTAACCTTGTTATTCTTCATGGAATTTTCTAGCGATTGATGAAGATTGCTGTTTCTTCTCCAGCTAAAAAAAACTTGGACTGTTCTTGTAATTGTCTCTATAGCTCTTGACTGTTTAACCACAAATATCTTAGTAAGTAGTCAGGCAGAATTAATTACACAATGTCATTACGAATGGAGCGTACTACTACGGAGAAGTAAGCTGTGCCAATGCTCGCAATGACTGTAAATATTTTTGTCCGACTACTTATCTTGCAGAATGGCGACTTTGTTTAGTCAAAGGTAAAATGACAACTCTTTTAGAAACCGAGATTGCTTGATCATTCGCAATTAGATACCCGAAGGCGATCCTGAACAAGCCTTTGTAATTTACAATTACCCAAAGTGCAGAGGGGCTGGGGAGTAAGAATTTTAGATTTTAGACTTCGGCTACGCTCAGTCGAACGATTTTGGATTAAAGAATTGAAATTTAATCTAAAATCATCAATCCAAAATCCAAAATTGAATTGCCCAATGCCCAATATCCAATGATTAATGACTAATGACTAAAAAGTGGTTCCGAATTGGGATGGTGAGTGTATTTCTTCTCTCACTCGCCTTGAGGTTTTGGGGACTGGAGCGATTCAACACTCTGGTATTTGATGAAGTTTACTTTGCCAAATTCGGTAATAATTATCTCACGCATACGCCATTTTTTAATGCTCATCCGCCGCTGAGTCAATATATGATCGGCATCGGTATTTGGATTGGGAGTCACATTCCTTTTTGGCACGATACTGTCAATGGGCTGACAGGTTCAATGCGATCGCCTTGGACTTATCGTTGGTTAAATGCCCTCACAGGCTCATTTATCCCTTTAGTTGTAGCTGCGATCGCTTATCAATTGAGTTATCGTCGTAGCTTTGCAATCCTAGCAGGTTTGTTCACAGCTTGTGATGGTATCTTTCTAGTTGAGTCTCGCTACGCTTTAAGTAATATTTATATCGTCATCTTTGGTTTATTAGGGCACTGGTTTTTATTATTGGCATTAGATAACCAAAATCGGCGACGTTCATTTTGGTTAGTTTTTGCTGGTATTACTTTTGGTGCGTCAGTCGGTACTAAGTGGAATGGTTTATGGTTTCTGTCAGGTGCTTATCTCATTTGGATAGCAGCTTGGGTAATTCGGGGAATGCATTCTTTTTCTAACTCCAAACTTATTTTTACATCCCCCTCATTGAAAGAGGTAGAAAACAGGAGTCAGGAAGCAGAAGTTAGTACTTATTCTCCCTCATCTCAGACACCATTACAAAACTTGACTCAGCTAAATATTTTCCAGATGCTATTTTATCTAGGAATTATCCCAGCTTTTATCTACAGCATCATCTGGATTCCCCACCTTCAACTAGATAAAACATATGGATTCATTGCAGTACATCAGCAAATTTTGAAGTTTCACTTGCATTTAGGTGGCAATAGTCCTAACGTGCATCCTTACTGTGCTGCCTGGTACAAATGGCCTTTGATGACTCGACCAATGGCATATTATTATCAAACGGCTGAAAGGATCACCGAACCATTACCTGTAATGGGGCCTCCTTTGCCTGCCGGTGCTGGACAAGTTATTTATGATGTCCATGCAATGGGCAATCCATTTTTGTGGTGGTTTGGTGTTGCTGCCATGTTGTTTTTAATAGGGATGCTGGTGTCACAAGTAGTGATTTTTTGGGTGAAGGAAAAGCGTTTTTCTGTGCCTGCAACTCTTAGTGTTGATACTTGGATTGCCTTGTATTTAGTTATAAATTATGCTGCTAATTTATTACCTTGGGTGAAAGTGACAAGGTGCGCTTTTATCTATCACTATATGTGTGCAGTGGTGTTTATATTTTTAGCGATCGCTTGGTTTGTTGATCAGTGTCTTCGCAGTTATTATCAACAACTCCGGGCGGTAGGTGTCACCATTACTTTTATCATTCTGGTTGCTTTTATTTTCTGGATGCCCGTTTATTTGGGTTTACCTCTCTCCCCTAACGGTTATAAGCTGCGAATGTGGTTCAATTCTTGGATTTAATTAAAAGGGCATTGGCCAAACAGGGTATGGGGCCTAAGGCATGGGAAGAATATATAACTTCTAACTCCTATTCCCTTCCTGCGATAAGATTAACAGTAAACCAAAAAGTTTTTCTCCGAAGAGCTTTGACTGGCCGAAAAGGAGGGTAGGGGAAACTTGGGAAACTGGAGGAGTAAAGAAAATCATTCAGTTCTGGCTAAATTGGCAAAAAATATTGCTCAATTGCAATCCAATCCCTCCCCTACCCAATATCTCTAAAAGTTACACCAAATACTTTATTTTAGTGCTATTGGTTTTTAAACCAGTTGAATGTCTAGATTAGCTTGGAAACCAATAGGCTTATTTTCAATGATGGCGAATCTAGAATCTTGGAAGAACAGAGAACCATTTAGGGGATCATAACTGAAGTCGCTGATGGAAGTAGCACCAAACCCTGCTTGAGAAATCTGGATTTTATCACCTTCAACAGCCTTGAAATCTTTGATAATGTCAACACCCTCTAATACGTTGGTAAAAACAAATTTATCTGCACCTAATCCACCAGTGAGAGTATCGTTACCGTTTCCACCAGTGAGTATGTCATTGCCACTCCCGCCAGAAAGTATATCGTTACCGCCATTGCCAAATAACAGATTATCTTGCCTATCTCCAACAATGGTGTCACTTTGGTTTGTACCTTTGATATTATCAAAGTTTATAAATGTGAACTTAGCTGTATTTCCGCTAGGAAGATTATTCACTACGAAACTTTGAGTTTCAAGGTTAGCGTTGACTGATGCATCTCCAATTATAGAGGGTGCTGAAGGAGCAATTGAGGCGTCTATAGTGTTATTTTCACGAGCATCAACAACAAGCTTTTCAAATTGGCCAAGTAAATCTGTACCTAATCCGCCACCTTTTTTAAGAGTTCCATCAATGAAGATGGTAGAACTTACACCTATTTTGCTGTAATCAGCCGTATCAGTACCATCTCCACCAAGTAAGGTATCATTGCCTGCACTTCCTCTAATAATGTCATTGCCACCTTCGCCAAATAATTGATTATCCTGAGCATTACCAGTAATGGCATCATTTTGACTTGTACCAATTACATTTACAAAATTCTTCACATTGACTATTATTGGTGGCGAACCTACAACTCTGATTTCTAGTCTTTCTTTAGATAAGTCAGCTACTATTGATACATTTTTGCTGTCAGAAGTAGCATCAATACTGTTAATCTGTCCAGTAGCACCAATGACGCCTTCAAAAAAATCTTTAAAGGTGTCAGTTCCAATAGCACCTTTTTGAATAACCACTGGTTGGATTGTTATAGGTTGTCCTAAACTGCTGTAGTCAACAACATCATTACCATTTCCACCCTTTATAGTATCATCACCTGCACTGCCGATAAATGTGTCATTCCCGGCAGTGCCGATCAAAGTGTCGCCTCCATCAGTGCCTAGAATTATTGCCATAATTTTGCTTCCCTGGTATTGAATTAACTGCTGTCTAATAACTTGTTATTAACTATATTACATGAAAATTTCAAGAGCATCTAAATTTATTTTCAGAAAAGTTTTTTTACAATTTTGCTCCTTTCCAATGAGTCGGTAAAATCTGTTATATGGTGTCTTTAGTATTCAATAATACCTTCCACTTCCTTAATGGCTTTAATTACTTTCCCCAAAATATTGACTGCATCTTTAATAGAAATATCATTCGTAGTTGAGAGTACGCACTAGATTAAAAAGAGCGATAATATTTGCTACTCTTGATTAGCTGCAAAATCTGTTGACAGCCCTATAGAATTGGGTGCATCCCAGTTTTTATTTTGCGGCGAGAGAATAACTGTCATTGCAAGGAGGAACGATGTTCGCGCAGCGTGTCGCAGACAAGCAATCGCATGGACTCACCCTTAGTTAGAGGATTTTGCGATTGCTTCTCTTCGTTTCGCTCGCAATAACATGCAAAAAAGTGGGATGCTCCCTGTAGAATTGCCTGAATCTCCCAGGTTGAGAGTTGAATTTCCATAATCTGTTCTTCCTTATAATCTAAAATTTGTCCTAAGGAATACTTAACCCAGATTTTTCACAAGTGAAAAAAAATCATGTACAGAACCTGTATTACAACTATGGAATGAAAGCTTACTGTTGCACATTTTGGGCAATTGACTTAGCAATGCTATTAAGTATTCACTACCGGGCGGCATAGTGCGCTTTGAACTAATTTGTCAGGAAAAACAGTAATATTTCCGCATTCAAGATTAGGGAATTAACATTCCTAAAGAAGACCAAAAGCGACTATTTCACCCTTTCCAACGTGCGGACAATGTTGGAAACATTCGCGATCGCCAAAAAGTGTGTCCAAGCACACGGAGGCAAAACTGTAGTCAATAGTCATTAAGTCCCTCTTTTTGAGGGAGATTTAGAGGATCTCTGTATGTGCAGCATTCTTGTTCAAGATTGGTATTAGCTGTATATAGCAGTCCTACCTGATTTTGTTCAAATTTGCGGTGTCTAGATCCCCGACTTTGTAAAAGTTGTCGGGGATCTAACTTTTCACGAATGATTTAGGACTGCTATATATCCTTTTGAATTACAAAAATATTTGTAATTGTAAATAAAATGTACAGTGATAATACTGGATTATCGGATTTAGCCTAACATTTCATGAAAATTTAGCAATTAATTTACGGAATTTACATATATGATTTGTAGCTTGATAAATGCATAACATACAATACATGTAATACATCAAACAATGTGCGCTATTAGAGTAATAATTAGCGCTTCAATAGATTTGTTTTTAAGTGCTTGACAAGTTGTTAAGCGCAAGACATTTATGCGTCTATCAAACTAGCAATTTTATGTTTATGTCTGACTGCCAAACGAAACCTGAAACCAACTACTTAAGTGCATCTGGTGGGAAGTATTTAACAGCGTTTCAGCGGAAACTGCTACTACAAAATTTGTGCAAAAGTTTACTTGAATCCTACCGCCAACGAATTGAAATCATGTTGTTGGCAGATGAGGGAAAAACTCAAAGGGAGATTTGTCAAACTTTGGGATGTTGTGCAGCAACAGCACGACATTGGACACACATAGCCCGAACTGGGATGGCGCATCAATGGCAAGATTGCCCCATTGGTCGCCCGAAGGCTGTGAATGATCAATATTTAGAGCGTTTGAAAGAATTAATTAACAGTAGTCCCCGCGATCATGGCTATGCTTTTCGCCGCTGGACAGCTAACTGGCTTGGGAAACATCTAGCAAAAGAATTTGAGATTGAGGTAAGCGATCGCCACATCAAGCGACTGCTCAAACAGATGGGATTATCTACACTACCAAAACCTAACAATGCTGAACAAAACAGCACTGAACAGGCTCAAGGTTCCAAAATTTTGATTGCTGACCTCAAATCGGCAGCTGTTCCAGATAATACCGACTTTTTACCTATTAACTTTGCCAAATTAGGAAAAGATTTAGACATTCATGGCGCAAGATATATCCGCTCAGTTAGTAACTCTGCAACAGTTCAACGATACTCTGGGTTATTCTCTTTCGACAGAGGAATTTCAACACTGTCTTCAACAAGTTAAATTTATCAACCCGAAAGTCGGCAAATTCTGGCAAGGAACCGATGTTGAATCGGGTATATATATTGCGATCGCTGGTAAGGTCAGGTTGCTCTCTAGCGCTGATGAGTTAATCACCACTTTGGAGGCGGGAGACTCATTTGGGGAATTTACATTGTTCAAGGAAGTTGACTTCAAACCTTATGGAGCAAGGGCTTCAGTAAACTTGCAACTGTGTTTTATTCCGGGTGAGGTTTTGTGGCCATTGATGGCTAAATATCCCCAAATTCGTGAGCATTTGTGGGCTAAGGCGCTATCTCGTAATCCCCAACAAGTGGACTCAGATAACCTGCCAGTATTACCATCTGACTCAAAACGGTTCCATGAAACTAAGATTTTGTCAACGCCAGCAGTAGAGCCACGCCAGAAAAAGATTAGCAAAGCCTATTTTCCCAACTCCACGCAGCGAGTGGGGCATTTATTACAGCGGGTGATTCGGCGCTATCCGTTTTTTGCCCAACAGAGTGGATCGGATTGCGGTGCAGCTTGTTTAGTGATGGTGTCTCGCTATTGGGGGAAAAACTTTAGTGTAAATCGCCTGCGGGATATCGCCAATGTTGACCGCAATGGCTCGTCACTGCGGGGGTTATCGGCGGCGGCGGAAAGTATTGGGTTTGCCACACGACCTGTGAAGGCGAGTCTTGACCAATTGGCGAAGCAAAAATTGCCTGCGATCGCCCACTGGGAAGGCAAGCATTACATTGTTGTCTACGAAATTACTCCCAAACACGTTATTGTAGCCGACCCTGCGATCGGGCAACGCAGCCTTAGCCACGCCGAATTTAAAGCCAACTGGACTGGTTACACATTGCTGCTGCAACCGACAGCCATGCTCAAGGATACCAAAGAAACTTCTACTCCCTTTTGGCAATTCTTTGAGTTGATCAAGCCTCACTCTTTAGTAATGCTGGAAGTGTTTGTTGCTTCCTTATTTATCCAGATATTTGGACTTGTTACTCCCTTATTTACCCAGTTAATTTTAGACCGCGTAGTGGTGCAGCGTTCTGAACTAACCTTAACAGCGGTGGGGTTAGGGTTACTGATTTTTAGTTTATTCCGGGTGGCGATGACAGGGTTGCGGCAATATCTGTTAGACCACACGGCCAATAAGCTGGATTTAGCACTGATTGTAGGATTTATTCGCCATACCCTGCGGCTACCCTTGAGTTACTTTGAGTCCCGTTATGTGGGGGATATTATCTCTCGTGTACAGGAAAACCGCAAAATTCAACGCTTCCTCTCCGGTGAGGCGTTATCCATCCTGCTGGATTTAGTCACTGTCTTTATCTATTTAGGATTGATGTTTTGGTACAGCTGGAAAATGGCGTTATTGGTGTTGGTGATTGTACCGCCTTTTTTCCTGCTAGCATTGATTGCCACACCTTTTTTACAAAAGATTTCTAGAGAAATCTTTAATGCTGTTGCTAATGAAAGTAGCTATCTGATTGAAGCCCTTTCTGGTGTGCGAACAGTTAAATCTACAGCCGTGGAACAGACAGTGCGTTGGCATTGGGAAGAGTTATTAAGTAAGGAAATAAAAACTAACTTTTCCGGGCAAATTATCAGCAATCGCCTGCAAATATTCAGCAACACAATTGAAGCAGTGGTAACTACTGTCTTGCTGTGGTTTGGGGCGTACCAAGTGATTCACAACGAGTTAACCATTGGGCAATTGGTAGCATTTAATATGTTGCTGGGAAATATTATTAGACCCTTCCAACGATTAACAGTTTTGTGGAATCAATTGCAAGAAGTGGTGATTGCGGTGGAACGCATTAATGATGTATTGGATGCGGAACCAGAAGAGGATTTGCAGCACCAGGCGCGGCAATCTTTACCACCTATTCAAGGTAACATTCGCTTTGATAACGTGACGTTTCGCTATCACCCTGAAAGCGATATTAATGTTTTGGAAAATCTCAGTTTTGAAGTACATAGCGGGCAAATGGTTGCCTTAGTGGGACGCAGTGGTTCGGGGAAAACCACGATTTCTAAGCTGGTTTTGGGGTTATATCCTCCCACAGATGGCAAAGTCTTGATTGATGGGCATGATATTACCAATCTTTCGTTGCGTTCTCTACGCGAACAAGTTGGGGTAGTTGACCAAGATACCTTTTTGTTTGGCGGAACGATTCGGGAAAATATTAGCTTGGCACATCCTGGGGCAACTTTAGCAGAGATTATTGAGGCGGCGCGATTGGCGGGTGCTGATGAGTTTATTAAAAAGTTGCCTATGGGTTATGAAACCCAGATTGGTGAAGGAGGGGGGATGTTGTCTGGAGGACAGCGACAAAGAATTGCGATCGCTAAGGCGTTGTTAGGTAATCCTAAGTTGTTGGTTTTGGATGAGGCGACTTCCCATCTGGATGCAGAGTCAGAAAGGATTATTCAGACGAATTTAAATACCATTCTTAAGGACAGAACCACCTTAGTAATCGCCCATCGTCTTTCAACTGTGCGTCATGCAGATTTGATTTTGGTGCTGGATCGCGGCGTGTTGGTTGAGAGTGGGACTCACCAAGAGTTGATGGCAAAGCGAGGACATTATTTTTATCTCAATCATCAGCAGATGGATGTTGCAGGGTGAAAGAAGAGGAAAAATAGGAAGCTTTTCTTGTCTCCCCATTCCCAAAATCCAAAATTGATATTAGGAAAAATTATGCCAAACACATTAAATGGAAGGGTTCAAACCCAAATCTATGAGGTAGAACAGGGCGAGGAAATTTTAAGCGAACAAACACCAGCTAGATCCACTGATGATTGGGCTTACGCAACCAAGGATTTACTTGATAGCTTGCCCCAGGTTTGGACAAGAGGATTACTGTATTTTTTGGTGGTATTTGTGTCGATCATTTTACCTTGGGCGATGCTATCTAAGGTGGATGAAACGGGTACGGCAAGAGGGCGACTTGAACCAAAGGGAAAGACGGTTAGGCTGGATGCTGCTGTGGCAGGTACTGTTGCCGAAATTCGGGTAAAGGAAGGTGATTCAGTTAAAGTTGGGCAGACTTTATTGGTGTTGGAATCAGAATTAGTTAAGGCAGAAATGCGGCAAGCACAGGAGAAGTTAGAGGGACAATTAAATCGACTTTCTCAGTTAAATTCATCTAAAAGTCAGTTAGTTGTATCTTTGACAACTCAACAGCAACAAAACCAATCTCAACAGTTAGAAAAGGAAGCTCAAATTGACCAAGCGCGACAAAATATAAATGCTCTTAGAAATTCCTATGACTTACAAAAAGACGAAAAATTAGCTCAAGTCAATCAGGCACGGCAAACTCTTGAGCATAGTCAAACAGCTAATAAGTTAGTAAACAGTAGTTTAGCAAGTACCGAGCGGGAAGTTGAACGCTATCGCAGTCTTTGGCAGTCAGGGGTTGTTCCAGAAATTAATGTTGTGGAGAAGCAAGATATAGCTAAAGACAAGCAACAATTATACGAACAAAATCAGTCAGATATTCAGCAGGCTAAATTACGTTTGGTAGAACAACAGAGTAGTTATAAGCGGACTATTCGGCAAGCAAATGCAGATATTGAACAGGCACAGTTGCGACTGAAAGAACAAGAAAGGAGTTATCAGACCTTAACTCGTTCCAGCAAGCTAGCTCTGCTAAAAATCGACGAACAACAGAAGAATTTGGAGACAGAAATTACTACGCTTCAGGCAGAAATTGCTCAGAGCAAGAGTCAGATTGTCTCGTTAAAGTTTCAGTTAGGACAACGAGAGTTAAGAGCCACCGTAAATGGTAGAGTGTTTCAGTTACCGATACAACGGGCTGGGTCTGTAGTGCAGCCTGGAGCAATGATTGCGGAGATTGCACCCCAAGGTTCGCCTTTAATAATTCGGGCGCAAATGGCGACAACGGAGAGTGGTTTTTTGCGGAAAGGATTACCAGTCAAGTTAAAGTTTGATGCTTATCCGTTTCAGGATTATGGCGTACTGGAAGGAGAATTGTTAGAGATTTCTCCTACTACCATAGAGGTGGAAACATCTAATGGAAAGGTAGCAGCTTATGACTTGGAAATTGCCCTAAAACAAAATTGTATTCCCTCAGCTAATAAATGTATTGCCCTGCGTCCTGGGGATACGGCGACAGCTGAGGTAATTGTGCGTCAGCGTCGGATTATTGATTTTCTGCTTGATCCGTTTAAGCAATTGCAACAGGGTGGGGTGAAATTGTAGGGCGTCTATTTATATGCTTTGCAGCTAATATATCGTTCCTCTGATCTGCATAAAAATGCGTTGCTTGGAGGCTCTGCCTCCTCAAATCTAGCATCTATGGATTTCACGTTTGATTTTGTCTATCTACATAAGAGAAAAATCATGTCTCAACATATTACCATTACCAACGAAGATATTCTTTCTCAAGTCAAGCTATCTTGCAAAATTCCTGAGTTCATTGAGGGAATTGTTACCCGCAAGATTATTGGAAATGCCGCAGCTGAGGCAGGTATAAAAGTAGAGACTGAAGAATTGCAAAAAGCAGCAGACCAAATACGGTTAATGAACAAACTTATTAGTGCTGATGATACCTGGGGATGGTTGGAAAAACATAGCCTTTCTATAGATGATTATGAAGAAATTGTCTACAGTACCGTCATTTCTGGGAAGTTAGCTGCTCATCTGTTTGCAGATAAAGTTGAACCCTATTTCTTTGAAAATCAATTAGATTATACTGGTGTGGTCATGTATGAGGTTGTTCTGGATGATGAAGACTTGGCGATAGAAATCTTCTATGCGATTAAGGAAGGCGAGATGAGTTTTTATGATATTGCTCACAAATATATCCAGGACATAGAATTACGCCGCAAAGGAGGATATCGAGGGATAGTGCGCCGCCAGGAAGTGAAGCCGGAAATTTCTGCTGCTGTCTTTGCTGCTACGCCTCCCCAGGTTCTCAAACCCATCGTGACATCTTCGGGAGTACACCTAATTTTAGTTGAGGAGATTATTCAACCGGAGTTGAATAATAAGCTGCGCTATCAAATTCTTTCCGATCTGTTTGCTGTATGGCTGAAGCAGCAAATTAAGCAACTTGAAGTTGTTAGCAGGGTCGAATTGAACGGTAAAGCCGTTTAACTTATCATCTTAATGCTTAAGTCCCAATCTTTAAACATCCTGAGCGAATAGCCATCTGATACTCATCAGAAAGTTTTGCTGGATATCTAATTAGTATGCAAAGCAGATAAGCTAAAAAAGTATCTACTAGCGTTGAATGGCTTAATCAGCAAACGGAGCCAGTTGAAGCTTTGCTAAACCTTGATTCTTGTCTCCCATCTCCCTAGATAAAGGAAACAATAAGAAACAACAAAAGCGGTAAGCAGATATCTGCTTACCTTGATTTAATGACTAGCTTTGTGGCTTAAAGCCAGGACTTTCACACAAAGGAAGTTTAGACGCTAGTCATGGAACGTCAACATAGGAGACAACTTCGTGCTTTGTGTTATAGAGAGGCCATATTTTCTCAGCGTTACCTCCTAAGACTGCCAGAAATTCATCATTACTTAGCTCCTCCATGAAGCTTTCAGAATCTGCAAACAATTCAACACCAGTGGGTTTGATATCATTAACTGTAATATTAGCCATTTGATTTTTTTCTCCAATTAAATTGTGGAATTGATTAGGAATCAAATAGTCATGTTTGCTTCCTGATTACATCCTATTAAAAAGATTTGAATATGCCTAGACATTTCAACAGAGTTAAAAGACCATAAAAGTTACAGATTTAGATAAAAATAGCCGGTTATTTATGGAATAAATCTATTTTTTGTAGTAGATTGTAGAAATAAATGAGCTTGACGATAGACAAATTTAAAACAGTTATGTCTCTATAGATTTTTCACTAACCAAAAGCCACAAAAAATCAGCCCAAGAAGCCTCTTGAACTGAACGATAAAAATTTAGGGCTATTTCATTCTGACAGCAGCAAACCCCATGCTATTCGTTACATATCTGTCTCACTCAGGTGAAATGTGCCGCAAAGTGCGTGATCGCTTTCCACAGCCGCTCTTACATCTGCTCTCTCGTCAATCTCTGAGAGTGGCAAACGCTCTACGTTGGCATCCAAACTCTAGGCTGCTCAACAGATATTAAATGGTTGCATTGCTAAAATGCGATCGCATCAATTATATCAATTTTATGAGTCTGATATACTCATATTGTACTTACCAAACTGATTCTTAGATATGAGGTAACATGACCACACCGATATCATCTAATCCAGAAACGGTAGAAACCAAGCGACAGAACTTCAACATT
The DNA here is from genome assembly GCF_036919675.1 of Nostoc sp. Taxonomy (GTDB): domain Bacteria; phylum Cyanobacteriota; class Cyanobacteriia; order Cyanobacteriales; family Nostocaceae; genus Nostoc. The sequence continues at coordinate 72,584 of NZ_JBALCP010000029.1, forward strand.
ACTCCAGAACAAGAAGCAAAGCTAAACTGGCTACGTGATGCGATCGCTGCTCCTAATACAAAAGAAACAATCCTGCGCTCCATCGACCTAATGGTTACTCTCAAGCGCCACATGCGTCCCGGCACTCAACTGTTTCTCCACACCCCAGAAGGGCAAGTTCGCCTACTTATCCCAGAACTTGAATGTCCCCAAACAGGCGACTGGCAATATCTGGTGGAACGCCCTCACCCCTGGCGGCGGCAATTTTACATTAAAGGGCGAAAATTACTTGCCTCGACTGTTTGGCAAGATATGGTTGTTAACCAAATGTCAATAGAAGAGGCAGCAGATAATTGGAACCTCCCCCTTGCTGCGATCGAGGAAGCTGTTCGCTATTGCGAAAATCACCAAGAACTTCTGAAGCTGGAAGCTCAAGAGGAGCGTTACCGCCTTGAACAACAAGGAGTCTCCCTTGAGCCTAAAACTACTCATTGATGAAGACTCCCAGGCAAAACGTTTAGTCAATTTGTTACAGAGTGCAGATCACGATGTTATAACAGTCAACGAAGCAGGTTTGATGAGCAAGCCTGATTCAGTTGTACTTGACTATGCAAGACTTGAAAAGCGTGTGTTACTGACTCGCAACTGCGATGACTTCCAGACTCTCCACAAAGCAAACCCAAATCATCCCGGTATTCTAGCAGTCTACCAGCACCCTGACATATTAAAGAGCATGAGCTACCTGAGTATCGTTAAGTCCATCGCCAACATCGAAGCATCAGACTATAGCCTAGCTAATCAGTTTATTTCCCTTAACCAATGGAACTACTAATAAATATCTTCTGAATTGGCATTAAGATATGAACGATGTAATTCGATTCCCAAATGAGAAAATTGTTCACAGATAGCCTGCATTCGCCCTTCAGTTGAGTTATCTTCTTGATACCAAGCTGTTAACAACCCATTTGCTACAATTTGACAGCGATTCATGCCAAAACTTTCTTGAACAGCAAATTTTTGGTTTGGTTCTTCTGCCAGCCCTAACCCTAGTACTAGTTGTTTGGTAAATAAAGGAATTTCTGACTTAAAATGCAATTGGTGTTCTTGATAAACAGTTTTTAAGACTTGCCTAACAACTTCATAGTCTCTCTTGTCAAAGTAAAGCACCCCTGAATCGTAGCGTTGGTATTCTTTGGGATTGTACAAAACCTTAAAGCTGAAGGGAATTGCCAACTCATCCAGCGTCTGTGTCAAACTCCCCATCACTGCAACAGCACCTTCAGGAGTTACATTGAAATAGATTCGTACAGTTACAGGCTGAATTTTCACATCTTCAATACGACTGAAGCCTGCATTGCTAACTGCCATATAAAATCCATTTTTTACTCGATTCTTCGGCATCTTGATAGCCACAGAATCACCTACCACAGCTGCCACTTCAGTAGGTTGAAGATGCTTATTCCGTTCAATATGCAGCCTCAAACCGCCTTTAGTCACAGCTAAACTGCCATCACTTTCTTCTCTCAAAACAGACCAACCACGGTCAAAGTAACCCTCTCCAAAATTACTTTCATGCAATCGCTTATAAAAGCCTATATCTACCCCTAAAAAAGTATTATTTTCTAAATCTAACGGTAAACCATTTCCCTGCCCATCTAGTGCCAACGTACTTTGCATAGAACCGTTGTAATAGATACCGTAAAGAAAACTCCGCAATTGCAGACTCAGATATTTCTGTTGCATCTGGGTTGGCATCTTCTGAAAACGTTCAACTGCCTCAGATGGTAATTCCAAAGGTTTGTAATCTGGATGGTGGATGGAGAAATTAGATTTTATCTCTATTTTCCGAACAATATCTTGCAGAACATCCAGTAATTGCCCAGTTAATCCAGTCTCTAGATGAGTTTGAGGAGAATTTAATAATTGCATAACTACTTATTTAGTAATAAGAAAATGATTTAAACAGCAGAATTACTCAGATGATTGAACTCAACAGCAGCAGCACCAAAAATTGTTGGCATCGATTGTACAGGACGGCTTAATAAGGTCTTAGCAACCTGAAGCATAGCAATCCCCATATTGCCAAAAGATTTTTGATATTGAATCATCGCCTGAATCTGTTGAATCAAAGCAAAACCGGTAAATTGTACCACCCGCTGCAAGAAATCAGGGTGGTGTTCTAGAATTTCTGGAAAAGTGTTTAAATAAGCTTGGGTTAATGTACCAATTGAAGGCTGAAGTAGTTCTAAAGGTGTTATTGCCAAGCGTAGAGACTCTTCAATACTCAAAGAATTACTGATAATCAAGCTAGCAAGCCAGATTTGTACATAGCTGCCAATAAGTGTTCCCAAATCAAAAGCTGGATCTCCCCAAGTCGAGCGTTCCCAATCAATTAGCCGCACAATATTATTACTGGAATCCTGCCAATCTTTGTATAGGAGAATATTATTTAGTTTCAAATCATTGTGGGTGAGACAAGAGGGTGTTACAGCATTACCCAATTGGGCGATCGCCTGCCCCAAACTGTCATAACGTTGATATAAAGCAAAAAACTTTAACCCATCGCCAGGAACTAGACCAAAAATTTCCGGTTCAACCCGTTCTAATCTCCGAACTAAATGTGATACTTGATCAGCCATGAAATTATCTGAATTTTTAGAAAAGAATTCCTGATATTCTTGGCGGTTGAAAGTATCACGATGGATAGTCCCTAAAATATTACCAATTGCCGTAGCGATTTCTGTAGAAAAGCTTTTTTCCTTGGTATAAAAATCCATTAAATCCCAATAATCATCCAAATATCTGAAAACAATAATGGAATTTTCTCTATCAAAATGCAGCACCTCTGGTAAAAATGAGCGGTAGTTGCCAAGGTGTGGAAATCGTTGTAAAAACTCTTGAATTCGCCACTCACTTAAAAATTTACCAGCCGCTTTCCCTTCCTGATTGTGTCGTTCTTGTTTAACAAGAAGTTTGCGATCGCTTGACAAAGTAACTAATAAATTAAAGTTTTTAGCTGCAACTGCTTCTATCTTAATAGGTGGTTGCTCGGATTGATTACATAATCCTTTTTCAAGTAAATAATCAAAAACACTCTGGGAATTTAAGATAAATGTCATAGGTTTTAATCAATTAGTTGTAACTTTTAAAAATACCAGCTTCCTTCTCAATTCGGTCTAAAGCCTTCTTAGCTCTAAAAATCAGTCGCAAATAATCTAACTGACTATTCCAAGCTGAACGAGGTAACAGGGTTTGTAGAGGCTCTACCTGACTCTGAGATTGGTCAATATGGGTAATAGTTGTATCTTGTGGAGGGATAAAATCACTTGACATATTATTTATCTGAATGAGATTTAGAACTAACTAAGGATGGAACTAACTCTGGTTCTTCTTCCCAACCTTCTGGCCATTGAATGCGATCGCTAGTAAAATGAAGTGGATCGTTTTCTGGCCAAGGAGCATTAATCGGTTCTTCAATCAGAGCAAACTCGCCATTATCAAAGGGATTCCCATCTGCACGACGCTGGAGATATACCCGCTCTCGAATACCGCCTTTTTCCTGAGTGAGGGCGCGATGATGACAATAAGGATTGTTACCTCTCTTATCAAAGAAAACGTGAGCAGTCCAACTGCAACCACCACGACATAGTTCAGCAAATTCGCAAGACTTGCAGAAACCCCACAAATGTTCTGTTCCTTTGGGAGTACCAGCCCCCAAATTAAACCGCAATTCCTCAGTTTCTTCAATAATTGTCCGCAGTGAATAGTCGCGGATGTTGCCTCCAGTGTAGGCGGTAGTAGGCAGTGAGGGACAACCTTTAATCGCACCATCAGCTTCAATGCCTAAAGTAGACAATCCAGCACTACATCCCTGCCAAAACGACCAAGCATCTCCTCCCCGTAACAGTCGCTCATAGGGGCCGTAATAGCCGATATTATTTCCCGGTTGTACCTGCACTCCTTCGCGCTTTGCCTGTTGAGCAACACGAGCAATCATGGGATATACATTTAGTAATTCATAAGGTTGCAGCAGAATCTCACTATTATCTGCTGCATTTCCCATCGGTACAGTCAACTGAATTTGCCAAGCGAAGATTCCGGCGTCGCGCAGATGCTCGTAAATACGAGGAAATTCTGGTGCGGAAAGACGATTGATTTGAGTGTTGCAGCCGAAGCGAATACCTGCTTCCTTGAGATTGCTCATAGTCTTAAACGCCCATTGCCAAGAGCCTTGTCTACCACGGAGGCGATCGTGAGTTGCTTCTAAACCATCAACTGAGATGGATACCACGCTAATTCCCGCTGCCTTCATCCGGCGTGCTGTCTCCAGAGTGATACCATAACCTCCAGTGGTCATACCGCAAAGCATCCCAGCTTTGGTAATTGCTTGAGCAATCTCTAGCCAGTCAGGACGCAGAAACGCTTCACCACCAATTATGGTTACTTCAGTGATTCCTACTTCCGCCATTTGTCTGACTAAGTCAAGGGCTTCTGCTGTAGAAAGTTCGTTCGCCCTTGTATGACCAGCACGAGAACCGCAGTGCTGGCAAGCTAGATTGCATTTTAATGTAATTTCCCAAACTGCATAACTAATTCGGCGATAGGTCATTTAAATATCCTCAATTAAGTCATCTGTGAAGGGACGGATGGAGATACATCCGTCCTCAGAAACCTAAACTGTAATTGTCAGCAATGGAGGTTCCTTAACTTGTACTTGGCGACAGAATCACCCCATACAGAGGCTGAACAATAGGTGGCTTATGAATAGGTGGACACCAAGGGAAAAAGAATTTCCCAACAAATCCTCCAAAAACGGCTTCTAATTCTTTTTCATTTAAATCTCTGAGTTCACCTTCGTCAGCAGTTGATTCTAACAATTGAGTTGTATATTCTTCAAACTCTTCTTGGGTAAAATCGTAGCCAGCACCTTGAACAAATTGGCTACATTCGTCATTACTTGTAACTCCTTTAATTTGAGTGCGGAAAGCTTCGTCATTTGCTAGCTTTGCATAAAAGGCTTGAACATTTTCTAGCGACATTATCTTCTCCTTGTGAAGATTTTTATTGCAATAAGTTTTTTGAAAAAGATTGAGCTTTGATTTGTTCTAATCAGATGTTGGTGTCGCCACCTTAACTGCTAGCTCAGATGCGTTGTAGTTATCTGTAATAACTTGCGGACAACGCATACAAGCTGCTTTGCCTTCCTGCTGCCACCACCGACAATCTCGGCGTATAGAACAGGGAGGTAATTCTTCTACTATTGCAGGTAACTTTTCTATAATTCGCATTGCTAGACGACAATCGTTGCCATCAAAATGCTGACAACCCTTAATAGCGCAAGGTGCCGCCGTCCGAAAAATTTCAGCAGGTGTAATTGGACTAGCTTTTGCTATTAGTTCATCAGTGATAAGTATGGGTTGTTTAAGATAAGCTACACGGGGTTCTGCAACTGTTCCACTGATGATTCCGAAAACCACACTATCCTCAGATTTTGGTCTAGCACTGGGGCAAAGTGTAGTTTTATCCACAACAATGTCTTCCATGAATTGAGCCTCTAGTGGAGAGAATATTTATTAAGACTCAGCTAGAGTAGGATTTGCTACAATTCCTAAAGTAATAATAGGAAACTTACCAACTATTGTGGGAACCACTAATGCTGATATTCCACCTGCAACGTTTTTTGCTTCTTCGTCAGACAAAGCATTTTCTGAATCTAAACCTTGGTTCCGTCGTGCCACCGCATTTTTTACTGCATCATCAATCAAATCGTTAATTTCAATTTGACCGTTATACTTTCTTTCTTTCCTTTCCATGTTCATTTTCCTGTTAACTTTCGACGATTTTTAGGCTGAAATACTAAGCAGTTTAATTGCCTAATATCTCCTTATTTTATGAAAATAAAAAACTACTTAACTCAATTGTAAGAATTATAAATGAGATAAAGATGTAACTTTTATGTCACTAAAAAATTAAAATTTTTTGTTATCCCTATTTTTTGTAAGGGTATGTAAGAGCTACTCAAACTATAGCAATCCGATTTGATTGCGTGAAAAAATCTAAATATATATAGGGTGGAATGGTACTTGCTTAAGCAAAAGTTGCCGCCTAGATCCCCGACTTCTTCAAGAAGTCGGGGATCTAAATCCAGCGATTTAGTAAGTGCCATTCATCTGTAGGGTGTGTTATCGCCGAGAATACGGTACCAAAACCTTGGGATAGTGCGTTAGCCAGAGGCATAACGCACTACGTGTATTTCCAAAATCAAATATGAGTCCTATATAAACTCTGGTATACCAATTCAAATTGAATATTTTAAGAAGTTTTTACTATTAACTAAAACATTTATGTCACGAAAAGTTTGCTGTTTGCTGGTTGATAGGCAATCTCTAACAACAAGCAAATCTCGATAATTAACAAGGGTTAGTAATAAAAAGATACAAAAAGCTAATGTTGTTTGCATTTGTGCCTTCTGCCTCCATCATGCAATCTCTACAAAACCAAGTCAAACTTGGCGTTTGTGGTGCTACATGATCGCGCTGTTACTACTCCTCATTCACAATTTCTCGCCTGACAAATAAAGCCCGATAAACAGGTTCACCTCGCGATAGGACGCTTGTTTCCCGTTCTGTGGGCACTAGTAGCGGATTTTCAGCTAGCCATTCTCCAGCACCCATTTTCTGATAAGCTGGGTGAGCAGCAAAGCGATCGCGCATTTCCACAGCGACAAATTCCATATCTGATTGCAGAAATACAACCGAACCAACCGCAAGATAACTGGCTAAGTCTGCCACTAATTCTGGTTGGACTACACGACGTTTAGCATGGCGGGTTTTAAACCAAGGATCGGGGAATTGAATTGTAACGCGTTGTAAACTTCCTGGAGGGAGGGAAGATAAAAGTGAATGCAGTGAGTTATTCACATTGCAAAACAAGTAATGCAGATTTGTTAAACCTAACTCAAAACGCAACTTATTCGCCTCCCCCACCAGCGGTTCCCGAATTTCTAAGCCTAGATAATTCCAGTTTGGTTCTATCTTGGCCATATTCATCAAAAACTGTCCCTTAGCGCAGCCAATATCTAAATGTAGTGGTTGATTTGGCTTTGCATAAATTTTTTCCCAGTCAAGGGGACTTGCTGGTGTTTGATACTTTTTACCAAGTGGATTAACATGCTGGCGGACTCGGACTGCTGCCAAAATTTGCTCTCCTTTACGTTAAAATATCCTGTGGTATTGGGCGTGAGCCATCAGTTGCGTTTGTTAACAAAAATGTCCTAACTGTAAAACTCCTTTTCGATTGATGAACTGTCACAAACGCTTGAAATTGTACTCAATCAGGAAGCGTAGCTTGCCGCACTTCTCTACGAGATGCTCTTGCTAGCAAGACCCCGTAGAGGTACGACAAAGCTACTTCGACTGCGGCTCCATCGAGCGTTCGCGTAGCGTCTCGTAGAAAAGCCGAGATGCTCAGTACAAGTCCAGTGACCACTGTAGGCATCGCCTCATCGAAAAAAAACCAACTTCTGCTTGAGTGTTAAGAAAAACGTAAAACCTTTATCGCCTGAGACTTTGAAGGAATTCTTGCTTGAGCGCAAAATAGTTAGTAATCTCTGCAAAAGTAAGCGGTGTAACTTTTATTTCTGCTCGGATTGGCTGTAATAAAGCGTTTAGGCTGCAATGTGAACTGTTAGCCTTTCTATATACGCAACGGTCACTCATACCAGGTATCCGAAAGTAGTCACCTATTTCTAGTTGTTGGAAAGTCATCAGATCCTCAGAATTTTTGCTAAATAACGGTTATAAAAGTAAGAGCTTATAAAGCCTTTAACTAGCCAAGAGCCTCTATATTGTGATTTATTATACCCTTTATTAACTAGATATTTAGGTTAGTTATTCAGGCAAAAAAAGGCATTATATATGCTAGGATTGTATCAAATTCTGGCAATTATTCAAGAGCAATTTAGAATAATTTTGCGCTTTATTGAATAAAAAAGCTAAAATCTACGATTTTTGGAGATTTTTAGGTTATGACAACCTCACAGGAGAGGATTATCCCGATAGACTTGCGAACCGAAATGTCGCAGTCTTATCTGGAATACGCCATGAGCGTGATAGTGGGTCGGGCGTTGCCAGATGCCAGGGATGGTCTAAAACCTGTGCATCGTCGCATTCTCTACGCAATGCACGAGCTAGGTCTGCTCCACGATCGCCCGTTTAAGAAATGCGCCCGTGTAGTGGGGGAAGTGTTGGGTAAATATCACCCCCACGGCGACACGGCAGTGTATGATGCCTTGGTGCGGATGGCGCAGGATTTTTCCATGCGATCGCCCTTAGTTAACGGACATGGTAACTTTGGTTCGGTAGACAACGATCCGCCGGCGGCAATGCGATACACAGAATGCCGCTTGCAAGCTTTAACTAGTGCCGGTCTACTGCACGACATCGAATTAGAAACTGTAGATTTTGCCGATAACTTCGACGGTTCCCAGCAAGAACCAACAGTGCTACCGGCGCGGATTCCCCAGTTGTTGCTCAACGGTTCCTCTGGGATTGCCGTGGGCATGGCAACCAACATTCCGCCGCACAATTTGGGCGAATTAATTGATGCTTTGGTGGCTGTAATCCACAATCCAGAAATCACCGATCTCGAATTAATGCAGTATGTCCACGGCCCAGACTTTCCGACTGGGGCGCAGATTTTGGGGACATCTGCCATTCGAGAAGCTTACACCACTGGGCGTGGTTCGATCACCATGCGTGGTGTAGCTAACATTGAAACCGTTGAACAGCGGGGACGCCCAGATAGAGAAGCAATTATCATCACCGAATTGCCCTATCAAACCAATAAAGCGGCGCTGATTGAAAAAATCGCCGAAATGGTGAATGAAAAGCGGCTAGAGGGGATTGCAGATATCCGTGATGAAAGCGATCGCGACGGGATGAGAATTGTCATCGAACTCAAGCGTGATGCTTATCCCCGCGTCGTTCTGAACAACCTCTACAAGCAAACACCACTGCAAGCCAACTTTGGGGCGAACATGCTGGCGTTGGTGAATAGCGAACCCCAGGTACTCACCCTCAAGCAGTTCTTAAGCGTCTTTTTGGATTTCCGCATCGAATCCATTGCCAGACGCACCCGTTACGAACTACGGAAAGCCGAAGAACGCGATCATCTCCTCCAAGGGTTATTGATTGCCCTGTCCCAGTTAGATCCGATTATTGTCTTGATTCGCCATGCCCCCGATGCGCCCACAGCCAAAGGTGAGTTGATCACAACTTACGGACTTTCGGAAGTGCAAGCAGATGCGATTTTGCAGATGCAATTACGGCGGTTGACTGCCTTAGAAGCAGACAAAATTCGTCTGGAACACGAAGAATTACAAGCGAAAATTACCGACTTACAAGATATTTTGGCCCGCCGGGAGAGAGTGCTGGAAATCATCGAAACTGAAGTCGGGCAACTGAAAACTAGCTTTGCCACACCCCGCCGCACGGTGATTTTACCAGGGGAAGGGGAATTAGATGATCGTGACCTAATTGCCAATGAAAAAGCAATAATTTTGGTTACAGAGCAAGGCTACATCAAACGGATGCCAGTTAACACCTTTGAGGCGCAAAGCCGTGCTACCAGAGGTAAAGCCGCAGCCAAGGTGAAAGATGATGATACCATTGAGCATTTCTTGACTTGCTGCGATCACGACAGTATTTTATTCTTTAGTGAGCGTGGTGTCGTTTATTGCCTGAGGGCGTATCAAATTCCAGCGAGTTCGCGTACCAGTCGCGGGACACCAATTGTCCAAATGCTACCCATTCCCAAAGAGGAAAAAATTACCTCGATTGTACCTGTTGACGAGTTTAGCAATGAAGAATATCTGGTCATGCTCACCAAGGGCGGCAATATCAAGAAAACCGAATTGGCAGCCTTTAGTCACATTCGCGCCAATGGCTTGATTGCCATTTCTTTAGAAGAAGGCGACCAACTCCGCTGGGTGCGACGCGCTAGAGTAGAGGACAGTGTAATCATTGGTTCTCGTAACGGCATGGCGATTAACTTCCGGTGCAACCACGAACAACTACGTCCTTTAAGTAGGGCAACTCGTGGGGTGAAAGCCATGAAACTCAAAAACAAAGATGAACTGGTGGGTATGGATATTCTCCCTGCAGCAATTCTTGAAACTTTGGATATAGTTACAGAAACCGAAATTGAAGATATCGAAACAATCGAAACAGAAGATATCGAAATTACCGAAATTAATGAAGAGTCCGCAGAAGTGCCTAGCAGTGGCATTGTTGGCCCTTGGGTCTTGGTAATTACAATGGGAGGATATGGTAAGCGTGTACCAGTTGCCCAATTCCGCCTGCAAAATCGTGCTGGTCAGGGTTTAATGGCAACCAAGTTCAAAAACCGCAAAACCAAAGACAAGTTGGCAACCCTACGCATTGTCAACAATGATGATGATGAAATTATGATGGTGACAAATCGCGGTATTATCATCCGGCAAGCGGTGAATGCGATTTCTATCCAATCGCGATCGGCAACTGGAGTCAGAGTACAGCGTTTAGACGAAGATGATGCCATTACCGGAGTGGCAATAGTTCCACCTGATGCTGTCGATGCAGAAGAAGCAGAATAAAAAGCAGGGGGAGAGGTTAACCGCCTTACTCCCTTACTTGATTGCCTTAGCCAGCGGCATTTTAATGGGGCTAACCGTAGCCCCAGTAGGTGCATGGTTATTGGCTTGGATTGCCATAGTCCCTTTATGGGTGCTAGTTGTCACTTCAGCCAAAAGCAAAAACCAATTCCCCCCGGCTTTCCTCTGGGGTATCGGTTATCACGGTGTCGCCTTATTTTGGATTACGGGAATTCATCCGATGACATGGTTGGGTGTTCCTTGGTTGCCAAGTTTGGCAATTACCCTTTTTTGTTGGGGATTTATCAGTGTATTGGGAGGGGTATTCGTTGCTATTTGGGCGGCTGTAATGGTTCGCCTGGGTGGACAAAAATCGTGGCTACGTATATTAATTGGTACAGCAGTCTGGTGCGCCTTAGAAAGTCTATGGAGTGCTGGACCTCTGTGGTGGAGTTCTCTTGCTTACACCCAAAGTCCGCACAATCTCGTGATTTTACATCTGGGCCAACTCTCTGGGCCTAATACTGTGACAGCAGCAATAGTTGCTGTGAATGGCTTAATTGCTGAAGGATGGACGAACCGCCAACAGGCCAAGTCCGCCAAGATTTCCTCTGTGTCCTCTGCGCCTCTGCGGTTGGTTAATAAATATTGGGTTATCGCCACAGGACTATTAATAACCTTACACCTGATTGGTTTTATTTTATATAGCCGTCCCATCGCCCAACCCCTAGAAGCAGCCTTGAAAGTGGGGATTGTTCAGGGTAACATCCCGAACCGACTTTTACGAAGTTCCGAAGGGTTTCGTCGCGCTCAAGAAAACTATACCAATGGGTATCTAACTTTAGCAGACCAAGGTGTAGATGCAGTCCTCACCCCAGAAGGAGCCTTACCCATTTTCCAGCGCAACTTGATGGAAACTGCCTTAGTCGCAGCAGTGAAGAAAAAAGGGGTAGTTGCTTGGATTGGGGCTTTTGGCGAACGGGGAGACAGTTATACAATTAGCTTGTTTACTTTCAACAGTAAGGGTGAAATTGTCAGCCGCTATGATAAAGCCAAACTAGTGCCTTTGGGAGAATATATTCCCTTTGAAGGAATTTTAGGCGGGATAATCCAACGCTTATCACCTCTGGATGCACACCAAGTTCCGGGTTCAGCAAATCAGGTATTTGACACTCCTTTTGGTCGGGCGATCGCTAGTATATGTTATGAATCTGCTTTTGGTGAACAATTTCGCCGTCAAGCTGCTGCGGGTGGGCAATTTATCCTCAGTTCTTCTAACGATGCCCATTACACTGCATCCATGCCATTCCAGCACCATGCACAGGATATCATGCGGGCAATTGAAACTGATAGATGGTCAGCACGGGCAACAAATACAGGATATTCAGCCTTTGTAGATCCTCACGGCAGAACCTTGTGGATATCTGGATATAATACCTACGAAACTCATGCTGATACAATTTATCGCCGACAGACACAAACTTTATATGTGCGTTGGGATGATTGGTTAACACCTTTGTTGTTGATATGCTCTGGAGGAGCTTGGCTGGTAACTCAATTTAGCGATCCAAATAAAATAAGTAATTAGTAATTAACTACGTCATCCTAAGTTGTATTTACTGTTATTTACAGTTTAATCAGCTAATGTATTTCTCCTCTTTACCTTTATTTTTGACTTTAGGCAAATAATATCAAGTATGGCTCATTAATTACTATTGGAAGCATCTGTGCAAAAATCATAAAACTTTTTTCCGCCTGCGGTCTTAATATCAGCCTTTCATCGGCTAAATATAAATACGCAATGGGAACTTCTGGTGGCATAAAATATGTCATGAAATCAATAGTATTTTAATTAATTTGAGTATGATGTCAAAGCTTATTACATCTACGATTACCGCTACTATTGTTGGTGCAGGCTTTGTGATCGCAACCTGTACTCAAATATCCGCAACAAAACCTCCACAGCTTTTACAACAAGCCATTCAACTCCGTGCTCAAGGTCTAGATGGATTAGAAAAGTTTCTTAACATCCATGCAACAGAACTCGATAATCCCTCATCTCAAATGCATCAAGCTTTAGATACACTTTGCCAACAAAAAGATTGCCACGCCTCAAAACTTTACTGGTACACTGATTTAGAACAAGCAAAAGCCGCAGATCAAGCAAGTAATAAACCTATTCTCTCGTTACGATTGTTGGGAAGACTAGACCAAGATTTAAGTTGCGCTAACAGCCGCTTTTTCCGTGTCGCCTTGTATCCTAACACAGAAATATCTAAATACCTGCGGCAAAACTATATTTTACACTGGCAGTCTGTGCGTTCAGCCCCGAAAGTAACTGTAGATTTTGGTGACGGACGCAAGCTAGAACGCACAATTACAGGCAATAGCATTCACTATATCTTAGATAGTTATGGTCATCCTGTTGATGCAATACCGGGGTTATATGGCCCTCAAGCTTTTCTGCGACAGTTAGTTGATGGTGAAAAAGCAATTAAAGAGTATACCAGACGCCAAGGTACAGCAAGGCAAAACTTTTTACGTGATTACCATCGTCAACGTTTAGCATCAATTCAACAGCAATGGAATGCAGATTTAGCAAAACTAGACATCCAAAATCCACCACGTTTGGTAGAAATGCTTACTTTGAGCAATGAACCACCCAGCGCTCCAGTTGCAGGAATGATTGCAGTGACTAAAATGGCAACAGAAACTCCGATGCTACGGAATATATCTCCTACTATAAATAATCCAACATCTTTACAAAAAATTACTGATGAAGCGACATGGCAGCGCATTGCTCAACTCTATAGAAGTGATGCGAAGTTAGATAAAAATAGCATTGCGTTAATTAGTTCTAAACGTTTCCAAAAAGGAAATGCTGAGAGTTTGCAGCGTGTAGTAAGTAATTTTGAAGCAGCAATGGCTTTGGATACTGCGAGAAATGAATATATGCTGCATAGCCAGATTCATCAATGGTTTATTCAAGGAAATGGGACAAATGAAGTGAATTCATTGAATGAAAAAGTCTACGCCGAATTGTTTTTAACTCCTAATTCTGACCCTTGGTTGGGGTTGATGAGTAGTGAAGGTTATAGTGCAATTGATAATGATGGAGTTCAAAGTTCTTTAGGAACCAGTCAAAAGTAAAGCTAGAGGAATCCTAAATCATTCGTCAAAAGTTAGATCCCCGACAACTTTTACGAAGTCGGGGATCTCGACACTGTGAATTTTCACAAATCAGATAGGATTGCTATAGAGGAATCTGACTTGATTCTTGGTAATAAAAAATAAACCAGGCACCCGTTTAGCTACTCCTGTTAACTGACGATTTTCCGGCTAATGTCCTCTCCAATCTCCATCAGTGTCTCTTCCTCTTTCGGAGTAAATTCGTAGGAAACCGGCTTGGCAATGCCCAAGGTGCCATGCAATCGGCCATTGAGCATAAGCGGCACCGTGATCGAGCCTTTTACCTTGGTTTCTTTTGCCGAGGGTCTGGCCACTCCTAATTCGTCGGTTTGCAGGTTGCAAGTCTGTACGGGTCGCTTGCGTTCGGCGGCGACACCGGCCATCCCTTTGCCGATAGGAATTACCGTCATTTTAGGCAACAGGAATTCCGGAATGCCCTGGTAAGCCTTTAGGTGCAATAACTGGCTGTCCTGATCGAGGGTATGGATGGTACCTGTAGAGCAGTCGAAAGCGGCCAGGATTTCGGTCAGCAGCCCGTTCCAGTCGATGGCAGACCCTTCGTCAGCCAGGGTATCAAAAATGGGTTTGGTATCTGAAGTCATATTGGTGTGAAATGGGGTCAAATGGACAATTGATGCTGTTGGCAAAGTCAAAAGTAGCCAAAGTAGACAGGTATCCGGTAGAGTGTCACCCTAAGATTAGCTGTGTAGTAGGTGTTTCAGCATTAGCATAACTTTCTGTACGGTTGCTCATTTCACCCCTCTTCTCTATGGGAGACGCCAAGGGCAAACGACAAATTTGTATCCAGGTATTTACGGAGACAATCACTGCTCACATTTATCTTTAATCTACGCATTATATTAAAAAGCATCATTTATTCTTACTATGCCAACTCAGTATAAATTATATTTAAATACTCATTATTGCTTTTTATCTCAGTATAAATATTTATGACAAAAATAATCTTATCTCAAAGCGTCACAAAGTAATATTAACTCCTTTAAACAATTCTACGTATTTCTTGGAAAATTTTAGTACTATTTTTAATTTAATTGATTAAAATACTGCTGTTGCTTTTATTATTTTCACTGATTATGGAGTTCATTAATTTACTCTTATTTTAAGTAAATTGACTGATAAATACTTACTTTATAACGTAATTTAAATAATTCTGAACCAAAGCTATATAAACTAATAAGTATAAAAAATCTACTTGCTTAAGTAATAGCAAGCACACGCTTTATCCATAGTTGTGCTTTATGAAGTGGAGAAGGCAGGATGTAGACTGTCAATATTTGGCGTACTCCTACTATGTTGGTAAAAATTTATCTTTACTTGCCACATGGTTAAAAACTGGCATTCACTTTTTTTATATGTAGTTATAAAGTTGACATTCACTTTTTCAAATGCAAGAAATTAATAAAATATGGATAAAGCATGGTTATCATCAGACCTACACAAACACTAAACACATCTCTAAATTTTCTCGTTAGGCTAAAATCTCTGACGTTTGTTCTAGCAGGAGTATTATGCAACTATCAGGATGCCATGTCTACGACGGGCTACGCCTACGCCCAAACTCCTGATCCTCAGATGTATCGGTTAGAAGATGTTCCTGTTAGACCCTTACGGTCGGATCTATTGCCGCAGCCATCAGATAATAATCAATTACTTCCTCCTCCAAAACTACCAGAGCAACCAATTTCGGGACAGGATGATCCTAATGCCAGATTTCAGGTTGATCGCATTGAAGTAGTTGGCAGTACAGTTTTCAAACCAGAACAGTTGACTGCTATCACAGCTCCTTTTGTTGGGCGGAAACTGACATTTATCAAGTTGTTGCAAGTCAAAGATGCGATCACGAAACTCTATGTTGATCATGGCTATGTAACCACGGGGGCGTTGATTGTACCGCAGACAGTAGAAGCTGGGGTGATCAAAATTCAGGTGATCGAAGGTAGTCTGCAAGAAATCAAGATTATCGGCAATAAGCGATTGCGTACCCAATACATTCGCGATCGCATCCTACTTGGTGCCAAAACACCCTTGAACGTGCCGCATTTACTAGAAAAACTACAACTACTCCGCCTCGATCCGCAGATTCAAAACCTGTCAGCCGAGTTGCAAACAGGTGTGCATCCAGGAACTAATGTATTGCAAGTCGAGATTGAAGAAGCTGATACCTTTAAGCTGATAGCAACCCTAGATAATGGGCGATCGCCAAGTGTGGGCAGTTTTCGCCGGGGAATAGATTTGCAAGAAGCCAATTTACTGGGCTTGGGCGACACCCTCAGCGTCGGATACGCCAATACCGATGGCAGTAATACAATCAACCTCAATTACACACTGCCGATTAATGCCCGCAATGGCACTGTATCCTTTGATTTTAACCAGGGATGGAACCGCGTTATTGAAAAACCATTCAGCGTCCTTGATATTCAGTCAAACACCCGGTCTTACGAATTGGGCTATCGCCAACCATTGGTGCAAAAGCCAACCCAAGAGTTGGCGATCGGGCTGTCATTCTCACGTCAGGAAAGCCAAACTGAGTTGGGTATTGATAACATTGGGCCATATAAACTGTCACCTGGTGCGGATGCGAACGGAAAAACCAATATTTCTGCCCTGCGCTTTTTTCAAGAATATACCCAGCGAAGTAACCAGTATGTATTTGCTGCGCGATCGCAATTTAGCTTTGGTGTAGATTGGTTCGATGCGAATGTCAGTCAGGATGAACCAGATAGCCGCTTTTTCGCTTGGCGGGGACAGGCGCAGTGGGTGCGACAGTTAGCACCGGACACTCTATTTTTAGCTAGGGGCGATTTTCAACTAGCAGCAGATTCATTAGTGCCCTTGGAGCAATTTGGCCTCGGTGGACAGCTAAGTGTGCGGGGCTATCGCCAAGACTCATTAATTACAGATAATGGCATGTTGTTGTCGGCTGAATTTCGATTGCCCATTGTTCGTGCTCCCAAGATTGGCGGAGTGCTGCAACTGACACCCTTCATTGACGTGGGCAAAGGCTGGAATGTCAAGGACGGAAATCCATCGCCGAGTCTGTTGGTTGGTACCGGGTTAGGGCTGTTGTGGAAACAGGGCAATAATTTCTCAGCCCGTCTGGATTGGGGCATTCCTCTGACATCAGTCGAAGGTGAAAAGCGATCGCTCCAGGAAAATGGGCTGTACTTCTCAATAGGTTATTCACCCTTTTAATCCAACAAGCTACTTCAGTAGTGCTGAGTCCTGAGAGAGTTATGAGTCCTGAAGAAGCACTCATTCCTTGGCACTGTTTCGGTGAATCTTAAGAGCAATTTAGGGAACCCTAATTATTAAGTATAAATGGAAACTGGACAATGCAAACGACCTCTATTACTTTGGGTTTGGTAAATGGAATATTGACAGCTGGGATGCTCCTCTGGAGCGGCTTTGCCAATGCCCAGGTGACTCCCGACGCCACCCTCAACACCACCGTCTCCCAAAGTGGTAATAATTTCACCATCACTAACGGTAGTGCCGCAGGTAGTAATCTGTTTCACAGCTTTCGTGAGTTTTCCGTGCCCATCGGTGGTTCAGCCACCTTTAATTTAATCAACACGCCCAATATCTCTACCATTTTCAGTCGTGTAACTGGGGGTAGTATTTCCCAGATTGACGGCGTAATTCAAACAATTAACAGCAGTAATCCCGTCAGCCTGTTTCTGCTCAATCCCAGTGGGATTATTTTCGGTGTCAATGCTCAATTGAATATTGGCGGATCGTTTATTGGCACTACTGCTAACAGCATTAAATTTGCTGATGGTGCTGAGTTTAGCGCAATTGGTTCTCAAGCCGCCCCGTTGTTGAGTATCAATGTTCCCGTTGGTCTGCAACTGGGCAGCAATCCTGCACCAATAACGGTTCAAGGTACAGGACACTCCTTTACCACGACTAGTGGATCGGCTCTGCTTCCCAGTTCTACAGAACTGTCGGTAAAGCCTGGAAAAACCCTAGCCTTAGTGGGTGGGAACCTACATTTGAATGGGGCAACTCTGAGAGCCAAACAAGGGCGAGTAGAATTGGGCAGTGTGGGTAGCTCAGGGGTGGTCAGCTTGATGCCAACCGTACAGGGCTATACATTGGGGTATGGAAATGTGCAAAGCTTTGGCGATATTCATCTGGCACAGCGATCGCTATTAGATATCAGCGGGGTGAATGCAGGTTCTGTGCAAGTTCAGGGTCAGCAAATTCAATTCACCGATGGCTCTCTGGTGCTGGCGCAAAATTTCGGCAATTTCCCTGGTGGTGACATTCGCCTTCAAGCTACCGAGTCCATCGATCTGATTGGCAAAACAGCTGATGGCACAATTCAGAGCGGGGTGCGTAGTGATGCTCTGGGTATCGGAGCTAGTGGGAATATCAGCGTGATTACTCCCAGGCTCACCATCAAGCAGGGAGCGGGGTTGAATAGTAGAACTTTTGGAGCAGCTCCCAGTGGCAATATTCACATCGATGCAACCACAATTGAACTATCTGGCTTTTCACTCACTAATCCTGCTGACCTTACCACAATTAACACTAGTACATTAGGCACTGGGAATGCTGGTGATGTTTTCGTCAATGGTAATAGTCTACTAATATCAAGCGGTGCCTCACTGTCTTCGGCTACCTTTGGTAGTGGCTCTAGCGGTAAAGTGACGATTCACAACACCAACACCACGGTGACCGGGGAAAGCCCCTCCGGACTTTACAGCAACATTACCTCAACTACATTTGCCACCGGAAGTGCCAAAACCTTGACGCTAGATACTGCCAAATTGCAAATTCTGGATGGGGGAGTAGTTGCCACCACCGCATTTTTTGCAGGTAATGGGGGAGATTTGAGCATCAACGCTACCGAATCGATCGCAATCAGTGGTCAAAGTCAGACAAATAATAGCAGCATTAATGCGTCCAGCATCCGACTCGATCCGTCATTGCGGCAGCGATTCGGTTTGCCAGATATGCTAACAGCTAATGCAGGTACTGTGAGCATTACCACACCGAACTTAACGCTGACGGATGGCGGGACAGTCAGTGTTACCAATCAAGGCAGTGGAAATGGTGGCAATATTAACATCAATGCAGATACCATCCAATTAAAGAATAAAGGCTTTATCCAGGCCCAAACAGAATCAGGTAATGGTGGCAATATTACCTTACAAACCAAAAACCTGTTGTTTCTACGAGGCAATAGCCTGATTACCTCAACAGCTGGTGGTAACGGTAATGGGGGTAATATCAATATCAATGCACCGATCATTGTCGGATTAGAAAACAGCGATATTGTTGCTAACGCAGTGCGAGGTCGTGGTGGTAATATTCAAATCACTACTCAAGGCATCTTTGGTCTGAAATTTCGTGACCAACTTACACCAGACAATGATATTACTGCAAGTTCACAGTTGGGTGTAAATGGTAATGTGCAAGTCAATACCATTGGTGTCGATCCAAATTCTGGTTTAGTCCAACTGCCAGCGAATATAACTAATCCAGCGCAGCAAATAGCCACTGGTTGTTCTACAAACCAAGGCAGTCGCTTTGTGGCAACAGGAAGGGGTGGTGTACCGCAAAATCCCAATCAGCAAGTGACGAGCGATCGCACTTGGTCTGATATCCGCGACATCTCTGCATACCGGAAAACCCAGAAGGTACAAGCACAAATACCCCAATCTCCAGAGATTCTCGTCCAAGCTACTTCTTGGCGACGGAATGCACAGGGGAAAATTGAGTTAATTGCAGCTAAACCAGCCCATGTACAACCATCTTTAACCTGTGCTGCGGTGTCAAACTAATCAGTCCCAACGTTGGAAATGGTAAAGTCAAAATAAGCGGAGGTTTTGATATGGCTGAAGTTTTACCCAAACTATTGACCTTTGAAGAATTTATCAAATGGTTGCCGGAAAACACCGGGAAGCGTTACGAATTACACGACGGGATAATTGTTGAAATGTCTCAGCCGAGTGGAAAACATGAAAAAGTTACCGGATTTGTAGCAGGGGAAATTACCGTTGAATATAAACGCTTGAAATTACCATACTTTATCCCCAAAACAGCATTAGTAAAACCACTGAGAAAATCATCGGGTTATTCACCGGATGTGGTTTTAATCAACGATGCTAATTTACACAACGAGGAATTGTGGGAAAAAGCATCTACCGTGACTCAAAGTGAATCCATTCCTTTGATTATTGAGGTTGTGAGTACAAACTGGGAAGACGATTATTACACAAAATTAGGAAATTATGAAGTAATGAAGATTCCTGAATATTGGATCATTGATTATGCAGCTTTGGGAGCAAGAAAATTTATTGGTAATCCCAAACAACCAACCATTTCTATTTATTATCTAGTTGATGAAGAATATCAAGTCGCCCAATTTAAGAATTATGAACGAATTATATCCCCTATTTTTCCAGAGTTGAAACTGACTGCTAATCAGATTTTTAATGGTGCTTTATAGAGCCTTTTTTATCTACAGTCTAGTGAACTACCGATAATATAGCAATCCTATTTGATTTGTATAGGACTTATGCCACGAAATCTTAAGGGCAGGGACTGGGGGAAGAATCTCTGTAACCACAGTCAGTAGACCGAAAAGTTTTCCAGAACCCTTACCAGGCGTTCATTTTAGTTTAGGAACACAATTTGCCGCAATCCTGTTAGAGTCTGCTTTTCAAGGAACGGGCGTTGTTGGTGGATTAAGAGTGCAGCGCCAGTGATCGCGATCATCAGCCCCAAAACGGCGGCTCAAACCCTGATTATTTCGTCAACTTACAAAAGTTTTCGATCTACTGACAGTGGATGCAATTGAAATGCTTAGGGTTTCGCCGACGAACCAGACATAAAAGTCATCCAATTTTGGATTTTGGACTTCGGCTACGCCCTTCTCTACGAGAGGCTGCGCCTTAAGCGAAGCTATGCCGCAGGCTTTACGACGCTGCTCAGGCTAAACTCAGTCGAACGATTTTAGATTTTGGATTGACACGCACGGATAAATGTGGGGGGTGCGATTCGTTCACTCGAAATGAGTAGGAATATTCAGGGATGAGTGACATTTGAGAGATAACCCATTTTGGGGTTG
>NZ_JBALCP010000030.1:0-124119 GCF_036919675.1 Nostoc sp.
ATCAGTGAGAATTCTTTGAGTTGCATTCAATCTCAGTACACTTGGGTGATAACCCTCAGTTTATCTGCTTTTTGGCTTAACCGAACCGTATTGGGATAACAGGCTGTAGATATCTTGATGGGAACTCAAGCCCAGAATTAAGTCTGGCTTGAGTCGCAAAAGTTTCTCTAGATTGGGAGACTCCAAACCCACATCCTCAATGCCTTTAAGTTTGCCTACCAATCGCTGTAAGTCAGAGACAGCATCCTTTGGGGCAGCGATGGGCGTGACTCCCAAAGCAAAAGTAGGTTCTAATAAAGCGTAAACCAAAACTACTACCCGTTGAGGATGGGCAGGAACTATCGTTTCACCCATAACGTGTTTGACTACGCGGACATCAACTTGGGATGGTGATTTAGTCAAAGAATGACCATTGTTGTATGAAGGTTTCCACAAGCTGCAACCATACAAAAATAGCAGCAGTAACATTGCAATTAGGGATAGCCACCTCAGCATGATATTTACTTTTACAACTGCCACTTTAAAGTTGCCTCTACCTCAAAAGGTTCACCTCGAAAAACGCGATTAATATTGTAAGCGCCTTCATAATAAAGAACGTCAAACAAATTTCGGAAATTTAGTGCTGCTTGGAAGTGGTTGTGGCGGTAGTATAGAGCAGCATCGGTGCGAACATAACTGGGTAAAGTGTATGTGTTAGTTAAATCACCTTCTCTGTCACCAAAATAGAACACACCCAAGCCGCCTCCCAACCCTTGCAGTTTACCTTTGGGGATAATATAGGTTGTCCATAAAGACGCGCTATTTTCTGGAGTATTAGCAAGTAAACTTCCGACTTTATAGGTGTTGTCACGAGTCACACGGCCATCAGTATAGTTGTAAGCGGCAATAATATTCCATCCTGGGGCAAGTTCCCCGGTGAAAAATAGCTCAACACCTCTACTTCTCTGCTCACCAACTTGGATAGCATAGATGGGATTGTTTATATCTGTCGTTACAATGTTGCTTTGGGTGAGTTGGTACAAAGCGAGTGTTGCGGAAAGTTTATTATTGAGCAAGTCGGTTTTGACTCCAACTTCATACTGAGTACCGCGTGTAGCTTCAAAGGAATTGTTATTAACATCTGTACCCAAAGCTTGATCGAAAGAGCGACTGTAACTGGCGTAGAGTGAAATAGGTGGAATCGGTTGATAAACAATGCCTAAGCGTGGGCTAAACGCTGAATTTGATTGGGAGGTAACACTTCTCTCACTAGGGCTTGTGGGGTCTTGGGTGGTTGTGGCGTCGATCTTTTGATCCTCAAAGTCCCCCCGTCCACCTAAGACCAACTTCAGATTAGGTGCGATCGCTAATTGGTCTTGAAAATAAATTCCTAAGTCATCAATTCTTTCCTTATCTTTGCGAGTGTCCAAAAAATCTCCTGGTGTCTGTCCATAAACTGGATTGTAAATATCAAGCGACGGAAAAGTTCGGATTATAAAACTGTAGGGTGAAACTATCCGTTGATACCAATCAACGCTAACGAGCAATTGGTGTTCTAGACCATAAGTGTTGAATTTACCTACCACATGGGTATCTTGAGAAAGATTACTGATGCTAGTGGGACCCCAAATCTGGTCAAAGCGACTGACGGTACGGTTGTCTGCATCTAAACTCGTTGGTGTGATGTTGGTAGTATAAGGTCGCTCTAGAAACGCATAGCTAAAGCTATTGTACAAAGACCACTTATCACTAAAATTATGCTCAAATTTGTAGCCAGCTCGTCCTTGTGTCACCTTCACTTTGTCTAGCGTCGGATCTCCCACATAGGTGTTAGGAGGAATTTTGCCATTAGGATTCGGTAGTATTGTCCCAATAGCTGGTAAACCTAAAGGGGTGAAGTCTAATCTTTGTGAACTGAGATACTCCCCAGATATAATTTGGCTGCCAAGTAATAACAGGTGCCACAAAAGCCCGCTTGACATATACATTATTAATATAACTACTACCTCTAGTTCTATCGCCGGGTTTTCCCCTGGCTTTGTCTGCTGTGTTGTTGCAGTAGAAGTTACCCCAAATACCAAACCCTCAGTCTGACTATCAAACAATTCCACTACTGGCGCACCGGTTTTCCCTACGACTGTTAATCGCACCGTGTTAGTGTCCACATTGGTAACTGTAACTAGTGCTATGCCGACAGATGGCTTTGATTGTTGGAAACTCTCACCACTTGTCAGTTGAAAGTGAGCATTTTTGATATCTGCAACGTAGGAATTACCTTCTACTTTCCCAGAAACTGACAATTTCTCAGAACTGGGCGTAACTAAAATTATCTCTATTCCTTTGTCGGTGGTGTTTACCTTCACATCTGTCACCGACACGACAGGAGTTGTAGCTTGACTTATTTGAGAAACAGAGTTCTGATTCTTGGGTGTCCTCAGTAAATAAGTGGCGCTGGTGAAAGCAGACTGCATATTATCACTCAAACTATAAATCTTTTGGGTTGGTTTAACTTGATTGGCTGCTGTCTGTTGGGGTAATGGTTGTTTGTCAGTTTTTGGTATCTCCTGACTCAGAACAGGAAGAGTATACGCCACCATTGAGGCAGTGAATAAAAGACATCGCCGAAACAAGACAAATAGTTTTTCCACAGCCACTATGACTCCTCACAATTAGCTATTTACTTTGAAATCACCACACTACAAAATATGTCAAAGATATAGGCGATCGCAGAACCAATGATCCTTTGTTTTTGAGCATTCATGTTTCTAAGACAATACCAACTGTTTGTAACTGTTACCAAGATTTTTGGTTATTAAACTTTGACAAACAGTAATACTGTTGAAATCAAGTAAATAAGTAACAAAAATCAACCAATTATTAGAATTAAACTTTTTGAATATATTTGACTAATTTTGTGCATTGAACTTCATGTAGCTGATTTATTCATTTCACAAGCTTATTTAGTAGTCTGCCAACCCAAATTGTGAGGTGAGGATTGGGGAAAGGCTAAACTGACATCTTGCACCAAGCCCAAAGAAGTGGAATAAAGAATAGAGATTGTTTTCAATAGTGCAAAGTCGATGCAATAGACTAAGTACTAGCATCGAGCTTATGAAAAAAAGTGACCCTGAGAGCCAATCGGCACTGTGATGCAGCCGATGCCACGGTCGTGACCATGTGCCACGAATTATCTGCTTGCACAATCACAGCCGAAAGCTGGCGCAGTGGTGGAATATCTTGGAAGACGGATTCTGGTTGTTCGTCATAGAGAATTCGCAAACAACCACCCCAATCCATAGGCCATTGCTCATTGAAAAATAGTAGATGAGTTAGAGCTTTGGATGGTTCATCAGTATGAGGGCGATGACAGTGCCCTGGATTATATCGACGAAACCCAATCACCATTGCACAGTCTTTGAGTTCCACCCCAGACATTTCTGTTAAGGCTTGGCGGTAACCAGGTGTCCACAGTTCTTCGATCAGTTGTCGCCAAATGCTGCTAAGATTCTCAAGATTAGAAGATAATCTTCCGTCTGCAATGCGATCGCGCCAGCGAACTGCCAACTCAGGACTGGCGCGATCGCAAAACTTGGACATTAAAGCAATATCCTCATTACTAGCAAGCATTTCACTCCAGAGGTATCCATATCCTTCGCCCTTTGATAAGCGAAACTCTTCCTGGGGAAAGCTAACAGCAAGTTCCAAACTAGCCTCTTTGGGCAACAAATTCTCGATCACAGCATAGCGATATGGAACTGACTGCATTCCTATATGACGTATGGCATCTAAATTTAGCATCTTGATTGTTGGCAGCGACAATCATTTCCCTATCACTGCAATTAAAATTGTAGTTTATCTAATATTTGAAATCTCTATCTTTTGCTGTACCAATTTTTTATTGAGTGCTAAACCCATAGCCGCACCTAGTAATAATCCGCAAACATAATTGGGTTCGGGTACTGATTTGGTCGGGCTAATAAATCCATACTTATGCAAAACTTCCTGTCCTTTGGGTGATAAAATATAGTCTGCTAGTTTCTCTGCATTCGGGTCAGCATTTTTGATAACTGTTAAACCAAATGGTGCTGCAACAGACAAATAATCTGGTAACCCAACTACTTGCAGACTCGGATCAATTTTTTGCGATGCGATCGCGCCAGTATAGTAAGTCAAGAAAACATCTGCTTGCTGAGTTTTGTCAAGAAAATACACTAAGCTGTCCTGTCCTGATGGGACTATTGGGGAATTCGTTCCACCTGTTAATCGCAAGGCTTTACTATTCAGGGTATCAAAACTACCAGGGTTTTTTGAATTAGCTTGAGTAAATATCTGTTGAGTGTAGTCTCCAAGAGGATCTGATAGAGGTGTTGAAGTTCCCAACTTGATGTTGGGATTTAGTAAGTAATCTAACACCTGATTTGATGTAATTTTTGCCTGGGAATACTTTGAGGAAAACACCGCTACAACCTGGTTTTGAGTAAATTCCACTGGCTGACTGCTCAACCCCTTAGTGTATAGTTTTTGGGGATTTCCAATATCTGCACTAGCAAAGACATCAGCAGTAGGCTGTCCAAGTTGGAGTTCTGTTTCTATTGCTTGCTCTCTAATCCCTGATGGGCCAAATACTGTATTCGTTCCTATTCCTGTTTCTTGGGTGAAGTCTTGGCTTACTTCCGTTAGTGCATTTCTTAAACTACCTGCTCCATATAAGTTGAGATTAGCGGCAAAAGCTTGATTTGGTATCAGAACACTAAAGGCACAAGCTGCCAAAGAACCTGTCAAAAAATACTTTTTCATCTGTTTGCTAAAATTTTTAAATTTTTGGATATTTTTTCCTCAAGGTTAAGACTACCAATTTAGTTGGAATAATGTCAATTATTTTATATAAACAAATTTTGGCTTTATTACAATTAAGATTTACGTATTGACATTAGTAAATAAATATGAATATAATCCTAAGCAATTTAAGTTTGATTTTTTTACTATTAAACTGCGATTGCTACTGATTTAAAGGTAATTACTAACAGTCGGAAAGAACCGAATCTCGTCAATACACACGATAGTTATTTTGTACAGTGCGTAAGTCTTATACAATCTGATTTAGTTAAGAAAGTTATACCCATTTAAAAAAAGAATGCGACAAATAGACCATTTGTAGAGACGCGATGAATCGCGTCTTCACCCAAGGATGTGTTGCAATCATTAATTGAATTCGTATTATCAGTTGAGGCAAATAAGAGGAGCAGTTCTTGAGCAGGGGGAGAAATAATTATTGCTCAATAACTCTTTTTCCTCCCTTACCTCAAGAGCTTATCCGAACTATATTGGATTTTGTTAATTATTGAAGACATGGTGGGGAGCAATCCAAATGTGTAAAAACATAATTTGTCATTGGGTAGGCAAAGCCTTCCCGTAGGGTACGGAACGCAGTGAAGCAAAGCAATCGCAACATCTGTACTTTGCGATTGCTTCATTCCGCTTTTCTACGAGACGCTACCGCGAACGCTTCATTCGCAACGACTTGTAACGATTTTGGTAAATTTGCTTGCATTGGGATGCTCCCGACATGGTGGGTGTAAACAAGCTTTTCACCAGTCACACTTAAGAAATTTACAAATGTTTCCAGAAGTTATTACTGATAGTCTTGAGACTAAAAATCTTAGCCTCTCCATTAGAAATATTTTGGTTTCAAAGGAGAAGCAGGAGCGGATAATATAAGGATATTTCTCACATTAGTCACGTAACGACCTCCAGCTTTGTCACCTGGAACTACTAAACGAGCAAATCCTTCATCTATTAAAGACACGACTTTACCATTAGGACCTTTTTTTTCAAATGCAATTAGCACTGTTTTCCCTTCAAAGCTAGGTTGAATTTCACCAATAGCTACAACTGCACCATAGCAATCTGTGGCTTCAACTAAAACATATTGCCTCAGAAGAGAGTTTTTAGGATTCAAACCAGAATTCCCAGGTTTTAGACCCCCTCCGGCTTTCGGATTATTAATCAATTCCCATAAGGGGACTCCATAGTATGTTTCTGTTCGTGGACCTGAGCCAGTTTGAAAGCTCACAGTGATTTCAGTAACTACTGGTGGATTTTGTTTTTTTAAAGCATCTCGCAAATTTCTCAGGTTTTGCAAGTTATAGGTGGTTGGATTCTTGAGTTCTCCACCCAAGCGAAAACTTTGTGAAAAACCTCCAGGACACTTATTTTTCTCCCAGATAGATGGTGTTTTTTCTTCTTTATTCCAGTGAACATCACTCCTGGAGCCAGCTAAACTAGGCTGCCATAAAACCAGTATCGATAGTAGAAAAGACGCAATGGGTATTTGTCGGGTAAAACGCATAAAACATTTCTCCGTTTACTATTGAATATTGAAAAATTAGATAGTTTTGCTCAAAGCTGTTTGCTCACCAAAAATTAGTATCGTTATCGCCAAAACTGAGCAAGTTGACAATAAATTTTGTTAGAAAAAAATCAAACCTTCAAATCGTTCAACTTCCAACTCCTTACCAGACGATACAAAATACCTAGTTTTCAATATGAGTTATTAAAAACTAATACATCACTTACCAAAGTTAGCCGCAAACCTCTTTTTAGACTTGGTTTTCAAAGTGGATAAGTGTATCTGTGTAATCTCTTGAAGATAATACCAACTTATTGAGTAAATTAATATATTTTTTGGTAATCAAACGTTAACAAAATTAATTTTTATTTCTTTTTAAAATAGTTAAGCTTAATATTGTAAAGACACTTGCTGTCGTTATTTGCCTTATAAATAGGTGACTATCAAGCTAATAACCTGTTTACAAGTGAAACTCAGATGAGTGGTGTGTCGGAGTTCATCCGAACTTAGAGGATGTTTTAAAAGTCTAATTTATTACTAGCCCTAGCGAATGGAATTCGCACGCCAGGTGCTTCAAGTCGGGTATTGCCCGCCCAACGCACTGGCTTGGCTATACAGACAAAACCCACCTCCGTGGGTTAAAAACCTTTCATTTTGTATTAGTCCACGGAGGTAGACTTCCCTACGGGACGTACTGTGCCATCGTCATTTTGACTGCAATATCGCACGGTTTACCAAAGTATGGTGAACTTGTCACTAAAATATCTACACCAGTGCTTGCATAATCTTTTATATTTTCAGAGGTAATACCACCAGCCACCGCTAGTTTTAAGTTCGGATACTGCTGCTTCAACTTCAAAACCAGAAGCTCAAGGTCTGGAATCGGAATTTTATCAAACTGAATTAAATCTACACCTGCTTGAGCAAGCATCCAGGCATCTGTTGGTGTATCTACTTCAACGCAAATACGTTGTTCCTGAAACTGTTGTCGTAGTTCATTCATGCGCTCAATTAGCCCAGCTATACCTCCCAGGAATATTAGGTGTTGGTTAAATATCAGAACTGTTTCGGATAATCCTAAGCGATGAAAAAAGCCCCCGCCAGCTAGAACTGCTTTGATGGAAAGTGTTCTAGTACCTGGAAAACATTTACGAGTAGTCACAATAGAAACAGACTGATTCACTGTTTTGGCAGTATCTACTAATACTCTGGTACGTGAAGCAATACCGGAGGCATATTCCATCAAATTTAAAGCAACTCTCCAGCCACTATGCAAAGCTTGAGCAGTGCCACTAGCTTGAAGAATTAATTGCTTTTCCTGGCAGACTGTACCACTTTCCACTTGATAATGAACTTCGGCACCACAATATTTTAATACTCTGGCTGCTTCTTCAGTAGCGCAAATGGTCATCGGATGACGGGTAGAAAACTCGATTTCACCGGGTTGCTTGCCAATGCCAAGTCCGTAGGTTGTCAAATCTAGGTAGGGAACATCTTCCTGAATTAACCTAGCGATCGCTTCATCTGAGAAGAAAACACTCATTTTAGTTTTGTGATCAGCTTACAAATATATAAGCTCAACAAAGATTTACACTAAACCTAATATCATTAAGTTGCAGGAATTGTAATAATCACTACTATTTTGCCAAAATAGTTGGTAATAAAATTATTTTATAATTTCCTCTGTCCTTTGTAGAGCGACAGATTACGAGTCAACCTTATAACCTCTGCTACACAAGAGTCTGATTTGGCAGGATTCCTGATACTGATTTTTAGAGATTGCTTTAATAGGTGATGTACAAGGATTAATTGGTAGCTCTACAATATCCAGCTAATATTAGTGTCTAATATCTTGTATACCTACTTTATCGGTAAATATCAGCCATCACTTTTTACCAAAACCATTAAAAATCTGTAATCAAAACAACTTTTTTCTCAAACGGTTAATAAATATTGTTTGGGGCGTTGTTTATATAGCAGTCCTAAAATGATTTATGAAATTCTCTGTTTCTTTTCTTCTCTTCTCTTCTCTTCTCTTCTCTACGAGACGCTGCGCGTACCCCTACGGGGAAGCAAGCTACGCGTAGCGTTCCGTTGGCGCAGCCTCTCGTAGAGAAGGAAAGGCGGTTCGATAGTTTTCACAACTCAAATAGGATTGTTAGATGCGATCGCATCTGTGCAGTTTGTATGCATTTTTCTGTACATACTATAGACAATTCAAATTTTTTACACTTTTTCTTCAGTAACTAATGTCAGACTAACCCATTCGCCTTTCTCGTTATAGCTGCGAATCATCCGCTGGCGCAGGTTTGGTTGGATTAACCAACCCGCTTCCAAGAATAAGGGTTGGCGTAACTGCACCTTGAGGGGAGAAGTTGCAGAAGCGCCATCAGGTAACAATAAGACTTGTACTTGCTTTTGGGGATCTTGGTCAAAGAGAACGATGGAACCTTTAACAGTAGCACTTGAAGTAATTGTCCGTTCCCCAAAAGAAGTACTTTGAATTAATCGCCCAGTATCATCAAGTTGTATTTTCAAAGTTGTAGAGTAAATATCAGGCGATCGCAAATCTCGATATATTGTCACTGCTTCACCAAGCCATTCTCCCCACAAGTCATCTATCTGCAAGGGTGGACGTTCTGCTACTGGGGTTCCAGCTAGATGTTCTCGAATTAAAATTAGCCTATTTAGCTGACCGTTTTTATCAAACACTTGCACCAGACGCAAGCGGCGATTTTCATGAACAAAAGCGAGTTCTCCACCGAATTCAGAAAATGGCCCTAGCTGAATTAAACCTTCAGAAAATGAACCATTTTCAAAAAACAGCACACCCCCTCCCACAGAACTAAATTCTCTTTTGACATCATCTTGTCCCGAACGGCTCAGAGTTAGGCGCACTGTCTGGTTATTGTTCAAACCTTCCAGCGAAAGACGGCTAGGAGTATCGTTCAGAAGCGTACCTTCGGGAGAAAAATTGGTAAATGAACCTTCCCATACACCGAGATTTTGCAGAAAACATTCCCATTGCGATTTCATAACGATTTTCCCCCCATCCTCAATGCCTAACCTTTAGCAAAACGTCGGACTGCAAATAAGCTTCCCATTAATCCTACAGCTGCACCGAAACTCAAGAGAATCAGGGGCAATAATAAAATTTGGGCTGGAGTGAGTTGCACCCCATTGGTGATAGCTTGAATAAACTCAGGTTGATTGGCTAGCAACTTACCGAGAAACTGTTGAATCACAGAAATGAAACTCCAAGCGATCGCACCACCAACTAAGCCAAAGGTAATACCTTGTAAAATAAACGGCAGGTAGATCCAAGCCGAAGTTGCTCCCACTAGTTGCATAATTTCAATTTCTTGGCGGCGCGCCATGACAATCAGGCGAATTGTCGTAGTAGTCACTGCGATCGCTGTTAAAGTCAGAATAATTGTAATTGTTAAAGTAATCCAGTTCAGACCTTGGTGCAACTGGGCAATGCGTTTAACTGCTTCATCAACATACTGCACCGTATCAACTCCGGGTAACTTAGCCAACTGGGTTGCTAAAGTTGGTACAACTTGAGAATTACGGGCTTTCACCTTCATCTCATCAACCAGAGGATTCTCACCTAGCTGCTGGGTAGCACCCTCAATATCAGAAATTCTCATTTCCTTAACTAACTTAGTCCAAGCTTCCTGTTTGGTAATAGTTTGTATCGCCGCTACCTCTGGGATTTTTGCGATCAGTGGCTCAATGTTTTCGGTGCGCGTATCCGGTTCGAGATAAACTGATACTTCTAACTGGCTACCAAACTGGTAAAGGAGTTTTTCGACTTGCCAAGAGGTTTGCAAACTCAAGCCGAATAAAAACAGTAACACCGTAACAGTACTTATAGCTGCCCAATTCATCCAACCTCCCCGCAATAAACCGAGGAAAGTTTCTTTGAGCAGGTAGTCAAGTTTTGTGAAAGATTTAAACACACATCACCCCAGTCAAAATTCATAACTCATAACTCATAACTCATAACTTATAACTCAGCACTCATAACTGACTAGTGACGAGCTTGATAGAATTAAAGTAGTACGAATTTTCACCATCTAGCCATCGAGACTCATGCCCTCTGAAATTGCTGTAGAGAAAAAAAAGTTAAAAAATCCACCTTTGGAGCTTCATTATTTAGGCGATCGCGTGCTGCGTCAAGTTGCAAAGCGGATTTCTAAAGTAGATGACGAACTCCGCCAAATGGTGCGCGAAATGTTGCAAACTATGTATAGCAAAGATGGCATTGGTTTGGCTGCATCCCAAGTGGGAATTCACAAACAACTAATTGTCATCGACCTGGAACCAGAGAATGCAGCTAATCCGCCTTTGGTGCTGATTAACCCCACTATTAAACAAGTAAGCCGCGATATCTCTGTTGCCCAAGAAGGATGCTTGAGCATTCCCAATGTATACCTGGATGTAAAGCGTCCCGAAGTCGTGGAAATAGCCTATAAAGACGAATACGGCCGTCCCCGGACATTAAAGGCTAATGACCTCCTGGGGCGCTGCATTCAGCACGAGATGGATCACCTTAACGGTGTGGTATTTGTAGACCGTGTGGAAAACTCCTTGACTTTAGTCCAGGAGCTATCTAAGAATGGCTTCTCGTATCAAGCGGTGAAACCAATAGTATAGGGGGCTAGTAGTGTATTTAACTCCAAAAAGCGGTTTATTTCTGGGTGGTTCTTGTGTAAGTGCGATCGCAGCCGTCGGTTCGATTTTTGAGCTTAGTTACGGACATCCAGATTTGGGCGTCCAAGTCACGGCGATTATCCTGGCATTGAGCATTCCACTCACAGGATTCTTTTTCTTTGCCGCAGTGAAGGACGCAAGGGCTAACATAAAATAAGCATCAGGTACATAAAAAAGGTAAAGGGGATGAAACAAAAACGTAAAGTTCACCCTTTTACCTTTTATTTTTACTCTCTATCTTCCACTGCTCCTAAAGCTTTTAGTGTTAC
This sequence comes from Nostoc sp., assembly GCF_036919675.1. Lineage (GTDB taxonomy): Bacteria > Cyanobacteriota > Cyanobacteriia > Cyanobacteriales > Nostocaceae > Nostoc. Next base: position 11,317 of record NZ_JBALCP010000030.1, read on the forward strand.
TAACTGCGCTGCGGTTAAGCCTGTCACCCCGGTGATATTCATTCCTTCGTAGGGTCTGGGCGATCGCAGTGTTTTTAGGCACTTACCCGTCAATACATCCCAAAGCTTAATTGTCTCATCTTGGCTGCCACTGGCTAGGGTTTGACCATCTGGACTGAAGACCACTGACAATACTCTCAGAGAGTGTCCCTGTAAACTTTTCAGCGATTCTCCTTCACTGAGATTCCACAGTTTGACTGTTTTATCGTCACTACCACTTGCCAGTAACTTGCCATTTGGACTGAAAACAACTGACCTGACCCAGTTAGTATGCCCTTGCAAAACTTCTAAGCATTTACCAGATTCGACATTCCACAGTCTGACTGTTTGGTCTTCACTGCCAGTAGCCAATATTTGACCATTCGGACTGAAAGCTACTGACCTAACCCAATTGGTATGTCCTTGTAAAGCTTTTAGGGCGTTGCTAGATTGGATATCCCACAGTCTCACTGTTTGATCGTCACTGCCACTTGCTAGTAGCTTGCCATCTGGACTGAAAGCTACTGACCAAATCCAAGAGGTTTTCCCGTGCAAAGCTTTAAGGCACTTGCCAGATTGGACATTCCACAGTCTTACTGTTTGGTCTTCGCTGCTACTAGCGAGAGTATTGCCATCTGGACTGAAAGCTACTGACCAAATCCAATTAGTATGACCCTGCAAAACTTTCAAGCAGTTGCCAGATTGGACATCCCACAGTCTTACTGTTTGGTCTTCGCTACTACTGGCTAAGGTTTTGCTATCGGGACTAAAAACAACTGAGCTTACTCTACTAATATGCTCGTGCAAAGTTTTTAGGCATTCACCAGAGTTGACATCCCACAGTTTTACTGTGTGGTCTTCACTGCCACTTGCCAGTAGCTTGCCATCTGGACTGAAAGCCACTGACCTGACCCAATTGGTATAGCCTTGCAAAGCTTTCAGACATTTACCAGAGTTGATGTCCCATAATCTTACTGTTTGGTCATCACTACTACTTGCAAGTAGCTTACCATTTGGACTGAAAGTCACTGACCAAATCCAATTGGTGTGTCCTTGCAAACTTTGGAGGCATTTACCAGAGTTGATGTCCCATAATCTTACTGTTTGGTCTTTACCGCCACTTGCCAGTAGCTTGCCATCTGGACTGAAAGCCACTGACCAAATCCAATTGGTGTGTCCTTTCAAACTTTGGAGACATTTACCAGAGTTGACATCCCACAGTTTCACTGTTGCGTCTTCACTGCCACTTGCTAGTAGCTTGCCATCTGGACTGAAAGCCACTGACCAAATCCAATTGGTGTGTCCTTGCAAGGTTTTCAGGTTTTTACCAGAGTTGACATCCCACAGTTTCACTGTTTGATCGTCACTACTACTTGCCAAGACTTTACCATCTGGGCTGAAAACTACAGAATTTACCCGACTAGTATGTTCCTGAAAGCTTTTCAGGCATTTACCAGAGTTGATATCCCATAGTTTTACTGTTTGGTCAGCACTACCACTTGCTAAGATTTTACCATCTGGGCTGAAAGACACTGACCAGATCCAATTAGTGTGTCCTTGCAAAGTTTTAAGACATTTACCAGTGTCAACGTCCCATAATCTCACTGTTTGATCGTCACTGCTACTTGCTAAGGTGTTACTATCCGGACTGAACACGACTGACCATACCCGACTAGTATGCCCTTTATAAGTGAAAAGTTGTTTGATATCATAGTTCCACAAACGAACTTTACCATTAGCATCACCTGTAGCCAAAAATTTGCCATCGGGGCTAAATGTCACCGATAAAATACTCCCGAAGGTTTGTGTAAAAACTGACTTAGATAAGTCTGAATAAGCAAAATTAATATCATGCAAATTCACACCTTGTAAGTATGCTTGCCAAACTGTTAGATAAGAAAAATCATAGCCGCTTAAATCAATCTTCAGTTGACAAAGTAGATTAAGAACATTTCCCCCTACATATCCTGGTTGTAACGGAGATTTCTCTTGCAGCATTGAAATAATTTGAATTAGCGGGCATTTCAGATTTATTTTGCCTAGAGTATTGAGTAACAATTTCGTAATTGGATTGAGCACGAGGCGAATCTGAGTATCCCTAACATAGTCTTTTGCCTGAGCTTTGAGCAGAGCATGGCTGTTAAGGAGTACAATTTCTCCAGTCTCAATTTCTTGAGTAATATTCTCAATTAATTTCTCAATCATGTACTCCATGACAACTGGTTGTTGGGTAAAAAATGCTGCACTTTTCTGAATCAAGGAACGCTGTATTAGAGAGTTTAGAGTGTCTATCAATCCTCTTTGTGATAATGGGGATACAATATCTGCTCGTAATTCAGATAGTAAAACTGGCTCACGATTAATTGCTATCCAATACATTATCTCTTTCTCTAAATCTGTCAAGCGATTGAACTGTCGCTCCAAAAGATCATGAATATCATTAAAAATAAACTGTCCTGAATTTAGATAATCTTTTATTAAAATAGAAATATTATTATCTAACAAATCTCGAGTAAGTGCAGCTACTATCTTTAAGGCTAGGGGATTACCAGCATAGTATTCAATGACAACTTGCCATTCATCATCTGTTGCCGAAAAGTTACCCAGATTGTTAAAAATATTTTTTGCCTCTATCTGGTTCAAGCCATGTAGTTGTAAGGAGCGAACTTGCTTTCCCTCTAATAAGGTAATTTCTTTAGGTTTCTCCCGACTAGTTAACATTAAGCAGCTCTGATGAGATACTTCCCCTAATCGTTTGATTAGCTCTCCATATCCTTCGTATCCTTCATGATAGTGTCCAGTGTGCTTGCCACTACGCAGAATAGCCTCTACATTGTCTAACACCAGTAGACAGCGTGAGGAACGTAAACACTCAATCAATTGCGATATTCTACCGTCTGCGCTTTCTGATAAATTTGTTTCCTGCTGGTTAGACAAGAAATTGATAATATCTGCCAGGATTTCTGTAATAGGTGGGGTATTACGCAATGAGCGCCAAATGACGTACTCAAAATCTCCTTGAATCTGCTCGGCACAGCGTACACTCAGAGCAGTTTTGCCAATCCCACCCATGCCTAGTAGTACCACTAATCGGCAGCGGTCTCTTACAATCCATTGCTTTAAGATGGTTAATTCTTCTATACGCCCAGAAAAATCGGAAATATCAACCGCCTCTCCCCAATCTTGGCGTTTACTGGTAATCCGTTCCACAATCTGTGAAAATATTTGATACTCACTTCCAATTACTTGTTGTAACTTAGTGAGCTTGCCTGGACCACTGCCACTGACTTGAAATTTCTTGTAAACCTCACTTAATCTTTTGCGTATCGCCTCGGCACTAACACCTAATTCTTTGGCGATCGTATTTGGCGATTTATCTTGAACGGCACATAATAACACCTCTAGCTCACTGCTAGATACACTCCGTTCTTGGGCTAAAGCCAAAAGAAAGTCTTCAGGAATCTCACTCATACTCATACCAAGACAAACTACACTCCAATGTTAGCTCACTAGGTGAGAACTTAATCTGCTCAGAGCGACGCTTGAACTATTGTCTGGTAATGAAAATACATTGTTGAGTCAGTACTTTTTAAATAATTTTCTCAGTTTTACTTGACTAGGTAACTAAGTTACTTTATAGTGAGTTTAACACAGGCAATTTAGATAACTTAGTAAGTTTGCGGTTGAATTACCCAAACTTAGTGAGTAAGAGGTAAAGGCAAACGCTAGAACCGTTAATCGATTTTGAAAAGGTAATCATTCAAAGTCTGTTGTCTGTAGGTATTGCATTTTAGGGGTTGATTCGCGTGGTGTGCGTTCTGCATCATCACGAGCATTGAGCACCTAACTTCAATTTCAAAATTATCTTTGCAATTCATTTAAAAGTTTACTTTCACCATTTGTAAATACCAAAACCACTGTTGTTGGTGTTCAAACTTGATTCAGGTTTGATAGGACTGCTGCGTGCCTTGACTAGCTAAAAGCAACGCAAATATTGGCTCCTTTTTTAGGACAGTCGAGGTAGCCGTAGCTGCTGCTTAGATTTAACTCTCAAAACAGGACAAAAACTATGAAAATCAATCTCAAAGATGATGAAAATGTACTATTCAAGTGGTTTTGCCAGGGACTCAAGTATTTTCTGCTGACTCTGCTTGGTTTAGCGATCGCTCTTGTTTTATCTCACGTTTTTGGCGCTGTCTCAATAGTTGGGATGCTGTTATCCACAAGTCTATGGATATGGTTTGTGAGGATAGCAGTATCTCTATTTTGTCTATTTGCGATCGCCATGATAATTGAGTCTTGGAGTTGATTCCTCACTCAATTATCAGCAACAAGATTGCAATTTTAGGTTTGTAGTCAAGTTTAATCAACTTTCTTGGGTTAAGTGCAAGTTAGCCCAAGGCTTCTCACTAGGAGATTATATCATGTCAAACAACAGCAACGGCTTTGGGGGAGAAACACTTTCGCCACTTTTAGTCATCTTAGTGGCAGGGTCAATCTCTTTGGCAATCGTTAACAAAGATAATCAACCAGCATATTTTGACATAGTTAAAATAGTTATGGCCTACAGCTTTGGCTCAAGCAAGTCCCAAGTAAAAACTAAACATTCCAATGACCCAGATGAGACAGATGATGATAAGTTGAAATAGTGGACATGATAACTATCTGTGAAGGCAGTGAAAAATATCTGTTTTTCACAGATAGCCTGCTAAAGGTGAGTTGCAGATTATAATTTGCTTCTAAAATAGAAGAATGCTGTCAACTACCACTCAACTACTGCGACTGTCTCAAGGACAACTGAACTTACTAGAAGCTTGTCCGCGTAAATTTCAACATACCTACCTAGAACAACTCAATTCGCCCTCAAATCCAGAACAAGAAGAACGGCAAACTTTGGGTAGTCGCTTTCACTTGCTAATGCAGCAGCGAGAAATGGGTTTGCCAATTGATAGTTTCCTGCAAGCAGATGCTAAACTGCAAAGCTGGATGCTAGCTTTTGCCGATGCAGCCCCAGAAATTTTAACGGCTGCATCTGATAATCAAACTTTCCGTGAAAGTGAACACTTCCGCACTCTGCAAGTTCAGGATTATTTGCTGACGGTTGTCTACGATTTATTGATTGCAGATAACCAACAAGCGCAAATTCTCGACTGGAAAACTTATCCTAAACCACCCAATAAACGCAAGTTAGAATCCAACTGGCAAACACGGCTTTATCTGTATGTATTGGCAGAAACTAGCGACTATTTGCCAGAAAATATTTCGATGACTTACTGGTTTGTCCAATCTGAGGGTAAACCGCAAAATATTAAGTTTAATTACAATACTGCTCAACATAGATTAACAGCAAAGAAACTTAATCAATTATTAAGTCAGTTAACTACTTGGCTGGAAAATTACCAAAATAACCAGCAGTTTCCTCAAGTGGTGGAGGGTAGCAAAACCTGTGATTATTGTCAGTTTGCCAAACGGTGCGATCGCACACAAGCTACTGAAGAAGCAGTGAAAGACTCATTGCCAAATTTTGACAGCATTCAAGAAGTCTCACTCAACCCTATATATTAGAGGATATTTGTAAAATCCAATAGGGGTATAAAGAAATTACAACTTCTAAATTTATGTCAAGCTTTGACGAAACTGAAGCCATTTATGTCCGCGAATTAGGAATTGATGACATTGCTCCCATTTACCACTTGGGAGAAGGGTTATTTACTAGCGATTTATATCCTTATTTATACCGCACCTGGGACGAATGGGAGGTGATTGGACTTTACAACACCGATCCCGAATACTGTCTTGTAGCCGAAACAGACGGAGAATTAGCCGGATTCATTTTGGGAACCATCATCACCAAAGCATCCTGGACTTATGGATACATTTTATGGCTAGGAGTTAGTCCGAAGTATCAGCGTCGGGGAGTAGCAGACAAGTTGGTTGATAAAGTCGTCGCCCGGATGATTGAAGATGGGGCGCGGTTCATGCTGGTAGACACTGACCCCACCAATACTTCAGCATTAAAGTTTTTTAACCGCAAAGGTTTTGGTAATACTCGCCAGCATATTTTCTTGTCGATGAATTTAAGCAAACATGAATATTATGGCAGATTGATTGATTACGAACACCAAAAAGCTGAAAGAGCAGGTTACAGGCGATGTCTACGACGGGCTACGCCTACACGTCCGGCAATTCGCGCCCGGAAACCCGATAGTGTCGCCAATGAAGTAGTCCTCAATCCCCTAGTGAATGAATCTCAAACGAACGAGGATCAATCTCCAATCTGATAGTTAAAAGTTAGTAATTAGGAGTTATAAATTAAAACTCTTAACTCCTAACTTCTCACTCCTAACTCCTAACTTTCTTTATATGCCAGAACAACAGCAGTGGATTATAGCAGCAACCGAACAACCCCCAAAGTGGTTTATCCAAGCGGTGAAACAGCATACACCCCTATCAAGTGGAATATATGCAGCGCAATTATTGTGGCAACGGGGAATTAAAGATGAGCAACAATTAACAGCTTTTATCAACCATAAAGCTTATCAACCAGCCAGTCCGTTTGAGTTTGGGCAAGAAATGCACCTAGCGATCGCCCGGTTGCAACAAGCATATAACGCCGGAGAAAAAATTGCCATCTGGGGAGACTTTGATGCTGATGGTATTACGGCCACATCTGTACTTTGGGATGGATTGGGGGAATTTTTCAAACAAAATACTCAGTTAATTTACTACATTCCCAATCGCCTGAAAGAATCCCACGGACTCAATAATCCAGGGATTGATAACTTAGCAAAACAAGGTTGCAAATTAATTGTTACTTGCGACACAGGTAGCACAAACATTGATGAAATTATCTATGCAAAACAACTAAATATAGATGTAATAGTTACAGACCATCACACCTTACCCGCCGAACGCCCACCCGTCGCAGCAATTATCAATCCCCGTTATTTGCCAAGGGAACATCGGCTGTTTAATCTTTCTGGGGTAGCGGTAGCTTATAAGTTGGTGGAAGCATTATATCAAACTCTGCCTAATATTGCAAAACATCCCTTAGAGGATTTATTAGATTTAGTAGCAGTAGGATTAATTGCCGACTTAGTGCAGTTAAGTGGAGATTGTCGCTATTTGGCACAGATGGGAATTCAACGACTGCAAGCAGATTTTCAACAGGCAGCTACAGCACGTCGGCGTCCGGGGGTGGGGCGATTATTAGAATTGTGTCAGAAAAGTGGCGATCGCCCCACAGATATTTCCTTTGGTTTGGGGCCAAGAATTAACGCCGTCAGCCGCATCCAAGGTGATGCCAGTTTTTGCGTTGAATTATTAACTAGTCGCGATGCTAAACGGTGTAACGAACTAGCCGAAGTTACAGAACTCGCAAATGCCCGCCGCAAGTCTTTGCAAAAAGATGTGCAAGCGCAAGTAGCGCAAAAACTTACTCAATTAGACTTATCAACCACCAGCGTCATAGTCCTAGAAGATGCCCAATGGCCTGCGGGTGTATTGGGCTTAGTTGCTGGACAGGTAGCGCAAGAAACAGGTCGCCCGACTATTTTGTTGAGTACAGAAGTAGCAGGGGAAGCAGGGGAAGCAGAGGAGCAAGGGAGCATACTTCGACTGCGCTCAGTAACCAGAGGAGCAGGGGGAGCAGGGGAAAAAATTACTCCTTTATCTTCTAACTCAGAACTCAGAAATCAGCACCCAGCACTCGCATTAGCCCGTGGTTCTGCCCGTTCGGTGAATTCCGTCGATTTATACCAACTGGTGAAAGAGCAAGCACATTTGTTACATCGTTTTGGGGGACATCCCTTTGCAGCAGGTTTGAGTTTGTTGGTGGAGAATATTCCTTTATTTACAGCGGCGATTAATCAGCAATTGCGGCAATCTTTAGGTAGTACAACTCTAACGCCTACAGTGCAAGCAGACTTGACGGTAACAGTAGCAGACTTGGGGAAAGAGTTATTTTTAGAACTGAAACTACTAGAACCTTGTGGAATGGGCAACCCTGTTCCGAAATTGCTAATTCAAAACTGCTGGTTTGAAAATTCTTGGCATCGCAATCAGCAGGATTGGCAAGGGAAAAAGGTACAGTACATTAAAACCGAGTTTGATATTCGAGATGATTCCAGCAGAAGTGCTTTTCCTGGTTTATGGTGGGGACACTACAAAGATGAATTGCCCATAGGAAGGTGTGATTGCATAGCCGAACTGGACTACAACACTTTCAAAAAACGTTATGAAATCAGATTAATTGCCGTGCGTCCCAGTGTTAACTCAGGACTCAATGCTCGGAATGGGCTAAACGCCCCGCTATCGCTAACACCACTTATCTTAGACTTACGGAATCAGGAACACTCAGGAATCAGGACTGAGGACGGGCTAAACGCCCTGCTACCGCTAACAGCACTGATTATCGAAGATTGTCCCACTAATTGGGATAATTTACGTACATGGTTGCGGCGATGTTTAATAACAAGCCGCTCTACATCTGCGCTTGACAATCAGCAACAATTAGCGATCGCTTGGTCTAAACCCAACCACCAACCACCCAATCAAATTTGGCTGACTCTTGTAGGAATTGCTAAATATCTCAGTCGCACAAATCAACTAGTTACCCGCGTCCAACTTTTAGAGAAAATCGGCATCAGCCACCAAACCTTACTTATAGGAATCAAAGCTTTAAAATCTTTAGGGTTCACAGTCAAAGAACAAGACCCTTATTTACAAATTAGCTGGCATCCTACCGATAGTGCAGAAAACTTTGCCGATGCAGCAGTGGCACGATTTTTAGCCGCTGTCCGAGAAGAACAATTTCAGCAACAGTATTTTGCCGAAGTGCCTTTATCTACTATTGTTGCGATCGCCAGCTCCGACAATTATTAACCTAAGTGCGGGTTATCAGACTTCGAGTCAAAAGCACCTTATTTTTTTATGAGAAAAATCGCCTTACTGACAAGATAAAGTTTGCAAAGGACGCTCTAGCTAATATTTCGAGTTATGTTTGTCATGTGAGACCAGGGGAGGTAAATTGACCCCCCTGAAAATTTCTATACAGTCACTACCTTAGGTTGAGGTTTAGTGAATAACTCAGCTAAATGATGTGGTTGGCGATCGCGCCAGTTACCTTTATGATATGCATACCCCGCAATTAACGGGAACGCCACAGTCGCCTCAGAAAATACCATCTGTTCAGTAGCTTTATCTACCTTCCCCCAAGAATGAGCCTCTTTGAGGGTAGAACCAGATAAAGCGCCATCCCGTTCATCGGCGACAGTGACTTGAATTGTATACTTGTGCATACTCGTCTCAAATCCCAGCATTTCTGCTGCTACTACCGTATCCTGGGCGAAGTTTTTCGGTACACCACCACCAATCATCACCAATCCGGTGTAGTTAGAAGCTAGTTTGCACTGCGTCAACTCCCGGAAGTCTCGCACCGAGTCAATCGTTAAATGAGATTCTGGAGAATTCCATTGGTGATGCACTAAGCCAAACCCAGCCGAACAGTCACTAAAAGCGGGGACAAAAATTGGTACTTGGTGTTGATAAGCGGCTTGCACTACAGATTGACCATAGTTACCCCAACGTTCTAAATAAGCAGCCATCTGCTCAATAAATTCCCGTGAAGAATAGGGACGCTTCTCTAAATTCTCGGCGATTTGGGCGATCGTCATGTCACACACCCGCAGTTGATCTTCATCAATATAGGTGTCATATATGCGGTCTATCCGTTCCTGTCTTAACACCTCATCATCAGCAAAGGGGTCGCCAACATAATGACGATAACCCAACGCTTCAAAGAAATCTTGGTCAACAATGTTAGCGCCAGTAGACACGATCGCATCTACCATATTGTGAGTAATTAAATCGTGGACTATTCCCTTGAGTCCAGCACTAAACAAAGACCCAGCTAAACACAGAATAATCGTACATTCTTTATCTTGCAGCATTGCATCATAAATTTTTGCTGCCCGTCCCAAATTTCGACCTTGGAAAGCTGTCTTACTCATAGCTTCCACTAAGCCAACAACATCGAAAGCTTTGATGTCAATTGGTTGAACGGTCTGTTGCAAAAATTCTTCACGATTCATGGTAGATTGTCCTTTTTATTGAAAATAAAAATCATCCGGTCTGCACAACGACTAGAAGGCAAGTCTTGCCAATGCACTAGTACGCCACGGCGTAAATAGAGCAACCATTTAAAATCCCTAAAAAGCCCATTCCATAATACTTTTGACTTTTGACTTTTGACTTTTGACTTCCGCCTTGCGGTACTAGGCGCTTCGCAGTGGTCGTACCAGGACAAACCAGGATCAGATTGCCGTCTTTTATTTAACTTGACGTGCAATTCCCAGATACTCATGAGTTGGATGAAAGGACTGTTCAATTTTGCTATTAATGACTTTTTAAACACTACAAGCCACCCCGCAAGACTCAATTTACGCAAAACTAACAAGTGGTTGTCAAAACTCGGTCAATTTTCTCCAATGCCCAATCTATTTCATCTAGGGAAATAACCAAGGGTGGAGCAAAGCGGATGACATTATCTCTAGTTTCTTTAGCTAATAATCCTTCTTTGGCTAGGGCTTTACAAAAACGTCTAGCACCACCAGATTCTGGGTACAATTCCATCCCAATTAATAAGCCTTTACCACGGACTTCTTTTATATATGAACTCTCGATTGATTGTAATTTTGCTAAAAAATATTCTCCTAGTTGTAAAGCTTTTTCTGGCAACTCTTCTTCTATAATTACATCAAGTGCTGCAATTCCAATGGCAGCAGCTAATGGATTTCCGCCAAAGGTACTACCATGATCTCCTGGTTGAAATACACCCATCACTTCGTCAGTAGAAATAAACGCAGAAATTGGATAAAATCCACCAGATAAAGCTTTTCCTACAGTTATACCATCTGGCTTAACATTCTCATATTGATGGGCAAACATTTTACCTGTTCTTCCCAAGCCAGTTTGAATTTCATCAAAAACTAGTAATACATTATGATGGCGACAGATTTGTTCTGCTTGCTTTAAAAACCCATTGGGAGGAACGATAATACCTCCCTCGCCCTGAATTGGTTCTACCAAAAATGCAGCAGTATTAGGAGTAATCGCTTTTTCTAATGCTTCAGAATCACCAAAAGGGATAACTTGAAACCCACTCGTCAAAGGCCCAAATCCATCTTGATATTGTTCTTCTGTAGAGAAACTGATTAAACTAATAGTGCGTCCAGAAAAATTATTACTACAAACAATAATTTCTGCTTGATTTTCTGGTACACCTTTTACTTTATAAGCCCATTTCCGAATGGCTTTGATAGCCGTTTCCACAGCTTCGGCTCCCGAATTCATGGGTAGCACTTTAGGTAAACCAGAAATCTCAGAAAGCTTTTGATAAAATCTTCCCAATTGGTCATTGCGAAAAGCCCTGGAAGTTAGTGTAACTTTTTGAGTTTGTCTGATCATTGCTTCAAGGATTTTGGGATGACAATGACCTTGGTTTAATGCTGAGTAAGCTGAAAGAAAATCTAGGTATTTTTTACCTTCTATATCCCATATCCACACTCCTTGTCCTTTAGTGATAACTACATCTAAAGGATGATAATTATCAGCACCATATTGCTGTTCTAGTTCAATATAATCCGGGGTATTCATAGTGTTGAGGTTGGGAATTTCCAGAGTTATGTTCGTTGCTTGCATATTTGCTCCTGATAGTTTTGAGAGGTTGAAATAAAACTAGATAATATCTGAAAGACTACCAATTCAATGTCTCATTCAACAGGTATGAGCATAATTTGAAAAAATCCCGATCAGTTCTTCGTTTTATAGTTCCCAATTCCAGAACACTACAATGAGAGTAATACTGCAACTCCCTTTTCTTAGGTCTGCATGTCAAAGATATACGCAACTTTGATACTGATGGATTTTTTCTAAATATCTAAATAGCCGATAATTATTGACCAGCCATTTCCTTTTCTTCCAGATACGCAACTTGTGTAGGACTTCTGCCTACTTTTAGTGACGAAAACCAGTTGCCCACTCTGTCTGAATGTAAAATTTTACTGGCATAACAATCAAGGGTGTAAACTGTAACTTTAATTTAAGGGTACTTTTATTTTTATCCGCAACTCACAAATAAAAATAAAAGGTAATAAACAGGCGCTGGGTATTCTAACTTAAAGACTTTTGTCTCCTTCACAGTTGCACCCAAGTGCCGGATTTATACTCTTGTTTCTAACTTACTTCTGATGGATAGCCTACAGAAGTTAAAGAGATAATTTACTATATCACTATTTACCATGAAAGCAATTATAAAATCCATTCTTTGTCCAATTTTTTAGACAAATACCTGTTTGTTTCCACAAACTCATTTTGCTATGTACTTTTCCATCTGGCATATTAACTAGCTATAAAAAAATTTATCTTTTTACATTGTTATTAAATGCAGATTACCATTAAATTCCCAAACTCTCAATGCTGAGGTGGGGGATGAAAAAGTCAAAGATTATTTCAGCGCCTATGCCAGCAAAAAATAAACAACCAGAAAAATCCAGCCAATCTTCCAAAAAATGATCGCTGCGACCCTTCAAATATTAAAGCCTGTATTCATGACTGAATCAGGCTTTTGAGGTTTTTTATTAAATTTGTACGGAGAACTTCAGTTTAATTACTGAATAGTGAATCCTTCCGGTCTGATTGCATCTTCCAAATCAACGTCCATCAGGTTAACCCCCTGCATGTTTGCATTTGTGAGATTTGTCTTTTCCAAGTCTGCGCCCTGTAGGTTAGCTGCTTGCAGGTTTGCTCCCAGCAGGTTGGCTTTCTCTAGGTCTGCATCAAATAGGTTTGCTCCCAACAGGTTTGCTCCCAAAAGGTTTACCTTGCCTAAATCTGCTCCTTGAAAGTTAGCCCCTTGTAAGTTTGTTTGCTGCAAGTTAGCCCTTTCTAAGTCTGCATTTTGTAAGTTAGCACCCTCTAAGTTTGCCGCTTGCAGATTTACATCCTTGAGCATTGCTCCAGTCAGGTTACACCCGACACATTCATTAGTTTGCAATAAACGTCTAACGTTTTCTGCTACAGACACTATTGGGGATACAACCGGAGATATTACCGGGGAAGTTACAGACTCCATTGGCGATGTAACCGGAGGCATTACTGGACCTAGTTTAGATTCCGTAGGTATGGATGGTGTTAGTGTTAAAGCTCTAACGCTGGGTTGGTCAAGCAGAGAAAATCCTGCTACAAGTACCAGAAATACTGCTGTTACAATCCACTGAGTTAATTTTTTTGGATTTGGTTTATTCATTAGTTCCTTCCGACGATGATTCGTAGTGGTGAGCTTGCTTTTATAAGAGCCATCAATAATCTGCTTTCTTCTCACTTTAGATAAATTGATTGATAACATCAAATATTATCTTGATTGAAATTGATAAATTCAAGTGATTAAAAAATATTTAGCGGTAGCGACTGTGCGTAGCGTCACTCGCAGGGCTTGTCGTTAGCATCGCATCCCAAGATAGCAAGTTTTCAGAGCAGGTGCGACGCCGAACAGCCCGTCGTAGACATCGCGCAAAGCGCCCACTGGAGGCGATCGCCTCATGCCTAATTGGAAAGCATTGCCAGACTAGGTAAAAGTCGATATGATTCACTTTTAATTAAGATAGAGAGTCCCAAGTAAATTAAGATAAACGGGCAGATTTTTCGACCATAGCGAGTTAAAACCGGAGTCATCAGAGGATTACGAGTCAGGTAGTAAGAGAGTAAGCACCACACCCCAACAGTGAAATAGCAAACACACAGAATTACACCCAAACTTGGAAGATTGGTACTGGCAAACAAGGGTACATAGATCCCAATGTTGTTTCCTCCATTGGCAACGGTGACAGCGGAAACGCGGTAAGTTTGAGGATCGCGGATGGTTGCCAATAGTGATTTCTTCTGGCGTCCAGATTTGGCAGGAGTTAAGTCAACTGACACCGCTTGCACTGTCTCTGTTTCCTGATCTCGACTGATGAAATTACTAATACCAATGGCGATGGGAAGCAAACCTAGCAAGCCAATCCAAGTACTTGGAATAATCAGACCACCGAAGAAACCAGGGAGACTAGCACATACTAAGGTAGTGAATCCCAGAAATTCACCGAGAACAATATGCTTAGGACGAAAGCTGCGATTGACTTTTCCGAAGAAAGCTGTCAAGTATAAATTGTCGTCAAAGGTGGTTGCAAAAGCGGTAGAGATTCCAATAAGAAATGTACTAATTAGCCAACTCATAATTTTTGCTCACGATAATTCAATGCTGTTTGTCTTAGTCCTTCTCTGCTTCTGGCAATGAGGGCAGTTCAGAAGATTTTGTGACTGTTTTACTTAACGACAACCGATCTTCGCTAGTCATCAGCCAGTTCCCCAGTTTTTAGAGGCGATGCCTACGGTAGTAAACTACGCCTCCAATCAAATTGGTATTTTTATTTCTCAGCAAGGTACCTTGGGAGCTCATGAAGTCAATATTATGGCTTTAAACCAAATAAGAGCAAATACTCTTGTTTTTTAAAACGATAAATAAAAGTGATGAATAACTTTCGGGACTACAAAAAAAATAAATAACCCAAAAATGATTAAATAAAGCTGCATAACCTAGAGAATGAATGATAATCAGATAAAAAGTGGAAGAAGTAGTTTCCAAGGGGACTGCTTCCTTCCTAAATCAACTCCTGACTGTGCAAAAAGCAAGCAATTTGACCAGCGTGAATTGATTTATCTTTTACAGACTGCCTTGATTTTTTCTGGCCATTTATTTTTTTGCTAGTACAACACGGCGTAAATAGAGCAACCATTTAAAAACCCTAAATAGCTTATTCCGTAATCCTTTTGACTTTTACTTCTCTACGAGAGGCTGCGCCAACGGCTACGCCCAGGCTAAACTCAGGCTAAACTCAGTACAAGTGACTTTTGACCTTTTTTTAATTAAAAATTAAGAATAATAATAATTTTTAATTAATTAATTTTGGGTACAAGCCCCCACTGAAATCAAAGATTTCAGTGGTCTACAATCAGTGGTGGGTTCAAGCCCCAAAGAATTGCAATTTTTAATTAATAATTTTTAATTTTTAATTGGAGCGTTCGCGCAGCGTCTCGTAGAGAAGCGACTCGACTTCCGCCTTGCGGTACTAGTCCCTTATATTCGACAGGCTCGCAATGCCGTCTGAACAACCTCTAGGAGTTGGGCGCGACTGGCTCCACTCGCTGCTTGGACGGACATCCCAAAGTTGACAGTTACGACAAAACGAGCCAGGCTAGCAGGATCAGTATCAGACGGCAAGTCACCTTCTGATAAAGCACGCTCGAAGCGAGCGCGTATTGCAATCTCCCCTAACATATGGCGTTCTGCCAATTCTTGATGGAGCGGATCGTCCGGATGTCCACATGAAAGTATACTCAGTGCAAAGAGACATCTTGAGGGATTACACGGATTAGTCACCAAGTCAACAACGCCATACATCATCCGCTCGATCACTCTACGTGCGGTTGGCTCCTCAAGTGCCTCACGAAGGTAGGCTGTTTGCCTATCACTATAGCGATCAAGCACCTTGCGGAATAAAGTTTCCTTGTTGCCAAAGGTAGCATAGAGGCTCGGACGGTTAATACCCATCGCCTCAGTTAGATCCGTAAGGGATGTTCCCAGATAGCCCTTGCGCCAGAACATCTGCAAAGCTTGCTCTAAAGCTTCGTCAATATCAAAAGCGCGAGGACGTCCCTGTACTCTATGAGACTTTCTCGTTTCCATACCTTTCAGTATAAAACTTCCTTGACAGCAAGATTTAATCAGGGGATACTTTTTGTACCGATTGGTAAATAAACACTGATTGGCAACTATTATGCCCAGTAGAGCAAATTATGGGAAAAACACTCGCAGGAAAAGTTGCATTGGTTACGGGCGGTTCACGCGGTCTAGGGGCGGCGATCGCTAAACGTCTCGCCCACGATGGCGCAGCAGTCGCCCTCACCTACACTAGTTCGCCCCAAAAAGCCGACGAGGTGGTGCTTGCCATCGAAGCGGCAGGTGGAAAAGCCTTGGCGCTTGCCGCTGACAGTGCCAATGTTGAAGCGGTGAAACACGCCGTCGCCGAGACAGTCAACACCTTAGGTCGCCTCGACATCCTCGTAAACAACGCCGGAGTTGGCGCTTTTGCTCTAATCGACCAGTTCTCGATGGATGAGTTTGACCGACTCATCGCGGTGAACGTCAAGGGCGTTTTCGTGGCAACTCAGGAGGCGATTCGCCATATGGGTGAGGGTGGACGGATCATCATGATTGGCAGCGTCAACAGTGATTCCACCCCTTTTGCTGGGATCTCGGTCTATGCGTTGACTAAGGGAGCGATCGCCAGCTTTACCCGTGGTCTCGCCCGCGATCTTGCACCTCGCGGCATCACCGTCAACAACGTTCAACCTGGCCCGATTGACACCGATATGAACCCGGCAGAAGGGGACTTTGCCGATGGGCTGAAAAAGATAATTGCCCTCGGTCGTTACGGACAGAGCGATGAGGTTGCTGGCTTGGTTTCTTATCTCGCCAGTCCTGAAGCCGCCTTTGTCACTGGTGCCAACCTGAAGATTGATGGTGGCTTTACAGCTTGAACGATATGTAATCTAGACTTGCTAGTCCCTAAACCTGATTCAAAAAAAACATCACTATGTCACAGAAGCTTTCAGAAAAAATCGCGCTGATTACAGGTGGCACCAGCGGCATCGGTCTTGCTACAGCCAAGCGATTCGTCGCCGAAGGTGCATATGTCTTCATCACGGGTCGTCGTCAAAGTGAACTTGATGCCGCCGTCAAAGAGATCGGTAAAAACGTCATGGGCGTTCAGAGCGATGCCTCAAATCTAGCAGACCTTGATCGCCTTTATACCACGATTGAGCAAGAAAAAGGTCGCCTTGATATCATCTTCGCCAATGCTGGAGGTGGGGAACTTGTCCCGCTCGGATCGATTACCGAAGAACACTTTGACAAAACCTTCAACACCAACGTCAAAGGTCTGCTTTTCACCGTGCAGAAGGCATTGCCTTTGTTGCCAGAGGGGGCTTCGATTATCCTCAATGCTTCGATTACTTCTATCAAGGGCACCCCAGCGTTCAGCGTTTACAGCGCCACCAAAGCCGCCGTGCGCTCGTTTGCCCGGAACTGGACACTCGACCTCAAAGAGCGCAAGATTCGTGTCAATGCCATCAGCCCTGGTGTCGTACCTACTCCTGGCTACAATCTCATCGGACTGAGCGAGGAGCAGCTGCAAGGATTTGTAGCAAGTCAGGCTGACAATATCCCCCTTGGGCGGGTGGGCACACCAGACGAGATTGCTAAAGCTGTCGTCTTCCTTGCATCCGATGACAGCAGCTTTGTCAACGGCATCGAACTCTTCGTCGATGGGGGCATGGCGCAGATTTGAAGCCTCTCCAAAGCGGTCGGTAACCTAATAAATAGGCTGTTTCTAGTCCACTTCATGCTCAACTCAAATAACTCAAGGAAATGCACAGGGAGATGGTGAATGACATTCCCCTGGGGCGGGTGGGAATCCCGGATGAAGTGGCAAAAGCCGTTTCCTTGCTGGCTTCAGATGACAGCAGCTACATTACGGGCATTGAATTGTTTGTCGATGGCGGTGTGGCACAAATCTGAATGGGTTAGGACTTACGCAATAACTCTCTGAAACCTTATTCCTTTGCGTCCTTTGCGGTTCGTTTTTTCATAGATTTTGCGTAAGTCCTGTGGGTGCGGTAGCCTGCCACAGGCATCGCTTCATTAGCTTAAAACCTGATTATTGCACCCTTTGGTCACACTCCAAGGGATTGCTCCAGAAGAACGTTTACTGGGATACTTTTAGAGCTATGTGTCTTTTCCCGGATGTTGCTGCTTAAGACCTTACTGCTGAAGTTATGCTGTGCCGACAACCTCTAACCACGAATAAGGAGATAAAAAGATGAGCATGATCACAACCAAAGATGACACGCAAATTTATTACAAAGACTGGGGCACAGGACAACCTGTCGTCTTCAGTCATGGCTGGCCGCTTAATGCTGATGCCTGGGACGAGCAACTGGTCTTCTTGGCAGACAATGGTTATCGCGCGATCGCCCACGATCGTCGCGGACATGGGCGGTCAAGCCAGCCCTGGAACGGCAATGAAATGGATAGGTACGCCGACGATCTCGCAACGCTCATTGAGACACTGGATCTCAAAGATGTAGTCCTAGTCGGTCACTCGACAGGCGGCGGCGAAATCACCCGCTATATCGGTCGCCACGGCACGAAGCGCGTTGTCAAAGCCGTACTAGTCGGCGCAGTGCCACCGCTGATGCTAAAGACCGAAGCTAATTCCGGCGGACTGCCAATCGAAGTCTTTGACAACATCCGCGCGGGTGTTGCTAATGATCGTTCCCAGTTTTACAAAGACCTCAGCGAGTCATTCTACGGTGCCAACAGACCGGGTGCTAAAGTCTCCCAAGGTCTCCGAGAGCAGTTCTGGCTCCAGAGTATGCAAGTCGGTCTCAAAGGTGCGTTCGATTGCATTAAGGCGTTCTCGGAAACGGACTTCACCGAAGACCTCAAAAAGTTCGACGTGCCGACGCTGATCATTCACGGCGACGACGACCAAATTGTGCCGATCAATAACTCAGCTCTTTTGTCCTCAAAGATAGTCAACAACTCAACTCTGAAGGTCTATCCGAGCGCACCTCATGGACTGACCAGCACACATCGGGATCAATTTAACACTGACCTGCTGGCATTCCTCAAGACCTGAACTCGCCTTGCCAGTGCCGCTAACAAATCGTGTAAAAGGACTGACAAAAAATAAATTATCCAAAATTATTTGTACATTTGTAGGGGATCTTGGCCTTGCGCCCCGGAGATGGGATGTTTTTTTAACTGCAAGTCCCTACTAAGTGGATTTCTGTCGGTAAAGCCTGGGATCTTCTTGGCAGCTAGTGCTAAACATCGGTTAATATGACTAATCTCGTGGCTTCAGTTTGAAAATGTACTGTAATGTTTGATGTTTAACTTGTAATTATGCTAACCAGTGTTGACCGTTTATTATTTGTCCGGCGAGTCCCAATTTTTAAGGAATTGCGGGATGATTTTATAGTGCGGCTCACTTCAGTGATGATCGAACTGTCATTTCCAGCTAATTACACCATCTTTCGCCAAGGAGAAGAAGGGCGATCGCTCTACATTGTCGTGTCAGGCCGAGTCAAAGTTCACATCGGCAATAAACAACTTGCAGAGGTGGAACAGGGAAAATACTTTGGTGAGATGGCAGTATTTGATACTCAACCTCGTTCCGCCACCGCAACGACTTTGGAACCTTGCGAATTTTTAGAACTGACGCAAGAGCAACTTTATGATGCGATCGAAGAAACTCCCGAAATTGCGGTGAATATCATTCGTGAGTTATCCCGTCTGATTCGCAGATTGAATGACGATATGAATGTAACGAATTCCCCACTGACAAATCCGGGGGCTTTTAGCAGAGAGTGAGAAATAGCGATTTGGTTCCTGTGTAGGTTCCAAAAAACTACTAAGTAAAGTTTTGCGTAAAATCGTGGCGTTTTTAATGCAGGAGAACGCATTAACATTTCAAGGGAATGCGTTGGTATCAGATGGCTATTACTATTTGAGGTCAGATATTACAGTTAGGAACCGCACTAAAGATTATTGGTATTAGCCAACTCTTACAAGAACCAAACAAGGCTTGGATGATTTATCAAAAAGCTATAGTTAAAAAGCTTATACACTAATATTTTTCAGCCTATCTTACCCCTAGTGTCAGCTATGCTATATTTACCCCAAGTCCCAATAAATGATAAAAATACCAGTATTATTACTGGATAAATTCTCTTAAATAAAAGTTAGCTTTATATAGAGATTTAATCAATCTCATCTGTTGCACATTCAAATATACTTTTTGGGAATAAACCCTATCTCCTTTATTTTTTTAATCGTCTTAAGCTAAATACGTAAAACTTAAATGGTTATTTCTTAGTAAAATTTATAAAAATGAAAAACTTAACTAGGCTTGATATTGTTTATTATTTTATAGGCTCCTGGTTATTATTTTACTCTTTTTTACTATTGAGAGATTATGGTAGATATGGGGGTATACAAATTGTTGGATTCGTACTTGCAACTATTGCGGGTTTATGGGTTGCCTTTGAAAAGCCTATTAATAGATTTTTAGTGGAAGTAGTAGGTAAAAAGTATGATTTAGATTTCTTTTAATTTCTTATTAGACTCTTCTTCTTTTGGGCGTGTTTAACTATTATGAGTGGTTTAATTGTCCTACTATATATCAATTGTTTTTTATTTTTTGGTAATTGGTGGGATTTTTTATTTGTATTATATTTAGGGCTATTAGTTTATTTTGCGAATACATTATCAGATATAATCCGATAAATTTTGATTGTTATTTAATAAAATATCATAATGCTTATTAAAAAATTAGGACTCCTACAACTAAAGAAGCTTTTAATAAAATAAAAAAAGGCATATGGCAAAATGGATGAACTTACACTTACAAAGACTCATAGAATTATAATTGGATGTATAGCTGTGATAATTATAGCTCCTTTTATATGGCATAATTATCAACAATATAGGGAACAGGAAGAAGCAAAGGCACAATATCTTCGTGTTTGTGGAATGTTGAAAGGTACTATAATGGTTCCAGAAGACTGTACAAAACCTTTAGATTAAACTACTCTTTGCTTTCTGAACCAAAAGCTTCTTTAAACATTCTCTCATTCAATTCATAAATAGAGCCTTTGATGACACCAGAAGCACTCACGACTCAGCTCTTACCCCTCAGTAAGCATCCAGCCACGCTGTTGTAAATTAACCTACTGGGTTTGATGCTGTACTTCCTGAAGATGCTACTTTCAGACATTCTTTAAGAAACTGCTGGGGAATTTTTCCACTTTCTCCCCAGTGCAGATGCACATAAGAAGCATAAACATTTGCCGGGAAACCCCATCCCTCGCATCCCATATTTTCCTCACAATCGTAGCGAGAAGTTTCAAATAGGGGCTGAGTGGGAGTTAAGGTTAAACGGGAACGATGAAACTCATGTCCGTAAACAGTTGTACCTGCTTTCACTAAAAGATTATCTTGCAAAGCTACTGCACGACGATAGCCCAAAGTTAAACGCCCACCCATCATAGCAGATGTCGGTAAAACTCCCGCCATCGACCAAGACTTACCCTCAAAATCGATAATTTGCTCACATAAATACATCAATCCTCCACATTCGGCAACTGTAGGCATTCCTTTCAGAATTGCTGTTTTCACTGCATCACGAACGCTGGTATTTTCTGCTAGTTGCTGGGCAAAAACTTCTGGGAAACCACCCCCAAAATACATTCCCTGCACATCTTTTGGTATTGCAGCATCTTCTAAGGGACTCCAGAAAACCAGTTCTGCACCAAGGTTTTGCAGCAAATCGAGATTGTCTTGGTAATAGAAATTAAAAGCGCGATCGCGGGCTACTGCAATCCTGATAGAGGAGGGGGGATCAGGGGGATCAAGGGGATGAGGGAGAGGTTTTGATTTTAACAAAGGTAATAAATATTGCCAATCGAAGCAGGTATCTCCTAAATCAGCGAGGCGATCAATTAAAGCATTGAGTTCGGGGAGTTCTGCTGTGGGTACTAAACCCAAATGGCGATCGGGAATTGTAATGTTATCTTGACGCCGCAGTACACCGAGAATGGGTAATTGTAAGGGTTCTAGGGAATCTTTGAGGAGACAGAGATGGCGATCGCTTCCGACTCGATTTAGTACCACCCCAGCTATTTTAATTCGGGGATCAAAAGACTGGTAGCCGTGAGCGATCGCAGCTACAGAACCAGATAAACGACTACAATCAATCACCAACACCACAGGCAAATCTAAAAGCCGTGCGATGTGCGCCGTACTTGCAAAATCGGTTGATTTTTGCTTTTCTTGCCCATGCCCAATTCCATCAAATAATCCCATTACCCCTTCAACTAGGGTATATTCACTCAGTTGACTATGAAGGGCAAAACATTGCTGAACGTAGGCTTCGGAAGTCAGTACTGGGTCTAAATTGCGACAAGCACGACCAGTTACGTGTTGATGAAACATCGGATCAATGTAGTCTGGGCCTACCTTAAAAGATTGCACCAGGCGATCGCGACGACGTAAAGATGCTAAAAGGGTGAGCGTAACTGTTGTCTTGCCCACCCCACTACGTTCTCCAGCAATGATTACAGACATGAATAATTGGTGATTGGTTAAACTAAATAGTTAGCTATCTTAGTAGTATAAAATCAAAGTAAAACAAAAATATTGAATCATTTATTTGATTAAAATTACTGCTTTATCCTACTCAATAATAATTTTTTATCAAGACGTTCAGCCAGCCATAATTTAATCATAGAATCAGATGTCACCCCTAAACGCTTGGCTTCATGTTCTAAAGCTTCAATCATCCAAATTGGAAAGTCAATATTAATTCTTTTTTGCTCATAACGTGGACGATGTGCGTTAGATAAGTCTATAAACTCAGTAATATCTTCTCCATTCTCAAACTTAGCATCAAATTCTTCAGCTTTCATAAATATTTACCTCTTCAGTCCGAGAGCGACGAACGGAAATAATTCTTATTTTATCACCACCATAAGTAATCACTGGTGACCAATATTTTTCAGCAATCTTGCCAATAACTAGAAACCGAGGCTCATCTGTTGTGCGTGCAGGGATTTCAATAAAATTTGCATCTGTCCAAAATTTCTGTGTTTCAATAAAATCAATGCCATGTTTAGTTTTATTAGTTGCACTTTTGTGAAGATAAAATTCAAACTCCATAGTTCTTTTTTCAGACAGATGCAAAATATTTTAATAAATAATCTTCACTATTTTATAAATTAAATTTTCCTTGCCATTCGTCTTCACTTTAATAATATTTAAAAAAATTCCCCCCTTCCCGATACGGGAAGGGGGGTAGGGGGATTAGGTCTGAATTAATTCGCCAATTTGAAAAAATTCGCTGTCACTCCCAGGCTTTCTTCAAACAGGGACTCGCGGCCCCAGCGTTGCACTTGCTGACTCAGCAATGCTTCCGCCTTTTGTTCCGAAAGTGAAGTCACCTGTTGAAACAGACCGGCGGATTGGGCACCACCGTGTGTTTCCATCCGCATACAACCACCAGTTTCCGAGCAGATAACTGTACCACAGTCTGCCTGGGGATTTGTTGAGCTGAGGCGCAAGGCAATCAAGTCGCCGATAATATCGCCCACATCAGCAACCGGAACTCCTGCTAACTCTGCTTCTACTTCTCGCTGCTCTTGAGCAATAAAACGGATGCGAGTGATGTCATAATCACCACTTTCCTTTTCATAAGAAACTGGCTGCCATTCCAGCCGACTTGCCAGCCAACCCAAAAATAGTAAAGCTTGGGCGGGGTTGCCTTTTTCGTAGTCAATCGTAACGCGGTCAATTTCTCTGAGGGCGGCGCGACGGTGAGGAGAATCGTAGGCTTCAGCCGTCAATTCCTGCCATGACGCCAGGCGACGCCAGTTCAAATCAGCTAAAGGTACACCCGTTTCTACCAACTCTTGTAGGTGGAGTAAATCATTTTCTGGGGTGTTAAAGTTGCAAGAATCTACAATGACATTATTGGAGACTGCTGCTAGGCGCTTGAATAGACTGTTGTTAGGGTCTGGTGTTGCCTTCCACCAGAGAAACTTCGGTAAGCCGCCAATCAACAATGCTGGAATCATGCCTCCTATCCGTTCCAAGGCAGCAGCAGTACCACTGAGAGTAATGTATTCGCAGCAGACAAGTGTCCTTGACGATTGCTTTTGGATGGGGCAATAGGCAGAAACTTGAGCTTTAAC
Source organism: Nostoc sp. (assembly GCF_036919675.1). Classification (GTDB taxonomy): domain Bacteria; phylum Cyanobacteriota; class Cyanobacteriia; order Cyanobacteriales; family Nostocaceae; genus Nostoc. The sequence continues at coordinate 35,245 of NZ_JBALCP010000030.1, forward strand.
CCCTTTATCTTCGCCAGTAATCGGAAATAGGGCAATGATGCGGCAGGGGTTGCGGAGGGCGATTTCATCGGCAATTCTGGGGCTGGCAGCGCTATTTAAGATCCCACCAACAGGATGTTCTCCTCCAGACCCGCTTCGCTGAACTTTAGCAAATTCTTCTCGTAATACAGTGAGAGTTTCTAATGTTGCTGTTCCAGTTTGTGGCAGACTATGTTGTTTTTGCACTTCCCGCAATGCTGCTGCCATCTGTGGCCCTAAAATCCCATCAATTGGACCGTTGTAAAATCCCAAAGCAGCCAACAAATACTGAGTTTCTTCTGGTTCGTAGACTATTAAAGTAAATGTTGTTGCCCTAGTAGCACTGGGAAGTCCACCGTCCTCGCCAGTAATGCCGTAGCTTTGCCAAATTTGACTCAGTTCCGCATCTATTTCGTCAAGCGAAATATCTTTTGGTGCCTGAAGTGAAAAAATTGTAGAAGTTTGGAGAGCCATAGGAAATTTTGGATTTTGGATTTTGGATTTTGGATTTTGGATTTGAGATTAGAGATTTTGGATTAAGAACTGGTAATTAGTAATTGGTAATAGTTTTTTATATTCTCCATTACCCATTCCCTGTTTCGCCATCCCCAATCTAAAATCTAAAATCTGAAATCTAAAATCTTAGAGTCTTCGCCAGCGACGGCCATCCTGATTAATTAAGAATTCTGCTTCTGCTGGTTCCCAAGTACCGGCTTCGTACTGGGGAATAGTATTTGGATCGGCGGGTGCATCCCAAACGGAAAGGGCTGGTGTTACTACCTGCCAGGCGGCTTCTACTTCATCTGCCCGGGTGAACAATGTTTGATCGCCCATCATACAATCAAGGAATAGGCGATCGTAGGCATCGGATGTTGCTTGGATGCCAAAGGAACCATAACTAAAGTCCATGTCAACAGAACGGGTACGGAATTCTGCCCCCGGCATTTTGACATCAAAACGCACGGAAATTCCTTCATTTGGCTGAATCCGCATCGTCAAAACGTTGGCGTTTGTCTGTTGGGCGGCAGATTGAAACATCCGAGACGGAACTTCGCGGAAGTGGATGGAAATCTCACTGACTTTTTTCGGCATCCGCTTACCAGTCCGCAGGTAGAAGGGAACACCTTGCCAGCGCCAATTGTCTACCAAAAATTTCATCGCTACATAGGTGGGGGTTGTCGAGTTGGAATCAACGCCTGGTTCTGCCCGATACCCTGGCACTGCTTGACCCTTCATCCAGCCAGCACTGTACTGACCACGCACTGCTCCCCGTGATAGATTGTGCACATCCGCTAAACGAGTAGCTTGGAGTGCCTTCACTTTTTCTGTGCGGATGCTGTCGGCATCCATTGCGTTGGGTGCTTCCATAGCCGTTAGGCAGTAAAGTTGCATTAAGTGGTTTTGCAACATATCTCTTAGTGCGCCGACGCTTTCATAGTAACCAGCTCGGTCTTCCACGCCTACGGTTTCTGCGACGGTAATTTGCACATGGTCAACAAATTGACGATTCCACAACGGCTCAAAAATCGCATTGGCAAAGCGAAACACCAGTAAATTCTGGACTGTTTCTTTACCCAAGTAGTGGTCAATGCGGTAAACTTGATTTTCTTTGCAAAATTTCTGTACCACTTGGTTAAGACTTTGGGCAGAAGCCAAGTCGCGACCAAAGGGTTTTTCAATTACTAGACGATGTTTGTAGGGATCTTCTAGCATCCCACTGCTTCCTAGCTGCTTAATCGCTTCGGGAAAGAATGAGGGGGCAACGGAGAGATAGAACATGCGATTACCTCGCGTGCCCCGTTTTTCGTCTAATTCACTCAATAAGGTTTTCAGTTTCTGGTAGCCTTCGGGATTATCTATATCCCCAGGACTGTAGAACAAACCTTGAGAGAAGTCTTGCCAGAGTTCCCCTAAATCGACATCAGGATGTGCCTCTTCCATGCCTTTTTGCATCTGTTCACGGAAGTAATCATGGCTCCACTCTCGACGTGCCACACCGACAATGGTAGTTTCTGGTGGAATACGCCGTTCTCGCCGCAATTTGTAAAGTGCTGGCACTAGTTTGCGCCAGGTAAGATCACCAGAAGCGCCAAAAATGACTATAATCTGGGGTTCGGGCATCCCTTGTTGTTGCAGACCAACGCGCAAGGGGTTTTCTAGCAGACTAACCATAGCAATTTTGGATTTTGGATTTTGGATTTTGGATTAGGGATTGAGATTGGGATTGGGAAAGGATTTTAGATTTGCAATTTTGAATTGGACTTCAATCTAAAAGACGCTGGCGGACTCGTTCTAAGCGTTGGCGCAGCCTCTCTAAGAGTTGCCATGCCGCAGGCTTTACGCTACGCTATCGCAAATCCAAAATCCAAAATTCCCATTCCCTAGCCCCTACACTGGTGACAATACCTTGATCTTCTCTTCTAAAGAGTTCATCAAGGACTGGAAGGGCTGGATAAACTTGTCAATACCTTCAGCTAACAGTTCATCCATTACGGCATCGAGATCGATGTTGATGTCGGGATCTTTGAGGTTTTCGATCAGCGTGTAAGCTTTATCTACATCTGTTTCTAAGCGATCGCCTACGTTACAATGATCGGCACAAGCTTTTATCGTCGCTGGTGGTACGGTGTTAACGGTATCTTGCCCAATCAACTCCTCGATATACATCACGTCGCGGTAGTTGGGGTCTTTGGTGCTGGTACTAGCCCAAAGTAGCCGCTGTACTGTAGCCCCTTTTGCTGCCAAGGCTTGCCAACGATCGCTCTCGATAATTTTCTTGTATTCTTGGTACGCAATCTTGGCGTTAGCGATCGCTACTTTCCCTTTAACAGCTCTTAGCTTTGCTTCCACGGCAATATCATCAACGCCTTTTTTCAACTTAGCATCAATTTTGCCGTCAACGTTACTATCGATCCGGCTGAGGAAGAAGCTGGCGACTGAAGCAATTTTACTGATGTCTTTACCTTCAGCCAACCGTTTTTCTAAGCCACGAATATAAGCCCAAGCTGTGTTTATGTAGCTTTCTACAGAAAAAAGCAGCGTAATATTGACATTTATCCCATCGGCTATTACCTGTTCTGCTGCTGGTAAACCAGGTTCTGTGCCGGGAATTTTAATCATCAGATTTTCCCGACCAACTTCTTGAAAATAACGCCGGGCTTCGTTTATTGTTGCTTCCGTATCATGGGCGATGGATGGTGGGACTTCGATACTCACATAACCATCTAGTCTATTCGAGGCTTCAAAAACAGGGCGTAAAATATCACAGGCATTACGGATATCTGCAAAAACCAGCGATTCGTAAATTTTGTATGTCGGTGAGCCAGCGCGAACTCCGGCTTCGATATCGGCATCATAAATAACGTTACCAGCGATCGCTTTTTCAAAGATAGCTGGGTTAGAGGTAATCCCACAGACCCCTTGATTTTCAACCAGGTCTTTGAGTTCGCCTGATTGAATAATGTCACGGGTCAGATTATCCATCCAGATACTTTGACCGTATTGCTTAATTTCTAGTAGATGATTGGTAGCCATAGCTCTAATTTGTTTCAGTCCTGTATAGTGATGTTTCGTAGTGAAGTTGGTAAAACCCATCAAATGTTGATGGTTACTTTTGAATTGTGGCGTTGCCAATCACTTATCGCATCCGCCAGCTGAGATAATCTTTAATACATCTTCAAGAAGTCCTATTCTGCATTCCCAATCCTAAATCACCATGATTAACGTTTAATTAATGGCAGATGCTAGACGCATCCTTGATGCTTTTGTGACTGTCTTCTAGTACGCCACGGCGTAAATAGAGCAACCATTTAAAATCCCTAAAAAGCCCATTCCATAATACTTTTGACTTTTGACTTTTGACTTTTGACTTCCGCCTTGCGGTACTAGTGGCCGTTTTGAATAAAAGACTCCACCTTTGCTACATCCTCTTTGCTACCAATAATTAAAGGTGTGCGCTGATGCAGTTTTTTCGGGACTACATCCAAGATATTTACCAATCCTGTAGTGGCACGACCGCCTGCTTGCTCAATCAAAAAGGCTAGAGGAGCGGTTTCATAAAGCAAGCGCAATTTACCTTCTGGGTTTTGAATTGTGCCTGGGTAGAGAAACACGCCGCCTTGAACCAAAATTCTATGGATGTCGCTCACCATTGCGCCGCTATAACGAGCGCTGTAACCTTCTGTGCGATGAACGTAGCGGATATATTCTCGAATTGATTCTTCCCACTGCCAGAAGTTACCCTCATTCACGCTGTAAACAGACCCGTGGGTAGGAATCCGAATATTTTCTTCTGTGAGAATAAATTCGCCTAAGCTGGGATCAAGGACAAAAGAATGGACGCCCTTACCTATAGTATAGACCAGCATCGTGCAGGGGCCATACAGGATGTATCCGGCAGCGAGTTGCTTATGTCCGTTGGTGAGGAGATCAGTTGCCTTACCATCGCTATCAGTTCCTTCTTGTTGGCGAATGGCGAAAATGGAACCTAAGCTGAGATTATTATCAGTGTTAGATGAGCCATCAATTGGGTCATACAGTAGGGTATAGCGACCAATGGGGCAATTTTCCGGGATGTAGTAGGGATTTTCCATTTCCTCGGAAGCTAGGCGACAGACTAAGCCGCTTTGCTTAAACACTGAGATAAATACATCATTGGCATAGACATCCATCTTTTTGACGGATTCTCCTTGCACATTAACTTCCCCAGTAAATCCCAGAACGCCTTCCATTAAACCAGCGCGACTCATGCGACGAGCAACCAGTTTGCCTGCTAAGGCGATGCGATTCATCAGCGCACTTAAATCCTGTGCATCTGGCGAAAAACTCTGAAGTTGCTGAAGGACGTGACGGGATAATGTTGTACAATCACGATCTAGGGATTTGTCTGTAGCGTCGTAAGTAGATAAGTCTAAAGATTCTGGCGCTTTAGCCATTTTTATGTTCTCCGCAGGCACAGCTGTTAGTTGGGTTTTAGTCGTGTATGGCAACTTATGGTTGCTGCTTCTATCTTAGGAAGGTAATTTGATAACTTAGATGCGACTTTAGATAAACTAAAGAAATCAAATTTCAGTGACTCCTGCACTCAGAGCCTAGATACGTAGTAGTTTGTCTAATACATAACTAATATTGATTCAGTGATTTACCTTAAGTAAGCGACTACAAAAAGTAATCAAGGCAATGAACCACTAAGTATTATGTGCAGCCTGAGCTACCCTGAAGTTATGGAAAACAGATTTATATTTATCATTTGGGATTGAAGACTGCTGATGTTCAACTACAATCCATTAGAGTGCTTACCTTCATCAGCAGAATTGCCAGATTCTGATGACACCCCTGTGGATAATGAACTGCAAATATTAATTCCCAACTTGTTGTTAGCGATATTAGCTGCTATTTGGCAAGCCCGTGATGATTGGTTTTTTGGGATCAACATGGGAATTTATTATACAGCCAATAAACCTGCCATTGTCCCCGATGGGTTTTTAAGTTTGGGTGTAGAACGTTTTGTTGGAGAAAATGGGCGTTCTAGTTATGTACTTTGGGAAGAAGATGGCATTTCCCCAATCTTATCCTTAGAAATTGTTTCCCATTACAATTTTGAATACGAGCAAAAGAAGCTAGTACCGCAAGGCGGAAGTCAAAAGTCAAAAGTCAAAAGTCAAAAGTATTATGGAATGGGCTTTTTAGGGATTTTAAATGGTTGCTCTATTTACGCCGTGGCGTACTAGATTATGCCCAATTAGGCATTTTGTATTATGTCATCTATGCACCAACCCGCTTACGTCGTAAGCGTCAGCGTTTAGAAGTTTATCGTTTAATTAATGGTGAATATATTTTACAATTAGGCGATAAAATCTGGATGCCGGAAATTGGTTTAGGTATTGGACGTGAACGCGGAACCTACCAAGCAATCACGCGAGAATGGTTGTATTGGTATGACGAAAATGGTAATAGATACTCAACACCAGAAGAAGTAACAGTTAAGCAACAGCAACAACTAGAGCAAACAGAACAACAGCTTCAGGAACTTTTGGCTAGATTACAACAGAAGGGAATCAACCCGAATAATCTCTGAATAATTCACGTTGGCTTAAGGGATTTCCAGTTAAAAAAACATCGCATCATAGGGGCGCAAGTCCTTGCACCCCTACTTTTAAAAGGATTTTTACCATCTGCGGCAATCAGGCGATCGCACTGAAACACTTTATCTGGCATAATTGCGACGGACAAGATGTCTATCCTACAAAACATTCGTAAAACCTGGCTATGCAAAGAGCAATAGCTAGATTTAGGTAGCGTAATTAAACATTACAGACTATCTGAACTTTAATACAAATAAGGTGTTGCTATGAAAAGGGACCTGGACAAGCTTAAAGAGTGCTTGGAGCTACTAGGTAATGTATATGATGGGTGTGAAGTTCGTTTTGCTGATGGGAAGATTCTACGAAGGGCTATGGATCATTAATCCTTGCATAGTACGCATAATTCTGAAGCTTAGTGAACTATAACTTGCAGCGATCGCCCATTGGAGAAAAACAAGGTTAACCTAGCTAGGTCTGTTGTGTTTACTTTTGACAGTTGATACAGCCCCACGCTGAGTTGGAGAGGTCACATTATTATTAGTGTACTCAAGTATTTTATTTGAATCTAAATGCTCATCAGAGTGAAAATATACACCATCAATCGACCCTATATCTGATATATATTTTTCAAGCTGCTTGGCAAAATCCATTAAGTTTTGTATAGCCTCTCCATCATTTATGGATAAAATATGTTCTTCACTTAAAGGTAAAACCTCTCCTATTAGCTTGTAGGCTTGGTATAACTTTTTAACAGCTTCTTTTCTCTTTTCCAACATAACAGTACCCTTGTATAATTAATCAACTATATTAGGGATTCTATACAGTTCCATTGGTGAGTTTACTGAATTAGGACAGTCCCTCTGTAGGTGCGATCGCTTATAGGAAATCTGAAGGTTAGGGTCTGAAACCTTTAAGTATACACACCCTTGTTGGCAATAACACAAGAGGCGTGAACTTAATCACAATCGACCCAAGAGTTATTTATTGCTTGCAGGTTGTATTAAGCTTATTAAGTTAAAATACTAGTGTTAATAATTACCCAATATTTTCCATAACTTAATATAGTTGTCTTGCTGAAATCTGACATTAACTGACATACAATCAGTTAGGAGATAAATTCAGGTAACTAGTACCGCAAGGCGGAAGTCAAAAGTCAAAAGTCAAAAGTCAAAAGTATTATGGAATGGGCTTTTTAGGGATTTTAAATGGTTGCTCTATTTACGCCGTGGCGTACTAGATTAAAGTAAGCTTAAAAGCTTATAATATAAACAGTCTTGGGCGATTAGCACAGGGGTAGCGCACATCCTTCACACGGATGGGGTCACTGGTTCAAATCCAGTATCGCCCACTTATATACAGCAAGAGCTTCAGCTAACTAGCTTCAGTTTCTTAAACCTAATTTATGCAAGTTTATGCAACTTTGAGTCACGATGCCTATTAAGTTATGTAAGTTATTTAGTAAATATTGATACTAGAGTTTTCGCTGATTAAGCTTGATACAGCTTACCAGTACTAAATAATTTATTATGGATAACAAAAATTATGGTCGTTTAGTTCTAATTACAGCCTTAATTTTAATATGGTTTGGGGGTTGTACTGTAATTAGAGACATCAGTACAGAAGAAGTCATAAATCCCTACACAGGAAAAATTGAGACTTTCTAATTTCGGTGTTTTCCGCAAGTAAAAGCCTGGGCGAAGGTCATTTACCGCTATATAGGCAAAGTCCGCTTCCACGGACTAAGGAAAAACCTCGTTTTTAGCCAGAAGCTGGAAATGCTCCTCATTGCTGCTCTGCCGCGAGTCAAGGAGGCGGCAGCCCCAAAATAGGCATTCCCAGTCGGAGACTGGGAACGAGGTGATATTTGCATCCTGTGTAGAAGATGTACACCGTAGCCTAAATGGGGAGAATCTGGTTAGAGGGGTAATTCAAGAAATTGCTAGCTTTCGGAAGTTTCCTGGGAGAACTTCTTATGGATAGTTCTAGTGGATTCCCCATCAGCAGCTACCGTTATCTGATAGTCCATTAAACCATCTGAAAAGGGGAGACGTAGGTGGAAAGTACCATCGGGTTTGATTTTGATGGTATGACCACCAATGTTTACACTTGTATTTGGTTGGGTTGCTCCGTGAATAATCAACTCAGCATCTGCCACAAACCAGAAATCTTCGTGGGAACGACTGAAAACGCGAACATTGGGTGAACGAGCTATGAGTAACCAACGATCGCTATCAGCCATATAGCCAATTTCAACTATGTAGTCGCGATCGCTCACGGGAATAGCCACAAAGCGTCCCTGTACTACCTCTTCAGATTCATACTGCTGTACAAGCTGGGGATTTTGATAACTCAAGTCAATCCCAGTCACATCGTAGAGCCGCACTAGCAATTGGGAGCCGCCTTGTTGTTGCAGTGCTTCCTTCTGAGTCTTGGAAATGTACCAAGAGACATAAGCCCACTTGGGAGTGCGGGGTGTGAGTGCAACACTGCTTTCTTCTTCACTGATCTGTTCTTGGGCTTCTATAAAGCCAATAGGTGTCTGGCTTGCTAATGCTACATTTTCAACGGTGGAATCTGTATGCACAGGATTGAAGACACGAACGATCGCTGAACGGGCTATAAAGAACCAACGATCGTCATCAGCGACATAGCCAATTTCAGCTATGTAATCGCGATCGCTGATGGGAATTTCTACAAAGCGATCGTTTGCTGTCTCTTCACATGCATACTGCTGTACAAGGTGGGGACTTTGATAACTTAGGTCTATCCCAGTTACATCATAGAGCCGCACTACTAAATCAGAGCCGCCCTGTTGTTGTAGTTCTGCTTTCTTGGTTTCGGAAATTTCCCAAGAGACATCAGCCCATTGCAATGTGTGCGATGTGAGGACAATACTGCTCTCTTGTTGGACATCTACTAAGTCAATATCTGTTTTATCCCCGATTGCCAGATTATCAACTGTGGGATCTGGATGCACCGGACTGAAGACACGAATAACTGCTGAACAAGCGATCAAGAACCAGCGATCGCCATCAGCGATATAGCCAATTTCAGCTATGTAATCGCGATCGCTGACGGGAATATCCACCAGGCGATCGTGTGCTGTCTCCTCAGATTCATACTGCTGTACAAGGTGGGGACTTTGATAACTTAGGTCTATCCCAGTTGCATCATAGAGTCGCACTACCAAATGAGAGCCGCCCTGTTGTTGCAGTGCTGCTTTCTTGGCTTCGGAAATCTCCCAAGAGACATGAGCCGATGTAGAAGTATGCGGCGTGAGGACGATACTGCTCTCTTCATCTGCATCAACCAAACCAATAGCTGTTTCGGCTGCAATCGGCACATTTTCAACCGTAGTATCGGTTTGTCCTTGGGTATCTGATCCAATGGTAGTCCAGGCTCCAATCCCTGCGCCTGCTAAAGCCGCTGCGGCGGCAAAATCTGTGGAGTCAGCTTCAGCTACAGTCGGCTCTGCTTGAAATTCTGACTCTAGCAAATCGGTAGTGGGTTCAGATGCGTCCGCTACCAGATTCAATATATCTTCTGGAAATTCTGGGAAATCGAGCAGTGAGGATGTTTGTGCCGCTGAGGGTTCTATATCCGTTGCCACTTCGCCAGACTCTGGTAAGGGCAATTCATCTCCTGAGGCTGGATCTTCAGTTGAGGTGATACTGTCTAGCCAGTTCAATTCTGCCTGAAGTTCCTCATCTATCTGATCTTCACTAACTTCTGTGTCCCAATAGTCAAATTCAGATGTTACTTCTGGCACATCTGGTAATTCTGGGAGTGGGGCTGTCACCTCAGATGCCTCTTCTGGAATATTACCCAGGTGAGGATATGAAGTATTTACTACAGCCGCCGGGGCTTCTATGTCCCATGCAACTTGATCAGAATCAGGAATGTTTGTCTCTGGATAATGCTCTAGATGGACTGTCTCATCAATGGTGTCTATTTCTGTTTCTTTGTTGTTAAAGGTAGACCAGGTAGCCGCCCCGATTCCTGTTGCTAAAGCCGTACCATTGGTTAAAGCTGCGGCTCCCAAGTTGTTATTACCTGATCCATTAGTTACTCCAGAGGTTGGGCCTTCATGGAGCTTAGAGTTACCATTAGTTGCCTCTTGGACTAAATTTGATGTCCCGTGAGTAGCATTTTCTGTCAGGTCAGATTGTGTTTGAGCATAGATGTTGAAAGGAGTGCGATCAGGGCTTTCTTGCTCTTGGAAGTGCGGCAGTGAATCCTCCTCAAGCATCGCTCCGTTAACGGGCAGGGATGTGCTGGCATTGAGCACCGCCATTTCTGCACCTTCTGTGCTGGGTAGATAAGGATCTGATTCTGGTAAGTTGTCTGTTTTCTCAGTCGGCAATGGGCGTTTTCCCAGAATCCACCATAGTAATCCTCCACCTGCGGTAATAAAAAAGACAGGTAACAGCAACCAAAATGGTGTTTCCCTGTTGACAATTGGACTAACTTGTGCAGGAGCAGGAGCCACAAAAGGCTGTTCACCAAATGCAGAAGTAGTAGCACTAGGGGAAGGTGTAGCAGCAGGTATCGTCTTAGCACTGGGGGAAGGGTTGACAGCAGGTTGTGATCCATTCGCTGCGATCGCCACTGCTTCAGCAGTTCTACCTTGTTCTATAGCCTTCTGTCCTGGGGGTGCAAGGGTAAAGCCGAGAAAATCTACTGTGGTTAAGCTGGGATTTTTTTTGTAAACGTAGACTAAAGGTTGCGAGAAGGGATATTTCGCATCATCTGGCAAGGCTTGATGTAATTGCAGAACTCGCACACCTTTCAGCTTCGACACCTGATTAGCCAACACATAGGTGATGCCATCTTTGCCCAGTTGTTTGATGATTTCTGCGGTATTATCCTCACTTACTTGGGTAGCATTGGCCCCTGTAGCAAAGTTAGCAGTCTTGAAGGCTGGATAAGCACGAAAAGTATTGCGAGTCTCACTGGTGTTAGGGTGATCAATTAATCGAATCTTCCCGGAAGGCCCTCCCAGTTGTGACCAATTTGTAACTTCTCCCCGGAAAATCCGGGCAAATTGCTTACTAGTCAAGCTTTGCTTGAAAGGATTATTAGCACCAACCACGATCGCAATCTTCTCACGGCGCAAGCGAATTTGCTCTAGTCCTTGGGCTTTTTCTGCTGGCGTCAACCCACGCCCCATTGCTGCTATGTCGATTTTGCCAGCTAGCAAATCTTTCAGTGCCGTACTAGTGCCGTTAGCCGCAACTTCAACCTTTGTACCGGAAAACTGTTTTTCAAAATTCTCTTTCAGGCTTTGGTTAATTGCACCCAAGCTACTTGAACCGTCAATCCGCACTGTTGTCCCGTTCTGCACTGTTTGCGGCAGTGAAAAAGCGGGAGAATTAGGTTTAGATTGGGCCAGCATGGGTGCTGACACCAGCAAACTTGCTGCCATAGGGGTTGTAGCTAAGGCAACCCATAATACCAGATTCACTATTGAACTATCTTTTTTTTCTTGTTGCCACATAAGCCCCTTAATTAAAGTAAAAAATAGAAAGCCTGCCAGTCCTAAATCGCGATCTGTTTAGGGATTATGTAACAGACGCGCTAATTATACATCTGAGTTATCTTTACTTCTAATTCCTTCAGCGCACTCATATTGATTTATACTCTGCCTTAGCTTGTATAGCATGATAATTTATACTCTAATTGCCAGAGTCTGTTTACTATAAATTCTTCTAATTTATATTGCAAGTTATACCAAGTTGGTAGTTTATGGCCACAATTATGAATTATTGAATTACTAAAACTGGTAAAGTGTAGCAAATTCAATATTATTTAACAATATTATTTTCAGTATTGCTGAGTACTGAGTATCTTTGTGTCTGAACTGAGTACTCAATGTTCAGCACTCAGCAGAATCTACTAGATCTTTGAGATAACAATGACAATCTGGCTTATCAATCAGTGACTCAACCAAGGCATTTAGGGCAGTAGCAGCTAAAGCGCCACCTCCCAAGGTTCCTTCAACTGTAATAAAAGGTATCCCCTGTTGCATCAGTTGTCGCTTGGCTGCGGGAGCATGGCTAAAGCCAATGGGCATCCCAATTACTAGTGCAGGCTGAATTTTCTGGTTGGCGATCGCTTCACAAATTTCTATAAGGACTGAGGGAGCATAACCGACTACCAGCACACAACCCTGATTTACTTGCTGCAATTTTGATCGCCATTCTCGATGCTGCCAAAAGGCAAGTTCTGCCTCTGTGGCGGTGGTAATATGGGGATTATCAATCAAGGTTTCGATGTGGCATCCCAAGTGAAGTAATCGGGTTTGATCCAAAGCAGCAGCAACCGTTTGGGTATCGACAACAATTTGACAGCTTGCAGATAAAGCTCCTCGACTAGCTGCGATCGCATCTCGGCTCAATTTGACAAAGGACACCAAACTGACATCGCCACAAGCCAAAACCAACTGAGAAATTAAGTGTTGTTCAATTTCCGAACGGTGAGACAAATCAGGTAGTAAGCGTTGTAGCGATTCTGAAAAAGCTTCTGAATGGGTATGAATTTCGGCATCCAAGCCACTCCACAGATTTTCCAATCCCCCCAATCCAGCTTGAGTTTCGACATCGAGTAACTTGAGTTGTGCCAAAACTTCCGCTTGGATAATTTGACAATGGCGATCGCGCCCTAATAATCCTTCTAATGCTGATGCAGTTTGTCGCAGTTGAGAAATTTGTTGCATCACCGCCCGATATTGCTGCTGAAGTTGTCCCATGAGGTTAACAGTTGTGTCAGCTTCTGGTTCCACCTCCAAAATATTGCGGATGTGGTTTAACTGAAACCCTTGCTGCTTGAGGGCGACAATCCGTTGCAACCGGAGGACATCTTTTTTGGTGTAGAGACGATAATTGCTAGGCGATCGCACTGGTTGCGGTAATAGTCCCAATTGATGATAATGCCGTACCATGCGCGGAGTTAAACCGCCGCCAACTGCATCAGTGAGTTCTTTAATAGTTAAGCAACTAGCGTTCATAAGTTATTTAATAATGGTAAAATTCTTTGTAACTCTTCACAAGCCGCCTGGAGAGATGGCGGTGCATTTTCATCCAAACTCCCTTGAGAACACTGGCTTACTAATTGTTCAACACCAGGTTTACAAATTGCCTCATTTTTAGGGAATTTTGGATATTTAGATTTTTCTGCTTCTTCTTCAACAACTTCTCCTGTTCGTAAATAATGTATCCAAGTTTCAATATTTCTTTTTGGCACGAAGATTGCTATTTTCTCATCAGGCTTACGAAGTTCCTGTGAATCTTCTATCAGTGCATCATCTAATTCTTTCAGTGTTGCTTTTACTGTTTCGTTATCTGCATCAATCAACACTACTAGCATTCCGGAACGATAGTTTTTTCTCCGGTATTCTTTAACCTCTGCTGGATAACGCTTTCTAACAAACTGCTCTCCTGCACCTTTACCTTTTGGAGAAGTCCTAATTGTGAGGTTTTTTGGATCTATATTAAAGCCTCGCTTTTTCAAAAAATGATATGCAAAAACTTGCTGTTGCAAATCCTCACACAAAATTACTATCTGTACTCTATTCTGGGTCATACAGCCAACCCCGTGCAATCAGTTCTGAGATTGGTAATCCAGAATTTTCAGTCTCTTCATTACTAATTGGTTTTACTCGTGCAGGTGCATTACTTTGACGCTCAAACCAATAACCTATCGGGGAAGCTAGAAGATAATTAATTAATACAGGATGATGGGAGATTAGTAAAGCTTGTATTTTTCCGTCAATACAGAAATCATAAAGTTGAATTAGCCAAGGTTGAATTTCCGGCAGAGCTAAAAAATTCTCTGGCTCATCAATGCACAGGGTATAATCTTCAGATTCAGTACAATAGAGAATGGTGTACAGAGCAATTATCACTTTTTGACCATCGGATAATTCACTAAAGCGATAATTAATACTCTTTTTCCTCTCTTTATCTGTTGAAAATCTTAATTTTAGAGTTCGATAATTTTCACTAAACCGCTCAAAATTAAAACTTACAAAACCATCTAATATCTTTGTTAAAACATTCATTAGTTCAGCAACTTTACCCTGGTCTTGGGAAATATAACGATACCAAGAAACAAAGTTTTCCATTCTCGAAGTTAGTTGTATTTCTTCCTTTTCACTCCCATCAAGCATAAGACTTGGAATAATTTGTACAATAATAAATCGCTGCATACGTTTTGTGAACCAGGACAACTTTGTACTGTCACTATCTACCGTAAATAACCATAGGAAAGATCCTAATGGTGAAGGAAATGGAGCTTTCGCAACCTCTTCGTAATCATCGCTAAAAAGTTGAACTTCGCCACCCTCAGACTTCAGCAAAACTTGATTATTAAACCAGAGACGCTCATATTCAACATGACTCTTATCTTGATTATGTCTAATAGCAAACTCATATTTATAACTACCACCATTTCCACCAATTTCTAGCTCAAAACGCTGAACTGGCAAAGTCTGCCAGCGAGTACAGTCAGCAGATTTAAAAATTCCTTCTACTTTGTCGTCACCACTTATAAAAAGTTGAATTTTCCGTAAGACTTCAAAAACAGTTGATTTACCTGTTCCATTACCACCAATAAACAGGTTAATCGAGTCAAAATTCATCTCAAAATTTACCAAGCCGCGAAAGTTATCAATATATATTCGCTTTAACATAAATTTTTTCCTTTTAGTGCAACTTTAAAGCTAACAACTAAATCGTCGCATTTACCCACATGCCGCTTTTGAAAAACGCTCCCAGAAGACAGATAAAAATTTAACCTTGCGTACCTTTGCGCTTCCCTCAGCGCCCCTACCCTGCGGGAAGGCGAAGCGCCTATGCGTTTCAAAATCATTATAAACCTTGACATTAACATTAATGTCAAGGTTTAGCGTGAGAGAGTCCCTGTAAATTCATCTCTCATGCTCTACCCCCAGCGTTTCACCCAATTCACCAGAGAACACGCAGATACTGTAGCAGCCCTTTTATGTGGGTTGCTGCTATTTCTCGGATGGTTCGCCTTGCATCTCGGCGCGTTGGAATTGGCATTCCTGCTGCTACCCGCTGCTTATCTAATTGGTGGTTACGAAAGTGCGCGGGAGGGATTGACTACTCTCTTCAAAGAAAAAGAACTCGATGTAGATTTGCTGATGATTGTGGCGGCTATTGGTGCTGCTAGTCTCGGCTTATGGCGACGAGAATATCATCTAATCATTGATGGGGCGATTTTGATTTTGATTTTTGCCATCAGTGGCGCATTAGAAGGCTATGCTATGCAGCGAACTGAGCGGAGTATCCGCAGTTTGATGAGTTTGACAGCAGATACAGCAAGGGTTTTGCATCAGGGAAGGGAAGAGGAAACTCCGATCAGTCAGCTAAAGGTGGGTGATGAGATTGTCGTCAAACCCGGAGAGCTAATTCCTACTGATGGGATAATTTTATCTGGTTACAGCACCCTCAATCAAGCTGCAATTACAGGCGAGTCTTTACCTGTAGAGAAAACAGTCGGCGCAGAAGTATTTGCCGGCACACTCAACGGCTATGGTGCATTGCAAATTAAGGTACACAAACCAGCCCAAAGTAGTTTAATTCAGCGTGTGATTCGCTTGGTAGAACAGGCAAAGACTGAAGCACCTCCTTCGCAAGAGTTTATCGATCGCTTTGAGAAAAGATATGCCAAAGTCATTGTAATAGCTGGGATATTACTGGCAACTTTACCGCCATTTCTCTGGGGTTGGGATTGGGAAACGACGATTTATCGGGCGCTTACCTTCCTAGTGGTAGCTTCTCCTTGTGCGTTAATGGCTGCAATTATGCCCACGCTGCTTTCGGGAATCGCCAATGGTGCAAGACAGGGGATTTTGTTTAAAAATGGGGCGCAGTTAGAGAAGATTGGCAAAGTGCGAGCGATCGCATTTGATAAAACTGGTACCCTAACAACAGGACAGGTGCAGGTATTCCAAGTAATTTCAGTTAGTGAATACACTCAAGTAGATGTATTAAAAACTGCTGCTGGTGTAGAATCTTATTCCGAACATCCCATCGGTAAGGCAATTGTGCAGGCGGCTGGTAATTTGGATTGGGTTGGTGCAGTTCAAATCCAAGCTATACCTGGACAGGGAATTGTGGGAATCGCTCAAGAGCAACAGGTAATTGTGGGCAATGCCGTTTTTGTGCAACAGTATGTGACAAATTTACCTGATAAATTGCGAGAAATGGCTCAATCTTTGGAGCAAGAAGGTAAAACTGTGGTTTGGGTAGCGAAGAATCCCACCCCGCTTGCTCTTAGGGGAGCCGATGTGATGGGTATAATTGCGATCGCAGATGAAGTAAGAGTGGAAGCAGCCGTAACTATTACCCGCTTAAAGAAACTGGGAATTGAGCAAATTGTCATGTTAACTGGGGATAATCAGGAAACTGCTTACAGTGTCGCCAAAGCAGTAGGAATTGATCGGGTGTATGCTCAACTTCTACCAGAAGATAAGCTGGATGTTATCCGTCGTCTACAGCAACAATATCAAACTGTGGCAATGGTAGGCGATGGGATCAATGATGCACCAGCCCTAGCGCAAGCATCTGTAGGTATAGCGATGGGAATATCTGGTAGCGATGTGGCATTGGAAACCGCAGATATAATACTGATGGCAGACAGGTTAGAAAAAATTGCCGTGGCGATGCATTTGGGTAGGCGATCGCAATCCATAGTCAAACAGAATATATTCGTAGCGTTGGGTTTTATTATGTTGCTTTTGGTGGGCAACTTTCTGGGAAATATTAACTTACCTATCGGCGTCATTGGACATGAAGGTTCCACAGTATTAGTTACTCTCAGTGGTTTGAGATTGTTGAAATAAAGCACTTTTCTCTCTTTTCTCTGAGTCCAATTAATAATGCTGCAATATATCAGAAGATGTAAATTTTAAATTTTTGATGTCGCTGCACTTTTCTCTAACTGTCTAATCCGCTCCATTTGCAGGAGGTTCCACTCATCTTCAGAATAGGGTGTGCTAAACCAGACATCTAATATTTCTTTAGCGATCGCTTCTGTAGTAGCACGTAAACTTAGTACAAGGACATTCGTATGATTCCAGATGCGGGCCCCGCGTGCCGTCTCGGCATCATGACACAAAGCTGCACGTATCCTTGAGACTTTGTTGGCGGCAATAGATGCACCTGTACCAGTCCAACAAAAGACAATCCCTTCATCTGCTTTCTGGGTTGCCACTGCCAAAGCAACTTTACTATAGCTGAGAGGCCAATCAACTTCAGGATCATTCTCGGTTAGGGAACCGAAGGGTATAACTTCATGCCCACGCTGCTTAAGTTCTTCCACTATCCTATCGGTAAGGTTGGTGCGTTCATCACTGCCAATAGCGATTTTCATGACTGTTCACGCTTTCCCCTTTAAAGATGTAAATTTTTCAAAATTAAGATAGTTTGTCATTGCGTACTCCAAAGGATAACCCGTTAGCCTTGGTCTTTGGCAGGAGAAGAGTACGAAGTGTTCGCGCCTTGGTTTCCAAGAGTTGCGATCGCAAAGACTGAGATTGCAACTCTACAAGACGCTACGCGAACACTCCACTGCCTTCGGTACCCTACGGGAAGGCTTACGCCAACGCAATGACATTTTATATTTAATTTCGCCCAGCTACTTACTAAATCAATTTGATCGTAAACATCATTAGAAAATGGGTAGATAGAAATTGAGCATTACGTAGTTATCGATTGCTACAAATATTAAAAACTCCGACTACCCACTTCTTCCGGTGCAGGCTTGATCGGAGCGCCATTGGTTAGGCTGAGAATACCGGAAACAACAATTTTGTCCCCAGCTTTTAATCCTTGGATAACTTGATAACTATTCCCCTCAATAACTCCCAATTTCACGGGCTTTTGTTGAGCTACTAAAGATGCTGCTTCAGCTTTAGGGTTTTGTGCCGATGCATCAGCTTTAGGGTTTTGTGCCGATGCTTCAGTTTTAGGCTTTTGTTCTGGCGCTTGAGCCACAAATACAAAAGTCTCCCCACCCAAGCGAGATACTGCTGTAACTGGAATTAAAATTCCTGGATGTTTGTTCCAGATCACTCTGGTTTGCACTGACTGAAGATTAAGCAGTCGATTTCTCAAATTGCCAAAGTTGGCTTTCACCAAAACTGTCTGCGAATCTAAACTAGCATTTGGAGAAATAAAACTGATCTTACCCGTTGCTGTGGGTTCGCCTTGGGCGTTTAGCATTTGCACAGGTAAACCCAAGCGCAAGTTTTTGGCTTGATTTAGCGGAATGGATATATTCAGGTCTAAAGAGTCGTTTTTGGTCAATGTGGTGAGTTGATCCCCTTGTCCTACATACTGTCCTAGCTTGACTGGGATATTACCAACAATACCTGTAAAAGGAGCTAGGACTTTTGTGTATTGCAGTTGGACTTGAGCCGACTGGACTTCAGCCGCTGCTTGGTTTACTTGCGATCGCCCCTGGGCAATATCTTCTGGGCGGTTGCCGTTCAACTGTTGCCTATAGAATTGTTTCTGTTGTTCTAAGGCAGCACCTAGCTGCTCGATATTAGCAGTTCTGTTTTTGCGGAGTTGCTCTAAGTTTTTCTGGGCTGCAACCACCGCTGCTTCAGCACTAGCTTTGTTTTTGACGTATTCATCTAGGGTATCTTGGGAAGTTGCCCCTTGTTTTGTTAATTCTTCGTATCGCTTTGCTCGTGCTTGTGCTAATACTTGATCGGATTTGGCGGAATTAACTTGAGCTTCAGCCTGCTGAATTTGCTGTGGTAGCGATCCAGATACGGCATCTTGATATTTTGCTTGGGCCTGATCTAGCTGGGCTTTGGCTTGGAAAACTACTTCTGTTCGAGTCCCTGCTTTGAGTTCGGCAAGATTCGCCTGTGCTTGTTCTAGTGCTGCTTGTTTTTGTCGTAGCAGGGCTAGGGCATCATCAATTTCTAGGCTAATAATTACTTGCCCTTGTTGAACACGGTTGCCCTCTTTGATGAAAATCTGGCTAATTCGCCCTCCAATCTGTGGTTTGATTGGTACAGAGGATGGAGCCTCTAAAGAGCCAATAAACTCCGAACTGTCCTGCACAGTTTCAGTTTCCACTGTTGCTAGCTTGACGGAAACTGCCGGTTGAGGAGCTGCTCCAGCACCCTCTGATGCATTGCTAGCATTACGAGTTTGCCACCAGCGCCAACCAAAACCAACACCTGCAATTAACAGGATAATTCCCAAGATTAGAGGCCAACGCCGCTTTCGAGGTGGCTTAGGCGATCGCTTTGGCAATGGTCGCAACTCTTGACTAGAATCAGTAACAGCAGGCTGTTCTATTTCAACGGGAAGGGGAGACTCAGGGAACTCAGAATGGGACATCTTCGGTTTCTTCTCTTGTGGATTTAGACTTGGGCAATCTACTTTTCGCTAAAAAAGCATTGTTTAAATAGTTTTTAGCTCTTTTTTTTGATGTTGGTGACAAATTATATATTTCGGTATTTGGCGATCGCTCACGATGTCTAGCACCTAAAACTAACAAATATTGTTCAGCACATTCTAATTAATTTGTACATTTCCTAACTCCGATAATTTTTTTATACGGATGATTTTTCAAACTATTTTAGGCAGTATAAACCCTGTCTTTAGCTCCGAGAGAAAGCACCGTTCAATGTCCGGTTCATCTTGTTTGAGGCAAATTAACAGAACCTCCTGTCTCCTTCAAGGACTGTAAAGCGATCGCTTCGGTAATCACAGCAGCTAGTAGTTGCTCTTTGTTCTAAAAATGACGATATAAAGTTACCTCATTTACCGCAGCAACACAAGCAATTTCTCGCGCTGTGGCTCCGATTAAACCTGCTGTTGCAAACACTTAGTTGCTGACTTTATCAAGTGTGCATGAGTTTGTGCCGTCCTTGATGCTAAGTTTTCCATGAGCGTTTGCAAGCACTTGCTTGCATTATAACCACATAGGGGAAAATATTGGTATAAGGTACAAATGAGTTTATCGCTCTTAAGTTGTAGTGAATACTGATCTGATCTTAGGAAAGATAAGGGTATGGAGCGATGCCAACTCTACAAGACGCTACGCCTAGCAAGATCCCCGTAGGGGTACGGCAGGCTACGCCTACGCTGATTAATTCAGCTTTATTAAGCAAGTTTATGAGTTTCATCGAGTTATCCTTACCAAGAAAGAGGTGCGATCAGTGTTCTCTAATATAGATTCCTCTTTTTGACTAATCTTAACTTCCTACACTTAGGTCACCCGATCGGTTGATTTTTAACTCACCCAAATGGGTGATTTAATTTTCCCTAATTAGGGTTTTGTATGTGTAGCCGAGCCAGCAATGCCCAATCCCCCAATACAACTCTTGGAGAGAAGGGCGCAGTCGTTGGCGCAGCCTCTCGAAGAGAAGCAAGTCGAGATGCTCAGTACAAGTGCCCCATGCCCTTCAACCATCCACAACTGATTTTTTGGAATCCAATTTCGGCAAGATCCCTACAGTTGATTTTCGGTTAGCAAGAATATGAGAAAAGAGCCACTCATACCGATCAAGTGCTTGCTCCAAGGAATAGTTTTCTTCGGCAAATTGTCTTCCTGTGTGACCTAGCCTCGCCCCTAGAGCAGGATTAGCATATAAATCATGCACCGCAGCAGCCATTGCATCGGGTGATTCTGGCTCAACAATTATCCCACCACCACTGAGTTGGATTGCTTTAGCAGCAGTACCAGTGGCAGGAACTGAACCCACAATCGGCCGACCACTCGCCAGCAATAGTGGTATTTTTGAAGGCATATTGAACGAAATCACATTGCGCTTTTGCACAATCAGCCCTACATCAGATGCTGCTAGCATTTCGGGTAGTTTTTCTCGCGACTGCAACGGTAGCAGCAAAACATTATCCGCTCCATTTAATAGACAATATTCATGCAACCTTTGCAATGCTATTGATTCGCCAACAATGACAAAGACAATATCCTTGATATGACGTAAGCAAAGTGCTGCTTCTATTACTGTTTCTAAACCTTGCGTTAGAGCAATATTGCCCGAATAAAGGACTATGAATTTACCATCGAGTTGATGGCTAGATATCCAAGAGTTGTTCTCTTTCGGTAAAGGGCGGATAAAATTTACATTTACCCAATTGGGAATACAAACGATTTTATTAACTGGTACTCCTTTATTCACTAAATTCTCACGAAACCCATCGGCGATGACACTAATAGTGTGTGCAGTCCGATATGCAAATTTTTCTAGGGCTGCAAGAGTTCGGATCATCCACTTATTTTTCAATAGCCCAATCCGCACGGCAGCTTCTGGTAGAATATCTTGCACATTCAGAACTACGGGGCAGTCGTATAACCAACCAAATATTGTTGCTGGTAACGTAGCTAGTAGAGGCGGAACTGTTAAGATAATCACATCGGGGCGTCCACCTTTAAAGGCTTGGGGTAAGCTCGTAAAAACAAAGCTCAACTCCAGTAACAGCCGATCTACGAGGTTAGGTTTAGACTTAATTCGGAGGTAACTTCGTTGAATGGTGACACCATTTTTTTGTTCAGTAACGTACCATTTACCCCGATACTCATCGTAAATTTCGCGCTGAGGATAGTTGGGCATTCCGGTAATCACCCGCACTTGGTGACCTCGCTTTACTAGTCCTTCTGCCAATTCAGTCATTAAGGGAGCAATTCCAATCGGCTCTGGATGATAATTGTAGGAATAGATCAGAATGTGCATGAGCTATTTGTGAATTTCGTGAAGACAGCCTGAGATGAGCGGATTTATTGCTAATTTCAGTAGGCGCTGCTATTTTTATTACTTAATTTCGGTTATGAGCAGGTTATGATTTTTTGAAATCACAATTCCAATCAAGACTGTTTAAAACTTTTTATGGTGAATTTTAAGAGTTATCAATTATTAATTATTAATTATTAGTTATCAGTTACCAATTACTAATTACCAGTGTTCACTGATAATTGTTGACTGATTTAAGTTTCTTACCATATGCATGATAAGTTTTCACTAATTTTAAGAAGAATACAGAATCAATATAGTGAGGGATTCAGACCCACCACTTTCTTACAAAGTTTAGATGCCTGCGGCAAGCCGCAAAACGTCTCCGGAGGAAGCCTCCGCTCTGACTTTGCGCTAATTGTAGACACCAAATTTTAAATTTGGTGAGGGACTTAAAGCCGTTTATTCAGACGCCAGTCACACAGAATTAAATTGGAGAATTCTGGCTAATGACTCCTGAATTCTGTTTTGTTAAAAGTGAATCTAATGCTTAAATTTACACTTAGGGGATTGTAGCATTATATTTAATCTCGTGCATGAAACACACATTCCAGCTTGTAAAGTGGCACATGAAGTATTTTTAACCAAGTCATCAGTATTGGATTCATTAGTCAGTATCTCACTTTTTTGAGTAGTTCAAAAACACTAACTTTTCAACACTAGCGTCCTGCGTAGCTTCATAGGCGAAAATCTTTTTCATTGTCAGAACTCCAAAGTTGATTGACATCATGCAGATATCAATTTATAAACAACACTAACTTTACGAAAGAAATATGTATAAGTAAATACTGGATGAAATTACGGTAGCAAATGTAATAAATCAATGAAGAGAAATACTTTTTTTGTGAAGTTTTGGAGAAAATGCCAAGTCATGTAACAAACCTAAGCTCGACTTTATCCATTTTAGGGATGTATGTGGCAAGGTTTACTAAGTGATTTTCCAACTTGGTCAACTGTTTACGGTTATTTCTGGATGTTGAGCAAAGATGATACATAGTTATAAATTCACAAGAAGCATCCAAACTTTAGTTACCGTAAAAATCACGAGCGATCGCTTGATAATAACTGATAAAGTTGAGCTACGCAAAGTTGAAAACAGTGTCTTATGCCTGGGTTTCTATTAGAAGTTGGTACAGAAGAACTACCTGCAAGTTTTGTCAGTGATGCTTTAGTGCAATGGCGGGAGCGCATTCCCCAAAGCCTGCAAGCAAACAGCCTCAAGGGCGAAAGTGTCCAGGTGTACGGTACTCCCCGCCGTCTGGCGGTATTGATTAAAGGTCTACCATCTCAGCAACCAGACCGAGAAGAAGAAATTAAAGGGCCCCCCGCCCAAGCCGCCTTTAAAGATGGTCAGCCGACAGCAGCAGCAGCAGGCTTTGCCAAAAAGCAAGGTGTGGAACTGGATGCGCTGTTTGTTCGCCCCACTGACAAAGGGGAATTTGTCTTTGTGCAAAAAAGAATTCCCGGCCGTCCTGTGGCAGAAATTTTGACAGAACTTGTACCTCAGTGGATTTGGGGTTTAGAAGGTAAGCGGTTGATGCGTTGGGGGAATGGGGATGCGAGATTTTCCCGACCAATTCGCTGGCTGGTAGCTTTGTTAGATGCAACAGTGCTGCCTCTAAAATTAGTGAATGGTTCTAAAACGATTCAGAGCGATCGCATTTCTCAAGGTCATCGGGTCTTGCATCCTGAACCTGTGACAATTGCCCAAGCGACTGATTATGTTATCACCCTCAAATCTGCCTATGTCACCGTTGACCCAGAAGAACGGGCAAATTTAATCAAAGAGCAAGTAAATGCAGTAGTACAGAATTTAGGCGGGTATACAGTAATTTACCCCGATTTGTTAGAAGAAGTAACCAACCTTGTAGAATATCCTTCCACAGTTGTCGGTAAATTTGAACCAGAATTTTTAGAATTACCAACTGAAGTAATTACTGAAGTTATGGTTACTCATCAGCGTTACTTCCCTGTATTCAAACCAGGTAGTTTTCAGGAAGAATTATTGCCCAATTTCATCACCATTTCTAACGGTGATCCTAAGAAATCAGATATTGTTGCTGTAGGGAATGAAAGGGTAATTCGTGCCAGATTAGCTGATGGGAGATTTTTCTATGAAGCTGATTTAACTAAGCCTTTAGAAAGCTTTCTACCCCAGTTAGAAAAAGTCACTTTTCAAGAAGAATTGGGTTCGTTGCGTGCAAAGGTAGATAGAGTAGTCAAGATTGCCGAGCGAATAACCAGCCAATTAAAATTAGAAGAAGACCAAAGCCAAAGAATCCAACGTGCTGCTTTATTATGTAAAGCCGATTTGGTTACCCAAATGGTGTATGAATTCCCGGAATTACAAGGGATAATGGGAGAAAAATATGCCTTAGCCAGTGGTGAAGATGCCGAAGTAGCAAAGGCAATTTTTCAACATTATTTGCCAACGGGGTCCGGTGATATTTTACCAGCAACACTCACAGGTCAAATTGTCGGTTTGGCAGATAGATTAGATACCTTAGTGAGTATCTTTGGTTTAGGTTTAATTCCTTCTGGCTCGTCTGATCCCTTCGCCTTGCGCCGGGCTGGCAATGCTATAGTAAAAATTACTTGGTTTTATAATTTGCCGATAAATTTAGAGAATTTATTGGAGCAAATAGCGAAAGATTTTGCAGCAAAATATCATAAAGATCAGGCAGCATTAACCGCAGCATTACAAGAGTTTTTCTTACAACGCATCCGCACTTTACTACAAGAAGAAAAGCAAATTGATTACGACTTCGTAAATGCTGTTTTGGGTGACAATGACCCAGAATACACAGAACGGACATTAAAGGATTTATTGGATGTACGCGATCGCGCCTTATATCTACAACAAATCCGCAACGACAGTACCTTAGATAACATCTACGAAACCGTTAACCGTTCTACACGATTAGCCGCCCAAGGTGATTTGGATACAAAACAGCTAGATCCGACAGCCGTAGTTCGTCAAGAACTATTCCAAAAGCCCTCTGAGATAGCTTTGTATAATGCCTTAATCGAATCAGTACCGCAAACTCAAGCAGCACAGCAGACACGAAATTATCAACTGTTAATAGCAGCATTAGCAAAAATTGCTCCGACAGTTAGTAACTTCTTTGATGGCCCGGATAGCGTTCTAGTTATGGACTCCGATCCAGAAGTTAAGCGGAATCGATTACATCTGCTGGGATTAGTTCGCAATCATGCCCGTGTTTTAGCTGATTTTGGTGCGATCGTCAAAAATCTGTAGCGTAGGTCAACAAAAAGTTGTGTAATTTTTGCCAATAGACGCTACTATAGGGAGTGCTTAACCAGGGACTCTGCTGCAATCTATGCCTAGAGCTACTGTAATTGGATTAGGAAAGTCCGGTGTTGCTGCGGCAAGATTGTTGAAACGGGAAGGTTGGGAGGTAGAGCTAAGTGATGGCAACACCTCCGAAACCCTCCTACAACAACAACAACAACTCGCTGCCGAGCAAATAACCGTTAAACTAGGCCAATCCCTAGAATTGAATGGTGCTAATTTACCCCAATTAATAGTCGTTAGTCCTGGCGTGCCTTGGGATATTCCCGTATTAATTAAGGCACGCCAATTAGGTATTGAAACCATTGGGGAAATGGAACTCGCTTGGCGGAATTTGCGAGCGCTACCTTGGGTAGGAATTACTGGTACTAACGGCAAAACTACTACCACAGCTTTAATTGCTACCATTTTCCAAGCAGCAGAATTAGATGCACCCGCCTGCGGTAACATTGGCTACGCCGCCTGTGAAGTTGCCCTATCTTGCAGCACAGGGACAGAAACTCCAATCCAAAATCGTTCGACTGAACGACTTGCCTTGAGCGAAGCCGAAAAGAGCCGAAGTCCAAAATCTAAAATCCAAAATTGTATTGATTGGGTGATTGCGGAAATTAGTAGCTATCAAGTAGAATCTTCCAGTTCTCTTGCACCCCGTATCGGTGTTTGGACGACTTTCACGCCGGATCATCTTAGTCGCCATCAGACTTTAGAGAACTATTACAACATCAAAGCAAAGTTATTGCATCAGTCCGAGTTGCAAGTGTTCAATGGTGATGATACTTACTTGAGCAAGCAAGGTTTAAGTGCTTGGCCTAATGCCTATTGGACAAGTGTGAGAGGAAAAGATTTCCTGATTAGCGAAAAAGGCTTTTACATCGAAGACGACTGGGTTGTGGAAAAGTTGAGTGCAACCTCTGCACCAGAACCGATTGTGAAAGTATCCACTTTGCGGATGGTAGGAGAACATAACCAACAAAATCTCTTGATGGCAGTAGCAACGGCAAGATTAGCGGGAATTAATCGTGATGCGATCGCACTTGCAATTCGAGAATTTCCTGGCGTTGCTCATCGTTTGGAGCATATCTGCACTTGGGAAGGTATTGATTTCATTAACGATAGCAAAGCCACTAACTACGATGCTGCGGAAGTTGGTTTAGCATCCGTGAAAAGTCCAGTGATTTTAATTGCTGGTGGAGAAGCCAAAGCAGGTGATGATACTGGCTGGCTAGCAAAAATTCACTCCCAAGCTGCTGCTGTGTTATTGATTGGCTCTGCTGCACCCGCATTTGCCCAACGCCTCCAAGAGGTGGGTTATTATTCTTACCATATTGTGGAAACTATGGAAAGGGCAGTTCCGAGAGCAGCAGAATTAGCTAAGGAATATCAAGCGCCTGTGGTGTTGCTATCTCCGGCTTGCGCGAGTTTCGATCAGTACCCGAATTTTGAGGTGCGGGGCGATCGTTTCCGTCAGTTGTGCCTTGCTTGGGCGGGAGGAGGGAAGCTTCAATACAACTCGATTTTTTCATCTCCCCTGCCTAATTCATTCAGTGTTTAGCTTGCAGCTAGACACTGAATGAATTATGTAAAATCATTAACAATTTTTGTATTTGGTAGTAAATAACTATATTCTAACTAGCAGATATTAACAAAGTTGGGGGGGTTAATTCCCCTGGCTCTATAGGCAGCACTTTTTGATCCCCAATTCAAATCACCGTTATAAAACGTAATTGCGTTAGCGACGTAAGAGCGTCATTGCGGATTCGTTTAATACTAGACATTTGGTGAAAAAGAATGTAGAGACGTTCCATGTAACGCCTCTACAAAGATTCTGCCTGACGCATATTTAATTTCTGGAGATGTCTACTGTGTAGCAAGGAGAGATTTATGAAATTAAAAATAGTTGCAGCTTGGCAATATGCAAAGAAAATTTTTGTTTTCCCAAGAAGTATTATATTTTTTGGGTTGGCACTTTTGTTAATTTTAGGTTTTAGTACGTCCCTAAACTTCATACCATTGGCTCAACCTGCCACAGCTCAAGTTGCTCCAATCTCAACCACTATTCCACGTTATGTCGTAACCGCTGAATTTGGTAGAAATAGAGGAGGTAGCGATTACACAGGTTTTCCGACTTCAGCATCCGCTTCAGATTGCCAGCAGTTTTGTATTAATGATAATAGGTGTAATGCTTATACCTATGTTCGACCAGGAGTACAAGGTGCTAGTGCTAATTGTTATTTAAAATCTGTAGCACCAGCATCAACACCAAATAGCTGCTGTGTATCCGGTGTGAAATTGTAAGCGAAAAGTGCGGTGCGAACTTCCGCCACAGTGTATTAAGAGGATTGTTTAGTGCTAATTGAGTGATTTTCTCTAATCATATTTTGATGTAGTTTACAACTTCAACCTCATGAGCGATGCTTGTAGGTTTAGGAATAGGTAAACCATCTTCTAGCATTCCTTCTAGATGAAATTCAATAGCTTCTGCAATCATCTGCTTGACTTCTTCTAAAGTTTCACCCACAGCTATACAACCTGGTAAATCAGGGACATAAGCGCCGTAGCTAGTTTCTCCCTTTTCAATCACAACTGTATAATGCATCAGTCTTTCTCCAATTAAGCTTGTCTCTAGATATTTTTAAGAGTACCAATTGGCACATCCACATTTGGCTTACCAGACACTGTTACAGTCGTTCTGGGTTTATCTGAATATTTGAACTGTCGATGACTACTTTTGGTTCTAGCAAGATACCAACCATCAGCTTGTAGTCGTTTAATGACTTCGCGTATGCTAATACTTATCTGTATAGTCTATATTTCTGTTACAGATATCGTTAATTGAGAAGTCCAAAGTCAATCAAATTTCCTATTTTCGGGAAATTTCCTCATTTGGGGAATATTTTATCGGGTGCGTTAACGAAGTGTAACGCACCTTTCTACTGGAAACGCAGCCCAATCAAACCGTTGAGACAGTTGAGTTTTTAGCAATACCTGTGATAGTTTAGAAATAAATTGGCTCGAAAACGCTTCAAGGTAAGTCGCCAGCGTTAAAACTTTGCTGTAATAACAGCAAAGTTATTATTTATGTCTAGCAACCTCGTAGCGCATGAAGACTTGAAAGTGCAAAATATGGTCAGCTAGACGCAGTTTTGTCAAAAAAGATACTTTTGCAAACGGCGTGTTGATTTTTTATCCCTCTTCACAATCTCCAGATTGCTAAAGTGAATAATCAAGCTTTTCCAGAGCTACATTCCCTCTCACAGATAAAATTTATATATGAACGCTACACAAGAAAAGCTAAAAGTTCAGCTTGAACAGGCTTTAGTCGCAGCTTTTGGCGCTGACTTCGCTGGAGTAGATCCAATTTTGGTTTCTGCTAGCAATCCTAAATTTGGTGATTATCAGGCGAATGTGGCTTTATCCCTGAGTAAGAAGTTAGGAAAGCAACCAAGAGCGATCGCCGGAGCGATCGTTGAGAAACTAGATGTATCCGAAATCTGCGAACCGCCAGAAATCGCCGGGCCAGGATTTATCAATCTAAAACTGAAAACAGCATATTTAGAAGCCCAACTCAATGCGATTCAAACTGATCCCCGATTGGGAGTTCCAGCGGCGAAAACGCCAAGAAAAGAAATTGTGGATTTTTCCAGTCCGAATATTGCCAAAGAAATGCATGTCGGACACTTGCGTTCCACAATTATTGGTGATTCCATCGCCCGGATTTTAGAATTCCAAGGACACGATGTGCTGCGGTTAAATCATGTGGGTGATTGGGGTACGCAGTTTGGGATGTTAATTACTCATCTTCGTGAATTTGATTCTGAAAATAATTCCTTTTGGAATAGTCTATATTATGAGGCGGACAATCAACCGGGTTTCATTAACTCTCCCTCTATAAATATAGGAGACTTGGTTCAGTTTTACAGAGAAGCTAAGAAAAAATTTGATGAAGATGCTGATTTTCGAGAAAAATCACGTAAAGCAGTAGTAGAACTACAATCTAATGAGTTACCAGCAAAACACGCTTGGTTTTTTCTTTGTGAAGCTTCTCGAAAAGAATTTAAAGTAATTTATGACTTACTGAATATCAACTTAACTGAACGAGGCGAATCTTTTTACAATCGCTTCCTACCAAAAGTTGTGGAAGATTTAGAAAAATCTGGGTTACTGGTAGAAAATCAAGGGGCAAAATGCGTTTTTCTGGAAGGCTTTACAAATAGAGAAGGTGAACCTCTACCTTTAATTGTGCAGAAATCAGATGGCGGCTATAACTACGCCACAACAGATTTAGCATCCCTCCGCTACCGGATTCAGCAGGATGAGGCAAAGCGGATAATTTATATAACCGATACTGGACAAGCAAACCACTTTGCTCAAGTTTTCCAAGTTGCACGCAAAGCCGGATGGATTCCTGATGATGTGGAATTAGTGCATGTGCCCTTTGGGTTGGTGTTAGGAGAAGATGGGAAGAAATTCAAAACTCGTTCTGGGGATACTGTACGGTTGCGGGATTTATTAGATGAAGCTGTTTCTCGTGCCCATGCTGATCTAAAAGCGAGATTACAAGAAGAAGAACGCCAAGAAACAGAAGAATTCATTAATGAAGTTTCTAGGATCGTAGGGATCAGTGCAGTTAAATATGCAGACTTAAGCCAAAACCGCACCAGTAACTACATTTTCAGTTACGACAAAATGCTGGATTTCAAAGGTAATACTGCGCCCTATATGCTGTATGCTTATGCGCGGATTCAGGGGATTAGCCGCAAGGGTGATATTAACTTTGAGGAGTTGGGAAACAATGCTGTCTTGTTGCAGCATGAAACAGAATTAGCGCTGGCAAAATATTTACTTCAACTGGATGAGGTTATTAGTAGTGTAGAGCAAGACTTGCTACCCAATCGTTTATGTGAGTATTTGTACGAACTGAGTAAGAAGTTTAATCAGTTTTATGACCGCAATCAGGGAGTTCAGGTGTTGGATGCACAGGAACCGCAGCGAACATCTCGCTTGGTTTTATGTGATTTGACTGCTAGAACCCTGAAGTTGGGACTATCTTTGTTGGGAATTCAGGTATTGGAGAGGATGTAAAAATCATCTAGATGAGATTTTTTTAACGCAAAGGTACGCTGAGGTAACGCAAAGGTCGGCAGAGTAAGAGTTAAGCTAAAGCTGATTTCTTCTTTATGTACTTTGCGGTTGATTAATTAGAATTGCTGGACTTGGAGGCGATCGCAAATGGTACGGACACCATCAAAAAACATAACTTTGGCAGAGTTTCTAATGTTACCAGAAACAAAGCCTGCTAGTGAATACATTGATGGAAAAATTATTGAGAAACCTATGCCACAGGGAAAGCACAGTACAATTCAAGGTGAAATGGTTAGCACTATCAACTTAACGGTGAAGCCCAAGCGAATTGCTCGTGCTTTTCCAGAACTGCGGTGTACTTTTGGTGGAAGGTCAATAGTGCCAGATGTTTCTGTGTTTACTTGGCAAAGAATTCCCCGTGATGAGAATGGTCAAGTTGCCAATATATTCCAAGCAGCTCCTGATTGGACAATTGAGATTCTATCGCCTGACCAAAGACAAACGAAAGTTACAAAAAATATTTTACATTGCCTGAATTATGAAACACAAATGGGTTGGCTGATTGATCCAGAAGAACAAACGGTATTTGTGTACATCCGCAATCAACAGCCAATTATGTTGGATGAATTAGAAGCTTTACTGCCTGTGCCAGATTTTGCAAGTGAGTTGAGGCTGACAGTAGGAGATTTATTTGGTTGGCTGTTAGAGTAAATCCAAGCATGTCGAACCCTGACGAACCGAATAAGGAAATACACCAAGTGCAACAGATTTTCTGGGTAGGAATCGGTTGTAAACGGGGAACCTCATGGCAATTGATTGATAGGGCAATTGAGCAAGTCTTTCAAGAAAATCAACTTTTTCAAAGTGCGATCGCAGGAATTGGTACTATTGACACTAAAGCCTTGGAAGTTGGTTTAGTACAACTTTGTCGCCTACGCAATTTGCCCCTAAAAACCTTTTCTGCCCAAATCCTTCGCTCTGTCTGTGTCCCCAACCCTGCCACAATTACCGACCACAAAGTAGGTACACCTAGCGTAGCAGAGGCAGCTGCTATTCTTGCAGCTACTCAAACGCCGTTGTTGACTGCTTGCCCTTTTACCAGCACAGAATCATTGGGAGTGAGGTTCTTAGTTCCTAAACGAATTTTGCAGCTACAAGGGCAACCAGGAGCGGTAACGATAGCCGTTGCCCAAGCCTCAAATATGAGTATTAAAAAACTTCACTAATTTTTCTAGTTAACGTGAGTTCGACGGATCATAATAATGTTCGCCTAATTAGTCGAATAAAAAGACCTCTCCCTACCTTTAACTAAAGTTCAAGTCTGTCCCTTTCCGACGGGCGAGAGAGACAGGTTTTGCATAGTAAAATCAGGGAGAGGTTCGTTGAACTCACGTTAGTCAACAACTCTTAACAAATAGTTAATTATGCTAGAAACAATAGCTAGCACAATTGAACCTAACAAAGCAGGTAAAAAGCCCTGAATCTCAAAACCAGAACCAGGAGTTAAGGCACTTGCCAACCAAAGGGTTAAAGCGTTGATCACCAATGTAAATAAACCAAAGGTGAGTAAGGTAATCGGAAACGTCAAAATCTGCAAAATTGGTCTAATAAATGCATTAACCAGACCAATAACAAGAGCAGCAACCAAGGCAACCACAAAATTCTTGATAAAGAATCCCGGAACGATATTAGCAGTAAGAAATAACGCCACCGCAGTACCGAGCCAAGTTAATAAAAAGTGTTGCATAAGTTTTTTTAGAAGAATTAGCCAGTAAGTTTAATTAGTTTAACTGTTGCCAGTTGTGATTTCTAACACTATCAGGTGTCGTTGTGCTTGAATCCTAAAGTTGCCATCATCTTTTGTTAGCCAAAAAGCAATGTAATTTTTCAGTGCTGGCATAGAGAGATACTTCTAATCGGTATATCTTTATCGTATTGCAGGATGTACCGCATGAAATTTAGGACTTAGGCACTGTACAAATTAATCATGGTATGAATTTACCAAAATAGGTCGTTTCAGGCTTTTATTAATCATTCTTTGATGGTAAATAGACCTGCGCTGTAGGGGTAAAGGGCATTCCTCATCTGTGTCCACTTAAGCCAAAACTCCTTTAAAATCTCATTTCCAGCCAGAGGCTGGAAATGCTCTTCAATTGCGGCAGAGCCACAAGTCTTGAGGCGGCAGCCCCCCATTAAGCATTCCCAGTTGGAGACTCTTGAGGAGATAATCTCTAAAAGCTTCTTCTCGGCAGGCTTTTACCTTAAGTTGAGATCAATGAGCAATGCGCTCTACCCCTACAACAGATATGGTTTTACAAATAATTCATGTTTGGTCTTTCTTGTCAATGCGTAAGTCCTAAAATTCATCATAAATGCTGTCAAGCGCAAAACCCTTACAGAGGTTTCTCGAAGTTGAAAACCTCTCTACCTTGGGGATTTCCAAGAAAGAAGTTATCAGAACTTCAAAGCATCTTGCCCGCGCCTTTGGTTACAGGCAAAGGAGACACTGGCTATGCTCCTTAATACGGTTAACGCCGCAAAAGAACCTCCCACGTAGAGCCACCAACTATACCGTCAGCTTCTAATCCATAGCGCTTTTGTGCTGCTTTCACAGCTACTTCGGTTGTAACGCCAAAGTCTCCATCGGCATCGCCTTTCAAGAAACCAAGCTTTTTCAGTTGTTGTTGTAACTTAACAACTTCAGAACCACGTAATCCTATACGCAAAATTGGCAAACCTTCTGAGGTGTATTGAATACCAGGGGTTCGGTTAGTAGTTGTGTTTGACTGAGTTCGAGTAGTTGATGTAGTAGGATTCTGCCTTTTCTGTGTGCTTGAAGTTGTAGTTTTTTTTGGGGTAGCAGGTCTTGGCTCAGGGTTTGTCACAGCTTGTGTTGCAGCTTTTTTTGGGGTAGTAGGTCTTGTAGGGCTAGTCGGAACTTGTGTTACAGCTGGTCTTGGGGGATTGGGGGTAGGATTTGCAACGTTGGTGAGGTTGCTAGCCTGGGTTGGAACAGGAAAATTTGTAGCTGAGTTAAATTTTGGCTGGGATGAAGGGACGGTTGATGCTACTACCGGTTCCTTAGGGAAAAGTCGTTGCCAAGTGCTGGCATCAACAACACCATCTGGATTCAAGCCAGCTGCTTGTTTAAACCGGGAAACAGCACTGGCGGTATTCTGACTATATGTACCATCTACTGCACCAGAATAAAAACCCAAAAGTTTTAGAGCTGCCTGAAGTTCAGATACACGTTCGCCTTGGCTACCAACTTTAAGGGTAGGGCGGTTGATGCTATCTCCAGGATTTACTTGGGCAATTTTTTGTGGTGCGGCTATTGATACTACAGCCGTTGAGGCAATAAGCAGAGGCGTAGTGGAGAACAAGAGTATTTCAATGGCTGATAAAGATTTAGACCTCTTTGGCCACCAACCCTTTTGCCCTTTTTCCATTCTACAGCGATTTACAGTTGGGTCTAGTAATTTTAAGTAACTCAAAATACTTGCTGTCAGGCTGCTTTGCATGGAATTTACTCCCAGAATATTCTCATGCTAATAGTACAGCCGCTTGGTCTAAAAAACAGCTGCTGCATTTATGATCGCACATTTTCAGTTAGGCGATCGCTCGATTAACTGCTTCTTCTTGACCAACTAAAGATAAGTAAGGTGATTTTAAATACTTAGAAGCTGCGGCGATCGCATCCTTGGCACTCACAGCCGCAATCAATTCTTGGAACTTTGTGTCAAAATCAATTCCTAAGCCCAAAATTTCATACCAGCCGTATATCTGAGCAATTTGTCCGTTCGTTTGTTTACCCAAGGCGTACTGCCCCAGGATCTTATTTTTAGCAGCTTGGAGTGCGCTTTCGGATACTTCATCGCTAGACAATAAATCTACTTCTGTCCGCAGTCCCTCTAAGGCAATGCTGGTATTTTCCGGTGCTGTACCCATGTAAACCACAAACGAGGCTGGAAATAGCCTTGTGGAGTAAAAGGCGGATACTTCGTAAGCTAAACCGCGTTTTTCCCGCAATTCGACAAACAAGCGACTAGAAAGCCCATTTCCCAGGTAGGTACACAGCAACTTCAGTGGGGCGTAGTCAACAGAACTCACTGATGTTCCCAAATAACCAAGCATCACGATTGATTGTTGTGTCTGTACTGGCTTCAGCCTTACCTGTGGTTCCACCTTAATCTCAGGTAAATTCAGTATTGGCAGTGCTTGGGCTGGCGCTTGCCAATCACCAAAGACTTCTTCCACCAATGCCACTGCATCTGTGGGTGTGACTCTACCAGCAATACTAATTACTAGATTCTCTGGACGGAAATAAGTCTGGTGATACTCCACTAAATCCGCACGAGTTAAGCGGCTCATGGTGGTTTCATCTCCCAGCACTGACATAGCATAGGGATGATTTTGGTACATTACCTGCCGCATTTGTTCAAAGGCGACATTGAACGGTTGCTCTTTTTGCGAACGAATATCCTGGAGTGCTAAACGCCGTTCTAGTTCCACTTGAGTTTCGGGAAAAGTAGGCGATCGCAAAATCCGCCCTGCCAATGTTAAAATTTCCCCAAAATCGGATGTTACCGTTTTGAAAGATAGCAAAAAATAATCAGTGCTGGCATCTGCACTCAGACTCGCCCCTACAGACTCGACAATTTCGGCAATTTCCAAACTAGAAAGACCATCGCATCCCTTTGTCATCACTGCTGACAGTAAATGTGCTAACCCTGCTTGCTCTCGATTTTCGTGACAACTACCGGCCCGCACAAAGATTCGCGCCGCAATGATGTCCGCAGCAGGGTTTTCTGCCACCAGCACGACAATGCCATTGTTCAATACGGTGCGATGGATAGGCGATTTTTGCAGCAAGGTTGTCATTTGTCCTTTGTCCTTTGTCCTTTTTTGTCAATAGTTAATATTTATTACTCATTCGCAAATGACTAATAAATAAATATTAACTAACAGGGTTTAAGTACAGTAACCGCATAATTCTGCGGCGAGAGATACTGTTTAGCTAATTTTTGCAATTCTTGGGCATCAAAAGACTGAATCTGCTGGGGATATGTCACAGCTAATTCAGCTTGGGCGATGGTATTGTAATACCCATAAAGCCCCGTAAGCTGATTTGGCGTTTCGGTAGAAAACGCATACTCATTACACAGCAGCCTGCGTGTGCGGGCAAGTTCCTGTTCACTAATTCCTCTAGTCTGCAAATCATCCAAATGAGCGCAAATTAAAGACTCAACTTCCTCCAGATTTTCTGGTTCTAACCAGGCAGTAATTGTAAATAGACTTGATTCCCGTTGTAGAGAAAAACTACTGCAAATTCCTTGTACCAATTGTAAATCTTCTCGCAAATCGCGCACTAAACGCGAAGTCCGTCCTTCTGCCAATAACACTGACAACAAATCTAAACCGTAGCTAGTGCGGATTTCCTCTACTCCGGGTACCAGCCACGCCATTAACAATCGCGCTTGCTCTATGCGTGGTAAACACAGTTCTTGACGGTGAATTCCTGTGATCACTGGCTTTGCCACTTTCTCAAACTGCGGACAATTAGAGCGTTCGGCAAAATCAGCAAATGAACGATTTACCATTTCCCAAGCTGGTTGCTGGGCTATACCCCCGGCAATTACCACTGTCATGTTTTCCGGCTGATAGTGGGCGCGGTGAAAACAGCGCATTGCTTCTGGTGACTGCTGCATCAGTTCTTGCTCAGTACCCAGTATCGAACGTCCATAAGGGTGATCCGGGTAGATGCTTTGAATCAGAGTTTGGAATCCTATCCAGTCGGAATCGTCATGACAAGAGCGAATTTCCTCTAGCACCACGTCCCGTTCGCGGCTAAATTCATCTTCTGGAATTGCCGCATTGAGTAGTAGTTCTCCCAAGTAGGGCAGAGTATCTTTTAAATAAGGGGCAGCTGTAGTGAGTGAATAATGAGCATAATCATAGCTTGTCGCCGCATTACTCACACCACCCCGGTTTTCAACTTTGGAATCGAACATTCCAGGGGGTAGCGTCGCCGTACCTTTAAAAATCATGTGTTCTAAAAAGTGCGCCATGCCGAACCACGGTTCTGGCTCTAGGCTGGCTCCAGCCCGCACCCAAACATCCGCTACTACTACAGGGGTAGTGAGAATCTCTTGATGAATAAACGTTAAACCACTGTCTAGTCGGAAGACCGAGGCAGGAAATAAGGTATTAGTTAGTTGTTTTAACAATTTTTTGTAGCTTTAACCACAATTTAATGCAATTGTGTCATCTTAACTCTGAACGATACCTGATTTAGAATCAAGTTATACAGATTTTGTAGAATTGTGCGATCGCTGTTCTCCATACTACCGAGAAATTGGAAGCGTTATCCATTGAGAGGAAAATCGTTCTACTCTACTCCTGTCCCAAGAAAGGATTAATTCTTTTTGCCATCTCAAAATAAGCGAACATACAGCTACAGGTTTCTACTTCTTTAAATCGGAGTATTAGTACGCTACGGCGTAAATAGAGCAACCATTTAAAATCTTTAAAGAGCTTATTCCATAATACTTTTGACTTTTGACTTTTGATTTTTGACTTCCGCCTTGCGGTACTAGCCATTAAGAGACTGGAATCTCAATGACAAATTCTGTTCCTTTGCCAAGCACAGAATTGCAACTCAACCGCCCATCATGGGTTTCCTCGACAATTTGACGAGCGATCGCTAATCCCAATCCTGTTCCTTTCCCAACCTCTTTAGTTGTAAACAGGTGGTCAAAGATTCTTGCTCTAATCTCCTCTGGCATTCCTTGACCGTTATCTCTGATCCGAATTGCCACCAGGCGTTGGTCACTGGATACTTCGGTGTGAATCAGTATTTGCTGATGATCGGCTTGCACTTCGGCGAAAGAATGCCCCTGAATGGATGTATCTAAGGCATCAATTGCATTAGCGAGGATGTTCATAAATACTTGATTTAGCTGTCCCAAAAAGCACTTGACAGGCGGTAATTTTCCGTATTCAGTGATCACTTCGATCGCTGGACGTTTTTCGTAAGCTTTGAGGCGATACTTCAAAATCAACAGGGTACTCTCAATCCCTTCATGGAGGTTGCAAGCGACTTTTTCGGCTGTATCGGCTCTAGAGAAGGTGCGGAGACTGATGCTAATGTCTTTAATCCGATCGCTTGCCACCTTCATCGAGCCTACGAGCTTTGGTAAGTCCTCAGTCAAGAATTCTAGGTCAATTTTTTTGCCATGCTCAATGACTGCGATCGCAGGAGTAGGATGATGTTGTTGATAGTTTTGGATGTGGGCAAGTAAGTCTTGAATATACTCTTCGGTATTGTTGAGGCTGCCTTGGAGAAATCCAATGGGATTATTAATTTCATGTGCCACACCTGCAACCAAATTGCCCAAGGTTGCCATTTTTTCATTTTGCACCATTTGTAGTTGAGCTTGCTCCAGTTCTTGTAGCGATCGCTCTAACTGTTGTCCATAATTCTGGGATTCTTGATAAAGACGAGCATTTTCTAGAGAGATGGCGGCTTGGGTGCATAGCAGTTGAATAACTTCAGTGTGATCGCTCGTAAATGCACCAATTGTCAGCGGATTTTCTAGATATAGCAGCCCGATAAGTTTACTCTGATTTAACATCGGCGTACACAACACGCTCTTAGGTTGTTGCTGCATAAAATATGAGTCGGCGATAAAATCAGTTTGTGCTGTTGCATCATCCAGCACAACAGTTTTTAAGCTGCGTTTGACATAGTTTACCAATGTAATGGGAATGCCTTCGCTGGTTGACAATGGTACAGATACCAGAGTGACTCCTTCATTGATAGTAGCTACAGCTTCAATCACTAAGTCGCCCTGTTGGAGTACAAGTAATGCAGCTTTTTGTGCCCCAGCATTTTCCATCACCACTTGCAAAAGGGTAGTGAGTAATTCCTCTAATTGAATTTCACTGGAGAGAGATTGTGAGGCTTTAAAGATGGTGGCAAAATCGAGGGCTTGAGAAATACTGCTGCTAGAAAGGTTTGTGTGGATGGTTTGATGTAGGAATGATGAGCCATCTATGGTTGAACTCAGTTGAAAGCGATGATACTGCCCTTGTAAGATGGGAGCCAAGAGTTGGGGATAGCGTTTTTCTAAATTGTCAGTTTTGGCTTTAGCGCCCCAACGGGCATAGCAGTAATAAGCTTCTTGCATATAAACTTGGGCGATTTTTTCTTTGCCCCAGTCGAGGTAGAATTTGGCAGCTAGTTCATTGCTTAGGGCTTCTTCTTGGATGTATTCGTTTTCTTTAGCAAGAGAAATGGCGCGATCGTATAGTTCTATTGCTGCCATTTTTTCGCTTAAAACCCGATGGCGTTCTGCTTCCACCAAATCAAATTTGTGCTGGAAATTCATCGGTGCAAATTTGGCTCGAAACTGCAATTTTTCCTGGTTTTCGCCAACCTTTAAGAGTAATTGCTCCTGTTGAGACGGTTCAGCCGTTAGATAGACAGCAAGCCGCGACAAAGAATCGTAGTAATAAAAGACCGGTACAGAGAGCATTCCTACCGCACCATTGAGGTATTGCTCTCCCTGATTTGCATTTTCAACTGCCGCCGGAAATTTTTCAAACAGATAACTGAGTGTTAACTTACTTAGAAAAATTATATGAAGTGTAAATTCGTCGTTTTCTTTGATGAGCGCAGATAATAGTTGTTTCTCTTGACAATCTTCACCAATGAGGCACTCTGGATTATTGCTATATTCTGTTAGATTTTTAATGCTTTGACAGACTATACTCGACCAATTTAATAAACGCTGATTTTTGGCAAAATTAGACTCATAGGTTTTGATATCTGCTAGCAATATTTCCAAAACTTCTGTGCCACTTAAATAGACATAGAATAACTTGAAAATCATCGATGTAAGCACATGAAAAAAATCGCCTGTCTCTAATCCAATATTATGGGATTCCTGTAATAAACTTATTGAGGTGCGAACATGTTGTTTATTATATTGATTTAATGCAGCTATTTTAAATATCGTCATGCTTTGAACAGATTTTGCTTTAAACCTATCTACAAGCATTAAAGCTAGCTTACCAAATTCGTAGCCTGACTCCAGTTGGTTACAAGTATTAAGTACAATTCCAAAATCTGCATAACCTGGTGCAGAAAGTGGTGCATTCCCGTATTTAAGAGATAAATTAACTTCTTGGCAGGCAAGAATTGGAAACAGATACGAGCAATCTTGGTGGATGGCGGGAGCAATGTTAGCCATAATCCGCAAAGCAACCAAAGCTTTGGTATCATCCATCAATGGCAAATCAACTAAACTCTTAATACTTCTGCCTGCCAATGTGGAAAGCGTGTTTAATACATATTGCTGAATGTCTGAAGGTGTTACTGATTCAGGTAATGTTACCCCAAGTTGATCAAGAAGTTCACGCCCAGTTGCGATCACTTTGAATGGTTGATGCCGCACCTGATCAGCTTGGAGTTGAACTTCATAAACTTTTATTCTATCTAGTAAGGTGGTTGTTTGTTGGATGACAACCTGGATAAGAGATTCCATCTGCTCAAATTCATTGTTGAGAAAGGCAGCTTCGGCGGCTTCTTCGTGTAAATTTAGAGTCAGTTCGTAGGCAATTTCCCAACTATTAATTGTCAACAACTGCATTCCATAATTGAGGTAATGAATTGCTGCACCATAAGCAGTAGCTTCTTTCGCTTTTCGACCGGCATTCAAATTTAACTGAGCTAATTGTTGACGTTCAGTCGGCTGGGTGATTAGCGCTATTCCACAATTTAACTGACTGACAATCGCAAAAAGTCGCTCCTCTTGCTGAGACTCAGAGGTATTTTGCAAAAGTAATTGACCAATTTGAAAATGGGTAAATTGTTTCTGCTCATCTGGAATCAGCGAATAGGCAGCTTGTTGGACGCGATCGTGTAAAAATTTGTAGATAGGGACTTGGAAATTGGAATTGAAGGGGTTTGAGTCAGAATTATGCCCACTATCTTGAAAGAATTTATAAACTTCACTAGTAGGTAAAACTAACCCTTCTTGTAAAGCTTTCCATAAAGATGTAGCGGTTTCGGTTTCAGATTGTTCAGAAACAATTGCTAAGGTTAGCAAATCAAACTGGTTGCCAATGCACGCAGCTAATTTCAACACATTTTGCGTTGCTGCTGGCAACTTCTGCAACTGTAGCGCTACGAACTCTACCACATCATCAGTGAGAGCAAGTGCCTTTACAGCAGCAATATCACATTGCCAATACCTTTGCTCAAAATTAAAAGTAATCAATCTATCTTCATACAATGCTTTAAGGAATTGCGTTGCAAAGAATGGATTACCCTGAGTTTTTTGATAGACGAGTTGCGTTAAGGGTTGGGCAATTTTGCCTGAACAACTCAAGGTATCAACTACCAATTGATTTAAACTAGCTTGAGTTAACGGAGCTAAAGTAATGCTGTGAATTGTGGCATTGGCTTTGCGAATATCCGCTAAAGTTAACATCAATGGATGCGCGGTAGAGACTTCATTATCTCGATAAGCTCCAATTAAAAGTAAAGATCCACTTCCTGACTCATTCATCAACAACTGCATCAATTTGAGTGATGCAGAATCAGCCCACTGCAAATCATCGAGGAAAATTACTAATGGATGTTCTTTTGTGGTGAATACCTGAATAAAGTTTTGGAAGAGTAAATTGAAGCGATTCTGGGCTGCACTTGGTGAAAGTTCTGTTGCAGGT
Source organism: Nostoc sp. (assembly GCF_036919675.1). Classification (GTDB taxonomy): domain Bacteria; phylum Cyanobacteriota; class Cyanobacteriia; order Cyanobacteriales; family Nostocaceae; genus Nostoc. The sequence continues at coordinate 76,277 of NZ_JBALCP010000030.1, forward strand.
AGTTGTTGACCAATAATTTCTTCTAGTTCGGGAATTACCTCAAGAATAACTTGCCCCTGATCACCCAGCACTTTTAAAATTTTATTTTTCCAACTTGACAATTGGACATCACTTTCACTCAGCAATTGCCCCATGAAGTCTCGAAACGCCTGCACAAAAGCTGAGAAGGGAATATTACGATTAAATTGGTCAAATTTGCCTTTGATGAAGTAGCCCCGCTGCCGGACAATGGGTTTGTGAACTTCGTTAACCAAAACAGTTTTACCAATACCAGAAAAACCAGCTATTAACATTAGTTCCGTCTGATTGTTGGTAACGCGATCAAAAGCTTTTAGCAGAGTTGCAACTTCATGCTCACGACCATAGAGTTTTTCTGGGATAATGAAGCGATCGCACACATCCCGTTGGGCAATTGGGAAATTTGCAATTTTTCCTGTTTCCTTAAGTTGAGCCAAAGAATTTTCTAAATCATATTTCAGCCCGAATGCACTCTGATAGCGGTCTTCGGCATTTTTCGCCATCATTTTCATCACAATATCTGAAATCACTTGCGGAATTTCTTCTTCCCTCCTGCCTCCTAATTGTTCTGGTTGTTTTGCAATATGACAATGTACCAATTCCATCGGATCGTGCGATTGAAATGGTAATTGCCCTGTTAGTAACTCGTAAAAAGTTACACCTAGAGAATAAAAATCAGTCCGGTAGTCAATTCCCCGATTCATTCGTCCAGTTTGTTCTGGAGACAAATAACCGAGTGTCCCTTCTAGCACATTAGGACTCATCAAGATTTGAGTTTCCCGCGGCAATAGAGATGCAATACTAAAGTCAATTAACTTAACTTCTTTAGTTTCTGGATTAATTAAAACATTGGCGGGTTTAATATCTTTGTGAATGATCCGATTACGAATTAGAATATCTAATGCATTACACAGAGCGATCGCTAAAAGCAAAAACTCAATCAGAGCTTGTGATGTTCCCCCCATCCCCCCATTCTCTCCTCTGGCTTGCCACTGGTTGAGAGAAATATCCCCCAAAGTCTTCCATCACTAACGCATAGCCATTCTGATAGGGTTCCAGGCTGTAGGTTTGGATGATTCCAGGTAGATTCAAATTTTTGGCGATGGTGAACTGATTACGAAACTGTACCAATTCACTGAAGCTGGGATAAACAGTTTTCATCAGCTTAATCACCACAGATTTTTGGTCAGTTTCTCGATCAGCGCGATAAACTAAGGTTCGAGAACCGTTGTAGAGTTCTTTGCTAATGTGATATCCGGGAATACTGACCATACGGCTTAATCCTTGAGACCTCAGTATCTAGGTTTCCCAAAAATATGGCAATATTTACTGTCAGTTTGCTCACGAAATGACAAAAGTAATACTAATTTAAATAATTAAAGCTCCCAAATTCTAATTGATTTTGGGAGCTAATAATTTTAAGTTCACCGCGACGCCGTTTTACCTAAGTTTATGACCTGGGTTTATCCAGGTGGGAACCTAAATTCCTCGTTTAAAGTTTCCGGGTACATGCCCGGTTTACTGCCACGAGAACAGTTGACTCCCTTGTCATTAAAGGCATAGATCAAAAAACTTGATGGCAGTCACCAACGTCGTAGTGCAACTCACTCATTATAGCTTTCAAAAAGATGTTGTGTGTCAACATCGAAATTTTCTGGTCAATTTACTTGGGATACCAGATAGATTCTATGGTGTGGGCGACGCCGTTGGCGAGCGCAGTTGCCGATTCTCTATTTTGGTTATCTAGCAAAACGGTGACATGTCCTAACTTTCGCCCAGGACGTGATTCTGTCTTCCCATACCAATGAACATGCGCCTGGGGAATCTCCGCTATTTGTTGACGCTGGCTTTGGTAGTCGCTGTGAGAATTTTCATACCCCAGTAAATTCACCATCACAGCGCCAGCACACTGCAAAGCTGGATTTCCCAAAGGTAAACCACAAACGGCTCGAAGCTGCTGCTCAAACTGAGAAGTTTCGCAGGCGTCAATAGAAAAATGCCCAGAATTGTGGGTACGGGGCGCAATTTCATTTACCAGGATTTTGCTATCAGCGGTGAGAAATAGCTCAATTCCAAAAATTCCCACTACTTCTAGACTATTTAATAGAGTATGTGCGATCGCTTGGATTTCTACTACTTGATTGGGCATAATCTCGGCTGGCGCAATCACCCGCCGACACACTTGTTGTTCTTGTTGGGTTTCTACCACTGGATAAGTGACAATTTCTCCCTCCGTAGAACGAGCTGCAATTACTGCTAGTTCTCTTTCAAAAGGGATAAATTCTTCTAATAAGAAAAGTGATTGATTTAAAGTTTTTGTTGTATTTTCATAACTTAACTTTTGTTCTAAAGTAGCAAAATCCGGAATTATGAAAGTACCCTGACCATCATAACCGTGGCGTCGGGATTTGAGAACTGCTGGAAAACCCAGATATTCTATTTTTGATTTGAGATTTTTCACCTCGTTAAGGGCAAAAAATTGAGGAACTGGCAATCCTAAATCGCTTAAATAGCAGCGTTGATGATATTTATCTAAAAGAGGAGCCAAAGCTTCTAATTTGGGACGGAAACAAATACCTTGCTGTGCTAAAAGAGATAAAGCTTGCAGGTTAACAAATTCGTTTTCAAAGGTGATGACATCGCATTTTTGAGCTAATATCTCTGTCGCACTTGCGTCATCTACTGGGGCGAAAACAGTTTCCTGGGCAATGGACACGGCCGGGTCGTGTTCACTAGGAGTTTGTATTACTAATTCTACTCCTAGCTTCTGCGCTGCATCCGCCATCATCCAGGCAAGTTGTCCGCCACCAATTACACCAACACGCTTCATTGACATCCTAGAGAATCACGAGTTTGCACGCCTGTTTTGGAATTTACACCACTGGCTTTTGTACACAATTCTTTGATTTGCACTCTGTCCAAAATTGCATCAGTAAAATCTGCACCGTCTATATTCACATCATCAAAGATGGCACGCAGCAAAAGAGCTTCTTTGAAAACTGCATCGCTCAAATCTGCCTTAGTCAAGTTTACCTGATCAACCATTGCATTAGTTAAATCCGCTCCGTGGAGATTTGCTTTTGTCATCACCGAAGCGCTCATGACTGCTCCCCGCAAGTCAGCGTTTGCAAAGTTAGCCAGTTCCATATTGGCGTTAGAAAACTCCGCAGCTTGCAAACTGTCACCAGAAAAATCACGTCTTGATAACTCTGCATTGCTAAATGACAGTGGATGAGTCCAATCTACCGCCAATGCGGGATCAGCTACGCACCATATAATAATTCCTAGAAGGAACGCCAACCCTTGCCGCCAAAACATATCGAGAGCCAATTTGGTGTCTAATTGCTGCATTTAATTACCGCATTTGAATATTAGCAAGATATGAGTCATCCTAATTGAGACTCACAGCCTTGCTACTGAACTTAGGGATGTGTATTTCCCTTGCTTAATATTTTGTAACGCAAAAAGGGCATAGGCGTAGCCCGTCGTAGATATTGCTGTTTACCTTGAGCAAAATTATCCCTGGCACTCAATATATCAAGCAAGTTATTACTAAATACTGAAGCAAATGACTAAATGTGAGTTATTTATAACACTAAGTAAGTGGCAGTAGAACCTATCTCTGTTGATCAAGGTAAAAATTGAAATTCCTAATTCTAAAGGAATGGTTTAGCTGTAGAAAGCGATGTCTAGGACGGACTATGCCTACACTCGTTGATTTGTTCACAGTTCTTCATTTTTAGATTTTAATTTTAGGATATAAAGAGTTTTATTAAGCAGTAATACTCACCGACTTGTTGATAATTCTTGACTTTCAACATTTCAAGTAAAGTTTATTGTCTTTTAAAGTAAACAAACTCTATCGACTGCTAATCTTTTAATTAATGAAAGCAAGGTTTGAGCCTAATCATATGTGTTCATATGTGTCTCAACTGCTTAACAAAGCTTAAAAGTTGGATAATTAACGTTAATTTTATAGCAATTAATTAGTTATTCAGGAATCTCTAAGAGTTTATCTTCACCAAGTACACAACTTCCACAAACCGAACTCCGAAACCCGATGATGAATCATTACTCACTTCAATGGATTGAGGTATGGTGCCAAGAAAATGGCTGGACAGATTTATTTGTCGAGCGACGTAACAACTTCTGGGCTTTCCCTCCGGGTGGGGTAATGCCAGAACCAATCCCAGTTCATGTTCTCAGATTAATTAAAGCCGAAAAAGGACTGACTTTTGAAGAACGATTGTGGTCGATATCCGCAGTAATTGGCACAATCCTAGCTGTTCTTTTCACCTTTTGGTTTCAGTCGCCCATGCCATTAGTTTTGGCTTTCGCTTTTAACGCCGTTACGGTGGCTCAATTTGAACTTGAAGATGCCTAAATTCTTATTTTGGGCTTTGCTATTAAAAACTGCTCTTGTCTACTTTCAGCAAGAGCAGTTTTTAATTTCAGAAAAACATAGGAAATCACCACAGTTTCAGCTAAAGATTATTAGTTAATATTTATCGATTGACCAAGGCATTTCAGTACATACTTGACCAATGCAGCTTCTAAAATTCTGATTCTTTGTTAGCGCACAGACCCGTAGCAGTAGCGTTAGCGAGTACGAGCATTACCCTAAAGGCTTGCTGTTAGGCATCGCAACAGAAAACCCCATCGACAAGCATTAAAGGAATTTTGTTCGTTGGCTGATCACGTAGTATTAGCATTTGACAGACACGTCAGTCACATTGCTGCGAAACTTCACCATCGCTTCACTAGCGCCAAAATGTTCTGCAATCTGAGGTAACAGCATCTTTCGTTGTGTCGCCCATAATAAACCACGTTTGGGAATTTGAAGGCATCCTCCCAAATAAGTTGCTTCATCCTCGTTGTTTTGTTTACGTTTTGGTAGTCCGGTCACAGAATCAAAGCCAACAGGGTTATGATCTAGCAACACATGAGCTATTTCATGCATCAGATTTGATTCATACCGTGCAGGTGCATGACGGGGGTTGTATACAATCCAGAGCGGGCGATCGCTTATAATCGCTCCTGACCACCCATCGCTAGCAAGTAATACTGCTACTTGCTCTGCCTCTAAATTTGGAAGCTGATCGGGCGTAAAAAGTGTTGCCTCTAACTTAGCTGCTAGAGTGTCTGCGGGTAACGCTTCAAACGATCGGACTCGAAGCAAGCTTCGTTGTTCAGTAGCGATCGCCTCACAGCGTTGCCTAACTTCAGGCGATAGACTTTGAATTAATGACATATTTTTAGGGATCTTGCTTCAATTCGCCATCATTTTGAGACAAATCACGGTACGCTGCTTTGACTAAGGATGCTAAACCATTGGCGATCGCCGGATCAAGATTTTTGTCAGCGCGTAGTTGAATAGCGATCGTTTCAGGTGTATTTAGTTGAACCTCTTCTCTAATTTAAGATAACTTAGCAGCTAGCATTTGTAGCCATAAGATATAACTTAACTAGTATCTAGCTAAACTTTCAAAATTATCAATTTCATTTGCTAGCTTGAGGTAAATTGCACATTCTCTAACAACATCATCTAAACTAGCATCATTTTGTTTACACCATTTTTTTATGCAAGCATAGCTAAGTTCTTCAATTTCATCAGCATTGACAAGGGCACGCTCAGTATTTTCTTCACATCGAAGCCAATCAAGTAATTGATTCCGTGATATGTTCCGCAAGCTTTTTAATTTAGGTTCATAAACAGCCCATTTGTATTCATTTTCGTATTTAAACAAGACATAAATCAAAATTGTTCGCCCAGAATAAATTTTTGCACTAATAATATCATCACGAATCTTTCGGGCGTAGTCGCGGTTACTATACAGCTTAGATGTATGGTGATAATATGGCGATATATTGTCATCAACTAAAGCCTCTAAATCAAGTACACCTGATTGAATTGTTACTTTGGATGCATTGTTAAAAAACTAAAACAATAATACATTTGAACTAAATTTAGTTAATTATGTTACTTTTTACCAGTTATTAACGAATTTAAGTAGTTCTAATTTGCAGACTATTTCTGGAAAGTTCTACTTTTGAGATTCGCCTGTTTTCACGTTGCTAATCCGCAAGGGGTTTTGATGCCAGAACAGGAGGCGAGAGATGCGATCGCTCAAAGCAACTTCAAATTTCTTCCCCAATTCAACCAAAAGAACCAACCTCTCCGTATTTCTGGTAGCCCTGAACGGCATGAAAATGGGCTTGTTTCAGGAAATAGCGCGATCGCTCGTTGGCAGTTACGGTACAGGTCATCTAGGGCAAGAACTCAGGGAATTAAAACATCTTGGCAAAAATGATTTAAGTAACCACTGGAGCGATCGCGATCGCCAGAATTGGATTCCTTACGCACGCGCAGGGATTGAATTGGGGCAGATTTTCTCACGGGTACGTCGGGCGTCGGGATCGCAATTATCTTCAAACAGTTCAGTTAAAGGGAATAGAGCTTGCAAAATTTGCGGCAGATGTACTAACGCAAGTGGGCGATCAACCTACTCTTGTCTTAATCGAAGCAGACGTATGGCGTAATGAGCGTGGTGAGGAAAATGGAGGTCAAGCTTGGTTTCAACTAAAAAATGAATATCTCTTTGCAAACCGGGATGTCTTAGACTTCCAACACGTTCCAGGTCATGCTTGTGTATATCCTCGTGACCATAACCAACTTAGGAACCTACTTGGAATAATTCGCTTCCGTACTGGCGACGAGACAACTCAATACATAACCAATCGACAAGCTTGGAATGAGAATTCTCCAGCACGAGATTTAATTCACTTAAGTGGTTTTTACGATACCTCTGTACCTGAGTTGCTCCATTACTTCTCTATTGGAAGATTACCGAAAACACAAAAAGCCCAAGATACCTCAACAGCACGCGAACTCTATATGCTCGATTCTCAAGATGATGAATACGGTGTAAATATTGCATTCAAGCACCAGCAGATGTTAGAAATGCTTCCCTTCTTCATTCGTTCGGATTTCCAAAAAACAGAAGAAAGCCTAAAATCACTTTGCCGAGTGCCACACTACTTACGAATCTCACCAGCGTGGTCTATGGGTAATATTCATTCACCATATCCAATGCATTTAGGCAAACAACTAATAAAAGATCATTTATGCATCCTTGGTGTAGAAGTCTGAATCAATATTTCTCATAGATCAGGAAAAAAGTACTTAGCAATCAGCACTTTTAACTCAGCTTTAATAACTTCAGGGTAAATTTAGGCGACATACTCAGTATCTTAAGTGTAACAATTGTATTTAAATATATTTACTTTTATAAACTTGTGATGATCATTTGCTGAATGCTACCTTCTACAAGGTGACACAGGATTTGGAGTGTTTTTTTAACCATGAAGCGCAGACACAAAGTAGCTTATAGCTTAACATCGCTGATCAGTCTCAATTTAATATCCACCTTAGTTGCTTTTGATTTTGCGATCGCCACACCACCAAGAACCCCAGACAAAAGTATCAATTGCGAGATTTTAGTTGTGGGTGGTGGACTATCTGGTGTCGCCACAGCTTACGAGGGGTTGCTAGCAGGACGAACGGTTTGCCTCACGGAAATTACTGACTGGCTAGGAGGACAAATTTCTGCTCAAGGGACATCTGCGTTAGACGAACGCCCAACTCAGCGATCTCTCAAATTCTATTCTCGCGGCTACCTAGATTTGCGAAACCGGATTGAGCGCAAATACGGTAAACTTAACCCCGGTAACTGCTGGGTAAGTGAATCCTGCTTTCTTCCCCGCGATGCTCACACTATTTTGACCCAGATGCTTAAAGATGCCGAAAAGCGGGGCAAAGGGAAGTTGCAATGGTTTCCCAACACAGTAATTAAGGATTTGGAAATCGCTGCTGATGGCAAAATAATTAATAGTGCGATCGCTATTCAACATCAACCACCAAAAGGCGCACCACCTCTCAATACTTTTACTTTATCTCAAAGTATTGAAGATTCTTATAGCTACGAAAACTCATCTCGGTTTACCAAAACTATTCTCCGTTTTATCCCCAAGGCAGGTAATGGGGATGCTCCTAAGTGGTACGTCGTAGACACCAGCGAAACTGGAGAAATTATCGCCCTTGCTGATGTCCCCTATCGATTAGGCATTGATGCCCGTTCCTATCTGGAACCTTCTGCTTCCAGTACCAACAACGACCCATATTGCCCTCAAGGCTTTACCTACACCTTTGCAATGGAGGCAACCAAGGAACCGCAACCGCAGCCGATGCCCCCATTTTATTCACAATATGCCCCATATTTCAGCTATGAATTAACGCGACTGGCTAACTTTGATTTGGTTTTCACCTATCGGCGCATTTGGAGTCCAAACAAAGGGAAACCAGAAAAATTTGGCGGTATAAATTTTACTGCTCCTAGACCAGGGGATATCGCCATGCAAAACTGGACTTGGGGTAACGACTACCGCCCAGGAACTGCTGCTGATAACCTGATTTACAGTCGCCAACAGTTAGAAGCTACTGGGCAGTTAAAACCAGGGGGCTGGATGGGAGGACTGCGAACAGAAACCCTCCGCAAAGCTGAGGAAAATGCCCTATCTTTCTATTACTGGTTGGTAGCTGGGACTACAGATTCTCAACTGGGGGAGGGTATAAAGCAGCAGCAAGCCAATAACCGCTTGTTGTCAGGGCTAAATTCCCCGATGGGGACAGTGCATGGCTTATCGAAATATCCCTATATGCGCGAAGGACGGCGCATCATTGGCCGGCCCAGTTGGGGGCAACCCGAAGGCTTTGGTATTTGGGAAATTGATATTTCTCGCCGAGATTACAGTGATCAGTATTACCCCAAGACTCTGCCAGCAGATATGTATCGTAGACTACGAGCAGCACTTGCAGGTTTAGAAGCAGTATCAGTAATTGATGGTAAAGTCTCACCAGACAAAGCAATGCGGCGGACTCGTTCTACCGTCTTTCCCGATGCTGTGGGTATTGGTCACTACGCTATAGATTTCCATCCTTGTATGGTGAATAGTCCTCCGGAAGCCCCTGGTAATACAGAACATCCAGGTGAAAGACGTGGTGCTGGCCAAGCTTATCCCTTCCAAATTGCTTTGAGGGCAATGATTCCCCAGAAAATTGACAATTTGCTGGTAGGAGGCAAAAGTATTGCTACTAGTCATATTGCCGCTGCTGCCTATCGAGTCCATTCCTTTGAATGGTCAGCTGGCGCAGCTGCGGGAACTGTTGCTAGTTTTGCCATCAAAAATGCGATCGCACCTTACCAACTAGTCGATGATTTACCCAAACAAGAGCTACAACTGGAAGCACTCAAACGGCTTTTGCAACAAAATGGTAACCCCACAGCCTTCCCCGATACATCTATTTTTAACGAAAACTGGGATAATTGGCGGTAGGGCATTGAGCAATTCAATTTTGGATAATGGAATTGACGATAGCACAGCGTAAAGCCTGCGGCATGGCTTCTCTACCAAAGGCTGCGCCAACGCTTAGAGCGAGTCTGCGTATCCCTTCGGGGAAGCAAGCTAGCAAGAGCGTCTCATAGAGAGCGTCTTTTGGATTAAATTTCAATTCTTTAATCCAAAATCGTTCGACTGAGCGACTTGTACTGAGCGAAGTCGAAGTAAGCCGAAGTCTAAAATCTAAAATTCTTACTCCCAACTCCTAACTCCCCAGTCCCCAAACAATGGACTAAACTAGTTGTTTGTAGTGTAGTTTTGTAATAATCCTCTTGACCAATTGTTCTATGGTTACGACGCTTTCAGCAAATGTTTACGGGATGGCCACAGCACCAACTATAGCTCCTGAACGGTCTAATCAAGTTACCCGTAAGACTTATCCGAATTACAAAGTGATTGTATTAAATGATGATTTTAATACATTCCAACATGTGAGTGAATGTTTGATGAAATATATTCCGGGGATGAGTGGCGATCGCGCGTGGGATCTGACTAATCAGGTACACTATGAAGGTCAAGCGATCGTCTGGGTCGGTCCCCAAGAACCTGCGGAACTTTATCACCAGCAGCTGCGCCGAGCAGGTTTGACAATGGCACCTCTAGAAGCAGCTTAAATCATCATGGGCAAACCCACCGTAGATCCCCTTCAGACGGCTTCGCAAAAAGCTGGCAGACTGGTTTGGAATCACTCGACACACCTTTCTGGTCTGATCCCAATTTTAGAACGTCTTTGTCAGATGGATGGCATCCAAACGGTGACGCCGGGAGTAATTGGGCGGTCAAAAGGTCATTGTCCAAAAATGCAACTGCGGATCTCAGTACCGATCCGTGGGGGCTATAAAGTAATCGCCCGGCAGGGGAAGACGGTACAAGAAGTGTTTATTTTGACCCCTTTGGCGCAGTCAGAACTGGAAACGGCATTAGCGATCGCGATGAAATGCTAATCATGTCATTTGTTATTTGTGCAAAGCTAATGATCAATACAACTCTACCAGAGGCTGCGCCAACGGCTCCTTTCGGCAACTCTTAGAGACGCTCTTGCTAGCAAGATCCCCGTAGGGGTACGCTCAAGGCAAGCCGCCCAACTCTACCAGAGGCTGCGCCAACAACGCCGCTACTTCGACTACGCTACTTCGACTACGCTTAGTACAAGTCAGTACAAGTCAGGGCAAGCTCAGGACAAGTCCCCAATCCCCAATAACTATTCCTCAACCCGGTGGACGGCAAATTTGTGTAGTGGCAGACTAACAATGCAAGAAAATGTTAAGAAATATGACAGAGCCGTAGTTATTCTCAAAGTCATGAGTATAGATTCCCAGTCGGGTAAAACTATCTTCTCTATGCCAAAGGCTACACAGTAAACTAGCCAATAAGTAAAGCTCATTCTAAACAGAATCTGCTCTGTTTCTTCTATATCATTTTTTTGCTGCTTGCCGTCCCACAGTAATATCAGTCCAATAATGCAAGCTACAAAGGAAACAGCAACTACAAATTCGTGACAAAATATATTTAACGAATGCATTTGTGTTTATCCCCACATTTTTCAGTTGAAATTCAGTCTAAATGAATATTCCTTGCAGAAATACAAATTATTTACAAACCTCAATAGAGTCATGCATCTGTAAATAAATGCAACAAAAATTGCTGTTTTGCAAATCTTAATTTTTAATGAAAATTAAATATTTTTGTTAAGCAGGCGATCGCAGATTGAAGCAGAAAATATCAATTCTGCGGTTCAACAAGTGATCGCGCTGCTAACAATTCCAGAGCTTCTAATCCGGTTCTAGTAACCATTGTCCCTGAGAATTGCATCTTATTTTAACTAAAATAGGCCGGCAGGCTTCTGGTTATAAAACAGCACCAAAAGCCCTGAATCGATTTATTGAAGAAATAAAACAAATTGTTGACAGTTTATCATTGACAACAAACAAAACTGTGACATTGAGATTTACTTTTTTCCAGAATGCTTGGTTTTATCGCTGTCCAATGTGAAGAAATATTTCGCCAACAGTGTCTTCTCTAACACTACCCCTAATTAAGCGGATCGAAGCGTTGCAAGATGAGAGCTATCAGCACCACTGGGAAACCTACACCGATACAAATGAGTGCTTGGGTAAAGGTCAAAGGTGTTGTGTCAAACACTTGATTCATCATGCCCCACTGACTAAACAAACATTGTAAAATCACCACACCCACAATTCCGATCGCCGGAGCATAGGTGACTGATGTGCTTTTTCCTTTAATTCTGGCAAACACAGAGGGGAGAAACTGGGTGATACTTAGGAGGTAAAAAACTTCTGCTGCTACCAGTCCATTAATTGCCATCGTTCGAGCCAACGCTTCATTGCCTGTAGTTTGAAGTACCCATTGGAACATCCCAAAAATCACCAGCCAATTAAAGACAGAAATCGCCACGATCCGCTGAACTAAACTACCTGATAAGAGCTTTTCGTTAGGGTTACGTGGTGGTTGTTGCATCACCTGTCCAGATTTTGGCTCAAAAGCGAGGGGAGCAATCAACGCTACTGAACTGACCATGTTCAGCCCGAGAATTTGGATCGGCAAGATGGGAAGAACAGTTGCTAGGAGGATGCCAATCAAAATTGTCATGGATTCTCCAACATTGATCGGCAGCATGAAAGCGATCGCCTTCCGCAAGTTTCGGTAAACGGCACGCCCTTCTTCCACAGCGGCTTCAATTGAGGCAAAATTATCATCAGTTAGGAGCATATCAGCTGATTCTTTGGCAACGTCTGATCCTGCTATGCCCATCGCTACACCAATATCTGCCTGCTTGAGAGCCGGAGCATCGTTTACTCCATCTGCAGTCATTGCGACAATTTTACCCTTTAACTGTAAGGCTTTCACCAAACGCAACTTTTGTTCTGGAGCAACTCGCGCAAATACCATGCTTTGTTCAGCTGCTTGCGCTAGTTCCTGCTCATCCATCTGAGCTAATTGCCCTCCAGTGAATACCTGTTCTTGTGCCGAGCAAATTCCGATCTGGCGGGCGATCGCAAATGCTGTCAGTGCATGGTCACCAGTGATCATCTTCACCTTAATTCCTGCCTCTTGGCAAGCACGGATGGCGGCGATCGCTTCTTGGCGCGGTGGATCAATCATCCCTTGGAGTCCCAGCAACACCAGCGAATCCTCAATATCAGTGTGATCCAAAGATTGGCGATTTGCTGCCACTTCTTTTCTAGCAAATGCGAGTACCCGTAACCCCTGCTCTGCCATGCGTTCAACTTCTTGTTCGACTGCGGCAGGATTGACAGGAGTAAGCTGTCCTTGGGTATCGAGCATTTGCTCTGCCCGCTTGAGAACCGCCTCCACAGAACCTTTGATATAAATAACATTCATCCTTTGTTTTGCATCCAATTCATGCAGAGTTGCCATGTACTGATATTGGGACTCAAAGGGAATGGTGTCTATCCTGGGCATCTCCTGCTCAAGGATAGCTTGGGTTAACCCCGCTTTTTCAGCAACTGCAATCAATGCTCCCTCGGTTGGGGTTCCTACCACGCTCGACTGTCCGTCTCGCCATTCAATGTGAGAATCATTGCAGAGTAGAGTAGTCCCGCTTCTAGGCATTCTCGGAGAGCAACATGTCTATCTCCATTGGGATCAACAGATTTTTGATCCATCAAAATTTCCCCGTCTGGAGCGTAACCAATCCCATTGACACTATATTTTTGCTTACCCGCATAAATCGCCTGAACCGTCATCTGATTCTCCGTCAACGTCCCCGTTTTGTCAGAACAGATAACAGTTGTACTTCCCAAAGCTTCAACAGCAGGTAGCTTGCGAATAATGGCGTGACGCCGTGCCATTCGGGAGACGCCGATCGCCAAAGTGACTGTGACGATCGCAGGGAATCCTTCTGGAATCGCGCTGACAACCAGAGCCACACTCGCTTTGAAAACATTAATTAAAGATCCACCCTGTCCTAATCCGACTGCAAATGTCAGGGCAGCCAACCCTAAGATGACGTAAAGTAAGGTTTTGCTGAACTTGTCGATTTTTCGCGTCAGTGGCGTTTTTAACCCAGTGCTGTCTTGAATTAACTGCGAAATTCTACCCGTTTCGGTGGCATCTGCGATCGCTACGACAATTCCTTCTCCTTGTCCAAAAGTGACGAAACTTCCTGTATACGCCATATTGCTTCGTTCGGCTAACGGTGTCTCGACATCCAATAATTGGGTTGCTTTCTCCACCGGAACGGATTCGCCTGTTAAGGCAGACTCGTCAACTTGCAACCCACGCATACTTAACAACCGCAGATCCGCAGGCACTTTATCCCCAGATCCTAGCAGTACCAGGTCACCCGGAACAAGCTCAGTCGAAGCCAGACGAGTTTTTTGACCATTACGAATCACAGTTGCTTCGGTAGTGACAGCTTTGGATAGAGCAGCGATCGCCCCTTCTGCTTTCGATTCTTGAATGTAGCCAATTATGACATTAATCAGTGTGACAGCAAAAATTACGCCTGCATCTATCCAATCTCGCAGCAGCAGCGTCACCACTCCCGCCGTTAGCAAAATATACAGCAGTGGTTGATTAAATTGCTCTAGAAATCGTAGCCAAGGACTTTTTCCATCTTTACCAGTCAGTTGATTTGCACCCATCTGTTGATGCCGCATGACAGCTTCTTCATGGGTCAAACCTGCTTCTGGATGGCTGGCTAACGTTTTTACAATCTGTTGTTCAGCCAGAGTATGCCATTCATAGTTGAGTAAATCTTTTGTCGTCTGGGGAAAAGAATTTTTTGCGATCGTATTTGTTGCCATCTCCGTCTCCAAATTAAAATAACCGTTTTCTTGAAAGCGTTATTTATGAAAATCTTTTGCTAAGTTCATAAACACGCCACTCTTGCACACCCCAGTAACGGAGAATTGATTCTACTTTCCGGATTTCATCCACTGTTCCCTCTACCTTCACCAAAAATTCTTCTGGGGAGGTGGATGGGTGATAAAGTCTAACTTGCCTTTCGGGAGCAAACCAACCTTGAAACGCACCATCCATTCCATATACACTGCCAAACATTGCACTCCCTCCACCCGCCAGCAGCGTAGCTAGCACAGATTCAACCGCTAACGCCGGTCCAAAACCGGGAATAACTAATACGCCAAGTCCGGCTGTGAGTGCCAAGAATCCTCCGGCTGCTCCTCCTGTGATTGCACCTGGTACGGTTCGCCATCTTGTCTTCGATATTTCTGGTGGTCATTTACGCTTTCTGGAAGGACAAAGTATCGGTATTGTTCCACCTGGATTAGACAAGAAAGGTAGACCAGAAAGGATAAGGCTATATTCTGTGGCTTCTACCCAACATGGCGACTTGGTTGACGACAAAACCCTGACCCTCTGTGTTAAGCGGGTAGAGTACAATGATCCCAAAAACAATGAAAAGGTTTATGGTGTTTGCTCCAGTTATCTCTGTAGTCTGGAGGTTGGTGAAGAAGTAAAAGTTACCGGACCGACTGGGAAAGAGCTTCTGCTCCCCGCCGATCCAAACGCCAAGATCATTATGCTGGCAACCGGGACTGGACTTGCACCCTTCCGGGCTTGTCTTTGGCGGATGTTCAAGCAGGAACAAAGGGCAGTCAATCCAGATTACCAATTTAATGGTTTCGCCTGGTTATTCTTTGGCATTCCAACAACTGCCAACATCTTGTACAGGCAAGAGTTAGAAGCAATTCAACAGCAATACCCTAAGCAATTTCGTTTAACCTACGCTATTAGCCGCGAACAGAAAAATGCAGCTGATGAACCAATGTACGTTCAAGATCGGGTGAGTGAAAATGCAGCAGAACTCTGGAAGCTAATGCAGCAAGAGAATACCCATATCTATATTTGCGGTTTGAGGACGATGGAGGTTGGGATTAAGGCTACCTTTGCTGCTGAAGCTGCTTCAGCAGGTATTGACTGGCAGGAATATCGGAGAACTTTGAGAAAAGCTGGTCGTTGGCATCTAGAAACGTACTGACTGGGTTTATAAATCTAGAGCATCTCTCTTAGTTTAAAAGGAGAGACATTGCAACTTTAGGTGAGTGTAAATATAACTTTTCCCAGAGCAAACGCATCTTGTCAATAAGAACATTTCAATATCAATAAAGTTCAAAATAATTGCATTAACCCTTTCTTATTAACAAAGTTTTAAGCGATCACTTTAACCCTTGAAAAATCAATCAAACGACAAATTCTTATTCTTCCGTTAACCCACTAACCAACCTTTTTGTCAAGATCAATTAAGATGCGTTTGTCGTGAGACTGACTAGTTCGTATTTTTAGCCGTAATTTCAGTTGCCTTGTATTCCCTTCTATCGCTTATCGACGTTCGCCAAGGGTTTGAAGCCATGAATCAAACATTGAAAACCAAGGCGGAACACATTTATTAATGTTAATCCACAATCTCATAGCGCACTAACTTCCTCACATCCTGACGAGGTAGCCCTAGTTCTTCGGCAATTGTCGCTTCTATCTGGCTGAATTCTATCGTTGGAAGTTCTAATTCCAATCGCTTCAGGATGGGGTCTGCTGTTTCCACTTCAACTTGAGTAATTTTCTGAGTTCGGTTGACAGCAGCGTTAATCAGCAATACGTTGACTGATAGCCGTGCTTCCAGTTGGGTATCTGACTGAAGTTTTGTCTTTGTAGAGTAGGATTGGCTTAACTGTTGAGCAGCCAGGAAACTACAACTCAGCCAAAACACAACTGCTACCAGTGGCAGAGGCAACCAAAACTCTAATCCTAGTCCTCGCAGCCAACTTTTGCTAATCCGCCACACACTACACTTGCCTCTGATTTTGCCAGGTTATACTTAATCACACATTCATTCTGACTGATGAAAGAAGTTCACATTGCTTCAATGCATTATTATTAATAAGCTCAATTGCACAAAGGTGATGAGAATCTTACTGGTCGAGGATGATCCAAAGCAATTAATGCCGCTGCAAACAGTTCTCTCCCAGGCTGGACACAACGTTGATGGTGTCAAGGATGGTGAAACCGCTCAATGGCTTTTGGCTGAAAAAGAATATGACTTGTTGATTTTGGATTGGATGTTACCTCGGATTAGTGGGGTAAGTCTGTGTCAACAATATCGGGCTGCCGGGAAAACCGCTCCCGTCTTAATGATTACGGCCAAAGATACCACACCTGATAAAATAACTGGATTAGATGCAGGAGCAGATGATTACCTAGTCAAACCAATTGATATTATGGAGTTCATGGCATGGGTGCGGGCATTGGGGAGGCGATCGCCCCTCTGGCAAGGAGACACCCTCCGCTTGGCAGACCTCGAACTTCATCTCGACACGCTGATTTTAGAGCGACTTGGGACAATTGTCTCCCTTTCTAGCCAGGAATTTCAGTTGCTAGAATACTTCATGCGTCATCCCCGCCAAATCCTGACTCGTAACCAGATTGAGCAAGCTGTATGGGAGTGGGGTACAGAGCCAGAGAGCAATGCAATCACCGTTTTAGTTCGTAAGCTTCCCCAACGTTTGCAAATATTAGCAGCAGCCGATTGGATTGAAACTGTTTATGGTATGGGCTATCGCCTCAACCCTTCAGAACCATCTTGAGATTTAACAATTCTGGCTTGGAGAATTCTTCTTTGAGTTGTGTTTAACCGCAGTCGTCGTAACTTAGCTCGTTGGTTTACCCTTTCAATGGGGTGCATTCTGATTCTCTTTGCTGGGGTAATTTATCACGTTGAGGTAAAAGACAAGCTCAAAGCATTAGATCAACTGCTTTATAAAAGAGCAGAGTTAATGGCAGCCAGTTCACAGTATCGACTATACCAAGGACACAAACAAGTCGATCTGAGCAATATACCACTATTGGGTAGTGGTTCTCATCCCGCTGATATTGAACTAGTTTATATTCGCTGGTATGACCCAAATGGCAAACTCAAGCGCTTTTTTGGTAGTCCACCTCCAGAACAGTTACAAACGGCATCTGGGTTTCTCACGATTAAGTCCGTTGATCCAACAGACAAACTGCTTTGGCTGCGTCAAGTCACGCTGCCTGTTCAAGGAGGGAATTCAGTCATCGGTTATCTGCAAGTTGCTATCCCGCTGACAGAAACTCAAAACGATCTCAGACAATTTCAGTTAATGTTGACGCTAGCTGTACCTGTAGCGCTGGGGTTAATTGGGCTTACAGGTTGGGTACTAGGTGGCATAGCCATGCAGCCTGTTCAGCAAGCCTATAAACAACTGCAACGCTTTACATCAGATGCTTCTCATGAGTTGCGATCGCCCCTGTCTGCGATTTTAACCAATGCCCAAGTTGGGCTACTAATGGCGGTAGACCGTCCCCAGATCCATCCCTCACTGGAAAATATCATCGATAGCGCAAAGTTGATGAGTACCTTAGTTAATAACCTACTGCTGTTGGCTCGGCATCAAGGACAATTAACTCCAGAATCTCTCAAAAAGGTAAATCTGAATAGCTTACTGGAGAATTTAGCTGTTCATTACACTACTGTTGCTGCAAAAGAGTCGCTTAAGTTGATCAGCCATTTACCAGAACAACAAATTGAGTTGTGGGCTGACCCCGATTTGCTGCGCCAAGCAGTCGAAAACTTGCTCAACAACGCCTGCAAATATACTCCGTCTGGGGGAACAGTTTGGTTACGCTTAGAACCTCACTCAGATCGAGTCGTGATTCAGGTCATCGATACCGGAATTGGTATTCCAGAGGCAGATTTACCTTACATTTTTGATCGCTTCTACCGAGTTGATACAGAACGGGCACGAGAAAACGGCGGATTTGGGTTAGGATTAGCGATCGCTCAACAAATTGTCCAGGCTCATGGCGGTCACATCTATGTAATGAGCAATCAAGGTAAAGGCTCGACGTTCCAGATAAAATTACCGCTTAGGAGCCATTCTTAAATCACCTTTTCACCGACGATTATCATATTTTTTTCTTCCACTACTTTTCCCTACTCATTTCACGATGATCTCACTTTTTCGCGTTGCTCCCGGCGGGATATGGGGCAGGTGCAAGATATAACTTAAGGGGTGAGATCAGCGAGGCGATCATTTGCCGCCACTTACAGCAGTTTTCATCTATTTGAACCACATCTGTCGTAGGGGCGCAAGGCCTTGCGCCCCTACCGGGTGGTCTATTTACCTGAAAATAGCTGTAACTATGGGTAATCCTCAAGAGTACTATCTCTAAAAGAGAATCTCCGATCGCTGACAAGATTCTCACATTGAATAGTAGTGGCGATCGCAATGTCATCTCTGCCAGAATGCTGCACAAAATTGCTTCACATTTAATTTTTTCAACCTATGAGCACTAACTACTATAGTAGTCCTAAATCATTTGTAAAAATAAATTAACCGCAGAGGCTAAAGAGACGCAGAGAGAGGAATCGGAGATTTTCACGACTCATTTAGGATTGCTAAAACCAAACAGTTATTGCTAAAATTCAAACGCTGGTTGTCAAAATTTGAACATTTGCAGCTAATGCGAGATCATTCATAATGAATGTTTAAGCGTTTGCAGCAATTGTATAAGTAATTGCTCCAAATGCTTCATACTTTGCAGCTAATGCAAGATCATTCATAATGAATGCTTCATAGTTTGCAGCTAATGCAAGATCATTCATAATAAATATTTAAGCGTTTGCAGCAATTGTATAAGTAATTGCTCCAGATGCTTCATACTTTCCAACAAATGCTCTGCCATCTATAAGTATTGCTTAAATCAGTGCAGCAATCATTGCATTAAGCTTATAAATGCATTTAATACGAGATGGCGGGTGGTGCGCGGCGCAAGAACAACAATAGGCGACGCTTAACGGACAATTTAACACTCACCAATCCTAAGCCAAGCGATTCTGCCCAGCTTTTATCTGCAAATGGATCTACGAATGGGGCATCTCCTATAAACGTAGGTTAAAGAAGGTCATCCAGCAACTAGCGCAGCACAGATCATGCTTCGCTAATTGCTGGATGAATTGCTGCGTGTTCAAGAGATTGCACTTGTTTGAAGACAATAGCTCAGAAATCTTAACAATTTTCTGCTGATGTTTCACAAGCACCAATACTCACCCAGCTGCTAGAACCATCTTCCCAATGCTCTTTTTTCCAAATGGGTGCATTGTGTTTAAGAGTATCAATAGCATACTGGCAAGCTTCAAAGGCCTCCCTCCGATGAGGACAACCCACTGCTACTAAAACGCTAATTTCTCCAACTTGCAAACGTCCGGTGCGATGATGAATCACTACGCGATTCACATCAGACGTAGATAAGCGAATATCAGCAGCAATTTGATAAAATACCCGCAATGCCATCGGTTCGTAAGCTTGATACTCTAGAGCAACCACAGGTTTACCATCGGTTTGATTGCGAACCACGCCACTCATCATAACCACAGCACCGTTGGCTGGATCGTCAGACTTGGCATAGATTTCTTCAAGAGACAATGGTGCAAAGCTAATGGCAAAACTATCTTCGGCTCTTGGTTTAACAGCAGAGGCAAGTGTAGTCGTCATAACTGCGTTGATACTATGTAGGCTTTTTCTATTGTCTCTGAACGAAACGCTACTGGTGTATATTTAGTTGCTCTTGCTAATGCTTTTCAAATAGATTAGACCACAAATCGTCAGGTAGGTATTACCCACAAAAGCCTATGTGATGCACATTTGAGATATTGGTGGCAATGCCCAACGCCAATTGCTCTACTTAATGAATTCCAAGCCTTTTTACCTAAAGCCTAGACAACACAAGAATTATTGAAAACCCTATATCCAATTATTAGTCAATAGTATAATCTGCATTATCTAGACGATCGCAGTCATATCTACCTTTAATCTCTTGATTGAAAAAGCTACCAACTGAGTCAGAGGAATGTAAATCTTCCCAAGTATCCTCGTCTACGCCTAAGTACTGATAAACAGATCCACTTTGAAACTCAACTTGCAAAATGTGTTCGTTGCGATCGTAGCCTACAGCCATAGCCATTGAGGAGACAACTGGTAGCATGACAATTGGTTCTTCTTCAAAGGGTAGTGCAGTCGTTTCAGTGATAGCTTCGTTCAGTTCTTGCAATCCTTCATAAGCTTGTATCGGTGCCGGAATTTCTAAAAACTCCAGTTCGTCGCCTCGATCAAGCAACAACTGCAAATATCCATCAGAGTGAGCGATCGCTATTAAACTGCTCAAGTCTACCTTAGATAGCTTCATTTATTTTGTGTTGTCCTGTTGGCGTAGTCGGGAGTGTTAAAGTTTTATGCAACACTTAAGTGCTTTAATAGTACAAATATACTATTGAAGCACTTCACTGTCAAGTTTTTTTCACCAAGCGAGAATTTTAGGTGTGTAGAGACGCGAAAGATTGCGGTACAAAGTGGAATTTTGCGCCTCTACTAGGTTTATCAGTAAATACAATTCAAGGGAAATAGACCACTATCCAAATTGTAACTGCGCGTTAATTGTGGATTTTGATGAAGATGAATATGAGTTAGATGACAAAGAACCTGCACCAGTCGCTTGCATCGGTTGCTCTAACTATCACAGGGTTGGTACAAGCAGCAATTTGATAGTTTGTGGTATATATCCCTTGGGGTGGGATGATGAGAATTGTCCAGAGTTTATCAATCCTTAGTAACTGGCTAAACCGATAATTTGTGGCTAAAGTCATGGTCAGGTTCATGACTTTTTTCATAAGTTATTGTGTAAGAGATTTATACAATAGTTGTATAAAATCAAAGTGATATTGAAATTTTAAACCCAAAGTGCTAGACATTAGCAGAAGCTAATCCCTAATCATCACAATACCTTTTATATATGTAATCAGGCTACCAAACCTAAGTTACAAATATTTCGGAACATTTTTGGAATAAGCATTATGCCTTGTGTAGTTAAATTCAAATGAAAACATCACTTGATACTTTTATCAGTTCAAGAGGAACTCATGATTAATCGGGTTATAGACTTCATCTTCGTAGATTCTTTTGCCTTTGTAATTAATGTCACCTTTGGTACACTACTTCATACTCAAATATGCAATTACTCATGGTCAGGAAAAACACCCTTAAATTCACAACCAGAGGAGATTAGCTCTAATGAGTCTATTTCAACATCTTCTTCGGAAAACATAGATTTAGCCACTCCTACCCTCAGCAAATATTCCAAAGTAAATGCAAAGATGAAGGTAGAAGCTTTGAGTAAAAATACTTCGACGAGTGCGTAGATAGCAATCACTTTTACTTAGAAGGCTACACCTTGGTTTTTTAAGTGTGAGTCCATAAATGCTACATTGCAAAATACATCTGCGACACCGATAGCGTACCCCTACTCAAAAGCGCTCAAGGGATGGGAGAAGTTTTCGCCGCAATTGGGACATCGACTGTTCTTCCCAAACCCCGTGGAAAGTCCCCTAGATGCCCAGAAAGTCAAACTCGCACTCGTAGAATTCGTTATCCAATTAGTCTAAACTCCAGTTAGTAGGACTTAGGCATCAAGTACGAAATGTAGAGGCAATACCCTGCGGGAAGCCCTGCGGGTGAAGCTCCTACGGACGCTCGTTCCTCTCTACGAGACGCTGCGCGAACGCTACCGCTTCGCTAACGCTACCGCTGCGCTAACAGCAGTCGCTCATGGGGGAAACCCCCTACAGCCCTATCTCCTAAAGGAGACGCTACGCGAACGGGCATCCTACGGCAGGCGCTAGCCTCTCCCTTTGGGAGAAGACCGCGCTGCTTCACCGCTTTGCGTCTACATGAATTGCCCCTACGGGAAATCAAGGCTTTCACTACCTTTTTGCGTAAGTCCTGTTTAGTGCAAATCAGGGAGAGGTTTATCGAACTCACGTTGTATTAGTCTATTGGCTTGCGACCAAAGGTATAAAAAGTTGTGATATCGTTCCAAATGCCTTCTTGCGTCACTAATACTGCCAATTCTGCTTCAAATTCCGCCTCAAGTTTCTCCAACTGCCCAGATGAGAGTTGCTTCATGGGATGTGGAAATTGTCCAGGTGCTGGATGAGAACCTCCAGACCACATCTGCTTTGCCTGTTGTAGGCTAATATAACTACCGTCTTGCTCAGACTTAATTTCAATCGCCTCAAAACCTGCTGTTTTTAGTAGGTCATGGCACTTTTCAATGGTGCCTGTCGGTTTACTGAATGCGAGTGAAACGCCATACTTTTGGGCGACTTTTTGCATAGTTACCCCTCCCACAAAAGCGGTGTCTGCAAATGCATGAAAGCCAATTAGCCCACCAGGTTTGAGCAATTGATGCCAAAGGCATAATGCCGCAGGAACGTCAACCATCCAAATCAGGGCTGAGGAACATAGGATAACATCAAAACTGTTGGCTGGAAAGTTCAGTTTCTCAGCATCCGCGAGTACAAGCTCAATATTATTCAGCCCCAACGCCTCAATCTTGCGTTTTGCCTGTTCAAGCATCCCAGTTGAAATGTCCACTCCAACAACTCGACCTGCAAAACCGATAAGCTGTGCTGCTTTAATCGCCACCATCCCTGTCCCTGTTGCAATGTCTAAAACATGCTGTCCTTGGCAAATCTGTGCATGTTCAACCAGACGATGAGCAATTCGAGGATGCCAATCGCCCTGATCATAAGTTTGACCTCTGCAACTGTATAAATCCGCAATTTGTTGCTTGTATTCATTTAGATCAAGTTGTTGATTCATAATTATCTTCCACACAGTGTTTTTTGTCTTACATTTACATAATGCTAGAAAACTAATTTAGTATTCAAAGAGGTAAATAACATGTCACAACAGACCTTTATTCAAGCTGACCTTGAGCGATCGCTAGATATTGAGCAATTTCCTGGTGCTAAGTTTTTCTCCCTAGCCGAGCCTGGATCGCAGGGTTCAATACACCTGCTAACAATGAAGGCGGGTACAATGATTCCTATTCATACTCATCCTTGTGATGAGTATGTTTATGTAATGAAAGGAGTTGTAGAAACTGGGGGAAAGAGTTGTTCGGCTGGAATTTTTTGGTTCACGCCAGCCCACATCCAACAAGGGCCCCACATAGCCATCACTGATGTGGAAATACTCACGGTTCGGCTTGGGCCAATGGGCGTGTTTGAATCATCAGTCGCAGATCCGCTTTAGTTGTAAAAAGCGAGGCGTTGCTGATTTGATGTCTGAAAATTATTCTTACAAAGTTCACCGAGGAGAGTATCCCCTCAGTGGACTTTGCGCTTAGTACAGTTTTGCGTCAAAGCGTAGCGTTTTTAATGCAAGCCGACGCATTAACAATGCGGCCGACACATTGGCATCTAGAGATGATGCTAAATTTATTGTTGTGAATTGTGATCCACTGCCCAAAGCAGTAGCAACACTATTTTGGTTGTAAAACAATTTACCATTTGCTAACAGCATCAGAAGATAAGTAATAATCGAATAACATCCAGATTCAGGAGTTGCAGCATGACGCACAAGGCATACGACACAGCCAACAAACACTTATCTTTAGGTGCTAAGGAACTCAAAGAGAAAGCTTCTCGAAATCAAGTGATCACGGCTCCATTACCAGACGCCATTGCAAAAAATATTGAAGCGATTAGTTTACTTCATAGCCAGGAAGTTCGAGATATTCCCGCCCACCAGCGGATACTAGAAGCGATCGCTACATTCTTTGGGCGAGCGATATTTATGTATAGTTTGCTAGTCATGCTGGCTCTCTGGATTTTTGGCAGTTTTTTTGATGGCTTTTTGCCATTCAACCTGCCCGCGTTTAGCTGGTCAGATCAAGGCTTAGACGCAGCTGCATTGGTGATTTCAACCGGAGTGCTGGTCCGACAAACTCGCCAAGAAAACTTTGCCGAACAGCGGGCGCAACTGATGCTACAGCTTAACCTGCTCTCTGAGCAAAAAATTGCCAAGATTATTGCTCTATTAGAAGAACTCCGTAGCGATTTGCCTAATGTGATCAATCGCCATGATTCGGAAGCTGAATTGATGCGGCAAGCTGCTGACCCGATCGCAGTATTGGAAGCACTCCAGAAAAACCTAGCTGAAGAGCTATCATCCACAGAAGAAAACAATATAAGTTGATCGCAGTTTTTTAGTAGACTTTTGTTTCTCTTTAGAAACATCAAACACAACTTAAAGTATAGTTTTTTTGGCTACAATCAAGATCCATCGTATATTTGACTAGAGGGATACAAATGGCTCAATTGAATGGTGTAATGATGCAGTACTTCCATTGGTATATCCCTCCAGATGGCAATCTTTGGAATGAGTTTAAAGAGAAAGTCAAAGAGTTAGCTGATGCAGGTGTTACATCTGTTTGGTTACCCCCAGCTTACAAAGGAACAGGGGGTGGCTACGATGTCGGCTACGGGGTCTACGATATGTATGATCTAGGCGAGTTTGACCAGAAAGGCTCGGTTCGGACAAAGTATGGCACAAAAGACGAGTATATCGCTGCTGTCAAGGCTGCAAAAGATGCTGGTATTCGAGTATATGCTGATGTTGTCCTCAACCACAAGTTAGGTGCAGACCAAGAAGAAGAGGTGGAAGCAACGCCCTATAGTCCAGACGATCGCAACCAGGCGATCGGTGAAATGCAAAAGATTAAAGTGTGGACTCACTTTACCTTCCCAGGTCGCCAGGGCAAATACTCCGATATGGAATGGCACTGGTGGCACTTCGACGCAGTTGATTACAACGTTTACAACGAAGGTGAGAATGCAGTTTATCTGTTCAAAGATAAACACTTTGACGACAACGTTGACCTGGAAAAAGGCGCTTTCGACTATCTCATGGGATGCGATCTGGATATGGAAAGTCCAGAAGTTCGTGAAGAGTTGAATCGCTGGGGTGAGTGGTTTGTGGAAACCACTAATATAGATGGTTTTCGTTTTGATGCCGTTAAACACGTTAGAGCTGGCTTTTTCCCAGAATGGCTGATTCACTGTCGCCAAAAGGCAGGTCGCGATCTGTTTGCCGTTGGTGAATATTGGTCTTATGAAGTTGAAGCGCTCCACCATTTCCTTAACATTACCAATGGTAATGTCATGTTGTTTGATGCGCCATTGCACTATAACTTTAGCGCTGCCAGCACACAAGGCAATGACTACGACATGCGGCAGATATTTGATAATACCTTGGTGCAACAGCAACCTACTTTAGCAGTCACCTTAGTAGAAAATCATGATTCTCAACCCTTGCAGTCGTTGGAGTCTGTAGTAGAAAGCTGGTTTAAACCGTTGGCTTATGCGTTGATCCTACTGCGAAGTGAGGGTTATCCCTGTATCTTCTATGCGGATTACTATGGTGCTAATTACAAGGATAAGGGCCCAGATGGGAATGAGTATGAGATTTGGCTCGATAGTCATCAATGGATAATTGATAAATTTTTGCACGCTCGTCAAACCTATGCCTATGGCGACCAATACGATTATTTCGATCACCCTAATACAATTGGCTGGACACGCTTAGGAGATGAAGAACATCCAGGCGGTATGGCGGTTGTTCTGAGTAATGGGGAAGAGGGGACTAAGTGGATGGAAGTTGGGCAACCCAACAGCACTTACATTGACATCACTGAACATATCAGCGAATCCGTGACAACGAATGATGAGGGCTGGGCTGATTTTCGATGCACTGCTGGTTCCGTTTCTGTGTGGGTTCCACAGTCGTAGTCGGGGTTTTAGCTTAATCCGACATTCATCCCACGCCTCACCCGCAAGGGGAGCGTGGGATGAATGGTGCTTGGCTTTGACACCGCCGGAAAACAGCTAATTGCATACTTGCAGCAAATTGCTCAGAAGCGCTGATTCTTGCTGAAACTAGATGATCTACCAGAACAGACTAAAGGGGAAATTTACACTATCCTGTTCAACGTGAGTTCGACGAACTCCTCCCTGCCTGGAACTTTATTTCAAGTCTCTCCCTTTAGGACTCACAGAGGAACGGATTTGCGTAGTAAAACCTCTTAGAGGTTTTTTGATTCAGTTCACGTTATTCAGATAAATAGGTAGGGTCATCCATGAACAAACTGATCCAGCGGATTAAAGCATTACTCCAACGTATTCTCAAGAGGTTTTCATCCAATTCTGAGCAACCATCGCGCCTAATAAATTCTCGCCCGTTAGACACATCTATCAAGAGTGTTTCTCCGCGATGGGAGTTTGGTTTGGTGCTTGTGTGTTCACAATGTGCAAACGAGCAGTCAGGCTCAACGGCTTCCGAAGAATTAGAGAATTGGTTAAAATCTCGTTTAAAGTTTGAGGGATTATGGGGTGAATTTCGGGTTGTTAGCACCAGTTGTTTAGGTGTTTGTCCCCGGATGGGTATTACTGTCGTTATTGTTAGTAATGGAAGTGTCGGTAATAGTCCATGCTTAATTGTAAATCCTCAGAGCGATCGCGAACTTCTTTACTCACGCATCAAACAGAATAAAGAATGATTTTACAGCTTTGCTAACGCTTAGAGGTTGTTTGAAAATTCATGTCTGAGCGATTACTACTTTAAGCGAGGTGTATTTGGCTATAACCCAACTGTAACTTTTACGCCAACCGCAGATAAGGACACTTTTGTAAAAACCCAGATGCCTTGTTATCAGCCTCTAGGTTATGCGTATGTGCTGGCGTCGGTCGAATAATGCCGTCAAACAGGTCATCTAAGCCGTAAGGAGTGAAAAATTGCCATTGACCTTGTGCATCTAGTCGAACTCCCACAGCAGTAGCAGTGTGCAGCCAATTTGTGATGCCATCCTCTGTACTAGTGTAGGGTCTGCTACCAAGACGCCAACGAGCAAAACTAGCTTGATTTTTGACATCAAACTCGCGATTAGGAAATTGTTCTGTAAGAGTCGCCTTTGCTGCTAGTTCTTGGGAACGATTCCCTTCTATATCAAAGAATGCAATATCAAAATCTTTAATACCTAACCCACAGCCATTGCCAAAAATTGAAGCCCAAACAGTGTTTCTGACTGCACCTCCGGCTAACCACCAGTTAGGTAGATTTAGTTGAGCGATCGCTCTTAATACTGTATCAATAGGTGTATCAGCTAAAATCATCTGTAGACGAGTGTTACTATTCATACCCCTATATTAATGGACTACATCTGTTATTACGCAGTTCTGGGATAGCCAAAATTAGATCCCAAGGTAAGAAGCAGGTTTTAATATTAGACGCAGCCACCTTAGAATCATGGTGAAATCTCAACCTAACAGAACGCTATTTCAACTTATTAGAAGCCTGGTTGATTTGGGGAAATAACGAAATTTTGGGTGAGCATCAAGACTCATTCGGCAAACGACATTGGATAAACTTATGAGTTGATTGTATTTCCTACAACCAGTTTCAAGATTGAGATAGTTTTCGCTACAATCAAGCAATATCAATTGTAAGGAGATAAAACCTATGAGTCTTCCATATACTGGAGGTTGTCAATGTGGGCAGATTCGTTACGAAATTCATGCCCAACCGTTAACCCTTTATCTATGCCACTGTAAGGAGTGTCAGAAACAATCCTCTAGTGCCTTTGGAATGTCTCTTACTGTTTCACGAGATGCTGTTGTGATTGTTCAGGGAAAACCGAAAGCTTGGACTCGGAAAAATGATAGCGGACGTGAAGTAAATAACTTGTTCTGTGGCGACTGCGGAACGCGATTGTTCCATGAACGGACTTACAACTCAAATACTATCAACGTCAAAGCTGGAACGTTAGATGATACAAGTTGGTTACGCCCAGTGGGTAACATCTGGACACGGAGTGCCCAATCATGGGTGATAATTTCAGACCAATTGCTCAACTATGATGGACAACCAGAGGATGTGCGCCCTTTATGGGAAAAATGGACACAACAGCATCCATAAACGCACAATTCCCGACATCAGACATCATACCCCTGATAGTTAAGCTAACGCGCTCAGTTCGTAGTCTAACTGATGACTGTATCAAAGGAGAGAATAACAAAATTCTACTGAGAAAGTGCTTTAATGAACATATGAAATTATTTAAAACAGTAATATTTAACTCGAATTATAAGTTCAGTTTGTATATCATTAGTTTTACATACTTGTCGGCAAATAATATTGAAAAGCTAACACAGGCTCAATATTTTTCTATAAAATCTTACTGGACATATTCAATTATGTGATTTACTTAGAATCAAATTTTAAACAGAATTTCGGATCATTGTCAAAAGTTTTAACAGTTATTTCTAAACAAGGTTGATGAAAAACGATACACCACAAGAATTAAACCAAGACCCAGAAATTGGGCGCTTGATTGATCAGGTAATGTCTTCATCTCTGACTGATGAACAGTACCGCAAAAAGATGCAGCGGCGTAAGGAAGTGCAGGATCAGCGGATAGCACAAGCTGTACCAGAAAAAGGGTTAATTATTGTAAATACTGGTAACGGTAAGGGTAAAACTACTGCGGCTTTGGGGATGGTGTTACGATCGCTTGGTCACGGGTATAAAGTAGCGATCGTCCAATTTCTTAAGGGAAGCTGGGAACCTTCTGAAAAAAGGGTTTTCAGTTATTGGGAAGACCAGTTAGAATTTCATGCAATGGGCGAAGGCTTTACCTGGGAAACTCAAGACCGCGATCGCGACCTCGATAAAGCTAGCGCCGCTTGGCAAAAATCATTAGAATATATTCGCAGCCCAGACTTCCATTTGGTGTTGTTAGATGAAATTAATATTGCCCTCAAAATGGCTTATTTACCATTAGAGGACGTTTTAGCGGGTTTGGCAGAAAAACCAGCTAACAAGCACGTTATTCTCACAGGTAGAGGCGCACCAGCTGGTTTAATTGAGCGTGCTGACCTGGTAACCGAAATGACCCTAGTTAAGCACCCTTTCCGCGATCAAGGCGTTAAGGCGCAACCAGGAATTGAGTATTAAGTTGGAGATTATTTACACATTTGTAATGTGCGGCGATCGCTAGCTGTGATGGAATTTAACTGATAAAAGTCTTGCAGAGCCACCGAGTAAGGATAATTGCTGAACTCATCTTCACTGACTTGAGGCAGTTTACTGCTTGCAGCTACCTGATTCGACTGAGTAGAACTGGCTTCATTTGACGAACCATTAACCGTCATCGCCAACTCTCCTGACTGGTTGAGTGTACCCTGAAAACAATTAAACTCTGAGTCGGGCATATACAATGCACCAGTTACCTTGCCCTGCTGCTTTTCAAATATGATGTAACCTTGACCAAGCTGGTTTGGTTTTGGGGATTGGCCATAGAGATAAATCCCATCTTTTACAGGAAAATTCGCTTTTGGTAAAACTTCTGCGCCTTTTGTCGCTTCCTGAGAACCTGGAACCAATGCTGTGGTTGTGGGGAAGGTTTTTCCGCTCTTATGCATAAAAAAATCTCTCTCTCCAGCAGCCCCTTTTAGTTGACTTCTCTGCTCTCTAACTATTCTTAGTTGCGACAATAGAGAGGTTTGGGAGCTTTTCTGAATCTGAGCCGATGATAATGGCGAATCTCTAATCGGTACTAGTTGAGTCTGCTTGCCTATAAAGCCCAAACCGAGAAGTAAGCCTAAGCCTGCTAGGGAAATTCCCCACTGACGGGGAGATAAGAACTGATAAAGGTTGTTAAGCACCCTACTTCTCCTGTTAAAAAACTAACTAAGTTCTCTATAACTTACTTAAATCATAACCAAGTTTTAATTGTCAAAGACTTTGTTAACGACTTATATTACTATTGTCTATTGTCCAAAAAATAAAACTGTCAAAAACGAAAGTTTTTATTTAATTAACTGTGCCCCTACCGCGTCAAATCCAAATATTTTCCTGGTTGTCAGCATAAAAAAATCGCCCCCTGAATTCAAGAGGCGCGTCACCAAGGTGGTGTAGAGACGCGAAATCCCGCGTCTCTAGTTCTAGCTAGCAACGTATTCTTGGACATTGGCCCGACGGCGACGCAGATGAGCCAAAGCCTGATGCTCTAACTGGCGGACACGTTCACGGCTGAGATTCAATCTCTCACCCACTTTCGCCAATGACATTTCATTACCATCTTCTAAACCAAAGCGTAGGGCTAAAACTTCTCGCTGTTGCGGGGTTAGTTCTGCTAGCAGGTTGTTCAAGTCTTGGCGTAAGAATTCCTGGTTGGTGTAATACTCTGGCGATGGGCCGCCATCTTCGAGCATTTCTTGCAACTCAGTATCCTGGTTATCGCCAACTTTAACATCCAAAGACACTGGTTGACGGGCCATGTTCAGATACTCACGGATCTGAGCAGGTTCTAGTTCCAATTCTTTGGCAATTTCGGCTGGAGTAGGCGATCGCCCCAAGGTTTGAGCCAACTCACGCTGTACTTTCTTGATTTTATTCAGTTTCTCGGTAATGTGGATCGGTAACCGAATGGTGCGACCTTGTTGAGCGATCGCCCGGGTAATCGCTTGGCGAATCCACCAGTAAGCGTAAGTCGAGAACTTATAACCCCTCATTGGGTCAAATTTCTCTACACCCCTCTCTAATCCTAGTGTTCCTTCCTGAATTAAATCCAGAAACTCCATATTCCGCTTTTGGTACTTCTTGGCAATAGCAACGACCAAGCGCAAATTCGCTTCGATCATTTTTTGCTTTGCCCGCTTACCTTGCGCCACCGTTTGTTGTACCTCAGTTTCCGATTCTTGAACCTGGTCAGCCCACTCTGACATATTCGGTTCCCGGTGCAGCTTCTTCGCCAAAGCTTCCTTGGCGTCGATCAACTTCATCATTTGTTGCACCTGCTTCCCATAGACAATTTCTTGTTCACGGGTTAGCAGTGGTACACGCCCAATTTCCCGCAGATAGGTTCGCACCATATCAGCCGTGAATTTGGTGTTAAGATTTTCCGTTTGGGTGTTGACAGTAGGCATTCGTGTGTTATCCTCTACTCCGTAAACACAATGTATGTTTTTTTACTAAAATTGACTGGAGAAAGGTAGTACATCTATCACGAAATATCGGGAGCTACCAAAAGCAATTATCAATCGATACAGCCGTTGTTAAGACGGCAAGCCCCCAATGATAGGTTCCCCTACCTCCCCTAAATTTTCAATCTCTTATAATAAGCACGCTAGTCGTTTTTGAGAATTCTTCTTTTGGGCAGTTACTGACAGGAACTGGAAAATCCGAAGTCGGTATGAGTTTTACTTACCTTTATAATACGATAAATCAGGCGAATAGTAAAGTATCTTAAGATAAAGCGTCTAATTATAATTCAAAAGCAGTCGTTTGCGAAAATAAATTTTAAAGTTCCTTGAAATTACTTACTATATCTATAGTGACGCCAAAAACCCCTCTTCTGTTGCCAAACAGTAGCCGGATAACCGAACTTAATTGGCTGTGAGGATGGAGGGATGTTACGAATTGGAGCACTTGTACTGAGCATCTCGACTTCGCTCGATGGAGCCGGCGTCGTTGGCGCAGCCTCTCGTAGAGAAGTATTGGGCATTGGAAGAGAATAACTCAAGACTAATGACCAATGAGCAATGGCAAATAACTATCTAGAATCCCAGGTCAGCTTTGGCTAGTTCAGCAGCGGCAAAGACTTCTGCGTCAGGTTTTTCTTCCCAGGCTGGCTCACCAATTTCTTCGTAAAAAGTTGCGTCGTAAGGACGGGTACGCACTACTACCGGCATCGGAACGGCATGACCCAAAATTAAGGCTTGTTGCTTAGAGTCTAACTTTGCCAACACCGATCGCAGCCCACTACCACCAGACACACCTGTAAAAATTGCGTCAATGTCTTTTTCATCATTAAGCAAAGCAGTAATGCGAGTCCCAATCTGGGACATAACTTCATTATCTATTCCTGATGGGCGTTGATCAACTACCAAAAGTGTGACAAAATACTTCCGTAGTTCACGGGCGATGGTTCCAAAAATCGTGCTTTGTACCACTCCTGGGTCAAGGAAACGATGCGCCTCTTCAATGGTAATCATCAATGGCGTCGGGCGATCGCAAGGATTTTTGCTTTGCAGGAATTTATCTGCTTTTTTGACGTAATGCTCGTGAATCCGTCTGGTGATCATATTCGTCACCAACATATAAGAGAGCATATTTGACTGGGAACCAAATTCTATCACAACATTCTTCCCAGATTCCAGGCATTGCACAATTTTACTAATATAATTCTGAGGGCAAACCGCTCGCATATACTTCAAACTATCCATCCGCAAGAGTTTGCGCTGCAATGCCATAATCGAGCCTTTGTGTCCGCGCTTCTCGTCGCAGAACATCTCAATTTCTTCGTTAGTCATATTCAGCAACTGGACAATCCAGGACTTGCCAAACTCGCTATATAGAATATTGGCGTTATCCAGGGCTGCATCAGAGAGTCCTAAATCTCGACTACATAACTTAATATCTTCAACTTCTATTTGCTCATAGCTCAAATAAAGTTCTTGAGCATCACGCACACCCCGACGCTTTGTCGATTCCGGATCGAGGGTGTAAACTTCCACCTGACTGGGAAAAAGTTGCTTTAGACCCTTAACAGTATTTACGTTCTTACCTTCTGCAACGGCTTCCCAGCCATACTCAGAGTGCATATCAAAAATCAAGTTTACTGCCGCACTTTTACGGATAACACCAGCTAAAAGTAGCCGTGTTAAAAAGGATTTACCAGTACCAGATTTCCCAAAAACCCCATTACTGCGTTCCACAAAGCGATTCAAATCGATGCAAACTGGCACATCCATATCCAAAGGTTTCCCGATGGAAAAATTGCGCCTTTGGGGGTCATCTTCCCAACCAAATACCCGGCGAAAATCGTCAATACTTGCTTCGTAAACTTGACTAAAGTGGCTAGGAATAGTTTTAACAGGCAACAATTCCATAGTAGTACTGGTTTGTGGCACAAATGAAGCCAAACCCGTCACCGATGGAAGAAAGGGATTTACTGATTTGCCATTTGTGGGGGAGAAAGATTCTTCAGTTTCGGGAGTGAACATCAACATCGGCGCCAGGTTAATAGTACCGTATGTACCACTTCCGGCTAAAACATCTCGTAAAAAAGTGTCTTCCCAATTGGGCGGATTAGCAATAATTCGTGCATTAGCAGCTCCCAACGCTACATCTGTCAGCATACAAAAAAAGCGCGATCGCATCCCTTGCACAACAAGAAACTTACCCACCCGCATATCTTCCACAGAAATGTCAGGATGCAATCGTACTTCTAAACCTTCAGTTAGAGAACCTTGAATAACCGAACCTAATGGCTGTACCGAATTCATCTAGTTAATTACATGATTGTGGTGCGCTATCTTATGTTGAATTTTAATTGCATAGGGCAAAAGTTGCGAATAAATTAGGACTCATTCAATTTTAGATTTTAGATTTTTTCTTCAATCCCTTCGGCTTGGTGCAGTCACTCATGGGGGAAGACTGCGCTGCTTCACCAAAATCCAAGTTGCGCTTCTAGCGCACCAAAGGTGCGACCTAAAATCTAAAATTGGCAGAGTTTGGAGTGCTGAGTGTGAGGGAATAACTAATGCCCAATGCCCAATTACTTAATCAATCTGAATCGAAGTTGGCGCGCTTCCCGTTGGTGGAGTGGTAATGATTAATGGTTTGCGGAATTGGGCATAAAGGCGATCGCGCCAGGTGAAGAATGGTTGATAATCTATATTCTCTGCAAAGATTGGCAATCCTTTACCTCTAATAGAAGCTGGTAAATCCAGATAGGGTCCAGAGGGGAACTTGAGCAATATTGATAAGCTAGCTACTGCCAAGTCAGCTAAAGTCGGCTCATCTCCTGTTAAATAAGGACTATCTGCCAATAATAACGTTACCGCTTCCAAGTCTTGTTTTAAGGATGCGATCGCTGACTGGATTACATCTGGGCTATAACCTACCCCAACACCCAACAGTGTC
Source organism: Nostoc sp. (assembly GCF_036919675.1). Lineage (GTDB taxonomy): Bacteria > Cyanobacteriota > Cyanobacteriia > Cyanobacteriales > Nostocaceae > Nostoc. The sequence continues at coordinate 110,593 of NZ_JBALCP010000030.1, forward strand.
AGGAAGTCACTAGGTACTCCTTGAACCAGACTTTTAAATATATCTGGTGTTGAGGTTGGTAATAAAGACTTGCGGAAATTTTGATCTTGACTTAATGCAGCAAATAGTGCTTTGCGACCTTTGATACCTATGGACTCATCAGCCCATTCTTCTATTAATAAAGTTAAACCCCGTTTTTTGGGATCTTGCGGTATTATTGGGCGATCGGGATATTCTAAGTCTAAATACTTAGCTATTTTTGTAGAATCCGCAATATATTTATTGCGATCCTTTAATACTGGGACTTGTTTCTGACCAGTCAGCCGGAACAGTTCTACTTGTCCAATTCCAGGTGTAACCTCTATTTTGCGGTAATCTAGTCCTTTAAAATCTAGAATTAGGCGCACTTTCTCTGAGTATTGAGAGAGTTCCCATTGGTATAATTCAAGCATATTGTATACCTTGTAACTGGTCAACTTTTTAACTTTACAATTGTAATTGTATCTTTAGTTAAAGTAATTTTTCTTGACATTAGGATTGAACTTATAAGTGGTTACGCAAAATTATTTATGTGATTGCGGGTGAAATTAAATGTATATTTAATTTTGTACTACTATTTACCTGATTTTTGGCAAGATTATCGATTTAAAAAATATTATTTTCTGAATGATTAAAACATCAAATAATTAAATAATTTAATTCGGCATACATAAATCAACCTAACCGCTCAGTCGTGATCCCAATTTCATGTGAAGATGCATAGGAGATCCATACTCACAACTCCTGCTCTACAAAGATTTTATAGTTTGATATTCTGTACAAGCTCACAAAGAATTAGTATGAGTCTTCAGCAGTTACTTTAATTTCCGTCACTTTTAGCCTACGTTAAAATATCTAGTACACTATGGCTATGGCGTCAGTTTGCCTAGCTTTAACAAGGGATTTTGCCCCAAGTCTTGTTAATTGAGATGGTAACTGAATTTGAGCCAAGCTGTACTAGGTACTTAATTTCTCTACTTTTGCTGAGTAATCAATGATTAATTTCGACATTATAGCCTTATCCGATAAAGAGTTCCGGATTTTTGAATCAACTATTAAATTGCGTACAACTTTGTATATAAATTTGCTTTTAAGGAGACTATTTCTCAGAGGATGTTGTAACTCATAACTTGTAAATATGATATTTTTCCACGTTCTTAGAGTTTACGCTACACCAAGTAAGGCTTTTTAACTCCTTTTGGTGTAATGCAGAAAATCTGCTCAATCTACATGAAATATATGGTAAGTATATTTAGTACTTGTCAAGCGTGAGTCGAGGTTGGATATTTAACCTAATCAACACAACCTCTCCTGCAGAAAAATCTTACTTCCCTCTCAAGTTAGATTTTGTGCATAGCAAAATGTTATAAATCTTTATGTAATGTATAGACAAAAAAGACAAACAAAATTTATGAAGACGAATTACAGCAAATTGCTGACCGCGTTGACAGGCATAGCAGGATTCACTAGTTTCAGCCTTCTTATTACTTTACCATCTGATGCGAAATTGGCGCTAAATCCTAACCCTAGTATTTTCAACGAAGCCCAATATAACCAGGGTCAACGCCTTCAAGTAAACGCTCAATACACACCTGCTGAGGCTGCTTCCGAAACAGAGAAAGGCAATACCAAACGCAAACAAGTAGCGCAGACAAGTGGTGTAACAAATCCCAAACCAAGTATTTTCAACGAGCCTCCCTATAACCGTGGTGGTAACGCTACACCTAGTGAACCTACACCCCGCACCCCGCGCACTATCCCAGAAACTCAACCTACCACACCACCAACACAAGTACCATCTACTGAGACACCTACTCCAACTCCACCAGGACCAGGGGCAAGTGACAATCAAGGCAAAAACTTGTTAGCGTTGGCAGAGTCAAACGCTTCTTTTACGACCTTAACCAAGGCTTTGAAAGCAGCAGGATTGACCGGAGCTTTGCAAGGCAAAGATAACTTAACTATTTTTGCACCCACTGATGCAGCTTTTGCTAAGTTGCCACCAGATGCCTTGCAAGAATTGTTAAAGCCAGGTAACAAAGAAGTATTGATGAAGATTTTAACTTACCATGTAGTACCTGGTAAGATATTGTCCGCTGATTTAAAGTCTGGCGAAGTTAAAAGCCTTGAAGGCGGCATAATCAACGTTAAGGTTGATCCTGCTACCGGTGTAACTGTCAATGATGCTAAAGTGACACAGGCAGATATCACAGGCACTAACGGTGTAATCCACGCAATTGATCAGGTGATTTTGCCTCCTGACTTGTAATTTTTAAGTACAAGTACAGCCAGTAACAGAACTAGGCTAGCATCAAGTATTAATACGTAAAAATTCCGTTCAGATGTTAATTTTGAACGGTTTTTTTGTAAGAAAGGTGAGTTAAATTAATAACCCCGCCTACCTAACTTTTCACGGGATATAGAAAACCTCACTTCCATTCCTCTCACCTTGTAGAGAAGCAGGGCTGTTTCATTTGAGAAGGTAGGGATTTTGTCAACAGCATCGGCGAGAAATTTAGGGAAGTAGCAAAAAGATAAATTACCGTCTCAACAAGCAAATTTAAGTGCGTTGGCGTTGGCGTAGCCTGTGGTAGAGAAGCATCTTATATCGTTGGCATCGCCATTCTATTGTCCAATCAGATTTTTTAATCACCTGATTTTTTGACTTAGACGCTTGTAAATCAGAGTTTTTGGGGAATGAAACAGCCCTGCTTGTAGGGAAAGGGCTTAGGGGGTTAGGTTTATCGTTGGTTTTTCTCCATGCCGTGAAAAGTCAGCCCCGCCTACAAGTTCGTGCAATATAGAATATAGTTCGGATAAGATTTGATACCCCCTACTTTTCCCTTAAAAAAGGCTTTCAAAGGTAAGTTTTTTAGTCCCACACAAGGAATTTTAACGAAACCAGATAATAGTTTATCGTTCAGCTAGGTTCTTAGCCAGTTAAAACCTCAAAGCAGCAAGTGACTACAATTGGCTGAGTCCCGAATCTAAATCACTGAGGTATAGGCAGACTACCTTGTAGTATCATCTGACTTGCCCTAGCTTGACAGCTGGCGCAGGCACAGCCAAACATCTGCATGGCAAGCTGTTTATACTCTTTCATTAACACGTATTGATGGGTATTGGGGATATTCTTGTGAAATAGGTGCAGCAACAGTCTGTGTGTCAGTGGGCGTTAAGGTAGGATTGGCTAAATCTTGAGGAGAAAGCTTCTTAGCAAAAGCTGGATTGACAGTTAGTAATGTTAAAGCCAAAAAGCTTGAGCCGCAAAGCAAAGACATGACAATTTTATTCATGATTTCCCTGAGTGGTAGACCTTATTATTAGTTGAGTTTAGACAAAAAACCTACAAATCGCCAGAAAAATTAAACTTGTTTTTAGTTGCCAAGTGGCGATTGATAGAGCCACTGATTTCTATCGAAATAACAATTACTTTTTGTTTGCAATCAGCCTTTGATCTTTATCTTGCATTTCTAAAAGTTCAGGGATAGTAACAAACCTATAGCCCTGTTTCCGAAAGTTTGCAATAATTTCTGGTAAAGCTTGCACAGTTTTAGAGCGATTACCACCACCATCATGCATCAGCACAATCCCACCTGGTTTGGCCTTCCTGAATACATTATTAATTAATTTTGGTACAGCAGGACGTGAGTAGTCTACAGAGTCAGATGACCAGAGAATGATGGCATATTTGCTATTTCTAGCGTAATCAGCCACCCCATTGTGCATGATTCCCCCTGGTGGTCGAAACAAATTTGTTTTAATCCCTGTCACTTGATAAATCAGGTCTGCTGTGTGGACAATTTCATATGCAGCTGCTTGTGGATTCAAGAATTGATACCAATGATGCCAAGTATGGTTGCCAATTACGTGACCTTCAGCAATCTCCTGCTTTACTAAGCCTGGATAATTCTTCACGTTTTGCCCAATGAGGAAAAATGTCCCTTTGATCTGATTTTTTTTGAGAATATCCAGTACTTGCGCGGTACTCTCAGGCCATGGCCCATCATCAAAGGTGAGAGCAATTACTTTCTGTTCGGGAGTAAGTTTTGCCGAGTCAACTATTGCTCCTTGAAAGCGTTGTGGCACAGCATAGGAGAAACCCTTTATTTGTACTAATTGCTGCCAACTGTTAAGCATCGTCGCTTTTAGTTCTTCAATCTGCTGCTGAGTTCCAACCTTGACTGGTAGATTGTTTACATTTATATTCTTTGTACTTTCAGCCTCAGAGGAGCTTGATTTGATAAGCATCATCGTGCCAGCACTCAAACCAGCACTCAAGACAAGCAACGTAATTAAGATTTTTTGCAGACCAAAAAATGACTTATTTTCCTCCACTTCATAGCTCCTTCAAGGGTCGAACCATCTTTTTTTTTACAATACTTCTGGCAGTTTTTTATCCTCTGGTAAGCCTTGCCATGCAAGCTACAGCATAATTGGTATATTTTTTAAAGTTAGCTTCAACCCTGACTCTGAAAAAATGCCTTACTCTACGGATAATCTAAGTATTTATAAGCAAAACCCTTACCATAAAAGTAAGAGCCTTCTTACGCGTTAATTTTTGTAGACTATGGGGTATGAGGGGAATTTCAAGAACTGTAAAAGGCAATTAATCCTGCCTTGTTAACATGAATATACTTATGTAGGTTTAATATTGCATACCGTATTGACAAAGCCATTGCGAAATTATGACGAAGATATGACCTTACTTGAGTGATGACGGCACAGGGCAGACTCGTTAAAAAATTTATTTGATCCCCGACGGCGCAAGATGAGTGAATACCATTGACTGCTGAAAGTTCTGCAAATAAAGCTTTAGAGTGAGTCACAGAATCTCCCACACTTATTTTTGTCTAACTCGCTTAAAAAAGCGATTTCCAATAATTCATCCATTTTGTGGGATGGGCAAGATGCCCATCCCACAAGAGGTCACTGCATACTTTTTTATTTGGAAATTCCTTAACAGGTTACAGGCTCGACATTACATCCCGTGCTGCTGCTAAAGTCTGATCAATATCCTCTTCGGTGTGAGCAAAAGACGTAAACCCAGCTTCAAACTGAGAGGGTGCTAAGTAAACACCATGCTCTAACATACCACGATGAAAGCGTCCGAATTTGGCTGTATCAGACTTTTTCGCATCTTCGTAGTTATGAACTGGGCCAGAGGTAAAGAATAAACCGAACATCGCGCTGATTTGACCGCTGCAAGCCGCATGACCATTTTCTTTGGCAATTTGCAGCAAACCATCTGCTAGCTTTTTAGTAATCCGGTCAAGATACTCGTAAGTACCAGGCTTTTGCAGCAGTTCTAAAGTCTTAATGCCAGCAGTCATCGCCAGGGGATTACCTGAAAGAGTTCCAGCTTGATATACAGGACCAGCGGGCGCAACCATTGACATAATATCCCGGCGACCACCATAGGCTCCTACTGGCAAACCACCACCAATCACCTTACCCAAGGTTGTTAAATCGGGAGTGACGCCAAATTTTTCCTGAGCGCCACCGTAAGCAATGCGGAAGCCTGTCATCACCTCGTCAAATACCAATAAGGCTCCATGCTCGTGAGTCAGTTCCCGTAATCCTTCTAGGAAGCCAGCATCAGGTGCAATAAACCCAGCATTGCCGACGACTGGCTCAAGAATGACACCAGCAATCTCGTCGCGGTTTTCTTCAAACAAGGCTTTAACTGCTTCTAGGTCATTGAAAGGCGCGGTTAGAGTGGTGCTAGTTGCCGATTTAGGAACTCCTGGTGAGTCTGGCAAGCCAAGTGTGGCAACCCCAGAACCTGCCTTCACTAGAAACGTATCGGCGTGTCCGTGGTAGCAGCCTTCAAACTTGATGATTTTGTCTCGGTTGGTGAAAGCCCGCATTAGCCGCAAAACTCCCATACAGGCTTCAGTTCCAGAGTTGACAAATCTGACCATTTCGATACTAGGAACAGCATTGATGACCATTTCTGCCAAAACATTTTCTAGTACTGAGGGAGCACCGAAACTTGTGCCTTTTTCTAAAGCTTCATGCAACGCTGCAATTACTTCTGGATGAGCATGACCGCAAATAGCTGGCCCCCAGGTGCCTACATAGTCTATGTATTGGTTGCCATCTACATCCCAAATGTATGCGCCTTTAACACGCTCAAAAACGATGGGTTGTCCGCCTACAGATTTAAAGGCACGAACTGGAGAACTGACTCCTCCTGGCATGAGGTTTTGAGCAGCGGCAAAGACTTCTTGTGATTTTGTTGTTTTAATTGTGGTATTTACCAAGGTTCTCTCCTAACAGTGGGCAATAAAAAGCTCTATCTTAGGATAGTGTCAAAAACTGCTTAGAATTTCTATCCTATAAAATTAGCTGAACAGAAAAATAATAATATGTTATACAAGTCGAATAAAGATTTGCCTTTAGATGTTCAAACTCGATTATCTGAAGCATACCAGGATCTTTACCGAGCAGCTTTTAACTCGGCGATCCATTGGTATGGCGAAGCCTCAAAAGCTCACAAAGTCGCGTTGAGTGCTGTAAAGATGCAGTCTGCTATGGAACGGAATGCTCTTGTTGAAAGCTAGACAAGATAGTTCAATTCAAAAAAACATGCCAGCTGCCCTATTCAGAATGGTATCGTGAATCCATGAATTATTCTAATTAGAGCAAACTAGCTGGTATGTCTTCTAACGATTCGCGATCGCTGCATTACGCCATCCCTACTGAGGAAATTCGCTACGATGAACGCGGTCTAGTACCTGCAATTGTCCAAGATTATTTGGATGGTACTGTTCTGATGATGGCGTGGATGAATCAGGAGTCGTTACAAAAGACTTTGGAAACTGAAGAAACCTGGTTTTGGAGCCGTTCCCGGCAAGAATTGTGGCACAAAGGGGCGACTTCTGGACATATTCAGAAAGTCCAAAGTATCCGTTATGACTGTGATAGTGATGCGGTACTCATAGGAGTAGAGCAATTAGGAGATGTTGCCTGCCATACTGGAGAACGCAGTTGTTTTCACCAAATAGAAGGGAAAATTGCCCCACCACCAGGAGATACATTGTCGCAATTGTTTCAAATAATATGCGATCGCCGCGACAATCCTACTGAAAGTTCTTATACCTGTAAGTTATTAGCAGGTGGTGATAACAAAATTTTGAAAAAGATCGGTGAGGAAACCGCTGAGGTGGTAATGGCCTTTAAGGATGATGAAGCAGATGCGATCGCAGGTGAAGTAGCTGATTTGCTTTATCATACTTTGGTTGCCTTAGCTCACCATCAAGTTGATTTAAAATCTGTGTATCGCAAGCTCCAAGAACGTCGTCAATAAAGAATGTAGGCAAATGACAGTAAAATAAGCGAGCAGAGGAAGTAGATAAAAAACTTGATTCCCTAGCTTTGCCAGTTGCCAGACTTAAATAAGCGTGCCTTTTGTTATTGACTATGGCGAGTTAACTTAGGCGTGTACCTACAGGTTGAACCTCTCTGGCCAAACCAATATGTGCCAACAACAATGATGTATGGTTAAACTTTATCCCAGCTAAAGCCCACTGAAGTTCAAGTGTCCCCACCCAGAAACGCGCCCGATCAATGACATCCAGTAACATGGGATAGCCGCTTTCCATACGCCGCACAATACTTTCTCCGTAATTACTAAGTTGCACGGCAATATCGCAAGCTGGGTCGCCTAAACCAGCCGTGCCAAAATCAATAAGACCGCTGATGCTCTCTGAGATGGGGTCAAATAGAATGTGATACACTGGCTTGTCGCCGTCGATAAGTACGGGTGTATAGCTCAGGTCGAGTTCACCTGTAATTACGGGCGCAAAATGTTCGTGTATCCAAGTTTGCTGATGACGCCACAGGTGAGGGAAGAGAGTTTCCTGAACTTGCTCATACAACTGCAACCAATCTTCACGGGAACGCTCTGCACTAGAAGATGACACCCCAGTATTAACTAAAACTTCATTTGGGATGCTGTGTAATTGTTGGTGAAATCTAGCTAGTTGGGAGATGATACGCGCTTGTGAGGCTTCACTGAGCTTCAGCAGAGTATTACGGGATAGTGGTTCACCTTTAATCAATTTGTAGGTGGCAAAGCCTTGTTCCAGGTGTTGAAAGTGCGGAACTCGCAGTTCAACATACTTTTGCACTACTTCCAACACCTTAACTTCATGGGAAAGTACCTGTTTTCCCCAGTCATCTTTGGCAAAGCGACATACAAGCTCATGATTAACAATTACCACATCTTAACCATCCCATCTTGATTAAAGTCAAGATGGTCAACAGAGATATTGGGATAGACAGCACGAATTCTTTCGAGATCCGAGGAAGGAATATTCATAGTAAATCCAGACACAATCACAACAAACAAAAACCAAAATTTATCGGACTTTTAGCCCGATCGCAGCGACTTATAATTATTTGCCTGTTTGTTGTATCAACGGACCACTGTGATTTCACTCCTGAGAAAATTGCTAAATGTGAGCATAACACCATTTTGGTGATTAATCAGCCCAAATTCGATTCAAGTACTGTAAAATTACCACGACGATCGCCACACTCAAAGAAAAGCCTAGCCAGAAACTATCAGTAATAATTCGCGGTTGATCTAATGCCCATCCACCCAAGGGATGACCAATAAAATAGCCAACACCCCAGGAGACAGCGTTGATGGAGAAATAAACGCCGCGTTGATTTTCAGGGGCTAACTCAGTAACTAAAGAGGCAGCAGATGGGGTATAAGAAACAATGGCAACAGCAAATACTCCCAATGCCAATGCTACCCAAACCAGATTATGAGATGGGGCAGTACCGCTTACCCAAATCAGGCCAAAACCAATTGCCCACAAAATAGCAGACACAGTAAGTGCAAGTGTATGAGAACAGCGTTTTAAGGCACTAGTAACAGGCAATTGACAAATGATCGCTAGCACCAGATGCCAAGCAAATAAAATGCTAATCGTAGTTTGAGCAAATCCTTCGGTAGTACTTTTGATCACAAAGTTTTTGAAGTAAAGCGGGAGGGTGCTATGGATTTGAGAAATATAGATTGTGAAGAATATATTAACTGCTATGTAGACAAGAAAGCGGCGATCGCTTAATACTGTCATCCAAGAAGCAAAATATTGTGTCTTTTCAGATTCCCCCATCTGCTGTTGTTCTGTTTGATTAATTCCCACATAGACAACCCCAAAAAATACCATAAAAGAGATGGCATCAATGACAAATAGCCAGCGATAACTGCCAATTATCGCGATTAAAAACCCAGCAAGCACAATTCCGATAGCTAACCCAAGATTATCTGCTAGTCGGGCGATCGCAAAAGTTTCCCGGCGATTGTCAATCTGGCTGGCGTCAGCAACAACAGCTTCAGCCGCCGGCCAATAAAAACCTATCCCTAAACCGCTAATCAAGCTACCAATTACCAAAATAGTAAAATTACTGGTTGCAGCTAAAACTAAAGAACCAATGGCTGAAATCGCCGTCGCTAGCAATAAAGTGCGGCGGCGTCCCCATTCTCCAGAATCAGCCAAGGAACCACCTACAATCCGCCCGACAATGCCGGAAATCGAGGCGCTACCCAAGGCTACCCCGACACTGGTTGCAGATAAACCAACTTGATTGACAAAAAATATCGGGGCGTAAAACAGGGTAAACCCAGTGCCGACTTCCGAGAGGAATCTACCAATTGCGAAAATCCATATCTGGGGATGTATCGAGGGCAGCCACGATGATAGCTGAGATTGAGAAGTTAATTTCATGAGCTTAAATGTCATAGTTTTGTGACATTTTGGTAATTCTTATCATTTGCGGCAATTTTCCTGACTCATTCCACAGGGTTTCCACAGGGATTTTAGCAGTTTTCCACAGGTACTCTACGAGCTAATAGGCTTCTTGCCGTCTTGCTGGGGATTATTAATTAAGTGTGGCAAGGAACTTCAAGGACTGAGTTTTTGTAAAGTAAAGTAACAAAAAATCGGCTCTAAAGCTGACTATTCCGTTCGTATTTATTTTTTATACAATCGTTTTTAACATTTCGCAGCATTGACAAACCCACCCCCTCTTAGCGCACAATGATTCGGCTTGCTTTTGTAGTCCGTTCAACCGTTGGGATCAAATGTGTAAAATATATTACCACCAGATGTAGGCGCAGATTGTCGGGCTAGCGAAAGAGCGTGTGAGGTAGCTTTAGGCCGTTTCACCGCAAGCAACTTGTCCCTCTTGATTGTCCTCATAGGAGGAAAATCTCATGAAAGCAACGGTTAGCATCTTTACAGAAATTCCCGAGACACTCCACGAATCCTTAAAAAACTACTTAGAAACCCATCCCGATTGGGATGAAAACAGGGTATTGACGGCGGCGTTATCATTATTTTTACTCCAAAATGGAGATAGCGATCGCCGTGCTGCCCGAGTCTATCTGGAAACTTTGTTTCACCACTCACCAGTAGAAATACTCAGTATCGATTCACCTGCAACCGCTAATCTACTAGACACCCCATAGGTACTGGTATAAAGGGCGTTATTCTGGCTCATGCCCTAATAAAGGCACGCAAACCGTGCCCCATCAATGAGATTTTGACCCAATAGCGATCAAGCATATCGGGGTAATATTACAACAAAAAAGATCAGTAGATTCTGATCCTTAAAAAGGTTCCAATAGTTTCTCCTATTGCTAAAACTAATTGGTAATAGCGCAAGATTTAGAATTGAGGCAAGACTTGAGTATATTAGCTAACCGTTAGTACTTATTATCTAACGGTTTTCTTTTGGATACAAACACGTTCGTAGGGGCGCATAGCTATCATTGGTGTCAACTTAAGATGAAAGTCTGCCTAGAACAAGCTTTTAGAGATTGTCTCGTTCCCAGTCGGAGACTGGGAATGCCTGATGTGAGGCTCCGCCTCCCTTACTCGCGGCAGAGCCGCAATTGAAGAGCATTTCCAGCCTCTGGCTGGAAACAAGGTTTTAAACGGGTTTGGGCTTAAGTTGACACGTATGATAGGTATGCGCCCCTACGGACTCCAACCTAAGCACCGTTATATCTACCAAAACGGTCAAATGCAAAGAAATATTTTCCAGTGGACTCTCTCACCTGTCCACTGTCTTAAACAGATAAAGAAATATCTCAAATAACGGACTGGTCTGTATTTGAGGAATATCTACTTATTTTGATTGTCTAAATTTGTCTTTTACTAAAGTCAAAGAAATTCACTAATTTCTCCCCCAAGAGTCAACAGTCAAGAGTTAAAAAACTCTAGACTATAAACTCAGGACTTGGCTTCCAAGTGCTGGGGGTGAGGAGGAGATTCAAACTTATACCCTACACCACGTACAGTTTGAATTAATGCTGGCTGACTAGCATCAATTTCAATCTTTTTGCGAATTTGGCCGATATGTACATCTACAACCCGCTGGTCGCCGACATATTCATAGTCCCACACCTCTTGGATTAATTCTGCACGCCGCCAAACTCGACCTGGATGACTGGCTAAAAAATGCAACAAGTCAAATTCCAGAGCAGTTAAGGGTACTGGTTGGTTATTAAGTGCCACTTCTCGTCGCACCGGATCAATCATCAGTTTTTCAAATACCAAGCGTTTCTGCTCGGCATTAGTTATCACTCGTTGACGCCTCAAAATAGCTCCGACTCTGACTTCTAGCTCTCCTAGTCCAAAAGGCTTGGTGAGATAGTCGTCAGCACCTTTAGAAAAGCCGCGAATTTTGTCAGCTTCGTCAGCACGGCTAGTCAACATCAGAACAAAAACACCATTACGACTTTGCATCTCTTGGCAGAGGTTAAACCCAGTTACATCTGGTAAATTAACATCCAGAATTACCAAATCCGGGTTAAATTGCTCAAAGAGAGATAAGGCTGTCTTTCCATCTTCGGCAGCCTCTACCTGATAGTTCTGCTTAATCAAAAAGCGTTGGATTAAATTCCGAACCGCAGGGTCGTCGTCAACTACAAGAATCTTGGCAGGAGCCATGACCATTACTTTGCACAAATATACGTAAGATTAACAAGAGAGTTGCGTAAAAACGCAGTTGCCACTTTCGGACTAAGTAAGAATCTACATGGCTACGGCATTATAATCCTGATCATTCAAAAATAAATACTCTAATCAGGATTGTGGGCGATGAGAACGCGAAACTTGTGTTAGTCACAGTATGGCGCTCTGAACTTTAGCCGCAACAGTTCTTGACACCAAGACACCTTCTTGATCCCAGTTAGGTGGTAACTTAAAACGTTTCAATTTTAAATCGATATTGTGGATATATACCACAAGCGATTATTCAGTATAATTAAAAAAACTCTATTAGGGCACAGTAAGTTGCCAAATCTGAAAGAGTAAAGTTGATTTTTTCATAAAAACTATGTGTTTTAGGTACTCTCCGTTCAAATTCTAGATTAGAGCCAGAACTGGGCAACGACATGAGGGTATACACGGAGTTATAGCGATATGTTAAAGTGACTATAATTAGAAATTACAAAGTCAATCAAACTAACCCGTGCTACTATCCTGGTAGGACACAAAATAGGTCGAGACTTTAGTTTCGATTAAAACAAAACCTAAAGCCGTTTTTTCTTCGACAAAAGACTGCCGCTGACTAAGGCTGAAGTAACAAACTCCCATGAGCGATCAAAATCCCTACGAAAAACTTGGGGTATCAGAAGAGGCTAGCTTCGATGAAATTCAGGATGCTCGTAATCGCCTATTCGAGCAGCATAATGGCGATGCCAAGCATTTAGAAGTAATTGAAGCAGCTTACGATGCGATTTTAATGGATCGCTTACGGATGCGCCAGGAAGGTAAAATCAAAGTCCCTGAACGTATCCGGTTTCCAGAGTTGCGAGTGCAATCGCCTCCTAAAGAAAGTCCAACCCCTCGTGAGCAGTCACCTGCATGGCTGCAACGAATGCTGGATCAGCCAACGCCTGCGGATATACTCTTACCAGGAGCTTGGTTTCTTGGTTTGAGTTCTATTAGTGTGTTTTACCCAGAGGGAGGCGATCAGGTTTTGCAGTTAGCTTTGGTGGTTGGGGTAGGCACCAGTATTTACTTTCTCAATCGCAAGGAAGGTAAATTTGGCCGAGCAGTTTTGTTCACCCTGGTCAGTTTAATAATTGGCTTAATCGCTGGGGGACTAGTTGCTAGCTGGCTCTTACCACAAATATCATTTATCAGTCTGGGAACGAATCAGTTCTCTACTGTAGTGACCTTTATATTGTTGTGGTTGGTTAGTAGCTTTCTCCGCTAAACTGCTACCTGCAAGCAAATTTCTATAAAGAAGACGTGGTTTATGTGTGTTCTTCTTAAATAAGAAAGTCAGGAGTCAGCATACCTATTCTGACTCCTATTTTAATTTGCAACCTGAATGCTGATTAACGTGAGTTCGACGGGTGACATCAATCGAATCAAAAGACCTCTAATACCAAGTTGCAATAGATAGTATTATTTAATGGAAGTAAAATTGGTGTACAGTGATGCCTCGGACTCGGATTAAGATCATTCCTCACCT
>NZ_JBALCP010000032.1:0-1249 GCF_036919675.1 Nostoc sp.
AGAATCTCTAGGGTTAACCAATCCAAAAAAGGGGGAATTCTTCTGGTTGCAAATGTTGAAATTTAGGAATAGCACGACGAATGACCCGTAATGTTCCTGTAAAACTCAGACGCAATGGAGGAACAGAGGCACTGGTTGCAGCTTGAAACATCAACATTCTGACCGACCAATGTCCCAACAGCCAACCGTATACTTCTTGCACGACTTCGCGTGGGTTTTGGGAACGAACATGAGTTTTTCGCCCCAAAAGATGTATTTTCAATTCATCAATCGTATTTTCAACCTCCCAACGCTGATGGTATTCTCTAGCCAGGAATTCAGCCGGAAATTGTTGAATGTCTAAAAGGCTAGTAATCAAGCGATATATTACTTGTTCTTCTGGGTTATCAGGATGCTCAATTGTGTATTCGATAACTCGTACTGATATTGGCTGACAACCCTTTTTTCGTAGCTTTCCAGATGGGTAAATCGATGACAGATAAGAACCGTCTTGCAACGATTTTTCTGTAAGGAATTTAACATTGGCAGGAATTCTCCCTAAATAATCACACCCCTTAGACACTGTTGCGTGTACCATTGCATACGAATGCAATCCCCTATCCCACATCAACAACATCCCTGATGTCACAGAGCGTAATAATTTTAATGCCCGCACTCGTTCTCCTATGCGGTATGGACACATTAAAGCATCAAATATTATGTGCGTTCCTGCTTCTACCAATATGACTAATCTGATTTTAGGAAAAGCTGCTTGTGTGCCTGGACGACTACCGGGGCGACCAAAAACTCTCGCATTTTCATCGCTATCTGGAAGATCAAAACAAGTGCCATCAATCACCACAATTCGTAGTCCATTTAGAAATGCTCCTATCGTCTCACCAGTCGCCATTGGTCGTACTAACTGGTGAAATAATTGGCTCATCACCCCTGCCCCTAATCGTTGCCGAGCTTGAGTAATTGCTGATTTACAAGGTGCTCGCCAATATTTCCCGACTTTTACCCATCCCTCAGAAAGACCATCAATCAAGTTTTTAAGTACATCCCGCATTGAGTCTTTTGACCATAGACTCATTGCAATTACGAGACTTACCACTAATTGCGCTGGTAGCGATCGCTTGCGCTCCTCTTCAGTTTGGGTATTAGCGATCGCCTCTTCGATTGCCATTGCTGGAATCGCCATTTCGATTGCTTTAAGCACATCACCACTTCGTATCTCAGGAGACATCAACGAGAAATCCCTCAGATGCAC
>NZ_JBALCP010000033.1:0-116094 GCF_036919675.1 Nostoc sp.
GACGGGTGCATAGTCTACATAGCCTTGTTTAAAGTCAGGGCCAATAGCCTCCATGTTATTGAAGGTGTCACCTCGACCAAAGCGGAACTGCATCCCCTGCCCTTGCTGCAAAGTTGTGTCAGCAATCTCTACCTCAGCTTGAGGGTTATTTGGGTTATTTCGGTCTGTGCTAAAGGTTTTGAAGTTGATAACAATAGATGGAACTGGTGTTTGAGCATCACCTTTTAGCCCGATCGCACTCAGTGGTAAAGCACCTGGAATAGTTCCATAGGCGTCGTCTACAAAAATACCACTGATGTAGTCTTTTTGTGAGAGCAAATTCACTACCTGTTTGGCTTGGTCAGCATTGCCATTAGGTAAATAAATTAGGTCAGATCCCCCATTCGCAGCTACAACTATCTTTGTGCCTAAGTCAAGTTGGCCATTAATTACCTGACCTGTACCACCAATTACACCATTCCCAGAAATAGGACGTTGACCTTGTGTGGCATCAACAGTCGCATACTGGATGTGCTTCAGGTCTGGGGGGAGGGTCGTAGGGTTAGGATCGTATAGGGGTAGACCTAGATCATGAGCCAAATCAATCGCAACAAAGCCTGCTGGTAAAAATCCCTGATTTACGCCGGTATATGTTTGGGTGGCAGCATAACTTGTAGTTTTTGTGCCTTGGCTATCAATAACTTGTTTGCTGATGGTAGAAAAACCGTGGTCGGAAGTAATAAAGACATCAGTAGTTTTGTCTAAGCCTGTACTCTTGAGATAGTCAAGAAGTTGCTTTAGATTATTATCAGCATTTTTGACCCCAGCTTTTGAAGTAGTACCATTGATACCTGGTGTCAAGGTGTTTAAGCTATCACCCTGATTGTGCTGACTACCATCGGGATCTCTTGACCAGTACACCAATGCGAATGGTTTACCCTCTTCCTGAAACTTGGGTAAAATTACTTTAGTAGTGGCATCTGCAAAGTATTGTTGTTGAGCCACATTGGCATTCAGGGTGCCAGGAGTTGTATTATTACCAGCTGGCTGGACTCGCGTTGTCGGTTTTACATCTAGACCAGCGGCTTGTAAGCGATTGACAATATCTGGAGCAAGTGGAACAGCAGAAGGTGAACCAGCGGCTGTAGTCGGCGGTGTTACACCATTTGTACTGTCATCAATAATTATTGTATTCGGAGTAGGAATAGTACCTGTAGTACCACCTTCTCGGTTAACTTGTGTGACATCTTGGATGGCAACGGGCCCTAATTTACCAACTGCTGCTGTGTTGAAACCCTGCGATCGCGCATAAGCTAGGAGTGACTCTTCATCTAAAAAGTTGTTACCGGGAAACTTTTCGTCAATATCCCCCAGAACAGAATCATTTTCAATGAATGGCGTCACACTACCATTGGCATTAGGACTAGGAAAACCAGTGTAGATAGTGTTACTAAAGTCACCTGTATCACCAAGATAATGCCCCGTTGCGATCGCAGAAGCATTCGGGGTAGTAAATGTCGGAAACAGCGAATGACTATTGGCAAAACTAACTCCCTGCTGACGGACACTATATAAAGTTGGGGTATCAGTGGGGTTTACGGAACCGTTACGCAATCCATCTGCAACAAAAATAATGACATTTCTACCGTTGCCCTTTGTATCAGTCATCCCGACTACTCCTTAAGTATTGTGAGCTACGATTAATCACAGCAATTGTGTGTCTGTAGAGTGAGCAATTAATTACACTTAACCCAAGCGAAAAATTCTTGACTACAAAAACCTGAGTAGTATTTGGCGACAAAATGCTTAGTGTCCACATAAATTGGTGGAGACAATTAAATGAATATAACTTTGGTCACTGCCTCAAAAGATAGTTGTTCAATGTTTAAGGAAAGTTATAAACAAGTTAAGGTTTTGGACAAAAAGCAGAAGGTTCCTTACGAACAAAAAGATCCCCGACTTCTTCAAGAAGTCGGGGATCTGAGCCTTTCGGTGGAGAGCAAATCAAATATGATTGCTATATCACTCCTCTGCATTAGTAAAATCGCGAGAGCTTAACTAATTTTGAATGTTTAATCTAAGCTGTAATCATTTTTCGGCTAAACGACACTAGCAGAAAAAACGAAATCATTTGCAGTCAGGCTAGTTGATGTAATTCCAACTAATGAAGCCAACTCTATATTTCCAGTTTTCACTAAGGTGTTACTACCCTGTTGCAATAGTGTTAGGGCACTAAACTGAGTCATACCAATACCACCAAGCCCAATTTTATCAATGCCGATTGTAAAATCAGTCACGATGTTCTTGCTAGTTGGCAAACTAGCGTTAGCAATCCAGAATTGATCAGCACCAGCACCGCCACTGAGGCGATCGCCACCTCCTTGACCAGCAAATAGCACATCATCACCATCGCCACCAAATAGCAAATCATTGACATTAGAGAAGAGTTTGTCATCACCGGAACCACCGTAGAGATGGTTATTGCTACCGCCACTGCTGAGGGTATCATTGCCTGAGCCACCGAATAATGATTGACGAGAACCTTCAATTACTGTGAGAGTATCATCACCTGCCGCCCCAAGTAAATTATTACTACCACTGGCTTCCACTACGGTAATAACATCATTACCATTGCCACCATCAGCATTGGTATTTTGAGCCGGGCCATTTTGACCAATAAATAGCTGATCATTACCCTCTCCACCGGATACTGAGGAGTCACTGCCGACTAGCACCGTGTCTTCACCCTTTCCAGTCTGGATTGTGTTACCTTTTGTACCTTCTACAAAATCTGCTCCATCACCTGTGAATAGGGTTTGATTTGGCTGAACGGTAATATCATTGCTGCTAGTGGAGCCAAAATTAATTTTTTCAGCTTGAGGTTGACCTAAGCCAGGAGCAAGGTTAAGGGGCTTTTCCAACTTCAGCAGGAGAATTTCATTGTTGTCTATTACTGGATGCTGAGGATCATTGCCAGGACGACCTGTAGAGAAGGGATAATTGTTGTCATTAGCTACCAAAATGGTGTTTTTGTCAACAACCAGAACATTTTCAATGGTTTGGAATGGGAAGTTGAAGGTGGTCTTACCGTCCCCATTCAGGTCGTTGGGGTCTTGGATGTTTAACAAGTCTGCAACTTCTTCTTTAGCTACATAGCCATTAGAATCTGTTTTAGATAGGTCTACTTTGTAGATTTTCTTGAATTTAGCCGCAGCCCCTTGATTGTTATCCCGCTCAATAACTAGGTACTCATTATCATTAATGACTGCTAAATCCCCGATCGAATTTGACGGATTATCCAATCTGTAGTAACGTAACTGATTACTGTATTTGTGGCTAGCAATGTCAAATTCGTTAATCCGCAAAGCACCAGGAGTATCGCCCTGAACAGTCCCCTCTAGCAGTAGGTAGAGCTTAGTTTTGCTGGCGTTAATTGCTCCACCTTCAAAACCTTTGGAGCTACCCAAGTTAGCAAAAGCATCTCCTGAGAGAACATCGGGGTTTTGTGGCGATCGCACCACATTATACTGAGGATCATCTCTGAGTTGATCTCGTACTTTATCGCCAATATCTGGAAAGTCTGTAAATAGCGCATCTACCCCTAATTGATAGAACTGCTGAATTTCTAGTGCTAGCTTGCCTTTGTAATCTGCTGCTAAGTATTGATCTTCTGCACGGAAGGTGTAAGGGTGAACTTGCAAACCTGCGTTGTGAGCATCTTGAATTAAGGTAGTGGGAGGTAACGTTGTTTTGTCAGCATCATTTACTACCCCGTCTCCATTCACATCATCAGCTTTGCCATCGCCATTGGCATCAGTACCTTTGACGCTAACAATCATCCGCTTCCAGGGGCCAATGCCATCAGCATAGGTGGCAACTTCAGTCAAGCCTTTTGGAGTTCGTAAGTCGCCATAGGTGCGAGTGTCACCACTCACCTTCAGGTCATAAGGCTGACTTTCTATGATCTTACCGTTGATGTCAATGTCACTTGCATCTAGAAGTTGAATAAGTGGGATATTCACCCCTGCCGCAGGCATAATGCTATCATGCAACTGTTTGAGATTACCCACTTCAAAGGACTGGATGAAGATCCGACTAGGATCAGTGAAGTTATTTGCCTTCAGTGTATCGATTAGTAGCTGACTAATGTTTCGGTTAATTTTGTTTGTGGTACCTACATAGGTAGCTTCTTGAGCCAAGTATGTCGGGTGCTTAGTTTCAGGATAGATACCAATCTTTTTACCTGTTGTCGCTTCTACATTTTTAACTAGATTGATGATTTCCGTGAAGGTAGGAATTTCAAATTGATCATCAAAGGAGTGATCTCGGAAAGGTAGACGTTCTTCTGCCCGTAAAGTCTTGATTTCAGCTAAAGTGAAGTCTTCAGCAAACCAACCTGTAATTGTGTTTCCATCTAAACTTACTGTTTTCTTGCGATCGGCAAACTCTGGATGTTTGTAAACATTTGTGGTTGTGTTGTTGAAATTGACAGTGCCATCAGCGTTCAAAACTGCTAAAGCAGGCTCATGGCGAGCAATTAACACGCCATCTTTTGTAACTACCAAGTCAGGCTCAATGAAGTCAGCGCCTCTCTCAATTCCTTGCTTATAAGACTCTAAGGTATGTTCTGGACGATAGCCAGCTGCACCCCTATGACCAATAACTTTAGGTGCTTCTCCATCTAGAGTCTTGAATTGGTCAGGTGTAGCAATGGGAGCCTCTAATAACTTACCAGTGGCATCAAAATGTAGCAGGTAGGGGCCAAACTCGTCTCCAACCCAGATTGTCCCGTTTTTATCAAAGACGAATGACTCTACATCAAAGTCTGCACCAGTCAGTAATCTTCCATTAGTTCCCTCATTCACAATTTGGAAAGGAACCTTGTTGTTAGGGTCAGATAGTTGGATGTAATCTAAAACTTTAACACTACCATCTCCATTCTCTGTTCCCTTGAAATTCGGGTCTAGACGATTGATTCGCAGTAGAAAATCTGCACTATTATCTTTGCTACCGTAACCATTATCTGACAGGAAGTAGAAAGAGTTACTATTAGCGAATTGTACACCACTGAAGCCTTGAATTGGCTGTCCTGGGAAAGATCCCGTTCTGCCATTGGCTGAGACTTCCTTACCAGAAGCCGGGCCATCACTAAAGGTATCAGCGGGTAAAGAGGCAAAGCCTACTAACTTAGTTGCCATAATTAGAATGTTTTTTGGTAATTTTGATTTAACTGGATTACAAGCTATTCAAGTTCTCTCATACATTAGTTGTGGGAAAAATAACTTATGTTCTCACGCTAAAAACCGGAATTACGGGTAAATTTGAGAATTACAAAAATATAGTTCGGGCAAGTCCGTTAAGTCCGATTTCGTCTGAACGCCGAGAATACATTTACAAAAACGTATTTTCTCAGAGTTATTGAAAGCTTGAGAACTGATAATGTAATGTCAACTACTAATCTCTGTTAGGGAGTCATGAGTTTGGAAGACTGAGATTTAGAATTTCAATCTGTCGATAGTAGTTATGAGAAAACTTAGCTAGCACTAAAGATGTTTCCATGAAAAGATTAAGATAAGAATAAATTAAACAGAAGAAGTGATTAAAATCCACTCATATCAAAAAATAATATTTATTAAAGTTTATAAATCAATATAGTTCAGTTAAGTATTTTTTTCTTCTCTCTGTGTTCTTAGCGCCTCTGCCAGAGGCTTTGCCAACGCGCAGCGTCTCGCAGAGAAGGCGCGGAGGATGCAGAGAGAACAAAGAAATGCTTAACTGAACTGTATTGATAGCAATTCTAAATAAGTTGTAAGAGCCTGTTTACGATCTTTTTTTGCAAAAAGGCTGAAATGTGCGTAAACTGAGAGGATGAGAGAAAGCTAAGTGAAGCACGCCAAGAAACAACGAAACATTTCATTAATGCTTTTCAAAGCAATCATACGAACTAACTTTTATGGACACGGATGTGCTTGTTGCCGTAGCCGGACTACATGTCATCTCTGCCAACCAATAGGTGATACAAACTGAAACACTCATGAATAACAACAAAAAGCAATCGGTTTACGATGTCATCATTTCCGGGGCTGGCCCCGTAGGACTTTTCCTTGCTTGTGAACTGGCTTTAGGCAAATGTTCAGTCCTGATAATGGAAAAGGCAGAGAATCCGCATTCGCCATTGAAGCAACTTCCTTTCGGGATCAGGGGACTCTCGGCACCAACTATTGAAGCGCTTTACCGTCGCGGGTTGCTAAAAGAACTTGAGATACATAAACGCCTTAAAGACCCTCACAAAACCTCAGCCCTTGGACAAGGGTCACAACCCCGTCGTCAGGGAGGACACTTCGCGGGCATTCCATTTCTTGACAGCAATATTGACCCTTCACAGTGGAAGTATCGCCTCCCAAGCTCAACCGACACCAGTTTGATATCTGAAATCGAGGAGCTTGAATCTGTGCTGTCTCGCCGAGCAGAAGTCTTGGGTGTAGAAATCAAGCGCGGGCTTGCTGTGACTGGCTTTCATCAAACTGAGGACGGAGTCACTGTTCAGTCCGGTGACCAATCTTTCAAGGGTAAATGGCTCGTGGGTTGCGATGGAAGCCGTAGTGTTGTTCGCAAGGCGGGCGGTTTTGAATTCGTCGGTACGGAGCCAGAATTTACTGGCTACTCTGCCCAGGTTGACATCGCCAACCCGGAGAAGCTAAGTCCGGGCCGAAACGTGACACCAACAGGCATGTACTTCCAATCCCAGCCAGGTTACCTAATAATGCAGGATTTTGATGGCGGGGCATTTCATAATGCAGAAAAGCCAATCACGCTTGAACACGTGCAGGAGGTTCTACGCCGCATCTCGAACACCGACGTTACTATCAATGTTCTGCATATCGTGACCACGTGGACTGACCGAGCACGGCAGGCTACAACCTACCGCAACGGACGGATTCTTTTAGCTGGCGATGCCGCGCACATTCATTCGCCGTTGGGAGGTCAAGGGCTTAACCTTGGACTGGGCGATGCCATGAACCTGGGCTGGAAGCTCGCTGCAACCATCCAAAAGAAAGCGCCGTCAGGCTTGTTGGACAGTTATCATACTGAACGACACCCAATTGGTGCACAGGTTCTGGATTGGTCACGCGCCCAGGTTGCAATCATGAGACCAGGCCCACATGCCCGCGCGCTGAATGCAATTGTCCGCGACCTTATGAATACTCGCGATGGTGCCACCTATATTGCAGGAAGGGTGTGGGGCGTTTTCACACACTACAATTTTGGTGGCGACCACCCTCTAGTAGGCCACAGCGTTCCCAACTTTGAATTCAAAGACGGTGCAAGAATTGGCGAGCTCATGCACGATGGCCAAGGGATACTGCTTGATTTTGATATGAATGCATCACTTGAGACTTTGGCGACTGAGTACAGTGACCGAATGAAGTATGTTTCGGGCCGGACGAAAGAACAATTAGGCTTAAGCGCTGTACTGATACGCCCTGATGGGATTATCGCCTGGGCCTCTGAGAGCGAACCTAATGGGGAATCAATCAGACAAGCTGTTGCTCTCTGGTTTGCTCGATAGCCTTAAGTTCCAATATCATCAAATCCATCTAAAGTTGTATTAATTCCGCAATAGGACTGCTATATACTAAATATTTATGCTTTGAGATCCAAACTATTTCTGATCCTTCTCAAAAGATAAAACTTGAATTTTTGCAGTTTTAATTTACTAGCGATCGCATCAATTTTACAGTTACTTGTAAGGCAATACGCTTGGGATGACGCAAGGCGAACAATCTAAGTACAGTTCATATTTAATTAATTCGTAGCGAATAAAATTTGCAATACCTTGCAATGCCAATGCATCCCAATACAATGTTAATGCATCCCAATACAATGTTAATGCGTCCCCCTGCAATGCCAATGCATCCCGATACATTGTTAATGCATCTTTTTACAATGCCAATGCATTGGGATGCGTTAAAAACGCTACGCTTTTACACAAAACTGTACTAAGGCACGACACTAGCAGAGAAAACGAAGTCATTTGCAGTCAAGCTAGTTGAGGTAATTCCCAGTAATGAAACCAACTCTGTATTTCCGGTTTTCACCAGAGTCGTACTACCCTGTTGCAATAAGGTTAAAGCACTAAACTGAGTGATGCCAACACCGCCAAGCCCGATTTTATCAATCCCGACTGTAAAGTCAGTAATAATGTTCTTGCTAGTTGGCAAACTGGCGTTAGTAATCCAGAATTGATCAGCACCAGCACCACCACTGAGGCGATCGCCACCTCCTTGACCAGCAAATAGCACATCATCACCATCGCCACCAAACAGGAAATCATTGAGATTGGAGAAGAGTTTGTCATCACCATCACCACCGTAGAGACGATTATTGCTACCGCCACTGCTGAGGGTATCATTGCCTGAGCCACCGAATAATGATTGACGAGAACCTTCAATTACTGTGAGAGTATCATCACCTGCCGCCCCAAACAAATTATTACTAGCATTAGCTTCCACCACGGTAATAACATCATTACCATTGCCACCATCAGCACTGGTATTTTGAGCCGAGCCATTTTGACCAATAAATATCTGATCATTACCGTCATTCCCGGATACTGAGGAATTATTACCTGCAAGTACTGTATCATCACCGTTTCCAGCCAGGATTGTGTTACCTTGAGCGCCTTCTACAAAGTCTGCTCCGTCACCTGCACTAAAGAATTGTCCTGGCTGAAGATTGACAGTATCGCTGTTACTAGAACCAAAACCGTCCGGGAAAGTAGGCTGTACACCTGTCAGGTTATTGGGTAGTTCGAGAATGCCAAGTTTTTCAGCAGCCGTATTACCCGTAACGTTGAAGTCGTTGTCGTTAATCAAGGCTAGAGTGTTGGGTGCTACCAGTGCTAGACCTTCTAATTTTTCCACTCCGGTATAACCCAACTGAGCAGCATTAGCGATTAGGCTCTTAGTGACAGGGGTAATATTGGCAGCAGCTAACTCAGCAGTGGTAAGTTGTTCAATAGTCTTACCAGCTGGCAAGGTAAAGTTAGCAGGGTTGTTGATGTTGGTCGCCCCGGCTAAATCAATTTGGTAAATTAGTTTATTACCAGCAGATGTAGCATTGTCGTCTCGCTCAACTACCGCAAATTTGCCGTTAGCCAAAGAGACTGCATCACCAATCTTATCGGTTCCTGGTAAACCTTGTAGGCGATATAAATACTCTCCTGTTACTTGCTTGCTGACAATATCAAACTCCAAAATTCGCAGATTGAGAGAAGCTTTGGAAGTCGCATCATTGGCAACATCGGGATTATCGATCGCACTCTGAATAAAAGCATATAATTTATTACCTTCCAGCGCTACAGCTTCAAATCCCCGGTTATTGCGGCGTTGGGCATAAACTGCTGGCAATACCTCAGTGCCAAAAGTTCCAGCTGGTTGATCTGGATTGGGTGCTGTGGCAGTTCCTTGGGGAATAAAGCGGTCAATCAACTTACCATCAACATCAAAGTGGTAAATTGCCGGACGGTATTCATCTACCATCCAGTAATCTCCATTTTTCGCAACTACAATCCCTTCTAAGTCTGCACCCAAAGGATCGTTTGCTAGGGGTTGGTTGTCTAAGTCCACGGCAATTTCATCTGTATAGGCGGTACCATTTGCCCCAGCTTGCAAATTAGGTAGTCCAGTTAATGGCGTCGTCCCATCTTGGCGGAATAGCTTTGTTGTGTTGGTAATATTGATTTCACCTGTACTGCGGTTGAGTTCAAAGCTGACTACTTCAGGCTGGAAGTTGGGTAAGAAAAATGGTCTGTTTGAACCATTAGATTCTCCATTGGGGCCACGGTCTGTATTGGTGACAAATTTCAAGTTGCCATTTGCTGCAAACCCTTGGAAATACAACCCGGAGAAACCACCCAAGAAAATATCTTGACCTTTAGAGGTTGTTCCTAATTTAGGTAAGTCTTCAAATTCATAGATCGTCAGCTTGGGTTGGGCAACAGGATTGCGGGGATCGTAACTTGTGGTGTCAATATTTAGAGAATTGGGGAAGGTATTGGCTATATTCTCCCAAGGCACCAACTTAAAGTTAGAGTTGACGTTTTCACCATCGATTGTCTTAGCAGGTTCATTGGAGCCATCTTGAGTAACAAATAAACCAAATGGGAAGTTAGGCCCCAGTGGCACGTTAATTACATCTGCGCCGTCTGACTCTTGTACACTGTCAATTGAGCCATTGTTACCAATAGCAAAGTTACCCACATATTCGTTATTGCCTTCACGGGTGTAGGCAACAAAGGTGCTATCGCCTTGGCTGGATGCTAGCAGATAACCTGTGCCGTTTTTGCCGTAGTAGATGGTCAACCCTTCTGCGTCATCGGTAAGGTGAGAACCACCCTCAAAACGGACGCGATCGATCAGCTTGCCTGTTGTGCCACCATCTGGTTCTGCCTGGAATTTCCAGATGCCCACATCTTCTTGGGCTATGTAGAGAAAGCCGGTTTCTTGGTCAACCACCATACCCTCTGTTTGGGGAGAACGCCCTGCTGTCGTCGGTGAGGGGATGGTGAACTCCCGCACCAGTTCAGCGCCAATTTTGCCATTACCTTTGTCAATTAGTTTGAACTGAGCTATATCTCCAGTTTGGCGGCGACTGGTAAAGACATAGTAATCATTAGTTACGGGGCTACGGTATAAGGTAAGTCCGTAAGAACTGCGAGTTGATGCAGAATAGGGAGGTTCAAAAGGTGATGCTTGGAAGATAGTGCCAATATTGCGATCGGTGATATCTTCCAAATAGTGACCAGGGGGGCTGGGGTTGGGGTTAATTTTGAAGATTGCTAGTTTATCATTGCCGCGATCGCTAGCTACGGCAATATCAATAGATTGATTGCCTAATTTAAAACCGTATTGCAGGTCAATGTTGTTGTACCGAATGCCACCGGGATTAAGTGTCTGCAACAAATTACCAGATAGGTCATAAACCCGCAGTCCAGCATTTTTTACTGAGGTTAATATTAAACTATCAGCAGCATTTGTGGCATTAACATAGATGGCAGGGTCATCAGCATCAGCCCGTTGAGATGTGGGGAGCGCCGGATCATCAAATAAATTAGGACGAGTTTCTACTGTAGGTGCAGCGGTGGGAACTAAGTCTGCACCTAAAGTGAGGATTTGGGTAAATTGGGTGCTACTAAAGTTGTTGTCACTCACTAGCACAATCGACTGACGACCATCTGCTAGTTTGGGGCCGAAGGCAAGACCCTCAATGTTATCTACTCCATTCGGGTGATTGGCGTCAGTGGGTAGATTCAGGTCATTTAAATTTAACAAAAGACGCTTTTGAGCAGGTTTAATAGCTGCTAGTTGCTCAGCACTCAAATTATTCAGAGAATTGTAGAAGCTAATATCAGTTGCACCTTGCAAAGAAACTTCATAAATTTTGATGGTGTCCCCTACACCTTGGGCAAAGGAGCGTTCTAACGCAAGGAAAGTACCACGATTATCTATTGCCAATAAATCCGCCAACCCATTGTCAGCGGAGCCTGTGCTAGGGTTAGGTGCTTGAGCGATCCCTACGGGGGGCTGCGCCAACGCATCGGTGATGTAAAGGTATTCCTTTTCTGGCTGTCCAGTAACCAGATTGTATTGCAGAATCCGGGAACGGCTACCACTGGTGAGTGAAGCTTTTAATCCATCTTGGGATAGCGCGTTTTCAGTAGCGGTGAATAGGGTTTTCTGGTCAGGTGTAATCGTGAGGCTTTCAAATGCCAAATTATTATAAACACCTGATATCTGCGTATCACCTGCATTTACAATCCCATCGCCGTTAGTGTCTTTTACTACTGGTAGGAATTTGCTGGGGATAAGTAGCGAGCGCACTTCTTGCCCTGTTGTAAGGGAAAATTCCTTAATAAAGGGATTAGTAACGCGACTAGCAGTAGGATTAACTTCGCCTTCCAAAGAGATGAAGACTGTCCCATTATTGGTTAAAGCAATGCCTTCAGGGTCAAGACTGTTGGTTGCAAAAAAGTTGCCTTTGGTATCTTTCAGAGGCGTGACATTGGTAAAAGTCACCCCAGTATCAGCAGTGAAGGTATAAAAACGGGCAGGGGCAACTTGGGAGCGATCGTCTGAGATAGCGTAGTAGCGGTTATTAGCCGCATCATAAGTGACACCTGACAGTCCACCTAATGGAGTAGAAACTCCATTCACAGTTCCCGCAGCACCAGCAGGAATAAAGCTAGTAGCGAAGGTAGTCTGTCTTTCAAAGACCACATTAGAAATGGTTTTACCTGCTTGAGTTGGTCTAGTTTGCACATCTGCGAATACCAAGCGATGGTCAGAACTGGGGAAGGGAAAAATACCTACTGGGGAGAATGTCGGCTCAGTATTCAGCGGCCAAAATATTCCTGAGTTGGCAATTGTCAGGTCAGCGGACGGTAGAACGTAATCAGTCCGCAGGTTTCCGGGAGTTGTATCAGCAAAGTCAGCGGTATCAAAGCTAGGATTACCTTTTTGGCTAGCGTTTGCACCAGCTTGTAAGTTTGCTTGTTGGGGGCCACCAAGACTGGCAGGGATGACATTGGTATTGATATTGGGATTTTGTAATAGTTGCCGGATAGCGTTGTTATAACTGTCACCATCTACGGGGTCAGCATTTTGATCACCCATAATCACAAAGTCTAAACCAGCAACAATACCGCCCGTTTTACCGATATCATCATAGATGTAATCGCCTTTACCAGGAGTTATGTAATCTGCCCAAAAGCGGATCTCATCATGGTTGCGCTTGCCGTTGCGGTCTTCCGGCCCATCAAAGGTTGGGGGTGTGGGGTGGCTGACGAGGACATGAATTGTTTTCCCATTCACCTGAATGGGTACATCCCAATGGCTCTTGGAGGAGAGGCGTAGAACTTTGAGTTCCTGGTCAGAATACCAATCATTTGGCTGTGGTGTTGTGGGATCATCGGGAAGCAAAGCATTGGGCATATCCTTCCAGAGGAAGTTTTGGAAGGTGCGGATGTTGGCAGTGTCAATGGGATATTTGGACAACAGCAACATCCCGTATTGACCAGGAAAATCACCGAATCCGAAGGCATCATCGCCATATCCTGATTTGCCTGGGGTTGTAACTACTGCGCCGTTGTTGTTCAAGTCAAATCCAGAGGCAATACCCGTGTTGGAGGGAGCGATGTAGAAGTAGGGGTAGTCAACGGAAGTCGCACCGTTTTGGCTGATGGCTAAATAATTTTGCCGGAATAGTTTAACTGCCTCTTGGGAGTAGTCAAACTCATTAATTAGCAGCACATCCGGGTTGTTACGCTGGATTATTTCCGCAACAGCTTTTGCCTGAGCATTATCAGGGGTTGACAAATCGGTCACTAATTGACCTTGGGTGTTGCGGTTTAGGGAAGCATTGAATTGGGAAAAGCGGATTGTATTAGTAGTTACCATAAGTTAGTTCTGGAGTAGATTCAAAGTGGGTAAAGATGAGCAAACATTTGAGGCTGAAGAAATGATACTTATTTAGCTCTAACTCCCAATTTTGTCGATATCAATAATTAGTCTGTAAGCGATTTAGTAGTGCTGAGAAACAAACAGCATCAGAAGTCTGAGGGCTAGTACCGCAAGGCGGAAGTCAAAAGTCAAAAGTCAAAAGTCAAAAGAAATACAGCGTAAACGTTTCGTTGATTTGAAATGGGTTGTTTATTTCCGCCGCGCTGTAGTAGTACTGATAATGTCAATGCCACATTCAAAATCCGAAACGTGAAGAAGTTGGAGTGTAAATGTCATTTTTATTACCAGTAAAAGACCGTTGACTGCAAAGATGTACTTTGCAGTTAGAGTGATGGCTATGCCAACACCCTCTGGTGCGTCCGCTACGCGTAGCTTACTTAAGAGCAGGGGTACGGTGAAGGCAATATTAATATGAACAAGATAAAATACGTCTTCCAAACCACTATTCTTAGAGCTTGTGAGAAGACAGCTACATGACTTTTTAGTATTAGTTCTTAATTGGGCATCCTCAAACTATCCCAGTTAGATTAAGAAACAGCTAGCAAAAGGTTAAGACAAAAAATGATTGCAAGTTTGGGGATGCTTTTGTCCCACAGCAATTATTCTCAGCGTGACACTCGCAATCACAGGCAGATTAGAAGTAATTTACCGGACATAATATTAATCAGCGGTTTTTCACTGGATTTGAATTAAGGTGGGTAACAGCCCACCTTAATTCAAATCTGTATTTCAGTATTTCGGTTAGATATTAGCGGAAATTTTGAGGATTTAGACGAGCACCGTTAGGCTGAGACTGACGACGAATTGCTACTCCACTCCGTAAATTGTTTCCGGTGCCGCCATCTTTGCGATCGAGGAAAGGTTTTAGATTAATCCCACTTCTAGATGAACTAACCCGATTATTACCACTGCCTAGAAGTGTGCGTCCTAAATTATATAATTCGTTGCCTCCACTACTGCGATCGCCATAAGTATTAACGGCTATAGTCTGCTGTCCACTGTCAGCAGTAGTCAAGTTTTGGAAAACACTATTGCGGATAACATAGGGGTCTTTCCCAGGCGGTACTGTCAACACAATTCTACAGGTTGGGTTAGCTTCAGTTGTGACGCAGACAATATTTTCGTTATTTTCTACAGCTGTCTGGAGTTCTTGTAAGCCATCTGGGCGATAAAGTTCTAAACGACTGGCAATTGCTGTACAACGCCTTTGTGCATCCCAACCACCGCCCAAAGTCGCAGGTGCCGCCCAAGGAAAGAATTGTCCGGATTGACTTTGTGGCTGATACATGACAGTATACTGACCATTGTAAGTCTGACAGGTAAACCGAGTTGTACCGTCAGGTGAGGGTGAAGGTGGTATGCCTGTCGATGTGTCTATTGGTACTGGTGCTGAACTGCCGCCTGATGGTACTGTTGGTACTACTACACCCTCGCCAGTAGAATCATATTGTGCGATTGCTGCTGAATTGCCCAGACACAAAGATAAGCCAAGACTGCCTAAAGATATAAATCGTAGCAGTTGTGATGACATAAATCATCCTCCAGTAGAAATAGGTAGGGAATTGATAGTTTAAATGACGAAATAATTCTGTTTTTTGATTCATCAAAAAGGCTATTTTTTTCCTCTCTTGCTTTTTTCTCTTCAAGTAGCTTTTTCACTGTGCTTGAATTTCTGCATGATGCCCGACTCCTTTATAGGCATAACGGTTGTAACTACTACGGATAATGAGATTTTCTAAATCACTAACTCGTTTATTACCACCTGGGTGAGAAGATAATCAACTAGGAGGAGCATTTTTTTTTGTTTTTCTAACGTCACCATTAAATTATGCAAGCCAGTGACAACAATTAGGCGTGTGCCTAGTGTATCTGCCTGACGTTCCCTGTCACGGCTGTGAGCGGAATAAATACTTGTGCAAATTTGGAATTAAGAGTGAAAGTAAAGATTTGCTCCCTCAGATAACGTTTTATACTAGTTTTCCTGAACCAGCAAAACTGACTTCACGGGACGCTTGATAGGATTTCCCTCCAAATCAACCTTCCCGTAAAAGGTTTTGCCATTGTAATAAAGCGAAGACGAACTCCCTCCATCCAGATTCATCGCTTTATCAGCACCAAGGGTTTTCATCAAATCAGCTAATGCTGGCAAGGACACCCCAGAGTTCGCGGAAACCGAGGGTTTTTGAGCCACCATAACTAAAACAACGCTGCCATCACGGGTGATACCCACGGCAGTTCTGGCGTTGGGTTGGTTGCTACCAAGTGCATCTCGTTTATTGGCATTATCCACAAAGCCCTCTTTTACTAAGGTGAGTTCTGGTAACAGGCGTGGGCCTGCGCCTATGGCATCGACTAACTGACAACCTGCTGGTGGTGACTGACTGTGTAGGGCAATCGAATAGCGGATAGTTTGCCCACATAAGTAGCGGCGGAATTCTGTGCGATTGAATATTTGACTCAGGTAAGGTTTTAAGTTGGGATTATTCACCAGCCGCTCGTTTTCCTTGGGATTAGCTACTAACTTCCCTTGTATGACAATATATGATGTAGATTTTTGGTTGGCTGGGTCAAAAAAGCCTGCGTTCAAGATAGCTATGGCTCGATGCTTATGGGCAAATTCCTCTATAGTGGCTACTTTCTGTGATAGTGCAGGAGTTACCAAAAATCTGCTATTAGCTGGAATTAACAGGATGTGAGCGATGCTTTGGGGCAAAGTGCGCTCAAAGTAGCGGATAGTTTTTGATTGTGAAGATGCAACAGTTGGTATTGACGGTATTGAGGAACGCAAATTAAACCACAACACCATTGCAAAACTAATTAATATCAAAGCCAGTAGTTTGATTTTTCTCACTTTTAAACTCATTTGTGGTTAGCTCAAACAAAGTTGATTTAATTGAAATACTTTAAGCTTAAAAATAAGCGATTAACTTGGATTAGATGATGTTTTAGTTATAAACAGTCAACCAAAATCCATTGTCAATACTACTCGGTTAAAAAGATTTGTAGGTTGGGTTGAACGGAGTGAAACCCAACAAATCCCTGAAAATGTTGGGTTTTGTTCCTCAAACCAACCTACACCGAAGTGATTTTTTAGGCTTAACCGAGCAGTCTTGGATCCGTTGTGAGTGATTTAGAACAAGCCCATATTCAGGATATTGAAACAATACCCGTTTGTTAGCAAAGATTTCCAAGTCGTTATGTTACCCATTTGTTAGAATTAGGATGTTGCAAAACACCTATCCCTCATAGGGATTGAAACGCTTGAAACTTACTAAATCCCTATTGGGGATTGAAATTAAGACCATGTTACAAACCACAAACCTGAAAAATATTTCCAAAAAATTAGCTATAGCCAGAAATTGTGCTTCTTTCAAAGAAAATGAGGCAATGAGAGCGATCGCATATAGCATGGATTTACTACTACCTGGTTTGTATATATGGTTACTTGGTTTTAGTTTTCGCATTGGTGGGAGCGTACCAGATGATATTCCCTATAAATATCCCGGTAAAATTCACGAGTTAACTGGAATTGCTTTAGTATTACCAGGATATAGAATTTTTACAACTTACCAGGGTAGCTATGACCCTAAACAGACATCAAATACAGGGGATAACAGCTTTTAATTGTACAGTTCTCGACTCAAATACTTTTGAAACCTTAATGACTCAGGCAGGATATTCAATCTCAGGTAGCGCACCTGCACAGTCTAATAGAATAAAAGTATGGTGGATTCATAACGAATACCCAAGAGTCGAATCTGTATATAGTCCAGACAAGAGAATAGTGATAACGGCGTATCATATTAACTAATATTTTTTGTTTCTATTAATCAATTTCCAACATGGGCAGAAAGTTTTGGTTGATAGGATTTTTGTAGTTTGTGATAGTTTCACTAGCAAAATCAATTAGCCATCTCCTATAACCGATTCCAATTCTTGAGAGAGCGAATGTGTGTCTCTGGATGTTGAGGCAGGCAAGTAGACTGTAAATTGAGTCCCTCTACTTATCTGACTGTAAACATTGACAAAACCACCGTGATTCTTAATGATACCCAACGCCGTGGAAAGTCCTAAACCTGTACCTTTGCCTACCTCTTTAGTAGTGAAAAATGGTTCAAAAATCTGTTTCTGGACTGACGACGACATCCCCATACCAGTATCTGTCACTACGATCGCAATATAAGAACCCACTTTAGCATCAATATTTATCTGGGTAGAATGTTCACCAATCACCACATTTTCCGCCGCAATCCTTAAAATGCCGCCATTGGACATAGCGTCGCGGGCGTTGACTACTAAATTAATCAGCACCTGATGTAGTTGAGTTGTGTCTCCACAGACGTTCCACAGATTTTTGGGGATATCTGTTTGATAAATGATGGATTTAGGGAATGTTTGAGCGATAATTTGCTCAATTTCTGCCATCAATGGCTGAATTTGGACAATTGTCTGTTTACTTTCGATGCCCCGCGCAAAAGATAACACTTGCTTGAGCAAATTAGCGCCACGTTTAACATTATTTTCTAAAGTTTGCAGTATTTGCTGACTCTGCGAATCAGGCAATTTCTTCTGCAAGAGTTGAACTGACATTAAAATTGGGGATAGTATATTGTTGAGGTCATGGACGATGCCACTAGTTAAAGTGCCGATACTCTCCAAACGTTGCGATCGCAGAAGTTGAGCTTCCAGTTGTTTCTGCTCCGTAATTTGGGTGTTCACACTCAAGATGGATTTGGGTTGTCCATTATCATCTCGGATCAGTGTCCACCGACTTTCAACGATAATTACTTTACCTTCCCTTGTCAGTTGATGCAACTCACCCCGCCACTCACCCGTATTCATCACCCTTAAGTAAGCATCTTCTACCTGTGGTGAAATCTCTTTATATAAAACTTGCAAAACATCTTTACCCACAACTTCCTCAGCTTTCCAGCCGTACAGACGTTCAGCACCTTTATTCCAAAATAATATTTCGTTATGGATATTTCGCACCAGAATCGCGTCAGTTGATACATCTAGCAACGCAGCTTGTTCACGGATTTTCTGTTCTGCCTGTTTTTGCTGGGTTATATCTCGCGTCAGTGCCAAATAGATAAATGTACCATCAGATTCGTTACGCAATGGTACAGCATAGGTTTCCATGTAGCGGTGGGTGCCTTTAAATCCAACGATTTCAAACTCCAAAGTCCCCTTGTTACCTTGGCAAATACTTTTATGCAAGTCGGCAAAGGCTGCTCTATACTCTGGCACAATTACGGCATCAATTGGTTTACCAATCAAGACATCAGCACTTTCCACTTCCATCATTGCCAGCCCGTAGGCATTAATTTCTAAAAGGGTGCCATCCCTGGCAATTAACTTGATGCATTCTGGTTCTGCATCTATCATGGCTCGTAAACGATTTTCGCTTTGGCGTAGGGTCAGTTCCGTCTGCTGAAGTTGCCTGATATAACGCCACAACAAGTCATACAGCAGCGTCACCAGCACCAAATCCACAATAGCAGCGATAAAAAATGTAACTATCGCCTTTTGGGAACTTGCTTGTAACTGCTGCATTCCCTGCTGTAATAAATTTTGCTCCGCCTTTAAAGAGTCGTGAATTAGCTGCTGGATTCCTTTGCCGATTTGCTTGTCTTTATCAGATAATATTTGCTGCCGAACTGCTTCTAATCCCTGGTTTTGTCTGAGGTAAATTTCTTGTTGCAGAATGTTGAGCCTGTTAGTAATTTTTGGCTCCAGCAAAGAAATCCACTGCTGCTTTTGATGGTTATCAGTAGTTAAATTTCTGAGAATCTGAATATTGCTATTAGTTTGTTGATAGGCTGCAAGATAGGTTTGTAGATCATCTGCATCTGCTGTAATTAGGTAATTACGTTGTGCAGTTTCAGTATCTTTGAGTAGAGATTGGATACTTTCAAGTTGGGTAATAACTTCATAGGAGGATGTCACCCATTGCTGATTGTGAATCAGCTTAACAGTGTTGCTATAGGAGACTACAGCATTAGTCAATACAACTGCCAATGCTAGGATAAATATTGCTTTCAGCTTTTGAACTCGATACCATTTTTTGATCATGCGATCGCCCTTTCTGCCGCAGATGACCTCCATCAATTAAGATTAAAGATTAAAAACAAATACTGAGAATATTTTAAGGATTTTGATAGCACGGGTAACAAAATACAATCTGTTAAAGTTGTAAATATTTGGATTGTTGGGGATGATGATTTATACATAATAGTCATAAATAAATCCGCTGATTTTTAATATAAATTCATTTTTAGCAGTATTATAGCCAATGCAGTTAGGTTCAGATAATTTTCCTATCAATCACATCTGTAGAGACGTTTGATTGCAACGTCTATTGTTTGGAATTGTAATTAACCCCACACTATCCGTAAATCCAAAACAAAACCAGGTAATATATCTTCTCCAGACAAGCTGGTGAGGGACTCTAATACTTCTTTTGGTTGTCATTATGTATAAATTTCGACGTGTTTTTTGAAAAATTAGCTAACCAAGTCACACTTTTGCATCCGTATATTCGCCCATCTTGGCTTGCATCTCGCTCAAACTATCAAATGGAGATTAGCTCTAAAACAAAATCAGGAGCGATGGGAGGAAATTTCTCGCGCTATTCAGTACTTAGTGCATTCCATCTTTGTAATTGTATCCAGGATACATCGGGAGAACGATTGGGGAAAGTTTAAAGCAAGTGGAAAAGTCGAATACTTTTCCAAATTGGGTTTGTTCGTTCCACAGAATAAACCGTGTAGTAAGCTTGGCATTGCATTTTCCAGTTTCTCCCCCCGTTGCTGGCATTACAATTAATTCTCCCTTGGCGTTGCGCTCGAATTTGACATCAGGATTATCCCCAGACAGTTGGTAAAATTGGTCGTTGGTAAGTTTGACGACGTGATTAGGGGTGTGAGTATCAATGGAACAGAAAACCGAGATAAGAAAATCGAGAAGAAAAATAATCAGCTTCGCTAGCCATGTACATACATAGCTGAAAGCATTATTGCAAGAGGGTTTTATAATTTTAGTTAGTATAAAAACAGCGCCTGAATTGTTACATAATTTAAGAACAGATTACCGGGATAAGCCGGAATTCTTAGAAGAAATCGTCCAAAAAGCTGTCCAACTCTTCGCGTGCGTATGGGTCGCGCTGCGGGTCGCAGTTCTCCCCTCACCCCATACTTGGCATCTCGCCAAGCGAGGCATCACGGGAGGCATTACCAGGGGTCGTCTCAGAAAACGGAAAAACAAAGCACGTTAAGACCGCCGCGATGGGTATGACCGCAAGAGGCAACCGGCCAGTCAACTTTGACACGCCTCAGCAAGGTTTCGATCAACTCGTATCATTCGCTTGACTGATAACGCATCTCGCAATCGGCCATACGTCCTATACCTTCCCTGCTTCCGCGCTGCGGTGTGGTTGCTTACAACCGATCTGGCCTGTCGGTCGGTGTCGTGTTCAGATCCGAGCCAACTGACTCGCGCTCGGAAGGCGTGTTCACCGATGGGCTGGCGGTGTATCGCAACCCGTCGACGAGCAGAGCAACCATGCGGCGCGCGTAGTCGGTTTGGTCGTCGTGAGCCGACATACACAGGCTCGCAACCGCTCTCAGTAGGTCGTCTGGCTCGATATCGGTACGCACCTCACCCGCTCTAGCCGCTGCGTCGAGCAATGCTCGTAGCGCGGGCCTGAGTCGCTTATCGAAGTAGGTGGGCAAAGTGTTGAATGCCGGGTTTCCAGAGTGCAAGGCTGTTGCAAGTCCGCGTTTGGTCGCGATGAAGTCCGCGTAGCGCTGCATCCAAAGAGCCAGCGCCTCGCCCGGCGCATATTCCGCCGCCAGGATCGGTGCGGCGTCAGCACAGCCGTCGACTTGGTGACGGAAGACCGCCACGATCAGGTCCGAGCGTTGCGGAAAATGGCGATACACGGTGCCCACGCCGACACCCGCCTTGACGGCGATCTCCCGTACAGGAGCGTCCACTCCCGAAGTGGCGAACACCGCCAGCGCCGCTGCCAGCAACGCGTCCGTATTCCGTTGCGCGTCGGCACGCAAGGGTCGGGACTTCGGGGCTTCGCGCCCGTGGTCATCACTTTTCCCGTCCGCCTTCTTGCTCATTTTCACTCTCCACTTGACAATACGGAACACTGTTCCGTATGATGCGGAATGTAGTTCCGCTTGAGCCAATTTAGCACAGCACAGCGGCGTAGACCACACATCGATGCAAAAAAGGAGATTACTATGCAGGACAAACCCGTCGCCCTGGTCACCGGGGCCAACAAAGGAATCGGTATTCAAATCGCGAAGGATCACGCGGCGCACGGCTTCACCGTGCTCGTCGGGTCGCGTAATTTCAAGGATGGGGAGACCGCGGCGAAGAGCATCGGCGCGGATGCCCACGCCGTCCAGCTTGACGTCACGGATCAGGCCTCCATCGATGCCGCAGCGACGCGCATCCGGAACGAGTTCGGCCGCCTCGACGTGCTCATGAACAATGCGGGCATATCGCATGCGCCCAAGCAGAGCGGGCAGTTCGCGGAAAGCGCGAAGTCCGGTCTCCTGACCGTCGCGCCTCTCGACGACGTGCGCGCGGTGTTCGAGACGAACGTGTTCGGCGTCATTGCCGTCACGCAAGCGATGCTGCCGCTCCTGCGTGAAGCGCCAGCTGGGCGCATCGTCAATACCGCAAGCTCAGGTGGCTCGCTCACGTTAAACTCAGACCCCGCGAACCCGCACCGCGCCATGTTCGGCAACTACTCAGTGTCGAAATCGGCGGCTCACGCAGTGACGCTCGCCTTTGCCCTTGCCCTCGAATCGACAGGCATCAAGGTCAACGCCGCGTGCCCCGGTTTCACCTCTACGGCTCTCAACAACTTCGCGGGCACGCGCACCGTCGAACAGGGCGCACGTGAAGCCGTCCGCCTCGCGCTCATCGGTGCGGACGGTCCGACGGGCACGTTCTCAGACGAGGACGGCCCGGTCCCATGGTGATGTAGTCTCGATCGAACGACTTATTCCAATAGTAGAGGAAACCGGGCTGTCGCTAATGCACATGGCATTGCCCTTCGTGATGGCTCACACCGGCGTAACGTCGGCGATCATCGCTCCGCGCAAGATGGAGCACCTCGACGATTTACTCGCGGCCTCCGAGGTCATCCTAGACGACCAGGTTCTCGACCAGATCGACAAGATTGTTGCGCCTGGCACCGATGTAGGATCGCTCGACGCGTCCTACAACCTACCCGCGATTATGCAGTCGAACCTGCGTCGCCGACCAACCGCCGAGCGCACTGCCTCCTTTATGCCTCTTAACCCGTCCATCGCAGTGGCTCCCCATGAGCGACTGGCGTCCGGCGAGCCACTCTTATTGCAACTCGCGTGTGGTTTGTAACCGCGCTTTTAACTGAATTGAGAACAGCAAAGTTATTCTGGAATAAGCTTGACATGATTCAAACAATATGTTAATAATTATAGTTTGTGGAAACTTTACTTCTTAATATAAGCTCTTGGCTAACGTCATTGTCATAGGTGCCCAATGGGGCGATGAAGGAAAAGGTAAAATAACTGACTTACTCAGCCGTTCAGCAGATGTTGTAGTACGTTACCAAGGGGGTGTCAATGCTGGACACACGATTGTAGTAAAAGGTCAGACCTTTAAACTACACTTGATTCCCTCTGGTATTTTGTATCCAAATACCGATTGCATTATCGGCTGTGGAACAGTCATCGATCCACAGATTTTGATCGCAGAAATCGACCAACTAAAAGAATTAAATATTTCCACTGACCACCTGCTGATATCTGAGACAGCCCACGTAACCATGCCTTATCATCGGTTGATTGATCAGGCATCGGAAGAACGACGTGGAAGCCATAAGATCGGCACAACAGGTCGGGGCATTGGGCCGACTTATGCTGACAAATCTGAACGTACAGGCATTCGAGTTTTAGATTTGATGGACCCCGATGGGCTACGTGAGCAGTTGGAGTGGACGATTAATTATAAAAACGTCATTTTAGAAAAGCTTTACAACTTGCCGCCTCTAGATGCACAAGAGGTGATTGAACAATATCTGGGTTATGCAGAACGCTTGCGACCTTACGTTATTGATACATCGTTAAAAATATACCATGCGATTCAGCGACGGCGCAATATTTTGTTTGAAGGCGCACAAGGCACGCTTCTGGATTTAGATCATGGAACTTATCCCTATGTCACCTCCTCTAATCCTGTGGCCGGGGGGGCTTGCGTTGGTACAGGTGTAGGGCCGACAATGATTGACCGAGTAATTGGGGTGTCGAAAGCCTATACGACACGAGTGGGAGAGGGGCCATTTCCCACCGAATTGGATGGAGAGTTGGGAGAATTGTTGTGCGATCGCGGTGCCGAATTTGGCACAACCACCGGACGTAAACGGCGCTGTGGCTGGTTTGATGCCGTCATCGGTCGCTATGCCGTGCGGATTAATGGCATGGATTGTATGGCGCTCACCAAACTGGATGTCCTCGATGAATTAGAGTCAATCCAAGTTTGTGTCGCCTATGACATAGATGGCGATCGCACCGAACACTTCCCCACCAGTTCCCGTAAATTTGCCAGATGTCGCCCCATCTATAAAACCTTACCAGGATGGCAAGTGTCAACAACTCACTGCCGCACCCTAGAAGAGTTGCCACAGCAAGCACTGGACTATCTAAAATTCCTCGCTGAATTGATGGAAGTCCCGATCGCGATCGTCTCACTAGGAGCTAGCCGCGATCAAACCATAATCGTAGAAGACCCCATCCACGGGCCCAAACGCGCTTTATTGCAGGCCGACGGCACACCTGCTACCTTGCTAAGTGCTTAGTTAAAAGTTAAGAGTGAAGGAGTTAACAGTTAAAAGTGAAGAGTGAGTAATTAAATCAAAACTCCAAACTCCTGTACAGACGCGATTAATCGCGTCTACTCCAAACTCCTGTAAAGACGCGATTAATCGCGTCTCTACTCCAAACTCCTGTAAAGACGCGATTAATCGCGTCTCCTAACTCTAATTAACAACTAACAACTTCTATGGCTATTACAGTCGAATCTCAAAAACGCCCAGAAGGCAGCAAGCCCAGAGCTTTACGCCGTTCTGGACTGATACCTGCCAATTTGTACGGTCACAAGGGTACAGAGTCAATTTCTCTGACCATTGATGCCAAAACTGTTGAGCGCTTGCTCAAGAGAGCTTCAGTCAACAACACCTTGATTGATTTAAACATTACTGATGTACCTTGGCGCGGCAACGCCCTGCTACGGGAACTTCAGCTCCATCCCGCAAAAGGTACGCCCTACCACCTCAGCTTTTTCGCGGTTGCTGGTCACGGCGACACCACTGTAGAAGTACGCTTGCGTTTTGTGGGAAATCCAGTTGGTGTTAAACAAGAAGGTGGTGTGTTAGATACTGTTGTCACGGAATTGCAAGTGAGTTGTGCGCCTGAGAATATCCCAGATGTAATTGAAATCGATGTTTCTAACCTGCAAATTGGAGACAGCTTGAGTATTAGTGATATACCCTTTCCTGAAGGTGTGACACCTTTAGCGGAATTGGAGCGACTTGTTGTCAGCGTTTTGCCACCGCAAATTGACGCTGATGCTGAAGAGGCAGAGGCAGAGACAGAGGCAGAGACAGCTTCGTAAGCTAGTTAAACTGTGTAATAATTTTTGATGATGCCAGGGGGAAACTCCTGGTTTTTCGTATTTGAACCGCATAAGCGCAGAGAGCATAGAGGAAAGAGATGACAGAAGCGACTCTTCCAGCTTTAATTCAGCAAATGTTGCAACCGGGATTTTATCCCCATGCGGTAACAGAACCCATTCAACTAATTCAAACCCACATTTCTTATGTGCTGTTAACTGGAGATTACGCCTATAAGCTGAAAAAACCTGTGAATTTTGGCTTTTTGGACTTTTCTACCTTAGATAAGCGGCAGCATTTTTCTCAGGAAGAGTTGCGGTTAAATCAGCGGGGTGCTGGTGAACTGTATTTAGAAGTTTTGCCCATAACTCAGGTAGGAGAGCAATACCAGCTAGGGGGAACGGTTGAGGCTGTAGAATATGCGTTGAAGATGCGCCAGTTTCCTCAAGAGTCGCTATTAAGTACACTTTTTGAAGAGGGTAACTTAAATGAGACACATTTAGAAGAGTTGGGACGGGTCGTGGCTCAATACCATGCCCAAGCACAGACGAATGATTATATTCGCAGTTTTGGTGAAGTGCCAAAAGTCCAGGCTGCATTTGACGAGAATTATCAGCAAACTGAGAAGTATATTGGTGGTCCCCAAACTCAGGCGCAGTTTACAGAAACAAAGCAAGTGCGATTCGTTGATTAGTGAATCACGGTAATCAATCCGTAAATAACTAATCCAGCCCGACAGCAGATTACTGTCATCAAAGGCTGAACTCTCGGTCAGATGTAGGTGAAAGCCCTACCAATCAGACTCAGATTTGACTCCTTAACTGCCCACACCGAACAAGCTCGGTTCTTGTAGAGTGAAGCTGGGAACAGGGCGCAATCAGACAGCCGTTGCGGGTTGACACTGGCGCTAATAGGGAGTTCCCACGGTGAAACCGGGTCAAGAAAAACAACTTAGTTTCAAGCAGGGCGTAACACAAAATCCCTGACTTCACTGGAGAATTAATTCCCGCCGCATCTTTGTTTAATAACGGCAAGAGTCAAGGGAATCCAGTAGTTGAAATGACCACACCTAACGGAACAATCAATCTCTCCGAGGGAACGAATAAAAACGAATTGTCGGTCTAGGGGCAGTCGAACCCCAAGTAGCCCAGACGAGCGGAGGAATCCCCACAATTCGGGTAGGACAGACCGTAATTGGTCTGAGGTGTTCAGAAAATACAAACTCCAGAAGAGAAAATGATTAGACACAGTTACAGAACTAGTGAATCTTGGAGAGCATTACCGTGGAAGAAATTCCGCCGAAATCTTTTCCGCCTTCAAAAGCGCGTATTGAAAGCTGTTCAAGTTGGAGACAAGCGGAAAGCCCGGTTACTCCAAAAGCTTATTCTAAAATCAACCTCGGCTCGATTTCTTGCAATAAGACAAGTATCTCAGCTAAATGCTGGTAAAAAGACGGCTGGCATTGATGGTAAGAAATCCCTCTCATTTGAAGAACGCTTCAACCTTGAAGAACTACTGAAAATGAATAGTGGAAATTGGAAGCATCAAGGACTACGGGAAATTCCCATCCCTAAGAAGGACGGGACTACCAGAATGCTTAAGATACCTACCATCGCGGACAGAGCTTGGCAATGCCTTGCAAAATATGCACTGGAGCCAGCACACGAAGCCACTTTCCACGCCAGGAGCTACGGGTTTAGAACTGGGCGCTCTGCCCATGATGCACAAAAGCACATCTTTGACAACCTACGCTCACAAAGTAACGGAATAGATAAAAGAGTTATAGAACTCGATATCGAAAAATGCTTTGACCGGATTAACCACTCAGCAATTATGGATGAACTCATCGCCCCGAAAGGCTTAAAACTCGGTATTTTCCGATGCCTCAAGGCAGGAGTTAACCCAGAATTCCCCGAACAGGGTACACCACAAGGGGGAGTAGTTAGCCCACTACTAGCTAACATCGCGCTCAACGGGATTGAGAGTATCCACAGACACAAAGATAAATGGAGAAAGTGGAGAGAACCATCAATCCGGTATGCGGATGATATGGTTATTATACTTCGACCCGAAGATAACGCGATAGAGATACTTGAAAGAATCAGCGAGTTTCTCCGTAAACGCGGAATGAATGTAAGCCAAAAGAAAACCAAAGTTACCGCCGCGACAGATGGGTTCGATTTCCTCGGCTGGCACTTTAAAGTCCAGAAAAACGGAAAATTTAGAAGTGTTCCCTCAGTGGATAATTACAAAGCATTCCTAAGACAAGTAAAACACATCGTCAACAACTCGAATTATGGTGCTACCACAAAGGCTGAGAAATTAGCCCCGGTAGTTAGAGGCTGGAGAAATTACCATAAGTTCTGCAAGATGGAAGGCTCCAGGAATTCCCTGTACCACATTCAGAAAAGAACATACACGGTATTTAATAAGGAAGCCAAGAAAGACCGCTACTCTAGCAAGAAATTACTAGATAAGGCGTTTCCAGCAGTTCCCTACTCCGAAAATAAACACGTCATGGTGTCAGGAATAAAATCCCCCTATGACGGTGATATAGCCTACTGGAGCGAACGTAAAAGTAAGCTCTACGACGGTGAAACCTCTAAAGCCCTGAAAAAGCAAAGCCATAAATGTGCTTCCTGCGGTCTGAAATTTTTCGATGAAGAACGGGTTCACCTGCACCACATCGACAGAAATCACGCCAACTGGAAGAAAAATAATCTTGAAGCAATTCACGAGAGTTGCCACGATTACAAGCACATGAGCAAAAGCGCAAGCTGAGAACATCGGAAGCTGGGTGCGGTGAAAGTCGCACGCCCAGATTTAATTGAGAGGTGCGGGGAATAATATCCCCCATCGACTCAACCTATACAGATAACTTTTTTGCAGAACGTCCAGAATTATTTGCTAGCAGAATTCACAACAATTATATTCGTGAATGTCACGGGGATTTACACCTGAGAAATATTGCGCTGTGGCACGATAAAATCTTGCTGTTCGATTGCATTGAGTTTAACGAGCCGTTTCGGTTTGTTGATGTCATGTACGATGTGGCGTTCACGGTGATGGATTTGGAAGCACGGGGGCGTCAAGATTTAGGTAATGCTTTTTTGAATTCCTACATAGAGCAAACTGGAGACTGGGAAGGTTTACAGGTGCTGCCCTTGTATTTGAGTCGTCAGGCTTATGTTCGAGCAAAGGTAACTTCATTTTTGCTAGACGATCCGAGTGTACCTGCGACAGAAAAGGAAGAAGCGACAAAAACCGCCGCTGATTATTACAAACAGGCTTGGGAGTACACTAAACCAAAACTGGGACAACTGATTTTGATGTCGGGGTTGTCGGGTTCTGGTAAAAGTACCATAGCAAGGTATTTAGCCCGTCAACTGGGAGCGATTCACCTTCGGTCTGATGCGGTGCGGAAACATTTAGGGGGAATTCCCCTGTGGGAAAAGGGTGGCGATGATTTGTATACACCTGAGATGACCGAAAAAACCTACACACGCCTGTTGTCATTGGGAATTATCCTGGCTCAACAAGGTTTTTCAGTGATTTTGGATGCCAAGTATGATCAACAGCAGTTACGGCAAGAAGCGATCGCTCAAGCTACGAAGCACCAACTTCCCCTTCAGATTATCCAATGCACAGCACCCCTTGAAGTTCTAAAAGAGCGTCTGAATAACCGCACTGGTGATATCGCTGATGCTACCGCCGATTTATTAGCCTCACAACTGAAACAAGCTGAACCCTTCACTGAAGAAGAACAATCCTACGTAAAGATTTTGGATACAACTCAACCACAACAGGCACAATTAAAATTAGTAATTCCCCAATAGGTTTTTTTATCCTATGCCAGACAAAAAGAACGACTTTTTCAGTATTTCTCCCAGCTTCTTTTCTCAGCTGTTATTTGGGGCATTTTTAACATTTATA
The DNA here is from genome assembly GCF_036919675.1 of Nostoc sp. Classification (GTDB taxonomy): domain Bacteria; phylum Cyanobacteriota; class Cyanobacteriia; order Cyanobacteriales; family Nostocaceae; genus Nostoc. The sequence continues at coordinate 29,110 of NZ_JBALCP010000033.1, forward strand.
TTAATAATGACCGGCTCTGCACCAGCCCTGAGCATCTTCTTAGGAATCATGGGGGGTTTCATCCTCACCTGGATCACAAATTTAACCAGTAATAGCGCCCAGCCCCCAACTGTAGCCTCTTCTGATGGCGTTGATACAGGACTGAAATACTGGTTATTTTTCATGCTTGGCTTTGTATATTTAGGGTATCCAGCACCCATGAGTATCTTGCTAGGTGGATTAGGCGCTTTAGCTGGAGGCTGGATTACTGCTTGGTGGGGAAGTAAGGAAGAAATTAGAACTCAGTTGCAAGTTGAAGAATCAGAAGAGGGCGAAGTTGAACCAACGAACGAGAGGATCAACAAACGGCAAACAAGAAGAACCGCCCGCCGTTACCGTCGCACTCCTGGAAGTAGTTTCAATTTCAAGTTTTGGGAAAAGTAATATTAGGCATTGGGCACTTGTACTGAGCGAACGCAAGAGCGTCTCGTAGAGAAGCCGTTGGCGCAGCCTCTCCAAGAGTTGTATTTGGGCATTGGGGCTGAGTCTTTAATACTCGTGAATGAGTCTTTAATACTCGCTGACGAGTCTTTGATACTCGTGAACAAGTCTTTGATACTCGCCAACGAGTCTTTAATACTCGCCAACGAGTCTTTAATACCCGTGAATGAGTCTTTGAACTCCGTTAATGAGTCTTTAATACTCGCTGACGAGTCTTTAATACCCGTGAATGAGTCTTTGAACTCCGTGAATGAGTCTTTAATACTCGCTGATGAGTCTTTGAACTCCACTCCCTTGCCCCCTGCCCCCTGCTTCTTTCCTAGCCCCCAGTCCTCTGACTATGCCCCATGCCCTAATATGTTTTTATATCTTTCCAAATTACTGCCACTATTCTTTTATCCACTAGGACTAGCCTGCGTCAGCTTGGTAGTAGCATTAGTCACGTTGTGGAAACGACCGTTCACTGCGGCGATCGCAATTGCCTTTGCCCTAACTTTATTGCTATTTTGTAGTAATGCTTGGATTGCTAAATCATTAGTGCGATCGCTAGAATGGCAAAATCTCCCACCCGCCCAAATGCCAGTTGCAGAAGCAATTGTGGTTTTGGGTGGCGCAACCAAATCAGCTTTTTTCCCAAGACCTACTGTCGATTTGAGTGAATCAGGCGATCGCGTGATTTATGCTGCACAACTATATCGCCAAAAAAAAGCGCCTATAATCATTCTCAGCGGGGGTCGCATTGATTGGCGTGGAAGTGGTTCACCAGAGTCGGCAGATATGGCAACAATACTCACATCTATTGGTATCCCAACTGAGGCAATTGTCCAGGAACCTGAATCTCTGAATACTTATCAAAATGCAGTAAATGTCCAAAAAATTTTGTCATCTCGTGGCATTCGCCAAGTATTATTGGTAACATCCGCAATGCATATGCCGCGATCGCTTCAGATTTTCCAGCGTCAAGGAATTAATGCCATTCCTGCACCCACTGACTTTCTTGTGAGTGAGGGTGAACTGCAAGAACTCGGCAGCACTCCCAAAGCCGCTATACTGAATTTATTACCTGATACCGACAACTTGCACGAATTTACCAGCGCTTTAAAAGAGTACATTGGTTCTTTAGTTTATCGCTTACGCGGTTGGCTCTAATCAAATTATGAATTATGAATTATGAATTTTTAACTCCGAACTCCTAACTCAATTAACATTATGTCTAAAAATTTACCTTATATTATGCCATCCCCTCAACCCCAAGTTGAGGAAGCTTTTGCTGCTTACCAAACAACCCACCAGTTCTACCACGAAGTTCGGTCACGGTCAGAGTTTCAGCGTTATTGTGAATGGTATTATACAACAGCAGAACAGCATCGGCAAGAGCTTAAAAGAATGCGCGGCGAACTGAATATTTTCCAGTGGTTTCGCCGGCGATAAGTGATTTAGATGACTTCTAACTCATTTTCACGTAAATGGGCTTTAAACTTTTTACTAAACTGGACTACAATCGGCAGATTAGCGCTTACCGGTCTGCCTCGCCATTGGGTGGCAATACCTACGACATCACCTTCTGTGCCTTTGATGTCAAAAGCCTGACTCCGATGTTCAGGATGATGATACACTACTACCGAATCTTTAACACGGACGCGATCGCCAACTTTCATAACAACATTTACACCTTGCATTTGCTTTTCCACAAGTATCTGCTACAAAATATATGATTAAATCGCTTAAAATTTGATTTAATCGCCTATTTCTTGACGCTTCACAGGGGTGTAACGCGACGGCGCGTTTAACCCTCTGCATCCAGGCACGTTTTAGCTATCCGTGCATACTTTTGCAAGTTTTTGCCGCGTTAATACGTATCGCTCTCACCCTCCGTTTTACCCCAAAACCAGGGAAACGAAAGAAAATGAAGCGATATCAAATGTGCTTAGTACTTTGGCAAGAGATATAACCCTTTTATCTTCACTCTAGGATGTTCCCCAGGTCAACTCTCTCACCAATTTTCATGTATAGCAGACAAGGCTTACTCTAATTCCCTCCTTAGAAGGAGGCTTAGGGGGCATAAAGTTTTATAAGATGCGATAGAGTCTAACCAAAATTTGCTTGCTTACAGCTATTTTCAGGTAAATAGACCACGCGGTAGGGGCGCAAGGCCTTGCGCCCCTACTACGACAGATGTGGTTCAAATACATGAAAACTGCTGTAAGAAATCGCGGAAGCTAAAATCGTACAGACAGTAGCGGCTGCATCAATTTGTTGGAGTGATTAAAACTCACGCCAATTTTCCAGAACTTTTTCGACATCGTATTCATCAATATCAATTGTGCTATAGTAATCCGATTTTATTGTGTGAAAAAATCCAAGTATATGTAGGGGAGCCAGCCGTGTGGGCGCGTTTTCCGACTTGAGTGGACTGGCGTTGTGTTATTGCTGAGAGTACAGCACCCTACGTGTATTTCAAAAATCAATCAAATATGAGTCCTGTAGCAATTGCTGCTGATATTGCAATTGAGTTCGTAGTAAGCGGCTCCAGCCCTTTTTTGTCCGCTACGCGAACACTACAAACCTTTAATTATTTACGCCGTCCTACTTACTCGATTTCAAACACCTGACTGTTATTTCTAAAGATAGAAGGACAATCAGCAAATTTATTTAGCGCCTCACAAAAGTATTTTTCACTTTGTAACACTTTTACCGTTTTATAGTTCGTATCGAATTGGAAGCTACCCATGCTGTCTTGGATTCATTGTTCTCTTTTAACATCTTTTTTATTTGCCGGAGTTCTCCAGAGCCTTCCGGTACAGGCTCAGGACACTTTGATGTTTCATGGCAACCGTCAACGTCATGGCTGGAACAATGCAGAGACAATTCTCACTCCTGCAGTAGTTCGCAACGGTGGTTTCGGCCGACTCTGGGACTCGCCACGCTTTAACAGCGTAACTATCAGTGGGGTCACCTACGCGCCGCATCTCTACGCCACGCCGCTCTATGCCGATAAGGTTTTCATTTCTACAGGTTCTTTCACTGGAACCTTCAACGTCGTCTTTGCTGCAACTAATAATGGCGATGTCTATGCAGTCAATGCGATCGCAAATGGCACTGTTGCAGCTGGTACAATCCTCTGGCACACCAGTTTGGGTAAACCGGTTGTCGTGCCGATCTCCTCGCTTCTGGAAGGGCCAATCCCGATGGGTGTCCTGAGTACTCCAGTGATCGATCGCACCAACTACTCTCCAGGGCGGCTTTATGTCACAAGTGTGGTTGACAACGGCACAGGGGGTGAGTGGCGTGTCTTCGCACTGAATCTGAGTAACGGTACTACCGCTCCCGGTTGGCTGACTGCGGGTGTTGCAATCAACAACAGGGCACTCAACATAAACAACATCAACAAAAACGGTGGCAACGGGAAGGCGACCTTTGAAGCGGCAACTCTGATGTCGCAGCGCGGTGCGCTCAATATCAGTTCCCTCGGCAGCAAGCTCTACATTCCGTTTGGCGGCTATAACGACACTGCGGCTGGCTGGCTGGTCGTGATCGACACTACAAAAGCAAAGATCCTCAGCGCCTTCTCCGGCGGTCAGTCGTCCCAGGTAGTCAACGGCGGGATGTGGGGCGCAGGCGGCGTCAGCATCGACAACGACAAGAATGTTTATGTGACGACGGGGAACAGTAACCACCCGAACGATGACACTACCCCCAATACCTGGGGTGAGTCGCTGCTCAAATTTGACTCACTGTTGACTAGCTTGAAGGGCAGCTACACACCTGCCAACTATATAGCTCTAGAGATTGGCGATATTGATATTGCTGCCAGTTCTCCGGTTGCGATCGACCTTGATCCGGCCACGACGGACGCACCAAAATTAGTTGTCTTCGGTGGCAAGCAAGGCACGATGTACCTAGTCAACCGGGTGTCGCTTCCAGGCAGCCTGACTAACCGTTCTGCAACTAGCTCTCCGGAGAAGTCGCTGCTTGCCTCGCCCATTGCCCATCCGCTGAATATCTTTGGCCCCGATTCCGATCTGCGTGGGAATTCTGAATATGCAAAGATGCGGAGCACACCAGCCTATTTTAACAATGGCAGCACTAACTATCTGTATATCTCCGGTGTCAGCAAGACAACTGATGGCGATGGTGGAGCGACAATAAACAGCGTGCCACCATCCATCGTGCGGCTGCGGATCTCCCCGTCTGGTGGCTATAACAATGGGGTCGTCGGGCGCTGGCCCTATCTGATCAACGATTTGAGCAACAATAATCTGCTCTTCCTTTCGCCCGGCGCACCGGTAGTCACCAGCAACAAAAGCAATAACCCGCTCGTCTGGGTGCTGGCGGCGAATGTGCGGCGCTCATCCTCGCTGCTTAGTCCGACCACACCGCATCCAATCCTCTATGCAATCGACGGCAACGATCTCACCCTGCTCTGGAACAGCTCCAATTCCTGGAACTTCTGGAGCGATCCAACGACCTGGCATCAAAATGAGGCGCAGCTTCAAGTCGGTGGTAAGTATAGCACTCCAACCATTGCCCACGGAACGGTCTTCGTTGGTACTGACCGCATTCAAGCTTTTGGCCTGCCTGCCACCACCCCGAAAGTGCTGACTCCGACTGCTGACACCTACGTCCGCGATGGGATCTATGCCTCCACCAACTTTGGCACTGCCAGTACGCTTGAGGTGAAGACCACCTCTGCTGTTGGTTCGAATCGCAACGCTTACTTCGCGTTCAGTCTCAACGGTGTCAGCAGTATCAGCCGTGCGACACTACGCATCTGTGTCGATACGAGCGACGGCACAAGCATTCCGCTCGATGTCTTTGCGGTGAGTGCGCCCTGGTCAGAGAGCACGATGACCTGGAACAATCAGGTTGGATTGGGCACATCACCACTGAATCCAACCCCCATTTCACTTAATGGAACGCAGTACATCTGGTACGAATTCGATGTTACCAGCTATGTGCAGGCGCAAAAGTCTAGTGGTGCGACAGCAATTAGCTTTGTGCTGCACAGCAAAAACAATGGAGGCACCAATATCAACCTCAAATCCCGCGAGGCGAGTGTCAATCAACCACAGCTCGTGATCAATCCTTAATCTGTCACCAATGGTTAAGAAAAAATTTGTTTTGTCAATAGTAATTACGCTGTAAATAATCTATAGTATCGAGTATCCAATTAATCTTTATAATGGGTTTTTCAGGTAAGGATGAACGATGCTTTTAAATATGACGCGTTGACGCAAAGCGGCTTGTCTTTGGCATCGCTGGCTTAAAATTTGTGTTTGCAACCTCAATTTTTGACGGAATTTTAAGCAGTATTACTTGTTAGCAAACGGTTAATGATATTAACATGTGACGAATTGGGTGAGCAGATTCATCTAGTTGAGTTGCTAGCTAGCTCCTACTTTGGTGCAAGATGTGGTGTAGATTTATTTATGGTGCGATCGCCATAATATATCAACAGAACATTCCATAAATAACCGTAGTTGCATGTATTACTGTTGGTAAAACAATTCCCCGAATTGATAGAGGCTGATGATAAGCAATAGCGATGCTGTTAGTTGGGTAATTCGCGTCTGGGGTGAGGGGGCGATCGCTTCCCGCACTAAGATAGAAATAGATGCCCCAACTACTAGGCTCAAGCCTAAGATTAAATAGGGTCTGTCGGGTAAAATAGTGGCTATTGCTAGCATAGCGATCGCTAATAAGAGCATCAATAATTCTACAAACCTGGGCGGATTGTATTGACTAGATAGAACGAAGCTATTGAACCAAAAAGACCAAAATCTCATAGTCAGTGTTGAATGTTGTTAGCGGATAGCTATGGTTTAGCCCGTGCTGACTTAGGAGTTAGACTCTGCCAATTTTGGATTTTAAATTTTCGATTTTTCCTTCAATCCAAAATCCAAAATCCAAAATCCAAAATTAATTGCCTCCTAACCCCTAGCCCCTAACTTTTGACCTGTGCCATTTTTTTGTGCAGTATCACTTTCTGGTAGTTCAACGCCAAAGACGCGGCTAAAAGCTTTAGCGACTTTGTAGCCCGAATCAATCGATTCTAAGGGATCTTTCCGCAGTCTGTGACGCAAGCATAGAGTAATTACGCGGTGGATATCATCAACTGTAACTTCAGTGCGTCCTTCATATGCTGTTAAGGCTTTGGCGGCGCGGTTACTAACAATGTCACCCCGCAAACCATCTACATCCAGTTCAGAGCAGACTTCAGAAATTTTTACCCGCAGATCATAGTCAATTTTCACCTCTGGCAAAAGCTGTTGGGCATTAACAATTTGCTCTTGTAATGCTTCTTGTTCGGGTTTGTACTTTTCGAGAAATACTGGAGGATTTTGGTCAAAATCCGCCCGTTGTTCCACGATTTGCACCCGCAAGACTGGTTCTTTTACTGTGTGGATTTCTGCGTGCATCCCAAAGCGATCGAGCAGTTGAGGGCGCAGTTCGCCTTCTTCAGGGTTTCCAGAACCCACAAGAACGAAACGCGCTGGGTGACGGATAGAAATACCTTCCCGTTCTACAGTGTTCCATCCACTGGCAGCGGAATCGAGTAGCACATCTACGAGGTGGTCATCTAGTAAGTTGACTTCATCTACATAGAGAATGCCTCGGTTAGCCTTTGCCAGCAGTCCTGGTTCAAAGGCTTTGACACCTTCAGATAAAGCTTTCTCAATGTCGATTGTGCCGCAAACTCGGTCTTCTGTAGCTCCTAGCGGCAGGTCTACCATTTGGACTTTTTTCTGAGCTACAGGAATTTCTGCCCCTTGTTCTAACAGTTGGCGGACTTCATCGCTCATCAAGTCGGGGTCGCTAGGATCACTACTGAAGGGGTCATTGGCAACCACGGAGATTTCTGGCAGCAGATCCGCCAGCGCCCGGATAGTTGTGGATTTACCGGTGCCGCGATCGCCCATGATCATTACACCACCAATTTTGGGATCAATCACGTTCAATAGCAGCGCCAGTTTCATTTCTTCCTGGCCGACAATTGCCGTAAAAGGAAATACTACGCGACGCGCACTTGCCGTGGATTGAGCAGTTGGACTCACTAAATTACCTTAACAATATTTTTCTTATTACAGTTCTTTATTGTGACACAGGTAGGGCGTGGGAGAAATCAATTCAAAATTCACTCATCCAAAATTCAAAATTGTTCGCGCAGCGTCTGGTAGAAAAGAAAAAGGCTGAGGGAGATGTAGCTTTAGCTTCGTGCAGCGTGGGAGTTCAGACAGATGAAGTATGACCAATCCCCAATGCCCAATAGACATTGGGCACTAATGACTACTAGCTGCGTCAAACATCTTATAACTTTGCTAGGTCTGCTTTAGTTTTTCTGGTGCAAAAGTTCCATAAGCAGGGAATGAACAACTACCAACTCATCAATCCTGTAGTAAGCATAAATACTTGTAGACTATATGAATGGTTAGTAGATTCAATCATCAAAGCGAGCAATGGGGTGTGTAGGTAGCTAATGCATCATTCAAATCTATGAAATTACCTTTTCTTGTTCAAAGTTGGCGGCGTAGATGCACAGCAGCTTGTCGTCAGACATTGCTCAAGTATCTTTTTCCGATTCTCATTTTAATATCCTTTGTTACGGTATTGCTGGTAGATAACTTCATGCCTGCGATCGCACAGTTACCGCGTCAGGAAATTCGCGGGGTTTGGATGACCACCAATGATTTTGACACCCTCAAGAGTCGCGATAAAGTACAGGATGCGGTGAGTGAACTACAACGGATGAACTTCAACACAATCTATCCTGTGGTGTGGAATTCTGGCTATGTGATGTATCCCAGTGCCCTAGCACAACGTGCAGGTATTCAACCTTTTGTCAACAAAGGTTCAGATGGGCATGATATTCTGGCAGACCTGATTACCCAAGCCCATCACAAAGGATTGCTAGTAATTCCCTGGTTTGAATTTGGTTTTATGGCTCCCCCAACCTCAGAACTGGCACTGAATTATCCTGATTGGTTCACACAAAAGCGGGATGGTAGCCAAATTTCCATCAGTGCAGCTGGTGAGGTGATGTGGCTCAATCCCTTCCATCCACAAGTGCAACAGTTCATCACCAATCTCGTGCTGGAAACTGTCACTCAATATGATGCTGATGGCATTCAGTTTGACGATCATATGAGTTTGCCCTCCGAATTTGGCTACGATCAATATACAGTTGCCTTGTACACCCAAGAAACCAATAATGCTCCTCCAACCGATGCCCAAGATGCGGCATGGATACAGTGGCGGGCAGATAAAATTACGGCGTTCATGGTACAACTTAACCAAGCTGTGAAGCAGAGAAAACCCCAGGCGATTTTCTCCGTTGCTCCCAATTACTATGATTTGGCTTACAAGTTTCACCTGCAAGATTGGCTGAGTTGGATGCGGCAAAATATTGTAGACGAGTTAATTGTGCAAGTTTATCGTCCAAATCTGCAAAGTTTTGTGGCAAATATTTCCCGCGCAGAAATTCAAGAAGCGCAACAAATAATTCCAACTGGAATTGGCATTATGACAGGGTTACGAAATAATCCAGTTCCCATGCGGCAAATTAAGTCTCAGGTGCGGGCTGCCCAAGAACGCGGTCTAGGCGTAACCTTCTTTTATTATGAAAGTCTTTGGAACGATTCTCTAGAACCCTTAAACGAGCGACAAGTTGGATTTGAAAGTTTCTTTACCTCTCCTGCACTCCGTGCCAGAGTTGAATAACTTTTCTATTTTAAAATGATGTTACTGTTCCGTATTTTTTCATCAATTTAACCCACGGAGGTGAGTTTTGTCTGTGTAGCCGCGATTTCTAATCGCCAGGTATATTTGTTTTGATTTTTTGCTGTTTTATCCATCCACCCAAATCGATACCGATATCATTTAAAAGTTTTTGAGCATATTCATAACGCTCTGTTTTAATTAAGTTAAATTCTAAAAGTAACCGAGTTTGATAACGTAAAATATCTAGCTTACTATTTCAACCTTCTAATTGAGCTAATTTTTGCCTTGCATACCGTGCTACAATTAAATTATCTAATAGGTCATATAGTTCTGTAATAATCCGATTTCCTAGTAAAAATTTATGGTCTCTAGGAAGGTGGTTTAAAATTGGCACATACCACTTGATTAAATCGTATGTTTTCTGTATTATAGGTAAATCAGCCATACATACAAAATTAAAAAATTGATCGCGCAGAGCGCGAGACATTAAGAAGGGTAAAGAAATAAAGAGTAGAGTGCTAAAGGGCAAAAGTGTAAAGAGCTACTAAGTCCCGCCCCCAACCACCACAACCCGAAAACCCACGTTGCTATCCCTGACGGCACGCGCGTCCCTGCCGCGATTCACCGAGCAGCAATTACTGGGAAAGTTGTACCAAGAACAACCACGCAGTAGCCGATTATCATTATCACCTATCCAAGCGCTTCCATCTTTTGGCGCTTCGTTATAATTTTCGTGCCACTCATCCAGACACCATTCCCATATATTACCATGCATATCAAATAAACCAAAGGGGTTAGCAGGGAATTTTCCTACATTTGTTGTTTGCTGGCGAAATTTACCCTTTGGGCCCTGAGCATAATTACCTGGATATACTGTTCCCTTATAATCCCAGTCAGTACCTCGATAATTTGCTAAATCAGTTGTAATCGTTTCGCCAAAATAAAACGGCGTAGTTGTTCCCGCCCGACAAGCATATTCCCATTCTGCTTCACTGGGTAAGCGATAGATTTTCTGAGTTTTTTGAGATAGTCGAGCGCAAAACTCAATTGCATCATCCCAAGAAACCTGTTCAACAGGTCGATTAGCACCTTTAAAATTGGATGGGTCGTTTAAATCACTATTAACCTTGGGTAAGGCGGCAACAGATGCCCATTGACTCTGAGTTACTGGAAATTTCCCCATGAAAAAGGGTTGAATGGTGACGGGGTGTTGGGGACTTTCAGAGTTATATCGTTCTGGATCATTGTCTGGCGAACCCATGAGAAATTTACCGCCCGGAATTGCAACCATCTCCAGAACTACACCATTACCCAAGTTTTCTGTAAAAAACTCAGCGCGTCCCTGACTGCGGTTGATGGGTTGTCCCTGAACATTTACCGTCACTATATCAAAGTCAAACTGATTGGCTTGATTTTGTTTAATGGCTTCAGGTAATTGTTCCACAGATAAAGTTGGTTTTCGTTGACCAATAATCCGTGCTTCTATTGATGCTACATCTTCATCTCTCAAACTTAAATGTTGTTGATAGTCTCTCAGGTCGTTGAAAGTTGTTTCACTTAGGGTTGGCTCACTTTCAATTGTCTCAACCAGTGTTAACTCGTACTCTTCTAATTTTCTCTGATACTCTCGATATGGTTGTTGAACTTCAGCTTCAATAGCATCAGCAACATCAGAAGCAAGGTTAAAGGTTAGGCGCAATGAGTCTAACAGGCGACGGGCTGGAATGGTAAACTTACCAGCGCGATTGAAACGTTCTACTTGCTTGCGATATTTCAGGCTGGGGTCATCCTTGGGCGACTTTGCCAGAAAAATCCGATAACCATCCTTAAAAGGATAAAATTCTGGTGTCATAGCCGGAGATGCTTCTTGCACTTTGCTTTTCGCATACCTATGCAATTCATCTACCGCAATCAAGCCATCCCCGTCTATATCAGCTGCACCTTTCTCAATTCCTTCTACCAGATAGTGAGTGTAAATCGAAAGCTCCAAGCCATCGGACTCAAAAGCATATTGTGTGGAAGTGGAAGCAGTGAGAATTGCCCTCCCCTCGCCCCCTAAATATTGTTGCAGGTCAATAGTACCACTATCTTTAGCTGTCAAACCCTTGGCAAAAGCACCACTAAAGCAGCAATCTAAAATTATTACCAGTCGTTTGGACTTGCTGTGGTTCATCCAACTATGTACACTTGTGGCTCCTACAGCTGAAGTGGGGTTTAATTTTCCCTGATTTTTCACCGTGATGGAAGTCGATAAGTAAAAATCACCACTTTCGACTGTCACGCCATGACCAGAAAAATAGAAAAGCACCAAATCATCTTTCTGACAATTGGCATACAAGTTATAAATAGCACTTTCCATCTCCTGCCGTTGGGGATTTTTCAGCATCGTGACATCCGCTTCGGCAAAATCACCCATTTCTGGGTTTACCAAAACTCGCCGCATCGCCTCGACATCGTTAACAGCATTTGGTAGCCGTGCTAACCCTGGCTCATATTCACTAATCCCTATCAGCAGTGCGACTTTTGCCATGTTAGCTGTTTGACTTATTGTTCAAAAAATCCTGTGCTTTCTCTAGAGCAAATTCAAACTCTTCTCGACTACTGGCTTCGACGTTAAGTTCTCTACCATCAGGGGCTTTCACCCCAATTTTAATTGGTTTGTTGCCGAAGCGATCGCTCAAAAATTTAAACAAACTCTTGATATTAGAAGCGTTAACTTGTGCTTTTAACAATCCCCACACAAAGCCGCTGATATTTTTTGTCCCCTTGGGTGCGTTTTCCACTGCAACTAAATCTGCATCTTCTACCCCGTTGACTTCTCTTAACTGAGGTAATAAATTTTGTACTTCTGTTTGCAACTCCTCATTGTCTAAACCCAGTTCAGCTAGAGAAATCGTCACCGGAACATTAGATATCGCTGCCATGTGAATCGCTTAAGTATTTTTAGGGTCTTTTTTAATGATTGTATCGGTAATTCTGGCTAATTTAGTTAGGACTTACGCATACTCTACGATTCTTGGCGTTCTTGGCGTCTTGGCGGTTCGATAAATTAAGCTTTTTGGCAATTTTGTGTAAGTCCTATTAGTAAATATCCGGGGAGCCATGCTTACAGCAAAGACTTCACCCGACGCTAATTTTACGTCGTAACGCACTCTACTGGACTAAAATATCTGAAGTGGGGGATTATGGTATTGCGATCGCTCATGGAAGGCGAGGCTTTTTCTGATATTGCGATCGCTGTATGATTTTATATATTGTGATGGGACTGCGAACACTGCATAAAATCGATAGGGTAATTTTTATCAAAAATCTACTTATCGTCCACATCTGCAAATATAGATTTTAAATCCCTATAACCGTTAACTACTCGCACAATCACAACACTATCTTCAAAAACTTGATAAAACAATAATGTAGCTATCTAAGGATATTCCTCTAAGGCTTGGATCAAACTTTGTGTAACTTCGTCCTATATTCGGGAATTGAGCTATGTTTTGGCACTTCTTATTAAATCCTTGAATAAATCTTTCCCCTGCGTTAATATTGCGAACTAGAAAATAATCCAAAATTTCATCTAAATCTTGGCTTGCTTCTTTGGCAATAAAATATTCCATTATCCTTGAGTCTCACGCGCTTTGCGTAATTTATCCGACAGTCGCGCCATCACAACTTCACCATCTACTACGTCTCCACATTCGATAGAAGCAAGCCCAACAGCTATTTTTTTCTGGATTTCTTCTTCCCATTCCTGATAACCCTTCTCCCATTCTTCCAGCAGTTTCAATGCTTTAGCAATCACATCTTCAGCATTTTCATATCTCCCTGTAGCAATTCGGGTTTGTATAAATTGCTCGTATTCCGCTTTAAGTTGGATGTTCATAATTTTTATCCCTAATTAGTTAAGAGCGTTCCCCAAACTATGCTCTAAAATTTATCTAAATTCATTAAAGCCTTAATTTATGCTTGTTACCGAACTCATACCGCTGCTTAAAGAATTATCCCACACTGATAAACTCTTACTAATACATTTTCTGGCAGCCGAATTGTTGAAGGAATCAAGTTTAGTCCCATTGGATGCTCATAATAAAATAGCAAGTCTTGGCTTATATGATTCTTTTGAAACTGCTAGAGATAGAAACGCCCCATTGATTTTAGGATACATGAATTTCTTTTTAGCGTTTGATGTGTGCTTCTATCGTTCTGAATTAGCATTTGAAATTACCCCTAAAATAGTCTGATGGAAATAGTGAAACCCAACATCATATTAGGTTAACGTTGGGTTTCACTGCATTCAACTAACTTGATTCGGTGGTATTGCTTCCGGTGGTGTTTCCACTGGGGGAGCGAGTACCGCATCTGGCGCAATTTCTTCTACGGAAATCGGTTGCTTGTCCTCAATTTCAACATTTGCCTGCGCTGCTTCCACCAATTCCGGAGATGGGGGATGTGGTGGAATCGCTTCCGGTATACTCTTGGTTTTTGCTTTGGTGTCGGTAGTAACTGTCTTCTCTGCTGGTTGTTCTGGTAGAGAAATAGTTTTGTCGATAATCTCAACAGCAGGTTTCTCTGCCAGTACAGAGGTAATATCTTCAGGTTTGGGGGTTGTAGGTGGCTTTTTACTCACAGTCTGTTGCACCTTATCTTTCACGCCACTGAAGGTGCTACCAAGACCTTTTTGCAACTGGCCCAGCCGTTCCTGAAGGGACAACTTATTCACCTGTTCCTGAATGCCAGTTTTCACCGTCTCAGGACTGGGTACTTGGGTTTGTTGTGCCTGCGGAGTCAGTTGCCGACGTAATGATAGAGTTTGCCAGCCAAACCAGACCAAAAGAGCCACACTAGCCACATGACCCAGCAACAAACCCCCAGTAATGCGGGGTGCAAACACCCATAAGACTAAGGCATAGAATAGTCCTACACCACTCCAGATAAAGTCATTCTTGCGGTGGATTTCTGGGAAAAAGAAAGCTGCTATATAAATGGCTAAACTACCAAGACCGACCACCAAAGCTAGGACATATGCCAGCATTATTTGGTTACTCCTTACTACGTCCTTTGACTATTTCAATTTTGCAAATTTTGCAAGTTAATAGTTGATTTAGATACAATTTAAAATTAATTATCCGTGTTAGTTGTGGATTTTTGTCGTTTATTCAACTCTTAAGGTCTTCTTTAGGAGAGAACGGAAAATCTCGGACTACGCTTAAAGTAAAAGGATCTGCAAGAGTTAGCCAGAAATTTTTTATGACACTACAAAGCTTTGGTGTGATTGGATTAGCCGTTATGGGTGAGAACATCGCTCTAAACGTGGAGCGCAATGGCTTCCCAATCGCAGTATACAACCGCTCGCGCGATAAAACCGACAGATTCATGGCAGAGCGTGCGCCAGGACGGAACGTTAAAGCCGCCTTTACCCTGGAAGAATTTGTCGCTGCATTGGAACGTCCTCGCAAAATCCTAGTGATGGTGCAAGCTGGTAAGCCAGTAGATGCAGTAATTTCTCAACTCAAACCCTTGTTAGACGAAGGCGATATCATTATCGACGGTGGCAACTCTTGGTTTGAAGATACAGAACGACGCACTCAGGAATTAGAACCCGCTGGACTTCGGTTTATCGGTATGGGTGTCAGCGGTGGTGAAGAAGGTGCGCTAAATGGCCCCTCACTGATGCCTGGAGGTACAGAAAGCTCCTACGAGTATCTCTCACCAATTTTTAATAAAATTGCTGCCCAAGTTGACGATGGGCCTTGCGTAACCTATTGCGGTCCTGGTGGTGCCGGTCACTACGTCAAAATGGTACACAACGGCATCGAGTATGGCGATATGCAGTTAATTGCAGAAGCATACGACTTGCTGAAAAATGTTGCTGGACTAGACCATAATCAGCTACATGAAGTTTTTACCGAATGGAACACCACCGACGAACTGAATTCGTTTTTGATTGAAATTACAGCAAAGATTTTCCCATACATTGACCCAGATACAAATCTACCCTTAGTCGATTTGATTGTTGATGCCGCAGGGCAAAAGGGAACTGGACGCTGGACAGTGCAAACTGCAATGGATTTGGGAGTTGCTGTACCAACAATGATTGCAGCGGTGAACGCCCGGATAATGTCTTCTTTCAAAAAAGAGCGGGTAGAAGCATCCAAGATACTTACAGGTCCTTCTGGCAAGTATGAGGGAGATACCAAAGCCTTTATCAACATGGTGCGAGATGCCCTGTATTGCTCGAAAATCTGTTCTTACGCCCAGGGCATGGCGTTGTTGGCTACAGCTTCAAAAACCTACAATTTTAACTTGCATTTAGGTGAACTGGCGCGGATTTGGAAGGGTGGCTGTATTATTCGCGCTGGATTTTTGAATAAGATTAAGAACGCATTTAGCGAAGATCCAGCGCCACCTAACCTGCTATTGGCTCCGGAATTCAGGCAGACAATTCTCGACAGACAAACAGCTTGGCGCGAAGTGTTGGCAACAGCAGCAAAACTGGGAATCCCAGTGCCAGCATTCAGTGCATCATTAGATTATTTTGACAGTTATCGACGCGATCGCTTGCCCCAAAACCTCACTCAAGCCCAACGCGACTACTTCGGGGCGCACACCTACGAGCGACTTGATAAGCCTGGATTCTTTCACACCGAATGGACACCGATTTCTGAAGCATCCGTGCACACTTCCACACCGCAACCGATGCAAGCTACAGAACCTACAACACCTACAACACCTACAACTTCTCCAAAAGTTTAAATAGTTTTAGTTTGTAAATTTGAAAGTGGCTCTTTCAGAGTCACTTTTTTTGTCACTTATCAGCTAATGCACTTTTAACTTACATCTTTTTCATTTTAGAGAAAAGGTATCAATCTTTCTCCTCTGTTCCTCTGCTCCTCTGCTGCTTAAATGTGTTTTCTTAGATGTGTAACAGCTTATGTCCTCCCTAATACCTTAATATTAAGAGTTGTTATTACCAAGATATTTAGCTTTTAATTCTTCTAATTCTTCATCTATTTGGCTTTTACTAGAAGGCTGGATTGATTGTGTTTTCGGTTGATTTTGATTGTTATTTTGGGGTTTAGCTTTGCCAATAAATAAAGTTTTCATTTCCTCTAATTCTAAATCAATTTGGCTGGGAGTTTTCGGGACAACCGCAGGTAAAGAAGTCGGTTGTGTAGTCAGGGTTTTTGCTGGGGGAGCAAGCGTGGCTGCTGCTTGCGGCTGGTGATTTAAGTCTTTGAAAACTTCATCTACTGTTTGATAACGCCGCACTGGAATACTTTCTAGCATCTTGTTGAGAATGCGACTCAATTGATTACTGATGGGAGTTTGCAAGTATTGCTGCCATACCCAAGTATCGTTGTTGGTATCATAGGAATCGAAGGGCGATCGCTTAGTTAATAAATTAATACAAGTAGCACCCAAACTGTAAATATCACTGGCGAAAACAGCCCTACCTCTCATTTGTTCAGGTGCAACATATTCTGGACTACCAATACTAGTACCAGTTTGATTTAAGGCAGTGCCAGTGGCCGATTTAGCAGCACCAAAATCTACTAATACTAGTTTGCGTTGGGCTTCGCCCTTGCCGTAGACATCGCTTTCGCGGATAATATTTTCTGGCTTAATATCGCGGTGAATTACGTGTCTGGCATGACAAAATTGCAAAACTGACAATAAATCATTTAATAGTTGCCGGATTTGTATTTCATTGAAAGCACCTCTATATGCCAATTCCTGGGCTAAGTTTTGCCCGTCGATAAATTCTTGGACAAGATACTGCCGGTCTTCTTGGGTAAAATATGCTAGTAGTTCGGGAATTTGGGGATGTTTGCCCAATTCATCTAACTGCACCGCTTCTTGGTTAAATAACTCTACGGCTTTTGCAAGAGTGTTAGTGCCTTGGGATTGGGGATAAAATTGCTTAATTACGCAGCGTGGTTTTGAGGGTTTATCCTCATCCACAGCTAAGAAGGTTTTGCCAAAACCACCTTGTCCGATTGGTTTGATAGCACGGTAACGTTCTTTGAGGAGTAGCTTAGAACCGCAAGTCCGGCAAAACTTCACATCAGCAGGATTTTCCGGCTTGGGACAATGGGGATTAAGGCAGTAGCTCATACAGGCGATCGCTCTTATATGTCTTTATTTTCTCCTGTCCCTGGCAAAAGGGTGTAATCAACAGATTTTGGATTTTAAATTTTGGACTTCGACTTCTCTACGAGACGCTCTTGCGTTCGCTCAGTCGAACGATTTTGGATTTGTGTCATCCAGAAGCAGTGAAAGCGTGTAGCGGAACGTTAGTCTGGCATGAACCAAAAGAATCTAAAATCTAAAATCATCAAGAGCGATGTCTACGACGGGCTACGCCTACGCACTGCTAGCTAACTACCCCATACCTTCCATAACTGGATGGAAGTAGAAGGCGAACCCCAACACTGTATAAGCAGCTAATAATAAAGTGCCTTCCAGCCAATTGGACTTACCATCAGAACTAATACTGTTTGCAATCAACACTGACACAACCACAGCTACTAATTCAAAAGGTTTGAAATCCAAATCCATTGGTTTACCCAATATCCGCCCTGCTATAACTAACACGGGCGCGACAAATAGGGCAATCTGCATACTTGATCCCACAGCTACCGAAAGGGAAAGATCCATCTTATCTTTCATCGCCACGGTGACTGCTGTGGCGTGTTCAGCCGCGTTACCGACGATGGGAACCAAAATCACCCCTGTAAACAGCGCCGTCAAACCTAGCTGAGATGTGGCCACCTCCAGAGAATCCACTAGCATTTCTGACTCAATTGCTACTAGCAAGGTACACACTAGCAGCACGCCAACCCACAACGCTATATTTGGTTTAGCATGAGATATTGATATTTCTTCTGCTTCTGTTTCTGCCTCCGCTAAACCCACATCATATAGATAGGAGTGGGTTTTCATGGAAAATAGTAGCGTTAGGGCATAAACCAGAATTAACACTACGGCAACAGCAATAGAAAGATTTTGGACTGTTTGTTGGTTAATTCCTTGAGAGGTATAATTCATCGCCGTTGGCATCAAAATGGCAATCACTGCTAAATTCATTGAAGCAGCATTCACCCGCGCCACAATTGGCTGAAATGTCTGTTCTTTGTAGCGCAGTCCTCCCAAAAGCATGGAAAAACCCATCACAAGTAGTAAGTTGCTAATAATCGATCCCGTGATACTGGCTTTGACTACATCTATTAACCCAGCGTTTAGCGCGATTAGGGCGATGATCAGTTCTGTAGCATTGCCAAAGGTGGCGTTTAACAAGCCCCCCAATGATGGCCCCACTACGACAGCAATTTCTTCTGTGGCTGTACCCATCCAAGCTGCTAAGGGCAGAATTGCTAATCCAGCTGTAATGAAAACTATCAATTCTCCCCACTCCAGAAAGTGGGCTGCTAGGGAAACCGGGATAAACAGCAATAAAACCAGAAGAATAATGTTTTTTGTTGACATTTGTTGTCTTGAGTTGAGGGTATCATCCACAGCGAGGAATCCTAAGTTTAAAATTTGGAGTGTTGAATAAAAATAACTTTCAATTCAGCACTCTCATAGGATACTCTCAACCATCTGTAGAGCAATTCAGAAATTGTACTGTTTTCAGTTCACTGCTGTGTATGTAAAATAAGATTGCGATTTAAGGAGTTTTTGTCATCTTTTGTTGCAAAAGTATGAATTTGAGCCAAACTACTACACCAGGAATGGGGTTTAATAATTAAAAGACAATTAAAATTTTGATTGGCGCTGAAGAACAGAAAACCCCTAACTGAGGTTTTGTTCAATGGCTAATTACTTTGAGCCTTCAGGGAAAGGGCTGTCTTGCAAAGTTCCTTTAAGTCGGCAGAGCCGCCCAACGGACTTTGCGCTGTGCGATAACGCAGATTTCCCACTACAATAAGACTGCTTTGTCAAAAATTAGGTTGGATTCCATAGTTGTTGTTTATACCGGATTTTGTGTTCAAACCATTGGAGAAAGGTTTATGCACAAACTTTTCGGTGCAACTGCAAGTTTTTTGTTTTGGATAAATATACATGACTTCTGCTGACCAAATGCCAGCTAGTGGCTCAACGTTAACATTAGATTCAGATCCCAATAACACCAAAGAAACCAATCCCCTGAGAAAGGCCAATGGTGTTTATGTGACGGTGCATGGTCATTTTTACCAGCCACCAAGGGAAAACCCTTATCTGGACGCAATTGAACGCCAGCCGAGCGCTGCACCTTTCCATGACTGGAATGAGCGGATTCATTGGGAATGCTATCGCCCGAATGCTTTTGCCAGAGTCTTAAATGATCGAGGCGAAGTGGTGGAGATCGTTAACAATTATGAGTATTTTAGTTTTAATATTGGGCCAACGCTGATGTCGTGGCTAGAACGCTACGATGTAGAGGTTTATCAGCGAATTTTAGAGGCAGATGCCAAGAGTGGCCAACGCTTGCATGGTCACGGCAATGCGATCGCGCAAGTATACAATCACATCATCATGCCTCTGGCGAACGAACGCGACAAATATACCCAAATTCGCTGGGGTAAAGAAGACTTCCGCTCCCGCTTTGGCCGCGATCCCGAAGGCATGTGGCTAGCAGAAACCGGTGTAGACTATGCCACCCTAGAAACTCTGGTTGCTGAAGGTATTCGCTTCATTATCCTTGCACCGTCTCAGGCACTGCGTTGCCGTCCCCTCCCCACTGAAGATCATCCCAATCCGGAATGGATCGAAGTCGGGGGTAGTCAGATTGATTCCACTCGTCCCTATCGTTGTTATTTGCAGCCCACACTAAGCACTTCATCTTCAACTTTGAATGCGATCGCCACTAGCCGCAAGGATAGTGGTACAGAAGAATTACCTTATATTGATATCTTTTTCTACGATGGCCCGATATCGCGGGACATGGGTTTTAGTGATGTCGTTTATAATTCGACTCACTTTGCCGGACGTATCGGTTCAGCGGTGCGTGGGGATCATCGGCCAACCCAGTTAATCTCTGTGGCGACGGATGGGGAAACCTTCGGACATCACAAGAAGGGAACTGAGAAAACTTTAGCCTACGCCTTTACCAAAGAGTTTCCTCAACAGGGTTGGACAGTGACAAACTTCGCCCACTACCTGAGCTTAAATTCTCCCAGTTGGGAAGTGGAATTGAAGTCAGTCACAGCCTGGAGTTGCGCCCACGGTGTAGACAGATGGCAGGATGACTGTGGTTGCGGTGGAGAAGGCAGCGCTTGGCATCAGAAATGGCGTCGTCCCTTGCGGAATGCTCTAAATTGGCTGCGGGATCAGCTAACTGAAGTGTATGAGGAACATGGGAGGCAGTTATTTCGTGATCCCTGGCAAGCACGAGATGAATATATTCAAGTAATGCGCGATCGCTCTGCTGGCAATGTCAACCGTTTTCTTTCCCGTCATCAAACCCACAAACTAACAGCAGCCGAACAAGTAGACGCCCTGCGCCTGTTGGAAATGCAGCGTCACGCTTTATTGATGTTCACTAGTTGCGGTTGGTTTTTTGAAGAAATTTCCCGTCCAGAGGGGACGCAGATTCTCCGCTACGCCGCCCGGGCTTTGGAATTGGCAGGGGATGTGGCAGGTGTACAGTTGGAAAAAGGCTTTGTCAAACGTCTTGGTTTAGCTCCCAGTAATGTCGATGAATTCAAACACGGTGCGGAAATTTATCGGCAACTCGTGTTAACTGCCCAGCTTGGCTTTAAGCAAGTAGCAGCCCATTACGCGATTACTTCCCTGTTTAGCAATCAGAAACTAGTAGAGACGCGCAATTCTCTGCCAAGAAAAGATGCTGCTGACAAACAGTCTCAGCGTTACCACAAAAAGGTTTATTGCTATGCTGCTAATGAGTTAGATTACCAACTGCAACGCATGGGATCGCTAACTCTGGCTGTGGGAAATTTAAAGCTGGTATCAGAGATTACTTGGGAAAGTGAGCATTTGGTATTTGCAGTTCTGCATTTGGGAGGGTGGGATTTCCACTGCTGCATTCAACAATTTACCGGGCGGCGTGACTACAGCCAAATCAAAGAAAAGCTGTTTGGGGCACTGCAACAAGCTAGTGCGGCTCATACTATTTTGGTGATGACACAGCTATTTGGGGAAGAAGCTTTCAGCTTGCAAAATCTATTTGCTGAAGAACGCCACCGGATTATGCGGCTGCTTAGTCAGGAAACACTGACACGTTTAGGACAGTTGTATACCCAAGCCTACCGTGATAATTATGGGGTGCTGATGGCGTTTCATCGAGATGAAATAGCTGTACCGCAAGAATTGCAGGTAGCAGCAGATATTGCATTAGGGCATCGCTGTCTGATCACATTGCGATGGCTTGAGCAAGATATCGCTGATCCCCAGAAGAGTTGGAATCACATATTAGAATTGGAGGCGATCGCTACTGAAGCAAAACATCTGCGTTGTCGGCTGAATATTCCCGACGGTAAGCAGATGTTAGAACAGTTAATTGCGCGATCGCTTTGGCAATTGTTGCACGATGCCAATGGTAGCTTTAATGCAGATATCCAACTATTAGAGCGATTGATTGATGTCGGGGATCAATTAAATATCGATATTTCTCTACAGCGATCGCAAGAGCTATATTTTAGTTGTCTGCACAGTCAGATAGCGCCGGTGTGTGTCACTAGCCTTGAGAATGAAGGAGATAATCAGTGTCTTCAGTTGCTCAAGTTGGGCAAAAAGTTAGCCGTTGATGTCAGTATGATCTCAAATCAGTTAGGATAAAAATCTCACACACAGAGAAGGGGATAATTTTCCCCTTTTCTTTTTAACTTCCTTTACTTAACCTGGGGGCGATCGCAATGGTAGGGATAAAGCCACTCACACTTGAAGAGTCCGTGGGTATGTTTCTCAAAAAAAGTTCCTGCATGGCGTCCAGGTGATATATCGATCCCAGCTTTCGTTTTAATCTCATATAGCCAAGGAAAGGCTACTACTAAAACAGCTATGACAGCGAAGAGGTAGAGAATCGTAGTTTTAATATTGAGGAATCTTCGGGAATTGCTATTGTGATTTTGAGGCATAGATAATCAGAAACTAATAGCCCGTCTGATCCTAACCTAAAGCTGAAAATATCGCCGGAAGCGGGGATCAATGTTGTCTGTTTTCTGCTGATTGCAGGTAATACAGAGAGTTTGGAGATTGCTGATATCGTTTTGACCACCACGGGCAAGGGGAATGATATGGTCAATGCTGAGGTTAGTTTCTCCAGTAGTTTTACCGCAGCTTTGGCATTGGTATTTGTCACGTTGAAAGACATATTTCTTTACTTCCAGTGGGATACGAATGCGGGGAGTTTTGCTCATTTTCTTAGTTGCGAAGAAATCCTTCCAAGCTGGGTACATCTACCCAACTTGCTTTTGTATGAGATTCATGGGATAAATCCATCAACAACTGAGAATAAATTCCTTCTCGCAGCGATGGTGTAATTTCCTGATTGCGGTCAATTCCTTGCACCCATTGGTCTACTACGCGGATAAATGCACAAATGCGCCCATCAACATAATTTTTGGGAAAAATTAACCGATTCGGTATTTCTATTTCCGTTAGAGGTTTACCTGGCTGGGAACCCCAAACACGAAAGCCGTGGATATAATCTTTTTGATTTTCACTGCCCACAATTAATGTACCGCGATCGCCATATACTTCTACCCAATGGGTTCTTGGTGCATGAACAACCGCACTGATCGAAAGTTGGCAAGGTGTGCCATTTGCTAATTCCAGCGTTAATATACAGTTGTCATCTGTATTCACTGGCTTAGATTCCCCACTAACAGGGTCAACTCGTGTGGGAATAGCAGTAGTTAAATGGGCGTTTAATCTCCGGACTGGCCCGAATAACCAGTGGATGTAATCGAAGGCGTGGGAACCTAAAGATCCCAATGCACCGCCTCCTTTATCTTTGTCAGAATACCAATTCCAAGGGCGTGAAGTATCAGCACGAGAAGAACCTAACCAATCAATTTTAATTAAGCGCAACTCACCCACATAGTTTTCTGACAATAGTTCAGCAAATAACTGCCATGCAGGTACAAAGCGAAATTCAAAGTCTACGGTTGCAATGACGCTTTTTTCTCTAGCTAACTGATAAAGTTCTTTAGCTTCAACTGCATTTAAGGTTGTCGGTTTTTCTAGTAATAAATGTTTCCCACCTTGTAGTACGGTTTTTGCCATTTCATAGTGCAAAAATGGCGGTGTAGAGATGCTGACTGCTTGCACTTCTGGCAATGCCACAATATCTGTAAGTGAATCGGAAGCGTGGGGAATATTATGGGATTCTGCTATGGCTTTGGCTTTATTTATATCCCGGTGATAAACAGCAACTACCTCAGTTTGAGGATGTGCTTTGAATCCAGGGATGTGGACTTTTTGACCAAATCCAGTGCCTGCGATCGCAATCCCAATCATATCATCCTTTACTCGCATACTTCTACAAGTTATTATTTACCTAATAATATCATTTTATCTATCATATCTAATATATCCGAGTCTTTACTTGGATCAAACTTCCTAGCAAATAATTTTTCTGATTGCCTAATTTTTTCAAAATCCTTTTTCTCTAAAATTAGTGGATGATAGGCATTAATCTCGTCACCCCAATCTATATATTTCAGATTATCGTTAACTACCTTATCTTTAAAAGGTGAATTTAAGATAAGTGTCTGAAAAAATATCTCATCTGCACAATAAGTGTAATTAAAACGTTTAACAAACTTAGGATTTTGCTTTACAAAAATATTTATCCATTTTATACATTCTCCTGTTAAACACCAAAATTGAGAACCTCCATAAATAGCAAAGCCTTCAGGAAGTTTGCGTTTTTTAATTAAACGCGAAATTAAAAATGAATATAATGAAGATACAATAGTAGATTTAAATTCACCATTTTCGGCAATACAATAATATTGATCATTAATACAAAAATATTGATCATTCCAAAATATGTGCCAATATTCTATTCTTAGAAAACCGCCTTCTTTCCATTGACTATAAGGTAGTGAAAAATATTCTATAAATTCTTTCCCTTGATTTTTTTGTAGAAATCTATTGAGATATGCATTTGTTTTTATCAAATAGTCTTGACCTGATAAGAACATAACATAATCAAATTCCAGTCCTGTTTTTCCTATTACATTTATTGCTTCCAAAGTAGCTTTTATCAGATTAAAAGTTCCCCATTGGGAATTATATCTCTTGACAAAAAATACATTTGATAATTTATTTAATTGACTAAACATCTGATGATATATTGTCTTATCTGTTTTTTTATCTATATGGATAAAAAATGAAACATCATCTGTATTCAACTTAAAAATAAGCCGTGCCAATTGTTCAGGATAATTATGTGCCAAAATTATATATGCTATTCTCATAAAAATTATCTTGGTAGAAAAACAAATTTGTTTCTTTTATTACCCTCATCCTATAGCATTTAATTTAAGCTTTATTACGAAATAATGAAAAGCTAAAAAAATAACCAGATATAAAGGCAAACTTTAAGATTGTATCATGCTAACCGGAGTTCGATATAATAAGTTAGCTTGAAAGGCTCTAAAACAATTTCTATATAAAGTTGTTTTCCGGCGGTTATAGCGATATCTTCGTTATTGGGAAAGGGCTGTAAATCTTCAGTGAGTAGTCGGAGTTTAAAACCACGCGGAATGGCTGCACCTACAGTGAGGTTACGTAACTCAAAGCGCCACTTCAGGTTCGCTTTGTGGTATAATTAGCAATTCGTAGATTTGACCGAATTTTAAATTTTGGATAATGGAAAAAAAGATTCTTGCGTTCCATTATTTAATGTATGTTTGAGATCTGCGAATTTAAACACGAGAATAATTCTATTATTCAAACATGTTTTGACAAGCAAGTGACTTGATTGTTGGGGTCAATCTAAATTCTATTTTTCCATATATCCAAAATAGATTGACCTGCGTAGGCGTAGCCCGCCGCAGGCATCGCTAGTTGACAAGATAAAATAGCCTCTGGTCGCGTTTGGTCAACACCCTGCACCCTAGCCGCACTCAGTAGTTGTACAATCTTCTGTAATTGCGGTTCAAGTTGAGCGATCGCCATGACTAAAACTTTGTTAATCTCTGTTTGCTGAGAGATTCTACTTTGTTCTTCTTGGGCTACAATTTCATCAATTAGGGATTGTTGTTGACTTCCGGTAAGATTGTCCAGCCACTCCCACGAATCATTAGACATCTGATTAAATTAAATATGCGTTATCCAGAACCCTTGTAGAGACGCAAGTTTCGCGTCTCTACATTCTTTTTCACCAGATGTCTATTGCCATCTTTGGAGGTATTGAGAGACTTCGGGGTAGGATAATCATACTTGCGTACATATTTAGCAGAATTTAGCAGCCATTTTTACACTTATTGAGATGTTCCCGATGTCTCCTGCTTCAGAACTATAAGACTTACGCACAATAGATTCGCTCTATGTCGTAAACTTAATAACACTAACGGATTTTCAAGATGCGAGTTCAAATAACTGTAGTTGCGATCGCGGTAATGTTATTGGGTGGGAAAAATCCAGCAGCCCTTGCAGACTCGCAATCTTCTACTCAGGATGGGGCTAGTGGTATTGTAACGCCGGAAGCTACGATCCATATAGAGGGAGGGTATGCCAAATATGGTAATTATATAGGAGCGACTTCAGGAGATAGCCAAGCGCTCGAATTTTCCCAAAAAGTTGTCAAAGATATCCAGATTCGTTTTATTAATCACAAAAATGAGTCACTTGATGACAAAGGTCAGTTAATTAAAGGGCGGACTCAGACAGATTTTATCATTGGTCTGCTGCGACTCAAACCCGGTCAGGTATTCCGTGAGGATTTGCTTCAAGCAGACTTGCAACGATTGAGGAGATTAGAGTCATTTAATCAAGTAGATGTTAATCGAGTAGAAGATGCCTCCAGTGTTAATATCATTTATAAAATCAAAGAGCGTCGCTTCCCTTCTCTAATCTTAGGAGGCGGTAGTAACGATGATGTTGGGCTATACGGTCGAGTGGGTTATAAAGATGCAAATATCAGCGGTCTTAACGATAAATTAGATACAACTGTGCAGTTGAGCACTAAAGATGTCCAGTTTAATAGTCAGTTCATTAGTCGTTATCGTCCTGAAGAACCAAACCGCTTAGGCTATAGCATTAGAAGTTTTCGTAGTCGAAATATATCGGGAACCTTTAACGAAGATATCAGATTGGCTAACGGCAACAAAGTGCGCGAGGGAAGGTTTGGCGGTTCTGTGGGACTCTTACGCTCTTTCGATGACTGGGATACATCTGTGGCTCTCAACTATACCAGGATTAGCCTCCGCGATCAAGAGTATAACGTTGCACAGGTCGATAGATTAGGGAGTCCCCTATCTGTCAGCGGTACTGGTATTGATGACCTATTTACAGTATCATTTGCTGTATCCAGAGATCAACGCGATCGCCGAGACAATCCGACTCAAGGATCAATCCTCACCCTCAGTACAGAACAAGCGATTCCCATTGGACTGGGCAATATTTCCAGCAACCGCCTACGGGGAGACTATATTCAGTATTTACCAGTCAGTTGGATAGGTAATGGTAGACCAACCGACAATCCAGAAATGTTGGCTATTAATTTACAAATTGGCACAACTTTTGGAGACTTTCCACCAGCTGATGCTTTTAATATTGGTGGGCTAGATTCTGTTAGAGGTTACGGTTATGGAAAAGTTGCCAGTGGTCGGAGTTATGGTTTAGCTTCTGTGGAATATCGTTTCCCAATTCTTCAGTCAATAGGAGGAATTCTCTTTACTGATTTAGCCTCAGATTTCGGGTCTAGCGAAACCGTGCTAGGAGAACCAGGAGTGCTGCGAGACAAACCTGGAAGTGGCTTTGGCTACGGCTTAGGATTGAGACTGAAGTCATCCTTTGGGCTGATTCGAGGTGACTTAGGAATTAGCGACCAAGGAGAAGTTAGATTTGAAGTTACTACAGGTCAGCGATTTTAATCCCAACTGTAATTACTTTGCGTTTCTTTGCGTTAATCGATACTTTTTTGCTAACATTCATTAACAAATACGCTCAGTAGATCGAAAGTCAAGAAAGTTTATCAGACACAATTAAATGTTTATCAGAAAATATTTCGCTTAAAACAAAGGGAGCATCTGATGTCAAATTATTATTTCAAATTTTAGTAAGGGCAGCAAGTTCGGGATATATAATTTGCGACACGCTACAAGCCATTTGTCCAAGATAACTGGTAATCAGCTTTCGCTTTATGCCAGATTCATGCCACTTTATGCCTTATGTCAGAAGTGAATTTTGCTGTAAAGTATGCCAGGAACCGGACTTGAACCGGTGATACGAGGATTTTCAGTCCTAGTACAAATCTTATATATCAATGGTTATAAATTACTAAATGGTAATTTACACCCATTTATTAGCATGGAACAAGTAATCGAGTTATTTGTATTGGCGTATTCGGCACAGGGGAAAACCGCAGTGATTCCCCCCAGACGTAACCATACCAGACCTCGTGACTATAACCGAGATTTACACAAAGCTCGTTAATGCAAGTGAAAACTTTTTTGCCAAACTCAAGCAGTACCGAGCGTAGGTGCAGCCCGTCGTAGACATCGCAACGCGCTACAAACTTTCTAGGTGCAATTTATCTGGCTACTTCTGTCATTTGGCTCAATTGATGACACGCCCTAATAAATTCCCTGTTTGTGGTCACAAAATATTAAGCCTTGGTTTAACACTGACCCCGGATCAACTCTTGGTCTACTAAAGTGTAGAAAGATACATTGCAAAGCCATTTCAAAACATACAATAGCGATTAGCGTTAGCGATCGCATCTCTACCAACAGGAGAATTCAAACCTGATATACAAAAAATCACGTTGCTCTCGTAGGGAGGTGGATTGTTGTCGGGGAGTGGCAGGAGGATTGTTTGTGATCGCTCTAATGAGGAATGCATACTCAGACAAGTTGCAATTGGTGAGAGTGACAGGAAACATTATCCAAACAAGAACAAAAAACTGCTTTGGTCTGCCTGAAAAAGGAAAAACAGGCACACATAGTATAATCAGTCGAGTTACACTTTTGTCACAACTTTGTCATAATTTTATCAAGAGAATGTAATAAAACCCTGATAAAGTTAGACTGCACATTTACATTTAAGCTTTTTATGTAGCTGACTATCTAAGTTGATTTTGATGCTCAGCACTAGCTCTTTATAGTCAGTTAAGTATTTCTAAGTAAAATTTCCTTTAATTCCTAGAAAATCTCAGATGGTGTGGGTTATTAAAAATATTTTTTGAATAAATAATGCCGCAGTTTATTACTTCAATTATAATTATGCGTATTATCTAATTTATTTGCATTTATTGTGCAGTACTGTCAACTTAATGTATCAAACTTTAAAAAAACTTATTTTAATGAACACTGAAATGAAACCTCGTCTATTGAGCATAGGGTTAACACTATTAGCGATAGTAATGCTTGCTAGTTGTAGTAAAAAGCCTGAAGAGGCTTCTAGCAGTATATCGTCAACTCCAAGTGCAATTGAGCAAACTCCAAGTTCTGGCAATGCTGCGACATCAACCCCTCCAAAAGCTCAAGAGTCTACTAGCAGTACACCGTCAACTCCAAGTGCAATTGAGCAAACTCCAAGTTCTGGTAATGCTGCGACATCAACCGCCAAAAAGCGACCATCGCCTGCAAATAAAACGGCTGTTTTAACAGGAGCAGAAAAGCTAGGGGTTAAACCTCAAGGAGAAACTACTTGTCCGAGTCAGGCACCTGTTAAGGGGAAAATAACAAAGAACCGAGGCAACATATACCATGTCGCCAAATCACGCAATTATGACCAGACCAAACCCGATATCTGCTTTAAAGATGAAGTAACAGCAGAGAAAGCTGGCTTTCATGCGCCTAAGTAAAGACTTTTGTTTAACTAACTTTGGGGGTTTAAGTCCCCTGCTTCTAGAGGCACTTCTGTTTTGTGTCAGGGTTAAATCCCTGTTACAAAACGTAATTGTGAACTTGTAATGAGCGGCTTGTAACGAGCAAAGTCGAGGTAAGCCGAAATATTGCGAATTAGTTTAATTTGTCGCTGGAGTTCTAAATAACAGGTAATCAGTTTTGCTCATTACCAATTATGCTCTTTAATATTCAAGAAAAACAGATATATACTTATCCTCATGTATAGGTTAAAAAGGATTTAAATTCTCAGTCAAAAGATATTTTGGAATAACAATATATAAAAACTATTTTCCCAAATAAATTGGTGATGTATGTTAAATATCATGAAAACCAAAAGCTAGTTTAATATTTTTTATCAAAATGATAGAAACCTTACTCTTAGCATCCTTTTTGGTTTCCCAATTGCCAACTCCTGAAGAAAAATTTCTAAATTTAAAAATTCAATTAGAAAAGAAAGGGTTTCAAGTAGTAATTGAGTTACCACCAAAGCGAGGAGCTTATGGTTTATTAAGAGAAGCTGACAAAAAAATTTGGATTAATCCAGTAGTGTTTGAGTTACACATTGGGACTCAGACCATAATTCATGAAGCTGTTCATGCTGCACAGGTATGTGCAGGAAAAGGAAAAATAAAAGTTTTGGGTCTAAATATTCAGCCTAGCAATTATACTCGACCTTTTTTTATGCGTTATACTGATGTTCACAGACAAGATTTAGAAAGAGAAGCCTATGCAATACAAACTCAACCTAATAGTTATGAATTAGCTGTATCTCTTCTGCATAAGTATTGTCAATAAATTGTAAGATCGTTTCAAGAATATCTGAAAAACTGTTTAGAGACTTGGGAATAAGATTACACTAACCATGTGATTAAAACTCTAATTTTGCTTTAATATAGTGTCAGCATGATCAGCAATTACATAATTTCAGGAAAGAACCAAGATTACTTTTTATTTCTAATCAACTTTTGGTTTAAATCTTGAATTTGTAAGAGTTCAGGGATAGTGACAAAGCGATAGCCCTGATTACGAAAGTTGGCAATAATTTCTGGTAAAGCTTGTACAGTCTTAGAACGATTACCACCACCATCATGCATTAAGACAATTCCACCAGGTTTTGCTTCTCTGAATACATTACCGATTAATTTGGGAATAGCAGGACGGGAATAGTCTACAGAGTCAGATGACCACAAAATAATAGCATATTTACTATTTCTAGCGTAGTCAACTACGCCATTATGCATAAATCCTCCAGGTGGTCGAAATAAATTTGTTTTTAAGCCTGTAGTTTGAAAAATCAGATCAGAAGTGTGGTCAATTTCATAAGCGGCGGCTTGTGGATTCAAGAATTGATACCAATGATGCCAAGTGTGGTTACCAATAACATGACCTTCAGCAATCTCCTGCTTGAGTAAGTTGGGATAATTTTTCACATTCTGCCCAACCACAAAAAAGGTCCCTTTGATCTGATTTTTTTTCAGGATATCTAAGACTTCTGCTGTACTTTCAGGCCAAGGGCCATCATCAAAGGTGAGAGCAATTATTTTCTGAGGCGGAGAGAGTTTTGCCGCCTCAATTATCGCACCTTGGAAACTTGATGGAATAGAATCAGAAAAACCCTTTACTTGCGCTTCTTGCTGCCAACTTTTCAGCATCACTGTCTTAAATTCCTCAACTCGCTGTTGAGTGAGTACATTTGCTGCTATATTATTTAGATTTAGAGTCTGTTTTGATTGAACTGGAAGAAGATTTATTTTGTTCAAGATGATTAAAATCAGACTCAAACTACCACAGAAGACAAGCAGCCCAACTAATTTTCCTGAAGTCCAAAGACTCGGTTTATTATTGATCACATGAAGTTCCCTTAATGGTCAAACAATCAGTCACCGTGCTGATCGGAAGTTAGACTTTTTATCTGCTTACCTTCAGAGAAAGTATAGCGATGTATTCATGTATTGCCAAGAGTGTGATTACGTACTATTCGATTTAGTTGCTTAAGATTTATTTTGTTGAAGACTCCGTTGAAAAACTCTGTTTTGCTCAGTCTCCTATTCGTGTCAGCTGATATTGTTCATATTTATAAAACCTGTACTTGATAGAACAGGTTTGGCTGGGCTTCAATGCAATTATGTAAACAAAACACACTTTCGTCATAATTTTGTAATATTTTCCTCAATTAAGTATGTAATAATTTTTCCATAATCAATCCAGATTAACTGTCAATTACTAATCTCCCAAATAAACAACATAGTAATTTTATTTGAGTAATTAATAGAGGATGTATTGATATTGACACTGGAAAAAAAATACGTATAATCTGCTAAGATTATACGTATTTTGCATAAAGTCTGACTAAAAAGCTGTCGAATAAATAAAATTATCCAGGAAATAACTCCATGAAATTATGTGGTTTTTTACTAACTATTATTAGTACTTTCTTTTTAACATCACCCAGTTTAGCAGCTAGCATAAAATCTCAAAAATTTGATGATAATCAGAGTCATTTAGAGTCAACAACGGATTGGAAGTATTTATTGGCTAGCTTTCCAAGTGGAGTAACTGTACAAAAAAGTTTGATTCCTCAACTCAATCAACCAGAGATTTTCCCGAATGTAAATGAGCCTTCTTTATTTGGTGGAATTATCCCATTAGGCAAAGAAATACCAGAATTAAAGTCTCAAGTGAGAGCATTAATGGTTCATTACAGTTTTCTCAAACCGGGAATGTTTTTCTTAGATATAGAAACAGGTAATTATTTGAATATTAATGGCGAAAAGGTATTTCCGGCAGCTAGTACTATTAAATATCCGATTTTAATTGCTTTATTTGAACAAGTAGATGCTGGGAGAATCAAACTTGATGAAAAGCTAGTCATGCGACTTGACTTAGTAGCAAGTGGTTCCGGTGACTTGCAGTATAAACGGGCAGGAATAAAGTTGAGTGTAATGGAAACTGTTAACAAAATGATTACAATCAGCGATAATACTGCTAGTAACATGATTATCGACCGTCTAGGCGGAAAAGCAAAACTTAATCAGCGTTTCCACACTTGGGGACTAAAAAACACAGTAATTCGCAACATGTTAGGAGACTTTAGAGGCACTAATACTACTAGTCCAGCAGATTTAGTCAGGTTGTCAGCCTTAGTTGACCAACATAAGTTGATTTCAGAGGGTAGTCAGTTCCAAGTTTTAGATATATTACGTCATTGCCATAATAACAAGTTGCTGGCAGCTGGTGTGGGTAAAGGTGGAACTATTGCTCATAAAACTGGGGATATTGGATTTTTGGTTGGGGATGCAGGAATTATTAGTTTGCCAAATGGTAAGCATTACTTGGCAGGAATTTTTGTGATTAGACCTCATGACGATGAGCGAGGAAGGGAGTTTGTACGGCAAGTTTCACGGATAGTTTATCAGTATCTAGATCAACCAAAATTATCCCAGAAGTATTAATTTCATGTTACTTTGCTTGGATTGTGCTTAAAGCTACGCCTTGATAATAATGCCCTAAAATTTGCAGGTAATTTACTCCTCTTTTGGCTAAATTGTATGCGCCCCATTGACTCATGCCTAAAGCATGACCGTAGCCAAGTCCAAGAAGTACAAAACTACCATCTGCTGCTTTGCTAAGGATAAAGTGAGTACTTTTAATCTTCAGGGCTGTACGTACTTCTTCACCTTGCAGTAATTTGGTTCCTTTGTCACCAACAATTTTTAAGACTTTAACACTACCAAAAGGTGAGTAGGTTTGTGCAATCATATCTAAAACATTGCCTACGCCAGAAATCCTAGCGCTAATTTCTGTAGGGGAGAAAGTTTTCACCCATTTGCATTCGCTAACATTTTGATCGTAATCTTCAACAGCACGCAAATAAGGTTCGTGGCTTCCCCAAACATCTTCGACATTTTCAGTATGTCCTCCAGAACAATCATGGAAAACTGAGAGAATAACACTGTCTTTATAAGTTAGTACCTGTTTATCAGTAGCATCGACGGCGGCATAAGTACTAGTAGTTTCATTAATTACTCCTTTATAATTTTGCCAATGATCTGGACTATCACCTAAATCATAAACAGGATTATTGCGCTGTTTTTCTCGCTCATAGAGAGCAAAAGTCCGGGCAGCAACTGCTTGCGCTTTCAAAGCTTCAATAGGCCACTCAGTATCCATTTCGCCACCAACAACACTGTAGAGATATTCTTCGTCATCAACCCAGTTAACAGCGGTTAGCCCTTTATCTGTTGGTACAACAAGAGTTCTGCCTCGATACCAGTGTTCACCAATGTAAACGAATCCCTTACCTGTCGGCTCAATCCAAAATAAACCAGACTGCCACTTATCTAAAGCCACACCGCCTGGAACTGAAGAGGCATAAAATGAACTCATTGCTGGTAATTTTCCGAGAGTTTGACCAGTACTATCTTTAACCAACGCAGTCGTTGAACTGCCAACTGTTACCTGATTAACTCCTCTCTCAATTGCGATTCGCAATATTACAGATGCTTTGCTTGGGGTAGCTAAAATCATCCACAATAAGGCACTTATCCACCAATGACCTACTTTCATCTGTGCAAACAAAGCGTTTAGTAAGAATTGGCATTTCATGTAATGCATTTTATTGATAGTGTTCAATTTCTATACAATGTTATCGCTAATACCGTGCTGTGCGTATAGGATCAGCTGTTTAGGAGATTATCTTTTAGCTTTTTTAATAGTTAGTGCTTTGGAAGTACTCAAACTGTGGTGTTGAAAAAAGCTCCAAATTGCCTTACTGGCATTAAAACCAAGCTGAATATTGACCTGCTTTAATTTCGTATCAGTTGAAGCACCACCAGGCCAGAAATGCCCACCATTGACTACAGCGAACTGCAAGACTTCTGAACCGTTTCTACAACCCGAGTAACGAAAAGCTTTGACTTGCAAGTGATTACGAAATTTAGTTGGAGTTAAGTGTTGAAATTGAGATGATGAAGTGCATTGGTCATGCCTTCGCCAAAAATTCGTGGCTTCTGGAATAGAGACAAGTGCCTCTTTTTGAGTAATGGGATCACGATGATAATGTACACTGAAATCGTTTGTACCATTAATCATCATCATTGATATCGAAACCGTCGGATGGCAGCTACGGGCAAATCGAGCAGTTAGAGAGCCAGCTACTGATGCGAAAGCAGCAATTTTATTAGAAAGTTTACAGGCCAAAGCTTGAGTGAGTATCCCACCTTGAGAAAAACCAGTGGCATAGATTTTATGGCTGTTAATATTTCTAATTCCCTCTATATGCCCAATCAATGCTGCGACAAATGAAATATCATCCACTTTTTGTCTGAGATGACCTGTAAAGCTCCATTGATGGTCAAGTCCATTTGGATAAACTGCAATAAACCCGAATGCCTCTGCTAAATTATTGAAGCGAGAGATTTTAGCAATAGAATTACCGCTGCCATTATCTCCATGAAACACTAAAACTAATGACATCGCATGTTTATGATTGTAAGATTTTGGCGTATACATATAGTAGGTACGTAACTTTCCTTGGTTTCTTAGTGTTCCATAATTCTCGCCTCGGAAGATTTTTTCTCTGGGTATACTTTTTGCTTCTACCTGAAGGAAATTAGAGGTAACAGCCAGAGTAGTCGAGAGTAAGCCAAGGAAAATATATTTAGAAAAATCAGATTTATTATACATTGGTCTAAGTAAGTGAAAAAATTTATAAATATCTAACGAAAACTTAAGTAGAAAGATGGGAGTAAAAGTTCATACATTCCTTACTGTAATTTTCTATTTCTCCTCTAGCTTGATGGCTTGTTTTTTAAGAGAGGAATTAGCATGGGCTACGCCTGCACTTTTCTACGAGACGCTCTTTGCGTTCGGCAAAGTGACACAGTGAGCCTGCGTTGCCCTGAGCTTGTCGTAAAGCCTGCGGCATAGCTACGCTTAGGGCGCAGCCCAAGGTAGAGAAGGGTCGAACTGCCTAGTGACCACCGCAGGCATCGCTATTGGGGTAAGCATTAACAGAATTTGACAACTATTTGTGGACATTTTACTGAAAACCTTGGGGCAAGTTAGGAGGTCTAACATTTGCTATAAGCCCAAACAGTAGTGCAAAAGGTGGTAAGAAAGTGCCAACTATTAGGCTTGTCAAAGATCTAGTCCAGTGCATAATGGCATAATCGGAAAGACGAAAGTACCAATTGTTATTTGATAGCATGAAAACCACAAATTATGACAAACAATATAATTGAGAGAATTTATCGCTTTAACGAAGGACGCAACCCAAAACTACTTGAATTAAAATATAAAGCAATGCGTTCTGATGTTTTTACTTTTTATCGCGGCACGTGTCATTTATTTTATGAAGACTTCCCTAGAGATTTGCCATCGAATGTAGCTCCATCCGTATGGGTTTGTGGTGACTTGCACCTGGAAAACTTTGGTAGTTATAAAGGTGATAACCGATTAGTTTACTTTGACATGAATGATTTTGATGAAGCATGTCTTGCACCTTGCACCTGGGATTTGCTCAGGTTTATTAGCAGTACGATAGTTGGCTCTCACGCGCTGAAGGTGAATGAATCAGAAGCATTGCATCTAAGCAATTCTTTTCTTGATGCTTACAGCAATACGTTAGCTAAAGGTATTGCTAGAAATGTAGAAAATAAAACTGCTTTGGGCTTAGTTAAAGATTTATTAAAAAGTTTAAAAACCCGCCTTCGTCAAGATTTTTTAGATAAACACGCAAAGAAAAAGAAAGGTAAGCGGCACTTAATTATTGATAATAAGCATATTATCGAAGCCACAGAGGCAGAATAGCAAAGGATCAGAGAACTCATCTCAACTTGGCAAAAATTTACACAAAAAGATGCGAATTTTTATCAAGTTTTAGATGTGCAACAACGAATCGCTGGTACAGGTAGTTTAGGGTTAGAACGTTATGCAGTTTTGGTAGAAGGTAAAGGTTCTCCTGATGGCAATTATCTATTAGATTTGAAGTTAACAAAAACTGGCTCATTACAACCCTATTTAACACTACCTCAGCCGGATTGGTCTAGTGAATCTGCACGAGTAGTAGCTATCCAAGAACGGGTACAAGGAACGCCACCTGCTCTTTTGGCGATGATAGTTGACGGCAATAAATCTTATGTTTTACGAGAGTTGCAACCAGAAGAAGATCGGGTGAGTCTACAGGCGTGGGATGGAAAGCTAGAACGCTTAAATAAGTTGATGCAGACAATGGGTGAAGTCACAGCGTGGGATCAATTACGCAGTGGTGGTAGACAAGGTTCTGCAATTGCAGATGATTTAATCAAGTTTGCTCACTTATCTGATTGGCGTAATCAAATTCTTGAGTATGCAATCAGCTACTCTAAGCAAGTAGAACTAGATTACCAGGAATTCTGTCAAAAATCGTGAATCTTGCCTAGTCAAGAATTGCTATGTAATTAATTCTGTTTGATTACTTATGCCGCTAGGATTAGAGAAAGATTAATTAATTAATGCAGGAGCAAGTTGATGCGCCTCACCAGAAGCCCGAGGGCACTACTACTTTTACTGCTTGGCGGATTTATTCCCTTACTGATATTTGGGGACTTAGCAGAGGATGTCTGGAAACAAGGTGGATTTCCCTTCGATGTTCCCCTATTATTAGCTATTCACAGCACTGCCCAACCGAAACTAGATGTTTTTGTCTCATACTTGACAAAGCTCGGAGTGTTTTGGGGGGTATTCCCAGCAGCAGCAATGATTTCACTGCTGCTGCTGATTCGACAAAGGTGGCGTGCAATAGAATTCTTACTCACAGCCTCGGTGGGCAGTATAATCATTAATCAGACGGTGAAGCGGTTGCTGCACCGGGCACGTCCTCATCTGTGGGTAACACCTGCTCCAGAATTTGATTATGGCTTTCCGAGTGGTCATGCAATGGCTAGTATGACTTTGGTGGCAGTTTTGATTATTTTGAGTTGGAACAGCCGTTGGCGTTGGTTTGTTGTGATTATAGGAACCCTGTTTGTCTTAATAATTGGTTGGACACGTTTGTATCTAGGAGTCCATTATCCAAGTGATGTATTAGCCGGATGGATGGTGGCATTGGGCTGGACAGTTGGAGTCAGTTTCCTAATCAGCTCACATCCAGTTCGCCGGAGATATCAATAGTAAACAAAGTATGTTCAATCGGGGAGGGGCAACTTATGCAACAGCGAATAGTCCGCACTTCGACAAAGCTCAGTGACCGTCACAGATATCGCTCTACTCAATTGCTTGGAAGTGTTGTCTGTGCTTTAAGTTCTCTTGAAAAGCCAAAGCCGATTCTGTTTTGTCCCTATACTCGAAGCTGCAACTCCAGTTTTGGCTTTTCAAGATAGTCTAACTATTTAACCTGGAACGAATTGTTGCTTTATAATTGGTATTGCCTAGCCCAAGAGAACCATTATTTAAGTGGTTCTCAGTAATCAATTGGTTAAGAGTGCGAATTCGGTCTGGAGTGGCAGGATGAGTACTTAAAAATGCTGGCACTGAGCTAGAGTTAACGAGTTTCTGCATAAAAGCTGGCATTGCACTGGCATCGTAACCGGCTTTTGTAAAAGTGAACAGTCCCTTATGGTCTGCCTCAAACTCATGCTGGCGGCTTCCAGGTAAGTTCAATGCTAATTGAACTCCCAAATTAACGGCAGTGTTTTTGTTCAGCCCCACAGCACTAACAATTCCTGATTCGATGGCTTGCTGCTTCATCTGTTTGATTACATGCCGCGCCGCAATATGTCCCATTTCATGACCAAGGACGCTAGCAAGTTGAGCTTCATTGTCAGCTGCGGCTAGTAAAGCAGTGGTAACATAAACATAGCCACCTGTAGTCGCAAAAGCATTAATTTGTTTGTCCTTGACCACTTGGAAATGGTAAGGAATATTTGGACGCTGACTGTAAGAAACTAGGTGCTGTCCGACTCTGTTCACATATTGAGTAATCACCGAATCATTAATGGGATGGAATTGAGTTTGTAGAATCTGCTGATTCATTTGACGACCTAAGTCAATTTCTTGTCGATCAGAAAGATTGGACAGTTGAATAACTTGGATGCCACCAGAGAACAGGTCAAAGAATGAAGCATTAGCAGGCCATGCAGAAGATGTAGCCCATATCCCAAAAGCTACAATCATCGAAATCATAGGGAATATCCATTGAGAACGGTTGAACCAACGAGTGAAGCAGAATTTTTTATGATCGTTTTTCATCGCAGTTAGCATCTAAGTTAAGGGATTTGAGCAAAGTTAATTCCTTTTATTTCAATCTGGGAGGGCTGCGAAACTCTAGGTTTGACAAATTGATACCTCTTTATTAAGACTATCCTTAACTAAGATGGACGTGAGCACGATCATTAAGGTTGCCGTTTAATTAACCTTTTGTTTAGTATGACTTAAGA
Organism: Nostoc sp.; assembly: GCF_036919675.1. Lineage (GTDB taxonomy): Bacteria > Cyanobacteriota > Cyanobacteriia > Cyanobacteriales > Nostocaceae > Nostoc. Next base: position 67,745 of record NZ_JBALCP010000033.1, read on the forward strand.
GAGTAGCAGATTCAGGCAAAGGGTGAGACTATAGAATGAATTGCGCGATCGCCTGTCTCAAGCAAATTAAATTCTCAATCAAATTGTGGACGAAGAAGGCAGGAATATCTCAATTTTGTCAAGCAGTAGATTCCTGAAGAATTGACCTCAGTGAAAAAAGAATCCGTTTGCCGCCCTGTTGAGTTTATTCAGAAGATAGTGGTCTGGCTGTTGCTGTGACTATACTTTGCTATACTGCGCCAGTAGTTGGTCAATGTAATCGCTATATTGCTCTGCCAAGCTTGGATCATGTAACACAACGATATTTTCAGCATTTTGTGTAGCACTGCGAGAAAAGTTAAAACTGCCACTCACTACAATGTTGTCACATACCACAACCTTATTGTGCATGAAGTTGTGCTTGCTATCTGGTTTATAAGGCTCGGAGTGCTTACCAACGAGATGAGATGATACCTCTTTAAAAGTTTCAGCAACACCAACACTTGCTTCTGTTTTCTGCCAAAGTTTCACCACATGAGACATTTGTGTAGCATCGTACACGCCACTAAAATCTTTGACCTGTTTGTGTCTGAGGGCATCATCAAGTGCAGCGAGAATTGCATGAGAAGTGATCATCATGGAAGCAATCTTGATTCGCTTTTTTGCTGAACCAATCAAGCTAGAAATAATGTGGTCGATAGTCTGACCTTCTCCTGGTGAGAAGGCGAAATCAACTTCTGTAGTAGCAATATAAACTTTACCACTATCCCCAACACCTGTGGTTTTAATATTGCCACTGACCCACAATTCCTGAAAGTCAGTTTCATAGTATGAGCAAAGCTGCGGCGAAGAAATTTGCAATATATTGTTGTCTTGGTAAGTCCAAGCATCGTCTGTGAAATTGGCTGAACCAGTCCACAGAGTTGCTTCGCTGGTATTCACATCTCGAATGACATATTTATTATGCATCAGTTTTGAGCCAGCAATGCTCTCAATTTCAACTTGGGTTCCCTCAAATACAGCTTCTAGGAATGCTTTGGTTCCTTTCGGTGCTGGATCACTGCCACTAGCAATGAAGGGATCAACTGTTTTAGTTTCAGGTTTTCCATGATCAAAGGCGATTCTCACTTTCACACCCGCTTGGGCTTTATTCTTAAGTGCTGTAATTACGGGTTCTGCAAGGGTTGGTTCAGTTAAACGAAAATCATAGATTGCAATGTGCAGATTTGACTTTGCTCTATCAATAAATTCGGCTAATTGCTCTGCAATCTTCTGTGGTTGCCCTTTTTTTCCACCATGATTTACGTCTGTTAAGAAAGTCGGATTAATTGCTGAACTCACTTTTTTCGACATCAGTCAGTTATTTTTAATTATTTGCTTTTACTTTACTTCAGATTGATGAAGTAGTTTGACAAATAAGGGAAGTAAAAATCTTAAATAAATCTGAAGTTTCTCTAAAAAATAGAGAGATTAATATTTGTTTATCATGAGTTTAAGCTAAGTTTAAGTAGAGGAGTATAGCGGATTGATATATTTGGTTCTACCGCTCGCCGCCAGGATATTTACAGGCTGAATGCCTTTATTCAAGCATCTCTACCACATTCATCGCAGGAGAACTAGCACGGTTACAGGGTGAATACATAGATGCATCTATGGCCTATGCGACTGAAGATAATCCCGGGTTGTCTGTACTGCATTTTACTCATCATCCAGTGGGATTCGTAGAATTTCCCATTCGTAGTCAAGATTCACATGGGCCAATTTACACCTAAATAAGTTGCGGTTGCCTCTAGGAAGTAAGTTTTCCAAAGGCAACTGCAATAGAGGATTAATCTTTTGTAATTAAAGGCTGATAATCTCCATGAAATTATCTCATCTTCTATTATTAGTAAGTTTATGCTATCAATTCCAGCTGTTACTACTGTTCAAGAGCAATTGAGAGCGATCGCTCCCCAGTTTGGCTATAATCCTACGGATACAACATATATTAAACAGTTTCGCACCCCTGTGCTAAGTTACTTATCTGCTGAACGATTGCTAATTATTTATGGCAATCGTGGGCTTGATGGTGTAATTGCAGAAATCCGAAAGCTTAATCAAAAAAAGATTATCTAGCGGGAGTGATGTATCTTTCAAATTTAGAAAAGCTTATATACTTCGATGTAAAAAGTAGCTATTCAATTACTGATTTTTTACAAGATGTAAAAAACAAATATACATACTTAATTACTAAAGAAGTAACTCTTCCAAAAGAAAAAATTAAGTTTCCTGGCTTGCAGTATATTATGCTGCATTCTCTTTTATTGAGAGAATTTGCACACACCTTTCGCCGCGATATCTGGACAGGGGAGAGATTACCAGAAGTTTTTTATGATTCGCGATCGCTAGCGGTGGATGTTAAGCAAAAGTCATCTTTGCACGCCAAGTGCATTGTTGTAGATGAGGAATTTGTGCTAATTACATCAGCTAATTTTACAGAAGCCGCCCACGAACGCAATATTGAAGCAGGTGTGTTGCTCACTGACTCAGCAACAGCCCAAGCGTTGCGCTTGCAGTTTGACAGTTTGGTGTCTCACAAAATCCTGCGTCCTATTCCTGGGATTTGATTGTTGTAGCGATCACCTACGGTGGGGTGTAAATCCATCGCACTCAAACTATATCAACCTGAGAAACAACATTTCCTTCACTATCATTTGGGTGGATGGCGGTTTTGAAAGTGAGCCGTTCATGCAGTGGGTGATGAACTTTTATCGGTGGATTGTGCAAGTGGTTCTGCGACCAGAGCAAACCAAGGGCTTTGTATTGCTGAAAAAACGCTGGGTCGTGGAGCGCACTTTTGCTTGGTTGATGGGGTGTCGGCGATTGGTTAGAGATTATGAGTTATTGCCGGAAACATCAGAGACGTTTATCTACCAAGACAAGATCCGGATCATGGTGAGGCGATTGGCATAAAATTTGACCACTCAAAACTTTTCAAACACCCTCTAAGCTCGACTTTATCCAAAATTAAGAACTCGGTTTTCTTTATCCGGCAAAAACCCTGGCTTTTTGGCAAATACTTTTTCCACGTCACAGATTATCGATGAAGTTAAAAAAGTCAAACTAGTGAACCACAAAGGTTTTAGCGATAGCGAGCCTGTTGCAAAAAAAATGGATAAAGTCGAGCTAAGACTCCATCAGCGATCGCTTTTATGGCTGAAGCATCAAGTTGACATTTACCAACTTTAACAATGACTTGAACTTGACTAAATCCTGGTGTAGCAAAACTTCTGAAGTAGGATTTGTCATCACTGGCATTGACACCTGAGTTTTTTAGTGTAGCAACTGAATCGCGTTGTTGCTTTTCTGGTATAAGTTTTTCAAACGGATCTGGTGACATAAGCTTTTACAGTCAAAATTTTTACCGCAATCTTTAGCACTGTTTTCAAAATAATCTCTACCTTGAGACTGTGAGAAAAAATGCAGTTGCATACATAAATATCTCAGTGTCCACCCTACATAGTTATCTATTCAAATAGATAAGTGCTATTGGTAACTCTATATAACTTTTAACTGCATAGAGGGTTTGGTGATCGCCTCCCTATCTCACCACCCTTACCCAGTCCTGACGGTGAAGTTTACAGGTGGAGTTTTTCCCGCACTGTAAATAGCTGATTGTATAGCTGATGAAGTAACCTTGCTGGCAATTCACATCGTCAATCCTGCCCTTGATCCAGTCAATATTACAACTGTCAGGGTGCTTAAATTCGACGCGATCGCCTACTTTCTATTCTGGTTGCGATTGGGACTGGGGTGTCATGACTGCGCCCGTCGTAGCCATAACTACCTGTGTCTTTTTATTAAACGATAGACATTCTATAGACGTAATTATAGACGGGCTATGTATTGTTGGATTGCTTGCTACATCAATACTTTCAAGATTCGATAGACCAAATAGACAGGGGTCGTCTATTGGTTGTCTATTCAATATTGTGGTGTGGGGTGTGTTGTCAGATATTGTATCTGAGTGTTTGAGGTCGTCTATTTTATCTATATTTTGGAAAACGCCTTGTATCACAAGTGTTTCAGGAATAGACACGGTGTCTATAGTTTGTCTATTCTTATCTATTTTGTCTATTGAGTTTTGTAAAGATGTCTTAAACTCAATTTTTGAACCTTCACCCCTGATAATTCCATATCCAAGGTTAGAGGCTTGAATCATCCAATTCCGTGCCTCAACTGCTGATGGACGTTTGGCTCGTGTGGTATTTTTTTGCACATCTGATGCTTTAATCCATCCCTCTTCACCGGCCAACTGATTTCGTTTTGATAACTCGATTACTTTGAGTAGAAGCGGTGCAACACTGTCGCCATCATCAACGAAAGCATGAACCATCCGAACTTGACCAATATAGAACTTCATTAGTGCGATCGCACTACTTGTGAGAAATGCAGGTGAAGTCCTCCTATGAAAGGTCAGGTGGTCTTAAATTTGTAAAGTTAGTAGCACCGTAGTGATTGTCAATTATCTTGGCGGATGTTCCCGTCCATCGCCCAATCGCTGTACTGTTAATATGTGATTCCACACACAAACTGATAAAGGTATGTCGTGTCTGGTAGCTTTTGCGATAGGGAATGCAGGATTTGGCTAACATAGACTTCCATGCACGATTAGAAAAGTTGTGATGGTCGATAAATTTTCCTTTTGGACTGGTAAAAATTAATGCTTCAGCATTAGGTTCTGTAGGCCTAATCTCATCCAAAATCGCTTTTAGTTCCGAATTAATTGGGAAATCTCGCTTTCTTTGTGTTTTAAGTCCCTCTTTTAACACTAAGCCGTCTTCAGAGACAACAACTGATTCCCGGAACTGAACCACATTATTAGTGATGTGTTTCCACTTCAAACCAATTGCCTCAGATGGTCTACATCCTGTAAAGAAAAGGAAGCGGACATAGTGAGTGTAGTGGCTGTAATGGCGATCGCTAGCAAAAGTACGAATAATTAAATCTCTTTCTTCTTTACTGAAAGGATTAACATCTTGTTCTTCAGTAGCACCTTTGGGTGTTTTGATTTTCATCGCAGCAAAAGGGTTCGTGTCAATTAACCCCTCTTCCATTGCCCAATTACAACAAGCTTTGAACTGAATTAGACAACGTTTAGCAGCATCTGGAGTTAAATTGGCTAAAAGATAATCTCGAATAGCGGATGCTTCATCTAGCGATCGCGTTGGTAACTTAGCAATGTGATTCCGATGCTTGGCAAAATCTTTGACGTACGTACTAGGACTAATTTGCGGTTTCTTGAACTCGCTATACCTATCCCAAAGTTCATTTAAATTGGGTTTAGGCTTCTTGATGGGTGTAACGGGTGTAATCGTACTTAAAGCAGATTGAGGTTGGTACTTCTCTAGAGTTAAGTCTAATCGCTCGCAGAGTATATCTTTCTCAATCTCAGAGGCCTTAAGTTCAGCCAATTTACGGTTATTTGGGGTATCTGCTAAACCAGTAGAGATGTAATAACGCTTGCCCCTATATCTGAACCGTAACTGCAATCGCTCATTAGAGTTAAGGATAGAGACAGAACCTTTAGATGCCCGCCCTGTAGGAGTTTTGGAGAACATAGATTTATAAGGTGTAATTACTCCTCTACTCTATCTCTTTTACACCCATTTTACACCCGTTTTTTGTCTAAAGGTATCCAAAAATGTCCAAAATTTATCTCTAATTTAGTACGCTAGCTCTCTATTAGTTAGCACTTAATAAACTGAAAACCTTTGAAACTATTGAGTTTCAAGGGTTTTTATTAAGTGCCAGGAACCGGACTTGAACCGGTGACACGAGGATTTTCAGTCCTCTGCTCTACCAACTGAGCTATCCCGGCTGGGGCTTTTGTGAGCCACGATTAATCAATGTAGCAAACATCAAAGAATATAGCAAGTCTTTGGAGAAAAATATTTATGCAGCTTTCAATCTCAACTTGAACCAGATCAAAACGGCTACAAATAGCAGAAACTGAAGCAAGGTTGAAAATACCTGATCCAATGATGCCAGCAATGCTGCTAATGGAACCAACTATCATCGACATGACTAGAAAGCAGCTAAAGTGGTGACTCATCAGTTTGGCGTAGAGGCGGGAATAGTCAAAAAAGCGTTCACCAGTAAAACGCCAACAGCTTTAATCGCTACAGCAACGGCGAGTGAAAGCAAGACCACAAACACGTAGCGGTACAATTGGACGGGAATACCTTGAACTTGCACTACGTCGGGGTTAAGGGTCAACAAAATTTGCTACTAACAGGTTTTGCAGTCAAAGGGCAATTTCCGGCTGACTAGTACAAACAATGCTTTGGTTAATGCAAAGCACGCGATCGCAATGGCGATTTACCATATAAATATCATGAGAAACTTGCAATACGTCCAACCCTCCTCCCGCTTTAATTCATTTAGCAAAGCGTAAAAATCTGCTGAACCTTGCACATCAACACCAGCAAAGCATTCATCTAGTATCAACAGTTTCTGAGGCATTACGAAACAGTAAGCCAATAAAACCCGCTTAAGTTCACCACCGCTAAGAGTACCAATAGCTTGATACTGTAAATCATAAGCATCGGTTTGCCGTAAAGCTTCTACTTCTGTTCCACCAGTTTCCAGAGAATCCAGAGGACGCAAAGTTAACTTCAAGTCTTTCGAGAGGCTGGTTAAATTTGTTATCTACTCCTGGTTCACTAAATAAAGCTTTAACTTTGTACTTTTTCACAGCATTGACTGCATTTTGCACATCCGTTGGTGAAAGTTAATCCTCGGGAATTTGCACCATAGCAACTTGCTTGAGGTTATAGCGTTTAGCTAAATATGGAAACGCATCATCAAAGGTAATAGCGGATTACCTTTTTCTAAATTGTATTCTATAATGATTCTTATTCTCAAAATGGACAAAGAATATCATTCTGGGTTTCCTGTGTAATGAATGACAACAAAACTTTTTCAGACGGTACAGCCCTCTGCAATTTAATTTTCCCTTAATAATTAGGATTTATTGACTTTTTTTGTTAAAAAGGTTGCTTACTTCTGATAAGATTGCTGACAAATATTCTCATAAAAAACACGTTTAAAAAAATGTGGTTTGGGTGTGAATTGGAGATCAGTGTGAGGAGAAAAATGCAAAAATTCTGTAAATATCTGCTAGTTAGTCCTGCAATCTGCGGTGTAATGCTATTTGTGAATACTGCTACATTTGCAGGTGAAACATCTGGCCCGTCTGAAATCAATCAAGCGCAAGTTTTAGCTAATCCAGACACAAGAGCTACGAACACAGCGCCAGATCAGACAATGGCGCAAGTTACCTCCGTATCTCAATTTTCCGATGTACAACCCACTGATTGGGCATTCCAAGCATTGCAGTCTTTGGTTGAGCGCTATGGCTGTATTGCCGGATACCCAAATAGCACTTATCGCGGTAATCGGGCATTAACACGATATGAGTTTGCTGCTGGTTTGAATGCTTGTCTTGATCGCGTTAACGAACTTATTGCTACAGCTACTGGCGATTTAGTTAACAAACAAGATTTAGCCACATTACAAAAGCTGCAAGAAGATTTTTCAGCAGAACTCGCGACACTCCGAGGTCGTGTAGATGCAGTAGAAGTACGCAGTGCTGAATTGGAGGCGAATCGGTTTTCAACCACAACCAAACTGAATGGGGAAGTAGTAATAGCGATCGCGGATGTCGTAAGTGGAAATACAGTTAATGGTCAAAAAGTCAACCAAAATACTGTCCTTGCAGATCGGGTGCGTCTGAACCTCGATACCAGTTTTACTGGTAAAGATTTACTCAGAACACGACTTCAGGCAACAAACCTAGACCCCTTCTCTCAGACTGCCACCTTTACACCAGAAGGTGACTTCCGATTTGCTGGTGGTAACAACAGTAATGGAGTCGTGATAGACGCACTGTTGTATCAGTTCCCTCTCGGTGATAAAACAGACATTATCCTGGAAGCAAATGCAGGTGCAATTGATGATTTTACTAACACAGTCAATCCGTACTTAGATGGGGACGGTGGTAGCGGTGCCCTGTCCCATTTTGGGACTCGTAACCCAATTTATTATCTAGTCAATGGTACTGGTATAGGAGTCAAACACGAGTTTAGTGACCAGCTGGAACTAAGCTTCGGGTATTTAGCGAATGATGCTGCTAACCCTCAGCTAGGCTCTGGACTGTTCAACGGTGCTTATGGTGCTATGGGGCAGTTAACTGTTAAGCCTAGCAAGCAAATTACCCTTGGTTTGACCTACATTAACGCCTACAAAAATACTTTTTTTGCCAATGGTAGTGGTGGTAGCAATAACGCTAATGACAACATATTGCAGAATGCTTCTAGCAACTCCTACGGTATTGAAGCATCCTTTCAACCTAGCTCAAAATTCGTGATTGGTGGTTGGGCTGGCTTAACCAAAGCTCGCGTCCTTTCAGTTGGTGATGCTGACATCTGGAACTATGCCGTCACACTGGCTTTCCCGGATCTTGGTAAAACAGGTAACATTGCAGGCATTATTGTGGGTATGGAACCTAAAGTTACCAGTGTGAGCAATTCTCTCAGCAATGCAGGTATCAACAAAGATCCAGACACTTCATATCACGTTGAAGGTTTCTATCAATATAAGCTGAGTGATAATATCAGCATCACCCCAGGAGTTGTCTGGCTAACAGGGCCAGATCATAACAATGACAACGATGATATCGTCATTGGTACAGTCAGAACCACATTCACTTTCTAATTTTCACAATGTTAGCTGAAGACGCAAATTAATTCTTTGCGTCTTCGCTTTTTCGGATAATATCAAAATAAAAACCTAGTATTTTTGCTGGGTTTTATATCTTAAAAGGAGAACGACATTGTTAGTTTTTTAAACGGTGTAAATAGATGATCTTAAACTGACTTTAATTTCCGTTTCACAAATGAACCAGCACTCATAACACCAAACGCTAGCAAGCCCAATGTTGTAGTAGGTTCAGGGACATTAGCTACTCTGTAGCTATGGTTATCACTTTCAAATGCAATATCAGTTGAGCTTAAAACTATTTTATCAAAAGTCTCTCCCGGACCTGCGAGGAAATTAACGAAAACATTGTCCTCAGGACTTATCTGATTACCGCTAGCCCTAGTTCCAGGAACTTTGTCGCCAGTAAAGGTATTCAACAGAGTACTGCCGTTAAAAAATGCGATCGAATTATACGTGTCAACTGAACCCCAGTACAAGCCAAAGTAATCAAGTGCTTGCTTAAAATTAATCGTCACAGAACCAGTGCTGCCTATAACGTTGGAGCCTACGGGAGAAATAGTTAAATATTTGCTTTCATCACCAGCCGGTTCAGCATATTGACTAGGTACAGTCCCTTGGACAATTCCATTGGGTGTAGAGTAAGTAGCAAATCCAGTGGTCGGTGCGCCACTTTCAAAATCAACTGTAGTGACTCCAGGAACAGAGGAGAATATCCCTTTTGTAGCAGAAGGTGTGCCTCCTGTATTCAGGGTAATAGCGTTAGCTGGGTTAGCACTCATGAAAACAACTGCTGTTCCAATTAAAGCCAATGATAGTTTTTGCACAGTAGACATTGATTTATTTCCTTAACCATTTGATACCCATACCTTGGCATATCATCCGAGTATTTGTGTAGTAATCAAGAATCATTTTTACCAAAACTATTTATTGAGTCAATAAATCTGAAGATAGCAAAAAGGTATTCAAAATATAGGATATGAAGATAATAGCGGACTAAAATATCTTATATATATATACGTAGATGAATATTAAGCCTGTATTATTATTTGAGCTAACATCTGGAACTCTACCGTCACACTGGCTTTCCCGGATCTTGGTAAAACAGGTAACATTGCAGGCATTATTGTGGGTATGGAACCTAAAGTTACCAGTGTCAGCAATGCTCTCAGCAATGCAGGTATTAACAAAGATCCAGACACTTCATATCACGTTGAAGGTTTCTATCAATTTAAGCTGAGTGACAATATCAGCATTACCCCAGGAGTTATCTGGCTAACAGCGCCAGATCATAACAATCAAAACGATGATATAGGACTCATATCTGATTTTTGAACAAGATTTCAAATAAAAACCTGATAAAACGGGCTTTTCAGTCTCAGTATGTTTTCAGAAATCAAATCGGAGTCCTATATCGTCATTGGTACAGTGAGAACCACATTGATTTTCTAATTTTAAAAATTTCCAAAGAAGATGCAAATTTATCTTTTGCGTCTTTTGTTTTTTGTGTGAACTCAAAAATTAAACCCAGCATTTTTGCTGGGCTTGATATTTCAAAACAATATAGAAATTCCAGGGCTATTTCATTCTCATTTAGCCCGTGAACAGAAGGAAAGGGTAATAATATTACACTTTTTTAGTGTGGTTCTAAATGTGCAAAGTCCCTAAAGCCATTATGTTTGTATAGCAAATTCTTCTGGTTATATTCCCCAATTTACCCAGCAAATTGCCTCACGCGCTGAGTTCATATTCGGTGGAACACGCAAGGCGTGAATAAAGCTTGTGCTAGGGCAAGTCATTTTTAATAAATAAATCGGCTCGATATCCACATTATTATCAATTTTTAATAGTGTATATTCTTGCCAATTATCTAATTCAATAGCTTGTAATTCTTGGCAAATTCGGGCGTAACCAATACCTTGAATTAACACTCGGCGTAATTCGGCGTTTCCCTCTGATAAAAGCCATTGAGATTGCCATTGCTGCGGGTGGATTTTACCGTATTTTTCAGGTAAGGTTACACCGTGGTACGAGTAGAGGCTAAATCCATCGGTAAATTCAATAGCGGGTTCGCCTTCAGCGTGGAGAATATTTTGATTATCGAAGCGCAGGTGAAGGGGGCGATCGCATACTATACAAAATTTTTCAAATGGAGAAATTCAACCACAAAACCTTGATAAAGACTGTAAAGTTTCCTATCTTTTTTTGCTGTAATAATAATTTAATACAGAAACGTAAAAATCCACATGACAACAACGATTTGCCAAACTTTGTAAATTTAACCAGAGACGATCTCCTAAATATATATTGAATTTAGGCTGATTTTGGAATTTATCTTCTAATATATATTCTTGGGGAGTAAAACTTGGTTCAACAATAGTTAATTGTTTAAACATGTGCGTATTTATTTGATCTGAAAATTCTCTATCTTGATTAGTTAGATTTGCAATAATATAGTCGCAAACATTATTATTTAAACTTAGGACGTTTATATTATTAAAATTTAAATTAGGTAACTTTTTAAAAATAATTTTTAAACCAGCATAAGGACTTTCACAAAAAATAATTTCTGGCTGTTGTTTACCGATAGCTGTATATGTAGCTTTAAGAACTTCCACCGCTTTATCTCTATCAATCCGCTCAGTTGAAAGCGCGATCGCTCTCCACTTCTGGCGATAAACTGGAATTAAAGCCTCTTCTTCAGGCGTTAACTTTTCAATCAGCGACATAGCGCCAACCTTCAGGCTCGTATTCCCGCTGAATTTTCACCATCCAATCACCTTGGGGAATAGAAATAGCTTTATGCTCCTCATGAGCTAGCAATGCCGACTCTGAAAACACACGCAAATAGACTGTGCTATCTTTTTCGTATAATTCTGCGTTTCCCTCAGTAATGCGATGTTTATGCCCGGTAACTTCGCCTTCTGCCAAAGTTAAGTGAGGTATTTTTTGTCCTTCAATTTGCTGCACAGGCAGTAAGATTACATCACCTTGACGAATCGGTTGCATGGTTTTGCTTTCCTGACATGGGTACAAACCCCACTTCGCTTTTGCTCTCAAGTTTGGTTTAATTTTGGCACAAGCTTTATGAAAGTGGGCATTGGGCATTGGGGAGAATGAAAAATTTTATATCTTTCGCCTCTGCTGTTTGCTCCCTTGCTTCCCCATGCCCCATGCCCCATTCCCCAATTGACGTATTACACTTCTTGCAGGGTATTTTGAAAACTGTAGTCGCCAATTATGCGTTAGATAAGTTAAAGATTGAAATAGCTGGAAATTCACACCCAGCGTTACCCTCCCCTATCCTCTGAGAAAGACTGGGCCCTAAGTTCAGCGCATTTTCTCCCAAGCAGGCAGTTTATGTGAGGATTAAATCACCGCCCTAAGCGCGACCTTTTATCTTGACAATTTGCAAAAATTACCTCAATTTGACTGTTTAGCTTAGCAGCTATTCTTTTTATTGAAATTTCCATGTCAACTCTCGTCATCGTCGAATCTCCAACCAAAGCTCGTACCATTCGCAACTACCTGCCATCAGGCTATCGGGTGGAGGCGTCTATGGGTCATGTGCGTGACCTCCCCCAGTCGGCTAGTGAAATTCCCGCTGCCGTCAAAGGGGAAACATGGGCGCAGCTAGGGGTAAATGTGGACGCCGACTTTGAACCGGTATATGTTGTCCCGAAAGACAAAAAGAAAATTGTCACCCAGCTCAAAGAAGCCCTCAAAGATGTAGATGAACTGATTCTGGCAACGGATGAAGACCGGGAAGGTGAAAGCATTAGTTGGCATTTATACCAATTGCTCAAGCCGAAAGTTCCGACTAAGCGGATGGTATTTCACGAAATTACCCAAGACGCGATCAAAAAAGCTCTGAAAAACTGCCGCAATATCGATGAGCAGTTGGTTCGCGCCCAAGAAACGCGGCGGATTTTGGATCGACTGGTGGGCTATACCTTGTCTCCACTCCTATGGAAAAAAATCGCCTGGGGATTATCTGCTGGGCGAGTGCAATCTGTAGCCGTGCGACTTTTAGTCACAAGGGAACGCCAACGCCGTGCTTTCCATGAAGGTACGTACTGGGATTTGAAAGCCAGTTTGTCAAAGGAAAAAACCCCCTTTGGTGCCCAGTTGGTCACATTGGGAGCAAGCAAAATAGCTAACGGCAGCGATTTTGACGCAACGACTGGACAAATTACCGCAGGTCGCAATGTCTTGTTGCTAAACGTTGACCAAGCGGTAGCCCTCAAGGAACGCCTGACTGGGAAAACCTGGAATGTTGCCGACATCGAAGAACGCCCAGTGACGCGCAAACCGTCGCCACCGTTCACCACCTCGACGTTGCAACAAGAATCTAACCGGAAACTGCGCCTCTCAGCCCGTGACACGATGCGGGTTGCCCAGAATTTGTACGAGCAGGGGTATATTACCTATATGCGGACAGATTCGGTGCATTTGTCAGATCAGGCGATCGCAGCTGCTCGTAGTTGTGTAGAAAAGCTCTACGGTCAACAATACCTCAGTCCCCAACCTCGGCAATACACTACCAAATCCAAAGGCGCACAAGAGGCGCATGAAGCAATTCGTCCAGCAGGTAGCACCTTCCGCACCCCCCAAGAAACTGCTTTGGGCGGTCGAGAACTTGCCGTTTATGATTTGATTTGGAAGCGGACTGTCGCCTGTCAAATGGCTGATTCCCGCCAAACTCAAATTACCGTGCAATTGCAAGTTGAGGACGCTGGATTCCGTTCTTCTGGCAAACGGATTGAATTTCCTGGATACTTACGTGCCTACGTCGAAGGTTCAGACGACCCAGAAGCAGCACTGGAAGACCAGGAAGTAATTTTGCCGAATCTGAAAGTGGGAGATCATCCGAATTGTACAGATTTAGAAGCAGTTGGTCATGAAACCCAACCACCAGCTAGGTACACCGAAGCTACTTTGGTGAAAACCTTGGAAAGCGAAGGTATCGGTCGTCCCAGTACCTACGCCAGCATCATTGGCACGATTATCGACAAAGGTTATGCCCAATTGGTGAGTAACGCTCTCATTCCTACCTTCACCGCTTTCGCCGTCACCGACTTGCTGGAAAAACATTTCCCGGACATCGTTGATCCCAGTTTTACCTCGAAAATGGAGCAAACCCTCGATGACATTGCCACAGGTGAAGCGAAATGGCTACCCTACTTGCAGCAATTCTATCTGGGAGAAAAAGGGCTGGAAACCCTGGTAAAAGAACGGGAAAGTCAAATTGATCCCACCAAAGCTAGGACTGTAGAACTGGAGAATCTAGATGCCAAAGTCCGCATTGGTAAATATGGCCCCTACATTGAAGTCGAAAATGGTGAGGGGGTTATCACCGCCTCAATTCCCAAAGACCTGACACCAGCAGACCTCGACCCCAAACAGGTAGAAGTATTGCTGCGTCAAAAAACCACAGGCCCTGACCAGGTAGGTCGGCATCCCGAAACTGGCGAACCGATTTATGTGAAAATTGGTGCTTATGGACCCTATGTCCAATTAGGTGATAAAACCGACGAAAACCCCAAACCGAAACAAGCCTCCCTACTCAAAGGTGTCACCCCGGAAACCGTTACCCTGGAAATGGCTGTTGGTCTGTTGGCATTACCCCGGACATTGGGAGTTCATCCAGGCACTGGCGGCAAAATCCAAGCAAGTTTGGGACGCTTTGGCCCTTATGTCGTTCATGACCAGGGTAAAGAGGGGAAAGACTACCGCTCCCTGAAAGCTACTGATAATGTATTGACAATTAACCTAGAACGTGCAGTGGAATTATTATCCGAACCAAAAAAGGGGCGCAGTTCCACCAACAGTAAGTCCAAGGCCGCCTTACGCGAATTGGGTACACATCCAGAGGATGGGGAAACAATTAACATCTACGATGGCCCCTATGGTCCTTACATCAAGCATGGCAAAACTAATGTAAGTATCCCAGAAGGTCAATCGGTAGAAGATGTAACCCTAGCTGCGGCGCTGAACTTATTGGCAGCTAAGGCATCGACAGCGAAATCGACTCGCAAAACGAGTAAATCAACGAGTTCCAAATCTAAGTCAACTGCTAAGTCATCAACGACTGCTGCGAAAAAAAAGAGTACAGAAGGTTAATTGCAAGTCAAGAGTCCAAAGTCTGATCCTTAACTCTTGACCCTTGATATTTATCCTTAATAGGATGCAGTTCGGTAGGTTGCAAGTGTGATACTCTAAAAAGTAAGGGAGAACACAACGCCAAATTTTAGAAGTGGCTTATGTCCCAAATACGGGATTGTGGATCAGCCCGGTTGGAAGCCAGAGGTGCGAAAATATGCCATTTTCTGCTTACCTGTTAATCAAAAATTGAGGTAGTATCTCAGGAGCGGTCAGTTCATGGACTATATAGAAAAGGTAGTGGAAAAGCTTAAGGAATTAGCACGTAGGCTAATTGAGAGCCTGTTAGGACCAGAGGCTGAACCGGAACCGGAACTGATTCCGATTCCTGTGAACGATCGCTCGCGTCGTCGCCACTAGCCCGAAAGTGCTGAACTCGACTTTACAACCCTTAAGCATTCTGGCACTGCATGGGCCAAACTTGAATTTGCTAGGACAGCGAGAACCAGGAATTTATGGTTCTCTGACATTAGCTCAAATTAACCGCCTGTTAGAAGAAGAAGGATTCAAGTTACAGGCGAAAGTTTTTCCTGTGCAGTCAAATCATGAAGGAATTTTGGTAGATACTATTCATGGGGCATTAGGACAACATCAGGGAATTTTGATTAATGCAGGGGCATATACCCATACAAGTGTGGCATTGCGAGATGCGATCGCTGCTGTTAATTTGCCCACAGTAGAAGTACATCTGAGTAATATTTACCGCCGGGAAGGTTTTCGCCATCATTCGTACATCGCTCCAGTAGCAATCGGGCAAATAAGTGGTTTTGGCGGACAAAGTTACTTGTTAGGCTTACAAGCTTTGGTGAATTTTTTAAGAAAAGATGAAGGATGAATCAGTTACAAGTAGCTAGGCGTAAATAAATTAAAGTTTGTAGTGAGTTAGCGCGGTCTTCTCTGTTGGCGTTAGCCTGCCTCAATGTGAGAAGTGGGGGACTGACAAAAAATAAATTATCCAAAATTATTTGTCCATTTGTAGGGGCGCAAGGCCTTGTGCCCCTACGATGGGATGTTTTTTAACTGGAAGTCCCCGGAGCCACTGCGGTCTTCTCCTAAGGGGAGACGATGCCTGTTGGAGTCAGACGCTCCGACATCGCTCTAAGCGTTCGCGCAGCGTCTCGTTGGCGGAGCCTCTCGTAGAGAAGAGAAGCCATGCCGCAGGCTTTACGCTGCGCTACCCTATTGATGCCTACCTACTTAGAGTTTAGACTTTGGATTAAATTCTTCAATCTAAAATCTAAAATCCAAAATCCAAAACTGTATGCGTTATTCTCCTATAAGTCGGTTTAGAGGTACTTTACTCGGAGCATTCCTGGGGGAAAGTTTAGCCACTGGTGGTAAAATCAAGTCTCAGAGTTACCTGGATTTGGGCAGAATGGCGGTTTTGGGTACTGAGAGTTTGATTGCGTTGGGTAGATTAGATTTAGATGATTGGATCGGGCGTCAGCAACAAGAATCTCTTCATTTAGCAGCAACTGATGACATCTCGATAAAAATAATTCTTGCGACACTACCAGTAACACTTTTTTTTCACGAAAATCCAATTAAGCTCCGACAAAACTTGCTGCATGTACTCAAAATCTGGGAGGATGACCCAGTAGTAAGGGATGGAACACTAGCAGTAGGATATGCGATATCTCTTGCCTTAACTGAAAAACTCAACCCCCTAACCCTCATCCCGCAAATAATTTCTTTTCTCGGAGAAACACCGACATCAATACCAAAAAAATTATTAAGAGTTCAAAATTTATTAGAGCAAGGGGCTGGATTGTCAAGGGCACAAGCTGAGTTTGCTAGAGAAGAAGAGCTAAGTAACACTATTGCTATGGCATTTTACTGCTTTTTGAGTACCTTGGAAGACTTTCGGCTTGCAGTTTTGCGGGCTACTCACAATGGCAATTTCAAAGTGGAAGATGCAACGCCTCTAAGCTCACAGGCTATAAGTGCAATTACTGGTGCTTTATCAGGAGCATATAACGGTACAGGTGGAATCCCCGTAAATTGGCAAGTCTTGCTTTTGCAGAGGAATTCCTCGGTAGGGGGACTAACTAGCTTTTCCCAAATGTTAAAATTAATCGATACGTTTGTGGCGGTGTGGTCAGGAGTGTATAGTCTTGCCCTGCATCCAAGCGAGTTAACAGAGGAGGGATCTGAGGCTTTGCTTGCAGTTTACGCAGCTCCTCGCGTTATTCGGTCGCGTTAATCCTAATTTTCACCGAACAACAGTGCGGATGCCAAACGCTGAAGACTACACAATCTAGCCAATAACTAAAAAACTTACTAGTACAGCTTGGCAAAAATCCAGCTACCATCTCAAA
The DNA here is from genome assembly GCF_036919675.1 of Nostoc sp. Classification (GTDB taxonomy): domain Bacteria; phylum Cyanobacteriota; class Cyanobacteriia; order Cyanobacteriales; family Nostocaceae; genus Nostoc. The sequence goes on from NZ_JBALCP010000033.1 coordinate 84,964, forward strand.
CAAAACTTGGGTCTTAAGGTTCTTGTTAAAGGTAAGTAAGTGGGCAAGAATAAATAAAACTATGTTACGCAATGTAAAATTAATTAAATTAGCTTGTAGTAAGGCCTTCAGCCTTTAAAATAGGTCTGGAGCTGCTTATTACAAACCTCTAATTATTCACGCCCACTTACTTAGGCAAACTGACGCCACAATGTACTAGTACGCCACGGCGTAAATAGAGCAACCATTTAAAATCCCTAAAAAGCCCATTCCATAATACTTTTGACTTTTGACTTTTGACTTTTGACTTCCGCCTTGCGGTACTAGTCTTATATACTAGAATTTTTCAGCAAACCTTCGGACTGATTCTGTAGGTAGCTATTGTGGTAAATCGGCAACAAAAAAGCCCCCGCTACCGTAGTTGCAGCAGCCGCAGATAAAACTTCCCTGATGATTGTCTTATTTTGAGCTATCAAAGTCAGCAATTGCAGGCAGAGATAATGAAAATCCAGCAATTTTTGCAGTTCTTAACCCAGCAATTGACTCACTGGCGGCGACAGTACAAAGGACTACGCCGTAAAGGAAAGTTAATGAGAAGTCCCAAAAGCAAAAGCCATAGAAGGGAACTTCTAAAGACTATTCTTAAGAATGTAATCTTATTTTTATCAAAAACCAATGACAAAAGCGTAGGTGTAGCCCGCCGTAGGCATCGCCAAAAACAAGAAACAGCGCTCAAGTTAAAGGCAAAATCGGTCAAAACTAAGAGTAGCATTTATACAGTCTGTTTAAATTGGGTGCATGAACAGCGTTTCTTGGTGATTTTAGCGATCGCTGTACTGTCCCTCACAGGCGTTATTGGCCATAAATTATACAACCAGACTCAACTCCAAGTAGGAAATCCCGCGCCCCAAACGATTAGAGCACCTTACACAGCTAGCATTGAAGATCAGAAAAAAACAGAAGCCGAGCGCAAAGCCGTTAGTAAAAGTTCCTTACAAATGTTGATGGTTGATGCACGAATGAATCAACAAATCAACGAAAATTTGCAACAACTTCTAGATGATGGCTATGAAATTCGCACCATTGCTGGAGCTTTTCCTTTTTTTGATCCTGTAGTTTTGTCCATCTCTACCCAGCGTTATCTTCGCTCTTGTCCTAACCCGGAATGGCAAGCACTGCTAATAGCTGTAGAAAATAGTAAAAATCAGCAGAAGAAAGGAACAGGACGAACCGCCGCCTCCCGTTCATCATCTATAGCTGCACCTAATCAGGAACGTCAGCCGCGCACAATACCCAAATCTGATTCTCAGAATCCAGAAAAGACAGAGCCAGTTGATTTTTCTCAAAACACTGACTTTACTCAAGCAGTAGCAGAACTAGAATCTTACCGTGTCACAACTTCTGAGAAAAACTTGTCTTTACTGATTGCCCAAATTTCCCAAGCACGCCAAAGATACATCCAAGCCACTGCCAAACTTTTAAAATTAGAGACTGTTACCCCAGAAGTAGTATACGAGGAGTCCCTGCTTTTGGATTTGTCAGATGTAGAGTGGGAAAAAACACAAATGGGAATCCATCAGAGTGCAAAGCGGATTCTCACCCAAGGCATCCCACAAGGACTGCCAAAAAATATCTTAGAGGATGCGGTGAGTTTACAATTGCAGACCTCTGTACCAGAATCCGCTGAAACTTTAGCAAAGAAGCTGTTGTTAGCTGTACTCAAGCCGAATTTGCAAGAAGATGAAGAACAAACGAGACAAAACGCTCAAAAGGCTGCTGCTGGGGTGCCACCCGTGATGGTGAAGATCCGGCATGGTGAGGTGATTGTCAAAAAAGGAGAGCAGATTACTGCATGGAACTTTGAGGTGTTGGAGCATTATCACCTGGTTCGCCGGGAGGTAATATGGCGGGAATTGGTGAAGTTAGCAGGCGTGATTGCGATCGCCATTAGTATTTTTGTCTGGGTAGAACGGCATATTCATTACGAATTGCGACAACGCGATCGCCTGTTGGTGTTATTGCTGACTCTGAGTGTACCAGGTGTGATCACGATCGGATTGCCTTATACAACCTGGAGTGCCCTTGGTTTATTGTTGGGAAGCTTCTACGGCCCCACTTTGAGCTTGACAATTGTCGGACTGCTGTTGCCGATATTAGGCATTAGCTTGGATATGAGCAAGGCTGCGCTTTTAGCTGGTGTTGGGGGAGGAATATTAGGTAGTTACATTGCACAACGATTGCGATCGCGTGAAGAATTAGCATTATTAGGTGTTGCGATCGCTTTAACTCAGGGTGGCATTTATCTGGTTGTTAAAATCTTAATTGGTCAAGCATTTGGTTCAACCTGGTATATCGTCCTCCGAGAAGCCGGATTATTTGCTTTATCCGGTTTAGGCTGGAGTATCGTAGCTTTAGGGTTGAGTCCTTATCTAGAAAAAGTTTTTGATTTAGTCACTCCCATCCGTTTAGCAGAGTTGGCAAATCCTAACCGCCCTTTATTAAAACGACTCGCTACTGATACTCCCGGAACTTTTCAACATACGCTATTTGTGGCTACCCTTGCCGAAGCTGCTGCCAAAGAACTAAGATGCAACGTTGAACTAGTCAGGGCTGGTACATTATACCACGATATTGGCAAAATGCACGACCCCCTTGGCTTTATTGAAAATCAAATGGGGGGGCCGAATAAACACGATACCGAGATTAAAGACCCTTGGAAGAGTGCAGAAATTATCAAAAAGCACGTAACTGAAGGGTTGATGATGGCGCGTAAACACCTTTTGCCTACAGCGATTCAAGCTTTTATTCCAGAGCATCAGGGAACGATGCTGATTGCCTATTTCTATCACCAAGCCCAGCAAATGGCTCAGGAAGATCCAAGTTTAACAGTAGACGACGCAGATTTTCGCTACGATGGCCCAATTCCGCAATCGCGGGAAACCGGAATTGTGATGTTAGCAGATTCTTGCGAAGCAGCGCTGCGATCGCTGCAAGCATCGGCTAAATCTCTGCCAGAGAAGCGATCGCTCAAAGATGTCTCCACCGAACAAGCTTTAGCAATGCTCAATAATATTCTGTGTGCCAAATGGCAAGACAATCAACTCGTAGATTCAGGACTAAAACGGGAAGAAATGTCACAAATTGCTCAGATATTTGTGGATGTTTGGCAGCAATTTCATCACAAACGGATTGCTTATCCTAAGTTGAAGGCTAGTAGTGCTGTGCGGAATTCGTAATTAAAGATTTCCGAAATCCTGAATTGTTATTTCCTAACTTATCAATTTTAAAACCTGAATAAATTATTAGGAGTTAAACAAAAATGGCTACTTTAACTATTCGTTTACCAGACGAAAAACACAACAGATTAAAAGAACTTGCTCAAGCCAAAGGCATAAGTGTCAATAAGCTGATTGAAGAACTTTCCACCATAGCTCTAGCAGAATTTGATGCCAATACCAGATTTAAAGCAATGGCTGCAACTGGCAACGCAGAAGAAGGCTTAAGAATACTGGCTAAACTTGATGCTCTGACAGAATCGAAATAAGAGAGCTTGTAGCGGGATGATGCAAGCAGCCACCTAATTTGCGAGAAAAAGCTTAAAGCAGTTATGGAATAAAATGAAGAGGTGTTGAGTGAGCGCCCTGAATGCCGACTGATGCCCAATTGAGAGGTCTATATCGTCTTAGCTACTGGCTAACGTATATTACGCTTCAACCCATACATCTTGTATGCATAGATGATCGAACTAGCAATCTTTATGTTTTGGCTGGAAGCACTGAGAATCTTGAGTTCCAAATTACGCCGGATGGAGAGGTGTTCTAATGAGTCAAGTCAACTATGCAGCCATGTCTGATGAGGAATTGAGGCAATATTTTCTCCTACATCGTGAGGACAAAATAGCTCTTCGAGCATATCTGGATAGACTTGGCGATCGCCCACGCAATATTATAACAACTGTAGATGATCCTGATTTTGATGCCAAAATCCAAGCAGCAATTCTCAAGCAGATGCAAGCAGCAGGAGGTAATGGTGAGACGGCGGTTTAACAATCTTGGTACGGCAAACAGTGGAAAAAAAACCACAACTGAGCAAAAGTCTTGCGAGATCGTAGTTTAATTTTCCCCAATTGCGATCGCTAAAAAGCAAACCTAAAGATTTAGCCCAAAATAGGCATTTTATCCTGATTCACATACTTTAGTTTTTGTCCACATATATTAGTGGACAGACTCTCTAAGCTACCTTAGTCTTTTGCCAATCTTCTAACGCACCAATTATAAAGCTGGCGGCGGGATGATTGAGGAATTGCTCAAAAGCAGAGACACCACCTGCTTTGAGGGCACTTAAGACACGTTTTGACAAAGACTTATCACCTTCAATTCGTGCTAATGCTTCTGTTGCGATCGCCATCTTGCCTGTGGTGGTATTGCTTAGATACGACTTGTCTAACTGTTCGAGCAGTTGTTGTATTTCAGCGGCAGCATTAGCGACGCTTTGCGGTTGTCCGGCAGCGTAGAAATTGCCTTGGATATAGCTGCCGTCGATACGTTCGTTGTAGTTGCCGCCGCCAGTATTGATAGTGCGATCGCCTACCATTGATTTATCTCCAAAAACGTTTCATTCCGTATATTCTAGTTAAAATCACGGTAATTTTTCTGCAATGCGATACAAAGTTCATTATTTATTATGAGTTTGATGCCTAAATGAATCTTGTAGCCAAAAATGCTAGTCACAAAAGTTTCACTACGCATTAACGTAGTTAATTATTGGATAATGGACTTAATTTACTCAGGGTTATTTCTATTATTTTTCCAATTAGCCATCCTGTCTTTATCAATTTTTCTCTTCGCTGTTCCAATAGCGTTATCTTTACTTGATAAGCGTCGTTGCTTACTTAAATCTAAAAGAGAACCATCCTCTCTTTGAATGTCTAAATTCCACATATTTGCATCGTCTTGAGCTAAGTAAATTGTATATCCATTATATGGTATGACATCTCTGTCATTGTTATTGTTAGGAATATAGTATGTGTATTCCAAAGCACTAGAATTATTTAATGTTTCAATTTGGCTGCTTTGATTAATTTGGCCAGTTCGAGTTATTTGAGTAATTTGATTGATTTGGCTAAGTTGGTCATAACTTTTAGTCAATAAATCTATAATAATCTTATTTGCTAATTCTTGTTCGCTAGTATCTTCTTTGTCATCAAAACTAGCTTTGACTTCTGGCTGTTTGCGTAATTCTTCAGCTAACTCTTTAGCAAACTGAGATATTACTTCTCCGGGATCTGAGCTTTTAACTATTATCTCATTCAAGATATCTTTAAAATCACCAAGCGTTTCAGAAATATCTGCACTAATTTCTACTTCTTCATTTTTAATATTAATATATTTCTTTACATAATCTCGTCCAATATAATCTCTTCCAATTTTTTCATTATAAGCCCCACCATTTGTATTAACTGTTCTTTGCTTATTTGTTGTTGGTATTATCTGCTTTATCGGTGCTAATCTACATTGTATTTTTACTATAGTTTGATTTTTTAAATGTAAAAACATACCTGATAAAAATAAAGTTAGTCCGAATATAGTAATAAGAATATTTATTGTGAATGCAGTATGAATTAATGCAAGTAATAATGATATGGAAAACGAGCCGAATACTATAAATAATAATGAATTTCTTGATTTTATCCTCAAAAAAAACATTTATATAAGCACTAAATAGTGTAAAAAGTACCTGTAAATCATTTATTAATTAGTATTTATGCTTAAACATTTTTACCAAGTTATTACGATAAAGTATGTAATATAAATAACTATTTATCTGTGATTTCAGTCATATAACACAAAGTAAGCCTTTGGAAGCGGTATTGTTACAAATACCTTTCTCGCACTCGATTGCGTCCACTGCTTCGACTACCGATAATCTCAAGGCTTCTCTAATCCTGGCTGACTTTACACCCCAGCTTTAGATGCGATCGCTTGATAATCGCTGGAATAATTTAATTTGACCATTTGTAAGCGATCGCCAGATTTAGTTTTAGTAAGTCAAGCTTCATCTTCATCAATAGGCAGTACAATTTCTTTTCGGGGGCGATCGCCCTTTGTACCGTTTAGTCGAGATGCCTCAGATTTTGCAAAAGAAGTGGAACTTCCACCCTTTCTGGCAAGTTCAGCCATCCATTTTTTGGTTCCAAATATTCCGTTCATCAAAGCAGGAATACTCAAATCTACATCTAGGGTTTTCCAGTGTAATCCTTCACCAGAAGGTGTTACCTCTACTTCTGCTAAGTCTTTGATCGAAGCACCCGCCAGTCCTTCTCCTAGCTCTGAAGGGAACCCAAACATACATTTGTTGGACAAGAAAATTATAATCATTCCTAAATAAGCGTCATAAAAAGCACGAGTAGCCCGTGGTTCAGATGTGGCGGTAGTATCTGAGTTTGCTCTGGCATTGGCTAACTTTTCTTTTAATTCTTCTGTAGCCGCAATCTTCTTAACCATGATATTCTCGCCACTTTTTTAGTAGTTCCAATTGGTGATTCGCAACTAACTGTAAGGCTTTCACTGCATCTTTATCACTCATTCCTGGGGATACCCAAACCCACTCTGGAGGTAGGTTTTCATCTCCTATATTGATTTTTGCCTCTCCGCCCCCCTTAAAAACATGGACATGAGCAGGAATATGATCGTTAAGGTAGATACGAACCTTGAAACCGCCTTTTCTTAAAATTGTTGGCATTTGATATTTATTTTATCAGATATAACCTAAGCGCTTAGGTTTATCAATAGATCGAGTAATTGCTATACTTTTGTCACCCTATTTCCGGCGTGACGTATTAGTACTAATAAATTGGCTAAGGGATAATATTGAAGACTGGGGACTAGTTACTGGGAAAGAGTTTTCCCAATATTCAATCCCTAATTCCCAGTCTGTCGCACACCAGCCAAAATAAAATTAACTGCTGCTTGAGTATGCTGCTCAATCATTTCTGGACTCAGCAGTTGCAAATCGGGTCTAGTATGCTTGATGTTTTCGTAAGCGTTGAAGTATAAATTACAAACCCCAATAATATGCAGGGTGGTGAGAAATGGATCGAGTTGACGGAAACAACCTTCTGCTATCCCCCGCTCTAAAATCTTGATAAGATACGCGAAATTTTCTTGCCAATTCCCCTGTTTGAAATACTTTCCTTGATTTTGGTTTGCTTCTTGGAACCAAAGCATCCCTCTGTGCGGGTGAGCAGCTTCATAAGCGATCGCTTCCTTGACAAGCAACTTCAAGGCTGACTCTGGTGGGAATTGATCCAGATTTAGCTGCCCAAACCCTTCGTGCATCTCCACCGCCGGACGTTGCAGAACAGCTTGATATAGTCCTTCCTTGCTCTGGAAATAGTAGTAAATCATCGCTGTGGTTACACCTGCACCTCTGGCGATCGCTTCTGTCCGCGCCCCACTGAGTCCATTTCTGGCAAACTCCGCTTCCGCCGCATCGAGAATCTGCTTTTTCGTCGCTTCTGCATCGCGCACCTGACGCGGCTTTTTAGATGAGAATTTTGACTGCGTTGAACGACTCACGTTGCTCCATGATCATAACGAAAATATATTAACTAAAAAATTGGTTAGTAGTTGACATAAAAGATGAAATTTATTAAATTAAGATTAACTAACTAAAAAATTAGTTATTTAAATAAACAACTTCTCGAGATATTGGAGGAAAAATGGAACCAATTTTACGTGGTGCGCCTTGGTTAATCGCGCACAAATCTATATTAGGAGTGAATCAACCTAATAAAATCACTTTAAACGGACAGGATTATGTGATTTGGCAAAACCAAAAAGGCGAAGTGTTTGCCCTTGATAATATCTGTCCGCATATGCAAGCACCCTTATCAGACGGCTGGGTTTGTCAAGAGAGAGATACTATTACTTGCCCTTTTCATGCACTAGAATTTGATGGACAAGGCAGACTACAGCAAGGAAAAAAAAAGGACACTCAGGCAATTACTAAACCATTAGAGCTAATTATTAGCAATGATTGTATCTGGACATATGCTGGATTTGAGCCAAGATTGCCCATCCCAGATTTGCATCAGAAAATTGTCGATGAATACGAGTTCATCGGAGTAACTGGCGACAAAAGTATTCACGGTGACTTTTTAAGTAACCTGATGGTTAACTATGACTATAACCACCAAAATGGTATTCATAAAGAACTATTTTAAATTACATCTTGTCATGTCAGTTTTTTTAAAGAAAAAGGATACTATGCCACAGTCAAACAAGATTTGACGAGAGCCAACAACACGCTAGGAGAAATTATCAAAAATCCTATTTTGGGAATCTTTCCTAAAACGCTTGCTAACACACTTGAATACGCCTTTCCTTCAACTACAGCTTTTTTTGCGAAAACGCCTATTGGTGATATTGCTCAAATTCATATTCTCTATCCTGAAACAGAAAAAATCACCAAGACGTTTATTTTGATGTATGCCAAAATCGTCAATCCTTTGATGAAATTTCTGTTTAAAAACTCAGTTTTACAAGCGGCATCCACTGTTATTGAACAGGATATAAGTGCAGTTGAAAGTTTGTATCCTCGACAAAAACCAAAAATTAGACTGCCAAATGAAGAGATTATGTTCTACGCAGAAAAACTATACCGTAATTGGTAATTTGGATTTGCAAAGCCTAACTACGCTTTACAATTAAGTAGATACTGTAGCTAATTACTGCTGGAGATACTCAAATATGAGGCAGCTAAAATCCGCCGAGGAAATGCCTGGTAGCTATGGCTTGCCCATCTTGGGGGAGACTTTGGAAATATTCCGCGATTCAGAGCTGTATTTGTGGCGACGATTCCAGCAGTATGGTTCAGTTTTTAAGACGAGCGTTATGGGACGTAAACGTGCTTATTTAATTGGCCCCGATGCTAATCGGCTGGTGCTGGTGGAACAAGCGGAACATATGTCGTCGCGCATAGGGTGGTATTTTTTAGAATCAACATTTGGCAACAATATTTTATTACAAGATGGGGAAGAACATCGCCTAACTCGTCGCTTAATGTATCCAGCATTTCACGGAAAAGCGATCGCTACATACTTCGACACCATCCAAAATATTGTGCAAGACTTCCTCAAAGATTGGGGACAGGGAACAATTCCCTTAAATTCTAGTTTCCGCCAGCTTACCCTGATAGTTGCAACTCGCCTCTTCTTGGGAAGTCAGAACAAGAGCGAAGTTGAACAAACCAGTCAGTGGTTTACACAACTGATAGATAGCAGTATGGCAATATTCAAATGGAGTGTCCCTTTTACTTTATATGGTCGCGGTCAAAATGCCAGACGTGAGTTAGTGGCTTACTTACGTCAAGCGATTGCACAGCGTACCGAGCAGGGTAACTTAGAGGAATCAAAAGATGTTTTGGGATTGCTGCTTGCAGCTGTTGATGAAGACGGCAATAAGTTAAGCGAAACACAGGTAATCAACGAAGCATTACTACTGTTGTTTGCTGGACATGAGACAACAGCCTCCTTGCTGACTTGGGTAATATTTGAATTAGGTAATCACCCAGAGTGGCGAGAGCGACTGCGCCAAGAACAGTTAGCAGTTGTGGGAAATAATCCCCTGAACTTGTCCCATCTCAAACAACTTCCACAGTTAACCAACGTACTAAAAGAAGCAGAGAGGCTCTATCCCCCAGTCTATGCCTATAATCGTGGCGTCCTCAAGGATATTGAGTATGCAGGCTATCGCATCCCAGCGGGTTGGTTTGTGACTATTTCGCCAATGTTGACTCACCGTCTACCAGAACTATACACCGATCCTGATCGCTTTGACCCCGATCGCTTTGCACCACCTCGTGAAGAAGATAAGAAACATCCCTTGGCACTAGTGGGTTTTGGTTATGGTTCGCACAGTTGTTTAGGCATGGAATTTGCCCAGATGGAAATGAAAATTGTGCTTTCCACACTGCTTCGCCATTACGACTGGACAGTAAAACCGGATTATTCTGCGATCGCTCCAGTTCGTCAGCCTTCTAAGGTTAAGGACGCTCTACAAGCATATCTTGAGCCTTTAGTGATAAAGCATCCCTTGAAGATTCAAACATAAATCTTGGATGAAACAAATCGATTTTCCGCATCTAGTATGAAGTCATAGGTATTTAAAAAATCAGACTGCCACTTTTCAGGCTTTTGGCAAATTGCAAGCGGAAATCCTGCTAAATCAAACCATTGAATATCGTCTTCAATTTCTACTGGTACTACTCTCCAATTTTTACTTGGAGCCTTACTGAAATCTTTCAGCGGATAGACGTTAATTTGATTAGGAGGTTTAGGTGTTGGTAAATATCGTTCAACATTAGAAAATGATTGCTCCACCCAGTTTTTGATATTGATTGCATTAACCCGATGTTAATATGCCATTTCGCATGATTGACTATCGGTTGCGAGTGTATCGCCGCTTTCCCCAAAAGCAGATGCGCCAAGTAGTGATCTATCTCAAAGAAACAAGCTCAGAACTCGTGCAACAAAATACTTTTTCTATTGGTGGTACTCACCATGAATTCGAGGTGGTTCGCCTGTGGGAACAGCCGCCAGAGGTATTTTTACGCTATCCAGGTTTATATCCCATTTGCAGTTTTGGGTGAAACGAACGACCGTGGAAGTACATTACAGCTAGTAGCACAGGAAATTATCGGGATTACTGACCAACGGTTGCAGAGGAATGTGGCAGCTGCCACAGCAATTTTAGCTGGTCTAGTATTAGAGAAAGGCTTTATTCAAAGAGTATTACGGAGAGACATTATGCGCGAATCTGTAATTTATCAATAAATTGAGGCTGAAGCTAAAGCAAAAGGTAGAGCAGGAGGTAAGGCAGAAGGTATTCGCCTGGTGGCTGCGAATCTGCTCAAAAGCCAAATGCCTTTAGAGGAAGTGACAAAATTAACTGGGTTATCAGTTGAAGATGTACAGTTGTTGCAAACAGAGATAGAAGGTGAGTCAAGGTAATTAGTAATACTCGCCTTGGGCGAGAAGCAAGCTACGTAATTCGTTATTATTACCTCACGGATGAATCCGGGTGTCTCTGAATAAAAACGAGAGCGATCGCCTCTTACTCACACCTCTTATTAAAAGGCGATCGCTCAATTTCACTCATTTCAGAATAGGGGTAACTTGCAACTATAATTTGATAAAAATTTTACAGACAAAAACAAAAAATTAATATTGACTTAAGATTAAAAACACTGTCTGCAATAACCCTATGACAAAACCCAAAACACCACCTAAAGTCACAATCGCTTGCAATTCATTTTTTACAATTCCCTCAATTGCAGCTTCTAAATCAGCCGGTGAAGTTGATTTTACACGGTCAACTATCACTTGATCTATCGACAAAATCGGAATCGCCTGCGCCACAATTACTTCTAAATCTTTTTCCAAATACTTATCTAAAAGTAGAGCCAACTCTTGACTCATGACTTCTAAAGAAGTACTGACAACAGGTGAAGTACTAAGACGATTCAGCAGGACTCCAGCAATATTTTCCCAATCAACAGAATCAGTTAATCCTTGTAAAAAATCGCTGCCACTGTTTTGCAGATAATGGCGGACACTTTCGCGGGTGGTCTTTCTAAGTTGACGCACCGTACCCATTGGCAAGTTTTGTAATGATAAATTTTGCAGTAATTTTCTAATGCGATCGCGCATTTGTAAATCTTGAGTCAATTCCTGCAAGCGAGTATTAGTAGCCTCCTTTTCATCCAAGCAAAAAGTCCGTAACCGTGTAAGAGTATTACGTAAGCCAAACAAATTTGCTACTACCCAATAAGTACCACTGGTTTTTTCGCGGAAGCCTTCATCAATAATTTGAATTGTGCGATCTGTCAAAAAATCAACTATCGTCTGCCGCAGCACATCTGGCGGTAGAACTGCTTGTAATAACCAATCAGCAAGCCGCGTGGCTTGTTCTTCACTCAATTGAAATTCCAGTAATATCTGGTCAAAAATTTGATTTATTTGCGCTTCCAAAAAGTCTTCACGTCGCGCCAAAACCTTGAGTAACCGTGGCAAGGATTCCCCTAGTAAATCCCGCAAAATTCCCGCCACAATTTTAGCACTTTTCTGGTTTTTATCTGTTTTGATTTGTTCGATCGCCAGCTGCAACAACCAGAGAATTCCTGCTTGCACACGTTCTGTTTGCAACAAACGCCGCGCTAGATTTTGCAATTCTTGTGGTGTCAACAGTGACCCCATGATTGTCTTGGAAATGTTCAGAGCCAGACGTTCCTGGTTGCGGGGAATCAATCCAGGGGTGAAGGGTACTCTTCGTCCAGCAATATAAATTGCTCGGAAAGGACGGAACAACATTTTGATGGCTATATCATTTGTGAAATAACCAATGATTCCACCCAGTACCGGGGGAGACACATAAAGCCAAAGATGAGACCAGTCCACAGGATTTTGAATTTTGGATTTTGGATTTTGGATTCTAGATTATAAATTAGGGATTGGGGATTGGTAATTGGCGGTTATTAGTTATGAGTTATTTTTCCACTAACTACTAACGATTTTCCATTAGCCATTACCTATTCCGCAGTCCCCAATCCAAAATCCCAAATCTAAAATCTAAAATTTGCTGACTACCAGCACTCCCATCATACCGTTCACGATGGGGTAGTGTGTGGCAACAGCAAAACCAACTTGACGCGCTAAGTCTATTTGCTCTTTTCCCATGGGAAAACGGTCTAAGCTGGGACTGATGTAAGCATATTCTTCTTTTAAACCTAAATAATTGGCAACTGGGACCACGAAACCGTCCAAATACCACTGCTGAAAGGTACGTAGCTGAAGATTACTTGGTCGATGAAAGTCTAAAATTGCGGCTTTAGCACCCGGCTTCAAAACACGGTATAACTCTTGGAGACTGCGGGGAATATCTTTAACATTTCTTAAACCATAGCCCATTGTTGCGGCATCAAATTGGTTGTCATCAAAGGGTAAATTTAGTACATCGGCTTCTACCCAGGTGATAGCAGGTTGAGGGTACTGCCTTTGGGAACGTAATGAAGCAGTTTCTAGCAGGTTTGGGGAAAAATCTACTCCGTACACCTGTCCTGTTGCTCCTACACGCCGTGCCAAACGTAAGGCTAAATCACCACTACCGCAACACAAATCTAATGCAGTATCACCCGATTTAGCTGCACTCCATTTCACTGCCATTTCCTTCCATATTCGATGCTGTCCCAGACTCAACCAGTCGTTCAACTGGTCATAAACTGGAGCAATACGGTTAAAAATGGACTGAATTTCGTTAGTCATTGGTCAAGAATCAAGGGTCAAGGGGAGCCAGTCATGTGCGGGGTTCCCTCCGTTGAGGGGAGTGGCGTTGAACTGGCGTTCAAAATTCAAGGGTCAAGAGTTGAACTTGGACTCTTGACTATTGACTAAATTTTTGTTTTATGGTAACCACTACTAGTAAGAGCGATCGCCAGCAGTTCGGCTGATAAATTAATTAGCATTAATTCATCTTCCCGCAAAGTGCAGGGTTGTTTCCACTGTAATGACAATACACCCAAAAGTTCATTACGGTAGCTAATTGGGATAACTAAATGTGCTTGCACACCCGTGTTGTAGTAGTGAATAGCATCAACTAATTTAGCGTCTTTAAGTACATTTAAGGAAACTTGCATTTGCCCGGTGGCGATCGCTTCCCTTGTTAGTGAGTCAATAGATAGCCAATTCTCTATTGTACCTGTATCGCTGTAAGTTCCTTGAGTCGCAACCAGAGTATTTCCATCTGTAAGTTGTAATATACAGCCTTCTGCTCCAAAAGTCTGACTCACAGCCCTAGCAATTGGAGCGAGAGTTTCCTCTAAGCTAGAAGCTGCTTGAGTTATCTGTACCAAAACACTCAGCAGCGCCATTTGAGCATGAGCACGGCGTAATTCTTCTGTACGTTGCTTGAGCAAGTCGTAAGTTTCTGCTGCTCTTTGCACCACTGCCTTCAGTTCCCCTGGGTCCCAAGGCTTGGTGATATATTTGTAGACTTGTCCGGCATTAATCGCCTCTACCAAGTCTTCAATATCAGTAAATCCGGTGAGAATTATCCTTACCGTATCGGGAAACTGAGGTACAGTCTTGCTGAGAAACTCAGTTCCTTTCATTTGTGGCATTCGTTGATCGGAGATAATCACCGCTACCTCCCCTTCTGCTGCCAAAACTTCTAGGGCGTTCACCCCACTATCAGCTTTCAGAACATTAAAGTCGCGGCGAAAAGTGCGATAAAGCAAATCGAGATTATCTGGCTCATCGTCAACTACCAGGATTTTGAGCTTTTTTGAGCGTTCGAGAGTCATCACTTGATATTGGACTTTATCAATTTCGAGACTGGCCTTATCCATAAGATATTTCCTTTAAATATTCACTATCTTGTTATATTCCATACCAAGTTTAGTTGAGAATAGCTCAAAATTACCAAGGGTTTTTACGGACTTAATTTGCATTTTTAAATACGTTTATTATGAATGCTACAGAGGATATTTATCTGCCTAAATATCTGAATTAGAAAAAATTGCACTAGAAAAAACAACTAAATCAGCCTAAATATGGCGGTTTTCATGATGGATGAGGTAGTTTAACAAACCTCTTACGTGCAGTAGGGGTGCACAGCTAACTGTGCTACCCGACAATCTGTATTCCACACAATTAAAGTCGAGATAAGTTTCTACAGATGAACTCAAGGCAGTAGGTCTGGGTAGTTCATAGATTAGAATAAGACTTGCTCATGAGGTGTTAATTAACCTCTCAAGTTGAAGCTCGCACTCCGATTATGACTGATCTACCACCCAACGCTCAGAATCCCGAAGAAAATACTACTAACGATGTAGCACAAGAATTACTGCGAAGGCTGAGGCAAAAACAAGGCAACTGGGTGGAATGGGGAACGGCGATCGCCTCGTTGCTAAAAACCGGTTACAACCCCCAAGACATTTTTGAGGCGACTGGATTTGAGCCGATTCAACAAAATCAGGTGGTTGTTGGTTCCCAAGTTTACAATTCTTTAGAAAACTCTGGAGTATCGGAAGAAACGCGATCGCACTACGCCACACGTGGCAGTGATGTTTTATACGAACTGCGTTTGCTTACTCAAGAAGAACGCGCCGCCGCCGCCGAACTGATCTTCGTCCACAAAATCGACGCCGATGAGGTGAAGGAAGTAGCAAAAGCAATTAAAGAGTTCTCCTATTTCCGCACTTTGCCAGAAGGGTTTTCTGCTCATCCGGGAGATGCTGTTGCTCACCAAGTTTGGAAACTGGCACGTCAAAATGCAGATTTACAACAGCGATCGCGCCTGATTGCCAAAGGTTTGCGTTTTGCTCACACGCCAGCAGCAAGGCAAAAAATAGAACAGCTACTGACTGATTTTACTACCGTTCCCCAGCGTCCAGCGCCAATTTTACCCTTTTACCGCCTGGAATTTGAAGAACAATTACCCCGCATTTTGCCCGTGGTAGGCGAGTTGCCATTATCACGGCAAGACTTGCAAGCTGTGCCGATAGTCACAGAAATTGAACCATTTCGCCTAGTCAAGTTTTCTGGAGAACAAGCTTGGGTGCCCTTACCAGGTTGGCAAGTGCTGTTGGCGGCGGAAGATCCAGTAGTGATTTTAGCGAATAGCGATCGCTTCCCCATCCAAACCCAAACCCAAATAGGGCCCGTTGTAGTTGTGGTAGATCGTGCCCAACGACAATGGGATGCCTCCAGCTATTTTGTCGTTGAAAATGGTAGTGAATTAGATTTTCAGTGGTTTGAAACTGAGCCAGAAATTCCTCTACTAGGACAAATTATTATCATTGTTCGTCCTAAGAAAATTCTGGATGAAGAATTAACTAAGGATTCCTGGCAGATTGACGAATAAATTTAATTTTAGACAGAACTAACTGCGTGATCTGATCTGTTAAGACTGTCCAAACAGCAGATAGCAACTGGTGGCATTGGTTCAATTTTTTGTTTGGCCAATGCCGCCAGTTGCTTTAATTCTCTTAACATGAACTTGGCATTGGCTCCGCAATGCTTTGCCTAAACCCTTGATTTTTCGTTGATCTGTGTAAGAGACCGATTTATAAAGTAAATCAAAAGTTAGGGTGTGTTACGACTTTAGCCTAACGCAACGTGTTATATAGCGGTGCGTGATGGCCGAGAGTCATATTTTTCGTGACAAATCATATTGAAATATCCGCTTAAGACAACGCCAGTTGCAACTCCTGCGGGGAGATGCTCTTACTTGCTTCTCCGTAGGGGTAAAAGCCGAGCAAGCCGGACAAAGCACTGGCTCCCTTATAAGAATTTTATTTTTACTTTATAAATAGTCTCTAAGTCCACATTTTGAGGGATGATAATATCCCCTGAACAGTTACGAAGTAACGACCGTAACAGGAAAAACCCAAATTTTTTAAGCTGAAAGTGTATAGAGCACAAAACCTATTTAAATTTTGTAATAACTTTTAATAGAACGCACTGGATCAAAAATCTCAACAGATATATGCCAATACGATTTGATTTTTGAAAAAAACGCACTGGCTCCCCTACGGATATTTCAAAAATCAAATATGAGTTTTATATCATGAGAGCAAAATTCTTAATAAATTAAGCATTTTTTAGGAATTTGGGCTTTTCCAACATCTTCATCTTTTATCACCACAATTATTGAGGAAAAAACCAAATCCTATTTTTTCGATTTAGTTTCATAACGAAACAAACGCAATGGATTTCCTGTTGACAGGAATGAGTCAAGCATTATTCAACATAGCCATTACTCGTTTTTAGCTGAACAAGGAGTTTTCCAAAAATGTCTCTCACGAAACGTTGTTTGGCCAAATTTATCGGTACATTCTGGCTTGTTTTAGGTGGCTGTGGTAGTGCTGTTTTAGCCGCCGCCTACACAGAAGATGCTGCAAAAATCAGCGAGAATACTTCTTTTCCATTGGGTATTGGATTAGTAGGTGTATCCCTGGCATTTGGGCTTACTGTCCTCACAGGGGCTTATGCTTTTGGTCATATTTCTGGTGGTCATTTCAACCCGGCTGTTTCGTTTGGACTATGGGCAGGTAAGCGCTTTCCGGGGTCTGACTTACTACCTTACATCCTCTCTCAAGTGCTCGGCGCAGTTGTTGCTGGGGGCATTATCTACCTGATTGCTAGCGGCAAAACTGGATTTACGCTGACTGGCTTCAACCCACTGGCTACCAACGGCTATGGTACTCATTCTCCAGGTGGTTACACGCTGTTTGCTTGCCTGATTACTGAAGTTGTGATGACTTTCATGTTTCTGCTGATTATTCTGGGTGTGACTGATAGCCGCGCTCCTCAAGGATTTGCACCACTGGCAATTGGTTTTGGACTCACCTTAATTCACCTAATCAGCATTCCTGTAACCAATACCTCGGTTAATCCTGCTCGTAGTACTGGAGTTGCTCTATTTGCAGGTGTAGAACTCTTTTCGCAAATCTGGCTGTTCTGGATAGCTCCTATCTTCGGGGCTATTTTAGCAGGATGGTTGTACGTAGCCATCTTTAGTGAATCAACTGTGGAAGAACGGTAAAATGTCAAGGAGCTAGTCTAAAAGTCATTTTCAACTGTACGAGTTAGCCCGGTATTTCTGGTTTTTATAGCAGTTTATCAAAACGGGCAATAGTTGGATCTGCATTGTGCCTATAATCAATCTTCAGGTGAGGCTGCGTAGGTGCAGCCCGCCGTAGGCATCGCTTGAGATTTCGTTTTTAGATTTCTTAACAATCCTGTGGCTGAACAAATAACGCTTCGCTAATTTGTTTAGTCACAGGATTGACAGAATATTTAAGTTTATGAAAATTCCCGGTGTCCAGATCCCCGACTTCGTAAAAGTTGTCGGATATCTTACTTTTCACGAATGATTTAGGGTTGCTATATACACTCTCTTTTTAAAAAAAATTAGATTACTATTTTACTAGTAAACAACCGATTTATTAATTATTCTACATTTTTAATCATTAGACTTGTCTGCGAATTAACTAATACAGCGGGCGCGTAAATCTACATACCATCTCAATTAACAAGACTAGGGTCTTAAAAAGGGGCAAAATCTCCTTGTTAAAGTTAGGTAAACTTCCGCCTCAGTGTACTAGTTAGTGATATTTCGAGCCGGAAGATCCCCGCAACCCTCCTTTTTAAGGAGGGCTTAAGATATATTTACAGAGAATCACCAAAGATTATTCATATCTGTGGTTTGGGAATTACATTCAACATCTATTTAAAATATAAAATTTGATATGTCAGACTCTAAATTTACTGCTTCTGTGGCTCAAGAATCACTCCACTCAGAATTATCTGAGCGATCGCCTGTTCCTAACCTGCGGGAGAAGATTCTATCAATCCGCAACGGTCTGCGCCCTGGACAACAACAAATGGCTGACTGGCAATCTGGCCCTCTAGCTATTTCCGCCGTTCCTGGCGCAGGCAAATCTACTGGGATGGCGGCGGCGGCGGCGATCGCGATCGCCCGTCAGTATGAACGTTCATCCTCCCGCCGTCACTTGGTGGTTGTCACCTTTACTCGCTCCGCTGCTGCCAATATTAAAGCGAAGATCCGCAAAGACTTAAAGAAATTATCTTTACCTCAGATGGGCTTTTTTGTCTATACCCTACATGGTCTAGCGTTGAACATTGCCAGTCGCCATTCAGATTTATCGGGTTTGCAGTTAGAAAATGTCACGTTAATTACACCAACCCAAAGTCACCGCTTTATCCGCACAGCCGTAGAGCAATGGATTGCGAATAATCCAGGAATATATTTGCGGTTATTAGAAGGTCATCAATTTGACGGAGAAGAGACAGAAAGATTACGTCGCCAATCTGTGTTGCGAACAGAAGTATTACCAGAATTGGCTAATACGGTAATTCATGAAGCAAAAAGTTCTGGGATATCCCCAGAAAAGTTGCGAGAGTGGAGTAAACAAACCACAGACGAATATGCAATTTTGAGCGTAGCGGCGGGATTGTATGAGCAATATCAAAACTTAATGCGATCGCGTGATTTCATCGACTACGACGATATGATTTTAGCTGCACTACGCGTTTTAGAAAACGACAGTGCCCGTCGGATCGAGCAAAACCAAGTTTTCGCCGTCTTTGAAGACGAAGCCCAAGATTCTAGCCCTCTACAGACGCAACTGTTAGAAATTTTGGCGAGTGATGGAGACAAGGGAGATAACTCCTCACTCCTCAGTACAGACGCGATTAATCGCGTCTCTCCTCACTCCTCACTCAATCTAGTACGAGTTGGCGACCCCAACCAAGCGATTAACTCCACCTTCACGCCAGCCGATCCAATTTATTTTCGGCAATTTTGCGAAGAGTGCGATCGCATCAAACGATTAGCAACGATGGATCAAGCTGGACGTAGTACTAGAATGATCATTGAAGCTGCTAACTTTGCCCTTAAATGGATCAATAATCAGTGGTTAGCAACAACCAACAATAAACAACAGACTCCTGACAACCGACAAGTACCATTTCGCTTGCAAACAATTCACCCTGTTGAAGCTGGTGATCCACAAAATAACGCCAACCCAGCACCAATAGGACGAGGATTAGAACTTTATACCCCGCGTGACATTCATCACACCGTTGAATTGTTATCTCAAAGAGTGATCGAGTTATTTGGTGAAGATCCAACACAAAATAGTGCAGCGATTTTAGTGCGAGAAAATCGCCAAGGAAGATGGTTAGCAGAGGCTCTGACACCTGTGTGCAAAGAGCATAATATTATCCTCTACGATGTGGGAGAACGCGATCGCCGTTCCCATGTTCCCCAAGAGATTTTAGCATTACTGCAATTTTGCGATCGTCCCCACTCCCCCGATTACCTCAAAGCTGCCTTAGAGGCATTAGTACAGCGCCAATTAATTCCTACCCAAGACCTCAACGCCCTTGCTAGTCTCCCAGAAGAATTTTTGTATCCTGGCCCTCTAGCAGCACCCCAGTCAGAAACAGTCCAAAAAGCCGCTCGCTTGTGTCGCAGTTTACTCCGCGCTCGCTTGGAATTGCCCCTGTACCAGCTAATTTCCTTTCTTGCCTTAACCTTAAATTATGACCAGGCAGAATTGGCAACTGCTGACAAACTTGCAGAACGGGTAAACCAGCAGATAGCTGGTAATAGTTCGATGGGGGGAATGCTATCAGCTTTAAGTGAAATCGTCAGTTCCGAACGGTTTGAACCAGTAGAAACCGAAGATTCAGAAGAACGTTACACCCGTCCCGGTCAACTGACCATTATTACCATGCACAAAGCTAAAGGGCTGGATTGGGACTATGTGTTTCTTCCCTTTCTCCACGAAAACTTGATTCCTGGGAGATTTTGGGTTCCTCCCCAAAGCCAGTTCTTAGGGGATTTTACCTTATCAGAGGTAGCCCGCGCCCAAATTCGTGCTGCTCTCCACGGAGAATCTACTATACCAGATGTTACGCAAGCATGGGAACAAGCAAAGCATTTGAAAATATCTGAGGAGTACCGTTTACTGTATGTTGCGATGACACGAGCAAAGCGCCTGGTGTGGATGTCAGCAGCGCAAAAAGCCCCCTTTACTTGGAGTAAGCCGGACAATTTACAAGAACAAGCGCCTTGTCCCGTGTTTCCAGCATTAAAGCGCCAATTTCCTGAATGTGTGGCGAATTTAGCAGTAATGGCCAAACAAGCGTGATCAAAACTCTTAATAAATTGAATGCAATCCACAGTTACTAGTACAGCTTGGCTCAAATCCACCTACCATCTCAATTAACAAGACAATATGTAGGGTGTGTCATCGCCGCGAGTACGGTACCAAAACCTTGGGGAGGTGCGTTACGCTTTGCTAACGCAACGCCAGTTGCTACAACGGAGGGAACCTCCGCAACGCACTGGCTCCCCTAGGTATATTTCAAAAATCAAATATAGCAATCCTAAATGAGTCGTGAAAATCTCCGATTCCTCTCTCTGCGTTGCGCCAGTTGCTTCAAGTCGGGGAACCCGCCCAACGCACTGGCAACTCTATTGCCTCTGCGGTTAATTTATTTTTACAAATGATTTAGGACTGCTATATGAGTCCTATATATTTTTTCTAGGAATAATTTAAATAATAAATAGGCGTTGCTGAATCATGGGATGATTTCGCCCAATTTGGAACGAATTTTCAATAGTTTCAACCGCCAATTTATCCCACATTTATACAACGCCAATAAATATAGTTTGTTAAAAATATCTATCCTCTGGCATGAGTTGTAAAAAAGGGAAGGGAAATTCCATCTCTGCTTCGTGAGAATGAAATTCCCCTTTTAAATCAGCGATGCAACGATATTAATAGTCATAGCTAAAATGGTGGTATTGAAAAAGAAGGATAATATGCTATGTAACAGAGTCAAGCGCCTCATATCGGGTGATGTAGTTTGCACATCTGAAACTTGACTAGTCATGCCAACTACAAATGAATAATATAAAAATTCCCAATAGTCTGGACAGTCGTTATTAGGAAAATCTA
The DNA here is from genome assembly GCF_036919675.1 of Nostoc sp. GTDB lineage: Bacteria > Cyanobacteriota > Cyanobacteriia > Cyanobacteriales > Nostocaceae > Nostoc. Next base: position 106,495 of record NZ_JBALCP010000033.1, read on the forward strand.
ATCCTCTGGTGATTTCTTGACTATTATTACGATTAATATATTTGTAATAGCTGTGTGCATATTGCACTGCAAACATCGTATGCACTAGTAACCAGGAACCGACAATGGTCATAATTGCAAGTATGACATGTACGGTAAGCAGAATTGTTGACAACCCTTTTTTATCATTTAGTAAAAACCCAATGGCTAAAACACTAGCACAAGCCGCAGCTATCACCAGCATGAATATAGCCAAATGTCCTTCATATTCATTCTCAGCATAACGGCGAATTTTTTCTGGCGTAGCCTTGATCATTTTCCACCACGTTACGGCTAAGAAAAAGTCTATACCGGAGTTCCAAGCGCAGAGGATGCGAGTGGGTAAGTGGAGCAAATGCGGAAGGATTACTGAAACTAATACAGCCAGTCCGACAGCAATGATTAGTCGCGGTCGGGGGTCAAAGTTTTTAAATAAATTCAGGTTCACAGATATCTTGCCCCAAGTGATAGAGATTAGAAATTGTACTCCAGTTACTATCCTTTGGAGAACCCGAAGGAGTACAAGTCTATGAAGTCACCCAACACACTGACTCGGTTATGCAAAAGCGGCTTCCCTTAGTCCGTAGGGAAACAAGCTACGCGCAGCGTCAGCCAAAAAAGAAGGGTAGTCCGCCTAATGGTTAACGCTCTTTTATGTCTCTGAGGAGAGAAAAATAAGATGCTGACCTTGAATCTTTTTCAAAGCCTCGCTTGATAAGCATTGCCAAAAAATCCTTGTTTGGAATCAAGCACGGAGAAAGAAGGTTTTAAATATTCTCTAATGAGAGTAATAAAAGAGCGTTAATTGAGATGGTAGCTGGATTTGAGCCAAGCTGTATTAGAGCGTGTTGCATTATCAACCCTTTGTAGGTGTAGAAAAATCTTGAGCGTGAACCTGGGCGTAATACTCAGCAAACAATTCAAATGAAGTTGCAGGCTTGTGTAAGATATCTGTGATCAGCGTTGTCACCATTGAGCCCGCTCTAGCTTTCCAGCACTCAAATAACTGCCCTTCCGCATCCAAATACCATTCGGGTTCTCCATTGGCGAGTCGAGCCGCTTTGAGGTCGGCTGGTGTGAGATTGACGTATTTAACTTCTTGGTTTAAGACTTTAGCAAAATAGTCCGCAACTTGATCAAAAGAAACGGCTTCGGGGCCGGTCAGGTCGTAGGCTTGATTTTCGTGTCCTGACTGAAAAAGACAGACGGCTGCCACTGCCGCTACATCTCGCGCATCGACATGAGAGATTTTTGTGTCTCCGACTGAATTATATAATGCACCTTGTTGCGCGATTGTTTGAGCAAACCAGCGCATATTCTGCATCAACATATTCGGCCGTAAATGTGTCCATGCCATGCCTGATTCTTCCAAGTGTTCTTCAATTTGGCAATGCCACTGTTGAAATTTACTGGGTAATTCCCCAGGATGAAGCACAGAAACCTTTACAACATGGCGAACGCCTGCTCGTTTTGCTGCATCAATAAAATTGCATTCTAACTCAACTTGACGTGGCTCGTTGGGCGTAACCAGAAAAGCGGTTTCACAGCCTTGAAGGGCAGGGTCTAAAGTCTGTGGCTGCGAGAAATCACCTTGTGCCAGTTCGATCCCTTGCGCTTGAAGTTTGGCAGCTTTTTTTGGATCTCGCACCAGTCCTCCAATTACAACATCTCGGTTCAGCAGATGCTGAATGACTTCTCCCCCAATGTTCCCAGTTACACCAGTTACTAAAATCGTCATTGGCATTCTCCTAAAAGAAATAAAGCATTAGTACAACCTATTTATTAGCAATTTTAAAAAGTGCGTCGTCACGCGTTAGTTTCGATTCCAATTTCTTGCGGTAAGTCTAATTGTTCATGTTTTTCAATGCAACCTTTGAACATCTTTAACCTACTTATTCCACTAAGGGTAAGCTTTTAAAAGGTCTCTCGCTAGGAATTTTTTACACTTAATCAATTTTAGAGTATCTGGTTCTCTAAAATAAAGTCAGTGGTGCAATTTTGTGAACTGCATCTGCACTCTGACTAGAAAGGCAGTTAGGGGAATTAGGACAAGGTGCTAATTTACTGTTTTTAACACCTAAATTATTCGGACGTTTGCTAGTAAAAACCATAATTATGTCTTAGGGAAAGTAAATAAGTATACTCTCACACTTTGGTTTTAATCACTCTAATACTTTAGTGCGATCGCATCTTCTGGCAAATAACAGATTCACTAAAATATCGGTGATGCGATCGCTCTATGATCCGGTAAGTATCGTCTAGGCGAAGACAAATAATGACGCAAACAATTTCCATCAACGACTCTGGGCGCTTGCAACTCACACCGCTAGAAATCCCATCCCGTCTACTGTTGGGGCCTGGGCCCTCCAATGCCCATCCTACAGTTCTCCAGGCGATGAATACTTCACCCGTTGGGCATCTTGACCCAGCTTTTCTCGCACTCATGGATGAAATTCAGTCGTTGCTACGCTACGTATGGCAAACAGAAAATCCATTCACGATTGCAGTCAGCGGTACGGGAACAGCTGCAATGGAAGCAACCATCGCCAATGCCGTTGAACCCGGTGATGTGGTTTTAATTGGTGTAGCTGGTTACTTTGGTAATCGCCTCGTGGATATGGCTGGACGTTATGGCGCAGATGTGCGAAGCATTACCAAACCTTGGGGACAAGTCTTCAACCTCGATGAACTTCAAACAGCCTTAAAAACTCATCGTCCAACTATTTTAGCTCTAGTTCATGCCGAAACCTCCACCGGCGCCCGTCAACCGTTAGAAGGAGTCGCTGATTTGTGTCGTGAATTTGGCACTTTTTTACTAGTGGATTCAGTCACAAGTTTGGGTGGCGTGCCCTTGTTTTTAGATGCTTGGGGAGTTGACTTAGCCTATAGTTGTAGCCAAAAAGGGTTGGGTTGCCCACCTGGTGCTTCGCCCTTTACAATGAGTGCGCGTGCAGTTGAGAAATTGCAACAGCGCCAAACGAAAGTTGCAAACTGGTATTTAGATATGTTGTTGCTGGGCAAGTATTGGGGCCCTGAACGCACCTATCACCATACAGCACCGATTAATTTATACTATGCATTGCGCGAAGCACTACGTTTACTTGCAGAAGAGGGGTTAGCAAACTCCTGGCAGCGGCATCAGAAAAACGTAGAATATCTCTGGGAAGGGTTAGAGAACTTAGGATTGAGTATGCACGTTGAGCAAGAGTATAGACTGCCAACGCTTACCACAGTCTGCATTCCAACAGGGGTAGATGGGAAAGCGATCGCTCGGCAGTTACTCAATGAACATAATATTGAAATTGGCGGTGGTCTTGGCGAACTCGCTGGTAAAGTTTGGCGCGTGGGATTGATGGGCTTTAATAGTCGTAAAGAAAGTGTTGACCAACTTTTAGCAGCACTGCGGCAGGTTTTGCCTAAGTAGTTTTCGGGTTAGAGTGGTGCGTTAACAGTAGCTTAACGCACCTGATAAAAAAGGCGTAGGCGTAGCCCGCCGTAGGCATCGCGCTAACATTGTTTGATAATTAAAGCAAAGCTGATACTCCACACTTGTATTATGTCCGGTTAATCAACCTGAGTAAAATCGTAGTCAGGACTTCAGCCCTGATTTTGTTCGCCTCTGGTGTCGTAGAGATGACTAGAATCCTCACTATAAACCAATTCCAAGTAAGCAATATATAAAAATTATGTCTAAAAATCAGATATAAAACTTATTTTACTTCTCAGTGCTGAACTCTGCTTTGTGTTATTTAAATAATATTAAGAAAATCTAAATATTAAAAAATTATCCCTGTTAGGGGGATTGTTAAGAAGAAAAAAATGTGGTCTTCTAAACATGTTAGTAATGAATTCAACTAAGTAATCAAGAAAGTTAAAATGTTTCTGCAAAAAATTAAAACACTGCTTGTAGCAGCAGCTATTTTGCCATGCTTTATCCAACCAGCATCAGCACATGTTGTCTGGTTTGATTACAAAAGCGGTGAATATAATATTTTGTTTGGACATCCAGAAGAGGGGCCAGAATCTTATGAACCCTCTAGATTTAAAGAGGCAATAGTTTATGATAGTGATAAACAAATACTTCCTTTTAATTTCAATGGAAAACAAGATGCTTTATCTCTAACTGCTGGTAAAAATGTAGCAGCCATTCAAGGGTTTTTTGATAATGGCTATTATGCCAAACTATCGAATGATAAATATCTCCGGATCACAGAACCGGAAATTAATAACTATGATAATGTTGGTCATTACCTGAAATACACTAAAGCTTTTTATGATTGGTCTGATGCTTTAGCCAAACCATTCAATTTGCCATTATAAATTCTACCTCTACAAAACCCTTTAGCTCTCACTCCAGGTGGAAGCTTACTAGTTCAGGTATTATCTGAAGGGCAACAAATTACTGATAATGTTACGGTAGAATATTTTGGTCAAGTAATAGCAAAAAACCCAAATGGCACTTTTTCCATACCCATTGGTCAAAAAGGACTAGAGCAACCTATTGAAGCTAGCTACTCACTTCCATCTAACAGTAATCTGACTATTTCTTACGAAACTAGCTTGACAGCACAAAGCATCTCTGTCCCAGAACCTTCAGATTTATTAGGATTAGGTTTTCTTGGATTACTAATTTTATACAAAAAGAAGTTACTGCTGAATAAATAGCAGAGTAATTCTATTATTATAAAAAGCAGGTATATACAGCCTCGTTGTTAGCACTGGAGATAATCCACTATCATTGCTACAACTTGATTTCTCTCAGTCTCCCCAAGGTACAAACTTCATGGATAACTGCTTTTTCAAGTCGTCTGTAAATAATCTGGATAGCAATTAATCTTATTGGTGATATTTTTGCAAAGCTACAATTTTTGTAACCTATATCAATTCTGGTATTGCAAGAAAGCACGATTATAGTTTTGACTAAACCTCTGCCTCCCAATCTTAAAGACATCAGGCACTACAATCGTTACCAATTACAACAAGCAACCAAGCTAGCCACTATCTCAACTAGTTCTTCTGGATCAATCGGTTTAGATACATGAGTGTCAAAGCCACCTTCCAAGGCACGGATACGAGCCTCACTATCAGTATAGGCTGTTAAAGCAATAGCCGGGACTCGTCCACCATTCTTTGGTTTGAGCGCACGAAATTTGCGGATGAAAGTGTAGCCATCCTCCCCAGGCAACCCAATATCAGAAATTAAAACATCGGGCTGCAATTCGGATAATACTTTGCGTGCCGCATCTGCTGATATTACTGGTATAACTTTTGCTCCATCCATTTCCAACACAGTAGTGATGAAAAAGCGAGTATCATTATCATCCTCAACTACCAGAATATCTAAACCAGCAAGAGTTCCAGAAGGTTCCATAAATGACATTTTATTCTAACTTTCTGTAAGGCATTCCCCACGATTAAAGTCGCGGGCTTTTAGTAGAAAAAGAGAAATAGCGGTTTGGTTCCTGTACAGGTTCCGAAACACTATCCCCCGAACCTCTAGGTGCGGTTACGATTAATAGAGGATGGACTCATCCCCACGCCCCACAAACACATTGGTTTGCTAGTAGCAATCAATACTTTGGTATCGCTAGACACTTCTGGAAGCTCAGTGCATCGCTGCGCCCTTCTCTACGAGAGGCTGCGCCAACGGCTCCCTTCGGCTCCGCTCAAGGCAAGACGCTCAGAACAAGCTCACCAGCCGCTCAGTGACCATATGCTTCTACCCAGTACGAGACTACGCGACAGTCTCTTATCTACTGGAAAGCCGTTTTTATTGGGTAGTAGTGCCTTATCCGATTTCGACATCACAATATTATCTCATGATTTACCATAAGTAATTGAGCAGCGATTAAAATCGTCTGTGGTCACTGAGCCTGTCGTTCGCGCAGCGTCTGGTAGAGAAGTGCGCTTTACCCCCATGCATAATCGAGAGAATATATCTTCTGTTGAGTATTCCTCACTAGCTTCACTGCGACAAAAAGCCAGCAAACAGCAGAGGTAAGAATATTAGGAGAGACACAATTAAAACTAGGGTTGCCGGCTCGATTTTAATGTGGTTATTCTGTGGATCGCGCATTTGGCATTCTCTCAAACAATAAGTATATTAACTCAGCCTAAAGGATGTTTACTTCTTTTTCCAAGCCCAATGAGGTTTAGAAGTGTAAACTTTTTAGCTATTCCAGCCCATTCAATTTGCACAGGACTTACGCAAAAACTCTCTCAAACTCTTATTCCTTCGTGTACTTCTCTACGAGACGCTACGCGAACGTGTCTTTTGCAGTTCGTTTTTCCGTTACTGGTGCATAAGTCCTGTTGCAGATTTTTGATTTTAGCAATTTTATCCCCCCATCTGCTTATTTCTTCCAGGGTAGTTTAGTTCCCATTTCAGTCAATGCAGAAAAGATGAGATAGACAATAAGTAACCCAGCACCCGCAAAAAAAGCCAGTAAATCGTTATCCATAAATCCTATTTGCTAAAACTTCGCTAATCATAACGGAATCACCTAATCTTTAACATTTTTCTGAGCCTGCAATCTTTGGTCTTCCGGGTGCAAATTGTACCAGCCATGCCAGTAACGAACTGCTAGCCAAACGGCTGAAAGCAAACCCGCTAGGCTGAGGGTGAGGCCGCTAAACGGTACTAATAATCCAAAGATAGGTAATACTGCTCCAGCAATAGTGCAGATAATCGCAGCCAGGGAAGCACTGCGACTGGCACCCAATCCCCATGTCAAAATCAGTAAGATGATAGAAATTAAAGTCCAAGCCAACTGAGCATTGATGACGCGAGCTAGATAGGTCAAAATCAACAGACAAGCAAAGAAAATGCTACCAGCGATCGCGACATTTTTGAAACTCATTGGCAGTGACAAATATAACAACAATATCCACCACAAAAATATTGCTGGTGCTAGTAATAAAAGACGCGGAATTACTCCCGTGTGACGAATAGGTTCCGTGTTGGTAAACACTCCAAATGGATTTTTGACTGAAACATTATCGTCAAATTTCCAAGTAAATTGCGTACTGCGTCCGTCAGATTTAATCTCATCAGGTTCAATACCACTGGCAAAATTAGCCGGAGCAAAGTTAGCAATTGCTGTGAGGCGGAAGTTAGATAGCATCTGTCCCGCTGCACTATAAACCCAGCGAGGCCCGCCTCTAGCCTGATAGGTGACTCGAAACGTGGTTTCTTCCCCTGGTTGCAGCTGGAAGGGAAAACCATAGTCTCCCGGATTGGTTTGTTGTAACCTAGTACTGTCACGCTCGATTTTGTAGCTAGCAAGCAATGTATAGCCGTTGGGTGGCGGTGCTTCAAAAAAAAAATTATTAATATCCTTGAGTTGGTTAACTACTTTATAATCGGCAGTATAATTTACCCGATAAATTGAGCTGCGGCCTGGGACATCTACACTTTGGTCAAGCTTGACTTGAATTTGCGAACCAGCCAACGTCAAAAAGCGGTTGATCTCTCGTGTCTGGTTTACTTTAACTATTTTGCCATTGACTTGAGTGGTATAAGAGTATGGCTCTCGAATAGAGTAGCGCACTTGGGGCGCAAATTGTTCGAGCTTCTCACCTGCAACACTTTCAGCTACTTGAGCCACCTTTGCTTGTTCCCAGTAGTGGTAGCGATTGCTTAAAGTTGAACAGAGAAAAAATCCCGGTACTAACAGAACTAATACCAGAGTTAAATGCTGTAATCCCCGCAACAGTTGGGAATAACGAACAGCCCATTCGCCGATGAATATAAGTTGTTCCGGCTGGCTTCGACGGAGAGAAAAACTGATCAGAGCGATCGCAATTCCTAAAGCTACAAGCAAAAATACTAATAACAGTGAGGCTTTGAGCGCTTGGGTTCCAAATTGTACAAGCTCAATCGGATGCGTCAAATCAGGTAATCCGGGAATACCTTGAGCAGAAGATGACATTGGTTGATTTTTGTAGAATTTGGAGAACCAGACCGATAAAATCTTTTAAAAGTTTCTGAACAAGAGTTTTATTTGATACACGGACAGGTTAAACAAGGGCTGTGTAGGCGTAGCCAGCCGTAGGCATCGCTCTAATACCAATTTTAAAAAAGAATGTGACAGATAGATTCTGAAAACCTGGTTACAGAGGGCGATTCCCAATTCCATTATCTAAAATCCAAAATCCAAAATGGTATAACTCGGAATTGCTCGACTGCAACTTGGTATAAACATCAAAAACCCGGTCATGAAGACCGGGCTTTTGAGCGGAAACAATGGGGCTATATTCCCCGAAGGTTATGTTATAGAGGTTCAGTATAATATCGATGCTCTAATAAGTGATACCACCCCGCTGTTATCGATTCCGGAAAATTCGCTAAGAATTTTTGAGTAGCCTTTATCTGCCAAAATACAGCAAGCGACTAGTACCGCAAGGCAAAAGTCACTCATTCAAAAGTCAAGGCTTCGGCTTCTCTACGAGACGCTACGCGAACGCTCAGCCTTGACCCTGAGCGCAGTCGAAGGGTCAAAAGTCAAAAGTATTATGGAATAAGCTCTTTAGAGATTTTAAATGGTTGCTCTATTTACGCCGTGCCGTACTAGTGCAGCACAGCAGAAATAACCATCCAGTTGAAAAAAACTAAAAAGCTTATACAGTAAGCTTTTTTACTTCTTGAGTTATAGCAATCCGATTTGAAACGTGAGAAAATACGGAGATTAAAAGTACGTATTTATAGGCATCTGGGCGATTTTATCTCTCACGAATGATTAGGATTGCTATAGCGCTGTTGGATCATTTTGATTAGCCAGTCTGATTGCAGCCTTCACAGCAAATCCTTTTTGGGTTAAAAATTAATTATCCAAACTCAATATACTCAATAATGGTTCCATCAGGATGCATCGCTCGCATATTAAATCCAGTGGGAACATTGTTAGGTTCCGCCAGAATCACTGCACCCTGCTGAATAAGTACTTCTTTAAAATCATTGAGGGAGTCAACGAGAAATGTTGCGTGTGTACTTTTGAATGGAGAGAGGGTTTCATCTGAACCAGCAATTAAAAGAATAGAACCCACACCTGCGAGTTCCAACTCCGCCTCGGAATATTGAAACCACAACCAACATTTTTCTGTAAAAAGGTTTTCATAGAAAGCGATCGCCTCATCCAACTCTATCGGACTCAGATAGACTCTAGTTAGTACTTTAATAATTTGCATTGCAAACTGTCTATTAGGCAGCTAGTGTATTTTATTTTGCTTACTCGGCAATCATAGTAAACTAAGATTGATCAATAAATAGCCTATCTTCAATTTGAAAAAGGTCTTCAACTCTCTGTTCACCTAGCTCTTGATCACGTTGTTCACTGTCAATCAAAATACATTTCATTTCTACACCTTTAGCTCCACAGAAGTCATCTGTATAGCTATTACCAATATATATACATGCTCAAGCATCAGTACCTAGCTTTAGAGGATGTCTGAAAACTTTTTTGTATACACCAAACGCTTAGAAATCCCTCTAAGGGACTTCCAAGCAAAAAAATCACCAAATATAAGAATGATAATCATTGTGAGGTGGGGGAAGGAGAAACAGCCGACGGCTGCTTCTCCTTC
>NZ_JBALCP010000034.1:0-83690 GCF_036919675.1 Nostoc sp.
CAAGAAACCGATACATAGAGGGCAAGGAGCTAAATTAGAAACACTCACTTTTTCTATTCTTAGTACCGCTTAGAGCTTAACCGAACCGTATTGGGTCTGAGCAAGAAGAGGAAGAACCAAAAGATTGAATTCCTATATTATTCGCGATAAATACTCGCGAATAACATGGATTCTTTTATTTTTGCCAAATAGGGATGTTCCCACTACTGACGTGATTGAGGGTGCAATTCGTTACTTAATTAAAGACAGAATGGACATTACTGGCGCTCGATGGAGTCTTGAAGGTGCTGAAGCTGTTTTACGTCTTCGTTCTCTCCATATTAGTGGTGATTGGAATGAACATTGGCGCTTTCATTTACTGCAAGAACGTCAACGTCATCATCTGGCTTTACATCAAGGTGGCATTCCTTTGCTCAAAGATGTCACTCAAGCTCGTTGTTCTACTACTCCACTACCAATAGCGTTGGTTGCTTGACTACATCTTCTTAAAAGAGCCGCACCCCAAACTTAATATCACTACAACCGCACAGTTGAGCGCAGCAGAATCACCTTACGACTATCTACTATACTTGCAACAAAACCGCCATTGTTCAGCTTTTGCAATGTGTTGTATGCTTCAGTTTGGTTAGTGGTATAAACTGCCAACAAGTAAGGGCGTTGTCCATAAGAAACAAAACCTACGTTACCTCCCACTACTCGCTGCACACTATTTACTAGTTCTGGACGGTTGTAATAATCTACCAGCACTGCATAACCCTCTCCTAATGCTTGAGGATTATAGTTAACTGTCTGCTGAGGTGGCTGTTGCTGTGCCTGAACATTTGGTGTTGTTGGTCGAGTAGTAATTATGGCAGACAAGCCAACAATATTGCTGACATATCTCGCCCAACGATTGGCATCGTCAATTTTGTTAAAGCCCCCTACTCGCGTCACAGTTTCGTTGAGATATTTGCAAGTAATGGTCTTCAGTTGAGGTGGTAAGGCACTACGCAACTGCTTTTGATTATTTGCTGTGGGACTGACTACTAATAAAAGATACTCACCCGCATTTGGTGGTTGACAAAGGGGAATGGCTTGTTGGGCAAAGACAGAACTCATACAACCAATCAACCCTGCGTAAGCGAAGCTCGTCGTAGACATCGCTAATCCTAAAACACTTGGTAAAGTCTGAAATCTATGCACAAAAGTTAGATTATATAAATCAAGGTGTCCTAAAAGATTTTATAAGAAAAAAGCTGAAAACCCAGTTACTTCAGTATGGGGATGAAAGGAGTGTAAAAAAATATATTTTGTTATGTGCAAATAAAATAGGGAGTGGGGGAGCAGGGGACAAGCGAGATGAGGGGAACAAGGGGAACAAAGGAGAATTTACTCCCCCTTCTCCCTTGTATCTTTTCCATACCCCATGCCTAATGACGCCAGTTGCTTCTCCTAAGGGAGACGCTTTAGCGCAACGAGCGTCGGGAACCTCCCAAAGGGAAAGCCAGTCGCCTACGGCGGGAAACCCGCCTACAGCGCTGGACTCACCGCAACGCACTAGCTCCCCAATGCCCAGATTAGGAAACAGTAGCAAGCGATGCCAAGGCATCGGGTATTGTTTCAGAAGGAGCCTGAAATTCTCCAGTGATGACGTACTCTAAACGCAGTTTTAACCAAGTAATAAATTGGGGATTAGTGGAAATAATTGCTACTGCTGGTTGGGGACATTTCGCCTTTAGCTCTGTAAACTTCGGTGTTTCCAAGAAAGCTGGTTGCGGAACCAACCAAAAATCTATTTGTTTTTCTTGCTCGTGGTAATGACGGGTGCGCTCTTTGATAACTTCGTGTATTGGTTCTTCTTGGAGAAGAAAGCGTTGACTGGCCAAAACATAATAGTATGTTTGCATTTTCATCCTTTGGTTACTATCTAAATAATTTAAGGGCACAGTTCTGCACTGTACCCTTACAAACTAACTTTTTTGGAATTTCTTGAACCAAGAACTGAACGGACAAGCACTTCGCTGGTTTTCAGCATTTGTTTGTTTGCCACCAGATGTTAGCTTTTCCAAGAACAGACTATTGTCAAAGTAGTGTTCTAAGGAAATAACCTTTAAGTCATCGGTAACTTTTGCAATGCTCATGCCGATAATTTCTATCGTCTCTCCAGTCGGTGCATGGCCTTTATATTCTCCGTTAAAATGTCCCCAATGCCGCCACTTGAATGTCACATTTGGTGGCCCTGAGAAAACTTCCACCACTTCCCAAGGAAATCCTTGGGGAAATGTTGTGTAGAAGAGTTTTCCGGATGATTCAAAGGTTTCTTCTGAAGCCTTGTAATGTTCTGAATCAGCCATAAACAAATTGTAAGTACCTTGGGCTGATACATCTGCTGCTGTGTACTCTACTCCACCATTGGTACTCACACGAAACTTGTCATTCACAATAGACAGCCACTGTTGCGGGTTAGCTTTGAAGGATACCTCCATCTCAAAGGTTCGTACTAAGTTTTGCACGATCGCTTCCAGTGTACCTTCAAGGTGATTGTAGTTACTTTCTTGGGCGAGATTCTCGTTTGAACGAGAATAATCAGGCGGTGTCTGATCGCGCCACTCGACATCAGTGCTTTCTGCTATTACCTTATCCCGATGCTGTACCCAAAGCGGTAAGTTGTTAGATTGTGTTGCGCTCATAGAAGTTTTTGCTGAAGATTTGATTCCAATTTCTAGATTTCGCAGTGACAACCCCTCTTTTAAGACAGGTTATAGGGGAGCAGGCAGTGGGGAGTGAGGAGTGGGGAGCAGAAAGGAAATTGTAGTAAGTGTTTCCCCTCTACCCAATGCCCTATGCCCCATCCCCTCGGATAGCTTGTTTCATCTCACGGACTGCCCTTTCCATACCTACTAATGCTGCCCGACTGATGATGGTATGACCAATGTTGAGTTCTTCCATACCTGGAAGCGCAGCCACCGGATAGACGTTCCAGTAGGTGAGTCCATGTCCAGCGTTAACTCGCAATCCAGCTTGAATCGCTTGTTCACACCCTTTAGCTAATATGGCTAATTCTCGCTGGCGATTTGTTTCATCCTTAGCCTCAGCATATTGTCCGGTGTGTAATTCAATAAAGCGCGCCTGTAGCTTGACAGATGCTTCAATTTGTGCTGATTCTGCATCGATAAATAAACTAACTGGAATGTTAGCGCTTTGCAATTTATCAACTATCTCACCTATTCTAGCAAGTTGCCCGACGATATTTAGTCCGCCTTCTGTTGTAACTTCTTCGCGCTTTTCCGGGACTAAAGTCACGTAATCTGGTTTGATATTGAGAGCGATCGCTAGCATTTCATCTGTAGGGGCCATTTCTAAATTAAGATGCGATCGCACTGTTTGCCGCAACAGTAGCACATCCCGATCTTGGATATGCCGCCGATCTTCGCGTAGATGCACCGTAATTCCATCTGCACCCGCTAATTCTGCCAGCACCGCCGCCGCTACGGGGTCTGGTTCCACCGTCCGCCGTGCTTGCCGAATGGTGGCGATGTGGTCAATGTTAACGCCAAGTGTAGCCACCCCAAATTTCTCCCAAATCCACAGTCCTCAGAACTTGATTTTACCGGAAATAGTGGGAGTTATGCTTGAGAGCTAAAAACACATCACACACGTTAGGAACTTCCAAAAAATAAAACATTCCCGCATAGATAATGATAATCACTAGGAAGGGGAGACGGAGGCAACCCCTTTTCTCTTTATGATAATAATTATTATTTTATCTTCCCTGTATTTTGTTTTTTCTGGAATAATTTATTTTTTGGAAGTCCCTTAATATTCGGCGGTACTTCCCGGTGTTAGAGAACGACCAGAAAAAAGCTGCAAAAACTAGCTAGTAGGCGTAGCAAATAGCATTCATGGTCAGACCACCTTAAAACCAGTATTGATGCAATTTTTTAAGGGTTTCTAAATCAATTGGATATCCAGAATTTGAGCCAATTACACTGTCGATCCCGCATTTGGGACAAAGTACAGTTGCGCCCCAATCACAGTACTCACAAATTTTTTTAGGAGCAAAAATACTTAGGCAGTAGTAACATCCAGCTTTTTCACTTACTTCGATTTGTTCTCTATTATTTATGGAGTATTGACTTGCTAATTTTATATCCATGATTAATTTACTACTTAGCGTTACTAACCGTTGAAAGTTAGGTTGAAATTATTATACTAAAAGTTGTCATTTAGAGGGGTTACAGATAATACGAATAGAGTCTGGAACTATTTAATTTGATTCTAACCCAGGACGTGGCACAGAGTTTACTATCTGTATTCCTTTAAAAATCAAAAAGTAAAAATTGCGAAAAACATTGAAACAAGTAAAGATGATTTCAATGATTTATTGGCTAATTTCTATACTCATGCTCAAAAGCGATATACTTTAAGAAAGTTGATTTGTAAATTCAATCTACTGGATATAATAGCTACTACATCAACTCTTTGAGGTGATATGTTTTTAAAACTGCAACAAATTATCGTCAAACCTGGTCAACAAATGTTACTCCAGGATATTAGTTGGCAGCAGTTAGAAAATATTTTAGAAGAAATGGGAGAAAAGCGTGCCGCACGTATTTCTTATAGTCATGGCTGGTTAGAAATAATGGTTCCCCTACCAGAACACGAAAAAGATAAAGAATATATTGGTGAGTTAGTAAGAGTTTTATTGGACAAACTCCAAATTGATTTTGAGCCTTTTGGTTCCACAACACTTAAAAATGAGCGAATGCGGCAAGCCGGAGAACCAGATACTAGTTTTTATATTCAAAATCAAGCTGCTATCATTGGAAAAAATCGCATTGATTTAAATATAGACCCACCACCAGATTTAGCAATCAAAATTGATATTATCTCCCGGACTCGATTTGAGAATTATGAAATTTTGGGAGTTCCTGAACTTTGGCGACATACACAACAAGGTTTAGAAATTTCTTTGCTCAAAAAAGGAAAATATATAAAATCTGAATCTAGTCCTAATTTTCCTGATATCCAAATTGTTGAATTAGTCAATAAATATGTTCAGCAGTGTTTAACAATTGGAAGAAGTCAAGCTATACGTAATTTTAGAGATTGGGTTAAGAATAATTTATAATAGTAAGATAAATATATTTGCAACAAATCTTGGAGTCAAAGTTGAAAAGACAAGTAATTATTTATCCAGGAGAAGATGGTTATTGGGTGGCTGGATGTCCTAGCTTACCTGCTTGTATCAGCCAAGGGAAGACCAAAGAAGAAGTTATTGCCAACATCAAAGAAGCCATCGAATTATACATTGATGTTTTAAAAGAAGAAGGTCGCCCTATTCCAGAAGATCATCTGGAAACTGTTTTGGTTGATGTATGAGCAAATTACCTGTCCTTTCTGGTCAAGAGTGCATTAAAGCTTTGGGAAAGGCTGGTTCTTATATTTTACGACAACGTGGAAGCCACATTATTTTACGTCGAGATGAGCCATTTGCTGAAGTGGTTGTTCCAAATCATCAAGAATTAGATAAAGGAACTTTACGAGCAATTATTAGACAGGTTGGGCTGAGTGTCGATGAATTTATCGAGTTGCTGTAAGTGAAAGACTGGATGCGATCGCTATTTTGAAACATTACGACAAATAAGTGCGATCGCTATTAAGTAATGCTGCAAAACTAAGGTTTAATCGGCACAAACTCATATTTATCAGTACCAGGCTTTTGTTGAACTTTGACTAAAAAGATGGGGTTGTTGATGCGATCGCCTGATGCTAAAAACTGAATCTTTCCCGTTGCACCATCGACTGAAAAATCTGGACTGTGCAGCACCTTTTGCAATTCATCGCGTTTGTTGGTTAGTTGTAAACCTGCAATGATCGCCAAAGTTGCATCATAAGCCGTAGCTGTTCGCCAATTCACAGTTGCATCCCAAAGTTTTTGGGCTTTTTGCGGAAAGATGTTACTAGGAAATGCTGCGGGATACCAAGGTGCAGAGATTATCAGTCCGTTGATACCTCTGCCCTCCTTTAAGGTTTCGTCAGTGAAAAGTGTAGGACTACCAAATACAGTCAACTGCCCTTGATTAGATTGTACCACCGCTAGACCTTGCTTTATTTTGTCTACATAAAGACCTAACACCAAGGCATTAGCACCGCTACGTACAGCTTGAAAAATGACAGCACTCAGGGTAAGCGCATCTAATTTTGTAGTTATTGATACAGACAAAAAGCTTAAAACTTTGTCTAAATATCGATTTTTCATTCAAAATAGAACGAATTGTCGTAAATGATTGAAAAAACATGAGTGAAATAGCTTTTTAGGTTTTTTAATCACATAAAGATGGAAATGTCAATCCCACCCCTTGACTCAGTGTAGTAATTTTGAACTTATTTGTGTTTTGGGTGAACCCCAAAACTACCGGATCAATAGGGTTTGAGATGCGCTTACCCTGTGACAGCACTAGGGTTAAAGTCACGGGCAGAAATATCGCATTCTGTAGAATTAATCTGACCGCCAGCAGCCTTTATCGCTTTAACAAACTCACTGTTAAACGATTGATTATCCATCCCCTGGTAATCAACACAGATAAGAAAATTGGTTTTGCCCGCTATTTTAATAGCGTAATTAGAAACGTTATCTGCTATGGATTTAACACTAGGAGCAGTGCGGAAGATATAATTGCCAATACTGGTAAGATTTTGGGCATAACTGGTGGGAGATATCATCACTAATCCACCTTTTTGATACACTGGGGCTGCGGAGATGGAAGCATTACTAAAATTATGTCCCACGACAGCAAGGATGCTGGCATCTTTGACAAAACGACTGGCAAGCTGTACAGCTTCACTTGGATCATTATTATCATTAGCGATCGCAACCTCTAAAGCTTTACCATTAATGCCACCACTCTTATTCACCTCATCTTGAGCTTGAGCGATACCGCGTAGCATCTCCTTTGCTACATTTGGATTTGTACCAATGGGTACGCTCACAGCTATTTTAACGTGTTCTGCCTGCTGACGAGCCTTAGCGTTATTCAAGTAAATCAATGTTTCTGGGTCTGTAGGATTAGTTTGACGGGATAAATTGAACTTATCAATAGCAAGCTGACAATTACCCTCTAAAAATGCTTTAACTCCAGCTTCTTTATCTGGGTTCGTATCTTGTTGTTTTGATAAAATTTCTTCACCCAAGCTAATTCTGTCATTCAAAATATACGGATCTTTAGCACATAAATTTACTGGAGTCGGAACTACTGTTGAAGGTCTATTTGGGATTTTGGGCAGCAAAATAAAGTAGAATACAGCACCACCTAAAAATACTCCAATTACTACGATTATGATAGTTTTAATCTTAGCTATATCTTTAGTTTCTTGGACGATAATTTTTTGAGATTGTATATTATTAATTCGGTCTTCAATTAGTTTTATATCTTCATCTCTAAGTACTAAAAGTTCCTGAAGACGTTTCAACTTAGCGCGAGTTTTTTCACTTAAATTAGGATCTGATTCTATTGCCTTACAGAACGCTTCTTCATACTTTTGTAATTTTCTTTTGTACTCTTGATAAGGTTTTAAAACCTGAGCTTCTATTGAATCTGCCTCCTCAAGGGTAAGTTGTAGATTTTCCTATTTCACTTGTAATGTAATCCGATCAAGTTGATGAATTTCACCACCGCCTTCCTTTGCTAATTCTTGAACTAGTTTGTGATAAATAAGCTTTGGATCGCCTTTTGGTGCTTTAGCTATGTAAATTTTATAACCTTCTTCCAGTGGATAGATTTTCGGTGTCATTGCTGGCGCTTCTTGCTTGACCTTAATACTGGCATATTCATGCAGTTCATCAACATAAATCCGTCCATCTCCGTCTTTATCGGCGGCTCCTTTTTCAATCCCCTCCACTAAATAGCGTGTGTAAACTGAAAGTTCTGAACCTTCTTGCTCAAATGAATACTGAGTGGATGTGGAAGAAGTCAGAATTGCTCGTCCTTTTCCGCCTAGCTCCTCTTGCAAATTTACCGTGCTGTCATCTCTTGGAATAATATCCCGAGCAATTGCCCCACTAAAGCAGCAATCCAAAATGACCACCTGTCTCTCAGATTTGCTTTCATTCATATTTTCGTTCAGAACACTAGCTGCTAGCGCTGAGTGCTTAACTAGCTTCCCATTCTCTTTACGAGTATTACAGTTTGACAAGTAAAGCTTGCAGTTTTCATCTTTTATTCCATGACCAGAAAAGTAAAACAGCAACAGGTCTTCTCTTTGGCGATTGTCAAAAAGTCTGTATATTGCATCTTCCACTTCCTGCCGATCCGGATTTTTTAGTGCTATAACATCGGTCTCGGCAAATCCTCCCATTTCTGGGTTTAGTAAAACTCGCTGCATTGCCTCCACATCTTTTGTAGCTGCAAGCAATGAGGTAATATCTGCTCCATACTCGCTTACACCAATTAGCAGCGCTACCTTCGCCATGTCGCTATTCTCCTTTATTTGTGGAATTTATCGGCTAGCTGCCTGCAATAAACTTTTGAGCTTGTTCAATGGCGGCGGTTAATTCTTTCTGACTGCTGGCTTTAACTTTTAGTTTTTTACCGTTAGCCTCAACTTCCAATTCAATGATTTTGTTGCCCAAGCGATCGCCCAAATATCCCAACAATTTCTTAAAATTGGCAAGGCTCACCTCTGTTTGCAACACTCCCACCAGAAAACCGCCAACAGACTTGGCTCCTTCAGGTATTTCTGTAACTGCTACGAATTCAGCACTTTCTACATCTAAGTCTTTGATTTCTCGGAGGAGATTTCGCGTTTCCCGTTCTTGCTCGTCTGCATCTAAGTCTGGATTAGAAAGAGCGATAGTCAATTTGACGTTAGATTCAAAACTCATTTTGTACCCTTTTCGGTTTTAAGCAGTTAACAGTCAACTATATTTCCGTGATTTCTCTATTGACATCATAGCTGCTATGTAAATTTCCTGAAACTTCTTCAAGATTTTTACAAAAACTCATAAAATTTAGGTAAAAATTACTAGAAATAGGAGGATCGCCCCTTTAGCTTTCAATAAACCACGCACGCAGCAGTTCTGGGGCATTATATCCTATATTCCGCACTTTAAATGAATTGGGAAGCCTACACTGTACCGTCAGTCCAGTGTAGGTAGTTAATATCATGTCAGGTTATTTAAAACAAGTCCAAATCTGTCACAGCACCAATGCTGCTAGAAGATACCAATTTGGCATATTTCGCCAACACGCCTTTAGTGTAACGCGGAGCGGGAGGTTGCCAGTTGGCACGACGACGAGCCAATTCTTCTTCAGATATATTCAACTGCAATAGGCGAGCGGGTGCATCAATAGTAATACTATCGCCTTCTTCTACAAGAGCGATCGCACCACCAACTGCCGCTTCTGGAGCAACATGACCAACCACCATGCCGTAAGTACCCCCAGAAAAGCGTCCGTCGGTAATTAATGCCACTGCATCACCCAAACCAGCACCGATAATTGCTGAGGTGGGAGCCAACATTTCTCGCATCCCAGGGCCGCCTTTAGGCCCTTCGTAGCGGATAACCAGAATATCACCAGGTTGAATCTTACCCGCCAAAATTGCATCTAAAGTGGCTTCTTCCGATTCAAAGACCCGTGCAGGACCGGTAATTACTGGTTTTTTCACCCCGGTAATTTTGGCGACAGCCCCTTCTGTTGCCAGATTACCTCTAAGAATGGCTAAATGCCCTTGGGGATACATTGGGTTATTCCAAGGACGAATAACATCTTGATTGGCAGATGGTTCTTCTGGTATATCTGCTAATATCTCTGCAATCGTTTGACCGCTGATGGTGAGGCTATCACCATGTAACAAGTCATGCACAAGTAGCATCTTCATTACTTGCGGAATGCCACCAGCTTTGTGCAAATCTGTAGCTACATATTTACCACTTGGTTTTAAATCACACAAAACTGGAACACGGGCGCGGATAGTTTCAAAGTCGTCCAGCGTTAACTCTACATCAATGGCGCGGGTGATCGCTAATAAATGCAACACTGCATTCGTCGAACCACCCACCGCCATAATCACAGAAATGGCATTCTCTATAGATTTGCGGGTGATAATTTGGCGGGGTAAGATTTGTTTCTGAATCGCTTCAACTAACACAAACGCTGATTTTTCCGTGCTGTCGCCTTTTTCGGCATCTTCTGCCGCCATTGTCGAGGAATAGGGCAAACTCATCCCCAGCGCTTCAAATGCTGAAGACATGGTGTTAGCGGTGAACATTCCCCCACAGGAACCAGCGCCAGGACAAGCCCGACTTTCAACTTCTAATAATTCCTTTTCGTCAATTTTTCCAGCACTGTATTGACCAACAGCTTCAAAAGAACTGACAACAGTTAAATCGCGTCCATTGTAGTGACCGGGTTTAATTGTGCCACCGTAAACAAAGATAGCAGGGATATTCATCCGCGCGATCGCCAGCATTGCCCCGGGCATATTTTTATCACAACCGCCAATAGCTAGTACACCATCCATACTTTGTCCAGTACAGACGGTTTCAATGGAATCGGCAATGACTTCCCGCGACACTAGGGAATATTTCATCCCTTCAGTTCCCATCGAAATCCCATCGCTAATAGTAATCGTGCCGAACACTTGCGGCATCGCTCCGGCGGTTTTTATCCCAACCTCTGCCCTTTGTGCCAGTTGATTGATCCCCATATTACAGGGAGTGATCGTACTGTAGCCATTGGCAATGCCCACAATAGCTTTATTGAAATCTTCATCTTTAAAACCAACTGCACGCAGCATAGCTCGATTAGGCGATCGCTGCACCCCTTGCGTTACAACTTGGCTTCTCAAATTCTCTGACATCTTTTTTCCTTCCGTGCCTCATCGCTTGTATTGCGATTGTATTACCTGATTTTCTCATGTATACGTGGCGCGCTCAAACAACTATAAAAAGGAGAGGCAAGTTTAACTTGCCTCTTTCCGCAACTATTCAATGTCAGAATTCTGCCTCCTGCCTTATTTTCAACACAGTCTATTAAATTAAAGGATAATGTCGCTTGCCATTAGTTGTGCTGCTCCTGCAAGCTGAATCTCAAATTCAGCCGACAAATCCCCATCAGTGCTACCTTGGAAAATCCCTCCTGAATAACGGATCTGACCGATTGCAGAGAATGCACGACTCCCAATGAAAGTGAAGGCTTGGTTGCCCCCGATAGTGGAGTTGGCGTCGATAGTAGATAAATCGATTTGATCACCTGCAAAGATACCGTTTCCAACAAAGTCAGTGATCACATCCCGTAACAAACCAGGTTGACTCTCAGAAACGAAATTGAAATCGAAAACATCGTTACCTGATTTTCCAGTGAGAACATCAGTCCCACCAACACCAATCAGGATACCAGCGTTACCAAAATCACCGCTAATCGTATCATTGCCAGATCCACCGACAAGGCTATCGTTGCCAAATCCGCCAACAAGGCTATCGTCGTCAGATCCTCCGTCAATCTTATCGTTGCCAGAACCGCCGTTAATCGTATCGTTGCCAGAACCGCCGTCAATCGTATCGTTGCCAAATCCGGTGTTAATCGTATCGCTGCCAAATCCGCCGGCTATTGTATCATCTCCAGATCCGGCATTAATCGTATCGTTGCCAAATCCGCCGGCTATTGTATTGTTCCCCGCTCCAGCGTTAATCGTATCGTTGCCAGAACCACCATTAATCGTATCGTTGTTAAATCCGGCGTCAATCTTATCGTCGCCAGATTGGCCGTCAATCCTATTGTTGCCAGATCCGGCGTTAATCGTGTCGTTGCCAGATCCGCTTTGAATCTTATCATTGCCAAATCCAGTGTTAATCCTATCGTTGTCAGATCCGCCGTAAATCGTATTGTTGCCATCACCGGCATTAATCGTATTGTTGCCAGAACCGCCGTCAATTGTATCGTCGCCAGATCCGGTGTTAATCGTATCGTTGCCAGATATGCCGTCAATTATATTGTTCCCCGCTCCGGCGTTAATCGTATCGTTGCCAGATCCGGCGTTAATCGTATCGTTGCCAGATCCGGCGTCAATCTTATCGTCGCCATCACCGGCATCAATCCTATTGTTGCCAGATCCGCTGTTAATTGTATCGTTACCAGATCCGCTTTGAATCCTATCGTTACCCGCTCCACCGTTAATTTTATCGTTGCCAGAACTGCCGTAAATCCTATTGTTGCCAGATCCGCTGTCAATCGTATTGTCGCCTCTTCCGCCGTCAATCGTATCGTCGCCAGAGCCGCCAAGAACGCTATCATTACCGTTTCCGCCAAGAAGGCTATCGTCCCCAGAACCGCCATTAATCGTATCGTTGCCAGATCCGCCCCTAATCGTATCGTTACCGTCAAATCCGTTGATTATATAAGGGATAACAGAAAAAGAATTACCAAGATTGTCAGGTAGTAGTAGGCTGCTAGGGAATAAACAGATCATTTTCTACGCAATTGCATAGGTTTTAGGACATTTTCACTGTATTTCTAATCACAAGAATTATGATACTACCTTCAAGCGTGCTTTTTTCCCTTTATAAAAAATAATAATTAACTTTCTTTTATTACTCTCGGCAGAACCTATCTGAACAAAGGTTTCAGATAGTGTTAGTTTTGCCTATTGAGATTTGTTTGGTGGTTCCTGTAGTTATGTATAATGAAGTAATTGTCAATCACTTAAAAGCCTTGTTGACTGATGCGATCGCTGCACCCCTTGCGTTACAATTTTGCTTCTCAAATTCTCCGACATCTTTTTTCCTTCCGTGGGATCATCGCAACTGTTGCGATTGTATTACCTGATTTTCTCATGCATACGCGGCGCGATCGTTTCTTTGAATTTAGAGGATAAAGGTATAAGAAATGACCTCCTCATTTCCTCTGACTTTTCACGGGATGTGGAAAGGATCATTTTGAGGGTTTCCCAAACTCTGATTTTTCCGTTATCTATTTTCATTAACCTAGAACTATTGAGAATTAAGCTGTGGAAAAAGCCACGCTTTTTTAGGGCTTTATGACTTCCTGTGAAAAATCAGGTCATTTCCTAGTGAGGAAATGACGAGAAGAAATGAAGAAATCAGCTGAATGTAACCTGATTTTAACAGGTCTTTGTCGTCAAGTCTGAAGATTTGAGAAGCACTGCATATATGAATGATGTTGGCATCAAAAATTGTGCAAGCAATCATATTTTATCCTTGCGTCTGATGTCTTCGCTGATTCAAAGACCAGGCTGCTAGACAAGAAGCAGATCTTATCGGATGCAGATGTAACTATAGGTGTCTTGAGACGTTTTTAATCTATATTGACCTGATAGTACCCCTCAGGGTACTTTTTTATTTATCAGAAAAAGTTATTATGCCAAAACGTTTTGCGATCGCCATCACCTCAATATTTATATTTATAGAGTATATTAAATATACTCTATAATTGGGGATTGCATATGCATGGTGTTCCACAGTGGTCGTTGCCACCTGGTGTGTAAAAGTCTGTCCAATAGCTAAACTGAGATACTTGCCCGGAAAAAAGCAATTATTGCAGGGGCAACCTCCTGAGTCCATTGCTATTGATGTAACAGAAATTCCAATTGAACATCCTCGGCACGCACAGCGTTCATTAGACCTCTTGCAAAAGTTCCTTTCGGGATACGATGAGGACTGGTAAAAAGGGATCGCACACTTACACACAGGCGATCGCTACCGGATAATCATAAGGTAAGCTTATAATGCACTCAAAAGTCAAACATCTGAAACCAGCAGAATTTCAACGCTTCTGGGGTGTAAAACCTGAGATATTTGAGCACATGGTCGAAGTAGTCCGCCACCACAGCCAACAAAAACACAAACCAGGGCAACCAGGAAAAATCAGTTTGTCAGACCAAGTATTGATGACTATCAAAAGAATGGAAAAATAATTTGTACAGCACAATCTCAAGGGAAAACTCATGATTTCCGATTGTTTAAAGAAAGCAAACTCTCTTTAAATAAAAACATTAGACCTCTTGCATAAATCAAAAATAAGAACCCCACTCCTAAGAACTTGCTCTTAGGAGTGGGGTGTTAAAGACTTTTGTAAGAGTCTATTAGAATTAAAGGATAAAGTCGTTTTGCACTACTAGTGGTGCATTTATAAGCCGAACCTCAAACTCAGGCAACCGATCCGCATCAGTGCTAGCTTGGAGAGTACCTCCTGAATAACGGAGCTGACCAGGTGCGGAGAATGCAGCAGCCCCAATGAAAGTGAAGGCTTGATTGCCCACTTTAGTGGAGTTGGCGTCGATAGCAGATAGATCGATTTGGTCACCTGGCAACTTACCGTTTCCTACAAAGTCAGCGATCAGATCCCGTCCAACAACACCACTATCTGAAACTGAGCTGAACTTGAAAACATCGTTACCTGCTCCTCCAGTGAGAATATCAGTCCCAGGACCGCCAGCGAGTGTGTCATTGCCAGCACCACCGCTAAGGATATCGTTGCCAGCACCACCGCTAAGGATATCGTTGCCATTTTCGCCAAAGAGGGTATCTTTGCCACTACCAGCGTTAAGGATATCGTTGCCATTACCACCTTTAACGGTATTGTTGCCATTACCAGCGTTAATGATATCGTTGCCATTACCGCCAGTGAGGATATCATTGCCATTACCAGTGTTAATGATATCGTTGCCATTACTGCCGTTAATCTTTTGGTTACCACTAGTAGCGTTAATGATTTTGTTACCATTAGTAATGACCTGGATTTTGTTACCAGCGCTTTTCACGATTTCGTCGATGATGTTAACATCTGGGATACCAGGGAAATTGATACCGTTGATACTTGCCATAATGAACTTCTCCTAAGCTTAGATGGGAAAAAAATTACCTCGTCACATCCCCATGAGAAAACGGCGTTGCTGATTAATAGTATGAATTTCGTTTCCCCCAAAGGCGCAAAGGAAACAGTTTCAAACATTAAATTTTTGAATTTCACACTTCTATTCAGCAACGCCGAGAAAACAAGGTGGACAAATAACGAGTGGGAAGATATAACTGAACCAGACTTGATTGGAACAGGTCTTTGCTGTTAAGTCTGAAGACTTGAGAAGATTTCAGAAGGACTGGATGTATTGATGATGTTGGCATCAAAATTGTGCCAAAAGTCATGTTATATCCTTGTGCCTTATGCATTCAATGGTTTAGTAGTAGGCTGCTAGGGAACAAGCAGATTTTCTCCTACGGAATTGCATGTGTTTTAGGACGTTTTTACTGTATATCATGAATCACAAGACTATGATATAACCCTCAAGCGTACTTTTTTCTATCTATAAGAAAGAATAATTAACTTTGATATTTTACTCTCATCAAAGTAAAATATGAAATCCTTAGATTCAGATCGGGTTTTTTAATCTATATCTGAATAGCAAGGTCGTAATAGTAAGTAGGTTGGTGAGGAAAAACTAAACCATCTAAAGGTATGTAAACGAGCAACTAAGCTTAATTCAAGCATATTTCAAAATCTTTACAAAACTTTACATAGTCACTTTTAATAGCACCAACCTACTTACTCTGGGGGGTAGTTTGTTTTATTTATAAAAAAAAATGGCATTCATTTGTAAAGACTGAATGCCACTTTGTATTTGATCAAAATTCCTGATGATAGAGATATTTTACCCAGGTAGAGTTATGCCAGTGACAGCGATCGCACCGGCAATCGCACTGGCTGCAAGGGAAGTCAATGCTGTCCCAAATAACCACCAAGCAGAACTTGCAACGGTTTTTTTGGTTTCTTCAGCTTGCTTTTTAGCTTGCTTTTGGATCGCTTTCAGACGTTTTTGTGTTTCTTGCTGGATGCGTTCGGCTCGTTGCAATACGCCATCCCGGGCCGTTTCTATTTGGTCGATAATGCGATTAGCATCCGCCTCAGAAATATCCTCATGAGAACTGATCACAGCAACTAAGGTGTCACGATCAAATTCACTGAGGCGATCGCGCAACGCTTCAAATCCAGCTTGCGGATCATTTAGTTCTTCCAACTCCCGTCTCACAGTTGTCGGATCCGCATTTACGTCATAGATGACTTCTTTAAATTCATCTACTAGCGTAATTCGGTTAAAATGCCAAGGAAATGAATTCAATATGTAGTCTTCTACATCTGCCTTAATTGTGTTTTCCGGTGATGGCAATTTTGCAGCTACTTGCTCAGTTGCTTGCTCTCTGAACTTTTGTAGTTGTTCTATAATTTGAGCAACATCTACATCTTGAACTTTCTCTTTCAATTTTTGCAACTGAGTTGTAATTTTGTTGACATCTATATTGGAAAAGTTCGTGCTATCCAGTACTGCTGGTACAGCAGCGCTCAAGCCATATCGAACCGCTTGGTTTATCACACCTTTACTTAGCTTGCCATTACCACCTCCAACTGTAAGCAGTTGCTGAAGCTGTTCACCTAATTGTTCGGAATTCAGTTCTTCGGGAGTGGCAGATTTGAGAAAGTTAATTACTTCTTCCGTTGGATTTTTGCGATTCAAAGCTTGTTGCCAAGCACCTTCAAATTGGTCAGTAATTCGATTGATATCTTCTTTAGATAAATCAGCACGACTGCTGATTAAATCTACAAAAGTTTGGCGGTTAATATTTTGTAATAGGTCACTGTTAGCAACAGATTGCAAATCTGTATCTTTAAGAAGCTGCTCAAATTGAGTCCGAATTTCTTTAATATCTAGCTTTGGTATTTGTAGAGAACCTAAGGAACTTTGGAGCGTATTTCTAATACCTTCAGCGTCAAAACCTGAAGTTAATTCCTGCCGGACTGCGGCTGTAATATCTTCAACAGTAGAAACTAACTGTTTTTTTGCAGTATTCGCACCAATACCAGCAGTTGCTGTACCTATTATACCTTGAAAACCAGAGGTGACAGTACTAGCGATAGAACCAATTAAAGAACCTACTGCGGATGAACCGAACCAAATTACTAGTGCGAAATAGGTAGACCAGATAACTACACCAATAATTGCTCCTAGAAATGCACTTTCGATTAAGCTAAGTTTTACCGCTAGAAAACAAGCAATAAATAATGCAATGCTAACGGTTATCAACGCCCAAGCACCAACTTTAGCCTGAACTTTACGAATTGTCTTACCCAAACTCTCGGAATCATCGTCAGAATCTGAGTCAATTTCCTAAGATGAAATTCCGACAGCGACTGAAAAGTTTGTGAATAACAATTGAAAGGCAAATGCCATTAAGACGCCAGCCAGCAATGCTACCAAAATTTTAGGGCCAGAAAAAAGAACTGATGCTTCTTCTGGAGTTAGTACTTCCTGAGCTAAAGTTATCGGCGCTAATCCAAAAGGCAGCGAGTTCCATCCCCAAATAGTTAAAACATCTTGAAACATAGTATTTTCTCACTTGCACTCAATTAATTACCCATTTAGAAAATGGCTTACTCATAACTTTAATTATCAGTTTGATAGCCTAACATTTTCTTAAGTAATAAATTCTTTTGCCAAAAGTCGTATTTTAAGAAAAGATTTTTTTATCACTCTTTTGTTAAAAAAATAATGTGATATTTGGTGATTTTTTTATATAGAAATTCGATTTGATTGTGTGAAAAAATCTAAGTATATGTAGGGTATGTTACGGACTCTGTTCTAATGCACCAAAACCTTGCGACGATGCCGTATTTTCATCTAAGGGACTTCCAGTTAAAAAAATATCTCATCGTAGGGGCGCAAGGTCTTGCGCCCCTACAAATGTAAAAATAATTTTGGATAATTTATTTTTTTTCAGTCCCTAACATAACGCTCTGACGCTCGTTCTTGGCGTCTCACTTTGGGAGAAAACTCGCTATCGGATGACGCTACACACAGTCGTTATCCCTACACTAACACCAGTCACCGTGACAGTTGAAAACCAACTTGGGTGCGCTGGTTCACCAGTTGCTACAACTTTGGAAAAGTTCACAATGTACTGGCTCCCCTACGTGTATTTCAAAAATCAATATGAGTCCTATATATTCAATCTTTAAGAAAATAAAATATTCTTAACAAAAGTAAATTTTATAAAAATGCATCTACAGATATAGCAGGTTTGAAATGGGTCTGGTACTTTACCAGACGATAAAGGCACAACAATGTTATTGGTGTCAACTTAATGTAAAAGTTACGTTCTCCAGTTGCTTTCATCCCCTAACCCCGAATCCTCAGTTAGAATTCGGGGAACTTATCGGGTAAGCTTTTCCTGTGGTAAACCCTCACCCATTGAAAATATTGGGGAGACGTGAGGGCAAAACCTTAAAATAAAGCAGATTTTTCCTTAAGCTTTCACCGATGCATAGCTGTGTTTTCCTACCACATATTGGATTTAATCAATAGTTGTGTAATATAAATGTAGTTAATTTTACAAATAAAGTTCTTATATAAAAAATCAAAAATTTTTGACAAATAAAATCTTCTAATATTTTTTATAAAAAAAATATATTTTATCCAGGAAGTTTTTACTTATCTTTAGTCTTTAGATAAAATCACCTATGTCTCATGATAGAGATAAAAATTCTTCCAAGCGATTGATGAAAAGGAAACATAAACATGTATTAATAAGGGTTATTGCCCAATGGCAACTAAAAAAAGCGTAAATCCTTAAATATGGTTGACTTTTGGCTGTAAGGGTGTAATGCAATAGGGGTTGCACGGTCAAGAACTAGCACGTGAAATCTAAGATCCGAGCCAGTCAGTGGGTGCTAGCCTCTCGCCTACACCCAGCCCTAACAGGGATTTGATTTTTTCTTAGTGACATTCGGGTTATTACCAGCTATAAATTTGTTTGTAAGTAAATAATTGATTTTTCCTGAGGAGAAAAAATAATGGTTGTAGGTGTACATAAACGTGGTGTAGGTGTATTTTCTAATCGTCGAGATGTTGAACATGCCCTACATGAATTGAAAAACACTGGCTTTGACATGGATAGAGTCTCTGTTATTACGCAGGATGGAGACAAAGATGATATTGCTGGCGCTGAAGTGAGCGATCGCGTCGGTGACAAATCTGACGAAGGTGCTAAAGTTGGAGCAGTTACAGGCACTGCTTTGGGTGGATTGACTGGCTTATTAGTTGGTCTTGGGACTTTGGCAATTCCTGGAGTCGGGCCAATTATGCTAGCTGGAGCTGCTGCAACCACCCTAGCTACCACCCTGACTGGAGCTGGTATTGGTGCAATAGCTGGCAGTTTGCTTGGTGCATTGGTTGGTTTAGGAATTCCCGAAGAACGAGCTAAAGTTTACGACGAACGCGTCAGACGAGGACACTATTTAGTCATCATAGATGGCACAGATACAGAAATTCTTAGAGCAGAAGCAATTCTACGTAAGCAGGGTGTGGAAGAGTTTGGCATTTACGACAATCCAGATGCTACAAATGCAAGTACTGGTTATGTGGCTCCAACTTCTACTAACACTGATTATGTCACTCCAACTCCGACTGCGGCTCGTAGTGGTGTAGAGAGACGAGCAATTGGAGTATTTTCTCATCGTCGAGATGCAGAAGCAGCACTTACAGATTTGCGAGATGCTGGTTTTCCGATGAGTAGAGTCTCGATCATTGCTAAGGATGCAAACGGTCAGGGAATCGCTGGTGTAGATGTAGATAGAACCGCAGGTGCAGGTAATAAAGCAGATGACGGCGCAAAAACTGGAGCAGCTACAGGCGGAGTACTAGGCGGCTTGACTGGTTTATTAGTTGGTCTTGGGACTTTAGCAATTCCTGGAGTTGGGCCTGTAATTTTGGGTGGCGCAGCAGCGACAGCTTTGGCGACAACAGTCGCTGGCGGTGCTATAGGTGCAGCAGCTGGGGGTATTGTTGGCGCACTGGTTGGCTTGGGAATTCCTGAAGACAAGGCGCGAGTTTATGGCGATCGCTTCCAAAGAGGCGACTACTTAATAATTATCGATGCTAATGAAGCTGAAATCCGCCAAGCTGAAGCTATTCTCAAACGTCGAGGGATTGAAGAATTTGCGATCTATGATGGCACTGATCTCGGCGAACATCGCCCAAGTTTAGATCGAGCAACCGATTACGGCACACCAGTCGTTAATAGCGATCGCACCAATTACTCTACAGGATCTTATACAGACGATCCTGCCGTAGTAATTGTTGACCGCCGTGATGAAACCCTCTAAGCTAAGGTAGTTACCACTCACACTAGTTCCCCAAAATTGCCGGAGCAAGAAGTTGAAAACTTGCTCCTAACTTAAGTAAACTTGCTCCTCACTTATGCCGTGAATATCAATAAACTCCACAACTTTCATTTTGCGATTCCGAATTCAATATATGCAAAAGCTAACTCCTTTTTTAATTAGTGGCCTTTTAGTTTTTGGTGTTGCTGCTTGTGATAATGCTTCTAAAACAAGTGAATCTGCACCCAATAGTACTAATGAAGCTCCCCAAACGCCGAGTGTACAAACAACACAAGCTTCTCAACAAGACGCACAAAGTGATGTCCGCAGAAGACAACTAAATGAGGATATTCGCGCCCGTGAACAGCGCAATAATACTACGGGTGGTGATACACAACGAGCCAAAGGTGACCTAAAAAGTGAAGTTCGCTCCAAGTTAGAGGCTAATATACCCAAGAGTCAATTAACAGTTGATGCCGCAGACAATGGAACTGTCACTGTCGCCGGAACTGTGAGCAATCAGCAGGAGTTAGCTAAAATTGAACCTTTAGCTAAACAAATTAAAGGTGTCAAAAGTGTAGTTGTTAAAGCAACTGTTCTCGCAACGAAAAAATAAGGCAGGTAACAACAAATCCGCGTGAGTAGGTAGGCATAAAGAAATTTAGATGCCCCTGCTCATTCATGCTGGTCAGTTATACTTAATACTGACCATTAATAATTGACAACTGACGACCTTAATAATTATATTTATTGACGCTCAGTCAGTTATAGAAACTCTTTTACTTCCCGAAAATAAAAACTATGGAAACCGAACAACAGCAACGTGAGTCCATCAATGCCCCCTTATCACAAGGTACGCTAGCACTTGAAGGTGTAGATACAGTAAACTTGCCAAAGTTACCAGCAGCAGCTGAACCGGAATCTCAATTGCAGCAAATTAGCAGACAAGTTTCTGAATTTTTGGAGCAATTACCCGAATACTTAAGTAGCTTTTTTCAGGACTACAAGCAGCCTCTAATAACTGTGGCTTTAATTTTGGCGGCGATTGTTACAGCCAAGATAGTACTAGCAGTCCTGAATGCAATCAATGGGACTCCACTACTATCACCACTCTTTGAGTTAATTGGAATTAGTTACGCCACATGGTTCATTTTCCGTTATCTACTGAAGGCTTCAACTCGGCAAGAATTAGCGGATGAAATTCAATCATTGAAAAGCCAGTTTTTAGGCGGATAAATTTCTAAACCATTAAAGTAGTACACTATGGCGGAAGTTTATCTACCTTTAACAAGAGGCTTAAGCCCCTTGTGTTGTTAATTGAGATGGTAGCTAGGATTTACACGAAGCTGTACTAGCCTCAGCGTAGTAGTGGGTATGGTTCGCTAATTAAATATATTCAATCCAAAGGTTCATATTCCCGACTTCTCTAAAAAATAGGGAATTTTGTAACTATCGTATTTTAGGTGCAAAAGGCAGTAGGGGCACAATAATGTTCATTGGTGTCAGTGTCAACTTCAGCCAAAACCCTTGTTTTACCCAATGAACTTAAATTATCAGTATTTAACCTGACTTCATATTAGTCTTTTAGATACATCCAAAGATAGAGAATATAACATTATTTTTAAATTTAAATCACTTCTAAAGATAGTAGATTTGAGATGAGAAACAGCCTAATCTAGTTTTTGAAGTTATTTAATACATTCTTTAAGAGGACATAATTTATGGCTAATGAAGGAGTAAACAAAGGTATAGATTCATCTGATAGAGCCGAAGTAAATACATACGATCGCGGCATTATCCCAGCTGAAACTGCTGCTCGAATGGAAAGAGAAGGAAATGAGTACAAAACACTCCCCACAGAAGAAAGGGAGGCAGATGCATCTACCGATGATCAAACTGATTCAGAAAGTATACGCACCACTGACGGCTATACCATAGACAAAGAAGGTTTGTCTAACAACTATGCAATTGAACCGGAAATGTACTACGAAGAACCGGGTGATGCACGCCAACAAGCAGCAGAAGATAAGGCAGCACGTATTGAAGAACTTAGAGAAGTTAGTCAAGACGACGAGGAAGGCAAGTTGACCGAAAAGGGTGACAATCGTGGTAGAGGGCCAGGAATAATTTAATTAGCACCATCCTTTTTGCTGGGTGTAATTACACGTAAGAAGGCTAAATAGGCGGTTAGTAGAGACGCAATCATTGCGTCTCTACTTTTATGGGCTAATATTTCCAGAAGTATGTTACTAGATGATCAGCGGCTCAAGTTCCCGATTATGCCATTGTCGCTGATGCCATTCAGCAACCAAGGGACGGACAATGAACTTGGGATGATGTTCGCCTTTAACGTCAATGCGTAAACCTGAGTAAGGTCGTCGCTTCTGAAAACCTTGACCGTTGCGACCAATGAAGAGATGGGATCGCGCCACTAATCTATTTTCGTTCCCAAAAGTCTCCATTAAATCTGCTCCCTCAATCCGCTGGCGTCGCAAACTAAACCCGCTACCACCACAAATAATCCAGTGAATATGAGAATCAGCATGTCCCGTATCTATTGTTTCCAGGTGTTCAAAGCAGTGCGCGTGACCGTTTAATACCAAATCAACCAAAGGACGCCCCTGAGTTAGGGAACCTATTTTTTTAGCTACCGCATCCAGCACACTACGGAGGCGATCGCGAATTATCAGAGTTTGTGCTTGTTCCCACTTTGTCGCCTCAGTTACATAGGGAGGATGATGGAAATAAATCACTCTTCCCCGAACTTCAGGATTATTCCAAGATTCAATTAATCTTTGCTTCAGCCACTCCAGTTGTTCAGTATCAGTCAGCGTTGTTTTATCAGCAGCTAGTTGCTTATCGATATCAACAATAATTTCTTCAATTTGTGACAGCTTGGCGTGGAAGTCGTCTAATTGGTCGGCTTCGGTGGGGATTTCTGGACGAAGCTTGGCTGAGGTTTCAACGATTTGCAGCTTTTCTTGCTCTAAATCTTCACGGCGTTTTTCTAAAACTTTGCGATCGGCTTCACCTTTTTTTGTTTTGGGTAGCGGTGGTGGATCGTTAAATGTATTAGAATCCAAGGCAAAGAAATCTATACCGCCATAGCGAAAAGTATAGTAGCGATTGGGAAGGCGGGTGAAGTGCCCAGGTTCATAGCTAAGACAACGACCTGTATCTGTCTTGGCTGTGTAGTACTGATCTAAATGATGATTTAACTCTCCTGGAAGCTGAAACGCCTTAAGATAGTCCAGAAATGCCCGTGCGTAAGCGTCACCGGTTCCTGAGCCATGCAAGCCCACATCTAGGTCTAACCGCGATCGCAACAGGCCACGAAGGGGTAATGTTGTTAGGGACGCCAAGCTCAATAAAATCGGCAAGTTATAGTAATCGTGATTTCCTGGTACAGGTAAAATGGGCAGCTTAAAAATCATCTGGTCATAGGCAATCCGTTTGGGATGCTCTCCGCCCAAAATAAACTCTCGGTAAGGCTGGATGAAGTTCTGGTGGTAGTATTCACTCGACCCTACTAAATAGATCACATCCCCCATGTGCAGCATAAAACGGGATTCGTTGTGATGGGGCAGCATCAGTTCAGCTACCTGTCGCTGGGGATTGTGTCCCCGGTGCTGGCCGGAACCACTATCACCTATAACTAAAAATGAGAACTCCGGATTATCTGCTTGACCATCTTCTAGCACCAGCCGAGTTTGGTCGATGTTCCGTTCCACAATTAACGGATCTTGCCACCGTACCCGCTGATTCATTTTACTAATTTTGTTAGCGATCGCTGGATCAGATACAAGTTTCAATGCAACCTACTCCTGAATCTTCAATTAAAGGGGACAGGGGAGCAAGGTTGTAGCAAGTCTCTCCCCATGCCCCATACTTCGGCTCTTTTCGGCTTCGCTCAAGGCAAGTCGCTCAGTACAAGTGCCCCATGCCCTTATTCTCCTACTGTGTCTTTCATCTCAATAATCAGGTTGGGGAGTCCCTCTAGTTTTTCAGTAGGCTCAACTTCTTCTACTAATGGCACAAAAATTCTCAAGCCTGCTGGAACACACTTAATTTCTACTGGAGTTGTGCCCACTATTTCACCATCTAGAACAACCTTTTGTGGTGGATTAGTCGTAATTTTAAATTGTTTGGCTCGCAGGAAGCCAATATCATCCCGATCTACGGCGTTACCTGTAGAAGCCGTTTGAAATAGATGAAATGTAGCAGCGATCGCTCCTGCCTTATTAACTGAAGCTACAATCGTTAAATCTAGTAGCCCATCATCATAAACCAGACCTGCTGGGCCCTGAGCTAAGACAGAAGTGGCAGGTGCAGCATTTGCTACTGTTACTGCACAGGCACTAGTTTTAATTATTTTGTCCTCAGTTTCAATTTCAACATCAAAGTTTTTTAAGTTTCTCAGTTGCTGAATTCCAGCTAAGACGTAGGCCATCATCCCAAAGCGATTCTTGGCGTCTCGGTCTGCCAATTCTACAGTTTCAGCTTCAAAGCCAATACCTGCCAAGAGTACCATTGGCTGATCGTTGCAATAGGCTACGTCTACACTGCGGGTTCCTCCCTGTAAAATTGTGTGACACGCAGCTGCGATCGTGTCAGGAATTCCTAAAGCTGTGGCAAAAGCGTTTGCTGTTCCTCTGGAAATGATCCCAAATGGAATATCAGTACTCACTAAAGCCGCTGCCGCCGCTGAGAGGGTGCCATCTCCTCCTGAAGCAATGATTGCATCTACACCCCTCGCTACCGCTGCATAGGCCAGTTCGTCAGCGTCGATTTCTTCAGTTGTGAGATAAATATCTAGGTCAATCTCTGACTCTAATATTGTCCGAATTTCTGCTAGTTCTAAATCTGGGTCACCCTGACCCGCAACTGGATTGAAAATGAGGCAGGCGGAACGATTCATAAAATATAAAAGCTAAACTTTAGATTACTAAAATACCAAATTATTTTTAGCATTGTTGTGAAATTTCGACTTCCATCTGACGGCTGGTTTACCTTTTGTAAAAAGTTCAGAAGTATTCTGCGTTGGAACATACCAATGCTGACGCGTATTTTGGTATCTTTTGTCTATACCTAAACAATAACAATTTTGCCATGCGTCAATTATTACTAGTTTTGGCAAGTATGCTAACTCTCAGCAGTTTAGATACCCCCACCATGACAATAGCAGGCACAACGCCTGATTTACCAATGCGCTTAGTTCAAAGGCTTAACTGCAATAATCCTCAAATTCAAGCAGCAATTAATGAATGCAAGAAGTTATCTTATCAGAATGCAGATAAAAAACTGAGTCGAGTTTATCAACAATTGCTATCTACGTTAGAAAGCTCTAGGAAACAGAAATTGATTGCTGCACAGGTAGCATGGATCAAGTTTCGAGATACCAATTGTGAGTTTGAGAGAAGCAGATATGAGGGAGGAAGTATTGCCGCAACCATTTATTTTGGTTGTCTAGAAAATTCCACTAAATTGCGTACTCAACAATTACAGGAATATCTCAAAGCCGACCCTTAATTCGATAAAAACTGTTAATTTTTTTGATATTTACCGATTTTTCCGCATCCATTCCGATGTGAGGTAAAATACGATAAAAAAGTGTTTCCATGACCGTAACTACAGCGAAGTGGACAATAAATGAATATTACCGCATGATCGCGGCAGGTATCCTAGATGATCGGCGTATGGAACTTCTAAAGGGAGAAATAGTAGAAATCTTCGCGGAAGGAGAACCTCATGCCTACTTCAGCAGTGAAGTCGGGAGTGGCGGGTTTTCGGCATTGGTTTCTGGCTAATTTCACCATCAATATAAATACTTGCAGACTTTGTTTCTGGTAACTTCAGAAACTCCTCTAGGGTTAGGGATGCGGATTTTGCAACACTCATGACTTTTGCTATTTTGAAAGTCCTATATCCAGTTTATCAACGTTCGCCACTAGCTGAATGCAAAAAAGCGATTGCCTATACATAGCACTAACTCAAAAGCACTCCACCAATAACTTCAAAGTACTGCTTTTGCAACAACCCCGCAGGAACTTAATGTTGAACACAGATAGATAACATGATAATATTTGTGTCCTCTTCTTACTGAAAGATGGAGTAAACTAACAATCATACTGCTAAGTACTACGGTCAAAGTTGAGATTGAAGAAAACTATAGCCGTGATCAAATCGTGGGATCATTCTGCAATTAAATCGATTTAGTTCATCAACAATATCAGGACTATCAAAGTCTTTTGAGTTTCGGTTAAGAAAACATGCTAGTTGTGGTTGATACTGACGCAGATGATTGATGACCGATGCATAGACAAAAGCATCTTGTGGTCTCAAATCATAAGTAGCTTCGCAGGACGCTGCCTCAATTAAGATATCGGCAGTGAGTGCAATAACTTCTGCAATGTTAAAAAGCCGCTCTCGATAATTAACAAAACGTTGCCGTTCCTCTTCATTGCTCTGCACCATTAAGCTAGCAATATCTTGGATACTTTTGATCCGACTTACATAAGATGCTGTACGTGAAAGCTGCCGCAACTCAGCATCGAGCAATTGCTGCAAATCCCGGCGACTCTTTGCCTGACGACTTAATTTCTCATGAGGTTCAGCAAGGCTATAAGCTGGAATAATAAGTTTTGCCTGCCCTATTTCACAAGATTGCAGAATCTGCTCACAGCTTACGCACTGTTCTTGCTCAAAGACTAGTTCTAAGACGAAGTTAGTTTCAACGTAAATATTCACGCAACCGCCTTATATGATCAAAAACCTGCCTCCAGCTAAGGCAGCGTATAATCCTGAATCAATTAACCATTGCTGAGATTCATTTATATCTTCGGGGGTTTTTTCAGAATGAATAATTTCTCCAAGCCAGGATGCAACAATTAACTCAAGGCTTTGCCCACTGATTTGATCAGCCTTAACTCCAGCCTGTTCAAAGTAACGATGAAGAATAGGTTGTGCATCAATGGTATAAGTTGGCTCGCTCTGATCTAGTCGGACATCAGCATCAGTCCATAAATAAAATCGATCAGGAAACACCATTAGAAAATAAGGAGCCACTAGAAAAGTTCCGTGTGCAAGGATATTGCGTCGAAGTCTCGCTGCCCATTCTGGTGATGCATTAAGTTTACTCTTAACCTCGACGACAAGAGTAAGTTGACCATTACGGTTATCAACTGACAAATCCCAACCAGAATCAGAGTTAGCAGTCATGGATAAAGCCCACTTAAGGAGACTAACTACTCAATATTGTGACGCAGAATGTTTCCTAAAAAGTATAATCAAGCTTATTCATTAGGGAAAGCCCGCGCCATCGCTAATGTTAAATAAGCTGATGCAGAACCATGTGTGGCAGACTTTGTGAAACAGTTAGGGTCAGCGGACACGTTGGCATTGTCAGCAGACGCGTTGGCATTGTCAGCGGATGCATTAGCATTGTCAGCAGACGCATTGGCATTGTCAGCGGACGCATTAGCATTGTCAGCAGACGCGTTGGCATTGTCAGCAGACGCATTGGCATTGTCAGCGGACACATTGGCGTTGTTAGGTATTGCCAAGTTTAATTTGCTACGAATTTAACGAAATGCTGTACCAAGTAGTATTGTTCGAGATTCCTCAAACCAGCCTTTGGTAAAGAATTGTAATCCAAAATCCAAAATCCAAAATCCAAAATTGGTATGAGTCCCTGACTACGGTAGTCTAGATGAGAGTTGAATTTATCGCCTAGTTTGATATATTGTTTTATGACTTCAGTTGTTTCTAGTCCCCCACGCACTATTCGGATTGGTTCACGCAAAAGCCAACTTGCTCTGGTTCAAACCTACTGGGTACAAGAGCAACTCCAGAAAAGCTTTCCTGATATCACTTTTGAAGTCCACACCATGTCTACCCAAGGCGATAAAATCTTGGATGTAGCATTAGCTAAGATTGGCGATAAAGGACTTTTTACTAAAGAACTTGAAGTCGGAATGCTCAATCAGGAGATTGACTTTGCCGTTCATTCCCTCAAGGATCTGCCGACTCATTTACCAGAAGGGTTAACACTGGCAGCAATCACTGAACGGGAAAATCCAGCAGATTCATTAGTGGTGCATGAAAAGCACAAAGATAAACAAATCGATACTTTACCCGAAGGTGCTGTAATCGGTACATCTTCGCTGCGGCGGTTAGCACAGTTACGCCACCACTTCCCCCACTTTACATTTAAAGATGTGCGGGGAAATTTGATTACACGGTTGGCAAAACTGGATGCAGGCGAATACGATGCTTTGATTTTGGCAGCAGCAGGGTTAGAGAGATTGGGAATGAGCGATCGCGTTCATCAAATTCTCCCCGCAAATATCTCCCTCCACGCTGTTGGACAAGGAGCCTTGGGTATTGAATGCCGGGCTGATGATAGTGAATTGCTATCTCTACTTAAAGCGATCGAACATCCCCAAACACGCGATCGCTGTCTCGCCGAACGCTCCTTTCTACGCTCTCTAGAGGGCGGCTGTCAAGTACCTATTGGTGTAAATACAGAAATATCTGGTGATAATTTGACCTTAACAGGGATAGTCGCCAGTGTAGATGGTCAAAAGCTCGTAAAAGATACCGTCACAGGCATTGCCAACAATGCCGAAGCGCTAGGCATAGAACTAGCAGAAGTGTTGCGGCAACAGGGAGCGCAAGAAATTTTATCAGAAATTTTTGCGGTGATTCAGCGCGGTTCTTAAGCAATTGGGCAAGCCGATGTGATTAGATAAGAATTGATCGCCGTTGCACTCTCATATGTGCCAGACGCGACAAATCGCGTTGGTCGGGATCATAGACTGAATTTGACAATCTCAGGGAAGCAAAAATTACCATGCGGATTCTATTTGTTGCAGCAGAGGCAGCACCCATTGCGAAAGTAGGAGGAATGGGTGATGTTGTCGGGGCATTACCCAAATTTCTGAGAGAAATGGGGCATGATGTGCGGATATTCTTGCCTTACTACGGCTTCCTGCCAGACAAAATGGAAATTCCCCAAGAACCCATCTGGTGGGGAGATGCCATGTTCCAGCACTTTGCAGTATACGAAAGTGTTCTGCCTGGTACTGATGTTCCCTTGTATTTGTTCGGACATCCCGCCTTCATGCCCCGCCGCATTTATTCTGGAGATGATGAAGATTGGCGGTTCACTTTGTTTGCTAATGGTGCAGCCGAGTTTGCCTGGAATTACTGGAAGCCAGAAATTATCCATTGCCACGATTGGCACACAGGGATGATTCCCGTGTGGATGCACCAAGATCCTGATATCAGCACAGTGTTTACCATTCATAATCTGGCTTATCAAGGGCCGTGGCGTTGGTATTTAGAGAGAATTACTTGGTGTCCCTGGTATATGCAAGGACACAACGTAATGGCAGCGGCAGTGCAATTTGCTAATAAGGTAAATACAGTTTCGCCCACCTATGCCGAACAAATTAAGACACCTACTTACGGTGAAACATTAGAAGGTTTGCTATCCTTTATTAGCGGGAAATTATCTGGGATTATCAACGGTATTGATACTGAAGTTTATAATCCAGAGAACGACAAATATATTATCCAAACTTTCAGTACTGCTACTTTAGATAAACGCAAGGCCAACAAAATTGCTTTGCAAGAAGAACTAGGGTTAGAAGTCAACTCCAAAGCCTTTTTTATTGGGATTGTGACGCGATTAGTGGAACAAAAAGGCATTGATTTGATATTACAAATCCTCGATCGCTTCCTGTCTTATACAGATGCACAGTTTGTGCTGTTAGGAACAGGCGATCGCTACTATGAAACTCAGATGTGGCAATTAG
Organism: Nostoc sp.; assembly: GCF_036919675.1. Taxonomy (GTDB): domain Bacteria; phylum Cyanobacteriota; class Cyanobacteriia; order Cyanobacteriales; family Nostocaceae; genus Nostoc. The sequence continues at coordinate 29,966 of NZ_JBALCP010000034.1, forward strand.
CATCCCGCTTTCCCGGACGCATGGCAACTTACTTACTGTATAACGATGCCCTGTCTCGCCGGATCTACGCTGGTACTGATGCCTTCTTAATGCCCAGTCGTTTTGAACCTTGTGGTATTAGCCAAATGATGGCTTTGCGCTACGGTTCTGTACCCATTGTCCGCCGCACAGGTGGATTAGTTGATACGGTAACGCATAACGACCCCGAAAATGCCGCAGGTACTGGTTATTGCTTTGATCGCTATGAACCGCTAGACCTTTTCACCTGTATGATCCGGGCTTGGGAAGGCTTCCGTTTCAAACCGCAATGGCAAGAACTACAAAAACGCGGCATGAGTCAAGATTTTAGTTGGTATCAATCTGCCAAGCAGTACGTGAAGCTATACAGATCAATTTACGGTTTGCCAGAAGAAGAAGAAGAGGAGATACCACAACCAGAGTTAGTGTTAAACCAAGCAGTCACCACTAGCAAGCCCTGAGCCGCTTAAATAACTACTTTTTGTAACTCGTGAGAGCATTGTTCAGATTAGTCTGAAGATGCTACTCATGAGTTTTTTTGTTTCAGAAACTTGCCAATTTGACAAATTTAATTTCCTGATATTTTCCGAGTCAGCTTGAAACAGCAAATAATCAGAAAGTGTCTGAATTCTTGTCAGGACTTACGCAAAAATTGCTAAAAAGCTTAATTTCTCTAACTCTTCTCTACGAGAAGCTACGCAGAGCCTTTCGTAGAGAAGAGTTCGTATGTACGTAAGTCCTAATTGTTTTAACAGGCTTGAACTTATGAAAAAGTTAGCATTTATCGATACCGTAGTTATAGACTAATTGGGTTAATATCCTTAATTACCCTATTAACGGGACTTAAACATTTTTGAAGCAGAAACAAGCCTCAAACCCATACAGGGCAAGGAAAATACAATAACGGCTCAAAAATGTTTGAAACCCAGATATATGAATCAACTAGGCAAAACGATGTCAAAGTCTCTCTGTATATACATTTGAGTGTTTTTTGTGGCTATTTTTTGTCTAAGTCCGATTAATTACAACTACATCTGCTCTAACACAGTTAGCAGACGGTTCCTCAATTGGGCAAACTCTTATCGCTGCTTCTAACTTTATCTGGCCGACTCAAGGGTTTATTTCTCAGGGCTATATTCGCTCACTGAGTCCATAATTATCTATCATTAACTGTATATTCCCTGATGTAGCAGCTCATTTACATGTTAGTATACCTATACCTCAGTCAGGTAATTAAAACCAAAGTGAATCGACTCAGCAAAGACGATGTAGAACAATATTACCTCCTCATATTTCTGCTACTTGTGAAGTTACTACTTGAGGGGAAAAGTGAACAGTCAGACTACCTTTGCCATTTACTGATTTAAATGATTTATTCAGTTACTACAACTAACCCTGGAAATGCTATGAACAAAAAAATAAATTTGCTACAAGTATATCGTGGTGTCGCTGCTATATTGGTAGTTCTAACCCACGCGAATAGAATACTTTCTCGTAAAATGCACCAAGATGATTTATTGCAAATATTTCATTTTGGTTGGATAGGCGTGGATTTTTTTTTCGTACTCAGTGGATTTATTATATTTTATATTCATCAATCTGATATAGGCAAACCGAATAAGTTTAATTCTTTCTTTTTTAAAAGATTTATTCGCGTATATCCATTATATTGGAGCATCTTAGCCATCAAAATTTTAGTTTCTCTATTTAATACTAATAAAAATAGCATTTATCAGCGAAGTGCAGACGAAATTATCAAGGCTATTTTTTTGCTACCCCAAGACCGTTCTATTCTAGAGATTACTTTTATTGGTGTCAGTTGGACGCTTAGTTATGAAGTTTTTTTCTACTGTATATTCGGTCTACTAATATTGAAAAACACAAAAATCAGCCAGTCGATAATTTTTGCTTGGATCATTGGCATAATTCTCAATTTTTTCGATTTATTACCAATCGGCGAAAATTTTCTACCGAGGTTTATATTTGACGAACATAATCTAGAGTTTGTGCTGGGTTGTTTAGCTGCCTATACTATATCTAAATACGAATTCAAGTTTGCAGCATCATTAATTTACGCTTCAATTTTTATGTTGGTTTTATCAGTTATAAATACAAAATATGGAGAATTTAATGTTTCCGGTACCTCCTCATTAGTAGCTTATGGTATTCCGTTTATGATCCTTATTATAGGATCTGTTTATTTAGAAGTATCAAAGACAATCAATATACCACCAATTCTAATTTATATAGGAAATGCGTCTTATTCTATATATTTAACGCACGGTTTTTTCTTAAGTAATATAAGCAACATTTTCACTAAAGTTACAGAAAAACTAAATATTCTATACCTCATTCAAAATCCCAGCATATATTACAATGTTGGTGCATTTCTAATTGTTGTAATAGCAGTAGTAATGGGATGCGTAATCCATTCTTATCTTGAAAAACCATTAATTACAAATCTAAGGAAAAAAGTCTTTGCAAAAATGAACTGATACCGATTATCTGTGAGGTTGCTCCCGAACAAGGAGCTTAAGCCCCTTGTCTCACCAAGATTGATTTTGTGCAGCTTCACAAAGAATTGGTATGAGATACTAATTGAAGGCCAAATCTTGACAAGGTTAGATTAGCAGAAACCTAATTGATTTCTGCTTATTCTGGATGATTTAAAATATCAATAACTTATAACTCCTAACTATTGAGTACTCGTCGCTTTTGCTCTAATTAACCAGTCACCATCGTGAGCGCAAATTTCCCGACCGGACGAGTCTCCTAAGCGGTTTAGCGCTAATAAACAAGCATATTTCAAGTCCCAAATTGGCGTATTTAGGCAAATTTTGAGTTCAGGAATTGCTCGTGAATCACCCAATTCACCAAGAGCGATCGCACAAGCCGCACGAGATTTCTGAAACTGAGGTTCGCGGTTATACAGGTTTTCTATTAACAAATCGTAGGCGGGAGCATATTTCAGCCAGCCGAAAAGTTTCATCACATGATAATGAGCGCCATAATCGTTATATGCCTTGTCAGAATAAGTTGCTAGAAGTGCTGCTGGTGCTTCTTGTGCATAGATATCCAGTAAGGTTTTTGTCGCTAAATAACACCGTCCAAAATCTGTTTCATAGAGTTCGTTAATGACAAAGTCTAGTACAGGGGTAAGGTCATACTCATGTACTAAATCAAGGTCGTTGGGATGATCGTAGAGTACTTGCTCTAAGTAAGGTTGAATTTCTGTGAAGGTAATTTCACCACTAGGAACACCTGCATCCAAAAGCATCCGCAATCCTCGCAACCGAAATACTAAAGATACAGGACAACGGGCAATTTCTGGGATGGCTTTGTAGTAGTGTGAATCAATCAGGTCTTGAATGCAACCGCGCCGGGCATTGACGCTAGAACTTTGTAGCAGCGCCATCACCTCAGTGATTTGGGAGTAATCACCTGTGAACCGACAAACTGTAGCGATCGCTGCACTACGGGTAGGTTCATCCTCAGCTTGGGTAAATTTCCGAACACGTTCTAGGGATGCCTGATAGTTAGCGTTAGCTAGGGTGTGAATAATCACTCGATAGATTTGACCTGGTTTATCGAGCAGTTGCGCCACTTCTTCGAGGATTTCTGGATCTTTAGTCCCGATTTCCCCGATCGCCCACACGGTATTTTCAACAGTATAAATATCATCATCTTTAAGACACTGCCGAATTACAGGTAAAGCTGATTCGGCCTGTAATCGCCCCAGACTTTCCACAGCCTTGCGTCGAACAATCCGGTGGTCTAACTCATCAGGGTTACTGGTTTCAATCGCCCGCACCAAAGCCGCGATCGATTGCTCAGTCGGGAAGTTAATTAGATGGGAAACAGCAATATACTTATCAGAAGCGTCTTCAAGTTGTTCTAATGGTGTATCGATAATTGCGATCGCTTGATCTTCTGTTAGCCCAAACATTTTAAAAAAACGTTTATCCATTGATCTGTAAATAGCTTTTGGATAATTGCTCAGAGGTCACGTTTACTATCGTACTAGGGACTGGTGACTGGGAAATAGCAGTAAATGATGTTTATTGATTGAACTACCAAAAAATGCAGTTGCTTTTCACTGGAGTTTAGACTAAGTAGAACGGCTGAAAAAAACTAAACTATGTGAAGATAAGTAAGTAAGTGGGCGGGATAATTTATAAGTATGTCACAAAAAGTTAATCAGTTTAATTAGAGTTAAATTTAACACGTTGCGGACTGTAGCTTCCTTTTTCTCCCTAGTTTGAACACAATATACACTTTGATGTGCAGTTTGTACTATTGATTTAGAGCCGAGAAATTGGTGCGAGCGCCTGAAATTGGTTTTATTGTTCTTGTCGCCTAAAAACTTCGGAAATCAACATGGCGAATGCTCCCGAATTATCATATTTAACTGTCAGTCTTCTATACTCATTTTTCGTAACCATCTTCCCACATACTATCTCAAATTCTTCTCCAATATTCACCTTTTCAGGTACATTGACAGCAATATCATCTGGCAAAGATATCGTCTTATTTTTTTGTTCTGTTGGCTCTAACACAAGCTCTTTATTTTCTGCTGAAGCCGATATTTGTAAATCACTATTCATATACTCTTTTTGTCCGCTCCACTTTCCAGAAAAGTTTTCTATTTCGGCTTTGGCTGATCTATTGGAAAAGCTATTTAGATGCTCGTTAATTATCGTAATTCTCTCTAAATTGCCACTCTCAGCATAGATACTAGCTACACTAGTTCGCCAATCTTGATATCGGAAAAATAACTCTGTAACAAATTTTTTTCCAGCTTCCAGTTTTTTTGATACCCAGGCACTCTTACCCTCACCAAAGGACACTGCCCTCATCGATAAAAATGTTGGGTATATAACTCCATCAGGTTGACTACAAGTTTGCTTTTCAATCTGCCAAGTTTTTTCTGATTCCGTTCCATCAGAATAGCTATATTTATTAGTTTGAGTAATCAATGTTTTCTCTTCATTAGCTTGAATTTTCCTGACAGATTTAAATGAATTCAAAACTTTTTTATCTAGAGAATACATCGTCCATATTCCGTGCCAAGCACTACCTTGTGTCGTGATACATCCAAATAAATTTTCCCAGTTTTTATCTTGTGAATTCATCGTTTTTCTGATTGAGAAGTTGACAAAAGCTTTTTAATATTCCTATTATACGATGGCTACAGGTGTTAGATATTCCTTTCCTCTCATTGGAGGTGTGGTGGACTGCGATCGCCCCTGATCCTCTCCACACTGCTACCCCTGCCAAAATCGCCTACAATGCTCCTCACTCTACTAATGGCTACCTTTTCCTTGACATCGATTTTGGGAATTGGTGCGTTAAACCAAAGAAATTGGATATATTACCTCTGTCATGTAAATTCCTTTAGAATATTCCCATCCCTTAGCAGGAGATAGTAAATATTCAGACTATTGCCCTGGATAAAAGTTTAAGCGAGTTAAGCACTTTATATCAAATACTTGCCGACCTGATGCAACTGAAGTCCCTCCTGCTAAGTGGGCGAGGGACTGTCCTTGGTGTACCCTGGATGAAGTTAGGATATGCTCATCCAGCTAAATTAAGATTTGAAACCACAATATTTAGAGTAGATTCTTTTGAGCAGCTTCATCCTAGCTTGGTCAAGCTGGTGAGAGAAAAAGTACCAATTTATGAATTCACGCCAACGGAAAGCGATGAACCGAATGTTACGAGCATTCAATACTTTAAGAAAAACTTTGAGTCCTACTTGCGGGGAGATATTTTTCCACTAGAGGAAACCTCTTGAACGGTTTTTGTCCGGTACTAGACCATGCTAGCGTGATGTCTACGATGGTCACTGAGCTTTGTCGTACCCCTACGGGGAAGCAAGCTAGCAAGAGCGTCTCTTAGAGAAGTGTGGGCTATGTCTCTTACGAGACGCTGCGCGAACGAAGACTCGCTAACGCTTCTCTACCAGACGCTGCGCGAACGCTATTGGCGTCGCACTTTGATTTAAAAAAGCCTAAAAGACTTATCCGAACTTGCATAGAAGGCTGTAGTCGGCTTCGATTTTTGAAGATTTACGTTAAAAAGCTTTACCAGTGGTAACGCGATCTGAGAAGATCGGAATATATGCATTTGTCAGTTATTAGTTAGTTGCCTCTTGCCAATTGTTCAGTTCTATGTAACAGCTAAGTGCTGGTCTTTAGCAAGTAACCAAATATAAACTATAGGGAACACTGACCAGACATCATTTATATAAACACGCATTTAGGAAACAAAAGTTATGGATGAAACCTCAGAACTCACAACAACCGATAACCTAACCGCTCAAGATGTAGCAGAAGTTATTGCAGAACTTGAGCAGTATCGGGAACGTCTAGTCCAAGAAACTATGGAAACAGCAAAACGGGCTAAGTTGATGAGAGTAAATGTTATGGCAAAACTGGAGCCTGAGCTTGCCAAGATTGATTCTGCCCTCCAGGAACTCCGTAATCAGCAAGCTGCCCTGAACGTTAGCAACTAGTAATCCATCTTGATAATTTAGCTATTAAGTCATATGCTCAACTCCAAAACTCAATCCGGGGAGGATTCGTTAAATCTGTCTCAGGCAGAAACTGATGCTTTATTTGCAGTGGTGAGAGAGCAATTAGGCTTAAACACCTTCAATCCTGATGACCAAGACCTACTCAAGCAGATGATTGAGAGCATGGGAGACTCACGGGGGATGGTTAGGTTGAGTTTTGCAGAGGCATTGGGTAAAATCGGTAAACCAGCGACCCCTTTATTGATGGAAGCTGTGGCAAATCACCCAAACCCAGTTGTACGCAGAGCTAGCACCAAAACCCTGACACTCATCGCTGACCCGATCGCAATTCCAACCTTGGTCAAGGCTCTCTTAAATGATGAAGATACGGTGGTCAAAGCCTCGTCGGTGGGAGCGCTGGCCAAAATAGGTAAGGCCGCTGTGCCAGCATTACTAAAAATCTTAGCGTCAAGCGAGTATCCAGAAAGTGCCAAAGGATATGCAGTATGGGCGTTGGGATTTATTGGAGCAGAGGCGAAGGAATATTTATATCAAGAGATTAACTCAGACTCGGCTGAAGTTCGCGCTGCGGTAGTGGGAGCGATCGCTAAAATAGCTGAAGAAGGCACCCAAGAAGGAGCATTTAATATTTTAGTTAACGCCCTCACCGATTCATCTGAAATTGTGCGGTGTGAAGCAGCAGCTGCTTTGGGCAGCCTGACCTATCGACCAGCGATTCCTAACCTCATTGAGTTACTGCATCATGCTGATTGGGATACTCGAAAAGCGGCGGCTCTGGCATTGATGAAGATTGGCGATGGGGCTGCCTTAGAACCCCTGCAAGCCGCATTGACCAAGGAAGGGGAAGCGGGGGTTCAGGCAGTGTTCAAGTTGGCAATTTCTCAAATTGAGAGACAGTTAGAGGAAGATGCTTGGTAGTAGAGCGATACACATTTACTATCACTAATTATTGAAGCAAATATTAAAGATTTGTTTGGTTGTACCTTCGATTTTTCCTCCCCTAACTTCAACCAAAGGGTGCAAGCTCCCCAGGAGCATCTACTTGCAATAGACTATTGCCGCTGTACTCTACAGTACATCGGTTTGATTTGGTGAAATTGAGCGATCGCATTGCTCCCGTCAAAGCGCAACCTGTAATGTTTGACTCAACCAAAGTTGATCAGAGCAATTATGGCTGGAGTAAATTGAAAATAACTATCATTAATAGTTTTAGACTTTGAAGATAGCTTTTAATTAACTTAGTCCATCAATTGACTGAAATCGCTGTATTTTAATTAAAAACCTATTATCTATAAATTCTCCTCGTTAAGAAAACCTGACAATTATTTCCAATTGATTACTTATCCCCTGTAATATTATTCTCAAGTAGCTGATTATTAATCTCAACAATTAACAGTTAGTTATTTGATGCAATGTTTAGAGAAAGTGGTAAGTGGAGAGTAAGTGTAGGGGTAGCAAATGGTATTAAAGCAGATATTGAAGATTGTTTTGCTCACAAGCTCTGTTTGGTTGTGCGTTGCGACAAGCGTAACTGCTACTGAAGTAAATAAACAAGTACAAGCTAAATCTGTTGCATCGGGATTACGTAATTCTAGAACGATTAGAGAGATTCCACGACTCATGACCTAAGCTGTTATCTGCGTACCGATGCTAGCATCTTTTACAAGAGGAATAACTGGCGGGCGGGAATTAATTTCAAAAATATTTTCAATGTAGACTACATTGAGAATAGCTACAGCAGAGACCAAGTCACTCCTGGCGCTCCTTTTGCTGTTCTGGGGACATTTTCAATTGAATTTTGATTTTCCTGACTAGAAATCCATTACTTTAAGGTGATATCCAGTCTGTTCATTTAATGTATTTGCCGATCGCTACCCTCTCTTATAATTAATCACCTGATCTAATCGGGGCAAGGCACTCACTGCTGACTCTCGAACATATGCATCGGCAGATTCATCATTAGTCAATGCTGTCAGCACTTCCACTCCTCGGATATCACCCATCGAACCGAGTGCATTGACGATCGCCACAGCCACCGCAACATTATCCGTTGTTTTTAGAGCCTCAGTTAAAATTTCAAAGGCAGGGGAACCAATTTCACCCAGAGCCATCACAGATGCAATATAAACAACACCATTTGGGTCATTAAGCGCTGTTTTTAATCCCTGTAAGCCCTCAGTTGGGAAGGGTACGTCTGGATGGTTGGCGGCAACTTGTGCCAGGGACTTAGCACAACTGCCCCGAATGGTCGCATTATCGCTGTTCACTAATGACTCTACTAGTGATGGTACAGCATCTATACCAATCGCACCCAGTGCCTTTACCGCAGCTCGACGGTAGGTCACATCTTCTTCATCCAAAATACTCATCAGCCGAGGAATAGTATTTTCATCACGGACATCAGCCAATTCCCACATGGCTCGTTCCCGCAGATTGGGGTTGGGGTGTTTCAACTGTTCAAATAGAGAATCTATTGTCATAAAATAAAATTTTCCTGTTTAAATTCCCCAAGTTCAATCCTTGTCATTACTCACATTTTTGTAATAGTAAAATAGTCACCAAACCCATAGTTTGCCTAAAATTCAAATCTTGGAATGTATAGCAAACGTCAGTTAAAACTTACTCCAATTAGTCCGTTGAAACTGACTTGAGCTATTAGTTTTGGAATTTGTTTCCAAGCGGGATAGCAATGAAGCCAGAGATTGAAAAGATGTGGGTAATGACAATGAGTTCAATACATGGGAATTAACTGAAATAAATGTTAACTGATAACTGTTTATTGTTAATCACAACTGAAGGACTCCAAGTCGATTACTCAACCTAATTTAGGCAAAGCAACAGACTGAGAGTCCCTAGTTCTAGAGTATGACAATTGCTCGTCTAAGTCTAGTCAATCCATATCACTATGACAGGGAGTTGATTACGTAGTCGAGGAGATTGCGGAACTCAACCAACGCTTGAGGAGACAAATCACGAGGAGCGCAAGCGCGATCGCGAGTGTAAGTCATTGCGGTAACATAGGGAGCAGTAGGTAGAGCCAAAGAGCGATACACTTCACGAGCACCTGCAATACCCCACTCATCCAAAGGCCCAGTACCACCTACAACTAAGCTGTAGTTGATTAGGCGTAGGTAGTGCTTGATGTCGCGGAGGCACTTATCTTTTTTAACTTGGGTGTCGCCAGCTTCACCTTCTTGGTTCAAGAAAGGATATTTCTTGAAGGCAGCATCATAACCTTCTTTAGCTACAGCATCAATACCAGAAGCCAGCTTTTCAGCAGCTTCTAGACGAGCGTTAGCACGTTGAATACTACCTTGGACGGATTCTAAGTCAGAGGTGGATGGGAAACGACCTGCTGCATCAGCAGATGTAATAACCGTGGTAATAACTGATTTCATTACTTTTTATACTCCAGATGGGATTTGATCGGGTTTTAATTTCAGTTCGTTTGGCTAATAGCTGTTAGCCATGAGCTATTAGCTCAGAGCAGAAATAATGCGATCGAAGTAGCTAGCAGCTTCAGCAGCTAGAGCAGAGCAGTCGCCTTGAATTACTTCTTGCTTGCGGAACCTTTTACCAGCGTTAGCTTCAGTGTTGGTGTTGGTGATGTGGGCAACGCTGATAGCCTTCAGGAGCTGTACTGCACGTACAGAAGATCCGGTGGGGACGCCCAAAGCTGTATAGGTTTCTTTTAGCCCATTCAAAGCACGATCATCCAAAACAGAAGAATCACCAGCCAATAGCGCATAGGTCACGTAGCGCAGCATGATTTCGGCATCACGTAGGCAAGCAGCATGGCGACGAGTTGGGTACAGGTTACCACCAGCTTGAATTAAACCTTGATTTTCACAGGCAATCCCAGCAATGGCATCAGAAACCGCACAGCTAGAGTTGCTGGCGATCGCGTTTACAGCATCAAGGCGCTTGTTGCCATCAGCAATGAAAGATTTGAGGGCTGCTAAATCAGCACCACCGATAGGAGCAGTTTTGGCATCTGCTGTAATTACAGCTTTAGAAAAAGCATCAAGAACCATGAGTTCTCCTTAATATTCACAAATGGCGGATATTATTTCTGGCCTGTTCTCGATCAGATTAACTGCGAGTAGCCAATGAAAAACATAGGGGATCAATAGTACCCTAGTCTTTACTATGAGAGACAAAGTAATAATCTGTAATATTTATCTGTAATTCGGCTAGTCTAACAAAAAAATCAAATTTAGCCTAAATGGGCATTGGGGAGCCAGCGTCGCGGTAGCGAGTCATCTCCCTACAGCCCTTCTCAAAACAGGAGACGCTCTTGCGTTCGGGCATTTTACGGCAGGCGCTAGCCTCTCACGATGGGAGAAGGGGAGACGCCAAGGGCAATGAGGTTTCCCACGCCACATGCTTCAACCAGGGGAACCCCGGCAACGCAGTGGCTCCCCAGGAGGAACTGCCCCGTGCATGGTTTTCCGACTTGAGGCGACTGGCGTCATTGGGCAAAAAAATAAGACTTACACATTTTAATGGAACTCTACCACTGCGTAAGTCTTAAGGAAAAAATCTTGTTTTTTACTTGATCAAGCTTGTTTTAGCAGATGTTTGACCAAATTATCTTTCACCATCATCTGCCGTAAAACTTCTAACAAAAATTCCTGAGCCTCTTGTTGATTCAAATTCTTTACTTGGTCTTTCAAATTTTGTAAGCGAAACTGTTGCTCTAAGGTTAATTCGACTGGGAAGTCCATGAGCCATTCCTCTGATTGACTGAATCGAAGGGTGTTTGTTGTTACTGCTAGTGTGAACGCGTAGGCCGTCGTAAACATCGCTTTCCATTATTTTAGCACTGAGATATTAAAATTTCCATATTGTCAAGCCATAACAAATCAAACTCATAAAAATTTACAATTAGTTAACAATACGTCTGCCTCTCGTTTTGTTGGGAGTTTATTGAAGCTGACCACTAATCGCTGTAAAGTTTAGAATGTTTATATACCAACAACTCTAAAAATAAAGAAGCCGTAGAACATCATCCGCAGGAGTAATAATTAGGAGTCAGAAGATTGATAGACGCAATGGAATTTTTTCAGCTAAGTGCTGGTAAGTGGCGATCGCAACGGGCAACTCATCACCTAGCCTTCAAGCGTTCAGAGACGGGAGAATCGGATATACAGGTAGAAACTCTGGATGCCAATCATCCAGAAATCATTGAACTGTGCCAGTATCATCAGATTGACCCCAGCCTATCAGTAGGGGGGTCACGGGTGCGTTGGCTAGGCACAATGGCTTGGGATAGAGAGGGTGAAGAGAACCATCAGGGGAAAACCATATTTGCGATCGTGCCTGATGGCGATAACCCAAGGATTGGCAAATTACTCCGCGAAAGAGGCTACGCCGAAATTATGCCTGTAGTCGGTCTTTTTCACATGGATGATGAAGATGGACTAGTGTTGACAACCGAATACGAAACAATAAGTTCCATTGAGAGATTCTGGTTCGCCAGCCCAAATACGCGGCTGCGAACTAGTACGGTAAAACGGTTTGGCGGCTTTAGCACTGCATCGTTTTGTACTGAAACCCGCATTGAAACTTCTGTTGAGGTTTCCAACACAGAACAGGTAATAGAAAGACTTGGGGAGGATGTTCTGGAAAAAAGAGAGTTTTATTCAGTTTTGGGCTGGTGAATGATTCTTAAGGGAACTGATGCTTTTACTCGTGGGCGAGATTATCTGCATCGGGTACAGGGACTTGCTCTAGAACCGGGTATGGTAGATGTGTTTGATAACCTGCGCGATCGCATCTCCATTTGCACTTGGATCGGTGAGAATATTAACGCCGTTAACGCTCAGATCAACACCTACCTAGAAGTTTGTCATGAGTGCTTTCATCCCCAAGAGCGTCGTCACATCCAAATTTTTGCAGTCCCCATAGCTCAATCCTTCGGCATAGATGGGCTGTGCAACATTCTCACAAACCCAATCACTATTCTGGTAGATGTCGGTCGAGTTGCACCTAGAGACTGGTTTGGTGTAGTCGTCCATGAATACGCCCATGCCCATCTAGGAGACTTTGGTCATAATCAGCAGTTTGCTAGCATCCTATCTCATCTATGTTTAGGACTGGGATTGGAACCACCTTACTGGGAGGCAGGGATGGAAGCAACTTTGCGTAGCTGGCCTCACTGTAAGTCAACCATAGATCCCTTGGAATTTTGGATAGGTCACCGAAGGAGGTAGGGGGCATAGATCAGGGAGAATAACTAATGCAATGCCCCATACCCGATTAATTTCTTTTGCTAAGTGTTAAAAATTATTGCTTCAGTTCAAAAAGGTGAAACTGAATCTCCTAATCTGAAATATGTGCACAAAGTTTTTTAGTCATTTACGTACTCATTAAGCCGCAAGCCCCACTCCCTTTATTAATTAGCTATGGTTTGAATCCACCAGGCTAATCGTCTTTCCTACGAATACTGAAATCACCCTTAGTTAAGTTTCGTGAAATTTTATCAGAATCTGAGGTTCTGATCCAACTACTCCCTTAATATGTGATTTAAACTTGTTAACTTTAATTAAGAACATGGAGGCTTTAGAGTGGCAATTCCTCTGTTAACATATGACCCTTCAAGTCAAAATCAGCGTGTAGCTGCATATGAAGTACCGGGTGATGAACAGCCCAGGATTTTTACTACAGACAATATACTGTCCCCATCAGATTTAGGTGATCTGATTGAAGCAGCATATCGTCAACTTTTCTTTTATGCCTTTTCTGCCGATCGCGAAACATACCTAGAATCCCAACTCCGTAATGGACAAATTACAGTGCGGGACTTTGTTCGTGGGTTGGTGCTTTCTAATACCTTTAAGAAAAGCTTCTACGACCTCAACAATAATTATCGCTTTGTTGAGCAAGTAATCCAGCGGGTTCTAGGACGCGACCCATACAACGAGCGCGAAAAAATCGCTTGGTCAATTGTAGTTGCTACCAAGGGTATTGTAGGCTTCATTGATGAAGTTCTGAATACTGAAGAGTACCTGAGCAATTTTGGATACTCCACAGTGCCCTATCAGCGGCGTCGGATACTGCCATCCCAATCTGAGGGTGAGTTGCCATTCAACATCAAGTCTCCGCGATACGAAGATTACCACCGTGCTAAACTGGGCTTCCCCCAAATCATTTGGCAGGTAGAAATACGCAGATACACCCCACAAGAGCAAAAACCCAAGGCTGGAGATCCATCTCTCTTCTTAGGTATGGCACAAAGTATCAATGCAACTGGCAATGCTCCACAACGGATCTCGCCATACAACATCGATATCGAAAAGTCTGTACCTTATCGGCAACTGTCAGGAATTAAATAACAATTTTTGGTAGGTGGCTGGCTAATACATCCATTTGATAATTTTATAGCGTGCATAAGCCTTGGGTTACGTAGGAGTTTCATTTAGGTATTACTAGTGAAACAGACTCTATCCCATGTCTAATGCACGCTAGTCGTTTGTTTAGATGTACGTCTTAGAGGTTGTTTGAAAAGTGTTTCGCTGTGACTTTAGGCACTTTGCCTAACTACCTTGCACGATCGTCGCTTAGTAGATTTCAAACTAGATAAAGTCAGATTTGAGTAGAATCAAATAGCACCAAGGGTTTCTCATGTGGGGCTGGATGGGGAAAAAGGCTAAGGATCATATACAAATTAGAAGCAAGAGGTACTTCTAGCTCAGTTCACAAATCGCTCAGTTGGATAATGCACAATTGATTTCTCTGTTTGACAATAGTGAGTCAAATGAGTCAAGCACAGGTTGGGGGATGAATCACGCCATCGTCATTGGGGAATCCAACGTCTTTGTGAAACGTGTTCCGGTTACAAATATCGAATTTGACAACCTGTTCTCCACCAGAAACCTCTATGACCTGCCGACTTACTGTAATTATGGCTTCGGTTCCACTGGTTTTGGGGTCTTCCGGGAACTCGTTACCCATATCAAGACGACCGAACTGGGTATTGTCCGGGGCAATTGCCAGCTTCCCACTGATGTACCATTATCGGATTATTCCCTTGGACAGGCGGCGTGTGGATATGGATAAGTCGCATATAAGAGCTTATGTGAAGTACTGGGGCAATAGTACGAACGCCGGCAATTATGTGTTAGATAGAGCGAACGCCAAGTATGAGTTAGTTCTGTTTTAGAGTACATACCGCATGTTTTAGAAACATGGCTCCTCTTAAACCCCAACAAACTTCAGAAACCCCTGGATGACTTACGCACGACGATTACCTTTTTGAGGACCAAGGGAATCATCCACTTCGACCCACATTTTCGCAACATCCTCACCGACGGCAAGCAAATATATTTGACCGATTTTGGTTTAGTACTTGACAAGAGTTTTACGTTAACCAAAGATGAAAAGTCTTTTTTTAAGCAGAACACATTTTACGACTATGGTGAAGTCCTGCGGAATCTTAGTCACCTGATTCGATCGCCGTATGATTTATGTTCAAAGAACGATAAACGCACGATAATGGAAAAATATGGCATAAAAGAAGGCTTAAAACCTTATGAACTGAGGTCTATATTACTTGACAACATCGAGCAGATACATTCTGATGGGGTCATGAAGTTAGATGAGTTCTATGTTGCCAGCATCGTCAAATACCGCAGCATCATTGTGCTAATGCAAGACTTCTTCTCTGATATGTGGGAAAATAAGAAGAAGGACACGAAACTTCGTCATGCAAAACTACGGCTGCTGCTTAAAGAGACAAAATTTCTTACTGGTACTGGAATCCACGGCGGATATAAGTGAGACATTAAGGTAATTGCACTTTTGTCAAGAGGATGCTATGCGTCTTATAGGTACGACCAAGCAAGACAAAAAGCAAGCCGCAGCTTTAGACCCGATCGCCTTTCCTCTAAAAAAAATTGTTAGTTAAGTGCTTGAGCGCGCTCGCACTCCACAACCAAAAACCCCGGCGTTAATTACCGAGGTGAGAACGGGGGCGATCGCCTTTGAATAAAAAAAGGTTAAGATGCAATTCGTCTTTTTAGCATCTCCAAAAGTTTTGTAAAGTGGGCGGGAGGAGTAGCTGTCACCTCAATCAATTCTCCAGATATGGGATGCTGCAATTTTAGTCGCCAGGCGTGGAGTGCTTGACCGGGCAAATTTACGCCCACTGAATGACCAGAACTATAAACTGGGTCGCCGACAATGGGATGACCCATTTTGGCGCTATGGACACGAATTTGATGGGTGCGTCCGGTTTCTAGTTGGAAGTGAATTAATGTATAGTTACCGAGGCGTTCTAGTACTTGCCAATGAGTGACGGCAGATCGTCCACCTTGTTCAACAGACATAATAGCCATTTTCTTGCGGTCTTGGGGATGGCGACCAATGGGTAAGTCAATTGTGCCACTTTCAGTTTTTGGCGCACCGTAAACTACACCCAAGTATTCTCGTCGTGCTGTTTTTGCTTTGAGTTGTGCTTGTAGGTGATGATGGGCAATTTCTGTTTTAGCGATCGCGATCGCCCCCGTTGTATCCTTATCCAATCGATGGACGATTCCCGGACGTTGGACTCCGCCAATTCCTGGTAAATTGGGACAGTGTGCCAACAGGGCATTTACTAAGGTGCCATCTGGATGACCGGGCGCAGGATGGACAACTAAGCCTGCGGGTTTATTGAGAATAAGTAACTGGTCATCTTCGTAGAGGATATCTAGGGGGATATTTTCTGCAAGCAATTCTAAAGGTTGCGCTTCTGGTATTTGAAGAGTGATGCGATCGCCTACCTTGACATTGATCTTCTTGGATGTACAAACTTTATCGTTAAGTTGGACGTTACCCTGTTCGATTAACTGTTGGATGCGGGAACGGGATAAGTCTGGTAATTCTTGGCAAAGGTAACGGTCAAGGCGATCGCCTTTGGTGTTGACGCAGTGGATCGTATTTCTGGAGGGAAGTAAGCTAGGTGCAGCATTCTCCAGTGGAGTTGACAAGCGATCGCTATTTTCTTGGATTTGTAAATTAAATTCGGTCACAATTGCTCTAGATTAATTCCCGTTCTTTAAGTAAAGCGCGGAATGCTTATAGTTGGGCGATTAGAAACTGCGTCTACACGAGGCTTTACTCACCTCCATAGGTTTCAAAATCTTGATTTGCCCTTAGTCCGCAGAGGCGGAGGAGAGTTTGTGTCGCCATTTTATCAATATACACACCCACATCAAACTCCTGACTTCTCATCTCTCCTCCTTTGTGTCCTCTGCGGTTCGTTATTCTAAATTTATAATTTCTTGCGGCAACTCAAATAAACCATCTTCCCCAGCTTCAAAATCAATCACCTGATACACAGCATCAATATTTAACTCACCATAAACATGAGGAAATAATTCGCCTATTTCAGCAGGGTCATAGCGAATTTCAGCTTGCACTTTTTCAGAATCAATAAAAAGTAGTACCAATTCTTGTTGATTATCAAAAAATCTCTTTGCAACTTTGAGTATTTGCGTTAATTTTGAACAGTGGATAAAGCCTTCACTCTCTAGCGAATCAGCGCGATAGCTACCGAAATTTTTTGCTTGTTCCCATTGTTGGTATTTGGTAATGTGGAAAATAGTGTTCATGTTACTTGCATCATTTTACGAATATCATCTAAAGGTGATTCGGGTTCATTAGGATTATCAGGATAAAATTCTAACATTACAGTAATGTTCAGTTTGTAATTTTCAAATTTATTTGATGGAGGAAAAATTTCTGTAGATACTTTGATTCTGAGTTTTCCTGGTTGCCAGCCTGTAGACCCAACTCTGAAAACTTTACAATTTATACCTGCGCTAGAAGATTGCCATGTGATATCTTCAGCTTGAAAATTGACTTCGTTTATGCACAGCATTTGAAAAAGTGCTGAAACTGAAGAGTTATTATTTTCCTTTAATTGTGTATGAAATTTTTGCCTGAAATGTTGAGAGATCAAGCAGCATTGATACTTATAGTTTCTGCCTGTATACCTTCGTTCCAAGGCAAATTAGAGTAGGAGCATCCCAATTTTTAAACTAATTCACGTTAAATATAGAAAGCCTGGGGCAGGGATGATTTAAGTAAGTGGACATTTAGATTGCGTAATATAGGTTCATTTATTTTTGCCCACTTACTGCTTGTGCAGCTAAGGATTTTGATATTGATTTAACAAAAAGTTGAATGATAGGCGATGCCTACGGTGGTCACTGACTTGTACTGAGCATCTCGACTTCTCTACGATACGCTACGCGAACGCTCGATGGAGCCGCAGTAGAAGTAGGCTGTTGTACCCCTACGGGGAAGCAAGCTACGCGCAGCGTCTCGTAGAGAAGTGCGGTAAACTACGCTCTGACGATGAGCAAGCCGCAGCAGCCAGACTTAACTTTATGTGAACTGCTGGAGAGCTTTACCCCTGGGATGTATGAAATCAGAACAGCTATGCCCGGATTTCTCTTGTAAGAAATCCGGGTTAATTGGCTATATTTCCGTAATATTACTAGTTTCAATTAGGATGTTTGGCGTATAAATTGCTGTTGTATTACCGTAAATACTTTTATAGAAGGAATATTTTGGTGGACAAAATACAAAAAATTATCAATGGTAGTAATACTTATCAAATTATTAGTATTAACTATACTTACTGGAACTTAGGGACAATCTTGATAACTTTTATTCTACTGTTGACAGCTATTTTTACCAGTTCGGCAGTTGCAGCAGATAATATTGTTTCTGAAAATCAAGAGGCTCAATTGAGTGTGTCTCAAAATCTCAAAGCATCTTCTATAGTATCGAAACCTAATTCACAGCAAAAAAAGATAAGATCGCGGCAAAGGTTGTTGGCATCTAAAAAAATTAATCCTGTGACTGAATTAGAGACTGTAAGCATTAGTGATGGTTTTACAGCTAACCTTAAGTCTAAAACATTCAGCAATTCCTTTTCTATAGACAATTTTTGGTTAGAATCTCAAGAAAAGATAAAAATCAATAATAATTTAGCGAAACAGTTATTTACTTCTCCAATTAGTAATACTAATTTGTATTTAAAACAGCAGACTAATGTATTGAAGCAGAAACAACCTCAAATTTTAGTACAAGTAGACTCTTCCGAATTTTCGGGTGATACTTTTGGTGAGACTAATAAATTACGCCAAGAACTTTTAATTGATCCCATCGGGAGGCTAGGGAAATTGCGAAAAGCCGCTCCTGGTTCAACAGCTGGTACTCCTTCTGCCTATGGTGCAAGTTTTGGACAAGCCTATATTGGCGGTGGTTTACTTTTCCCTCTAGATGAGGATAAAGATAGGGTTGATGGTTCTTTGTCTGTTGGTTTTGGTTTGGGAGATGCAGTTAAATCTGTAGGATTGGAAGTTAATGTCAATATTACTAGTGTAGGTGGTGGTGACAGTTTTGATTTTGGTGATAGTGGTGGTGTAGGTTTTAAGTTACATAAATATTTGGGTGATGGTACAGCTGTAGCTATTGGTTGGTCAAATCCTATTAAATGGGGAGATGTTAACAAAGCTAAAGATACTATCTATGGAGTAGTTAGTAAGTCTTTTCCACTGCAATCAAATAACCCTAATAACAAATTACCTTTGACTGTTTCTGTAGGACTTGGCAGTGGTGCTTTTCGTTCTAAAGGTGCAATAGTAGCAGGTGAAAATCCTGTGAATCTTTTTGCTGGTTTAGGTTTGAGAGTCATACCTGAAGTATCTTTAGTAAGTAGCTGGACTGGAAATCGTCTCAACATGGGTGCATCTTTTGCTCCTTTAAAGAAGACACCTATAATTATCAATGCTATTTTCACGGATGTTACTAGCAATCTTAATAGTGGTGTGGGTTTTTCTCTGAGTGCAGGGTACAGTTTTCAATTTTAACTGCTGAGTTATCTTGGGATTTCATCAACAATAAAAACAATGAATAAACAAAAATTCTCTCTTATTCTTACTCTAGCGTTAATCTTATTCACTTATCTAGTGGGTGGGTCTACTAGAGTAAATGCTGGTAGTGCTGGCGTCACGGGAACTAGTGAAGATTCTACTTCTTCATCGGGGGATAATTTTAACCCAGGATCTTCAGAGCCATTTGTTGAACCTGCACCTGGGGTTGAAGTTGAATTTAGTGGTGATGGTAGGATTAGCGTAGCAACAGAAGTTCAGAATAATTTAAATAAAACTCTCATTAATATACTCACTCAAAATCCGGATGCAAATAGTCCGGCTGCTATAATTCTAGTTATCTTACTGGGTGGGGTAAATGCAGAAGCAGCAGCTAATCAGCTACAGGTTTCTATAGTTAGTTTAGGAGTATCATCACCATCAGTAGCATCACTGGTAAATGCTTTATTGGCTCTAGCCAGAAATAAATCTGCATCTGTATTAGGTGCTCCTGTAGGACAATTACAACCAGTGCAGCTAGTTGCCAGCACTAAAGGATTAATGGCAGATTTAGTGATAGCCCAGAAGGGAGAAACACCAAATGTGGATATAAAAAAGCTAAATGATGCTATTACTGCTTACAACAAGATTGTGATGCAAAGCAGTCCTAAAATTATCCAAAAACTTGCAAAAGATCCACAATTTTTAGAAGTTGGTAAGCTGCTTAAGCAATTAAGGGCTGCCCTGAATAAAAGTTAAAACTTAGACGTAATGAGACTAAAGTTATTAGTGGTGCAATTGACAATCCTCTGGCTTTAACCAGAGGATTGTTGTTTTCAGAATCGAGTTATCAACATCAATCTAGTGAAAATACTGGTATTCAAGCCATTAAAGATAGTTTATATAGTAAACCCTTTTCTCCAGGTGAAGCTCGTTCTGTAGATTTCCTGTTTGACACACCTAAAGGGATCAAGGCAGATAATTTTATAATTGAGGATGAAAAATTTAAACCTATCGTTTTCAAACTTTAACCGACAGTAGCACAATTTAATTTATTCTTTTTAAAATCTCATCTCATGCAAAGGCGCAAAGAAAAGCTCTGTGCCTCTGCGGGAGGTAATCATCTTATAAATTAGGCGGAATACAAACATCCGGCGCACATAAACCAGGAAATTGCAATGTCGTCACCTCAAGAGTATTCAAATCTACGCGGCGGATGGCATGATTATTGGTATCGGCAATATATAAAAAAGAAGCGATCGCACTCAATCCCGAAGGTTCAAAAAAGCGGCTATTCTTACTTTTGCCATCTTGTAAGCCACTAGCACCATCTCCTAAAACTGTTTGACAATTCCCACTAGGACTGACTAATTTAATTTTGTGATTGTAGGTATCTGTTACCCACAGGTAATTCTGGACGTATTCCACCCCTAGACAGTGTTGTAAACGGACATCTTCACCTTGTCCATCAACATCGCCAAAACCAAATAAACTTCCACTACCACAAACGGTTCGGACTTGGTACGGTTCTACAATTCCAATGCTACGAATTGAACTAACTTCACTGTCAGCAATATATAATTCTTGCTCATCTGTGCTGATATCGCTGGGTTGAGCAAAGGCAGATTCAGCAAGTGAACCATCAATGCAAGCTTCTGCACCAGTACCAGCATAAGTTTTAATGATGCTAGTTTCTAAATCCATTTCCCAAATCTGATGGGGCCCAGCCATTGCAATAAACAGGGTATGTCCCACTTTCACTAAATCCCAAGGGGAATTCAGCGCAGTTTCTAAACCAGCACCGCCATGAGGACGGATATTGCGGCTTTGTTCACCAGTTCCGGCTAGAGTTTCCACTACTTGGCGCTTTAAGTCAACTCGCCGCAGGGCATGATTTTCTGTATCAGCAACATAAAGAATCTGATTTTCTGCATCAAATGCCATTCCCTGTGGTGCAAAAAATTGCGCTTCGCTGAACGAACCATCGGTTAAGCCAGATTTTCCAGTACCAATCAAATCCAAAATTTCCCCGTCAAAGCTACTCATAATCAGGCGGTGATGTCCAGAGTCAGCAATGAATAAACCCGCTTGGGTAGCTAGAACTTTACCAGGAAAGGCTAGGGGTGTGATTAATGGTTGGCGCTGTTTTTCTAAAGTCAAGCTGATTTCTTGGAAATTAATTGTGCCTTTCTCGTAGTGTTGCTGAATTAACTTTTGAATCAACTCGTCTAAAGTGTCACGATTTCCTTCACCAGAAATCTGGCCAATCACATAACCTTCTGGATCAATAATTATTAACGTAGGCCAAGCACGCACAGCATACTCTTGCCAAATCTGAAAACCTCTGTCAACTACAACTGCATGTTCAATGTCGTAGCGCAAGATAGCTTGGCGAATATTTTCTGTTTCCTTTTCGTTATCAAATTTGGCGGAGTGAACCCCGATAATGGTAAGGCTATCTTTATATTTTTGTTCTAAATATTTTAGGTTTGGCAGAATATGCAGACAATTAATACAACAGTATGTCCAAAAGTCTAAAATTACGACTCTACCCTTGAGTTGCTTAATAGACAAAGGTTTGTCTGTGTTGAGCCAAGAGTAATTTTGCGGTAATTCTGGCGCTCTGACACGGGGAATCATAGTAATTTGTAATTAAGACACACTGTAAGTGGAACTTTGTGTAAAACCGTGGCAAATTGTTGGGACACATTTAAGCGATCGCAAGAAATAAACGCTCTTAACCCGATTCTTATGTAATGCGATGCTACAGCCGAAAAATAAAGATCATTTTTTCAAATTTGAGCGAAGCTATTCCTGGGAGATTTCAAACCTGAAACTCTTGTTAGGTATGAAACTTTAGGCTTTGGTACAAAGCCTAAATTGTCTTTCCAAAAGAGCCGCACCTAAATCATATGCAGCATAAGTTGCTGTTATATTTCCCCACTTGTTGGGTACGCTGCTTGCTGGTTATCCTAACAAGTCAAGGATCTGATTAACAGTTGCCAGACTTCCAAGCGCAGGCTGTTTTCAATATAGAGGTGAATCGGGTGTCGAGAATCGAACTGCCTTCGTAAAGAGGCTTTACAGAAGTAGAACCATACGAGGTAACACCAACAATTTGGTTGAGAGTTCTATCTGACCCATCAACTTGTCCAACGGCACCAATACCAAAATTTTCCACCCAAGGTCCTCCACTAGACCCGCCTGCCATGTCGGAACCATATATAGCTGTGTTATTGCCTCCACTACCATAACTTCCTGCTGTGACCTGATGCATTTTTTGACCGCTGTCCAAATTACCTGGATATCCCAGGATGGTAACGTGATTCGGCAAAAGATCAAGAGTTTTATATCCGAAGTGACCAACTACACTACCTATTTTGCGGGTTACTCCGCTAAAGGACTGGTCTGAGACTTCGATAATTGCGTAGTCAGCAGCATGTTTAAAGATGTAATTTTTGCTCAAAACCATTCGTCCATACGTATAGGTAATGTCGTGTTCCAATTGAACTTTTTATCGTCTTTTAACATCAATAACTTCCAAAAAGATTTTGCAAGTTATATAGCAATCTGAATTAAATTGTGAGAAAATACAGAGATTAAAAGTACATATTTATAGGCTTTTCAGCCTTTTACTTTCTCACAAAAGATTTAGGATTGCTATAGATGTTAATCTTAGTGTTTATACGGGGCTATAAAGCCTTGCTTAACTTCAAAATATACTGTTAGTTGCTTTTTAATAAATGAACTTTTAGAAAATTTTTAATTTGAAAGGACTTGACAAACTAACTACTACGAAGTTATCAGCCTGGGTGCAACTAGCCAAAACCCAAACTGAACGAGGACAAGTTACCGATCGCATTCCGCAATTAGCTTTGGCTGATCCTGGTTGGTTTGCAGTTCACATCTGCTGTGAATCGGGGCAAACTATCAGCTTTGGGGATACAGCTTGTGTGTTCCCGCTAATGAGCGTTATTAAGACATTTTCTCTACTTTATCTACTAGAACATCTAGGAGCAGAAACAGTTTTTGGGTGGGTTGGGGTTGAACCATCGGATGCACCCTTCAATTCTTTAGAACAATTAGTTAGCGATCGCGGTCATCCCCGCAACCCGATGATTAATAGTGGGGCAATTATCCTGTCTGATAAATTACCAGGAAAGGACGCTAGCGATCGCACTCTTTTATTTTGTCAATGGCTCAACCAATTAGCAGGTTGCCAACTCAGGTTAGATGAGGTAATGCTAGCTTCGGTGCGATTAACCCGCTCAACAGCCAATGAAGCGATCGCTAATTATCTCGCCAAAACAGGTTATTTAGAAAATCTGGAAACAGCGCTTGACACCTACGAGCAAATATGCTGTATATCTGGGCGAGTGGAAGATTTAGCCCTTTTGGGAAAATTCCTAGCTTGTGAAAATAGCTATTTATTAGCACAAAACCGCCGAATTGTCAATGCTGTGATGCTAACTTGTGGACTGTACGAAGCTTCTGCCCAGTTTGCAATCAAGATTGGTCTACCGATGAAATCAGGGATTGGTGGTGGACTTATAGCAATAGTACCAGGAGAGGGAGCGATCGCTTGCTATAGTCCTGGGTTGGATAATATCGGTAATCCTGTAGCAGCGATCGCATTTGTTGAAGCTTTAGCGCAAGAGTTACAGTTGAGTGTCTTTGGTTAAGCTAATCATTATTTTTTTACTTCTCTTCTGGTCTAGTTTATGGAACTACTGGGGTAGGTGTAGCTGGCAAACCGAGAGATGGTGTCGCATTTGGGAACTGACGCGGGTTGAAATATCTTTTTAATTCTGGTTTTTCTGAATCAGGAGCGATTTTTTTGGGTAACAGGGTTGATTCAGGTGTTGGTGTTACCTCTGGCTGTGCTTCTGGTGTTGGCGTAATTGTTTCTGGTGCAGGAGACTCGATAATCTCTGGCAGCGTGGGTGGCAAACTAGGAGATGGTGCAACTGTTTCTTGTGGAGTGGGAACTTTGCCCGCCCGACGGTTAAAAAATCCACCAAATCTAGGTTTTGTTGGCTGAGGTATAACTTTTTCGGGTAACGGCGTTGATTCAGGAGTTGGCGTTACCTCTGGCTGTGGCTCTGGTGTTGGCGTAATTATTTTTGGTGCAGGAGACTCGATAATCTCTGGCAGCGTGGGTGGCAAACTAGGAGATGGTGCAATTGTTGCTTGTGGAGTGGGCGTCTTGGGCGTCTGACGGTTAAAAAATCCGCCAAATCTCGGTTTTGTTGGCTGAGGTATAACTTTTTCGGGTAACGGCGTTAATTTAGGAGTTGGTATTACCTCTGGCTGTGGTTCTGGTGTTGGCGTAATTATTTCTGGTGGTGTCGGGGACAAGCTGGGAGATGGTGCAGCCGTTGGAACTTCTAATTTTGGTTGTTTTGGCTGTATTTTGGATTCTTTTGGAATTTCAGTTTCAGGAATAGGCTGTTTTTCTACCTCCGGTTGTATTTGGGGTGTTTTTTCAACAGAAGGCGTAGGTGTAGGTTTAGGTACAAGTCTGTAATTCGGGTCTACAACGGGGCGCACCTCATCTGCTGTGAGTTCCCCTCTGACAATTCTCGACAGAGTATCTTTACCTTTTGGCTGGTAATCAATCAATCTAACTGTGGTATTAAAGGCATTTTTGACAGGATTTCCCTGATTATCGAGAAATTCCAGTTTTACCCAGTTTTTTCCTGGACGGAAGCCTTTAAGATAAACTGCTTGCCAGCGATCGAAAATAAAGCTTTCACCATTAATTGTGGAGCGGATGCGCCAATCACTGAATTTATCGCTGGCGTTTTCCTTGCCGACGAGGTGCAGAGGAGCGTTAGTTAGGTAAAAGTCCAGTAAGATTGGTTCTGCTCCGTAGCTGCTTTGAGGACGGCTGTAAGTTAGCAGCGGTAATTTGGGATCTGGGTTGTTGTCGTCGGTTTTGGTGAAGACGTGAAATATTGTCTGGGCATAAGCGCCTTCATTCTTAAAGCTTTCATGCCAAGGACGGGAGGCAAACACGCGCAGGGTATGAGTCCCTGGAGACAAGTCTGGCAAAAGCAAGGGCTGATTCAGGTCGTAAATAGGTATATAAGGTTGGTTATCCAGAATTACGTGTAGATGGGGACCCAGTTGTAATTCTGGGTCTTTAAATATTGGTAGATCCTTAACCTGAAAACTGGCTGTGATTTTATTGTCTTGAAAAACTTCATCAGGTTTTGGAGTAACAATTGTCACTTGTGGCTGATAAACTTCCAAAATTGTCCGCAGTTCTTGGACAACAGATGGTGGGGAAACTTCCGAAAATTGCTTTGAAATTTGAGAAATCTGTGCAGGGTTTTCTCTATAGCCAGTCGATACTTCCTGGCTTCCGACTTTCTCCCCACAACTGGTCAAGCTTAATACCAGCACCAATGTCATTACCCACTTGAAAATCGGGAACCTCTTAGGGAGGAGCTTCTCTAACACCCTTTTCTGCCACGAGTTCATGCGTTGCACCCAGTGATAGTCTTCGACGATTGACCATATCAATTTTAGATTTTAGATTTTAGATTATTTTGGTTCATGCCCTGTCCCTAGTCGGCGGAACAAATCCACTCATTCGCTCGATAGCGTAGCTTTAGCGTTAGCGTTCACGCAGCGTTCTCGTAGAGAAGCAGTAGCGATAGCGCAGTGTTAGCTACGTAGGAGCGTCGGAACGAGCATCCGTAGGAGTGTATGACTAGCTAACGCCTACCAAGATTGGAAATCCAAAATCCTCAGAGCCAAGTACCCGTAATTCGTCCCGCTACGTTGGCGGAGCATCTCCTAAAGAAGATACTGGTCGGGGTCAGCACTGAGCGTTCGCGCAGCGTCTCGTAGAGAAGCCGAAGTGTCAATCCAAAATCCAAAATCCAAAATTGATTGACAGATTATTTTGGCTCAAACTGTCCATAGGGAACTATAGCCCAAAAGGTGAAATCTGCCTCACCTCCCATAAGTTTTCCTGTATATCTCAGGAAATTTTAAAACAAGTTATATTCTTTACAGCTTTTTACTTATAAGAATTGAAACATGACACAAATATTCACGAGTAACAGCAGCAAAAGCTGGAACATCCTCTATATACAGCCAAACCATAAATTTTACGAATTGTTATTCTTTGTAAATTAAATAGATAATCTATTGACTTTTGTACAAATAGTTTGCAGTGAGAAGGCATGTCAGGCATGAATTCCAGCAATATTTCCACAAGTTTGAATTATTGTTAAAATATCTCTAACAAAGTACAAGTGAAGACTCTATAATTCAACGAGAAACAACTTTCCACATCGGGTCTTCATCGCGGCTTCAGTAAAATTCTGGAGTATGTGGTAATGGTTCATTTTGTGGTATCCATGAATCCTCATTCCTTATCAAGAGAGGAGGTCGAATGACAATAAGTCCTCCGGAGCGAGAGGAAAAAAAGGCAAGAGTAATCGTCGATAACGATCCGGTTCCTACCTCATTCGAGAGATGGGCACAACCTGGACACTTTGACAGATCCTTAGCCAGAGGTCCCAAAACCACCACATGGATTTGGAACCTGCACGCACTCGCCCATGATTTTGATACACATACAAGCGATTTAGAAGATATCTCCCGCAAGATATTCTCAGCCCACTTCGGCCACTTAGCCGTAGTGATGGTTTGGTTGAGCGGGATGATTTTCCACGGCGCGAAGTTTTCTAACTACGAAGCTTGGTTAACTGACCCGTTAAACGTTAAGCCAAGTGCCCAGGTCGTTTGGCCCATTGTGGGACAAGACATTTTAAACGCTGATGTTGGCGGTGGTTTCCACGGTATTCAAATCACCTCCGGTTTGTTCCAAGTATGGCGTGGCTGGGGGATTACAAACTCCTTCCAGCTTTACGTAACTGCGATCGGTGGCTTGGTATTAGCAGGCTTATTCCTATTTGCTGGCTGGTTCCACTACCACAAACGCGCTCCCAAACTGGAATGGTTCCAGAATGTGGAGTCGATGCTGAATCACCACTTGCAAGTATTGCTAGGTTGTGGTTCCTTAGGATGGGCAGGTCACTTAATCCACGTGTCCGCACCGACCAACAAGCTTTTGGATGCAGGCGTTGCTCTTAAAGACATACCCTTGCCCCACGAGTTCATCTTGAACAAAGACTTGTTGACCGAGCTGTATCCCAGCTTTGCTGCTGGTTTAGCACCTTTCTTCACCTTGAATTGGGGTCAGTATGCTGACTTCCTTACCTTCAAGGGCGGTCTGAACCCGGTAACAGGCGGCTTGTGGATGACTGATATTTCCCATCACCACTTAGCGATCGCAGTTCTGTTTATCGTTGCTGGTCATCAATACCGTACCAACTGGGGTATTGGTCACAGCATTAAAGAGATCCTAGAAAACCACAAAGGTCCTTTCACCGGTGAAGGTCACAAAGGTCTCTACGAAAACCTGACCACATCCTGGCACGCTCAGTTGGCTACTAACCTGGCCTTCTTGGGTTCGCTGACCATCATCATCGCGCATCACATGTACGCGATGCCCCCCTATCCATATTTGGCAACTGACTACGCCACGCAGTTGTGCATATTCACTCACCATATTTGGATCGGTGGCTTCTTGATCGTTGGTGGAGCGGCCCACGCTGCTATCTTCATGGTGCGAGATTACGATCCAGTTGTGAACCAAAACAACTTGCTGGATCGGGTGATTCGTCACCGGGATGCGATTATTTCTCATCTGAACTGGGTGTGTATTTTCCTCGGCTTCCATAGCTTTGGACTTTACATCCACAACGACACAATGCGTGCATTGGGTCGTCCTCAAGACATGTTCTCTGATACAGGAATTCAATTGCAGCCAGTATTTGCCCAGTGGATACAAAATATCCACACATTGGCTCCTGGTACAACTGCACCCAATGCCCTAGAACCAGTTAGCTATGCCTTTGGCGGCGGTGTCTTGGCTGTTGGCGGTAAAGTGGCGATGATGCCCATTGCTTTGGGTACAGCGGACTTCTTAATTCACCACATTCACGCCTTCACCATTCACGTCACCGTCCTAATTCTGCTCAAAGGTGTGCTATATGCCCGTAGCTCTCGTCTAATTCCAGACAAGGCAAACCTGGGCTTCCGCTTCCCCTGCGACGGTCCTGGTCGTGGTGGCACCTGTCAAGTGTCTGGTTGGGATCACGTATTCCTCGGACTTTTCTGGATGTACAACTCCCTGTCGATTGTAATTTTCCACTTCAGCTGGAAGATGCAATCAGATGTCTGGGGAACCGTAGATGCAGATGGTACTGTGACTCACATCACTGGTGGTAACTTTGCCCAAAGCGCCATCACCATCAACGGTTGGTTACGGGACTTCTTGTGGGCACAAGCTACACAAGTCATCAATTCCTATGGCAGTGCGCTATCTGCTTATGGTCTACTCTTCTTAGGCGCTCACTTTGTCTGGGCATTCAGCTTGATGTTCCTATTCAGTGGTCGCGGCTACTGGCAAGAACTAATTGAGTCCATAGTTTGGGCGCATAATAAACTGAAGGTAGCACCAGCAATTCAGCCTCGCGCTCTGAGTATTATTCAGGGTCGCGCTGTAGGGGTAGCTCACTACCTCTTGGGAGGAATTGCCACAACTTGGGCATTCTTCCATGCACACATCCTTTCAGTAGGGTAGCAATCAGTTATTGAGTGCTGAGTACTGAGTGCTGAGTCAAAACTCATAACTCAGGACTCAGAACTCAGGACTCTAAACGCTGATATTTGATGGCTAAAGGTCAGAGGATTCATTAAACCTATGGCGACAAAATTTCCGAAATTTAGCCAGGATCTCGCACAGGACCCGACGACTCGTCGGATATGGTATGCGATCGCTACAGGCAACGACTTTGAAACCCATGATGGCATGACGGAAGAAAATCTTTACCAAAAGATTTTCGCAACTCACTTCGGTCACTTGGCAATCATCTTCCTGTGGGCATCCAGCCTCCTGTTCCACGTAGCCTGGCAAGGTAACTTTGAACAGTGGATTAAAGATCCCCTTCACATCCGTCCGATCGCCCACGCGATTTGGGACCCCCACTTTGGTAAACCAGCGATCGAAGCTTTTACCCAAGCTGGTGCTAGCAATCCGGTAAACATTACCTACTCTGGTCTCTACCATTGGTGGTATACGATCGGAATGCGGACGAACGGCGAACTGTACAACGGTTCAGTGTTCTTGCTGTTATTCGCGGCTGTATTCTTGTTCGCTGGTTGGCTGCACTTGCAACCCAAGTACCGTCCTAGCTTGGCATGGTTTAAGAGCGCTGAACATCGCCTAAACCACCACTTAGCAGGTTTGTTTGGTGTTAGTTCTTTGGCGTGGGCTGGTCACTTAATTCACGTTGCTGTACCCGAATCTCGCGGTCAGCACGTAGGTTGGGATAACTTCCTATCCACCCCACCCCACCCAGCAGGTTTGACACCATTCTTTACAGGCAACTGGGGTGTTTACTCTCAAAACCCTGACACTCCTGGACATATCTTCGGGACATCGCAAGGTGCAGGAACTGCGATTCTGAGTTTCTTGGGTGGCTTCCATCCTCAGACAGAAGCTTTGTGGCTGACTGACATAGCTCATCACCACCTAGCAATCGCAGTCCTATTCATCGTTGCCGGTCATATGTACCGGACTAACTTCGGAATTGGTCACAGCATGAAAGAAATGCTGAACTCCAAATCTGGTTTAGTACCTGGTACCACCAGTGAAGGTCAGTTCAACCTGCCTCACCAAGGGTTGTACGACACCTATAACAATTCGCTGCACTTCCAGTTGGGTATTCACCTAGCTGCTCTGGGAACTGTCACCTCTCTGGTAGCGCAGCACATGTACGCCATGCCTTCCTACGCATTTATTGCGAAGGACTACACGACTCAGGCAGCGTTATACACGCACCATCAATACATCGCTGGTTTCCTGATCCTTGGTGCTTTTGCTCACGGAGCAATATTCTGGGTACGTGATTACGACCCAGAGCAAAATAAGGGCAACGTCCTTGAGCGCGTGTTGAAGCACAAAGAAGCGATTATTTCCCACCTTAGCTGGGTATCCCTTTTCTTGGGCTTCCACACTCTTGGTCTGTACGTACACAACGATGTAGTAGTTGCTTTCGGCACTCCTGAAAAGCAAATCTTGATTGAGCCAGTATTTGCTCAATTCGTCCAAGCTGCTAACGGTAAGGTACTGTACGGTTTAGACACCTTGCTATCTAACCCAGATAGTATTGCTTACACAGCATGGCCCAACTACGCTAACGTCTGGTTACCAGGCTGGCTAGATGCGATCAATGCTGGTACTAACTCCCTGTTCTTGACAATAGGCCCTGGCGACTTCTTGGTACACCATGCGATCGCCTTAGGTCTGCACACCACCACCTTGATCTTGGTCAAAGGTGCTTTGGATGCCCGTGGTTCTAAGCTGATGCCCGATAAAAAGGACTTCGGCTATGCCTTCCCTTGCGACGGTCCCGGTCGTGGCGGTACTTGCGACATCTCAGCTTGGGATTCCTTCTACCTCGCTACATTCTGGATGCTCAACACCATTGGTTGGTTGACCTTCTACTGGCATTGGAAGCATCTAGGTATTTGGCAAGGCAACGTGGCTCAGTTCAATGAGAACTCTACATACCTCATGGGCTGGTTCCGCGATTACCTCTGGGCTAACTCCGCTCAGTTGATTAACGGTTACAACCCCTACGGCGTGAATAACCTGTCTGTCTGGGCTTGGATGTTCCTGTTTGGACATCTAGTTTGGGCTACTGGCTTCATGTTCTTAATCTCCTGGAGAGGTTACTGGCAAGAGTTGATTGAAACCCTTGTTTGGGCACACGAACGCACTCCTCTAGCTAACCTAGTTCGCTGGAAAGACAAGCCCGTGGCTCTGTCAATTGTTCAAGCTCGTGTAGTTGGTCTAGCTCACTTCACTGTTGGCTACATCGTAACTTATGCAGCATTCTTGATTGCTTCTACAGCTGGTAAGTTCGGTTAATTCGGCTGCTAGTTTTGTAGGTAAGTAATAAAAATCCCCTGCCGAAAGGTGGGGGATTTTTTGTTGGATAAATATAAAGGTGGCCAAAATTTGGATTTAACACAATACAATATGACAGATAACCCAAATACGGTTCAGTTAAGGAGAATGGTAGCTTAAGCTTTTTGGTTCTAACTGAACCCTTACATCCACGTTTTTAAAATAGAAGAATTAAGGGATTAGCAAAATGGTTACTTTTATAAATGCAGTTTAAAGGCGGTTATGACTGAAAATATAAATAAAGCAAATTCTGGAGTTAGTCGAGAAGAAGCAGAAAATATTCTTAAAAAATTCTTGGATAATGAAAATTATAAGGTTTTAGCAGTCAAGGGAAATTTGGGTGTTGGAAAAACCCATCTAGTACAGAGTTTTTTATATAAACATAAGGGAGAATATTATTATTATGGTTCTGTCTTTGGTATTTCTTCAATTGAACAACTGAAATCACGGATATTAGCAAATAATAAGAATCAAGCAGGTAGTAATTCTGCCAATGAATTTTTAGCTAATATTTTTGAAGGGTTTCATCGCAACTCTGAGAGATTACAGCGAACAACAAAAATAGACTTACCGCTACCAGGGCAAACTTCCATTCCAGTGGTAGGATCATTAATTTCTATGGCTGGTGATTTAGCGCTTAACATACTTTTTAATGGCATTAAAAACTCAATTATATGCATTGATGACCTTGAAAGTAAATCCAAGTTTCCGCTAGATGAGTTACTTGGGTTTGTTGAGTATCTAGTTCAAGAACTAAAATGTAAAATTATTTTAATTGATAATGAAGATATTCTCTTAGAAGATGCAGCATCAAAAAAAGCCTTAGAGCATTATCGACAGAAAGTAATTGATAGAGAATTTAAGCTTGATCCAACAGTAGAAGAGAACTTGGATTTCATATTTAAAGATAATCCTGATATAGAAGTAATTAAATCAGTATTTATAAATGCTGGTACAAATAATATTCGCGTTATACGCAAAACTAAATGGCTTATTGATGAGCTTATTCCCTTAATGAAGGATTGGCAGCCTAGTTTACGTAATCAAGTTATAAGAAATAGTATTGTTATTAATTTAGCAAAACTCGATACTGGATTTTTTCAGCGTTTTGCTATTAGTATCGGCGCTATATTATCCTTAATAGACTCTTCAAAATATCAATACAAGGATCAGGAAACTTCTGACAAAAGAATACAATTGATACAACAAACTTTACTTCTGGGGTATACTCCTTTAGAGCTTGATAAACTTATAATTCAGTCGGTTGAAACCTCGTTATCTATATCTGCTGAATCTGAATTTATTAAAATAGGTGAGATTCTCAATCAAAGAGAACAAGGAGTTTCAATTATTGAAAAAATTCGTAGTCTTGGAAAGCCATACTATAGTTCCTTTGGAGATTCTGAACAACAGATTATTAATGAAATTATTACTTTCCTGGAAGAAAATAATTTTTATTTGAGTATTTCGCAATTTGAGCAAATTGAAAAATTTGCCTCAGTTATAGAATTGGATATTTCTCGCTATGAAAAATCTTTATTAGAATATATGCTAAAAACTTTAGAACCACATTATTTCAATGATTTAAATGTTTTTAGAGCTAAATTGCGTAAATATCCTGATTTAGAAGCATATCTAGAAGAGAAAAAAAATCAATATCAGCAAACCCTAGATATTACTATAGCTTTGAGAAAAATAATTAATAGTAATACCCAGTCAATATCGCCTTGGTTGAAAGTAGATATTGAATTTCTAAATAACTCTACTATTGATGAATATTGTCAATGGCTTCAAGAAGGTCATCCTGATCTATATTTAATGGTGAGACAATTTTTAGATCTGGGTTTACCTGCATCGCAAAAGTTAGAACAAGCTATTCGCAGTTTAGCAAAAAATAGGAAACTAAATAAAATTAGAGCTAAGTTTATTTATAACATAGATATAGATAATCTTTCTAATAATGAACATTAAACTAGTAGAATCTCTCATACAAGCTATCTTATCTCTCTCTGATGAGGAGCGATCGCTATTGGAAGAAAAACTGTTTTTCGATTTATCAGAGCCTTCAACTGGTGATCTAATGCTACTTGCCCAGACTGGTAGAGTCTTTCAAATTCTTAACGATGAACCAGATATATACTTACTAAAAGATGGAGAACTTATTTAAAAAGAAAGCGATGTCTACGACGGGCTACGCCTACGCCTAAAATTAACTTAGTGATCAGCAGCAATATGGAAGAACTGCAAAACTCAGAAATAGAAGCTACCTTTACAGCGCTTGTTAAGCAATGGCGTGAAGAAACTTTTGGGATATCATCTACTAACCAAATGTCGATGCACCCTGCATACCAGCAAATTATTGGTATGGGAAATGCTGTAATCCCACTTTTACTTAGGGAGCTTGAAAAGAAATCTGGACACTGGTTCTGGGCATTAAAATCCATCAGCAGAGAAGATCCTGTTCCTCCAGAATATAGGGGAAAGGTAAAAGAGATGACTAAAGCTTGGCTAGAGTGGGGTAAGCAAAGAGGCTACAGGTGGTAGATAATAACGCTTGGGTTAAGTTTGTCACAGAAAAAATTGAGCGTGATTATCCTAACCTCACTGTCTATGGATACAAACTTACCAGTCCAGATACAATTGATTACAACTGTATTGCTTGGGCAGCAGAAGATGATGAAACATGATGGTGGCCAGATATTTAACATCAATACTACTGGCCACCCGGTATTCGTAGAGAAGAAACGCTTGAAGCCTTTCAAGAAGTATATAAAATGCTTGGCTATGAAATCTGTCAAGGTGATGTTTTAGAAGAGGAATTTAAAAAAATAGCTATATATACTAATTCCAATAAAGTACCAACCCACGTTGCGAGACAATTACCAACTGGCAAGAACGCATTACTCAAAACCCAACTATATGTCATGTGTCGGAGACGCTACGCGATCGCAAAGCGTGCCGAAAGTTAATGTACTCCTCTGCGTAACTTTGCGCTTTCCTCTATGTTCCTCTGTGTTAAAAAAATAACTTTTAAAATTAAATAGTTGGATAATACCAAAACAAGTTATAACTATAAAAAACGAAATAATTTTATCACTCTTGCAAGAAAAACCAATAACGCCAGCAAAAGAAATAATTTTTGATCCCTCTTATACCCAGCCGAACGGAGCAGCATATTTAGGTGATAGCCTGAAACTTATTAAATTTATTGATGATAATAGTATTAATTTAATTATCACATCACCTCCATTTGCTCTGACACGAAAAAAAGAATACGGTAATGAAACTGCTGAAAAATATATCGAGTGGTTTCTACCTTTTGCCTATGAATTTAAAAGAGTACTGGCAGATAATGGCTCATTCGTACTAGATTTAGGCGGTGCTTACCTTCCTGGTAATCCTGTGCGGAGTATCTACCAATACGAACTTTTAGTTAGATTATGCAAAGAAGTAGGTTTCTTTCTTGCTCAAGAATTTTACCACTATAATCCGGCTCGACTGCCAGCCCCTGCTGAGTGGGTGACAATCAGGCGGATTCGTGTGAAAGATTCTGTAAATACAGTTTGGTGGTTGTCTAAAACACCTAATCCTAAAGCAGATAACAGAAAAGTTTTAAAGCCTTATAGCCAAAGTATGAAACAATTACTCAAAAATGGCTATAAGGCCAAAATACGTCCTAGTGGACATAATATTTCTGATAAATTTCAAAAGGATAACCAAGGTGCGATTCCGCCAAATTTGCTAGAAATTGCTAATACTGAATCTAATAGCGCTTATTTACAACGCTGCAAAGCAGCAGAAATTAGACCCCATCCAGCACGTTTTCCTCAAGGGTTCGCCGAGTTCTTCATCAAATTCTTAACTGATGAAGATGATATGGTTTTAGATCCATTTGCAGGTTCTAACACAACCGGGTTTGTTGCTGAAACTCTGCAACGCCAATGGATATCTTTTGAAATTAATGAAGATTATGTAACGGGAAGTCGTTATCGATTTAGCCAATAAGCAAATTAAGTAAAGAGTCAGGACTGAGGAGTTAAAACATATAATTTATAACTCGTAATTCATAACTACTCACTCAAATTTCTCCATTCACCTGCATTTGATGAACTTGATCTGCAAGCTCTTGACGACCTTGATCATCTAGTTTGTCAATTGCTAACATCCCCATGAGAATAACTTCTTTCAGGGTCAAACGTGTTGAATGTGCCTGTTTTTGCACAATCTCTTTAATAATGGGACTGACACCAATCGCTGTACTAGCTCTAGCCACGGAAGAAAAGGAAAACACTAATGATTCAGCCTAAATCTTAGCACTTCCAATGAAGTTATTTTCTATAGTTAAAACTTAATTTAAATGTGTTTAAACTCATACTTCAATGAGCAAACATAAATTTTCAATTATGTATATATATAATTACAATAGAAATACAGGGAATTTTTCTACTACTGGACAATCTGCATCAAATCTTTAATTATCGCATCAAAGGTAAGAGGCAACTTTTGGATGTAAACAAATTTAACTTTTTTCATCTCAGCGTAACATGTATAGTGTTTAACAGCGCTGTAGATTACTCCAGAATTCTCTCAAACCAATTTGAGAGTCTAACCTTTTTTTGAGCAAGTTCTCGAACTCTCAGTAGAACTAACCTTTTACTTGCTCATTAAGGGCACATCATCGTATGATAAGCTAATCGTCATTCATTTTTCCAGACTGATTCGCTTGTAGTAAGCGGCTCTAACCCTGGTTTTATGCAACTTAAATGCTCATTAGCTTATGAACATCCTCAACAGTTAAACTTTTGCCTATTCCTCTAGAATTTCCACTAAGTCTTCAATCGTCACATCAAAGGTGTGAGCTAATCTGTGGATAGCAGTAAAGTCAACTGTTGTCATTCCTAATCGACGGGTATAACTTCTAACTGTGCTGTTAATTACCCCATAATGATCAGAAATTTCTTTTAGTGTCCATGCTTTCTCTTCTGCTAATTCTCGAATCTTTAATAATCTCATATTTGATAACTGATGCATTTGCACCGCTCAATTTTATATGAGAAATTAAAAAGCGTAGACGAGAAGCGCTTTGTCGTCAGACATCGCCTAGCAGTTTAGCAAACTATCATGCGATCGCCACAATATCCTGAGATATGGAAACCTGAAATCAAATGGTTATTTCCTATAGTAGCAACATCAAAAGCAAAAAACTCTTTCCTGAGATAATCAAAAATTATCCACTAATGACCGAGTTTACATCCACTTGCAATATTTGTGACCACTGGTTATAAAAAATGGTCAGCTTGTGAAAATAGTGCTTTTATTAGAAGTATCCTCACAAATAAGACTTGTATACCACCGAAAAAACCGTACTTTAAAGAGATCGTGAATTGTCTAATATAATCTCGTTAATAGGCTTTACAGAACTATACAGTGTAAATAAGAATAATACTTAACCGAAGTAAAATTTTCCTGAATACAGGCAACTAATGCTGTCATAGGGAAAAGCAGTGAGTAGAGGAGAGACAAAGCGATGAGGGATCCTTATCTGTTGGCAATAGGCTTGTTAACAGGATTAGCAATACCAGCATCGGCTCTTCCACATTTGTCGATTGTCCTGCCAGAAAATTCTGGATTCCTGTGGGATTTAAAACAAGGCTCGCAGACAATAGTAAGTAGACAAATCATCCCCAGTGTTGATCTC
The DNA here is from genome assembly GCF_036919675.1 of Nostoc sp. Taxonomy (GTDB): domain Bacteria; phylum Cyanobacteriota; class Cyanobacteriia; order Cyanobacteriales; family Nostocaceae; genus Nostoc. The sequence goes on from NZ_JBALCP010000034.1 coordinate 67,141, forward strand.
CCCTTACCAGAACTCAGTGGCCAAACGTTCCAACCCCTAAAAAGTTCGCAGCCAACAACAGGTGAGAAAAATATCAAGAGCTTTGATCTTTCCTTACCAGAACTGAGTAGTCAGGGATTACCAGTCCCAACAGAATCATTAGTCAACCCCAGCGCCCAAGCAACTGGTATCTCACTGACATCTGGTAATCAACTTTACTACCAAAGATTGGCGGCTCTGAAAACAGGTCAGATTTATACACGTGTAGATAATGATAATTTGCAATCATTGTGGGAGTCGATCAAGAAGCGTCAACTAACTTATGATGACTGGAAAAGTTTACTAGCTTTAGAAGCTAGAGCGATCGCTCAAGGTCAAGGTGCAAATCATCTAAGTATCTTAGTGGGTGATTCTTTGAGCATGTGGTTTCCTAGAGAAAAACTACCTGCTGGGAAATTGTGGCTGAATCAAGGCATATCTGGAGATACTTCCAGTGGAGTTTTAAAAAGATTGGGGGCATTTTCGGCAACGCGGCCGGATGTGATTTACGTCATGGCTGGGATTAACGACTTACGAAAAGGCGCTAGTGATGACACAATTTTGCGTAATTATCGCCGGATTATCCGTCGTTTACGGCAGGCTCACCCAAAAGCTCAAATCATTGTCCAATCAATTTTGCCTACTCGCCTAGCAAAACTTTCCAATAGCCGCATTCGTCACATTAATATACAACTAACCCAGATTGCCAAACAAGAAGGCGCTAATTATCTAAATATTTATAGCTGGTTTACGGATATGGAAGGCAATTTGCGCCCAGAGTTGACTACAGATGGGTTGCACCTGTCTCAAGAGGGTTATGATGTGTGGCGCTCGGCACTACAGCAGATAGAATACAAGCTCACTCAGCGCCAAAATTGAGCGGCTCACTACGCCGACGCTTGGAGCGATGTCTACGACGGACTGCGCCTACGCAATTTTAGATTTTTTATGGAAGTTACCGACAACGATGCCATCACCATCCGTTCTCTAATTGAACACCAATTGGCAGCCTTTAAAAAGGATGATGCCCAAGGTGCTTTTGCCTTCGCCAGTCCGGCAATTCAGGCGCAATTTGGAACCCCAGAAAATTTTATGCAGATGGTGAAGATAAGCTACCCAGCAGTATACCGTCCTCGTTCTGTCTTTTTTGAGAAGATAACAACCATGCAGGGAAACATAACTCAACCAGTGTTGCTACTTGCTCCTGATGGAGTTCCCTTGAGAGCTTTATATTTTATGGAAAAACAGCCAGATAATACCTGGAGGATTAACGGTTGCTTTCTAGTTTCTCTAGAAGGTAAAGAAGTATAAATTCTATCTCTATAGAACCAAAATCTTATAATTTAACGCTCAAGGCTTCCCGATTCAAAACCTGATTCAACTTACCACTGCGATAACCTTCTAAATCCAGGGTTACGTAGATAAATCCAAAATCCTGAAATGCCGAAACTACTTTCTGTAAATCGTTAGTCAACACAAACTCTTTAATTTGTTCTGCGGGTAATTCAATCCGTGCTGTATCCCCTTGTGATCGCACGCGCAAATTCTGCCAACCTAGCTTTCGCAGGAAAATTTCTGCTCTACCAACTCGTTGTAACTTAGCTACAGTAATCTCTTCACCATAAGGAAAACGAGAACTGAGGCACGGTTGAGCGGGTTTTTCCCACCAAGGTAAACCGAGTTGTTGCGAAAGTTGCCGAACTTCAACTTTGGTAACACCCACTTCTGCTAAAGGCGATCGCGCCCCTCTTTCTTTTGCCGCCTGAATTCCTGGGCGATAATCATGCAAATCATCGGCATTTACCCCATCCACTACATAGGGATAACCCAACTCTAAAGCTAAAGGTTTGAGAGTGTCGTGCAACTCACTTTTGCAAAAATAACAGCGGTTGACAGGGTTAGAAGTGTAATTGGGATTTTCCATCTCGTGAGTCTGGACAATTTTATGAGGAATCCCAATAGTTGCAGCTTGAATTTTGGCATCTTCCAACTCTTCTGGCAACAGCGAAGGAGAAACAGCCGTGACAGCCAAAGCGCGATCGCCCAGCGCATCATAAGCAATTTTGGCAACCAAAGTGCTATCAACGCCCCCAGAGTAAGCAATCAACGCCTGCTCCATTTCTATAAATAAGGCTCTTAATTGCTCAAATTTTTCTGTCAGCATCATTTCCCAATCCTGCCCAAACCCTATAGCACCCAACAAATTCCATTCTAGGCACAAATTCCGAGGATGTGGAATTTTCCAGAGCAGCTAAACACAGATAATTATCGGACTTACGCATCATACATATGTACTATACATTTGGGCTTTTGAGCCATATCTAACACCCAACACAGTAAATATCCGACTAAATCAGGGTTGTGAGCAGAGCCAGAAACGGACATCTTGCGTAATAGACATTAGGGTGAGTTTGTAAAGTGCGTAAGTCCGAAATTATCCCAAATTATCAGCGGATATCAGTATCTCAGTGCAATCTATGTAATATTTAGAGGTGTAAAATGTAGTTTTAATAACCATATTCTTGGTCCATGAAGCAAACAAAAATAGTCTATCCTAATCCATAAATTCAGGGAATAATATGTTCTTTACCAGACTAGAAGCGAACGGCTACATAAATATAGATAACTGCGATTTTAATTGCTAAGTATATTTATTGAGATGTTTTTTACTCTATCTCCCCATCAACCTCGGTTGATGCTTTGCTGTACTTGGCCACCAGACTGGCTAAAAGTGGTAAATCAATCGGTTTAGAAATATAGTCATTTACTCCAGCTTCTAGACAAGTTTCGCGATCGCCTTTCATCGCCATTGCTGTTTGAACAATTATTGGAATCGTCCGATATTGCAGATTTTCTCGCAGTTGCTGTACCAAGTTAAGACCATTTGCATCTGCCAGACAAACATCCATTAAAATCACCACTGGGTCTAATTGTGTTAGAGCTTCCCACATCTGGGCAGCATTCTTAACCCAAGTCACCTGATATCCCAATTGATGCAGATAAATTTGCATCAAATCAGCGTTGGGTAAGTCATTTTCTACCAGCAAAATGTCTACAGAGGAACTAGGGGTGAAAAACAAAGGAGATGAGGAGTATTTTGCTCCCTGTACTCCCCCTGCTCCCCCTGCTCCCTCATCTCCCTCATCTCCTCCCACTCCCGTCTCTTGCTTAAGGGGAAGTATGAGGATAAAACGGGAGCCGCGATCTACTTCAGATTCCACTTTCACGGAACCACCATGAATTTCGGCAAGTTTGCGAGTCACTGCTAAACCCAAACCTGTACCTTCAACACCACCAGCAACAGCCTTGGCAATTTGGAAATAGGGTTCAAACAGTTGAGCCTGGTCTTGTTGGGAAATGCCAGTGCCAGTATCCCAAACTGTAAAATGCACAAATACACCTTTGGGAGCAACTTGTAAGCCAACACTTCCTTTACTAGTAAACTTTAGGGCGTTAAAGAGTAAATTCAACAGCATTTGCTTGAGTCGTAAGGAGTCGGCTACTAGGGTTGTAATATCAGGTTCAAGTTCTAGGCACAGTCTCAAACCCTTATTAGCGGCTTTCTCTTTTACCAGTGCCAAAACATTGATACACAACAGTGGTACATCTACCGTTTCCCATACCACTTCCATCTGATTTGCTTCAATTTTAGACAGGTCCAAAATATCATTAATCAGAGCTAGCAAGTGCTTGCCGCTAGACTGAATGATATTTAAATACTCTTGCTGACGTTCTTTGGTTGGTTGGTACCCTTGGGCTAAAAGCAGGTGGGTAAACCCAATAATAGAACCAAGCGGTGTGCGAATTTCGTGGCTGGTGTTTGCCAGAAACTGATTTTTGAGTTGATTGGTGCGCTCCAATTCTTGATTAGAGTTACTGAACTGTTGATACCGCTGCTGCCAAGATAGGATGTGTCTAAGTTGTACCAAGGCTGTAGTACAGTGCTTGGCAGACCTTGCCATCAATTGTGATCTGAGTTGAGCTTGTAATTCTATGAGCGACTCACGATCAGAGCTTAGGGGCGCTGCGGCGATAATTAGCCAGCCCATGACGTTGTCAGAATCATCAGCTAACCGCCAAGCGCTCGGTGGTTGTTGATTCTCAAGCTGCTGTAAATCTTCGAGTTCTATAACCTCTTGCAACCTCAACAGCAGCTTTTTTTCTGCTGTTAGCACTTCTAGAAATGGAGGTTGTGAGTTTGGGGATGGAGAACAAGAAACATAGCAAACTGTGGCAACAGTTTCTTGTCCTTGAAACAGAGCAATGCCTACGGCACAATGCGTAAACGCCACATTACTGCTGTCCACAGCACTGTTAATCTCTTTAACCACAGTTTGAAAAATTTCTGCTTCTGCGGCTCCTGCCGGTCGGACAGTGTTACAAGCAGAAAGCAGGCAATCATTAAGGCAACTTTGCAACTGGTTCAAGCTGCTCTCCAGCCACAACTTGGCGCGAAGTTGCTGAATTATTGTCAAAAGTTTTGGCCTTGCATCTATCTGTGAGTTCTGGTCTGGTAAGCTTGAATACTGCTGCATGGTCAACTAGACCGCTGAACAAGTTTAGCTTCGCATAAAAATCCGAACAGGATTCTCTGTATATTAGCGGACAATTCTTTTTTATTTATAAACCATAACTTATGTTGTTATCAACCATAACTTATGATGTCGAACGATGTCGAATTTAGCAGCTAGACCAAAAAAATTATTATATGAATCACTGACCTAAAATTTTTTAAAGCAACTTAAGGCTTATGGATACACAATTCGCCCAACTAATCGTTAATGGGATTGCGGTAGGGAGCATTATTGCTCTAGCCGCAGTTGGACTCACTCTTACCTATGGAATTTTACGGCTATCTAACTTTGCTCATGGTGACTTTCTAACTTTGGGAGCCTATCTAACCTGGCTGATAAACACTATTGGAGTCAATATTTGGCTGTCGATGATCCTGGCGGCGGCGGGAACAGTAGCAGCAATGCTGTTATCGGAAAAGTTACTCTGGTCAAAGATGCGCTCTATTCGTGCTACTTCCACTACGCTGATTATTATTTCTATCGGGCTTGCCTTATTTCTTCGCAATGGGATTATTTTTATCTGGGGTGGCAAGAACCAAAATTATGATTTACCTGTTACCCCAGCTTTAGATATTTTGGGTTTAAAGATACCGCAAAATCAATTATTGGTATTGGGGTTGGCGGTGCTAGCAATTTTGGCGCTGCATTACCTGCTGCAAAATACCAAAATTGGTAAGGCGATGCGAGCAGTTGCTGACGATCTGGACTTAGCCAGGGTTTCAGGTATCAATGTTGACCGAGTAATTTTCTGGACTTGGCTAATTGCCGGCACTCTTACGTCATTAGGCGGCAGTATGTATGGGTTAATTACAGCCGTGCGCCCGAATATGGGATGGTTTTTAATTTTACCGTTATTTGCCTCAGTGATTCTTGGTGGCATTGGCAACCCTTACGGTGCGATCGCAGCAGCTTTTATCATTGGTATCGTCCAAGAAGTCAGCACCCCTTGGCTGGGTTCACAGTACAAACAAGGTGTAGCACTGTTGATCATGATTTTGGTGCTGCTCATTCGTCCCAAAGGTTTATTCAAAGGAACGATTTGAGCAGCACCACTCCACTTCTAACTATTGAATAATGTGGAAATAGTAGGCTGCTACCAAGAAATTGATAGCTAACAACAGCAGTGCCCAGCCTGTGCGAAAGGCGTAGGGAGGTTTAGCTCCACTGTCGGCAACTGGGGAATTCTTAGCTTTAGCAGTCATAATGCGGTTCTCCTAATGTCAGGACTTTTTAAGAAATACCAAACTGGTGTACCAAATATCCAAATTCTTTAAGAATATTTGTGTGAAGTTGGGAATTGGGCATGGGAAGAGGCAGAGGGGTAGGGCGCAGGGGGCAAGGGGGAGAATTAAAATTACCTCCTTTTCCCTCTGCTCACTGCTCCCCGCCTCTTCTCCTCCTACTCCCCACTCCCTACTCCCTCCTCTCCAGCATGATAGGAACTGCGAACCAGAGGCCCAGAACGAACGTGGTTGAATCCCATTTCCCATGCTAATCTGCCGAGTTGATCGAATTCCTCTGGAGTCCAATATTTTTGGACTGGTAGATGTTCTAGAGAAGGACGCATATACTGCCCAAGAGTCAAGCGATCGCACCCCACAGCCCTTAGATCAGCCATTGCTTCGACGACTTCATCGGTAGTTTCTCCATGTCCCAGCATCAAACCTGATTTGGTGGGAATTGTCGGATCAATTTCTTTGACCACAGCCAGTACCAAAAGCGAGCGATCGTACTTGGCTCCCCGGCGCACTGGCCCAGTTAACCGTCGCACTGTCTCGATATTATGATTGAAACAAGCTGGTTTGGCTTTTACAATAATGGCTATCCGCTGGCGTTGACCTGACTCCCCAACACCAGCACCACCCCAAAAATCTGGGGTCAGCACTTCAATTTGAGTCTCTGGGTTCAACTGGCGGATAGTCGCGATCGTCTTCACAAAGTGGACTGCGCCCTGATCGGGCAAGTCATCACGGGCTACAGAAGTCAGCACCACATAACGCAATCCCAAAAGCTGCACCGCCTGTGCTACTTTTTGGGGTTCCTCTAAATCAACAGGCATTGGTGCATGACCTTTATCTACTTGACAGAAAGCACAAGAGCGTGTGCAAGTAGGCCCCATTAGTAAGAAAGTTGCAGTTTTTTGGGCATAGCACTCTCCCCGGTTGGGACAGCGTCCTTCTTCACAAATCGTGTGAATTTGGCGCTGCTTAATAATGCGTTGTACGGTAGAGATTTCACTGGCTTTGCCAATAGGGCGACGTAACCAGCTAGGCATTGCCGTAATTTCAGACTTTAGTTCGGCTTGTTGTGACGAAATCATAGACATCCAAGCAAGATGCGGATATAGAGTAGTGGTCTGTCAATTAACAAATGATGCATAAGAATAGACGCAGGAAGCGCCAGACGCAGGGACGCTCTTAATGAAGTCACCATGTCTTTGTGTCCTCATGTCCTCATGTCCCTTATGCCCTAGATCAAAGCTAAAGCCTTAAATATCACCATGACACAATTTGAAAAGAGCGCAAGCAAAAGTTTTGCAAAACACCTCTAGCAATGTCATTTATACCGAAATATACTATCCCCCAATTCATAGAAATTTTGTATATAGTGGGAGAATTCTCAAGGACAATCGGCAAGGCCGCTATTTACACTTAAAGTTTCTGTTAGAGCAAACAGTCGTGGCAAGCAACAAGATTTTAGTTATCGATGACACTACAGTTGTCAGGGTAAAAGTACGAGAAATGTTGCCTCCGGGCAATTTTGAGGTACTGGAAGCAAAAGACGGTTTGGAAGGACTAAATTTCATCCTTCAGGAAAAACTCAGCCTGATTATGCTGGATTTCCTGTTGCCTAAAATGAGTGGCTGGGAGGTTTTCCAGAAAGTTCAAGCCGATCCGGAGTTAAGGAAAATTCCTTTGGTGATCATGTCTGGTCGCAAGGAAGAGGTGACCGAGAAAATCACAGAACCTTTTGAATATTTTGAATTTCTGGGCAAGCCTTTTGATCAGAAGCAACTAATTAGTGCGATTAAGTTAGCTATGACCAAGGCGAAACAGCCACGCCCAGAACTAGTCCCAGTAGCAGCAGAAATTACTGTAAAAAATGGCATAAATGCAACTTCTGGTGTCACCAATGGTACGGTAGCAGCCCCTAGCGTCGTAAATACTGCGATCGCAACTCCTACTGCAGCAAATACTGTGATCGCAACTCCTAGCGCTGGAGGAGTCTCTGACACAGAAATTAATGCGTTGAACGAGAAAATTGTCAAAATGCAAGCAGAAATTGATGGTTTGAAGAAACAGCTAACTCAGGTTGTGACTTTTATTAAACAAAAAATCAAGTAGCATTTGTGCTCGTTATTATTATCACAGCCAAAATACCCAGTCTCTAATAACAGGTGTCCCATTAAAAGCGGATAAAAATGGTTAGTTCAAAAACACTTATTTTGATAAATCATGGTTGACAACAAAATTCAAAAACAGGGAAAAATAACTAGTACACTGTGGCGGAAGTTTGACTACCTTTAACAAGGGATTTTGCCCCATGTTAAGCTCCAAGTATTGTTAATTGAGATAGTAGGTGGATTTCCGCCATGTTGTACTAGCAATTATCTGCGCCTCTATAAATTTTGAATTTTGAATTCCCCCTTTATGCAGCGTCTTCGCAGGAGAAGAGGTTGACAGTTTAGCAAAGCAGTTCTAAACCCACTAAACCTGCCGCAGTTTGCTCTTAAGCTAAGGAGAACGGCAGGCTTTTTTGTTGTTTAGTCTTTCGCATCCAAAATTTGCATCAAAACTTGATAGCTAGTTCACAGATCGAAAGCAGCAAGAGCAAATATTTACCAGATAAATTTAGTAGTAATAGTTCATTTAAATCCCGCGTTTTTAAACGTGGGTCACTGTAGCAGAATTGCCTGTTAGCCTTTCCTTTTGAACTACTTATTGTTCAATTTTTTTAGAAAAATAACCGAAATTCTCCGGAATTATAATTTATTTTTAAAAATAGTTATGGTTGTATGAACTCATAATAAATACTCTTGATTAACTGAAAAAGTTAACTTGTGGTATCAACAATATTATTCTGGAATAGCACTATTTTTATAAAAAGACAAGGGTAATAATCACTAAGATCAGAGCGATCGCCTTCATGAAAGAGGATCTTCAACTTCGGTGAAAGTGCAGATTGCTGGTTAATTTCCACCCTGTAGCGATTGCCTCTGTGGTCGCATAGGGCAACTTAGTGTGAGAATGTTGCTGTTATCAGAGTTTTTGGGAACTATAGGATTGTCAGACTAGAAATTTATCAATCAGTCTGCTAATAAAATAGAGGTGACTTAGCTGCGATCACAGGGTGAATAGTGAACAAGTAACAAGGAGTTAAATTAATTTCAATACATGAATTATAAGAAAGTTAGAAACATGCCGAATGTACCAGAAGATAGTTTAATTTTAGTTGTAGATGATACTACTACTAATTTAGAAATGGTCTTTGAGATATTGACTAATGTAGGCTTTGAAGTTGCTACAGAAATGGATGGTAAAAGAGCACTTAAACAGGCTGAATCTATCCTACCTGATTTGATTTTATTAGATGTGATGATGCCGGGAATAGATGGATTTGAAACCTGTAAAAAGTTGAAACAAAATTCAGCAACTTGTGATATCCCAGTAATTTTTATGACAGCCAATTCTGATACAGATAGTAAGGTAACTGGTCTAAGTATCGGGGCAGTTGATTACATTACAAAACCCTTTCATGAAGAAGAGTTATTAGCTAGAATTAAAACCCATCTTCAATTACGAAATCTCACAAAAACTTTAGAAAAACGAGTTGCAGAAAGGACAGCAGCGTTGTCTAGGGCATTAAAAGACCTACAAGAGTCTCAACTTCAGCTTGTACAGACGGAAAAAATGTCTGCCCTTGGTCAATTAGTAGCAGGAGTTGCTCATGAAATTAATAATCCCGTTGGTTTCATTCATGGCAATCTCAGACACGCTTCAGTATATTTCCAAGACATGATTAACCTCATTGATCTCTATCAGCTGCACTATCCGAATCCGGTTCCAGAAATTCAAGAGGAAATTGCAGCGATAGATTTGAAGTACATGCTTTCTGATCTACCTAATTTAATTTCCTCAATGAAAGAGGGTGTTCAGCGTATTCGCAACATTAGTACTAGTCTGAGAACCTTTTCTCGAGCAGATAGCGATCGCAAAGTTTCTTGCAACATTCATGATGGCATAGACAGCACAATCATGATCCTCAAATACCGCTTAAAAGCATCTGAGGATCGACCCGATATTCAAGTAATTAGAGATTACGATAATTTGCCAGAATTAGAATGCTTTCTCGGACAACTAAATCAGGTATTTATGAATTTATTAGCTAATGCCATTGATGCTTTAGAGGAGTCTAATGTAGGACGCACCTATTTTGAAATTGAAGCAAATCCCAACCAAGTTTTGATTCAGACTACCCTCAATGAAAACAAAAATCATATTTTGATTCGCATTAAAGATAATGGCATGGGAATGTCTGCTGATGTCCAGCAAAAAATATTTGACCATTTATTCACCACCAAGCCTGTGGGTGAAGGTACAGGATTAGGATTATCAATTGCCCGTCAAATTGTTGTCGAAAAACATGGAGGAACTCTAGAGGTAAATTCAGCAATAGGACAAGGTTCAGAGTTTATTATCAAGCTTCCCATTTAAGAATCATAGCAAATCACGTTCATCAATGTAATAGGTAAATTTATGTTCAAAGCAGTAGTAGGTCACAGTAACGATCCAGATTCTCTATCAGCAGTTGAAGAAGTTCTTCAGCAATGTACCAATTCTCTTGCAGGAAATATACCAAAAGCTGGAATTATTTTTGCTGCAATTGACTTTGAACATTCCCTGATTTTGCAGCAAATTCATCAGGCTTTTCCGGGGATTGAGTTGATTGGTGGAACAACAGATGGAGAAATTTCTTCTGTCTTAGAGTTTCAGCAGGACTCAATCACCTTAATGTTATTTTGCTCAGACGAAGTTGAAATTCATGCAGGAGTTGGACGCAAAGTTTCAGGTGATCCAGTTACTGTAACTAAACAAGCTGTGGAGCAAGCTAAAGCAAAAAGTACCGCAGCCCCAAAGCTATGCTTAACTCATCCAGAGAGTCTTACAACTAGTGGTGTCTCTATATTGAATGGCTTAAAGCTAGCTCTTGGGCAACATGTGCCGATATTTGGTGGTTTGGCAGCCGATCAGTCAAGATATCAAAATACATATCAATTTTTTCAAACAGAAGTATTAAGTGATTCTGTACCAATTCTACTTTTTTCAGGCACAATATTGTTTTCCCACGGTGTTACAAGTGGTTGGCATCCCATCGGTCAAATAAGCAAAGTGACTAAAGTAGATAAGAACATAGTCTATGAAATAGATGGTAAGCCAGCTTTAGATTTTTATCATCATTATTTAGGTTTGCTTCCTCCTTCAATTGAATATCCACTAGCAGTGTTTGATCAGAATGGAGACAATTTTTATATCAGAGCACCTATTGCTTACAATCAGGAATCTGGTAGCATTACCTTTTTTGGAGATATTCCCGATCAAGCAGTTATTAAAATTGCGGAAGCGGGTTATGAAGATATTCTGGCGGCTTCTAAAACATCATTCATGAATGCCTTAGATAACTATCCAGGTGCAGAACCAAGTGCTATTTTGTTTTTTTCATGTGTAGCTCGTCGGCAAATACTTGGTACAAGAGCAAAAGAAGAGTACCAGAATATAAAACTTTGTCTGACTGACTATTTACCTGCCTGTGGATTTTATTCTTATGGAGAGATTGCTCCTATAGAGGGAATTAGTCAGATGCAATTTCATAATGAAACTTTTGTCACTTTAATTCTGGGAAATCGGTAATATCTGATGGAAATTGTAGATTATCAACAAGAAATTAAGGAACTAAAAAAAGCGAATAGAATTATTCAAAAACAATTGGAGCGCTCTGAATCAGACCGGACAAAACTCGAAGAAACAAATAAAAAAAAAGAATGTTTGCTTAGGAAAGTAATTGATGAATTAAAGGAATATCAAAATAAGTTAGAAGAAAGAAGCCATGAATTAGAAATGATGCTTCTTAATCTTCACATAATGCAGAATAAAATGTCTACTTTGGGAAGTCTTGTCGCAGATGTAGCTCACGAAATTAACAATCCAGTTGGGTTTATAGCAGGTAATCTCGCTCCTGCTCAAGAGTATATTCAGAATTTATTACATCTCATCGACCTCTATCAGCAAACCTATCCCAAAGCATCTCAGGAAATTCAAGAAAGAATCCAAGTGATTGACTTGGAGTATGTGCGCGAGGATTTACCTAAACTCATTTCCTCGATGAAAGAAGGTACAGATCGCATTTGTAACATTAGTAACAGCTTGCGAACTTTCTCTAGAGGAGATACAGAACAAAAAGTTCTCTTTAACCTTCATGAAGGTATTAACAGCACTCTCCTAATTCTCAAGCATCGTTTGAAAGCTAATAAGATTCGTCCTGATATTCAAATAGTTAAAGATTACGGTAAATTTCCTCTAGTAGAATGCTTCCCAGGACAACTGAATCAGGTATTTATGAATCTATTGGCAAATGCCATTGATGCTGTAGAAGAGTCTAACTCTGGACTTAGTTTTAATGAAATTAAGCAAAATCCCAATAAAATTACAATTCATACTGCCCTAATTAAGGATACAAATCACGCATTGATTCGGATTCAAGATAATGGTGTAGGAATATCGGGTAATGTTCGGCAAAAAATGTTTAACCATTTATTCACAACCAAACCTGTGGGAAAAGGAACAGGATTAGGATTATCAATTGCCTATCAAATAATTGTTCAAAAACATCAGGGAACTCTAGAAGTAAATTCTGTGCTAGGACAAGGTTCTGAATTTATAATTACCATTCCAATTTTTTAGACTAGTAGGTCTAGTAATTATTTCAAAGTGATTGTAAAAAAAATTAATGTTCAGTGTGGTAAGCTAATCGTCATTCATTTTTGTAGAATGATTCGCTTCTAGTAAGCGGCTTCAGCCCTGCTTTTATACAACTTAAATGCTCATTATATGAGGTCATAGTGACCGAATAGTTCGTAATTCGTAATTGATTACGGTTTCAGAGTTGCTAAGTTTATTTAGGGAAAACAGGGATTTTTATCCTTATTGTGAGCAGCGGATTTATCCGTCAGGGTAAATGCACGTGATTTCTGAAATGCTTACTGGATAAAAATCTTGATTAAAAAATAGTCTTTGATGCTCAAGATTGGAACTCTTGCAGAAAAATGGTTTTTATACTTTAGATACGTTTGCCCTGGATTGTTTGGTTAGTTTCATTTATCGGTGCTAATTTTTTGGTTGTTGCTTTTTGTGGTTGAAGATATTCAATATTAATTGCTTTAGTTATTTTAAGATTTTGCAAATTTGCTATTTTATAAGTAGGGTCAAGCATTGAAACTTCATCCCTTTTTTACCTTTTTTACAAACTTTTCCCAGATAATATGAATTCCACCTAAAACATGAATACTCATCAAAATAACAAATAAAAAATAGAAGGAAGTCGCAATAATCAGAGTTAATAAAAAGTCTAAATTAATATTTTTTAAAATTAAAAATATAACTAGCATCAAAGTGCCGATTACAACTGGACGGCGAATAATTCGCCAAAAATGTAATGGAAATAAGAGAGTATAAGTAAAGTAAACATACTGGCTAAAGCCAAGAACAGTCATTACCAATGTCATTATAGCTGCACCTAGTAAATGATATTGCGGAACTAATGCCACACCTACCAAGCTTGATAATATAGTTGTAATAAAGACTTCACGCAGGTTCACTATCTCAAAATGATTGGCTACAAGTAGATTGCACAGTGTGCGTATGAAGGGCAAGAAAAGCAGTGATACAGCAGTTATATTCAGAGCTAAACTTCCTTGAGCAAAACTAGGGGTATAGATAAAAACTAGTAAATCTTTACCAAAAAATAACAATCCAAGGAATAAGGGTAATCCCATAGCTAGTATAATTTCAATAAAGCTTTCAGTGATCTGCTGCTGCTTTTCCTGTCCTTGATCTGCTGCTTTTGAGAGTGTCGGGAACATTCCTACACTGATACTGTTGGCAATAATCCAAAAGGGTTGTAGCACTTGTCCTATTCCACCAAAAAGACCAACTAAAAATTCATTTCCTAACAATGAAAGAATCAAGATTTGCATTCTGCTACTGACTACAGCCATTGCTTCAATAGCAACAAATGTCCGTACATTTTTAATTGTATTCCATATAAAAATTCTATCAATCTGCCATTGGATTTTGACTGACTGTGTGATAAAAATCCATTCAATTACCAAAATTAGTGTTTCTGAAAAAAATAGAATTGCCCCCACAGATTCAATTCCATATTTCAGTTGCATCGCCCAAATCATTATGATTACGCGTCCAATGTACACTGGCACTGTAGCGATGGCAATCAGATGCATCTTTTCTTGAGCTTGAAAAATTGCCTCAGTGATATTAGAAAGTGCAAAAGGAATGATCGTGAAGCCCATGATGTAGCAAATAGTCGAGGTTTTAGAACTATAGGGAAGTAAAAACACTACAATCACCAAAGCCCCATAACTGAAAAAACTAAATATTAATTGCAACCAGCTACCACTTATTAAACAAACAGATGTTTTTTCTGGTTCACGGGCTATTTCTCTGGTAAACAATACTTTTAGCCCTTGTGAAGCAATGCCCATAAACATATAGTAGAAGCTATACGCTAGTAGATACTGCCCTAAAGCCTCAACTCCTAGAGTCTTAGCAATAGCAGCGGTTAATACAAAGGCTGTAATGCTTTGTGCTAACCGATTGACCATCATTGAGAGGGAATTACTTATAGCAGTAAACATTTGGCTCAGATACGAACGTGTGTACTATGAAGTTAATTTGCTGAAATTAAGAGTTATATATAATACTCGCTTACTGACTCTAAATATTCCGTAAGGCACTGTTCTGTTGCCTCCAGAATAGCTGTCGAAGCAATAACACCTCGCAATGCGATTGCACTTATATAGCGGTGTGCAGTTGAGTGAGATACAAAAACTTTGCTGAAATGATTTGACAGCAAGGATTTTGGTGTTATCATCCAATCGATAACCGCTATAAGACTCACATTCTTACCTCGTTGTTGAAGACGTGTTCCATAAGCTGTTTGTGCTGATAATGCCCGTCTAAATTGACGAGTCATTCCTAAATTGACTACAGCTTCATCCACAAATACCAAATCCTTTACTCGTAGGGTGGTTATTTGTTTCTTGTAATCTCTTCGTAAGTTTTGAACTTGCTCTGTCTGCTTTTGAGTGGCATGGAATGTTTTTTTCGGGTGTAATCCCAAACGTTTCAGTACACGACTAATAGTGGAGCTACTCACCTCAGCCAGGGTCTGTTTTCTCGAATACTATTTCTCCCAAAACTATCAAGCATAAAAGTATTCTGTTTTTTAGAGTATCCCAAGGTATAAAAATTTCTGTTACAGCTAATTGATTAAGTTGATTCAAGTTTTGCTGACGTTGATATCTGCCTAATGAATTAGCATTCGCCGTTCCAGATACAATATAATACTTTTCTTTTTTTATAAAGCTAGCAATCTGCTCATGATCTTAAGGTTCACAAATAATGAATGCAGAAGAACGAACTATTTTTTCCTGCTTGTGCAGATATTCAAGAGTAATATTTACAGCATATATACCAGTATAAATAACATACTTAGCACCCAAGATAATAATATTAATTTGGGACATGTAATATCAACAACTGGTTTATACAATAAACAAGCAAGAAGTCTTAATCCATGAGCAAAAGTTAGTGATTTGATAATATTGAAATAGTCATAGCGTTTTTTACTTTCTCGATAAATACTTTAGACAGCTAGTGATCCTATTTGAATCCCAACTTTAGCATGTTTCGCTAGACTAATTGAGTCTTGCTTAGAAGTTCTTTGTTTATTTACGCATAATTACTGATTAACAAAACTTGCAAATATATAATATAAAGAAATGCATCAAAAATTTAATTATCGTTACAAAATTTTACATATAGTGTTTCCCGATCTAGTGAGGTACAGCTAGAGAATAGCTCAATCGTATTTCCTTCAATAGAAATAAAAGCATACTCACTTGACCTACGCCAGAAAATTGTTGAGACATACGCTGAAGGGAAGATTTCTCAAAGGCTGCTAGCCAAGCAATTTTGAGTCGCGTTAAGTTTTATTGAAAAATGACTCAAACAACATCGACAGACGGGAAGTATCGTAACTAGCGCTCTTTTATGTCTCTGGCAAGAGAAAAAAGATGCTGACCTTGAATCTTGTTCAAAGCCTTGTTTTATCAACCAAAAAAAATCTTTGCTCGTAACCAAGCATGGAAAAACAAGGCTTATAATATTCTCTAACAAGAGTAATAAAACAGCGCTAGGGCGTGTCATCAATTACTTAAACTGAAATCAGAACTGCTAAAGAAGAATAGACAACAAAAAAACGATGACGCGCCGATACGCGTTTGCGTGATGACCAGTAGGAGAGAATCAAAGACCTGCTACCTGGGTGAGAGGGCGATGTGGGAGTTACCGCTAAAGCACAATCGATTGTTTATCGAAGCAGTGTTATAGCGGTTCCCGACCCGGTGAGGTACATTTTCAAAGCTACTAACCTTGTGAAACAATATTTGGGTGTATCTCAGTTGCTTAGGAAACGCTATATATCGTTACCGAGCAGGTATCCCCTGGCGTGACTTGCTCTTTCCCGATTCGGGGATTTTCGGGTGTGAATCACCCATTTCAGTCAATTAAGGTTGAGTCGATGGGGAGTATTATCTCCTGCACCTCTCAGTTAGATCCAGACGTGCCCGTTTCCGTGCATCTGGCTCCCGATGTTCTTAGCTTG